>NZ_JAVDWC010000004.1:0-442738 GCF_031457175.1 Sphingopyxis sp. BE235
AAAACCAGTCGGCCGACTAAATCCCCGGGATGAAGGGGTCCTTTTTGCACGCCGATCACCCCACGAAGGGGGTGCCTATTGCACGCTGATCCTCAATCGTGGGATTGCGTTCGCGAAGTCGAAATGACTGACGAGCGCCCCGACGAGAGGGACGAGGGTTTTTGGCCGTCGCTTGATCCTGAGGCGCCCGGCTATATCGGCGACCCGCTTCCGACCGACGTGAACGGTTCGCAGCACGCGGCCGAGTATGAGCAGCAAACGCACTTCGCTACCGCGCGCATGGCAGCGTTCGAGGCTGGCGATTGGGAATATATCGGCCTTCGGTGCCGCGCGATTATCCATATTCCGATTGGCGGCAATTCGTTTCGGGTCCTGACCATCGAGTCGGCTGGCCTTTGGGGCGTCGAGTCCGATGCGCCCGACGACTATGTCCGCAAGGTCTTTGGCGACGAACGCGAAACGCTTCTGTCCGAACTCCGCACGCTCGGCCGCGCGCTCGGATCCGAACCCGACTTTGACGAGGAAGGGCCGGAACTGTGAACCGGTGCGAATGGGAAGCCGACGCCGCCGCGCGTCGCCGGGGCTTCGCGGATCGTCACGAACTGTTCGCCGCTATCGCTGCGGAGCGCTTGGCCGCCATTCGCGAAGCTGAGCACCTCCGGGAAGTTGAGGCAGCGCGGGAAGCGTCGAACAGCAAGGTTTCCGACTGGATCGGCCGGTTTGACCGCGCCCGGCAGTCGAATTGCGCCCACAATATCACTATTTAATTGAACTACTGAGGGAGTCTTACCATGAACGCACAAACTACCATCGTCGCCCCCTGCCCCGTCATCGTTGGACAGCCGCTCTATTGCAGCGCCCACGGGTTGCATTGGGTTGCGACCATCGAGCCAAACGCGGCCGGTCAATTTCTGGCTATTGGTGGTCCTGCCCCTATGTCGCCGATCCGGTGGGACATCGTCGCAGTGTCAAGCGACGCAAAGCGGTTCACTATGGACGAATATACGGCGACCAAGCGAGCCGCTGACGGTGAACGCTTTCCCGCCCGGTCGGACGTTGCGGACCTTCTGGCACTCGCGGACTCGGCGGCCGAAACGCGCCGCGCCGCCTATCAGCAAGAGCAAGTAGAGACGCAAGCCGGCCGATCGGCCGCCGAGTCCGCTATTGCTCAGTACAAACCGGCGTGGGCCGAATGCGCTATCATCGCAGAATTGCACGAGGACGCCAGCGACAGCGCAAGCGACTATCACAATCATCGGACCGTGCGGACTGTAGTGCTCGCCTGGTCTTCTCATCGGCGCGACCTGTTCGCGGAAATGCGAAAGGCGGCCGCAACCTTCCCCGAAACGGCGCACCTTGCCGAGGCTCCCGAAAATGCCGAGCACCGCGAAAAATACAGCATGGGTGCGGGCTACTATCTCAAGAATGGCTGGCGCGACTCTAGCGGTTGGTGCGTCAAAAAATCCCACGGTCAGTATTTCGCGGTAGCGGGACTGGAATTCAGCGACTCGGCTAAGGGCATTACTCCGGCAAAGCCGGCGGCGGCAACTCGCGACATCCCGCCAAGCGCTGCGGGCGGCCTGTTCACGATCGAAGAGCACACGCACACGAAAAAGGGCTTTCAGATGCATATCGCTATCATGGGCGAGCGCGTTGACCGCGACACCTATGACGCGCTGTTGTCCGCGGCTCGACCGCTCGGCGGTTGGTACTCGAAGCCCTGGGGCGGCACGCCCGGCGGTTTCGCGTTTAAGGACGGAGCGAAAGCCCGCCAGTTTGTCGCCGAGCAGGGAGGCGCGGCGCCGGGGTCAAATGAGGGGAAGGCGCGACCCGTCGCCGACAGCAAACCCGCACCCTCTACCGGTCCGGCCAAGCTGCGCGCGCACGCCGATAGCATGCAAGCGAAGATTGACCACTGTTTGCGCGACCGCGACACGAACACGCCCCGCAAGGCCCGCATGGCGGCAGAGGCGCGCAACGAGGGGACGCAGTGGGAGCGAGCGCAGCGGATTGCCCGCACTCTTGCCGAGCGTCTCGAAGCCGGCGATTATCCTTCGGCCCTCGCTCGCGTCTCGACCAAGGCGGAACTTTTCGACTTGGCGGCCGAGGCGATGGACCGCGGCGGCGGTTATTATGACGCAGGGCGCCCCCTTGGCCGTCCCTATGACCATCGCGACCTTGCGAAGAATGACAAGGCCGCCGCGGCGTGGGCGTTGCTCGATGCTCCCACCGATCCGGCGCGCGCCAACGAAGAGGAACTGCGGCGGCAACTCGAAGCTATGAGGTTTGCCAAAATTCCCGGTTATTTCCCGACGCCGTCGGCGTTGGTGGTCGAGATGATCGAACGGGCCGAATTGCCCGACGGCGCGGACGTACTCGAACCGAGCGCAGGCAGCGGGGCTATTGCCGACGCGCTGCGCGACGCCGGGCACAATGTCCATTGCATCGAACGCCATGCCAGCCTTGCGGATATTCTGCGCCTCAAGGGGCACGAGGTCGAGCAGGGCGACTTTATGGAACTCGACACCGCGCGACAATTTGCCGCCGTGATTATGAATCCCCCGTTTGAGAACGGGCAGGATGTCGAGCACGTCCGCCGCGCGTTCGAAATGGTCCGTCCGGGTGGCGCACTAGTTGCCATCATGGGGGCGGGCGTGTCGTTCCGCGCGCAACGCCCTTATTCGACGTTCCGCGAATGGCTCGAAGAGCAGGGCGGCGAAATGGCCGAAATTCCGGCCGGGGCTTTTAAGGAAAGCGGCACGGGCGTTGCGTCGGTGATGATCGTTGTTCGTAAAGGGGCGGAATAATGAACATTCTGGCCAAAATTCACTCGATCGGCCTTCGGGCTATCACCTACACCAATAAAACAACCGAGCCCGACGAAAACGGCTCGCGCTATTGGATCCCGCGCGACTGCGTAGCGACGAATGGCAAGGCGGGAATCTTCTATCGCATTAGCGAGGGCGGCCGTCGGGATGTTCCGGGTGCGACGTATGACTTCGACGGGTGGGAACCCTGGGCTGACGGGGCTTTCGGAACGATGTTCGGCGGGCGCTATCAGACATTTGAACAGGCGATAGGCTGGCTGACAGATTCCCGCTTTGGCAATCTGCAACCGGTCGAAGCTGAGAATGAGAAGGCAGCATAATGCGCGCGCTTGTCCCCCTGCTCATTCTGACGATCGTCATATTTCGCCACCAACGCCGAAAGGGGCGCCCTAGCTGGCTGGCCTATGGCAGCGCGGCGCTCATTTGGGCGGTTGTCGTTTTCAAAGCCCCTTGGCCAATCTGAATATCTCAAGTTTTAATTGATATTCAACCTTTGGTGCGGTATACCCGAATCATCAAAGGAAAGGGAATCACAATGTTCGCACCTATCGCAATCGCTGCCTTCCTCTTCGTCGCTATCGTCGTTGCTGGCCTGCGTGCCTTTGACAGGCTCGACCGCGCCGCGCCTTCCAAGCGCGTGCCCAACCCGACCGCCTACACGGGTCCGCTTTTCAGCAAGCACGGCCGGGAAATTCGCGCCTAACAGTTCACTATTAAGGAGATATTCGCCATGAGTGATTTTCGCAAAGAGTTCCCGGACTATCCGGCCGACGCCGTGCCGACAATACCGGCGGGCTTCATTGATCGTAGCTGGAAACAGGAACCTTGCCCTTGCTTCATCCATGAGGCGAGCGGCGTTGTGCTTTGGGTGGATTATCCCGACGCGAACGACCGCGAAGCCGGAGGCGACTTCTCACGCTTTCAGGTGCAGCGCTGCACCAATCGTCACCCTGAGGGGGGCTGGCAGTTCGCCGACGGAATCCTCAGCCTGTTCGAAACCGACGATTGGGACGCCGTGTTGCGGTCCCTGCCGGGATTCACCGAACCGGCCGCCATCGCCTTTGCGTTCGTTGAAGGGCTGCGCAAAACGCTTTCACCGGACGAATGGGTAGAGATGCGAGTTCGCAACTTCGCCGCCGAACCCGGCATTTGCGCGAGCCACGATTTTTGCGACGCCAATGTCCCCATGGCCGTCGCATTCAAGGCAGTCACGGGCCGCGACATGACACCCACCAACGCCGACGATGCGGCGCTTTGGTCCACAGCGTGGGACATCGCCAAGGCCGAGCACCTGACTGCTGGAAAGGTCGACCAATGAGCGCGCGCCGCTATCTGCTCGGCGCAATCGTTCCGCTCGCTTTGGTCGGCATTGTCACCGCAGCGAATACCCCCGCGCCAGCGGTCAAGGAATCGTGGCGCGCCATCGTCGAACATGCGGACGGCAATAGCGACATCGTGGAGCACGGCGTCACCCTGTCCGATTGCATGGCGGCTTTGCAGTCCCATACGGCCGCGCCTGTCACCTATTGCGAGCGCGAGCCGCACAACCCGCCCCGCTTCATTGGTCTCGGCTGCGATGGTGCCGCCGGGCCGCTCTATGCGGTCGAAGAGTCGGACTTCCCGACCTGCGCACGGATCGAACGGCTATGAGGAGCGAGCAATCAACCTCATTCGCCTACGCGCAGCGGTGCGAGTTGCTGCGGCGCATCCGTCGGGCGCTTGCTGCCCTCAACAAGGGCCGAATCAGCGGCGACACGTTCGACCGCCTGATTGCTCGTCATGCCACAATCGAACATGCGACACGCTTCTATGACCCGTACCGCAAGGCCGACGCGGCACGCAATCCAAGAGCCGCGGCCCATGAGATAACCCGCTATTTGGATTCACTCACCGAGGATCCCTAACCCCCTTCCTCTGCTCCCTCACCTTGGCCCGCTGGCGCAACCCGCCCGCGGGCCTCTTCGTATGTGCGCCCCGCACCCTGGCCGACCTGCACCCCTGCCATGGGTGGCCAGCGCGCCGCGCTTGAGAGTCGATGACCTTGCCGAGCCCGTGGCGCTCGACCTGCTCGACCTTGCCTTACCCCTGCTGTTCAAGCCCCGCGCCGCGCCTGACCCGCCGGCATTGCTTGCCCATTGGGTAGCTGCACCGCTTCACTAATCGAATAATTCGATCACTCGTGAGTCCCTCAATGGGGGCTGCTGGGTGTCTCATGGTGTCTCTCTGCGTAGCAGTAGAGCCCACGGCTTCTCATGCCTTCTCATTATGCGCATCCGTGCATCCGTGTGGATTGATGCGAACGCGGCCTTTGTGTCTCTCGTCGTCTCATGCCTGCTCAGAGGGGGGTTAGGGTCCTTCCGGGCGTCGGGGGGCTTCCGGGGGTGGCGCTGAGCGCGGAATCCCGGTGTTTTCAAATTCTGCTATATAGACATAGGGTGATTGTTAATCAGGGCTACGCAATCGCTGCGCATTGATCGACTGGCCCGATATGTCGCGCAGATCGGTTATCGGAAAATTCGATCAAAAGCGGCCGATTGATCGGGAATTAACAGGGTTACAAGGTGGGTTGGGGACCTGTTCGACCTTAAGTGCTTGAAATTACACGTCAGAACACAGGATTTACAGGGTAACAAGATTATATAAGAAGTTGTCGAATTAGAGGGGAAGCGGAAAAGGAGGATTGGAGCGCAAGGCGAACACCAGTGGGCGTGATGCGAGCGTGAGAGATGACACGTATAGGGGGAAAACCCTGTTACCCTGTCAATTGCGTGTATTATCATGCGAAATCAGCACTTTAAGGTCGAACAGGTCCCAAATCGACCCTGTTCGACCTGTATTTGCCCCGCAAAATCAGTGATTTGCTTGTGTTCGATACGTCGTGAGACACAAAACCGGATTCAAAGCCCGATGGCCCGATCAACAATGGCCGGAATGTTGAGACGGCCTGAGATTCCTGCTTGCGAAAATCTGAATCTCAACTTAAACGTGAGATTGAAAGAATCGGAGATGCAAGCGATGGCCGTTCCAAATAATCCCGCCTCAAGGGCACTATTGAACGCCGCAATGTTCAAGATTTTGACTGCCATCGCCAACGATGACGTGCGAGGCTACGGAAACAGCCCCTATGTCAAACTGGTCAAGCATGTCCGTATCCATTGGCCCGAGCACGTCTTGGTCCCCCGCCGGCCGATCCAGGAGTACAGAGCGTGAGCAATCAACCGGACCTCAATATTCCGCCGACGACCGACCCAATCGCTCAAAAGGCGTATGACCTCGTTAAGGCGACCAATGCTGCCATCGCGCAGGCATGCAAAGAGGCGGCCATGGTGCGTTGGATGTCGATCGCCGAGCGCGAGGCCGCGCTGTTGATCGACCCCGAGCATTGGGACATCCTGTGGAGCGTTTCTCTCGGCCAGCCGCCTCGCGTCGCAATCACACGATATAAGGGACATTGAGATGACCGAGGGGCGCTATCCGCCAGCGCGCGGCATTCCAGGCAAAGCCCGCTTCAAGAAGCCGGCCGATCTTCGATATGGCGAGACGCCATTTGACGACCTGACCCGCGGGGAACTCCTACGGCTGGTGCAGGCTTATCATTCAGCAGCGGTGAGCGCGAACGGCGTCCTTGCAATGACGGAGCACCACCAGAAAGGGCACCCCTATTGGGGGCCTGAGGGCTCGGGCGGCCGGGCGAAGCGCCGACTCGAGTATCTGATCGCGCGATGCGGAGACGGCGGCGCCAACAGCGGATCCGAGCGTATCTATCGCTCCTTTTTTCGGTATGCGAGCGACTTGCTCTTTCCGGGCGTCGAGGGCGACAAGGATTATTGGGGAATCGACGCCAAAGGCGAGATGGTCGCCCCGTCGGCGCCGGGAGACATCAACAGATTTACCGGCTTGCCCCTACGGCCGCTGAAATGGTCGGACATCACCCCCAAGGAGCGCGCAGCATGAGCATCCTGAAACGCATCTTCGGTCGCCGCGCGCAGCCGACGGCCGCCCCAGCTTCGGATTGGGACGGCCTTGCCGCCCACGTCCACCCGCCAATCACAGTCGAGCAGCACAAGGCCGCCATCGCGCGCATCCAGGCCCAACAGGCAAAGGTCGTCGAGTTCGTGCTGCCGGACGGTCAGCTTGTGCGTTCGGCGGCCGGCGCGATCGACATCCGCGATATTCAGCACGCGCAGGGGTACACCTATTTTATCGTCGGCTATGACACCTTCGGTTGGCCCCTTGGGCACCCGGACAGCCCGCGGGCAGCAATGTGATGCCCGCCACATTCGAAATTCTACCGTTCTGCGTCACGAAACCGCCGCGCACATTCGCCGAGCGCTTTGCTCAAGCTGTTTGGCAAGCCTGGTGCGCCGAGAATATTGGGGCTGGCGTTACTCCTATCACCAGCGTCTTCTTCGGCTACGATCCGCAATTGCTGCTAGCCGCGCCGGACAGCCCGCGAGCGCTGCCGGCGTGATCGGAGCAAAAATCATGCTCGCCGACGACACGGAAATCGCGAGCCTCTGGCTTCGGGCGAAACCGTCCGTCGGCGAGTATATCTGGCTCACGGGCAATGCTGGTGAAGCCGCCCGCGCGGAGCACGGCACTTCAAGCTTTACCGTCCAGGAAGTCGCCCATTGGGTCAATGCTGCATGGTCTCCCGGCACGCACACCGGAGACCCAATTCACACGCTCGCGGTCTATGTCGAGCCGACGCAGTGCCCCGAATCGGTTGCGAACGAATAGGGAACATCCCAAAGCGGCCCCATGGCCGCAAATTACAATCGACCGAAGCCGATCGACCCGATTGGGTATCGGATGGGCTGCTATCTCAACATCCGCTGCGGCTGCGGGCGTTCGGTAAGCGAGCCGCTCGGGCGATTCGCGCAGGCGCGCGGCCTGTCGGAAAAGACCGTCGTCTACAAACTGATTAAACGGCTCCGGTGCCAGCAATGCGGCGCGCGGCCGACCTACGCCGATGTGACGCGCTATCGTGGCTCAAACTAACACAATTCAGGGCGTCGGCGAGCGTGCAGCCTCGTACATAAAATCCCGCATCCGTTCGTTGCCAGCGGTCATATAAGCGACTGCGGCGATCGCGACGAGAACAAGCGCAATGGTGATTTTTTGCTTCATAACCGATCCTTTGCGCCTTGATACGCCGAGATGGTTAATCAAAGGATAAACGGGACCGGTCAGAAAATGAGGTCGAGCCCGCCGCGATCCAGGTCAGCGCGCGCCGCGCCGCGGAAATATGCCCGCTGCTTGCCATACTTCCCGAAGTCTCGCGTGCGCGTCGAGCGGTTGTCCCAGCCCTTGATACGCTGGAACGCCCGGCCGACCGTCTGTGCCGCCTGCGCGTTATAGGAGCGCGGGTCGTTGCCGAGCCCTTCGATCCAAACTTGCTTGAGGCAGGTGGCATTGCGCAGCACCTTCTCGTCATCGGCGAAACCGTCACCCTTCGAGATGGGCATTTCGAGCCAGCCGGCGATTTGCCCGGCCATGGCGTCCTCGACGGTCTCGACGCGACGCGATTCTTGCAGGCGCTCGGCCTCTTCGTTCGCTTCGGCGTCAGCAAGATAGAGCGGCAGGGGGCCATTGGGCTGCTCGGCGCGCATCGCACGGTATCCCGCGCGCGCCTCGGCCCAAAGCTGCTCCACTTCCTCGCGCAGCGCCTCGATGTCGATGTTCGAGTCTTCGTCGAGCAGGCATTCCACCGGCCAGAAGCGGCGCCCGCCGGTTTCGTCGCGCAGATACTTCGCGTCGTTCGTTGACCCGATGAAGATGCACTGCCGATGGTAGTCCTGCGCGCGCTTGGCCCATGCGAGGCGGGCGCGATCGACGCGCCGGGAGATGAACGCCTTAATTGCCTGCACGTCATGCTTCGAGAAGCCCGAGAGTTCGGGAATTTCGATGATCCATGCGTTCTGCATCGACTCGATCATCTTGTTCGTGTTGTCGAACTCGGACGCCAGTTCGCCGAACCAGTGGCAGGCCAGCGTCTCGATGAAAGTGGTCTTCCGCTTGCCCTGCATACCTTCGAGGATGACCGCATAGTCGAATTTGTGGCCCGGCTCGTAGATGCGCGTCACGCCCGCAATCATCATCATGCGCGCAACACCGCGGGTATACGGGTTGTCGGGCGCGCCGAAATAGCGGACGAACAGCGTGTCGAGGCGGCTTTTGCCGTCCCATTCCAGCCGGTCGAGGTAATTGCGGACGGGGTGGAACAGGTTGTCGCTGGCGGCCATCGAAATCGCTGCGGTGAGGTCGCGATCCGACACCTTCACCCCATAGCCACCCATGCGGCCGGGCGTTTCGATGAGGTCGCGGACAGCGTGATCGTGAACGTCCTTCCAAAGGTCGCCGTTCACATTGTCGCGCCGCTCCCAAATCGAGCCGAACAGTTGCTTGGTGCCCTGCGCGCCGTCGCGCTTCTTCACCAGCTTGCCCGGCGTGCCCATGCGCACGAGGCCCTCGGAGAACTCGTTATAGGCAAGGACGCCGCGGATACGGATGTCGTGCGCGACGATGAGCCGGATGTTCGGCAGCGTCGGGCGGATCCCGCCGTCGTCGTTGAAATCTAGCTTCGACATCCACTCGGCGGCTGAGCCCGCGGGCTTGCCCTTTTCCATGAGGTCGTCGAGGTCGCCGAGCGGATTGTCGAGCCCCGGATTGATCGGTGTGCCCGGCTTCACGCGCTCGATGAGGTCGTCATCGTCGTTCGCTGCGGCGGGCGCGCCAAGGAGGTCGTCGATACCCGGTGCCGAGGAGGCTTGGAACTCGGCTGCACCGTCAGCTTTTGCGCCACTTTCGGGCGGTGCTGAGGGTGTTTGCGCATCGTCCCCCGGCGTCTCATCGAACCCGTCGCCTTGGGCTTCGATCGTCCCCTCGAACATGCGCTCGAACCGTGCCAGCCGGGCGGCCTGCATGATCGTCGCCATGCGGATGTTGCGGCTCTTCGTGTCCTTGAAGCTGACCCACACCCGGCGCGCGTCGTTGATGTCGAACTTATCGGACTGGCCCGAGAACTCGCACCACAATCCGAACGCCTCGCCCGCGAGTCCGCGCCCGGCGAACTCGTGATGAAGCGCCATGCCGACATTTGTCCAGCCGTCGCGGTCGATGCACCACTGCTCCGTCGGCAATGCCATCACATGGTCACGCGCCTGGCCGAGCGTCAGCCCGATCGGAGGCCGCGCGTCGGCATCGGCGCCACCTTCCGACACGACTGCGATGCCCTCGATATGGTTTGCCGGGATCGTCGGCGCGATGCCAAGGTCGAGCATGGACCAATCGAAATCGCGGCCCCACGCATATTCGGCGCCCGTTTCGGGGTGAACCGATGGCGGCATTGCCACCTGTTTTCCGGTCCCGAACAGGTCAATTTCCCAATCGTGCTTTTTGACCGGCCGCCCTTTCGCGGGATCAAACACCATGGAGAAGCCCTCGGATCGCCCCAGCTTGCGGCTCGCGAACGGCTTGTCAGACACGAAATAGAAGTGGCGGCTTTCACCGCCTGAGCCCGAGATGACGTGCGGCAGGGTCGTATAGGTCGGGAATAGCGCGGCGAGGCGCGAGTGCGCTTCATCGACAAGGTCGTCTTTTCGAATATCGAGGTCGATGGCGTGGAGATAGCCGCCGCCAACCTTCGAATATTCGCCGAGCCGGACGCCAACGTTGAGGTCAGCCGAATAGCTGGCCTCCAACTGGTCGAGCGTCTTGCGCGGCAGGGTGGACCACGCGGACTCGACGGGCGCCTTCGATTGGGCCTTGAGCCAGTGGACCGAGAACCCTGCGGCTACATACGGTCGGATTTTTGCGATAATCGACATGCGTTCCTTTCCCGATGACAAGCGTGCGGCGTCGCGCGCTTACGAGAAGGGCCGGAGGTCGTTTTCGGTCAGGGGAGCGATGTCGAGCAGGCAGAGATTGTCGAGCAGGTGGAGATTGTCTTCGGCATTGCCGATTTCGACGAGGCGCTTCCGGCCGCGCTTCGAGATTTCGTCGGAGCGGAGCCAGCGATAGACGCCTTCGTGGCTCATTTGCAGCCGGTCCGCGAGCGTGGCGATTTGCAGAACCCCGTTCCCGTTGCAGCACACCGGCAGCTTGTCCGCGAGCAACTTATATAGGTCCCCTGCGATTGCATCGGACTTGGGGGCAGTGGTGCTCATCTCAATCTTCTCCTGATTCGCTCCGACCTTATGACGATGTAGAAAAAGAGTTCAACTTTAAGTTGACATTGAAAATGAGACGGAGGCATTAGGAGCAAGTCAGATGGGATTCGACATTTGCGATTCGACATACACGAAGGGACGACGATCCAATGAGCCTTGAACAAGCACTCCTCGAAAATACGACCGCTCTCAACCGCGTGGCCGACCTGCTCGAAGTCAGCAACGCCGACCGGGCCAAGCTGCTCGCATCTGCTGGCGCCGGGGCGACCGCCTCGGGTGGAGCAGGTGGCGATGACGGCCTGAGCGTCGCCGACATCAAAACCAAGGCAGCAAGCGCCGACGCCGCGACCCTCAGCGCCATGCTCGCCGAGGAAAAGGCAGGGAAGAACCGTTCGAGCGCCGTGAAGGCCATCGAAGATGCGATTGCGAAAGCCAAGCCCGCCGATGAGGGAAACTCCGGTGCGAACGCGGGCACGGGAGCGTCGTCGGACCAGGCTGGTACGCAGGAAGTTGGATCGAACAACTCCGCAAATGGCCAAAATGCGACGAATACTGCGTCCCCTTCTGACAAGAACGCTCAGCCGGTCCCGGCCGCAGTCACGGCCGAACAGGCAGCGGCAGCGTTCGGCGCGTGGTTCGGTGAGACCGACGAAGAAGGCGAGCGCGCGACGCGCCGTGGCTTCGTCGAGCAGATCGTCGGCAAACTCGGCGCCCGTGTCAGCGAACTCGAACCGGCCAAGGCACGTCAGGCGGTCTTCTATCTCCGCCGCAAGCGCGCTGGCCTGACGGTCGATTTCGACGCCGCCTACGACTTCGACGGCTCGCCGACGCAGGACGCTCCGGCCGCTGCTGCGGCACCTGCCGCCGAAGCGGACGACGACCTGCTCTGATTGTTCCGCCGCCGGGGCCTTGCAGCCCGGCGGCGCCACCTGCCCGACGCACCTCCCCTCTCCTGCGTCGGGCAGGTGCTCAGATGGCCAGCGGGGGTCCTCCCCTCTCCCTGCTCCCGCTGTCCTTCTGAGCACCTGCCAAGGAGGCCCCCGAATGCTCGACTTCACAGCACTCTCCTGCACTCCGCCTGAGCGGACGATCCCCGAGATTGTCGGCGTGAACGGTCCCGAATTGTGGGACCAGATTCTCGCATTCTTCCCCGGTGCAGTTATCGGAGGCGGAGCGGTTCGCGATTACCTGCTCGGCGTCGAGCCGAAGGACATCGACGTTTTTGCGTATTCCGCTGACCTCGACATTCCGACGAATTTCGCCTCGTTGGATAGCGATCGTCGCGAGGAATATGAGGCTTTGGGCTTCATCGACATCGTCACCCGCGCCACACTGGCCGGCTATCAGGTCGATCTTGTCGGCATCAACATGTTCTCCACCCCCGATGCGCTGATTGAGTCCTTCGATTTTGGGGTGTCGCGGTGCGCCTACACCACCGAAAGAGGGATCATCGACACGCCGGAATGTCGCTCCGACCGGGAAAATAGGACCGTCAGCATTCTTCTCGACGACCGCCTCATTCGCGGTCGGCGCCGATTTGAAAGGTTCAACGATCGCATGGGCGGCGATTGGACTCTCATCGAGGACGCAGCTTGAGCGCACACGCCCGATTAGGTCCCTCCGGCGCCGAAGCCTGGATGACGTGCGCCGGCTATCCGGCTGCGGTCGAAGGCCTGTATGATCCCGGCAGCGAGTTCGCGGCCGAGGGAACGGGCGCGCATTCCATCTCGGACGATTGCCTCGCCCTCGGGCTCGATGCTTATGATTTCATCGGCTCGAAGCTGACCGTCACCGAGAAGGACCACGATGGCAAGGTCCTGCAATCCTGGACCTTCGAGTGGACCGAAGAGGATGCCCACGACCTCCAACCCGGCCTCGACGAGATTCGCGCGTTCGAAGGCAAGTTCTATGGCGAACACCGGGTCGATTTGAGCGAGGTGTACGACACCGATGGCCAGTTCGGCACGCTCGACCGCGGCGTGGTCGGTAAGGACCTCATCGTCATCTCCGACCTCAAGTGGGGCCGCGGTGTTCCGGTCTCACCGGTTCGAAACAAGCAGTTGATGATTTACGCCCTCGGCTTCTGGCGCAACGTCGCCATGTACGAGACCGAGGCGACCGATTTCCTAATCATCATCGACCAACCGCGATGCGCTGGCGGTGGCGGGCACTGGCGCTGCACGCTCGACGACCTCCTTGAGTTCGAGAATGAAGTTCGCGCTGCCGCGCTCCGCACGCTGGATCCGGCCGCGCCGCGCACGGCGTCCGAGAAGGGCTGCTATTGGTGCGCCCGCCGCAAACAGCCGCCGAGCGAGCCGGGTGCGGTCTCGGGTTGCAAGACCTATGACGATTTCGTGCTCGACCTCATGGGCTCCTCGTTCGACGCGATCGACGGTGCGAACCTCATCGGTGCCGAGTTCCAGCCGCCGCGGTACGACACGCTTTCCGCCGAGCGCCGCACTTGGGTCGTTCGGCACAAGGGCGCAATCGAGAAGTGGCTTGAGAACCTGCACGCGCAGACGATCCAAGCCGCGATCAACGGTGAACCGACGCCGGGCCTCAAAGCCGTCGATGGTCGGCGAGGTCGTAAGAAGTGGGTCAATGAGGACAAGGCCGCCGAATATCTCGACCCGCTGCTTGGTGAGAAAAAGTTCACTATTAAGTTGAGTTCTCCGGCTCAGGCACTCAAAATGCTCCCAGCCGCAGAGAAGAAGGCCCTGAGTGATTCGGGCCTCTTCATCGAAGGCGAGGCGAAGCCGGTGCTAGTCGATGAAGCCGACGACCGACCGGCAAAAGCAACTGTCGATGACAAGCTTGAGAGCCTCTGACGCTGTGACTTTGTGATGATGTGAATTTGAAAGGAAGAATTGTGGCTGCTGACATCGAAATTATTCTCAAGAGCACCGCCGAACATCCGGTGTTCCTCTCGTTCCCCGACCTCTTCACCCCGAAGGAGTATGAGAACGAAGGGCGTAAATCCTACGTCCGCGAAGCGAACTTTATCATCGGGCCGGACCATCCGCAGGTCGAGCAGATCAAGGAAGGCATTCGCCGCGCCATCGCCGACAAGTGGCCGAGCAATCCCCCGACGATTCCGGTCGAGCGCCGGCCGCTGCGCAGCGGCATGGTCGAAGACCCGGACACGGGCGAAAAGAAGGCCCGGTGGGATGGCTACGACGGCAAGCTGTTCATCTCAGCAAACCGCCGCTGCAAGGGCGAGACCCGCGAAGCCGCAATGGCCGAAACCAACCCGATCCAGCTTATCGACGGCGTGAAAGGACCCGACGGAAAGTTCGTCCGCCTCAAGGAATCCGACGGGAAGCTGTACGCTGGCGCGCGGGTCAACGCGATCCTCCGCATCTATGCCTATGACGGTACGCGGCACCAGAACCCGAACCGTATCAACTGCTCCATCGAAGCGGTGCAGTTCGCGGGCCATGGCGAAGCGTTCGGCGCCAAGCCGGTCGATGCCGACGGCCTGCTCGACGAAGTCCCCGGCCTCATGGAGGACGGGTTTGACGCACCTGCTGGTGGCGCAGCCGCCGGGAGCAAGTCGTCCGGCGCAACGGACGACTTGCTCTAAGCAGGGAAGCCGGGGGAGCGTGCCAAGGCGCTCCCCCGGCGTTTGCCATGAAACGCACCCTCGCGAACGACATCGAAGTTTATGAGAACTATTTCCTCGTCGCGTTCATGGACATCGCGACGGGACAGATTCTCACGTTCGAGCGATTTCAGGAGCATCCGGGCGGTCCCGTCGAGGGGAATTGGGACCCCGATCGCATCCAGACAATCCTCCGCTCGTGCCAGATCGTCACCTTCAACGGCAAGACATACGACGTTCCGCTGATTTTCCTCGCGCTCGCGGGGACCCCACTGGCCGACCTCAAGGCGTCCTCGAACCGTATCATCAACCAGAATTTGAAGTGGTGGGACGCAGGCCGCGAACTCGGGGTCTATATCCCCGACTGGCTCGACCATATCGACCTCATCGAACCGAACCCCGCGGTGATGCAGGGGCTCAAGGTCCTCAACGGGCGCCTGCACGGCCCTCGCATGCAGGACCTTCCCTACCCGCACGAAAAATGGCTTACCCGCGAGGAAGCCGACAACGTCCGCGACTATTGCGGCAACGACCTCGATGCGACCGGGAACCAGTTGTTCAAGGCGCTCGAAGAGCCGTTGCAAATGCGGATCGACGTAGCGAACCGCTACGGTCTCGACGACATCCGTTCGAAAAGCGACGCGCAGATTGGTGAGGCGATCATCAAAAAGCGCGTCGAACAGATCACAGGCCTTCGTCCTAAGCGCGATCCTGTGGCGCCAGGCACGCAGTTCCAATATGAGGTCCCCGACTTCATCCGGTTCGAAACGCCGGAGATGAACGCCCTCCTGGACGAGGTTCGCGCGACCACATTCCGGGTGAAAAGCGACGGCCGTGTTGACCTTCCGAAGTCGCTCAACGGTCGATACGTCAAACTCGGCGACACGACCTACAAGATGGGAATCGGCGGCCTCCATTCGACCGAGGCGAACCGGGCGGTCCACGCCGACGCGAATCATCTCCTTATCGACGCCGACGTGGCGAGCCAGTACCCGTCGATCATCCTCAAGCTAGGCTTGTACCCGAAGGCGCTCGGCCCGGCGTTCCTCGAAGCATATCGTCAGATTTACGACGAGCGCTTGGGCGCGAAGGCCAGAGCCAAGGTCATTGAGAAGGTCGAATTGCCCGCGGCGTTCGGCGACCGCATCGCCGCGCTCAAGGCAGAACTGCTTGCCTGCACCGTGGTCGATAAGGGGCTCAAGATCGCGCTCAACGGCTGCTACGGCAAGTTGGGCTCGAAATGGAGCGTGCTGCACGCTCCGCACCTCCTCATCGCCGTCACGCTTACCGGGCAGCTTTCGCTCCTCATGCTCGCGGAGCGTGCCGAACTCGCCGGTATCGGCGTCGTGTCGGGCAACACCGACGGCCTGCTCTTCCGGTGCCCGAAGCACCTCAAGTCGACGCTCGACGCCATTTGCGAGCAGTGGGAGCGCGAGACCAGCTTCGTGCTCGAATATGCCGAGTATCAGGCGATCTACAATCTCTCGGTCAACACCTATTACGCGATCAAATCCGACGGCTCGGTGAAGCGCAAAGGCACCCTCTCGAACCCTTGGGCCGAGGGCGACCTGCGCGGCCAGATGATGAAAAACCCGAACATGACCATCTGTTCGGATGCGGCGCTGCGCTGGATTACCGACGGGGTCGATCCCGGTGAGACCATTCGCGAAAGCCGCGACATTCGAGGCTTCGTGACGGTCGTGAACGTCGCGGGCGGCGGGAAATGGCGCGAGGAGCCGATCGGCAAGGTGGTGCGCTATGCGTGGTGCCGAGGCGGCGAGCCCATCTTCTATAAAACACCGCACGAGACGACCGGCAATTTCAAGAAGGTCAGCCGCACCGATGGGTCCCGGCCGATTATGAACCTGCCGTCCGAGTTCCCCGACAACATCGACTATGACCGATACATTGAGGAGGCGTGGGACATCCTGCGTCAGGTCGGCGCCATTGCTGCCAACGATAACGATCCGGGGCCGATGCTGCGCGCCGAGGCGGCGTCGCTCTGAGCGTGGCCGAACTCGAAGCCGAGATTGAGGACGATGTCGTCGCGTGGGCCGTCCTGCGCGGCTGGCTCGTGCGCAAGATGGTCTATCCCGGCCGCCGCGGCTGTCCCGATCGTTGGTTTTTCAAAGCCGGTCGTCTCGTCATCATCGAGTTCAAGCGAGCCATTACCGGCCGCCTCTCCGGGAATCAGGGGCGGGAACGGAAACGGTTCGCCGAGGCGGGCTGGACGGTCCACGTCGTCGATGACCGCGACACCGCCTGTATGCTGCTAGAGGGCAAGCCCTATGTACGGGACTGAGCGCCGGCCGCGCTCCATGCTGCGCGAACAACAGGTCTTCATTTCGGATGTGGTGAAGCGCGAGCGGTTCAAGATGATCGTCAGTCACATGGCGTCCGGCAAGACCGGCGCCGCGCTCGACGGCGCGCGCTGGCTACTCGACAATCAGCGCGTTTCCCGGATCCTCGTCGTCGGCCCGAAGCTTGTCGCAAAAGACACCTGGAAGGATGAAATCGAGACGTGGGAGCACACGGCCTGCCTCTCGAAGGCCATTTGCGTCGGCACTCCTGAGCAGCGCCGCGCGGCGCTGGCGCTCGATGCGGAAATCACCTGCATCAACCGAGAGAACCTGACCTGGCTTTGGCAAGAGGTCGGTGGGCTCACCGGCTGGCGCTTCGATATGGTGATTATTGACGAATCCAGCATGTTCAAAGCCGGGAAGAAGCGGACCTCGAAGACTCGAGTCCGCGACAAAAAGAGCGGTGTAATGAAGACCCGCAAGGGCGGTCGCATGACTCGCTTCGGTGTCCTCGCGCAGGCACGGCCGAAAATCCGTCGCCTCATCGAACTCACCGGCACACCCGGCGAACTCATCGACCTGTGGGGCCAATTCTTCCTGCTCGACCAAGGCGAACGGCTCGGGCACGATCGCGAGGCGTTCGAGGGCAGGTGGTTCAAGAAGAACCAGTACACCCACGAAATCTCCCCCTACGATCATTCCGAAGCCGAGATTATGGGGAAGGTCAGCGACCTCATGGTGTCGCTGCCGAAGCTAGACATCGTCCCGCCCCCCGTCATTTCCCCGGTTTGGGTGGACCTGCCCGCCGACACGATGGCAGAATATCATCGTTTCCGGCGGACTCTCGTTTCTGAGGTCTACGACATCGAGGCCGTCAACAGCGGCGTCCTGACCAACAAGCTTATGCAGTTCGCCAACGGCTCGATGTACAACGAGGCCGGGCAGGTGATCCCGGTCCACGAGGAAAAGCTAGACGCGCTCGACGAACTCATTGAGCGCGCTGCCGGCGAAAACTTCCTCATCTTCTACAGCTTTCGGTTCGACCTAGACCAGATTCGGCGGCGGCATCCCGACGCCGTCGTCTTGAACGAACACGACGACGCAATCGCACGATGGAACCGCGGAGAAATCAATAAGCTGCTGGCCCACCCCGCCTCCTGCGGGCACGGCACGAACATGCAATTCGGCGGGCACCTGGCCGCATGGTTCGGCCTGACGTGGAGCCTCGAACTCTGGTTGCAGGCGAATATGCGCCTTCCGCGGCCCGGTCAGGAAAGTATCGTCGGGATTTATCCGATCATGGCCCGCGGGACCGTAGACGAGCGCGCTTACGGAGCGCTCGGGGTCAAAGACGCCAACCAGCAGAGAATTATCGACGCGGTGAAAGCGGAAATCGGGCGTTAATCATCTCTCTGCCGATTGTTCTGAAATGATACGACCCGGAAAGTGTTAACAGAATTAAACACTTAGCCCTTGTTGGTATAAAATCCCATCTTGCTATCTCAATTAAAAGTTGATATATAGCGCCCCTTCACAAGGGCTTGTTTGGGAAAGAACATGAGTTTAGCCACAGAACCGCCGGGGCGGGCTAGTAATCCGGTAGAGACACATATCGGAGGCACAATGGGCGGCATTCAACCAGGTTCGCGAGAGCGCGCTTTTGCAAAGCGCCTTGAGCAGGCGTTGGACAACCATCCCCGTTGTCCGGCCGACTACGGCCGCCTGACTTGGGTGACGCGCGAACTGGCGCACCAGCGGATCAACGTCACGATTGAAACCGTGCGGCGTTGGCTCGGTGGCATGTCGATGCCGCGGCGCGCGAAGATGACGGCGCTGGCGAAGATTCTGCAAGTCGATGAAACTTGGCTCGCTATGGGCGTCCAGCCGGTCGCTGCGGACGTGCCGCCGAGCCGCGTCGAGGAGTTGGAAGCGGTGCTCCGTCAGATCGAAGCGTCCACGGACGACGAAAAGATCAAGGAACTCATCGCGAAGACCCGCGAATAGGCATTTCGCAATTTGTTGGGTAAGTTGTTGGGTAAGGCCTGGTCTCCTCTGAGGAAATCAGGCCTAACTTTTTGAATTAGCTTGATTTCTCAGGAGGAGGTTTGGATGCCCCGCGAGGATTCGAACCTCGATAGGCGGTATCAGAAACCGCAGTCTTACCATTAGACGACAGGGCAGCAGAGGCGGGCCAAATATGACTGCACGGGCCCGCTGTCAAGGCCGGTTCGCCCACTCGAACAAGTCCGCTTGCCCTGACGCATTTCGCCGCTAGCATCGCCCGCATAACAAGATAGGGGCCGCGCGCCCGCGCGGACACCCGAAGGAGTGGGTTGATGCGTCATGTCGCGATCGTCGGGTCGGGCCCTGCGGGTTATTATACAGCCGAAACATTACAGAAAGCGGACGATATCGCGGTCGACGTCATCGACCGGCTGCCCGTCCCCTATGGCCTGATCCGCACCGGGGTCGCGCCCGACCACCAGTCGATCAAGGCGGTGTCCCGCCGCTATGAGGGCACCGCGCTCACCGACAATGTCCGTTTCGTCGGCCATGTGTCGGTCGGCACCGACGTGACGATCGACGAACTTGTCGGCCTTTACGACGCCGTCATCCTCGCAACCGGCGCACCCAACGACCGTCCGCTCGACATCCCCGGCGCCGACCTGCCCGGCGTGATCGGCAGCGCCGCCTTTGTCGGCTGGTACAACGGCCACCCCGATTTCGCCGATCTGAACCCGCCGCTCGACGCCCCGGGGGTCGTGGTGATCGGCAACGGCAATGTCGCGCTCGACGTCGCGCGCATCCTCGCCAAGACGCCGGGCGAATTCGCGGGTAGCGACATCGTCGCGCACGCCCGCGATGCACTGGCGCAAAGCGCGGTGCGCCATATCCAGATCCTCGGCCGCCGCGGCCCGCACCAGATCGCGATGACGCCGAAGGAGCTCGGCGAACTCGGCCATCTCGAACGCGCCAGCCCGCGCGTCGACCCCGCCGACCTGCCGCCCGAGGGCGACGACGCCATGCTCGAACCCGGCATGCGCAAGTCGGTCACCCACCTGCGCAGCTTCACCGCCAACCCGGTCGCCAAGCCGGTGACGATCGATTTCGACTTCTTCGCCATGCCCGTCGCGATCGAAGGCGACGGCCGGGTGCAGCGCGTGATCGTCGAGCGCACGACGCTCGACGCCGACCTCACCAGTCACGGCACGGGCGAGACCTATGCGCTCGATGCCGGGCTGGTGATCAGCTGCATCGGCTACCAGACCCCGCCGATCCCCGGCGTCCCTTATGAGCACGGCCGCGGCCGCTTCGCGAGCGACGAAGGGCGCATCCTGCCCGGTCTCTACGCGGTCGGCTGGGCGCGGCGCGGCCCGTCGGGAACGATCGGCACCAACAAGCCCGACGGCGCGCGCATCGGTGAAATGGTGCTCGAGGATATCGGCCGCGGTGCGGGCAAGGCGGGACGCCCCGGTCTCGATGCGCTGCTCGCCAGTCGCAACGTCACCCCCGTCACCTTCCGCGACTGGCGCCGAATCGAGGAGGCCGAGGTCGCGGCCGCGCTCGACGGCCGCCCGCGCGAAAAATTCACCAGCATCGAGGCGATGCTCACCGCGCTCGGGCGTTGAACGCCCCGGTCCGCACGGCACTGCGCTGGCTGCTCGCGCTGGCTTATGGCTATGCGGGCTATCGCCACCTTGCGGCCCCCGCGCCCTTCCTCGCGATCACGCCGCCGTGGGTGCCGCAGCCCGGGCTGGTCGTCGCCGCGACCGGCATCGCCGAGATCGCGGGCGCCATCGGGCTAATGATCCCCGCCACGCGCAAGGCGGCCGGCTGGGGCCTCGCGCTCTATGCGCTCTGCGTCTGGCCCGCGAACTTTCACCACGCGCTCGCCAATATCGCGATCGGCGGCGAGACTTTGAGCTGGTGGTATCACGGCCCGCGCCTTGCCGCACAGCCGCTCATCATCTGGTGGGCGCTATGGGCGGGCGGCGCGACCGACTGGCCGTTTCGCCGCCGCCCCTAGCTCTTATTTCGCGACCGGCGTCTCGATCGGCGGCTGGCCCTTCTGGCTCGCCGCATAGGCCTCGACCGCCTTCAGCACACGCAGCATGTTGCCGCTCGCGATCTTCTCGAGATCGGCCTGACTGTATCCGCGCTTCGCGAGTTCGGTGAACAGCGCGGGGTATCCCGACACATCCTCCATCCCGACCGGCGCAGAATCCATCCCGTCATAATCGCCGCCGAGCCCGATATGATCGACCCCGATCGTCTTTTTGAGATGATCGATATGCTCGGCAACCTTGGCGATACTGGTCGTCGGCATCGGATTGGCCGCATCCCATGCCTTGAGCGCCGCCTTCTCCGCCGCCGGATCACCCGGATACATCGCCTTCAGCCGCGCCTGCTCGGCGGTGCGCGCGAGACCCTGCGCGCGGACATCGGCATCGAGGAAGCCCGGCAGCAGCACGATCATCACGATCCCGCCATTGGCCTTCACCGCAGGCAGCACGCTGTCGGGAACGTTGCGCGGATGCGGATTGATCGCGCGGACGCCCGAGTGGCTGAACATCACCGGCGCCTTCGATACCTCGAGCGCATCCTTCATCGTCGCTTCGCTGACGTGGCTCAGATCGACGATCATCCCGATGCGGTTCATCTCGCGCACCACCTGGCGGCCGAAATCGGTGAGGCCATCGTGCGCGGGCGCGTCGGTAGCGGCGTCGGCCCAGCTGAGATTCTTCGAATGGGTGAGCGTCATATAGCGCGCGCCCAGATCGTACATCTGGCGCAGCACCGCGAGCGACGAGCCGATCGAATGGCCGCCCTCCATGCCGAGCATCCCGGCGATCTTGCCCGCCTTCATCGCCTTTTCGAGCTCGGCCGAGGTCGAGGCGAGCGCGAGGTCGCTCGGGTAGCGCGCAACCAAGCGCTTCATCACGTCGATCTGTTCGATCGTCTGCTGCACCGCCAGCTGCTCGTTCGGGTTGCTCGGCACATAGACCGACCAGAATTGCGCGCCGACATGCCCCTTGCGCAGCCGCATCAGGTCGGTGTGCATCGCGATCTCGGGCGGCGTCGCATCGGGCTTCGCGGTGTCGGTCGTGTCCTGGAAATCGAAGCCGTTGATGACATTGCCCTCGCGCAGCCGCAGCGCCCATGGCACGTCATTGTGCCCGTCGAACACCGGCGCCTTTTTGAGCGCGGCTTCGGCGGTCGCCTCGGGCGACTTTTGCGCCATGGCGGGGGTGGAGATGAGGGCGAATGCGGCGAGGCCGGCGAGCAGGAAGGGCTTTGTCATGGCGCGCGACCTTAAGTCCTTGTTGCCGCAGCGCAAGCCCGACTTGACGGGAACGTCAACGCCGCGCAGCATCGCACCATGACAGCCTTTGACGACTGGCGCGCAAGATCGCCCTATTATGACGAAACCCACGAAGCGCTCGCGCAGAGCGTCCGCCGGTTCGTCGCGCGCGAGATCGCGCCCAACATCGACCGTTGGGAGGCCGAGGGCGAGTTGCCGCGCGAACTCCACAAGAAAGCTGCGGACGCGGGCATCCTTGGCCTCCGCTTTCCCGAACAATATGGCGGGCACAGCACCGGCTTCGACAATTTCCACAGCCTCGTGCTGACCGAGGAACTCGCCGCGGTCGGCGCGGGGGGCGTGGGCGCCTCGCTGATGACGCACGGCATCGGCCTGCCCCCGATCATTGCGCGCGGCTCCGATGAGCTGAAGCAACGCATCGCGCCGCCCGTCCTCGCGGGCGACAAGATCATTGCACTCGGCATCACCGAGGCGGGCGGCGGCAGCGACGTTGCGAACCTCAAGACCACCGCGGTTCGGGACGGCGACGATTATATCGTCAACGGCGGCAAGATGTTCATCACCAGCGGCATGCGCGCCGACTGGCTGACCTGCGCGGTGCGGACCGGCGGGCCGGGAGCCGCGGGCATCTCGTTGCTCCTCATCGACATGGACAGCCCCGGGGTCGAGCGTACAAGGCTCGACAAGATGGGCTGGCGCTGCAGCGACACCGCCGCGATCCATTTCAGCGATGTCCGCGTCCCGGCTGAAAATCTGATCGGCGAGGAAAACGCCGGCTTCATCGGCATCATGCGCAATTTCAACAGCGAGCGGCTCGGCATGGCGATGGGCTGCTGCGCCTACGCGCGCGTCGCAATGGCCGAGGCGGCCGAATGGGCGCAGAACCGCGAAACCTTCGGCAAGCCGCTCGTCGGCCACCAGTCGATCCGCATCAAGCTCGCCGACATGGAACGCCAGATCGAAGCGACGCAGGCATGGGTCGACCTCTGCGCCTGGCAGGTCAAAAACGGCAAGGACCGCCCCGCCGACTTCGCAATGCTCAAGGTGCAGGCGACGCGGATGCTGGAAAGCGTCGCGCGCGAGGCGGCGCAGGTACTCGGCGGCGCGTCCTATATCACCGGCAGCAAGGTCGAACGCATCTACCGCGAAGTCCGCGTCAACGCGATCGGCGGCGGCAGCGAAGAAATCATGCTCGACCTCGCGGGGCGGCAGTTGTTCGGGGGGAAGCGCTAGCCCTCTTCGCGCCGCTTTTCGGCCAGCGCGCGCGATTCGGCCTTCAGCGGCCGCGAAACCGGGCAGACTTCCTGCACATAGCCGTTGAGCACATTGGTGAGCGCCTCGGGGACGAGGCGATAGAAGACGAACTGGCCGCGCTTCTCGCTCACGATCAGCCCCGCATTTTCCAGCACCGACAGATGCTGCGACACCGCCGGTTTGCTCATTTCGAAACGCGCCGCGATGTCGCCCGCGCTCAATTCGGCATGCGCCAGATAGGCGAGAATCTTGCGTCGCGGCGTCGACGCCAGTGCCTGAAAAACCCGTTCCATATGCCCCAAAATGGGCATGGCACGCGCCCTTGACAAGCAATAATTTATTTAAGTAATTACTTATATTCTTTTGAGCGAGGAGTCGGGCGATGCGAAGCGATGATGACCCCCATGCTGTCAATTTCCTGATCGACGAGCCCGGCCCCGATCCGCGCGTGGGGCGCGTTCGCGGCGATGCGCCCAGCATCCTGTGGAACGGCGGCATGGCGTTGGTCGCCCTGATCGCCGGCCCCTTCTTCGCGACGCCGTCCGCCATCCTCCTCTTTTTCGTCACCACCGGCGCGGCGCTGCTGCTCGGCCACAGCGTCGGCTATCACCGGATGATGATCCACGGCAGTTTCAAGGCCCCCCGCTGGCTCACCCGCACGCTCGTCTGGTTCGGCGCCTTCGTCGGCATGGCAGGGCCCCATGGCATCATTCGCGCGCACGACACGCGCGACTGGGCGCAGCGGCAACCCGATTGCCACCCCTTCCTCGCGCACAAGACGCACATATTGCGCGACGCCTGGTGGCAAATCTATTGCCGCCTCGACCTCGATCGCCCGCCGCGTTTCGATTTTTCCGAACTCGACCGCGACCCCTTTTATCGCTGGCTCGAGGCGACGTGGCGCTGGCAGCAACTCCCCGTCGCGCTGCTCTTTTTCGCGATCGGCGGCTGGGGCTGGGTCATCTGGGGCGTCGCGGTGCGCGTTGCCGTGGCTAACCACGGACACTGGCTGGTCGGCCACCTCGCGCACAATCGCGGGCCGCAGCACTGGACCGTCGACGCGCACGGCGTACAGGCGTTCGACGTCCCTTGGGCCGCGATCCCGACGATGGGTGAGGCCTGGCACAATAATCACCACGCCTACCCCGGCTCGGCGCGCATCGGGCTGCACCCCGGGCAGAGCGACTGGGGCTATGCCTTCATCCACCTGTGCGCGCGGCTAGGGCTGATGTGGAATGTTCGCACGCCCGACACGATGGACGTGCGCAACGGGCTCTCCGAGGTCCCTCGACACGAGCCCGGCTTCGCGGCACAGTCGCCGCATGGACACCCTATCACATAGCTGGCCCGCCGAGGCCGAAACCTTGCTCGGCGATCTCGTCGACCTCCGCCGCGCGATCCATCGCGAGCCCGAACTCGGGCTGCAGAACCCGAAGACGCTCGCGAAGATCAAGGATGCGCTCGCGGGGCTGCCGCTCGAATTTCGCGAGGGGCCGTCGACCACGGGCCTGATCGCGATCCTCCGCGGCCCCGCGAACGGGCGCACCGTGCTGCTGCGCGGCGACATGGATGCGCTGCCTTTGCTCGAGGATACGGGGCTCGATTTCACGTCCGAGATCAGCGGCGCAATGCAT
This sequence comes from Sphingopyxis sp. BE235, assembly GCF_031457175.1. Classification (NCBI taxonomy): domain Bacteria; kingdom Pseudomonadati; phylum Pseudomonadota; class Alphaproteobacteria; order Sphingomonadales; family Sphingopyxidaceae; genus Sphingopyxis; species Sphingopyxis sp. BE235. The sequence goes on from NZ_JAVDWC010000004.1 coordinate 25,112, forward strand.
GCGTGCGGGCACGACACGCATGTCGCGATGCTCGTCGGCGCGGCGAAGCTGCTCTGCGCCGCGCGCGACCGGCTGCCCGGCACCGTGATGTTCATGTTCCAGCCGGGCGAGGAGGGGCATCATGGCGCGCGCTTCATGCTCGATGACGGGATCATCGACCCGCTGCCCGACGCCGCCTTCGCGCTCCACATCATGCCCAACGCGCCGCACGGGATTTTTGCGGGGCGCGCGGGTCCGCTGCTCGCCTCGTCCGATGTCCTTTCGATCATCGTCAAGGGCGCGGGCGGCCATGCATCGATGCCGCACGACAGCATCGACCCGATCCCCGTTGCCTGTTCGATCGTCACCGCGATCCAGACGATGGTGACACGCCGCATCTCGGTGTTCGATCCCGCGGTTGTCACCATCGCCAAGATCGCGGCGGGCACGACGAATAATATCATCCCCGAAAGCGCCGAGATGCTCGGCACGATCCGCACGCTCTCGCCCGAACGCCGCGCGATGGTCGCGCGCGAGCTGAAGCGCCTCGCCCCCGCGATCGCCGAGGCGCACGGCTGCACCGCCGAGGTGACGATCGAGGAAGGTTTCCCCGTCACCATATGCGACGCCCGCGCGGTGAGCTTCGGCCAGTCGGTGGTCGAAGAGACCTTTGGCGAGCAAGCCTGGCTGACGATGGACAATCCGGTGATGGGCGCCGAGGATTTCTCCTACGTCCTCGAGAAAGTCCCCGGCGCGATGTTCTGGCTCGGCGCGAGCGAGGCGGGCAGCGACTGGCGCCAATGCTGCGGACTCCACTCGAACCATATGGTGCTCGACGAGAGCGTAATGGCGCGCGGCGCCGCCTTGCACGCCGCGCTCGCGGAACGCTTCCTCAATGAAGGATTCAATGCATGATCAACATCATCGGCGCGATCATTTCGGGCTTGGTCATCGGCGCACTCGCGCGCTTCTTCTATCCCGGCGCGGTCGAGATGGGATGGATCGCCACAATCCTGCTCGGCATCGGCGGCTCGCTTCTTGCGGGCCTCGCGACCTCGCGCGGCCGCGGCGACTTCAGCCGCGCGGGCTGCCTCGCCTCGGTCATCGGCGCGATCGTGCTGATTTTGGTCGGGCGGCTGCTCGGCGTCGGGGGCTGACCGCCTATTCGATCATCGCCTCGACCGTCTCGTGCGGATAGAGCATAAATTCGCGATAGAGCCGGTAATGCGCCGTATCTTCGAGCTGGACCGGCTCGATACCGAGCGGGCTGATCTGCCACAGATCGGCGTCGGGCAGCGCCATCAGGATCGGCGAATGCGTCGCCATGATGACCTGGCTGTTGTTCGCGCGCTGGATGCGGCGAAGCAATTTGAGGAATTCGAACTGGCGCGACGGCGACAGCGCCGATTCGGGTTCGTCGAAAATATAGATGCCCTGTTGATCGGCGCGCTCTTCGAAAAAACCCAGGAATCCTTCGCCGTGCGACCAGGACAGATAATCGGGCCGTCCTGCGCCAACGTCATAGGCGGCCTGATCGACGTAGCGCGCGAGGGTGAAGAAGGTTTCGGCGCGGAAAAAGAAACCTTTGCCGATCTTGGGGAGCCACGCGGCGCGCAGGGCATCGGCCAATATGCCGCCATCGCTTCCCGAAATGTCCGACCGCTCGACGGCCATATGGCCATAGCCGCCCCCGCCCTCGCTGAATCCGGCGAGCACCGCGATCGCTTCGAGCAAGGTCGATTTGCCCGATCCGTTTTCGCCCACCAATATCGTGACGGGTTTCTCGAGCCGGATTTCGAACGCCGGGTCGGCGAATAGGGGGATATTGAAGGGATATTGATCTCGATCGACCGCGGGCGGGTCCGCATCCGGCGTGGGCTCGCGCATCCACACCCGCCGCAGATAGGGCGGCGGAAGCTTCGTCCGCGACCCTTTAGCCACCGATCACGGCACCAGCACCGTATCGACCGCCTGCGGCAGCAGATCGGGGTAATCGAGCGTGTAATGCAACCCGCGGCTTTCCTTGCGGTGAAGCGCGCTGCGCACGATCAGCTCGGCGCATTGCAGCAGGTTTCTAAGCTCGATCAGGTCGGTGGTGACGCGGAAATGGCCGTAATAATCCTCGACCTCGTGCGTCATCATGTCGATGCGGTGCCGTGCGCGCTCCAGCCGCTTCGTCGTGCGCACGATGCCGACATAATTCCACATGAAGCGGCGAATCTCGGTCCAGTTCTGCTTGATCACCACCTCTTCGTCCGAGTCGGTGACGCGGCTCGCGTCCCACGGCCGGATCGCGGGCGGCGTGTCGAGCTGGTCCCAGCTTTCAATGATATGCTTCGCCGCCGCCTCGCCGAACACGAAACATTCGAGCAGCGAGTTCGACGCGAGACGATTGGCGCCGTGCAGCCCGCTCTCGGTGCACTCGCCCGCGGCATAAAGCCCCGGCAGGTCGGTGCGTCCGTCGAGGTCGATCAGCACCCCGCCGCACGTATAATGCTGCGCGGGCACGACCGGGATCGGCTGCTTCGTCATGTCAATGCCGAGCGTCAGCAGCTTTTCATAGATGTTCGGGAAATGCCCCGCGACGAAATCGGGGTCCTGATGGCTGATGTCGAGGTGGACATAATCGAGCCCCGAACGCTTGATCTGGTCGTCGTTCGCGCGCGCGACGACATCGCGCGGCGCCAGCTCGGCGCGCACGTCATAATCGGGCATATAGCGATGCCCCGTGACCGGATGCTTCAGGATTCCGCCCTCACCGCGCACCGCCTCGGTGATCAGGAAATTCTTGACGTCGAGATTATAGAGGCAGGTCGGGTGGAACTGCATCATTTCCATGTTCGAGACGCGCGCGCCCGCGCGCCACGCCATCGCGATGCCGTCGCCGGTCGCGCCGCGCGGCGCGGTCGAAAACTGATACACGCGCCCCGCGCCGCCGCTCGCGAGGATCGTCGCGCGGCCGACATGCGCTCGGACCTTCCCCGTTTTTTCGTCGAGCGCATAGACGCCCCACACCCGCCCCGACCCCGAATAGCGTTCCTCGTGCCGTCCGGTGATCAGATCGATGCACGCCTGCCCCGGCAGCAGGGTGATGTTCGGATGCGCCTCGGCGGTCTTCAATAGCGCCGCCTGCACCGCCCAGCCGGTCGCGTCGTCGACATGGACGATGCGGCGATGCGAATGCCCACCCTCGCGCGTCAGGTGCAGCGCCTCGGCATCCTTGTTGAACGGCACCCCCATCTCGACGAGCCGCTCGATCGCGTGCGGGGCATTCTCGACGACGAACTCGACCGTCTCGCGCCGGTTCAATCCGCCGCCCGCGATCATCGTGTCCTCGATATGATTCTCGAACGTGTCGCCCGCGTCGAGCACCGCCGCGATCCCGCCCTGCGCCCATGCGGTCGACCCGCCCGTGAGCTCGCCTTTCGCGAGCACGAGCACCTTGCAATGGTCGGCGAGCGCGATGGCGGCGGTCAGCCCCGCCGCACCCGAGCCCACGATAATGACGTCGTATTCACTCATGGCGCCTCTGTTGCACAGCAAGGCGCCGCATGACAGGGGGATCGAAGACGCCGACCAAGGGAATTTGTCGACATGCTCAAAGCGGAACTTAACCGGCGCGCGCTGCTGGCCGCGATGGCGACACTGTCGCTTGCGGCCTGCGCGCATCGCGTCGGGGCAGGTTCTGCCGGCGACCTCGGCGTCGCGACCTTCAATATCTGGCACGACGCGGGGGGGCATTGGCCGGCGCGGCGCGCGTTGCTCGTGGCGGCGCTGCGCGAAGCGGACGCGGACGTCATCGCGTTGCAGGAAGTGCTCGAGGACGCGAAAAAAGGACTGCCGAATCAGGCCGCCACGATCGCCCGCGACCTTGGCTATACGCAAGTCCACTTCGTCGCGCCCGAGCCCGAGGGTTCGCCCAAACGCTATGGCAATGCAATCCTGACGCGCCTGCCGGTAATCGAGGTCGCGCGCCGCAAGCTTGCGCCGCTGTCGGATTATCGCACCGCGATCCGCGTGCGCGTCCAGACCGCAAGCGGGCCGGTCGACATCGTCGCGACGCATCTCGCATGGCAACCCGACGCCGCAGCGGTGCGCGCGGAGCAGCTTGCCGACCTGCTCGCCTGGCTACCCCGCGATAGCGTCCCGCTTGTCGTGATGGGCGACTTCAACGCGCCGCAGGGCGACCCCGGCCTCAGCGCGATGGGGAGGCCGCGCTTCGTCTCGGCGTTGCCGCAGGGCGCGGCGGAAACGACGCTCAATCCCGCGCGCGGTCACGCGCCTCGCGTGATCGACCATATCTTCGCCGACGTGGCGGCGTTCGCCGTCACCGGCGCGCGAGTCATCGGCGACACGCCGGTGGACGGCGAATATCCGTCGGATCATTTCGGGGTCGCCGCGCGCCTGACGCGGCGCTGACGCTCAGACGGCGCTGCGCGTCAGATTCAGGAACACATCTTCCAGATCGGCCTCGCGCGTCGAGACGTCGACGATGCCGTGCCCCATCGCATTGACCGCGGCGAGCACCTCGCCCGCGTTCATCCGGTCCTTGTTATAGCTGATCGCGAGCCCGCGCTCGCCCTCGCGCTCGACCTTGTCGAACGCGGGGTGCGCCGGCAGTTCAGCGACGTCGGCGTCGAGCGTGACGACAACGATCTTCTCGCGCGCCATGTCGACCAGCTCGCGCGTCGGCTTGTTCGCGATCAGCTTGCCATGGTTGATGATCGCGATGCGGTCGCACAGCTCCTCGGCCTCTTCGAGATAATGCGTCGTCAGCACCACGGTGACACCACGATCGTTGAGCCGCTGGACATAGTCCCACAGCTGCTGGCGGAGTTCGATATCGACCCCCGCGGTCGGCTCGTCGAGCACGATGATCGGCGGCGAATGGACCATTGCTTTTGCCACGAGCAACCGCCGCTTCATCCCCCCTGACAGCGTGCGCGCATAGGCGTCGCGCTTGTCCGAAAGATGCACCGCGGCGAGCAGTTCGTCCGAAATGCGCTTCGCCTTCGGCACTCCGTACAACCCCGCCTGATTCTCGAGCGTCTCGTACGGCGTGAAAAAGGGGTCGAAGACGATCTCCTGCGGCACGATGCCGATCGAATATTTGGCGTTGCGCGGATCGGCGTCGATGTCGAAGCCCCAGATGCTCGCATGCCCGGCCGTCTTGTTGACAAGCCCCGCGAGGATGTTGATCAGCGTTGACTTGCCCGCGCCGTTCGGCCCGAGCAGCCCGAAGATCTGGCCGCGCGGCACGTCGAAACTGACATTGTCGAGCGCCTGCTTGCCGCCGGCATAAAGTTTGGAGACGGCGTCGATGCGGATGGCGGCTTCACTCATGGCCGCCTCCATAGCGGCGCGCCTCGGCGTGCGAAAGCCTGCTAATTTTTCGTCAGCCCCGCGTTAACGCTAAATTGGAAACTCGCCGCTAGGACGGCGGATGTGGGGACCAGTCACATCTTTTGCCCGCTGCCAATGCAGCGCGGCCTAGCCATATTTGCGCTCCTGATCGCGCCCGCCGCCGCTTCGCCGGCGCTGGCGCAGGGCAGCGCGCAAGGCGAAGCCGAAGCCATCGTGCTTCGCCCGCTTTCCTTCTTCAAGGTCAACGATCTCGACTTCGGCGATATCATTCCGTCGGCGACCGCGGGGACGGTGACAATCGAGCCCGACGGATCGCGCAGCCGCACCGGCGGCGTCACGCTCGCGGGCAATGGCGGCGAGCCCGCGCGCTTCGCGGGGCTCGGCAGCTTCAACCGCCAGGTCAATATCTCGCTCGGATCGAACACTATCTGGATCATCGGGCCGGGCGTCCGGATGCGCGTCCGCAATTTCGAGATCGGCAGCACGCCGACCGCGATCCTGTCGACGACCCCGACGCGCTTCCGCATCACCTCGCCGCTCGGCAACTATAATTTCCCCGTCGGCGGCACGCTCGAAGTCGGCGCGAACCAGGCTCCGGGCGATTACAGCGGTACGTTCACGATCACCTTAAACTATCTTTAGGCCTTCCTGTGGGGGGAAGACGGCACCGGGGGACCACTTGCACCCGAAAGGGTGCCTGCACCGGTGCCGTCAAAGCCCACACCGATTACGCAGACCCGATTGCGGGCGCCCGTCCTGCTTGCTATGGGCGCGGTCGATGACCCAGCCCGCACCCGAAACCATCCGCACGCCCAAGACCCGCATCGCCTGCGACGGCACCGGCGATGGCCTCGCCGATGCGGCGCTCGGCCACCCGCGCGTGTGGCTCGAAATCGACACCGACGAGGGTTTCGCCGACTGCGGCTATTGCGACCGCCGCTTCATTCTCATCGGCGGGATCGCCGACAAAGGCTGAACGTCGGCGTTGCCGACAACGCGTGATTCCCGGGCCGGAAGTAAACGGCCGATTCACCAACCCCATGCATCAGTGATGAAGGTCCCGCTGGCATAGGATGTGCCAGACAGGAGCAGAATCTGTGGGGATTCAGGGGACCAGACATAGTCGGGGGGCTACTCGCGCCCTGACCCTCGCTGTGGCAATGGCGAGCGCGGCACTATGCGGACCAGCCTATGCCGCCGACATGCCCGGCACCGCCAACGCGGCGGTCGTCCGCCCGAACACGCTGATCAAGACCGACGATCTCGATTTCGGCACGCTGATCAGCGGCGCGACCGGCGGCACCGTCACGATCAGCCCCGTCACCAACGCGCGCACGACCGGCGGCGGCGTCACCCCGGTCGGATCGGCGGCGCAGCGCGCGGTGTTCCAGGGCACCGGCGGCATATTGCTGATCACCGTATCGGGCAGCACCTCGGTCACGCTGACACGCGCCGGCGGCGGCGCAGCCCCGATGACCGCGAGCCTTGTCCGCGCGGCGAGCACCAGCGGCGGCGGCATCGCGCTGCTCGGCGGGACATTGCTGCCCAGCGGGGTCCAGAGCTATTATATCGGCGGCACGCTCACCGTTCCCGCGAACCAGCCCGAGGGCGATTACAGCGGCACCTTCACGCTGACCGTCAATTATCTCTGACAGCTGGCGTCGGGGGATGCGCGTGCCTATATCGGCGGCATGACCAGTCTCGATCCCCGCCGCTTCCTCTATCGCGCCGACGCGCTCGACCCCGATCTGGCGCAGGCGCTCGCGCGCGAAGCGCTCGCCAAGGCCGACGACGGCGAGCTGTACCTGCAATATCGCGCGACCGAGAGCTTCGGCTTCGACGACGGGCGGCTCAAGACCGCAGATTATTCGACCGACGCGGGCTTTGGCCTCCGCGCCGTGTCGGGCGAGATGACGGGCTTTGCGCACGCGAGCGACATCAGCGCCGGCGCGATCCGCCGCGCCGCCGAGACGCTCGCCTTGCTCGACCCTTCGAATCAGGCGCACGCCGCACCGCCGCCTCGCACCAACCGCCACCTCTATGACGAAGCAAACCCGCTCGACCTCATCCCCTTCGCGAAGAAGGTCGCGCTCTGCCAGGAAATCGACGCCGCCGCGCGCGAACGTGACCCCCGCATCGTGCAGGTCTCGGTTGCGCTCGCGGGCAGCTGGTCAGTGGTCGAGATCGTCCGCGCCGACGGCTTCCTCGCGACCGACATCCGCCCGCTCGTCCGCCTCAACGTGTCGATCGTTGTCGAGGAAAATGGCCGCCGCGAAACCGGTTATTTCGGCCTCGGCGGTCGCTATATGTACGACCATCTGTTCGAACCCGCGCAGTGGAACCGCGCGATCGACGAGGCGCTGGCGCAGGCGCTCGTCAATCTGCGCGCGGTCGACGCCCCCGCGGGCGAATTCACCGTCCTCCTCGGCCCCGGCTGGCCCGGCGTGCTGCTCCACGAAGCCGTCGGCCACGGGCTCGAAGGCGATTTCAACCGCAAGGGCACGAGCGCCTTCTCGGGCCGCATCGGCGAACGCGTCGCCGCGCCCGGCGTCACCGTCGTCGACGACGGCGCGATGGACAGCCCGGTCGGCGGCGGCCGCCGCGGCTCGCTTTCGATCGACGACGAAGGCACGCCGACCGGCGAGACGGTGCTGATCGAAGACGGTATCCTCAAAGGCTATATGCAGGACCGCCTCAACGCGCGCCTGATGGGGGTCGAGCCCACCGGCAACGGTCGCCGCGAAAGCTTCGCCCACGCCCCGATGCCGCGGATGACCAACACCTTCATGCGCGGCGGCAACGACGATCCCGCCGAGCTTCTGTCGCGCGTCAAGAACGGCATTTTCGCTAAAAGCTTCGGCGGCGGACAGGTCGACATCGTGTCGGGCAAGTTCGTCTTCAGCTGCACCGAGGCGTACAAGATCGAGAACGGCAAGCTCGGGGACTCGATCAAGGGTGCGACCTTGATCGGCGACGGCCCGAGCGTGCTCACCAAAGTCACCGGCATCGGCAACGACATGGCGATCGACGAGGGCATCGGCATTTGCGGCAAGGCCGGCCAGAGCGTCCCCGCGGGCGTCGGCCAGCCGACCCTGCTGGTCAACGGGCTGACGGTGGGCGGCACGGCCTGATCCCATATCCGTCATGCCGGGCTTGACCCGGCACCCGCCTTTTCTTCGCGAAGGAAGGCAGGCCCCGGATCAAGTCCGGGGTGACGAAGATTTGCATCGCATACAGCCTGTGATCACCCTCACTTGGCGTTCCGCCCTCCCGCGCATATAGCTTACGCAAACAGAAGAAGAATCGGTCGCATCATCCGTGGGGGGGATCCCCTGCAACAGGGAGGGTAATATGCGTTCGAATCTGCGTTTCGTTTCCGTGGCCGCCGTCGCCGCGGTCCTCGCCGCCGTTCCCGGCTCTGCGCAAAAAACCACCGGCCCCAAAGAGCGTTACGAAATGGACGTCGCGACGATGTCGGGCTTCGCCGCGATGGCGGGCGGCGGCAGGGGCGGCCTCGGCGGCGCGATGGGGATGATGTTCGGCGGCGATCCGTCGAGCAAGGTCGCGCACCAGCTCCTCCTCCGCCTCGGCTCGAATGATGCCGCCACCGCGCCGCCACCGAAGGGCGACCATTTCTTCCTGCCGCAGGCGAAGATGGGCAAGTCGGTCCCGCTGACGACGATCGAGGGCAAGGACGAGCCCGGAACCACCCCGTTCGAACGCCCGAAAGGCCGTCTATTGCTCTATTGGGGCTGCGGCGCGAAGGCGGGGCCAGGCCAGCCGGTGGTGATCGATTTCGCCAAGGTCGCCGCGGGCCAGATGCCGCAGGGTCTCTTCTCCAGCGCGGTCCCGGTGATCCGCGAAGTGAGCAAGGCGAATAGCCGTTCCTATGTCGACTGGCCGAACAACAAGGGCGGCAAGCAGCCCGGATCGGGCTCATCGCTGCTCGGCGCGCACCGCGTCGCGAGCAATATCGGCCCCGACATCAACTTCACGCTGGGGCAGGATTATATGCAGGGGCTCAGCGCCTCGACCGCGATCCAGGGCGACCAGTCGGTGATGGTCCGCTGGAACAGCGTGCCGAACGCTACGGGCTATGTCGCGTGGACGATCGGCGGCATGGGCAATGGCGGCGGCAAGAATGACATGGGCGATATCGTCTGGTGGACGAGCAGCGCGTCGAAGGAATTCGGTGGCGGTCTCTGGGACTGGCTGCCGCCATCGGTCGTCGCGAATCTGATCACCAAGAAGATCGTGATGCCACCAACGCAGACGAGCTGTCAGATCCCCGCAGAGGTCAAGAAAGCGTCGGGCGAAATGCTGATCGGCAACCTCAACGCTTTCGGGCCCGAGGCCAATTTCTCCTATCCGCCCAAGCCCGCGGGCAATGCGGCGTGGAACATCGACTGGACCGCGAAGGTGCGCTTCCGCTCGCATACCATGCTGATGGTCGGTGCCGATTTCGGCGGGATGAGCGGATCGAATATGGGCGGCAGCACCCCGGCCGAACCCGCGAAGAAAAAGAAATGCAAAGGTCCGCTGGGCATCCCGCTTCCCGACGGGGCGTGCTGAAACAACGGCGAGTCAGCCCCTGTTCACGCACGTTGGCGCAAAAAGGCGCCGGGTAGGGTATGAAAGACAGGAGTCGAACCATGCGTCACCTCATCCCGGCGCTTCTTGCCGCCGCAGCCATCGCGGCCGCACCCGCCGCCACCGCGCGCGAAAAGCTTGCGCCCGAAGATCAGCTTGCCAAGCTGCTCGAAGGGCGCGTCGCGGGCGAGCCGCAGGACTGCATCTCGCTCTCGACCGCGCGCAGCTCTCAGATCATCGAAAAGACCGCGATCGTCTACAAGGTCGGCAGCACCTATTGGGTCAACCGGCCGAAGGGCGGGGCCGAATCGCTCGACGATGACGATATCCTCGTCACCAAGACGATCGGCAGCCAGCTGTGCAGCATCGACGCCGTCGAACTGCGCGACCGCACCAGCCATATGTACGCCGGCTTCGTATCGCTCGGCCAGTTTGTGCCGTACAAGCGCGTCAAGGGCGAATAAGCTCCGGCGCGGTTGCGCGCCCTTCGATCCACATTAAAGTCGTCGTCCCGGCGAAGGCCGGGATCTCCGCGTTGCGTCAAACCGTTACGTCGAGATCCGGTTTCAGAGTCACGTGCCTCTGAACACCCTTCGCCGGGATGACGCTTGATGGGAACAAAGACCTTGGCCGAAAACGAAAACGCCCCGCCCCCCGCCGACTGGGCGCAGCAACTCCTCGCCTTCTGGTTTGACGAGCATGGCATGGACGACTGGTACGGCGGCGGCGCCGAATTCGATGAAGCGGTCCGCGATCTGGCGGAAGGCTGGCACGAGGCTTTGCGATCGCAGCCCGCCGAAGCCTTCCTCACCGATCCCGACACCGCGCTCGCCGCGACGATCCTGTTCGATCAGGTGCCGCGCAACATCTATCGCGGTCACGCCGATGCCTTCGCGACCGACGATCTCGCCCGCGCGATCGCGCGCGGCACCGTCGCGCGCGGCTGGCACGAAAACTGGCCCGACGAGCGGCGCCAATTCGCCTGCCTGCCCTTCCAGCATAGTGAGAATATGGACGACCAGCGCGAATCGCTGCGCCTGTTCGCCCAGTTCGACGCCCCGATGTTCCAGGATTATGCGCAAAAGCATTTCGACATCGTCGACCGCTTCGGCCGCTTTCCGCATCGCAACGAGGCCCTCGGCCGCGCCACCCGCGCCGACGAGGAAGCCGCGATAGAAGAGGGCAGGAATTGGTGATAGGGCTGGCGCGATACGGAGAACAGTCATGGAATTCACCGATACGCTGACTGACAAGCATATCGCCTTTATCGAAAAACAGCCGGTCTTTTTCACCGCGACGGCCGCCGCCGATGCGCGCATCAACCTGTCGCCCAAGGGCTATGCCGACAGCTTCAAAGTCCTTTCGGACGCGCAGGTCGCCTATCTCGACCTTGGCGGATCGGGCAACGAGACGCACGCGCATCTTGCCGCCGACGGGCGCATCACGATCATGTTCTGCGCCTTCGATCGCACGGCATTGATCCTGCGCATCTATGGCCGCGGCCGCCCCGTGCTGCCGCAGGATGCCGAGTGGGACGCGCTCGCCGCAAACTTCACCCTGCTTCCCGGCACACGCCAGATCTTCGTGATCGATATCGACAGCGTACAGACGAGCTGCGGCTGGGGGGTGCCAATGATGGAATTGCAGCACGAGCGCGACACGCTGCAAAAATATCACCGCCAGGCCGACCGCACGCTGTGGGTCGAAAAATTCAAGGAACGCGACCGAAGCATCGACGGCCTGCCGACGCGCCCGACCGACCGTTTCATCGCGGGCGACGCCTGATGCCATTGGTCGAGCTGGTGCGCCTTCCCAACGGCGCCGAGGCCGAGCTGCTGCGCGGCCGGCTCGAGAGCGCCGGCGTCCATGCGGTGTGCTTCGATGCGGGCATGAACATCGCCGAAAGCGTCGGTCTGCTCATCCCCGTCCGCATCATGGTGCTCGACGAGGATTTGGACGAGGCGCAGGCGCTGATCGCCGAATTCGAGTCCGGCGGGAACGGAAACGCGGCCTGAGCGCTTGAAAAACACGTCATGATCAAGGTCGCCAGTTACAATATGCGCAAGGGCATCGGGCTCGACCGGCGCCGCGACCCGGGCCGGGTGCTGTCGGTGCTCGGCGAGCTCGACGCCGATATCGTCGCGCTGCAGGAGGCCGACCGCCGTTTCGGCACGCGCGCGAGCGCGATCCCGCCGCATATGTTCGAGGACCATAGCGATTATGTCCCGGTCGACCTGCTCAGCGGCCGTCCCTATGCGATCGGCTGGCACGGCAACGCGCTGCTCGTGCGCAAGGGCGCCGTGGTCGAGGAAAGCCACGCGCTCCATTTGCCGACGCTCGAGCCGCGCGGCGCCGTCGCGGCGACGGTGCGCATCGGCGAAACGCGGCTCCGCGTCGTCGGCATGCATCTCGACATTTCAGGGCTGCGCCGCCGCCAGCAGGCGCGCGCGATCCTGAACCATGTCGCCGAGGGCGAGGATCTGCCGACGATCCTGATGGGCGACTGCAACGAATGGCGGCCGCGCGGCGGCTGCCTCGCCGATTTCGGCGAGCGCCACCGGCTTGTCGACACCGGCCACAGCTTCCACAGCCGCCGCCCCGTCGCGAAGCTGGATCGTATTTTCGCGACGCCCGATCTCGAAGCCGTCGAGGCGGGCGTCCACCAGAGCGCGCTCGCGGCACGCGCGTCGGACCATCTGCCGATCTGGGCGCGGTTCAAGGCGGCCGAGTAGAAACCGTCGCCCCCGCGGAGGTGGGGGCCGCGAGAGATGTTACGCAAGGCAGACTGCGGCCCCCGCCTTCGCGGGCGCGACGGCCATTGCCCAAATTTTAGGCAATCCGCTGCCTTCCCTGCCCACCGAACGACCGAATAGGTCGCTTACTCCGCCCATACCGTCACAAAATGTTAACTTTCGCGCGCCCCGCGCAATCTGGCACGGCCGTTGCAGTGCAACATGGTGCCATTAGCAAAAGGGGGCGTCATGAAGCTGATCTTGGCCATCATCAAACCATTCAAGCTCGACGAGGTGCGCGAAGCGCTCACCGGTCTGGGCATCGCCGGCATGACCGTGACCGAGGTCAAGGGCTTCGGCCGGCAAAAGGGGCAGACCGAAATCTACCGCGGCGCCGAATATGCCACCAACATGGTGCCAAAGGTGAAGATCGAGCTCGTCTGCGACGACGCGCTTGCACCGCGCGTCGTCGAGACGCTGCAGCACACGGCCGGCACCGGATCGATCGGCGACGGCAAGATTTTCGTCCTAGACGTGGGTCAGGCGGTGCGCATCCGCACCGGCGAGACCGGCGAGGCGGCACTGTAATGACGAAGGGGGAAAACATGACGTTCGCAAAGAAATTTGCGGCGGGCGCCGGGGCCGTCGGCCTCTCGCTGTTCGCCGCGCTGCCCGCCTGGGCGCAGGAAGTCGCCGCGGCGGCACCCGAACCGGTGGTCGCGGCCGTGGTCGACAAGGGCGACACCGCCTGGATGATGACCTCGACCGTGCTCGTGCTCCTGATGATCCTGCCGGGCCTCGCGCTCTTCTACGGCGGTCTCACGCGCACCAAGAATATGCTGTCGACGATGACGCAGATCGGCGCCGCCGCCTGCCTCGCGATGATCATCTGGGTGATCTATGGCTATGGCCTCGCCTTTGGTCCCGAGGGCAATGCCTTCATCGCCTGGGGCAAATTCTTCCTCGCCGGTGTCACGCCCGACAGCCTCGCCGACACGTTCAGCGACGGCTTCAAGCTGCCCGAATATGTGTTCATCAGCTTCCAGATGACCTTTGCCGCGATCACCCTCGCGCTGGTCCTCGGATCGGTCGTCGAACGCATGAAATTCTCGGCGGTGATGGTGTTCGGCGCGATCTGGCTGACGATCGTCTATTTCCCGATCGCGCACATGGTGTGGGCGGCGGGCGGCCTCTTCTTCGAAATGGGCGCGCTCGATTTCGCCGGCGGCACCGTCGTGCACATCAACGCGGGTGTCTCGGCGCTCGTCGCCGCGATGATCCTCGGCAAGCGCATCGGCTACCAGAAGGAAATCATGGCGCCGCACTCGCTGACCCTCACGATGGTCGGCACCGGCATGCTGTGGGTGGGCTGGTTCGGCTTCAACGCCGGCTCGGCGCTCGAAGCCAATGGCTCGGCCGCGCTCGCGATGATCAACACCTTCGTCGCGACTGCCTCGGCCGCGCTGTTCTGGATGCTCGCCGAAAAGCTCGCGGGCCATAAGCCCTCGGCGCTCGGCTTCTGCTCGGGCATCATCGCCGGCCTCGTCGCGGTGACCCCGGCGGCGGGCAATTCGGGGCCGTTCGGCGCCATCGTCCTCGGCGCGGTCGCGTCGCTGATCGCTTTCTACGCCGTGACGGTGCTCAAGCCCAAGCTCGGCTATGACGACTCGCTCGACGCCTTCGGCATCCACGGCGTCGGCGGCATCGTCGGCGCGATCGGCACCGCGATCGTCTATGCCCCCAGCCTCGGCGGCCCCGGCGGCGACGATTTTGCGATCGGACCGCAGCTCGTGACCCAGATTTCGGCGGTTGCCGCGACGATCGTCTGGGCCAGCGTCGGCACCGTCATCGCCATCTATGTCGCCAAGCTGCTCACCGGCCTCCGCGTTTCGGAAGAGGTCGAACGCGAAGGGCTCGACCTCGGCGAACATGGGGAGCGCGCCTACAACTACTGACGAGACAGGATACCCGTCGCCGCACGTCTCTCTCCTTTCAAACGGCGGCGGCGGGATCCTACCGAGGTTCCTCCTGCGAACCACTGGCCGGGGCTTGCCCCCGGCCATTTTTTAAGTTTGTGGCCCGAACGGCCACTGGCCGGGACACAGGTCCCGGCCTTTTTTTGTGGCGGGAACGGCCGCGAGCGCGGGGCACAGTCTCGTCCATTTTTGTCATTTTCTTACTGTGGCTGGCGCGCAACATGTCCCGGCCTTTATTTCGCGCAATATTCATGCGCCATTGCGTAATGGAAACAAGAAGCGCACCCTCCCGCCCGGACCAGCGTAGATTGGCCATCAGGAGGAGGATTATCATGAATGCACGAGCATCTATGCTCGCGGGCTTGTCGTGCCTTGCGCTTGCAAGCACCCCGGCAGTGGCGCAGGACGCGCCTGCGAACAGCTATGACGGCAACGAGATTATCGTCACCGCGACCAAGCGCGACGCGAGCCTGCAGGACGTTCCCTTTTCGATCAACGCGCAGACCGAACAGGCGATCGAGCGCGCAAACGCGAGTACTGTCGAGGATCTGTCGCGCAACGTCGCGGGCCTGACGGTCCAGAATCTCGGGCCCGGGCAAAGCCAGGTGTCGGTGCGCGGCGTCTCGGCGGGCCAGATCGCGCGCGACCAGCCGGGCGTGAAGGAACAGGTTGGCGTCTATCTCGACGAATCGGTCGTCTCGCTGTCACTCTTCACCCCCGACCTCGACCTGTTCGACCTCAACCGCGTCGAGACGCTGCGCGGGCCGCAGGGCACGCTCTTCGGCTCGGGTTCGGTCGGCGGCACGCTCCGCTACATTACCAACCAGCCCAATCTCGACGGCATCGAGGGCAAGGTCGAAGGCAATGTGAACCTCGTCGACGGCGACGATTTCGGCGGCCACCTCAAGGGCGCGATCAACCTGCCATTGAGCCCCAATCTCGCGATGCGCGCGGTCGGCTATTATACGCGTTACGCGGGCTTCATTAATGCGCTGCGCGAAGGCGGCGGCGAGAGCGAGGACGTCAACAGCGGCGAACGCTATGGCGGACGCTTCTCGCTGCTGTGGAAACCTGCCGAGAATCTGTCGATCACCCCGCGCTTCGTCTATCAAAAGGTCAAGACCGACGGCTTCAACCGGCAGGAGGTCTATAACCTCTTCGCCAACCAGTTCACGACGACGCGGCCGCAGGTGACCTTCAAGGAACGCCAGCAATATCTGCTGCTCGACGAGGCGTTCGAGGATGAGGTCAAGCTCTTCGACCTGACAATGAGCTATGATGGTGACGTGATCGGCGTGACGTCGGTGACGACCTACACCGATCGCGACATCCTCGTCAGCCGCGACGCGAGCGCGCTGACGGGCAGCGTTTCGGCCGACCTCGGTTTTCCGGTTGCGGGCATATTGTTGCCCTCGAACCTTGTCGACACCACGGGCGTCAAGCAATTCACGCAGGAATTGCGGGTGAACTCGGCGGGAACCGGCCCCTTCCAGTGGCTCGTCGGCGGCTATTATGCCAACGTCAAACGTGACTATACCCAGCGCCTTCCGACGCCGGGTTATGACGTGTTCACCGATGCGAGGTTCGGCGCGGGCACCTCGGCGGCGCTCGCCAACGGCTTTGGTCCCGATTCGCCCTATAACGCCGACATCCCTTATGACCTGTCGCAGATCGCTATTTTCGGCGAGCTGAGCTACGACCTCACCGAAGCCTTCACCGCGACGCTCGGCGGTCGTTATTATGCTTTCGACGAAAGCCGGCGTTTCGTATCGGGCGGGCTATTCCCCAACGGCGACAATGCCCGCGACAAGACCTCGTCGACCGGCTTCTCGCCGCGCTTGCTGCTCAGCTATGATGTCGCCGACGGCATCACGCTCAACGCGCAGGCGTCGAAGGGCTTCCGCCTCGGCGGCGTCAACGATCCGCTCAACCTGCCGCTGTGCGACGGCGGCGTGCCGAACGGCCCCGACGCGCAGACCTTCAGCGGCCGCCCGCGCTACGACGACGAAACCTTGTGGAACTATGAAGGCGGGGTGAAGGCGCAGTTCGGTGGCATCACGTTCAACGCCGCCGGCTTCTATACCAAGATCAACAATCTGCAGGTCACCGCCGATGCCGGCAGTTGCTCGTCGCGTATCGTGTTCAACGCCGACGCGCATACGATGGGGCTCGAGGTCGAGCTGTCCGCCAGCCCGTTCACCGGGCTCGATCTCGGGCTGTCGGGCAGCTATGTCGAGGCCGAGTTCGATTCGACGCTCACACGCCCGAACGGGACGGTGATCGAGGGCATCCGCGAGGGCAACCGCCTGCCCTCGGTGCCGAAGTTCCAGATGGCGGCGAACGCGACCTACAGCTTCCCGATCGATGCGTCGTCGGACACCAACGCCTTCGTCACCGCATCCTTCCAGCATGTCGGCAGCCGCTATACCCAGCCCGGCGATCAGGAAAACAACCCGCGGACCTTCGTCCACGGCTTCACCTTTGGCGGCGCGCCGATCGGTTCGGCGACGACGCTTGACCTCAAGCTGCCCGATTATCAGCTGGTGAACCTCGGCGCAGGGATCGAGTTTCCGAACGAGTTCGAAATCTCGGTCTATGTAAACAATCTGCTCGACGAAAATGCGCTGCTCGCCTTCGACCGCGAACGCGGCGGGCGCGCGCGGCTCGGCTTTGCAACGAACCAGCCGCGCACCTTCGGCGTCACGGTTCGCAAGGGCTTCTGACGGAGAGAGATGGGCCGGGCGCGGACGCGTTCCGGCCCATTTTCAGGCGCTGAAATGTTGCACAAAATTTGCGCAGCATTGCCGCAATTTAAGCCTTCCCATCATGACATTAATATGGCATTCATTGCGTCAACAGTTTCAGGAGGGGAGAGCCTGAAAGGCTGGGCCGGGACGCAAGTCCCGGCCCTCTTTTTTTGTGCGCAACACAGATTCTGCCCAAAATCGGCAGTTTTCAGCGATTTGTGCGCGCATAGCGCAGCATGGCGAAGATGCGCCAGCTGCCGTCGTCCTGCAGAATCGAATCGCTGACGACGAGTCTTCCGTCCGCTTCAAGGACATAGGTCGACCGGCCGATTTCGACATCGGCGCTGCCCCAATGCGTCCACCATTTCGCCGCATTCACCCCGCCGACCACCGCGCGCGTCCCGCCATAGCTGTCGGTCCATTTTCCGCGCACGCGCCCCTTCGTGTCGAAGGCGTACGTCGCCTCGGCCGAATAGGCGATCGGCGGCGTGCCCGCGATGCGCAGACGATAGGCGAGCGTCGTCGCCTCGCCCACGCCCGGTGCGATGTCGAGCGTCGCCGTCGCGGGCTTGCCGAACGCCTGGCCCTCACCGGCCCAGCTGCCATGCCAGGCGGCGAGCGACGGGGCTTCGGCGGCGGGCGCGGCCGGCGCCATCAGCGCCGCCGCCGCCCACCAGAGCGATGTCATGCCGCTATCTCGGACTGCGAGAACATGAAGGCGTTGCCGTCGGGATCGTAAAAAGTGAGCAATTTCACCAACCCCGGAATATGCTGGATATCGCCATCCTGCCGCACACCCTCGGCATCGAGATGCACTTTCGCCTCCTCGATGTCAGCCACCTCGAACACATTGGTCGCGCCGCCGCCCTGCACCACCGCCTCGACCTGACTGAGCCCGATATTCACCCCCGCCATCGGCGTCTTGAGCTCGCACCAGCCGAGCTCGTCGGCGCGGTAGAGCAGCTCGCACAACAGCACGCGCTCGTACCAGGCGATCGACGCGGTCATGTCCTTGACCCCCATCGAACAGGTGAGTTCGGATCCGATCTGAAGCGCCATGCCATTCCTCCCTTTTCGCGAAGCACCGAGCCGCGCGGAGAATCGCATGGCCCATATCGCTTGCCTCAATGGTCTGGTTTGTATAGTTAGTTGCAAATGCCGTCAACCGCGTCCGACCCCGTGCTGATTCAGCTCGGCAGCCATCGCTGGCTGGTGCCGCTGCTCGCCGATCTGGCGGCACACAAGGGCGCGCGCTTCGTCGAACTGATCCACCGCCTCGGACTCTCGCGCGACAGCCTCACGCGCACGCTGGAGGCCGCGGCGACGATCGGCTGGGTGGCGCGCAACTCCGGTCACGGCCACCCGCTCCGTCCCGAATATATCCTGACCGAAGCCGGCGCCGCCGCCGCCGCACGCGCCGCAACGATTAGCGAGGCGCAAGCGGCAATTGACCTGCCACCCGGTGCCGCGACGCGCTGGGGACTTCCGCTCGTCGTCGGGATCGGCGCGGGCCACGACCGCTTCAACGCGCTGTCGCGCCTGCTGACTCCCGCCACCCCGCGCGCACTGTCGCAGGGGCTGACCGCGCTTGGCAAGCACGGGCTGGTGACGCGCGAAATACTCGATATGCGTCCGCCGGCGAGCCGTTATGACCTCACGAAAAGCGGCGCGCTGCTGGCCGCAGCGTGCACCGCCTAGTTCAGCGCCGCCTTCACGAAATCGGCCGCCCGCTCCCCGATCATGATGCTCGGCGCATTGGTGTTCCCCGACACCAGCCGCGGCATGACGCTCGCATCGGCGACCCACAGCCCGTCGATGCCGTTCAGCTTCAGCGTCGGATCGACCACGGCATCGGCGTCGCTCCCCATCCGGCATGTGCCGACAGGGTGATAGACGGTGTCGGCGCGACTGCGGATCAGCGCGTCGAGCGCGGCATCATCGTCGAGGTCCACCGGATGGCGGTCGGCCCCTGCATAATCCGCCAGCGGCGGTGCCGCCGCGATCCGGTGCATCATCCGCACGCCCGCCCGCAAGGTTGCCATATCGCGCGCATCGGTCAGAAAGCCCGGATCGATCGCAGGCGCCGCCGCGGCATCGGACGACGCCAGCCGCACCGTCCCGCGGCTCTCGGGCCGGAGCACGCAGGCGTGGCATGAAAAGCCGTGCCCCTTCACCTTGGTGCGCCCGTGATCCTCGAGCATCGCGGGCACGAAATGATATTGGATGTCGGGCGCGGGCAGGTCGGGCCGCGATTTCCAGAATCCCCCCGCCTCGGCGAAACAGGTCGTCATGATCCCGCTGCGTTTCGTCCGGTGCTCGAAGATCGCCTTCACCATCCGCCAGGTGCCGCCGGCGCTGTCGCCGAACGGCTCGGTCGAGCGCGTCTCCCAGCTCGACACATAGTCGATATGATCCTGCAGATTGTCGCCGACCCCCGCGCGGTCGAGCGTCACCTCGATCCCCTTGTCCTTCAGATGCGCGCCCGGCCCGATCCCCGACAGCATCAATATCTGCGGGCTGTTGAAGGCGCCGGCCGACAGGATCACCCCACCCCGCGCGCGCAGCGTCTCGCGGCGTCCACCGCGCCGGATCACCACCCCCGTCGCGCGCCCGTCCTCGACGAGTATCTTCTCGACGAGCGCGCCGGTTCGCACCGCGAAATTGCCATGCTCGCGCAGCGGCTCGACATAGGCGCGCGCCGCCGACCAGCGTTCGCCGCCCTTCTGCGTCACCTGATAAAGGCCGAAGCCTTCGTTGCTGGGGCCATTGAAATCCGCCGTGCGCGGCAATTGCAGCGACGCCGCGCTCTCGACGAAGCGCCGGCTCGTCACATTGGGCCAGCGCTGGTCCATCACATTCAGCGGCCCGCCGCCCCCGTGGAATTCGTCGCCGCCGCGCTCATTGCCTTCGCTCCGCTTGAAGAAAGGCAGCACGTCGGCATAGCTCCACCCCGTCGCGCCGAGCGCCGCCCACTGGTCGTAATCGAACTGGTGCCCGCGAATATAGACCATCGCGTTGATCGCGCTCGACCCGCCGAGTCCGCGCCCGCGCGGCTGATAGCCGGCGCGCCCGTTCAGCCCCGCCTGCGGCACCGTCTCATATTTATAGTTCGAGCTGTTCCGGATGAAGGGCATGAACCCCGGGGTCTTGATCAGCATATTGTCGTTGCGCCCGCCCGCCTCGACCAGACAGACGGTACGCTTGCCGTCCTCGGCCAGCCGCCCCGCCGCCGCGCTCCCCGCGCTGCCGCCGCCGATGACGATGATGTCGAACTGATCCATGCTTGCGACTCTCCCTTACGCCGCCTGCTGGCGGTCGCCCGGGTGCTTACATGAATGTCATTAGGGGGTGAGGCAAGGGGGCTGATACCCTTCACCGTTCGCATCGAGCGAAGTCGAGATGCCCATCGGTCGCGCGCGCCTTCGAGGTGTCTCGACTTCGCTCGACACGAACGGGTTTAGGGCAGCCCTACTCCGCCGGTTCTTCCACCGCCCGCCCCGCCGCCCAGCGTTCCTTGATCATTGCGCTCGTCGCGCGGCTGCCGTCGTGGCTCCAGCCGGGCTCGCGCCACATATAATCGAGCTTGTGCCGCCACGGCGCGTGCCAGACATCCTTCGCGATCCCGACCCATTCATGCACCGCGGCCCATAATATGTTGAAGCTGCCAAGCTGCTTGACGATGCCGTAACGCACGGGTTCGTCGTCGCGTTCGGCGACGAAGCTGCCGAACATCTTGTCCCAGATGATGAACACGCCCGCATAATTGGCGTCGAGATAGCGCGGGTTCACGCCATGATGGACGCGGTGGTGCGACGGGGTATTCATCACCGCCTCGAACCATTTGGGCAGCCGCTTGATTGCCTCGGTATGGATCCAGAATTGATAGATCAGGTTCAGCCCGGCGCAGAAAAACACCATCGCGGGCGGAAAGCCGATCAGGAAGAGCGGCAAGCGGAACAGGAAGGTCAGGCTGAAGAAACCCGTCCATGTCTGCCGGAGCGCGGTCGACAGATTATAATGCTGCGAACTGTGGTGGATGACATGGCTCGCCCAGAACCAGCGCACGCGGTGCGCGCTGCGGTGGAAGGCATAATAAGCGAGGTCGTCGAGGAAGAAGCAGAGGATCCACGCCCACCACCAGCTTTTGAATTCGATCCCGATGTCGAACAGGCGGTATTGGTACACCCACACCGACGCGCCAATCACCGCCGCACCGACGAGAGCGCCCGCGATCTGGCTCACCGTGCCGAGCATCAGCGAGGTCAGCGTGTCGCGCGCTTCGTACCGGCTTTTGTCGGCGCGCAGCGAAATGATCATCTCGGCGATCAGAAGCAGGATGAAGGCGGGAACGGCGTAGGTTACCGGATCGGGCAGCTTATCCACGGCTGAACTCGCGCATCCGGCTGGCCCACATTCCCGCATCCTTCCCCAATTGCAGCGTCACCGCGCCGAATGTCCGCTCGGGCGTCGTCAGTGTCAGGAAATCCTTGTCGAGCCGCCCGATCACGCTGGCATCGACCGGCCGCGCGGCAAAGAAATTGCCATGCGCGCGAACCAGCATCATCCGTCCCTCGGCATTGCGCACGATCGCGGCAAAGCCCGCCCGGTCGCGCGCGACCTCGACCCCGCGAAACCCCGCCTCGGCCTCTTCGGCCAGCTGGATTGCGTGGCTTGCATCCGCGATCCGCGGATCGCCGCCGAGCCCGATCTTCCCGACCAGCCAGGCAATGAAAAATACCGCGATCAGCGATGCGCCCAGCTGGATCAGCGCCGCCTGATTCATTTTTCCCCCGCGAGCGCGTCCAGCATCGGTCGCAACCCACTGAGATCATAGCCCGCATTCGCGGCTGCCTCGGCGATGCCATCGACATCGTCACCCGCGCGCGCGCGGGTCAGCGCCCACAGATGCGTCGAGCGCGTGCCCGACCGGCAATAGGCGAGGATCGGCCCCGTCGCATCGCCGAGCAGTTTGTCGAGCGCATCGATCTGCGCATGGCTGAAGCCCGCATGGCCGATCGGGATCGCGGCATAGGCCAGCCCTTCGGCCGCCGCGGCATGCGCGATATCGTCGCCCTGCGGCGCCGAAGGCTCCTCACCATCGGGACGATTGTTGATCAGCATCGCAAAGCCCGCGGCTTTCGCCTCGGCGACATCCTCGATGCTGATTTGCGGGGCGACGCTATAGTCGGCGGACAGGGTTCGAAAATCGCTCATGCCCTCGATCTACTCCTGCCGCGCGCTTGCTGACAAGCATGAAGGTGGGGCACGAAGGCGCGTTGTCACTTTCCTTGCCGCGCGCATCACCTATGGTCGCGACCATGAACGAACATTTCGATTGGGCCTTCGGTTACTGCGCGGCCCGTGAATACGCCCAACCTGTTGCCGCCACGCTTCCCTCGGCGCTGTGGTTCGATGTCGGCAAGCCCGACCAGGCCGGCCGCTTCATCCTCGGGAATGCGTCGGGCGAAGCCGCAGCCGCCGCCTTCGCTGCGGTTGATGCGCCCCACATCTATGTCGACTTCGCGGCCCCGCGCGATGCGATTCTCCAGCATATTCCGCCAAATTGGCAGCCGCGCGATCCGATGTGGCTGATGGCGACCGGAACCGACATGCCGCCGGCGCGGCCCACGCCCGATTTCATATTCGAGGTCGATGAAAGCGCCGACCGTTTCGAGGCGATCGCTAGGCACGTCGACGGCTCGCCCGCCGCGCGCGGCGTTCTCGGCATCCACGGCACCACCGCCGTCTACGACCAGATCGTCACCGAACCGCAGTTCGGCCGCCGCGGGCTCGGCTCGGCGATCATGGCCGAACTCGGCCGCTGCGCCCTTCGCCGCGGCGCCACCGAATGCCTGCTGGTCGCCACAGCCGACGGCAAGGCGCTCTACGAACGGCTCGGCTGGACGCTGCGCAGCGACATCGTTTCGTTCATTTCGCCGGGCTAGCCGACGATCGGCTCAAAATTGCCGGATCACATTCAGGAACGCATCGCCCCACGCCTCGAGCTTCTTGCCCCCGACGCCGGGGATGTCCGCCAGCGCGCTCCGCGTCGCGGGCCGCCCGCTCGCCATCGCGCGCAGCACCGCGTCGTGGAAGATCACATAGGGCGGCACCCCGGCCTCGGCGGCGAGTTCGCGCCGCATCGTGCGCAGCGCATCGAACAGCGGATCGCCAACGGGGTTCGCCGCCGCGCGGTCGGCGCGGCTCGTCCGCCCACCCTCGCGCTGCGTCCGCTTCACCGGCGGTTCGGCCATAAGCACCGCGGTCTCGCCCTTCATCATCGCGCGCGCCGCCGGGCCGAGCATCAGCCCGCCATGCTCGGTGGTGTCGAGCGCCTCGCGCGCCATCAGGCTGCGCACCAGCGGCTTGATCAGCCGCGCTTCCTCGCCCGCGACAATCCCGAACACCGACAATTTGTCGTGCCCGCGGCTCGCGATCCGCTCGTCGCTCCGCCCGGTCAGCACCGCCTCGATATGCCCCGCGCCAAAGCTCTGCCCGGTGCGATACACCGCGCTGAGCAGCTTCTGCGCGAGCACGGTCGCATCGACCTGCGCCGAGGGCTCGAGGCAATTGTCGCAATTGCCGCAGCGTTCGGGCGGGTTCTCGCCAAAGTGCCGCAACAGCAGCGCGCGACGGCATTCAACCGTCTCGACCAGCGCCGCGAGCGCGTTGAGCCGCACCCGCTCGCCCGCAACGCGCCCCTCGGGCAGCTCCGAAAGCCGCATTCTTGCACGTGCGAAATCGTCGGCGCCCCACAGCATCATCGCCTCGGCGGGGTCGCCGTCGCGCCCCGCGCGCCCCGTTTCCTGATAATAGCTCTCGATCGATTTCGGCAGGCCGGCGTGCGCGACGAAGCGCACGTCGGGCTTGTCGATCCCCATGCCGAAGGCGACCGTAGCGGTGACGATGCCGTCCTCCGACGCAACGAAATCATGCTGCACCTGCGCGCGCCGCTCGGGGTCGAGCCCCGCGTGATAGGCGGCGACGCTGCGCCCCGTCGCCGCCGCGATCTGCTCGGCGAGCCGCTCGGTGCCGTTTCGGGTCGGGGCATAGACAATCCCCGGCCCCGGATTGGCGGCGATGAAATCGACCAGCTGCTTCGCGGGGCTCACGCGCGGACGCACCGCATAGCGAATGTTCGGCCGGTCAAAGCCCGCAAGGATCAGCCCGTCGGCAGGAATCCCGAGCTGGACGAGAATATCCTCGCGCGTGTGCTTGTCGGCGGTTGCGGTCAGCGCGAGCCGCGGCACCGCCGGAAAGGCATCGAGCAGCGGGCGCAGCAGGCGGTAATCGGGACGAAAATCATGCCCCCATTCGGACACGCAATGCGCCTCGTCGATCGCGAACAGCGCCGGCGTCTGCGCCTCGAGCAAGGTACGAAACCCCTCGCCCGTCGCGCGCTCGGGCGCGACGTACAAGAGGTCGAGCTGGCCGTCGCGATACGCCTGCCGCGTCTCGGCCCAGTCGGCATCGACGCTGGTGAGGCTCGCGGCGCGAATCCCCGCCGCGCGCGCACCGCGCAGCTGGTCGTGCATCAGCGCGATCAGCGGCGACACGACGACGACGCAGCCGTTCAGCGCGACCGCGGGCAGCTGGTACGTCAGCGACTTGCCCGCCCCCGTCGGCATCACCGCGAGCGTCCGCGCGCCCGCCATCACGCGATCGACGACCTCGCCCTGGCGGCCACGGAAGGCGTCGAAACCGAAAGTGGATTTGAGCAAAGGGAGGAGAGCGTCGGCGGACATTGCGATGGCGATAGGAAGTTTGGGGGAGCGGGGGAAGCCCCGACCTCAACCATTTCAATCCTTTTCCGTTCGCATCGAGCGAAGTCGAGATGCCTCTCGACCTTGCGCGACGCCGATAGGTGTCTCGACTTCGCTCGACACGAACGGAACTGAAGGCTGGTCTAAGCCAGCGTCAGCATCGCCCGCTCGGCCATCCGCGACGCGGTCTCGCGTTCGGCCATCACGACATGGTCGGCGCCGCGGCGCACCAGATCGTCGACCTCCTCGTCCGAATGCGCGCGCGCGACGATCACCAGCTTGGGATTGATCGCGCGCGCGCGCCGCACGATCGCGCCGGCCTCGACCCCCTCGGGGATCGCGATCAGCAGGGTCGACGCGATGTCGAGCCCCGCCTGCCGCAAAATGCTTTCCTTCGTCGCGTCGCCGACGATCACCGTCGCCCCCGCTTCGCGCGCCGCCGCGGCCATATCCTTCTGGTCCTCGATCACCGTCAGCCCCTCGCCGCGCCCGCAGATCAGGCTGCCGATATGGCTGCCGACGCGGCCATAGCCGATCAGCACGACGCCGGCGTTGCACGGCGCGGGCGCAACCTCGCCCTCCGCCTCCGCTTCTTCCTCCTCGGCCTCCGCGTCGCGCATATATTTTACCGCGAGCGAGAAGAGGATCGGGTTGAACAGGATCGACAGCAAGGACCCCGCGAGGATCAGGTCGCGCCCCGTTTCGGGCAGCACTTTCAGGCCTACCCCCAGCCCCGCGAGAATGAACGAAAATTCGCCAATTTGCGCAAGGCTAACCGACACCGTCAGCGCGGTCCCCGAATGATGCCCGAAGGCACGGACGAGCGCGTAGGCGGCGACCGACTTGCCGAGAATGATGATCGCCACCGTCGCCAGCACCGGCCCCGGTTGCTCGACGAGCACCTTGGGATCGAAGAGCATGCCGACCGACACGAAGAACAGCACCGCGAACGCATCGCGCAGCGGCAGCGTCTCTTCGGCGGCGCGCCGCGACAGCTGCGTTTCGCCGAGGATCATGCCCGCGAAGAAGGCGCCCAATGCAAACGACACATCGAAAATCACCGCCGCGCCGAACGCGACCCCGAGCGCGATCGCGAGCACCGCGAGGCGGAACAGCTCGCGCGACCCCGAATGCGCGACCCAGTGGAGCACCCACGGCAGCACCCGCCGCGCGATCACGAACATGAAGGCGCCGAAGCCGACGACCTTGAGCAGCACGATCGCCGCCGATTGCAGCAGCCCCGCAGAGCCCCCCTCATCGCCGCGGTCGCCGAACATCGCGGGCAACAGCACGAGCGCGAGCACCATCACGAGATCCTCGACGATCAGCCAGCCGACCGCGATCCGCCCCTTTTCGGTCTCGACCATGTCGCGCGCCTGCAGCGCGCGGAGCAGCACGACGGTCGACGCGACCGACAGTGCCAGGCCAAAGACGATGCTGCCCTCGACCGGCCAGCCGAGCCACAGCCCGAGCATCATGCCGAGCGCGGTCGCGACCGCGATTTGCGCGATCGCTCCCGGCACCGCGATCTTGCGCACCGACAGCAGGTCTTTCAGCGAAAAATGCAGCCCGACCCCGAACATCAGCAGGATCACGCCGATCTCGGCAAGCTGGAGCGCGAGCCCGGTGTCGGCAACGATCCCCGGCGTAAACGGCCCGACGAGCACCCCCGCGAGCAGATAGCCCGCGATCGGCGATATCCTGAGCCGGTGCGCCAGCGCCCCCATCAGGAACGCCACACCCAGCCCGGCGACGATGGTTCCGATCAGGCTGGTGTCATGCGGCATGGCCCCCTGCGTAAAGTGCGCGGGCGCGCGGGGTCAACCCAAGGCAAGTAATTTAGTTGCGATTGGCTCGCCGCGGCTCAGGCTGCACACACCTGACCGGACGTATCGCCCTCGCCGCCGGCCGGAACCGAACGGCCGGGCCGCCCGATCAGGAAGCCCTGCGCCTCGTCGCAGCCTTCGCGGCGGAGCACGTCGAGCTGTTCGGCCGTCTCGATCCCCTCGGCCAGGATCGGGATCGACAGGCTTTTGCCGAGCGCGAGCACCGCGCGGAGGATCGCGGTCGACTGGATATTGCCCTCGAGCTCGGCGGCGAAGAAGCGGTCGAGCTTGATCTTGTCGAACGGAAAGGCGCGCAGGGTTTCCAGCGACGAATAGCCCGTGCCGAAATCGTCGAGCGCGACGCCGATGCCGAGCGCCTTGATCTGGCGCAGCACGTGCAACGCGCGTTCGCGGTCGGCGATGATCGCGGTTTCGGTCAGCTCGATTTCCAGACGCCTTGGCGGCAAGCCGGTATCGAGCAATATCTGATGGAACAGGCGCGGCAGGTCCACATGCGCCAGCTGGAGCGGCGACACATTGACCGCGACCTTCGACGCGTGCGGCCACGCCGCCGCATCGGTGCAAGCGCGCCGCATCACCCATTCGCCCAGCGCCAGGATAAAGCCGTTCGCCTCGGCCAGCGGGATGAACACCGCCGGCGGAATCGCCCCGCGAACCGGGTGCGCCCAGCGCAGCAGCGCCTCATATCCGGTGACCTCGCCCGTCGTGACCGAGGTCTGGACCTGATAATGGACGTCGAGTTCGTCGCGGTCGATCGCTCCCCGAAGGTCGGCGGCGAGTTCGCGCTGGTCGCGGATCGCCTCGTCGAGCTGCCAGTCATAATAGCAGGGCGCGGTCGCGGCATCGGCCTTGGCGCGATACATGGCAAGGTCGGCGTTGTTCGACAGCATCTCGGCGGTCGCCGCATCGTCAGGGAACACCGCGACGCCGATGCTCGCACCGAGACGCGCCTCGAAATCGGGGAAGGCGAGCGGCGCCTTCAGCTCGGCATCGAGCCGCGCCGCGAACGCAGCCAGCTGCGTGCGATCGGTAAAGCGCGTCAGCGCGACGAACTCGTCGCCGCCGAGCCGCGCTACGAATTCATTATGCCCGAGCGTCTCGCGCATCCGCCCTGCGAGCCGCGCGAGCACCTCGTCGCCCGCCTTGTGGCCGTGGACGTCGTTGATTTCCTTGAAGCGGTCGAGATCGATCGCGCACAGCCCGACGCGCTCGCCCTTCACGATCGCGCCGCCGATCTGCCGCGCCAGTTCGGTGCGAAAGGCGGTGCGATTGGGGAGGCCGGTCAGCGCATCGTTCATCGCCATATGCGTCAGCTCGCGCATCGCCTCCGAGCGTGTCTGGCGATCGAGCATCGCCGCGAAGACCCCCGCCGCGATCACGATCCCGCCGACGAGCACCGTCGCGAGCGCCAGCGCGTTGAATTCGGCCGGACGCAGCGGCGTTTCGTCGAGCGCCATCGGCGTGATTCGCATCGCGGTCATCGCCAGGAAATGGAGCGAGGCAATCGCAAGCACGATCAGCCCCGTCGCCAGCGGCACACGGCCGCGCACCGCCCGGCTCGTGCGGAGCACCGTCAGCGCGGCTGCGGCAAAAACCATGCCGCAAATCACCGCCGCGGCGACATAGGCGTCATCCCAGGCGACGATTCCGTCGACGCGATAGGCGGTCATGCCGGTGAAATGCATCGCCGCAATGGCGCCGCCGAACAGCGCCCCGCCGATCGCACCAAAAACTTCATCCTTGCCCCACGCGGCGACCGCGAAGCCGATGAACGAGCCGACCATCGCGACCATCAGCGAGGCGATGGTCAGCACGGGATCGAGCGTGACCGGCGCCTTCGCCTCAAAGGCGAGCATGGCGACGAAATGGGTGCACCAGATCGTCGCGCTGGCGGCGACCGCGACCAGGAACGCCCAGGCGATCCCCTGCTTTCGCTGCGCATCGCGCGCGCGTTCGAACATCTGCACGATCGCAAAGGCGCCGACGCCGCAGATCGCAACCGCCAGCGCGACGAGCCACGGATCGTGGTCGATCGCGATACACATCGCCAGCCTGATCAAGATCCCCGCCTTTCGCCTCGACATCCGTCCACGCGACGGATTGGTCCCCGAAGGTCCAATGGACGGAAATCACTTACAAAATTGTAAATACGGCGGTCGGCGCGCCGACGGCCCCTAAGCCTCGACGGTTCCCTCGTCGCGCTCCGCCTGCTGCCGCGCCCACATGTCGGCGTAAAGCCCGCGCATCCGCAGCAGCTGGTCGTGCGTGCCGGTTTCGGCGACACGCCCCTTGTCGAGCACCACGATCCGGTCGGCGCCCGTCACCGTCGACAGCCGGTGCGCGATCACCAGCGTCGTTCGCCGCGCGGCGATGCGTTCGAGCGTGTCCTGGATCGCCGCTTCGGTGCGGCTGTCGAGCGCGCTCGTCGCTTCGTCCAAAATCAGCACCGGCGGGTTCTTGAGCAGGGTGCGCGCGATCGCGACGCGCTGCTTTTCGCCGCCCGACAGCTTCAGCCCGCGTTCGCCGACCTCGGTGTCATAGCCTTGCGGCAGGATCGCGATGAAGCCGTCGATCGCCGCGCCCTCGGCCGCCGCCGCGATTTCATCCGCGCTGGCGCCTTCGCGGCCATAGGCGATGTTGTAGCCGATGCTGTCGTTAAACAGCACCGTGTCCTGCGGGACGATGCCGATCTCGGCGCGCAGGCTCTTCTGCGTGACCTTGGCGATATCCTGCTCGTCGATCATGATCCGTCCGCCCTGCGGGTCATAGAAGCGGAAGAGCAGCCGCGCGATCGTCGACTTGCCCGCGCCCGACGGGCCGACGATCGCCAACGTCTCGCCCGCGCCGACCGCGAAGCTCACGCCGTTCAAAATCGTTCGGTCGGGCTCGTAGCCGAAAACGACATTCTCGAACGCTACCGCGCCGCCGTTCACGACGAGCGGCCAGGCGTCCGGCGCATCGCTGATCTCGGACGGGGTGTCGATCAGGCGGAACATCGCCTCCATGTCGATCAGCCCCTGGCGGATCACGCGGTAAACCATGCCGAGCATATCGAGCGGGCGGAAGAGTTGGGCCAAGAGCGTGTTCACCAGCACCACGTCGCCGACCTGGAACTGCCCCCGCGACCAGCCCCACACGGTGTACGCCATCGCGCCGGCGAGCGCGATATTGGTGATCAGGCTCTGCCCCATGTTCAGCCACGCGAGGCTGTTCTCGCTCTTCACCGCGGCGCGCGCATATTGATCGGCGACATCGCGGTAGCGCGCCTCCTCGCGCGCCTCGGCGCCGAAATATTTGACCGTCTCGTAATTGAGCAGGCTGTCGACGCTGCGCCCGATCGTCAGCGTGTCGAGGTCGTTCATCCGCGTGCGCAGCGCGTTGCGCCAGTCGGTCACCTTGCGCGTGAAGATGATATAGACGACGACCATCAACGCGGTCGCGCTGGCGAGGCCGAAGCTGAATTTGGTCCAGAAGATGATCAGCACCGCGGCGAGTTCGACGATCGTCGGCGCGATGTTGAACAGCAGGAAATAGAGCATCGTGTCGATGCTCTTGGTGCCGCGCTCGATCACCTTGGTGACCTCGCCCGTCCGCCGCGCGAGGTGGAAGCGCAGGCTCAGCGCATGCAGGTGGCTGAAGGTCGTGATCGCGAGCTCGCGCGTCGCATCCTGCCCGACGCGTTCGAACACGACATTGCGCAAATTGTCGAACAGCACTCCGGCAAAGCGTGCGCCGGCGTAGGCGAGGACGAGCCCGATCGCGAGCGCGACGCCCTGCTCCATGCCTGGCGCCATCTTGTCGATTGCGGCGCCATAAAGGAAGCCCATCGACAGCTGCACGCCCTTCGACGCGAGCACGATGAGGCCCGCGAGGACTATGCGGACCTTCGCCTCGGTCTGCCCCGCCGGCCACAGATAGGGCAGGAAGCGCCGCAGCGTCGCAAGGACGGGCGGCTCACGCGAGGCGTCGGCGGAAGTGGAGGTGTCAGGCGGCATGCGCGCCCCATGTAGGGGGGAAGAGCCACACTAACAACGCCTGGTGTTCCCCGGCGAAAGCCGGGGCCCAGCGGGCTTGGCGTGAGACGCAATGGACCCCGGCTTTCGCCGGGGAACAGCTACCGCGACTCGCGATAGCCCGCGTGACGAATGATGCGGTCGATCAGCCGCCGCTCTTCGGATGTCGGGGTCGGCACGATTACCACAGGGGGTTCCTGGCGGCGGCCGAACAGGGGACGCCGGGGCGGGACGATCGGGGAAAAGCGCATGGGGGCTGCTTTCGACTATGCGGCGTCGCCCCCCGGCTCCGCGGATGATCTGGTCCCGCACCCTTGGTGAAGGCGCGTGGTTGCAGCCCGGTTAAAGGCGTTGGTTACTGCTTTCTTTCCGGTACGGTGAAGGTGCCGGTGACGCGCCCGCCCGTGCCGCCCTGCACCGGGTTGCCGTCGGGACCGCGCGCCGCGCCGCGCCCGTCGACCGTCGCGCGCCCGCTGTTGAGATCGATCACCAGCCGCCCGCCGCGCAGATTGTTTCCGCGCTGGCGCAGTTCGACATTGCCGACCATCGTGATTAGCCGACGGTCGAGGTCGTAAATGGCGACATTGCCCTTCGCCGTCTCGTCGCCTTTCACCACCGTCACGCCGCCGGTGGCGTCGAGCCGGTTGACGTCGGTGCCGCCGCTCCGCGTGTAGGCGACGGTCATCCGCGGTGCGGTGACGGTCAGTCCCGCCTGCGTGACGCGGACATTGCCCTCCAGAACGACGCGGTCGGCGCGGTCCTGCACCTCGATGCTGCCCGCGGCGAAATCGACCGGCGCGCCGCTGTTGTGATTGGCGAGCGCCTGCGCTTGCGCGGCGTCGCCGCCGCTACCCGATGACAGCAAGGCAAGGCTGGCAAGTGCAAAGCCGGCGCCCGCAAGCGCCACGCTCTTCATCGGCGATACGCGGTTCATTTGAGCACTCCCTGATTGATCCGCAGCCGCGCATTGCCCTGCAGGCGAACGACCCGCTTGTCGAGGTCGGCGAACAGCTGGTTGGCCGAAAAATGGCCGATGTTCAAACTTCCGTTGACGCCGCCCTGCCCGGCGAGACTACGCGTCTTCAAATCGACCGCGACATTGCTCGCGTCGATGCGATAGCCATTGGCGCTCTTGACCTGCACCAGCCCGGGCACCGCCACCTTTTCGGTCTCCATATTATAGGCGCTGTCCTTCGCGACGATCGTCGCCGGGCCATCGGTGAGCTTGATCGCCCCCGACAGGTCGGTCATCCGCACGATCGGCTCGGCCGAGCTTTTCTGGACCGCGCTGCCCGCGAGCAGCGCGAACGGCTGCCCCTTCGCGTCCTGGCCGCGATATTCGGCGCGCGTCACCTTCATCCGCTCCTTGGCCATCTCGACCTTGTCCTTGGACAAGAGGAAACTGATCTCGGCGCGCTGAGTGAAGGGCGAGAAGACGAGCACCGCCGCGACGACGCCGATGACGAGCGGCAGGCCGTAACGCAGGATGCGCACGACGCGGTCGTGGCTCGACCCGCTCGCCGCCCACATGCGGCGCATCGTGCGGTCAAGATCGGCGCGTTCGGACATGCTCTTGCGAATCGCCTCTTCAGGTGTGCGCGAAAATATCGACCTCGGGCCAACCCGCGAGATCGAGCGCCGCGCGCGTCGGCAGGAAATCGAAGCAGGACTGCGCGAGGCCGGTGCGCCCTTCGCGCGCCAGCCGCATGTCGAGGATATCCTTCATCGCGTGCAGGAACCGCACATCGCTCGCGGCATAGTCGCGCTGCGCGTCGCTGAGTTCGGCAGCACCCCAGTCGCTCGACTGCTGCTGCTTCGACACTTCCTGCCCCAGGAGTTCGCGCACCAGTTCCTTCAGGCCATGGCGGTCGGTGTAGGTGCGGATCAGCTTCGAGGCGATCTTGGTGCAATAGACGGGCGCGGTGACGACGCCGAGCGCCTGCTGTAGCGCCGCGATGTCGAAGCGCGCAAAATGGAATAATTTCAACCGGTTGGGATCGGTCAATATCGCCTTCAGCACCGGCGCGTCATAGCTGCTGCCGGGCTTGAAGCGGACGAGATGCTCGTCGCCCGACCCGTCGCTGATCTGGACAAGGCACAGCCGGTCGCGCAGCGGGTTCAGCCCCATGGTCTCGGTATCGATCGCAACCGCGCCCGGACCCAGCACGCCCTCGGGCAAATCTTCTTCGTGGAAATAGACAGTCATAAGGTCGCCTTAGGCCAAGCGGCCTTGCCGCTCAATGACTGGTTTTCGTGCGCGTAGACCGCGCGCCGCGGGGCTGCGGCAAAGCGCGCTCTATTCCACCGCCGGGACTTGAATTTTCCGTTCGCAGATGGCGTTCATTTAGGCTATATATTGCGCCGTTAGAGGCACGGGGCGAGTCTGTGCCCATGGTGAACTGCGTCCCCGTCCGACGCAAGGCGCTGATCGAATGGGGTATGGACGAACCGAAAGCGACTATTAGACAATGAGTTTCAACAAGGATCGCCGCGGCCAGCGGGGGCGCGGCAAGCGCGATGATTTCGGCAATTTCGACAGCTTCGAACCTGCACCCTATGGCGGCGACAGCTATGGCGGCGGCAATCGCGGTGGTGGCTTCGGCGACCGCGGCGGCTTCGGCGGCGGTGATCGTGGCGGCGGCTTCGGCGGCGGCGACCGCGGCGGCTTCGGCGGCGGCGATCGTGGCGGCGGCGGTGGCTTCGGCGGCGGACGTGGCGGCGGCATGCCCGCGCAGGTCGTCGGCGAAGGCAATGGCACGGTGAAATTCTTCAACGCATCGAAGGGCTTCGGTTTCGTCGCCCGCGACGATGGCGGCGAAGACGTGTTCGTCCACATCAGCGCAGTCGAACAGGCCGGGCTTCAGGGTCTCGCTTCGGGCCAGCCGCTCGGCTTCACGCTCGTCGAACGCAATGGCAAGGTTTCGGCCATCGATCTCAAGATCGAAGGCGAGCCGATGCCGGTCGAGGAATTCGCTCCGCGTGCACGCGAAGATCGCGGCGCACCCGGCGGCGCCCCGGGCGGTGCCCGCGGCCGTCGTCAGCTGACCGGTGAACGCACCTCGGGCACCGTCAAATTCTTCAACACGACGAAGGGCTTCGGCTTTATCGCGCGCGACGACGGACAGGCCGATGCCTTTGTCCACATCAGCGCGGTCCAGCGCGCCGGCATGGCGGGCCTCGACGAAGGCGACCGCGTCGCGTTCGACATCGAAGTCGACGACCGCGGCAAGTTCGCCGCGGTGAACATCCAGCCGCATCAGGACTGATCGGTCGGACAGAAAACGAAAAGGGCGGCTCTCGGGCCGCCCTTTTTTGTTTGCCATGAGGAACCCGCCGCTTTCGAGCGACAAGCGGTCATTCATCGTCACCCAGGACTTGATCCGGGACCCCGCTTGCGACCGAAGCCAGTCGATACTCAAAAAGCGGGATCCCGGGTCAAGCCCGGGATGACGAATGGGCCACGTCTAATCTGGCTTGCGCCATCAATAGCCCAGCGTTGCTTCCAGAAACCAGATCCGCTGCTGCGCCTCGTCGGCCCAGCTATCGACCAGCCCGCTCGTCGCGATGTCGCCGTCGGCCTCGGCGGCGGCCTTCACTTCCTTGAGCTGACCCAGCAGAATCTTGTTGTCGCCGGCCAGCGTGCGGATCATCACCTCGGCATCCGAACCCGCGCTGTCATCATCGCGGATCGACGCGCGGCGGCTGACGTCGCCGATCGAGCGCAAGGTCGGCGCGCCATTTTTGCGCACGCGCTCGGCGATCAGGTCGGTCGTCGCGAAAATCTGCGCCGCCTGCTCGTCGAACAGCAGGTGCAGTTCGCGAAAGCGCGGGCCCTGGACGTGCCAGTGATAGTTTTTGGTCTTCAGATAGAGAGCGAAACTGTCGGCGAGCAGCGCGTTGAGCGCATCGGCGACGGCGGGGGCATTGTCATTTTTGTCGGACATGGGAGCATCCTTTCTGTTGTCCCTCCGATATAGCGAAGCGGGGCACAGGTTTCCCATTGAAGCTTTGGGTGAGCTTGATCGACAAAAACGATGAAACCGAACCAACCCAACGTATCAGCCGATCAGTCCGAACGCCCCCAGCGCGGTCCGCAGCCCCCAGAGAATCAGGATCGCCGCCGCCGCCCAGCGTAGGTTCCGCGCCGCGCGCCGCTCGGCGAGCGGCGGGCCAAAGGCGAGAAAAGGCAGCATCGCCAGCGTCCAGCCGACCAGCCCGCCGGCCGCCGCCCATTGCCCCGCGCCGCTCGTCGCGGCGAGCGCGCCGATCAGGAAATGGCTGCGGTCGCCGAACTGGCTTGCGAGCATCCGGCCGGCAAGCATGACCGGCGACGCATCCTGGGCGCCCGCATCGAACGCAGGTTTCATCCGCCACAGCAATGCGGCGGCCGCCGAGAGCATTGCGAGCGCGACGAGCAGAGCGGCAACCCCCTGCCCGATCATCCCGTTGGCGATCGCGCCCGCGGTCGCGGCGATGACCGCGTTGACGACGAAAGCGGCAAAAGCGATGACGACCGTGACGCGCCGATCGCTGCGCGCGCTCACCAGCCGCGACAGCGCGATCCCGCTGCGCCCGTCGGCATTGGCGAGCAGCACCGCCACCAGCGCAAGCATGATTGCATCCATCGATTAAGTCTGAATCGTCAGGCGTTTGGCGTCAATGGCCCAGCCGAACCGCGACCGACGCCAGCCACGCTTCCTGCACGGCGGACGGCAGCGGCCCTTGCGGCACCGCCGCCGCATCGCTCATCGCGTCGAGGTATGTCAGGATCGCGGCGCGATAACCGCCGCCCGCGACCGCCGATTCGAGCCGGCTCGCGAGCGTCTCGACCGCGGCAAAGCCGTGGTCGCGCGCGAGGCAGCGGATGTCGTCGATCCCCTGCACGATCTGCGCGAGCGCACAGTGCGGCAGCGCTTCAGCGAGCGCCCCGATCTGTCCGGTAATCCGGTTCTGGATGTCGAGATATGGGTCGGTCTGGTTTCGCATCTCACCCCCCTGTCGTCATGGGATACGATGCGCTTTTTTGGTTAACGCGCGGTTAGCGGTGGCCGGGCAGCCCGCCCAGCCCCTGCTTGCTGCGATACATATCGCGGTCCGCAGCGGCCAAAATGTCCGATTCGGTCATCCCCGTCTGCAGCATCGCGACCCCGAAGCACGCCGACAGCGCAATCTCGTGCCCGTCATATTCGGCGGGCGCCGCGGTGAGCACGTCGCAGAGCCGGTTGACCTGCACGCGCGCGCCGTCCTCGCTCGACTGGTCGAGGATCAGTC
Source organism: Sphingopyxis sp. BE235 (assembly GCF_031457175.1). Classification (NCBI taxonomy): domain Bacteria; kingdom Pseudomonadati; phylum Pseudomonadota; class Alphaproteobacteria; order Sphingomonadales; family Sphingopyxidaceae; genus Sphingopyxis; species Sphingopyxis sp. BE235. The sequence goes on from NZ_JAVDWC010000004.1 coordinate 61,394, forward strand.
CGAATTCGTCGCCGCCGATGCGCGCCGCGACATCGGTCGCGCGGATCGAGCCCGCGAGCCGCTTGGCAATTTCCAGCAGCGCGAAATCGCCCGCGGCGTGGCCGAAATTGTCGTTGATATATTTGAGCTGGTTGACGTCGATAAAGACGACCGCGGCGCGTTCGGCGTGCCGCTCGAACCGCGCCATGCGGTGGTGAATCGCGGTCAGGAAATAGCGGCGATTGAACAAGGGCGTCAGCGTATCGCGCTCGGACACGCGTTCGAGCTCGGCGACGGCGATCTTCAACACGCGGTTCTCGCGGCGCAATGCATCGCGTTCCCGGCGTATTTCACGCAGCTGGTCCTCGATGGAGTCTACGGCGACGGTGCCGAACTGGTCGACCGCGATCCGTGCCCCCCCTACGCTATCCATTCAACGTCCCCGAACCCAACCCACGATCCCCGGCCGAATGCCGCGAGATATTGAGCGGCAACCCTAGTCCCGACTTGATACCAATCGGTAAACGCGATGGCATCAATCGCGCGGCGTTGCCCGCGCGCAAACCAGTCGCTAGGGGGGATCGGCGGCGATTCACACGCGATGAAGCCGGGGCAGGAGGGATTGAAATGGGCGAAACCGCCCCGCAGGTCGGCGTCATCATGGGCAGCCAGTCGGACTGGCCGACGATGGCGCACGCGGTCCAGATCCTCGAAGAGTTCGGCATCGCGCACGAGGTGCAGATCGTTTCCGCGCACCGCACCCCCGACCGCCTTGTAAACTATGCCAAAAGCGCGGCGGACCGCGGCCTTGCTGCGATCATTGCGGGCGCCGGCGGCGCCGCGCATCTGCCCGGCATGGTCGCGTCGATGACGCGCGTGCCGGTGCTCGGCGTCCCCGTCCAGTCGGCGGCATTGAGCGGCGTCGACAGCCTCTATTCGATCGTCCAGATGCCCGGCGGCATTCCCGTCGCGACCTTTGCGATCGGCAAGGCAGGCGCGACCAACGCCGGCCTCTTCGCCGCCGCGCTGCTCGCGAATAATGATGCCAATCTGGCACAAAAACTCGACGCCTGGCGCGAGGCGCAGACGAACAGCGTCGCCCCCACCCCCGTGCGCGAGGGCTGATCGCTTGCTGCCACCCGGTTCGACGATCGGCATTCTCGGCGGCGGCCAGCTCGGCCGCATGCTCGCCGTTGCGGCGGCGCAGCTCGGCTACAAGGTCCATATCTATGCCCCCGACGCGACAAGCGTCGCCGCCGAAGTCACCGCGCATCACAGCCAGGCCGCGTGGGACGACGAGCCGCGCCTCGCCGCTTTCGCCGCGGCGTGCGACGTCGTCACCTATGAATTCGAAAATGTACCCGTCGACACGGTGCGCTTTCTCTCGGGCCATGTCGCGGTGCACCCCGGCGCCGCCGGGCTTGAAATCGCACAGGACCGGCTGACCGAAAAGAATTTCGTCGCCGGGCTCGGCGGCCGCCCCGCGCCTTTCGCCGCGGTGCCCGACCGCCCATCGCTCGATGCCGCACTCGAACAGATCGGCGCACCCGCGATCCTGAAGACCGTGCGCATGGGCTATGACGGCAAGGGGCAGGCGCGCATCATGACCGCGGCCGACGCCGACGCCGCCTGGGACGGCATCGGCCGCCACGCCGCCGTGCTCGAAGGCTTCGTCGACTTCGACCATGAATTTTCGGTGCTGCTCGTGCGCGGCATCGACGGCGAGGTCCACTTCTGGGACTCGCCCGTCAATGTCCACGAAGGCGGCATCCTCGCGACCTCGACGCTGCCGCCGACGCAAGCGGTGCTCGACCAGCAGGACGAAGCGCGCGCGCTGATGGCAAAGATCGCCGAATCCCTCGACTATGTCGGCGTCCTCACCGGCGAGTTTTTCGCTACCGCCGACGGCCCCGTCTTCAACGAAATGGCGCCGCGCGTCCACAACAGCGGCCATTGGACGATCGAGGGCGCGGTGGTCAGCCAGTTCGAAAATCACATCCGTGCCGTCGCCGGCCTGCCGCTCGGCAGCACCGCCACCGCGGCGCTGCCGGTCGTAATGCACAATCTGATCGGCGGCGGGATCGAGACGGTGCCCGACCTGCTCACCGACCCCGCCTGCCATGTCCATCATTATGGCAAGGCCGAAGTCCGCGACGGCCGCAAGCTCGGCCATGCAACCTGGGTTGGAACTTCTCCCACATGAATCATCCCGAAATCACGCTGATCCTCGCGCGCGCATCGAACGGCGTGATCGGCGCGAATGGCAAGATGCCCTGGCACCTGCCCGCCGACCTTCGCCGCTTCAAGCAGGTCACGATGGGCCGCCCGATGATCATGGGGCGCAAGACCTTCGACAGCCTGCCCGCCATCCTCGAGGGCCGCCGCCACATCGTCCTCACCCGCGACCCCGAATGGCAGGACGAGGGCGCCGAGCCCGTGGCAACGATCGAGGAAGCGCTAAAGCTCGCCAACGCGCCGCATGTGATGGTGATCGGCGGCGCCGAAATCTATCGCCTCTTCCTCCCCCTCGCCGACCGCATCGAGCTGACCGAAGTCGCGCTCGAGCCCAAGGGCGACGCCGTGATCGACTATCCCGCCGCCGCCGACTGGAAAGAATCTGCTCGCGAGGATCACCCGGCCGACGACGCCGGCCGCCCGGCGTACAGCTTCGTCACGCTGACAAGGAAATAGGCCCATGCGTCGCTGGCTGATCGGCATATTGCTCGTTGTCGCGGTCGCCGCGCTCGCCTTCTTCGCCCTCGCCCCCGGCATGCTCGAGCGCGGGATGAACCAGATCGACGGCAAGCCGCTGCCGACGGTCAGCGAACGCGCGAAGGCACTGCACCGGACGCTGACGATCGTCGACCTCCACAGCGATACCTTGCTGTGGAAGCGCGATTTCCTCGACCGCGCCGACCGCGGCCATATGGACCTGCCGCGGCTCGAGGACGGCAACGTCGCGCTGCAAATCCTCGCGAGCACGACCAAGTCGCCGAAGGGCCAGAATTACGACGCGAACAGCGCCGAAACCGACAATATCACCAGCCTCGTGATCGCGCAGCTTCAGCCGGTGCGGACATGGAACTCGCTGCTCGAACGCTCGCTCTGGCACGCCGAAAAGCTCCACCGCGCGGTCGCTGCATCGAGCGGCAAGCTGCGCGCGGTTACCACGCCGGAAAATCTCGACGCCCTGCTCGCCGAACGCAGCGGTAAGGTGCCGCCGGTCGGCGCGATGCTCAGCATCGAGGGGCTGCACGGCCTCGAAGGCAATCTCGCGAATCTCGACACTCTCTACGCCGCCGGGTTTCGCATGGCGGGGCTCACCCATTTCTTCGACAATGATCTCGCGGGTTCGATGCACGGCCTCAAAAAGGGCGGGCTGACGCCGATCGGGCGGCAGGTTGTCGAAACGATGGAAGCGAAGGGCATGATCGTCGACATCGCGCATTGCTCGAACGCCTGTGTCGCCGACATTTTGAAGATCGCGCGGCGCCCGGTCGTGTCGAGCCATGGCGGGGTGCAGGCGACGTGCAAGGTCAACCGCAACCTCAGCGACGAGCAGATCAAGGGCGTTGCCGCGACCGGCGGGCTGATCGGCATCGGCTATTGGGACGCCGCGGTGTGCGACACCTCGCCCGCGAGCATCGCGAAGGCGATGAAGCATGTCCGCGACCTCGTCGGCATCCAGCACGTCGCGCTTGGCAGCGACTATGATGGCGCGACGACGGTGCGGTTCGACACGTCGAAGCTCGTGCAGGTCACGCAGGCGCTGATCGACGCGGGTTTCAGCGACGACGAAATCCGCGCCGCGATGGGCGGCAATGCGATCCGCGTGCTCAAGGCGGGGCTCGTGCCCCTGACGCCGCCCCTTCCCATTACAGCGGCCCCATGATCCGCCTCGACGGCCACCACCGCATCGACGCCCCCCTGCGCGACGGGGTGATCGCGCTCGGCAATTTCGACGGCTTCCACGCCGGGCATCAGGCGGTCGTCGGCCGCGCGGTGCGCCATGCGCAGGACGAGGGCCGCCCCGCGATCGTCGCGACCTTCGACCCGCATCCGGTGCGCTTCTTCAAACCCGACGTCCCGCCCTTCCGCCTGACCACGCTCGACCAAAGGCAGGAGCTGTTCGCCGCCGCGGGCGCCGACGCGATGCTCGTCCTGCCGTTCGATGCTACGCTCGCCGCGACGACCGCCGAGGATTTCATCACCGAGCTGCTGCTCGATCGCTACGGCGCCGCGGGGGTCGTGACCGGCGCTGATTTCGTCTTCGGCAAGGGCCGCGGCGGCAATGTCGTGACGCTCGCCGACCATGCCCGCCGCCTCGGCTTCTTCACCGAAATGGTCGCCCCCGTCGACGACGCCGAGGAAGTCGTCTCGTCGAGCCGCATCCGCGAAGCGCTGCAGGCGGGCGACTGCGCCGCCGCGACGCGCCTCCTCACCCGCCCCTTCACCGTGCGCAATGTCGTCCAGCACGGTGACAAGAACGGCCGCCTGCTCGGCTTCCCGACCGCGAACCTCGAAATGGGGCAGTATCTGCGCCCGCGTTACGGCATCTACGCCGTCACCGGAAAACTCCCCGACGGTCGCATCCTCAAGGGCGCCGCAAACCTCGGCATCCGCCCGAGCTTCGACCCGCCCAAGGAGCTGCTCGAACCGCATTTCTTCGACTTCGCCGAAGACCTCTACGGGCAGGAAATCGACGTCGCCTTCCATGCCTTCATCCGGCCGGAAGCGAAGTTCGACAGCATGGACACGCTGATGGCGCAAATCGCGGCGGATTGCGACGAGGCGAAGCGGTTGCTGGCGGAAATTTGACCCCTCTCCCCTTGCGGTAGAGGGTTGTGCAGCCTTGGCAGCTTGCTGCCTAGGCGCAGCTGGGAGAGGGGGCAGCCTCCTATCGATAAGGCAGCCCCCTCTCCCGTTGCGACTAGCGAGCAAGCTCGCAAGTCTCACGCCCTCTCCCGCAAGGGGAGAGGGAATCAGGGGGGAATGATGACCGACAGCGAAGACTGGGCGGCCGCGCTCGAGGGCCCGAAGAAAAAGCCGATGAAACGGCGGACGAAGATCCTGCTCTGGATCTTCGCCGCCATCGTCGGCTGGTTCACCCTCAGCAACGCAAGCTGGCTCGCCCCCGACGCGCAAGGCAAGCGCGTGCTGATCGCGCATCGCGGCGTGTCGCAGCTGTTCGATCACAACGGCATCACCGACGAGAGCTGCACCGCGACGCGCATCAATGCGCCCGAACATGACTATATCGAAAACAGCCTGCCCTCGATGAAGGCGGCGATCGGCCGCGACGCGGGCATGGTCAAGTTCGACGTCGCGGCCACGAAGGACGGACAGGTCGCGGTCTTCCACGACTGGACGCTCGATTGCCGCACCGACGGCAAGGGCGAGATCCGCGACCACACGATGGCCGAATTGAAGGCGCTCGATATCGGCTATGGCTATACAGCCGACGGCGGCCAGACCTATCCCCTGCGCGGCAAGGGCGTCGGCCTGATGCCCAGCCTCGACGAAGTGCTCGCCGCGCTCGGCCACGCCTCGCTGCTGATCAACTTCAAGTCGCGCGATCCGAAGGAGGCCGAGCTTGTCCTCGCCGCCTTCGCGCGCGCCGGCATCGACCCCGACGATCCGCGCTTCGGCTTTTTCGGCAACGCGCGCCTGATGGACGTGATCCGCGCCAAGGCGCCCAGGGCGTGGACGATGGACCCCGACGCGGCCAAGCGCTGCACGACCGATTATATCAAATATGGCTGGTCGGGCTGGTATCCGCCAAGCTGCGCCGGGGGCACGATCATGGTGCCGCTGAACTATCAATGGGCCTATTGGGGCTGGCCCGACCGCCTGCAGGACCGCGCCGCAAAACATGGCACGCGCGTCCTTCTCACCGGCCCGCGCGGCGATGAAAAAAGCGGCATGGGGCTGTCCGAGGTCGGTCAACTGACCAAGGTGCCCGCCAGCTTCACCGGCTATGTGTGGATCGACGACATCTATAATCTCGGCCCCGCGCTGCGTCCGCGGCAGAAGTGAAAACCCTCTCCCCTTGGGGGAGAGGGCAGCGAGACTTGCGAGCTCGCTCGCTAGTCGCAGCGGGTGAGGGTCCAGCAACGCCGCATACCCTCACCCAGCTCCAGCTAGGCAGCAGGCTGCCAAGCTTCCACATCCCTCTCCCCCGAGGGGAGAGGAAGGTTTGCGCGCACGCGAATCTGCGCTAAGCGGCCGCGCATGACCGAGAGCACGCCCGCCGCCGAACAGCGCGATTACCGCGACACCGTCTTCCTGCCCAAGACCGACTTCCCGATGAAGGCCGGCCTGCCGCAGAAGGAGCCGCAGATTCTCGCCAAATGGATCGAGGGCAATCTGGAAGGGCAGATTCGCGAAAGCCGCAAGGGCCGCGACCAGTTCATCCTCCACGACGGCCCGCCCTATGCCAATGGCGACATGCACATCGGCCATGCGCTCAACCATATCCTGAAGGACATGGTCGTCCGCACCCAGACGCTGAAGGGCAAGGACGCACCCTACGTCCCCGGCTGGGACTGCCACGGCCTGCCGATCGAGTGGAAGGTCGAGGAGCAATATCGCAAGAAAAAGCTCAACAAGGACGAGGTTCCGGTCGAGGAATTCCGCGCCGAATGCCGCGCCTATGCGCAGCATTGGGTCGACACCCAGCGCGAACAGCTGAAGCGCCTCGGCATCGGCGGCGACTGGGACCATCCGTACCTGACGATGGACTATGAGGCCGAGGCCACCATCGTGCGCGAACTGCTCAAATTCGCCGCCAACGACATGCTCTATCGCGGCGCGAAGCCGGTGATGTGGTCGCCGGTCGAAAAGACCGCGCTCGCCGAGGCCGAGATCGAATATGAGGATATCGTCTCGACGCAGATTGATGTCGCGTTCGAGATCGTCGAAAGCCCCAATTCCGAATTATTGACGGATTTGGCGAAGCGCGGTTTTGCAGTCAGCGCGGTGATCTGGACAACCACGCCTTGGACGATTCCCGTCAACCAGGCCCTCGCCTTCAACCCCGACATCACCTACGCGATCTTGGAACCGATCGTTGATGTGCCTGCCACTGACGAAGTTACACGTAATGCATTCCTTGCCCGTTTAGAGCAACTCGGCATTCTGACAAACGGCAAGCGCCTGTATCTTGTCGCAAAGGATTTGGCGCGGGATTTTGCCGTTCGGGTAACGAAGCAGGTACACGAAATCGGGCGCAACGAGTTCGGTTTGGATATGACCGGCAAACTTTGGGATCCAGACTTTGGACCGGAATCCGAAGTAAAAGGTTCCGACCTCGCCGGCACCATCGCCCGCCACCCGATGCACGCGCTCGGCGGCTTCTTCGCGCGCCCGCGCCCGTTCCTCGCGGGCGATTTCGTCACCACCGACAGCGGCACCGGGCTCGTCCATATGTCGCCCGATCATGGCGAGGACGACTTCGACCTCTGCAAGGCGAACGGCATCGACCCCGTGTTCGCAGTCGAGGGCGACGGAAAATATCGCGAAGACTGGGGCTGGCTCGCCGGTCAGGGTTCGGTGATCAACGCCAAGTTCAACGCCCCCGACGGCCCGATCTGCACCGACCTCAAGGAAGCCGGCGGCCTCCTCGCCGCTTCGGCCGACTATAAGCACAGCTACCCGCACAGCTGGCGCTCGAAGGCCAAGGTGATTTATCGCTGCACCCCGCAATGGTTCGTGCCGATGGACAAGGTGATGACGCACATCGAGCCCAAGACCCCGCGCGAAAAGCGCTGGGAGAATGAGGGCGGCGCGATCAATCCGCACGAGGAAGATCTCTGCGACGCGCCGACCTTGCGGCAGGCGGCGATGCAGGCGATCGACGACACGCGCTTCGTCCCCGCCAAGGGCCGCAACCGCATCGGTTCGATGGTCGAGGGGCGCCCCGACTGGGTGCTCAGCCGCCAGCGCGCTTGGGGCGTGCCGATCACTTTGTTCGTCGACCGCAAGACCGGCCATTATCTGAACGACCCGATCGTGAACGACCGCATCGTCGCGGCGGTGAAGGCGGGCGGCGTCGATGCATGGAACGACGCGCGCGCGCAGGAATATCTGGGCGACGCTTATGATGCGGCGAACTACGAACGCATCGTCGACATTCTCGACGTCTGGTTCGATTCGGGCTGCACCCACGCCTTCGTGCTCGAAAGCGGCAAATGGCCCGCGCTCGTCCGCCACGACGGCAGCACGCACAGCGCCGACCTCTATCTCGAAGGCAGCGACCAGCATCGCGGCTGGTTCCAGTCGTCGCTGCTGGAGTCCTGCGGCACGCGCGGACAGGCGCCGTACAAGGCGGTGCTGACGCACGGCTTCACGATGGACAGCAAGGGCTTCAAACAGTCGAAGTCGCTCGGCAACACGACCGATCCCGTAAAGGTGATGGAAACCAACGGCGCCGACATCATCCGCCTGTGGGCGCTGTCGGTCGACTTCACCGAGGACCACCGCATCGGCGACGAGATCCTGAAGGGCGTCGCCGACCAGTATCGCAAGCTGCGCAACACCTTCCGCTACCTGCTCGGCGCGCTCGACGGCTTTACCGATGAGGAACGCGTCACCGACGTTTCGGCGATGCCCGAGCTGGAGCGTTACATGCTCAGCCTGCTCGCCGACCTCGACGCGAAGATGCATCGGGCGGTCGATGATTTCGACTTCAACGGCTACACGCGCCTGCTGGCCGATTTCTGCAACGAGGATCTGTCGGCCTTCTATTTCGACATCCGCAAGGACGTCCTCTACTGCGACCTCGGCCCCGCCGCGCCGCTCGGCACCGACACCCGCCGCGCGTACCGCAGCGTGCTCGACACGCTGTTCCACGCGCTCGTCCGCTACGCGACCCCGGTGCTGGTGTTCACCGCCGAGGAAGTGTGGGGCACGCGTTATCCCGATGCGGGCAGCGTGCATCTGCTCGAATGGCCGACGGTCGACGCCGCATGGAACGACGCCGCGCTCGCGAGCAAATGGGCGAACGTCCGCACCCAGCGCGAAGCGGTGACCGAGGCGATCGAACCCTATCGCCGCGAAAAGACGATCCGGTCGAGCCTTGAGGCCGAAGTCACGATCCCCGATCCGACGCTCGATCCCGCCGCGCTCGAGGAAATCTTCATCGTGTCGGTCGCCCGCGCCGGCGACGAACTGGCGGTCACCCGCACCGAAAACCACAAATGCGGCCGCTGCTGGCGCCACCTGCCCGAGGTCGAGGCCGACGGCAGCTTGTGCAATCGCTGCGACACGGTATTGACCGCGGCATGAGCAGCTCACGTTCGCCCCACCTGCGCTTCGGCCTGATCTTTGCCGCGGCCGCCTTCATCCTCGACCAGATCACCAAATGGGTCGTCACCGTCCCGCTGTCGCTGGAACCGAAGGGACAGATCGAGCTCGCGAGCTTCTTCAACCTGACCTGGGCCGAAAATTGCGGGATTTCGCTGTCGATGTTCGCCAGCTGCACCGATACGACGCGCTGGACGCTCGTCGCGGTGACGGGGCTCGTCGCCGCGGCGGTCGCCTTCTGGATGACGCGCGAACAGGCGAAGGGCGATGTGATCGCGCTCGCGATGATCCTCGGCGGCGCGCTCGGCAATATCGTCGACCGCGTCCGCTTCGGCTATGTCGTCGACTTCGCCGACCTGCATTTCGGCGATTTTCGCCCCTTCATGATCTTCAACGTCGCCGATGCGTGCATCACGCTCGGTGTGCTTTTGCTGGTTGCGCGCGCGCTGCTCTTGGGCGAAAAGGCCCCAGCCGCTGACGGTCAGCCGTCCGCCGAATAAACGGGGCGCATAGGAGTTATTACAGTGAACCGGACCACCGCCATCCTGGCCGCCTCGATTCTTGCCACGACGCTTTCGGCCTGCGGGTCGAACAGCCTGTTCAGCCGCGACCGTCCCGACGAAATGATGGTGTCGCGTCAGGCGCCGCTCGTCGTGCCGCCTGATTTCGCGCTGACCCCGCCGGCCCCCGGCACCGCGCGCCCCGGCGGCGAAACGACCGCCGAACAGACGCTGCGCGCCCTCTTCGGCGGCCCGTCGGCGCGTAGCGCGAGCGAAACGCAGATCATCGGCAGCGCCGACGGCGCGCGCGCCGATCCGGGCATCCGCAGCCAGGTCGGCAGCCCCGACACGCAGGTGGTCGACAAGGGCCTCGTCGTCCGCGACATCCTCGCCGCCCCCGAAGGCGACGGCCGCGACGCATCGGCGGCGATCCCGACCGCCTGAACGGCCCTTTCGACCGATGATGAGGACGGCCCGGCATAACCGGGCCGTTTTCTTGTCCGGCTCAGCTGAACAGGTTCGACAGCAGCAGCACCGCGACAATGCTTTCGACCATCGCGCGCGACGCCTGGCCAAAGGCGCGCAGCCGGCTGCACTTCAGATGCTGGACGAACCACGCGGTCTGCAGGGTGCCGAACCACAGCAGCGCGGCAAGCGCCAGCACCACACCGGTGACCAGCGACCATGTATGCGCCAGCCGGATTAATATCGTGGCGGCGCCGAACAGGATCGCGAGCAACGCGATAACATAACATTGGCTGTAGAAGGGAGCGCGTAGCGTTTGGCGCGTGAGTTCGACCTTTCGCGCGCGAACCAACCGCGTCGCCATCAACACCGCGAACAGGCTGTAGGTCACGATGCGCAGCATGATCAGGTCGGTGTTGGTGCTGACCAGCGCGGACAGGCCGATCTTGCTCGTCACCACCGCTTCGGTGCCGACCAGCGCGAGTTCTGCGGCGTGGACGATGATCAGCGACAGCAGCAGGAACAGCGGCGGCGACAGCGTGTCGGTATATTGCTGGTCCTCGGTATCGCGCTGCTCGAGGTCCGAATAATCCATCATCTTCAAGGGGTGGACGAGCGTCCGCCACAGCGTGATCGGATAAAAGACCAGCCACGACATAACCTCGTAGAGAAGCTCGTCGAGCGATTGCAGGAGGTTGAAGAAGTTCATGCCGCCCCGTGCCCCCCGGCTTGCTTATCGGCTCAAGCGCGCGCGCCCGCTTCCTCGACGCCCGCGCTGTTGTGGCGCAGCGCCTTCAGCACGCAATCGACGATCTGCGGCGCATTCAGCCCCGCCGCGTCATATTGCAGCTCGGGCTTGTCCTGGTCCTGAAAGATGTCGGGCAGGCGCATCGTGCGCAGCTTCAGCCCCGCATCGATCAGCCCCTCGTCGCTCGCGAGCGTCAGCACATGCGCGCCCAGACCGCCGACGCTGCCTTCCTCGACCGTCACGCACACCTCATGGCCGCTAAGTGCCTTGCGGATCAGCTCCTCATCGAGCGGCTTGGCGAAGCGGAGGTCGATCACGCTCGTCGACAGCCCGCGCGCCTCCAGCGTGTCGGCCGCCTTCAGCGCCTCGGCGAGCCGGGTGCCGAGCGACAGGATCGCGACGGTCTTGCCGCTCCGCACGACGCGCCCCTTGCCGATCGCGAGCTTCTCGGGAACCGCGGGCAGCGCCACGCCGGTGCCATTGCCGCGCGGATAGCGGAAGGCGATCGGGCCATCGTCATATTCGGCGGCCGTGTATGTCATATGGACGAGTTCGGCCTCGTCGGCCGCCGCCATCACCACCATGTTCGGCAAGGTCGCCAGATAGGTGACGTCGAACGAGCCCGCATGCGTCGAGCCGTCGGCCCCGACGAGTCCCGCGCGGTCGATCGCGAAGCGCACCGGCAGATTCTGGATCGCGACATCGTGCACGACCTGGTCGTAGGCGCGCTGGAGGAAGGTCGAATAGATCGCCGCGAACGGCCGCATCCCCTGCGCCGCGAGCCCCGCAGCAAAGGTCACCGCATGCTGCTCGGCAATGCCCACGTCGAAGGTGCGTCCGGGATGCGCCTTCGCGAATTTGTCGACCCCCGTCCCCGACGGCATCGCGGCGGTGATCGCGACGATGCGCTTGTCGGTGTCGGCAAGCTTCGCGAGCGTCTCGCCGAACACATTCTGGTACGCGGGCGGTCCCGGCGGCGCCTTCGCCTGTTCGCCGGTGATCACGTCGAATTTCTGGACGCCATGATATTTGTCGGCGGCCGCCTCGGCGGGGGCGTAACCCTTGCCCTTCATCGTCACCGCGTGGATCAGCACCGGGCCATGGTCGCTGTCGCGCACATTTTCGAGCACCGGGATCAGATGCTCGAGATTATGCCCGTCGATCGGCCCGACATAATAAAAGCCGAGCTCTTCGAAGAGCGTCCCGCCCATCGCCATGCCGCGCGCATATTCGTCGGTCTTTTTCGCCGCCTTGTGCAGCGGCTCGGGCAGCTTGCGCGCAAAGCGCCGCGCGATCTCGCGCAGCTCGATGAACGGCCGCGACGATACGAGCTTGGCGAGATAGGCCGAAAGCCCGCCCACCGGCGGCGCGATCGACATGTCGTTGTCGTTGAGGATCACGATCAGCCGGTTGCCCGCCGCGGCGGCGTTGTTCATCGCCTCATAGGCCATGCCCGCCGACATCGACCCGTCGCCGATCACCGCGATCGCGCGGCCGGGTTCGTCTTTCAGCTTGTTCGCGATCGCAAAGCCCAATGCGGCGCTGATCGAGGTCGACGAATGCGCCGCACCGAACGGGTCGTACTCGCTTTCGCTGCGCTTGGTGAAGCCCGACAGCCCGCCGCCGGTGCGCAAGGTGCGGATGCGGTCGCGGCGCCCGGTGATGATCTTGTGCGGATAGCATTGATGCCCGACGTCCCACACGATCTTGTCGCGCGGCGTGTCGAACACATAGTGGAGCGCGGTCGTCAGCTCGACGACACCCAGCCCTGATCCCAGATGCCCGCCCGTTGTGCCGACGGCCGAGATCATCTCGGCGCGCAGCTCGTCGGCGAACTGGCGGAGGTCTTCGGGCTTCAGCTTGCGGAGGTCGGCGGGGACATCCACCGTGTCGAGCAGCGGCGTATGCGGACGATCGGTCATGTCGTCGTCATAAAGCCAAGCGCATGGGGTGTCGAACGAAAAGGGATCGAGGCGGCAGCCGATCCTCCGCCCTGCGAGCGCGGCGGATCAATCTTCGCCCTCCCCCTCCTCGCGCGCCTTCGCGGCATCGACCTGCGCATAAAGCCCGCGCACCATCAGGTCGGTGAACACTAGCATCACCCCGACCATGCCGAGGAAAAGCGCGACCGCAACCGCGGGCAGCGGGCCGACGCTTTCGACGCCTTCCTTCTTCATCACCGCCGCGAGCACCGCCGCGGCGGCCATGAAAGCATAGCCGATGAAACGCGGCACGCGGCTCATGATACGCGCTCCCGCCGGGTATCGGCCGCGGAACCAATGGCGATGCGGAGGAATATGAAAGCGGCGAAGAGGCGTTGGTTCATGAAAGGCACATGCGATCAAATGCATCCTTCGGCAAGACGAAGCCGTTGCAATGGCGGATTGTTTACTTACACCCCCGTAAGGACGGGCAAGACCATAGGATATTTGAGCGGATGACCATCGCCGATTTGAGACTGTTCTTCCGCATCGGCCCGCCGGCGCGCATCGTCCCGCTTCTTGCCGCCTGCGCGCTCACCGCACCCGCCGCCGCCGAAGAGGCGCCGCTGCCCTATGAGATAACCGCCACGCCCCCCGACACCGGCCTCGCGACCGGAATCGAGGAAGAACCCGCGCGCTACCTCCAAAACACCGATATCGACGAGAATATCCTGCTCCCCGGCGCGCGGCCCGACGACGACGATGAAGATTCGGATCGCAAATGGTCGCGCAACTATATCGCCGTCGCGGCGGGCGTGCTGAACTCGGCCGACTATAATGGCTCGGACGACCGCCGCTTTCTGCCGGCCTTTTACGTCCGCGGCCGGTACGAGGGCTTTTCCTTCTCGACCCGCGGCACCAATTTCCAGGTCGACCTGATCCGCCATCGCCGCGGCCAGAAGATCGACTGGAAGTTCGGTCCGATCATCAGCCTGCGCGGCGACCGCACCGGCAGCGTCAAGGATCCGCAGGTCGACCTGCTCCCCGACCGCAAAATGGCGGTCGAGGCCGGCTTCTTCACGGGCGTCACCAAAACCGGCGTGATCACCAGCGCCTATGATCAGCTCGGCTTCCGCTTCGTCGCGACGAAGGACATATCGGGCAAACACGGCAGCTGGACCGCTTCGCCGACGATCGATTACGGCACGCCGCTGTCGAAACGCGCCTATATTGGCGTGTCGGCGTCGGTGAACTTCTACGGCAAGGGCTTCGGCCGCTATTATTACGACATCGACCCGCTGGGCAGCGCCGCGAGCGGCCTCCCCGTCTATACCGGCGCGGGTCGCAAGGCGACCGCGGGCAAATATACGCTCGGCGTGGCGGGCGCCTATGGACTGTCGGGCGATCTTCGCAAGGGCTTCGTGCTGCTCGGCGGCGCACAATATGGCCGCCTCCTCTCGCGCTTCGCCGATTCGCCAATCGTGAAGGACGCCGGCAGCGCCGACCAGTGGGTCTTCGGCGGGGGTTTGGCTTACCAGTTCTGAGCCCGACGGCAAGCCGGCTGCCCAGCGATGACTTGACCAAAATCGTATACGATGTACTAAGGCGCTCCTCTACAATATCGTCGCGGAGACGCCTTTCTTGCCCTCGGATTCTCAGGATATTCTGCGCGGAGTGCGGCCCGCCAGCGTCATGCTGGTCGGTTGCGGCAATATGGGTGGCGCGATGCTCGCCGGCTGGCTGCAGAGCGGCGTGCCGGCCTCGTCAATAACGGTCGTCGATCCTTCGCTCGCGGCGGCGCCGGAAGGGGTGCGGCTGTTCGGCTCGGTCCCGACCGGGCTCGCCCCGCCCGCGGTGCTGGTCCTCGCCGTGAAGCCGCAGAAACTTGCAGAGATCGCACCATCGCTCGCGGAACTGGCGGCACCCGGCACCATGTTGATTTCGGTGCTCGCGGCGGTCGAGTTAGCGACGCTGCGATATCATTTTCGGGCGGCCGGGCCGCTGGTGCGTGCGGTGCCCAATCTTCCCGCGGCGATCGGGCGCGGAGTCACCGCGCTCGCGGGCGACGGCGTGGATGGGGCGTCACGGGCGCTGGCCGAAACCCTTTTTGCTCCGCTCGGCATCGTGGAATGGATGAGCGACGAGCGCCTTTGCGCCATTGCGACGACGGTTTCGGGCGCGACTCCCGCCTTTTTCTTCCGGATCGCCGATGCGATGGCGTTCGCTGCGGAGGCTCAGGGGCTAAGCCGCGAACAAGCGCTTCGGTTGATTGCCGAGACGATGGCCGGATCGGCGGCGATGCTGGCCGAGGCCGGAGCCGACCCCGCCGACATGGCACGCCGCGTTGCAAGCCCGGGGGGCGTGACGCACGCCGGCCTCAGGGTCCTCGACGAAGACGACACGCTCACCCGGTTGATGGGCGACACCATCGCCGCATCGGCGGCGCGCAACGACGAAATGACCCGGGCCTTCCGGCCGCAGACTCTCCCCCAGGAACAATGAAGGACGCCAAAATGATAGCTGGTTCGATTTTCGTCGGCGCGGCCGAAGACAGTGCAACCGAGACCTTCCTCGCGGTCGATCCTTCGACCGGACAGACGATCGAACCGCCGTTTGGCGCCGCGGACGCGAGCCATGTCGACCGTGCCTGTGCGCTCGCCGATGCCGCCTTTGCCAGCTTTTCCGAAACCACGCTCGAAGCGCGGGCGGCGTTTCTCGAAGCCATTGCCGACGGCATTGCCGCGATCGGCGACGATCTGATCGAACGCGCAATGGCCGAGAGCGGCCTGCCGCGCGCAAGGCTCGAGGGCGAGCGCGGCCGCACGATGGGGCAGCTGCGCATGTTCGCCGCCTTTGTCCGCGCCGGCGACTGGCTGCACGCGACGATCGATCCCGCCTTGCCCGATCGCGCGCCGTTGCCGCGGCCCGACCTCCGCCGCCGGCACATTGCGCTCGGCCCCGTCGCGGTGTTCGGTGCGAGCAACTTCCCGCTCGCCTTCTCGGTCGCCGGCGGCGACACCGCTTCGGCGTTCGCCGCGGGCTGCCCGGTCGTGGTCAAGGGTCACCCCGCGCATCCCGGCACGGGCGAGCTTGTCGCACGCGCGATCCGCGCGGCGGTCGCGAGCTCGGGGCTCCACGAAGGCGTCTTCTCCTATCTGCCCGGCCCGTCGAACGCGCTCGGCGGCGCGCTCGTCGCCGATCCGCGGATCAAGGCCGTGGGTTTCACCGGTTCGCGCGGCGGCGGGCTCGCGCTGATGCAGATCGCCGCGACACGCACTGAGCCGATCCCGGTTTATGCCGAAATGAGCAGCATCAATCCGGTCATCCTTTTCCCCGCCGCGCTCGGGAACCGGGCGGAGGCGCTCGGCGAGGCGTTCGCCCAGTCGCTGACGATGGGCGCCGGCCAATTCTGCACCAACCCCGGCCTGCTGATCGCGCTCGACAGCCCCGATCTCGACCGCTTCGCCGCCGCGGCGGGCGCTGCGCTGTCGGCCATTGCCCCTGCGACGATGCTCACGCCGGGTATCCACAAAAGCTTCGAGAGCGGTGTCGATGCCCTCGAACGTCATTCGGCGACGCGGCTTGTCGCGCGCGGGGCCGAAGGGCCGGGCGCTTGCGCGGCACGCGGTGCGCTGTTCATCACCGACGCCGAGGGTTTCCGCGCCGACGCCGCGCTCGGCCACGAAGTCTTCGGCTCATCGTCGGTGATCGTCCGCTGCCGCGACATCGACGAGGTCGCGGCGCTGGTCGCGGGACTCGAGGGCCAGCTCACCGCGACGCTCCAGATCGACGCCGACGACGAGCCGCTGGCGGCACGGCTGCTGCCGCTGATCGAGCGCAAGGTCGGGCGCATTCTCGCCAATGGCTGGCCGACGGGCGTCGAGGTTTGCCATGCGATGGTCCATGGCGGCCCGTACCCGGCGACATCGGACGGACGGAGCACCTCGGTCGGTACGCTGGCGATCGAACGCTTCCTGCGGCCCGTCAGCTATCAGAATTTGCCCGAAAGCCTGCTCCCGGCGGCGCTGAAGCCGGCCAATCCGTTGGGCATCGCGCGCCGTATCGACGGTGCGCTTGTTTTGGGCGATTGATAAGGCAGCGCTCGCGTCCGGCGGTGGGCGCGAGCGCTGCCTCCCCCCGTTCAGTTGCCTACGGCCGCGCTGTCATAGAAGGCGTCGAGGTCGCGCTTGAACTGCCCGATGACTGCCGGGTTGATGTAAACCATGTGGCCCGATTCATAATAATGATAGGTCAGGTTCTGACGCAGCGACGGGTCGATCTGCATATGCTTCAGATCATATTCGGCGCCGAAAAAGGGCGTCGCCATGTCGTAATAGCCGTTGAGTGACAGCACTTTCAGATAGGGATTCTGGCGCATCGCGGCCGACAGGTCGAGCGCGGTGTTGGCAAGCGCCATCTGCGCGCCGCCCTGCCGTCCGCCGGGCGCGCGGTGGCGCTGGTCCCAATTGCCGCCGCCGATCTTGACGTAATAATTGGGACGGTAGCTGAGCTTGGTCTTATAGCCGAGCGTGCCGAACAGATATTTGTTGAGCGCGCCGACATAGGGTCCGCTGATCGCGGCGTCGGTGGTGTCGAACTCGGGGCCTTCGCCCGCCGCATCGACGTCGATCCCGATGAAACGCGAATCGAGCCGGCCGACGGTGCGCTTCTGGTCACGCATCAACTCCTTGCGGAACCGCGACAGTTCAACGCGCAGGTCGGCGTCGAGGATATATTTGACCGGCAGACCCGTATAGGCGCTCATCTGCTGCGCGACGGCACTCCGTTCCTCGTCGCTAAGGTCGGACCCCTTGGCGAGTGCCGCCGCATAGGGTCCCGTCGTCCATTGCCGCACTTCGGTCAGGAAGGGTTCGAGCGCCGCAGGCTTGTTAGCCAGCCGATTGTGATACCAGGCGGTCGCGGCATAGCTTGGCAGATAGGTGAGGTAGATCTGGTCGTAGCCCGGCTGGCGTACGCCATAGTTCAGGATCGACGACAGCAGCACGACGCCGTTCATCTGCACCCCGCGCTGCTGCAGCGCATAGACCAGCCCCGCGCCGCGCAGCGTGCCATAGCTTTCGCCGAACAGGAATTTCGGGCTGTCCCAGCGGTCGTTGAGCGTGAGGTAGCGCATGATACCGCGCGAGAAGGCGTCGATATCCTGATCGACCCCCCAGAATTCGGGGCCCTTCGACTTGCCGATCGGGCGCGACAGGCCGGTGCCGATCGCGTCGAGGAAGACGATGTCGGTCTTGTCGAGCATCGTCTCGGGATTGCTCCGGATGCGATAGGGTGCGGGAGCGGTGCTGCCCGCGTTCGGCGTTTCGACGAGCACGGGGCCGATCGATCCCATGTGCAGCCACATGCTCGACGAGCCCGGCCCGCCGTTGAAGGTGAAGGTCACCGGGCGCGGCGCCGAACCCTTCGGCCGGTCGGCGACATAGGCGACGTAGAACATGCTCGCGACCGCCTCGCCATCGTCGTCGCGGATTGTGAGTGTGCCGGGGGTCGCGGTATAGGCGATCGTCCGGCCCTTCACCGTCACGCTGCCGCGTTTCGGCTGCGCGTCCTCCTCGGCACTGGCACGCGCGATATCCTCTTCGGGTTCGTTCGCGTCGGCCTTGGCGCTTTCGCTCTTGCCGGTTTCGGCTTTCTTTTCCTGCGCGGCGGCGGGCAGCGCGAGTGCCGCGGCCAGCGCGACAAGGATCGGATAGCGGTTGATACGCATGGATCTCTCCTGGGAATATTATGTCGGGGGGGAAGGAAATCAGGGGGCGGCGGCGGTCGGACCTTCGCCGCCATCGGCGATGAATTTTTCAAGCTGCTGTTCGAGCACCGGAAGCGGCACCGACCCCAGGGCGAGGAAGGTGTCGTGGAACTTGCGCTGGTCGAACTTCGGCCCGAGCTTTGCCTCGGCGTCGGCGCGCAGCCGGCGGATCGTGATCTCGCCCAGCTTGTAAGCGAGCGCCTGTCCGGGCCAGCTGATATAGCGGTCGATCTCGGTCTCGACGTCATGCTGCGCGAGCGCGGTGTGGCTCGCGAGATAGTCGATCGCCTTCTCGCGGCTCCAGCCATAATGATGGACGCCGGTGTCGACGACGAGCCGCGAGGCGCGCCACATCTCGAACGAAAGCCGCCCGAAATCTTCATAGGGCGTGCGATAAATGCCCATCTTGGTGCCGAGCCATTCGGTGTAGAGTCCCCAGCCCTCGCCATAGCCCGAGAAATAGGTCTGGCGGCGGAAGGCCGGCCATTTCACCGTCTCGAGCGCGACCGCGGCCTGGAAGCTGTGCCCGGGAACGCATTCGTGGAGCGTCAGCGCGGGGATCTGGTACAGCGGCCGCGACGGCAGATCATAGGTGTTCATCAGGCACGCATCGAGCCCGCCGCGCCCTGCGGTATAGGTCGGCGCGATCGCGTCGGGCACCGGCAGGATGGTGAAGCGGTAGCGCGGCAGGAAGCCGATCGTATATTTGAGCTGGCCGTCGGCGCGCTTGGCGACAAGCGCCGAGAAGGCGAGAAGCTCCTCGGGGGTCTTCGCATAAAATTGCGGGTCGGTGCGCAGGAACTGGATGAACGCCGCAAGGTCACCTTTGAACCCCGCCTTCTCCTTCACCTGCTCCATCTCGGCAGTGATCCGCGCGACTTCCTTGAGGCCGATTTCGTGGATCTGTTCGGCGGTCAGCGCGGTGGTCGTATATTCGCGGATCTGCGCCTGATAAAAGGCCTTGCCGTCGGGCATCGCCTCGGCCGCCAGCGTCGTGCGCGCCTTGGGCAGATACTCTTGCTTGAAGAAGGTCAGCAGCTTGGCGTAGGCGGGCGCCACCGTCCCCGCGACCACCTGCCGGGCTTCGGCGCGCAGCCGCTCCTGATCCGCTGCCGGGATCGTCGAAGGCATCTTGGCGAAGGCGCTGTAGAAGGGGTTTTTCGCCGGGTCGGTGTCAACATAGGCGGCGATCGTTGCGTCGCGTCCTTCGAGCGAGGCGCGCGGCACGCTGAAGCCGCGCTTCAGCCCCGCGCGCATATTGACGATCTGCTCGTCGAAATAGCGCGGGATGTCGCGCATGCGGCCGATGTAGCGTTGATATTCCTCAAGCGACGGCCAGGCGTCGCGCGCACTCAGCCCCGACCAGAACTGGCTGTCGGCGTTGAACGGCATTTCCCACATCCGGTACTTGCCCTCGGCGACGAAGGCCTCGAGGCTGGTGCGCAGCACCGCGGCATTGATCTTCTCATTCTCGGACAATTGATCGACCGGAATCGCGTCGAGCGCGGCGAGCGTCTTTTGCCAATAGGCCTGCCGCGCCGCCTGCGTCGCCGCATCGACGCGCGGCAGATGGTCGGCCGACGCGGTGAAGGGCGGGTCACCGATGCGCCGGGCGAATTCCTTCTGCCGCCAGGCCCACTCGGCCTCGTACAGCTCGCGAAGCCGGGCGTCGGCGCTTCCCGGCGTGGCCGCCGCGGCCGAAGGGGCAGCCGCGGCTTGTGCCTCTGCCGCCGCAGGCGCGAGCGGCAGGAGGGCGAGGGTCGAAAGCAGGATCGTGCGGGTGAGCAATTTGCGTCTCCTTGTCGGAAGAATCAGGCGGCGGGTTCGGGATTGGGGTTCTTGCCCCCGCCCGCGATCCATTCGTCGAGCACGCGCTCGAGCGTCGGCAGCGGCACCGACCCGAGCCCGAGCAGCGTGTCGTGGAACCAGCGCTGGTCGAAACTGGCACCGAGTTTCGCTTCGGCCTCGGCACGCTTGCGGCGGATCAGCATCTCGCCGAGCTTGTACGCGAGCGCTTGGCCCGGATCGTTGATGTAACGATCGACCTCGATCGTGATCTCGTGATCCGACAGCGCTGTGTGCGCCTTCATGAAATCGAGCGCCTGCTGGCGCGTCCAGCCCTTGTGATGCAGCCCGGTGTCGACGACGAGCCGCGCCGCGCGCCACATCTCGTACGTCTCGCGCCCGAACTCGTCATAGGGCGTTTCGTAGAGCCCCATCTGGATGCCGAGCCATTCGGTGTAGAGCCCCCAGCCTTCGCCATAGCCCGAGAAATAGGTCGTCCGACGGATCTGCGGCCGGTCGGGCGCCTCCAGCGCGAGCGCCGCCTGAAAGCTATGCCCCGGTGCGCATTCGTGCGCGGTCAAAGGCGGGATCGTATAGAGCGGCCGCGCGGGGAGGTTATAGGTGTTCATCAGGCAGCTCTCGAGCCCCCCGTTGCCGCCGGTCGCGAAGGGCGCGATATTGTCGGGGGTCTGGCGGATCGTGAAGCGATAGCGCGGCAGATGGCCGACGAGGAATTTGAGCTGGCCGTTGATCCGGTTCGCGACATAGGCTGATTTCGCCATCAGCTCGTACGGCGATTTCGCGGTGAACTGCGGGTCGGTCTTCAGGAAATGGAGGAAGCCGGCGAAATCGCCCGTCCATCCCGCCTTCTTCATCGTCGCCTGCATGTCGGCGTCGATCCGCGCGACCTCCTTGGTCCCGATTTCATGGATCTGCTCGGGTGTCAGGTCGAGCGTCGTATATTGGCGAATCTTCGCGGCATAATAGGCCTTGCCGTCGGGCAGCGCTTCGCCCGCGATCGCGGTGCGCGCCTTGGGGATATATTCGTCGCGGACGAAGGCGCGCAGCTTTGCGAACGCCGGTGCCGCAGCAGCGACCGCAGCGCGGCCCTCGGCTACCAAAGCCGTGCGTTCGGTTTCGGGGATGCTGCCGGGCATTGCAGCGAAGCTGGTGAACAGCGGGTTCTTGTCGACATCGGCCGACGCCAGCGGTTCGATCGGCGCGTCACGGCCGGCTAGCGAGACCTGCGGCTTGGTGAAGCCGCGCTTGAGCCCTGCGCGCATGTTGACGATCTGCTGATCGACATAACGCGGCATATCGCCGAGCCGCTTGATATAATTGCGATAGGCGTCGGCGTTCGGCAGCCCGCCGCGCGGCGCGATCCACGTCCAGAAAAAGAACGGATCCTCATATTCGCGGTATTTCTGCTCGACCCCGAACTCTTCGAGTGCGGTCTTGAACACCTCGGCGTTGATCCGCTCTTCGGGCGACAGCTGGTCGAACGGGATCTTGTTGAGCTCGGCCAGCGTATTGTTCCAATAGGCGGCGCGGCGCGCCTGGCTTGCGGCATCGACGCTCGGAAAGCGGTCGCTGCCGTCGCGGTCGCCGTCCGGGTCGAGCGCGAGCTCCTGCGTGCGCCATTTCCACTCGGCATCGTAAAGCGCCTTCAGCCGCGCGTCTGCCGACTGTGAGGCCAATTGCGGAGCTTGCGCGAAAGCGGGAGCGCCGAGGGCGATGGCCGAGACGGCCAGCAGTGCGGGAGCGAGATATCGCATCGAAATTTCTCCTGTTGATCAGTAACCGGCCGCGAGGCCGGCGCGGCGAGGATCGGCGACGCCGGTCAGGCTGCCGTCGGGATTGCGCTGGATCGCCTGGATCGATCCGAAGTGCCAATTATAGGGGGCGGTCGGACGGACATTGACTCCGTATCGGGTCTTGAGTTCGTCGCGCACCGCCTGCGTCACGCGGCTTTCGACCACCATCGGCACGCCCGCCTGCGACCCCTGGAAACGCGGCGCGTCGACCGCCTGTTCGAGCGGCATGCCATAACCGAGCAGGTTGATCAGCGTGATCGTCACCGCGCGCGACGACAGGCCGGGCGAGCCGATCGTCATCCATGGCTTGCCGTCTTTGGCGATCATCGTCGGCGGGAAGGGCGAGATCACGCGGCGGCCAGGTCCGGCAGTGTTGCCGGGGAAATTATTGCCGCTGTTCATCGCGATCCCGTCGACGACCATGCCGGTCGCGAAGGTGCTGCCGTAGACCGAGTGGGTGACCGAGGCCATATTCCCCTGCGCATCGACCGCGACGAGATGGTTGGTGTCGGTCGAGTGGCGGTCGTGGCTATCGAAGGACGCCGCGAGTTCGAGCGCGCTTCCCGGCGTGGCTGCGGCTTGCGGCGATGTCGTGGCCGGCTTGGGCAGGCTCGCGGTCACCTGCGCCGCAAAGCGCTTCGCATTGTCTTTCGACAGCAACATCTCGGTCGGGACATCATAGCTCAGCGGATCGCGCACGAACTCATCGGTCGCGGTCTCGGCGAAGCCGAAGGCGCGGCGGATCAGTTCGAGCGCCTCGGCCGACTGCGCATAATGCGGGCGCGCTTTGAGGTCGTAATTCTCGACGACGTTGAGCACCATCGAGATCAAAGTCCCCGCGGTCGACGGCGGCGGCGCGCCGATGACCTCGTAACCATTATAGGTCGAACGCAGCGGCGTTTCCCAGCGCGCCTTGTACCCCGCAAGCTCCTCGGCGGTCAGCCCCCCGCCCGTCGCGCGCACCGCGGCGACGAAGCGCTGCGCCCATTCGCCGGTGTAGATGTAAGATGGCCCCTCGGCGGAAATGCGGCGCATCGCCTGCGCCAGCCGCGGATGCTTCACGATCGTGCCGACCGGGGGCACATAGCCGTCGGGCAGATATTCCTCGCGCCCCGAAGGGTAAGCGGAAAGCCGCGTCAGCGCCGCCTCGGCGAGCTCGCCATAGAGGAAGCTATACATCGGGTAGCCATCGTCGGCGAGCTTGATCGCGGGGGCGAAATAATCGCCCCATTTGAGCGTGCCGAAGCGGTCCGCCGCCGCCTTCAGCCCCGCGACCGTGCCCGGAATGCCGATGCGCTTGCCCGACGTGTCGGGCAGTCGCTCGCCGCCGCCGCCGGTATATTGCGCCCAGCCGCCGCCGACCTGTGCGTCCTTGGTATGATCGAGCTCGGCGTCGAGATAATGATATTCGCGGGTCTTGGCGTCATAATAGAGGATCGAGACGCCGCCCGCGAGGGTCGTCATCTGCGGTTCGATCACCGCCTGCATCGGCACCGCGGTCAGCACGGCGTCGAGCGCGGTGCCGCCTTTCTTCATCACCTCGACCATCGCCTTGGTCACGGTGGGGTTCGACGAGGACGCCATCGCCGACTTGGCGTGGACCGCGGGCTTCGCGCCCTGTTCCTGCGCGAGCGTGGGCTGCGCGAATATCACAAGCCCGAGCGTGACCAGCAATCGATAGCGTCTATCCATTTTTGCGACCCCCTGTTTCATTGTCGGATTAGCCGTGCGTCAAACCGTCCCTTTGGCTGTTTCGGGGGCTGAAGCGGGCGTGAAGATGCGGACGCCGAAAACGGGGCCGCAGCGTGTGGTGTCGTTGGCGGGCTGGAAGCGGACCATGACGCTGTCCTTGCCGCGGGTCAGGTCGGCCGGGATCGGATAATCGATCGTGAAAAATTCGCCGGGGTGTCCCCCATCGAGTGCCTGCGTCGCGATCTTCGTTCCGTCGATGAGGATGTCGAACAGCTTGTTCCGCTCTTCGCCCCAATAGGCCGCCTGCAGCACCAGCGGCCCCGGACGCACCTTCGCTCTATATTCGAAAAAGCCGAAGGTCCGGGCATCGCGCCCGTGGCGCCCGCGATAGGTGACGGCATAGCTGTTCTTGGCGGTCAGCCCATGGTCGCGCTCGGGCTGCATCTCGCCCAAATTCATCACATCGACCGACCGGCGCGCGAGATCCTGCTGGCGCGCATGCTCGGCGGCAAAGGCGACCTGCTCGCGCGCCCAGCCGGCGTCGTCGAAGCTTTTGAAATAGACCGCGGTGCGGCGATCGCGCTGCTGGTAAAAGGGTGCGAAGCTGAGGTCGGCGGGCCGCGCGATGCCGGTCGTACGGAAACGACCTGCCGCGGCATCGACCGGCGCAAAGCCCGCGAGCAGATCGGCCGCGACGAGCGCGGGAGCGGGCCCCTCGAACGGCTGGTCGGCGGGGCCGAGGTCGGCGGCGAGTACGACGGGGCCGTGGAGCAACGCGACGGTCGCCGGATCGTCGTTCGCGGCTTCGGTGCGCAGCCGCATCGGCAGCGTCAGCGCGATCCGGTCGCCCTTCGCCCAGCGGCGGCGGATCACCGCATAATCGCCAGAGGTTCCCGCGGGCACGGATTTGCCGTTCACCGTCAGCGCCGCGCCCTCGCACCAGCCGGGAATTCGCAGCGCGACGGCAAAATCGCGTGAGCGGCCCAGCGTCTCGAGCGTGAGATCGACCCGATCGCCGAACGGGTAGGCGGTCTCCATCCGGAATCCCGCGCCCTGGCTTTCCCATGTCGCGGTCGAGGCGATGTAGAGGTTCACGAGCAGCGTATCGCCGCTCTGCCACCACACCGAATCGCCATGCTTGGCGTGGCTTTCCATTCCCGACCCGACGCAGCACCAGAAATCGTCGAAGGGTTTCGAAAATCTACGCGCCGACCCCGACATCAACGGCACCATATAGGCGAACATGCCCGTCGCCGGGTCCTGATGCGCGAGGATATGGTTGGTGTGCGCGCGCTCATAATAATCGAACAGCCGCGCCTCGGGCCGCCAGCCATAGAGGTGGCGGGTGAGCTTGAGCATATTATAGCTGTTGCAGCTTTCGCACGTCTGCTCGGTGATATGTTTCGAGATCGTCCGCGGCGCCGGGAAATATTCGCGGTCGGCATTGCCGCCGATGACGTAGGAATAGTCGCGGATCACCGTTTCCCAGAAGAAGCGCGCCGCCGCCGCGTCGCCCGCCTTGCCGGTCAGCTCGTGCAGCCGCGCGAGGCCGATGATTTTCGGGATCTGGGTGTTGGCATGGATCCACGGCAGCGAATCCGTGCCCTCGCTGAGCGGGTCGAGTATCTTGCGGTGCCGCAGCCGCTCGGCGAGGCGCATCCAGCGCGGGTCTTTCGTTCGCGCGTGCAGCTCGGCAAAGCTCTCGTTGATCCCGCCATGCTCGCAATCGAGTATCTGCTGGACCTGATCGTCGTTCAACGCTGCGAACACGCCATCGATATAGGTGCCGAGCCCGACCGCGACGGGTAGCGCCTTCGCATTGCCGCAAAGCTCCTGCGCGTCGAACAATCCGGCGAACAATTTGTGCCAGTTGTAAAAGGGCACCCAGCAGCCGTTGAGGTCGAACCCCATCGAACGGATGTCGCCGCGCGTCAGCTCGGCGAAGATCGTCTTGCCGTCCTCGACGACATCGCCGCGCTTGCGCGTGAAACCCGCGACATAGCCGTCGCCATGCGCCGCCTGCGCCGCGGCGAGTTCGCTCACGATATAATCGACGCGCGTCTTGCATTCCTCGTCGCCCGTTTGCGCGTACATCAGCGACAAGGCGGTCAGATAATGGCCGAGGCTGTGCCCGGCAATGGTATCGCTTTCCCACCCGCCATAGACCGCACCCTTGGGTTCGAGTCCCGCGCTGGCGCGAAAATTATGAAGCAGGCGGTCGGGTTCGAGTGCGTGGAGATAGCGACGATTGCCTTCGATCGCCTCAAGCCAGGGCGATTCGAGCAGGCGGACTGCCGACAGGGGCAGCGGTTTGGCTGGCCCGAAAGTCGTGGTCGAAACGGGCGCGGCGCGGGCGAAAACAGGGACAAGCGCGGCGGCTGCGGCGCCCGCGAGCAGGGTGCGGCGATCGACGTGCCATATTTGCATCATGCTCCCCTGAGACTTCGCTCGCCTTGGCAACAGCATATTATATAGTATACGAATTTAGCAAGCGGCTATAATGCCCCTTGGAACATTTGCTGTGAGATGAGTGATGAGCGACGAAAAAGTCCGACTTTCGCTGGATGACGTGGCGACGCTGTCGCGCGAAATCCTGACGCACCACGGCCTCGCGCCGCAGCATGTCGAGGCGGTGACCGAAACCATCGTCGCCGGCGAACGCGACGAATGCGCGAGTCACGGGATTTATCGCCTGCTCGTTTGCGTCAACACGCTGAAGACAGGCAAAGTGATCAAGGATGCCACCCCCATCGTGCACGATATCGCGCCCGCGCTGGTTCGCGTCGATGCGGGCGGCGGCTTTGCCCAGACCGCGTTCGGCGCGGGGCTGCCGACGCTCGTCGAAAAGGCACGGCGGAATGGAATTGCGGCGCTCGGGATCAACAATTGCGTGCATTTCGCGGCGCTCTGGCCCGAGGTTGAAGCGGTTGCCGCCGCGGGCCTCGTCGCCTTCGCCTGCACCCCCAGCCACGCGTGGGTCGCCCCGGCCGGCGGCATCAAGCCGCTGTTCGGCACCAACCCGATCGCGTTCGGCTGGCCGCGCCCTGGCGCCTATCCCTATATCTTCGATTTCGCGACGAGCGCGGTCGCGCGCGGCGAGATCGAACTGCATCGCCGTGCAGGCAAGCCGATTCCCGAAGGCTGGGGCATCGACGCCGAAGGGCGACCGACGACCGATGCCAAAGCCGCGCTCGACGGCGCGATGCTGACGTTCGGCGGGCACAAGGGGTCGGCGCTCGCGACGATGGTCGAACTGATCGCGGGGCCGCTGATCGGCGATCTCACCAGCGCCGAATCGATCGCGCTCGACGATGGCGCCGGCTCATCGCCGATCGGCGGCGAATTCATTCTCGCGATCGATCCCGCGGGCTTCCTCGGTGCCGAGGCGGCGAAGCATATCGAACGTGCCGAAGCGGTATTCGACGCGATCACCGGGCAGGGCGCGCGCCTGCCGTCGCAGCGCCGCTTCGAGGCGCGCGCGCGCAGCCTCGCGAATGGCGTGCAGGTGCCGCGTCCGCTCTACGACGACGTGCGCGCGCTGCTGGGCTAGCTCAGCCGAACGGCCGGTCGATCGCGGGCGAGGGTTCGGTGAACCATTTGGCGCCGCTTTCGGTCATGTAGAAATGATCCTCGAGCCTGATGCCAAAGCGGTCGGGGATAACGATCATCGGCTCGTTCGAAAAACACATGCCGGGTGCGAGCGGGGTCGTGTCGCCGCGCACCAGATAGGCGGGCTCGTGGATCGACAGCCCGATGCCGTGGCCGGTGCGATGCGGCAGCCCGGGCAAGCGATAGTCGGGGCCGAGCCCCGCCTTCTCCAGCACAGCGCGTGCCGCGGCATCGACCGCCTCGCACGGCGCGCCGGGCAGCGCGGCGTCGAAGGCCGCGGCCTGCGCTTCCTTTTCGAGCTCCCAGATGTGCCGCTGTTCCGCATCGGCCTCGCCGAAGACATAGGTGCGGGTGATGTCCGAATGATAGCCTTCGACGACGCAGCCGACGTCGATCAGCACGACGTCGCCTTCGTGCAATTGCGCGTCGCCGGGAAGTCCGTGCGGAAAGGCGGTCGAGCGGCCGAACTGGACGATGCAGAAATCATTGCCGCCCGGCGCGCCGATCGCGCGGTGCGCCTCCTCCAGAAAGCGTGTGACCTCGCTCGCGCGGATGCCAGGGGCGAGGATGCGCGCGGCGCGGCGATGCACTTCGAGCGTCATCGACTTCGCCTGCTGGAGCAGCGCGAGTTCGGTGGCGGATTTAACCATCCGGCAGCCGTCGACAATCGGCCCGCCGTCGACGATGTCGAGCGCCGCACCGGCGCGGCGGATGCGATCGACGAACAGGAACGCCATGCCCGGATCGATTGCGAGCGTGGTCGCACCAATCTCGCGCAAGGCACCGACCACCAGTTCGGACGGACTCTCATCCTCCTCCCACAATCGCAACTCGACCTCGATCTTGAGGTCGGCCTCGAGCGTGCCGAGCTCGAACGCGGGCGCGATGACGATGGGTTTTCCCGTGCGCGGCAGCAGCATCGCGACGAGCCGCTCGCTCGCGCCCCACGGGATGCCGGCGAAGTAGCGCAGGCTCGCGCCCGCCCCGACCAGCAGCGCGTCGGCGCCGTTCGCGTGCATCAGCCGCCGCGCCTTTTCGATTCGTTGCTCGCGCTCCGCCGCGGCGATCGGCGCGGCGCGATCGGCCCAGGGGGAGATGGCGGCGAGTTCCTGTGCGGCGGTCGATCCGCCGATTCCGTTGGTCATGTCAGGCTCCAAAACGCTTGATGTCGAAGGGGGCGAGGTCAAAGGGCGGCGCGTCGCCAGCGACGAGCGCGGCAATGGCATCGCCCGTCGTCGCGGCGAGGGTCAGGCCCAGATGCTGGTGGCCGAACGCATAGAAAAGGTTCGCCGCGCGGCCGCTCCGCCCGATCGCGGGCAGATAGTCGGGCAGCGTCGGACGCGCGCCCATCCATTCGGCGCCGGGCAGTCCAAAGGACAGGCCGAGCGCCGCGACATGTTTTCGCAGCCGCGCCCATTTGCGCGGATCGGCGGGGCTGGCGCCGCGGCCGAATTCGACGAAGCTCGCGGCGCGCAGCCCCGAGCGGAAGCGGGTGACGATCATCGACCGGTCCTCGAACACCACCGGCGGCATGTCATGCGGCCAGCCGGTGTCGGCCGACTGGATATGATAGCCGCGCTCGGCGATGATCGGCACGCGCTGGCCGATCGACGCCATCAGCGCGCCCGACGCGGCGCCGCCCGCGATCACCATCGCATCCGCGGTGTGGCATGTACCGTCCGCGGCGATGGCGACGGCGCGGCCGTTCTCGATCGCCAGCCGGTCGATCCTCGCTTCGATTCGCGAACCGCCGGCCGCATCGAAGCCCGCGCGCAGCGCCGCGCCCAGCGCATCAAGGTCGGTGATCTGGCCCGATCCCGCAATATGGACGGCTCCCGCGACCGACGCCGAGGTGAGCGCGGCCAACCGCGTCATCTCGGCGGGCGTTGCATCGCGCATCCTCGCTTGGCCGATATCGGTCGTCGCCCAGTGCGCGCGGCCAGCGTCGGCGCTCGCGGCGCTTTCCCACAGGATATAATGGCCATCCTCGACGAGGAGGTCGCCCGCCCCGATTCGGCCCAGCAGCCGGCGCCACGAACCCATCGCATCGCCCAGCGCCTGACCGAGCGCCGCGCGGCCGGCCGCGAAGCGCACGGGACTCGTCGCGGCGACGAGCCGCAGCGAGAAGGGCAGCCACGCGCCGATATCGCGCAGCGGCAACGACAGCGCGCCGCCCCGCCAGAACAGGCGGCGCGGCATCGAGCGGATCGTCGCGCGCGACGCGAGCGGTTCGACCTGTTCGATGGCGATATGACCCGCATTGCCCCATGATGCGGCAGGGGCTGCCGGGGGCGAATCGATCAATGTGACTGAAATATCGCGTT
Source organism: Sphingopyxis sp. BE235 (assembly GCF_031457175.1). Lineage (NCBI taxonomy): Bacteria > Pseudomonadati > Pseudomonadota > Alphaproteobacteria > Sphingomonadales > Sphingopyxidaceae > Sphingopyxis > Sphingopyxis sp. BE235. Next base: position 91,302 of record NZ_JAVDWC010000004.1, read on the forward strand.
TTTGTAGCGCGAGAGCGGTGGCGAGTCCGACGACGCCACCGCCAATTACGACGGCATTCTGCAGATCGGACGAGCGAGATGGAAAATCATTTGGCATCTTGTATCATATACCGTATACGATCTGAAGCTTCAACGGAGGTAATGAATGAGCGTGATAAGGACACTGTGGGAGGGCGTATATCCCGCAGCTACCACTCAATTCGCCGAAGATCTGTCGGTCGATTTCGATGCAACCCAGCGTGTGCAGAGCGCGCTTGTCGATGACGGGGTGACCGGGCTCATCATTCTCGGCACGTGCGGCGAGAATAATTCGCTCGAGCCCGACGAAAAGCGGAATATCCTGAAAGGCGCGGTCGAGGCGGTTGCCGGGCGCGTGCCCGTCGTCGCGGGCGTGTCCGAACTCACCACCGCGCGCGCGATCCAATATGCGAAGGATGCCGAAAAGCTCGGCGCCGATGCGATCATGCTCTTGCCCGCGATGGTCTATGTGCCGACTCCCGAAGAGCTGCAGGCGCATTTCCGTGCCGTTGCCGAGGCGACCTCGCTGCCGGTCATGCTCTATAACAATCCGCCCGCGTACCGCGTCGACGTCGATTTCGCGACGCTCGAAGCGCTGCGCGACGTGTCCAACATCGTCGCGATCAAGGAAAGCGCGCCCGATCCGCGCCGCTTCACCGATGTCTTCAACCGTTTCGGCGATCGCTATACGGTGATGGCCGGGCTCGACGACGTCGCGCTCGAGGGCCTGTTCCTCGGCGCCAGTGGCTGGGTTTCGGGGCTGACGAGCGCCTTCCCGACCGAATCGGTCCGCCTTGTCGCGGCCTTCAACGAGGGCAGACATGACGAGGCGCTGGCGATCTATCGCTGGTTCATGCCGCTTCTCCATCTCGACGCCGACCGCGATCTGGTCCAGTCGATCAAGCTCGCCGAAGAGATCATGGGGCGCGGTTCCGAACGCGTCCGCATGCCGCGCCTGCCGCTCGCTGGCCAGCGCCGCAAGGATGTGATCGCGATGGTCGAAAAATGCGCGGCGACGCAGCCGAGCAAGATCGCAGCCTGACGGGCCAGGGAGAGTCCATGCGCCACACCTTCTTCTGCATCGACGGCCACACTGCCGGAAATCCGGTCCGGCTGGTCGCCGGTGGTGCGCCGCTCGTCCGCGGAGGGTCGATGGGCGAGCGGCGCCAGGATTTCCTCGACCGGTTCGACTGGATCCGGACGAGCCTTTGTTTCGAACCGCGCGGGCACGACATGATGTCGGGCGGATTTCTTTATCCGCCCACTCAGCCGGACAGCGACATCGGCATCCTGTTCATCGAAACGAGCGGCTGCCTTCCGATGTGCGGCCACGGGACGATCGGGCTCATCACCTTTGGGCTCGAGAATGGGCTGATTACCCCGCGGGTGCCCGGCAAGCTGCGCGTCGAGGTTCCCGCGGGAACGATCGACATCGAATATGGCACCGGGGGTGACCGGGTTTCGTGGGTGCGGATCCGCAACGTGCCCTCCTATCTCGCGGCCGAGGGGATCGAAATCGACGTCCCCGGTTTCGGCCGGCTCAAGGTCGATGTTGCCTATGGCGGCAATTATTATGCGATCATCGAGCCGCAGGGCCCCTATATCGGTCTCGATGCGCTCGGCGCGGCGCGGATCGTGGATCTGAGCCGCACCATTCGCTCGCTGATGCAGGCGGCGTACGAGCCGGTGCATCCCGTTGACGACCGCATTCGGGGCGTCAGCCATGTCATGTGGACCGACCGCCCCAAAGGTGAAGGCGCCGACGGCCGCAACGCGGTCTTTTATGGCGAGCGCGCGATCGACCGCAGTCCGTGCGGCACCGGCACGTCGGCGCGGATGGCGCATCTCGTCGCCAAGGGACGGCTGCAGGTTGGCGACCGTTTCGTCCACGAAAGCTATATCTGCAGCCGCTTCATCGGACGGGTCGAGGACAATGCGATGCTCGGCGATACGCCCGGCATTATTCCCTCGATCGAGGGATCGGCGATCGCGACCGGATTCAACACGATCTGGGTCGATCAAGCAGACAGCTTCTGGAATGGATTTTCGGTGCTATGAGGTCTGTATGAGCCTCATCATCCGAAACCTGTCCGACCAGCTGGTGGACCTCGTCCGCGACCGCATCCTTTCGGGCGGCGTTTCCAGCGAACATGCAATCCGCCAGGACGCGCTGGCCGCCGAACTCGGCGTCAGCAAGATCCCGCTACGCGAAGCGCTCGCCCGCCTCGAAGAGGAAGGGCTGGTCCGATCACAGGCGAACCGCGGCTTCTTTGTGCGGTCGCTCAGCGCTTCGGAGGCGCAGGAAGTCTATGAGCTGCGTATCAAGCTGGAACCCGACGCCACCGCGCGCGCCGCGCTGCTCGCGACCGAGGCCGATCATTCCCATGCGATCGAAACGCTCGATACGCTCGACCATGTCACCGATGAGCATGGCGACGGCGTCGGCGCCTTCAACCGCGCTTTCCACCGCGCGCTGTTCCGCCCGTGCGGCCAGCCGGTCACGATCACCATTCTCGAGCGCCTGCAGGTGCTCTCCGAACGCTATGTGCGCGTCCACCTCGAACCGCTGGGGCGCGACGAGCGCGCGAACGAGGAACATCACCAGCTGCTCGAGGCGTGGCTTGCGCGCGACGCGGACAAGGTCTCGGTGCTGGTCGATGCGCATATCCGCAAGACGCTGGACGATCTGCGACAGCAGCTCGTCGACGATTAACAGGGGGGCCGGCTGCCGTCGGCTCCAGATAAGGGAGGAGCAATAGGTGGCAGCAGGTTTTTTCGGGCCGATAAAGCCCATCGCGGTCGCGCGGCAGGAGGCGGGGCATAGCCTGCGCGCCACGCTCAGCTGGCCGCATCTTGTGGCGCTGGGGGTCGGCGCGATCGTCGGAACGGGTATCTACACGCTGACCGGAGTCGGCGCCGAGCGCGCGGGTCCCGCGGTGATCCTTGCCTTTGCCATTGCCGGTGCGGTCTGCGCCTGCGCCGCGCTCGCCTATGCCGAACTGGCGACGATGATCCCCACGTCGGGCAGCGCCTATACCTATACCTATTCGGTGCTCGGCGAGACGCTCGCGTGGATCGTCGGGTGGAGCCTGATCCTCGAATATTCGCTTGCCTGTTCGACCGTCGCGGTCGGCTGGTCGGGTTATCTGGTCGGCTGGATCCAGTCGGCGGGCATCCATCTGCCCCCCGCCCTGCTATCCGGCCCGCACGCCGGCGGCATCGTCAACCTGCCCGCCGTGCTCGTCGCGCTTGGCGTCGCCGGCATGCTGATGGCGGGCACGCGCGAGAGCGCGACGCTCAACATCATCCTCGTGGTGATCAAGCTCGTCGCGCTGTCGATTTTCGTCGCCTTTGCGGCGCCCGCGTTCGACGCGAACAATCTCCAGCCCTTCATGCCCTATGGATTTGCCAGCCATGTCGACGCGAGCGGCGCGACCAAGGGGGTGATGGCGGCCGCCGCGATCGTCTTCTTCGCCTTCTATGGCTTCGACGCGGTCGCGACCTCGGCCGAAGAGACCAAGAATCCCAAGCGCGACCTGACGATCGGCATCATCGGGTCGATGGCGATCTGCACGCTCATCTACATGCTCGTCGCGGTCAGCGCGGTCGGCGCGATGCATTATACGACGCTCGGCAATTCGCCCGAGCCGCTCGCGCTCGTGCTCCGCACGCTCGGCCACCCGGTCGCCTCACACTTGGTCGCGCTCGCGGCCCTCATCGCCTTGCCGTCGGTCATCCTCGTGATGATGTACGGCCAGAGCCGCGTCTTCTTTGTGATGAGCCGTGACGGCCTGCTGCCGCGCTCGCTGAGCCGCGTGTCCGAACGCACGGGGACGCCGGTGTTCGTCACCGGCGTGACGGGTGTTTTCGTCGCCGGCGTGGCGGGCTTCTTCCGCCTCGACGAAATCGCCGAGCTGGCAAATGCGGGCACGCTGATCGCCTTCATCGCGGTCGGCGTCTGCCTGATGGTGCTGCGCAAAAAGGCGCCCGACCTGCCGCGCGTGTTCCGCTGCCCGGCGCCCTATCTGGTCGGCACGCTCGCGGTGCTCGGCTGCCTCTATCTGCTGTTCAGCCTGCCCAGCATGACGCTGGTCCGCTTCCTCGGATGGAACATCCTCGGCATCCTCGTCTACTTCGCTTACGGCCGCGCGCGCAGCCTCGCACGGCGCGATCAGGCGGTCGTCGGAATCTGACAGGGCCCGGCGCGGCGATCGCCGGCCGGTCGGTCTATCGAAGGGCTATGGGGCAGCAATGTCCCATAGCCCTTTCGGTTTTCGCTTTCCGCGCCGCACCTTTGCGCGATCGTATATCAAATCCGGTCTTGCTATCGCGCCCGCATCTCGCAGAATGATTTTTTTCACAAGGATTTGAACCCATGCATCGTCGCACACTCCTTGCCGCCGTTCCGGCCGCCGCATTGCTGCCGACCGCCGGCTTTGCGCAGGGCGGCCAGCCCAAGGCGGCGCCCAAGGCGAGCGGTTCGGCGCCGCCGGTGTGGGAAGCGGGCGCGGACCGGTTTGTCCGCCCTGACGTTCAGGGCGGCGACCGGCCGGTCGGTGCAAGCTTCGCCTCGCGCACCGCGGCCTATGGCCTCCATGGCGCGGCGGGCACCGCGCATCCGCTCGCGACGCAGGCGGGGATCGACATATTGAAGCGCGGCGGGTCGGCGGTCGACGCCGCGATCGCGATCAACGCGTGCCTCGGCCTCCTCGAACCGACCGCGAACGGCATCGGCGGCGACGTTTATGCGATGATCTGGGACCCCAAGACAAAGAAGCTCGCCGGGCTTGCCGGGTCGGGGAAGAGCCCACGCGGACTCGACCTCGCGACGGTGCGCAGCCGCGCGAAGGGTGGCACGCTGCCCGCCTATGGCGCGATCAGCGTGTCGGTGCCGGGCGCGGTCGACGGCTGGTGGACGATGCACCAGCGTTACGGAAAATTGCCGTGGAAGGAGCTGTTCGAACCCGTCATCGCGCATGCCGAGGCGGGCGCGCCGGTGCCCGACATGATCGCTTATTATATCCGCCGCGCGCTTGCCAATTTCCGCCAGCCTGGCCGCGGGATCGAGGAAATCGACAATGCGATGAGGACCTGGGGCGTCAATGACGGCAAGGGGCCGAATGCAGGGCAGATATTCCGCAACCCCGACCTCGCGCGCACCTTCCGCCTGATCGCCGAAGGGGGCCGCGACGCCTTTTACACCGGCGAGATCGCGCGCACGATCGACAGCTATTTCAAGCGGATCGGCGGCTGGCTGCGTTACGAGGATCTCGCCGCGCACAAGTCCGAATGGATCGAACCGCACAAGACCGGATATCGCGGCACCGACGTCTATGCGCTCGGCGCGAACACGCAGGGCATCGCGACGTTGCAGATGCTCAACATCCTCGAGAATTTCGACCTGAAGGGCGCGGGCTTCCAGTCGGCGCTGTCGATCCATCTGCAGGCCGAGGCCAAGCGCCTCGCCTATGAAGATCGCGCGCGTTACTATGCCGATCCGCATTTCGCCAAGGTGCCGGTCGAATGGCTGGTGTCGAAGGACTATGCCGCCGAGCGCGCCAAGCTGATCCGCCCCGACCGGCTGCTGTCGCCGGTCTATCCGGGGAAGGCGCCGAGCCGCGGCGATACCACCTATTTCAGCTGCGCCGACAAGGACGGCATGATGGTGTCGATGATCCAGTCGAACTTCCGCGGCATGGGGTCGGGGCTGGTCGCCGACGGGCTGGGCTTCATGTTTCAGGATCGCGGGCAGTTGTTCAGCCTTCAGGACGGCCATCCGAACATCTATGCGCCGAGCAAGCGGCCGTTCCAGACGATCATCCCGGGTTTCGCGGCGCGCGGCGACGTGCCGTGGATGAGTTTCGGCGTAATGGGCGGCGACATGCAGCCGCAGGGGCAGGCGCAGATCATCATCAACCGCGTCGATTACGGGCTGGAGATCCAGGCGGCAGGCGACTCGCCGCGCTGGCACCATGAGGGATCGTCCGAGACGATGGGCGAGGATTCGCCGGGCGATGGCATCAATGGCGTGCTGCGGCTTGAAAGCGGCGTCCCCGCGGCGACACAGCGGCAGCTGGCCGACATCGGCTGGACGCTGGGTGAATCCGATGGCGGTTTCGGGCGCTATCAGTGCGTCGAGCATCGCATGGACGGCAAAACGCGCGTCTATGCCGCGGCGAGCGAGATGCGCGCCGATGGGTGTGCCCTCGCCTATTGAGGATCGCATACAAAGAGGGCGACCGCATCGCTGCGGCCGCCCCAGTGTCAGGATCACTGAAATTCCTACGGCGCGCTGACGACCTCGGGCAGCGCGGGGTTGAAGCCCGGCGGGTTCACTCCGCCGTCGGCGATGAACTGGTCGAGCCGCGCTTCGAGCACCGGCAGCGGCACCGAACCCAGTGCGAGGATCGCGTCGTGGAAGTTGCGCTGGTCGAACTTGTCGCCGAGCGCGGCTTCGGCTTCGGCGCGCTTGCGACGGATCAGCATCTCGCCGAGCTTGTACGCCAGTGCCTGTCCCGGCCATGCGATATAGCGATCGATCTCGGTCGTGATCTCATGCTCGGACAGCGCGGTGTTGCCGCGCAGATAGTCCTGCGCCTGCTGCCGGCTCCAGCCATAATGGTGGAGGCCGGTGTCGATGACAAGCCGCGACGCGCGCCACATTTCATAGGAGAGGCGGCCGAAATCCTCGTATGGCGTCTCGTACATGCCGAGCTTGCTGCCCATCCATTCCCAATAGAGCGCCCAGCCCTCGCCATAGCCCGAAAAGCCGGTGGCGCGCCGGAATGCAGGGCGGCGCGTCGCTTCCTGCGCGACCGCCGACTGGAAGCTGTGCCCCGGATTGCATTCGTGGATGGTGAGCGCGGTCAGCGTGTAGAGCGGCCGCGACGGCAGATCATAGGTGTTCATCAGGCAGCTTTCGAGCCCGCCGCGCCCGCCGGTATAGATCGGCGCCAGCGCGGGCGGCACCGGCAGGATCGCAAAGCGCCGCCGCGGCAGGAAGCCGATCGTCTCGGGCAGCTTCGCATCCATCCGCTTCGCCACATAGGAGGATTTGGCGAGCAGCTCGTAAGGCGTCTTGGGATAGAATTGCGGATCGGTGCGCAGGAATTTGAGGAACGCCGGCATGTCGCCCTTGAACCCGGTGCTCGCCTTCACCTGCTCCATCTCGGCCTTGATCCGCGCGACCTCCTTGAGCCCCATCTGGTGGATCTGCTCGGGCGTCAGGTCGAGCGTCGTGAAACCCTTGATCTGCGCCTGATAGAAGGCCGGGCCGTCGGGTTGCTTCTCGCCCGCCAGCGTGGTGCGCGCCTTCTTCATATAGTCGTCGCGGATGAAAGCGTAGAGCTTGGCATAGGCCGGCGCGACGGTCTCGCGGATCACCTTCTCCCCCTCCGCGCGCAGCGCCGCCTGTTCGGCGGCGGGGATCGTCGAGGGCATTTCCTTGAACGCGTCGTAGAATGAGTTGGTTTGATCGGCGGGCAGATAGGGCTTGATCGTGACGTCGCGGCCCTGCACCGCGATCTGCGGCACGCTGAAGCCGCGCGCGAGCCCGGCGCGCATATTCGCGGTCTGCTCGTCGAAGAAGCGCGGGATGTCGCGCATGCGGGCGATATAGTTGCGATACGCCTGCGCGGTCGCAAAGCCGCCGCTGCGCGGATTGAGCCCCGACCAGAAGAAGGTGTCGGCGTTGAACGGCGCCTCATAGGTCTTGTATTTGATGTCGTTCGCCATCGTTTCGATCGACTGGCGGAACACCGCGGCGTTAATCTTCTCTTCGGGCGAAAGCTGATCGGCGGGGATCGCATCGAGTTCGGCGAGCGCCTTGGTCCAGTAATCGAGCCGCGCCTTTTGCGTCGCAGCGTCGACCCTGGGCAGATGCGTCGGGCCGTCGCCATCGCCGCCGCGGCCGCTGCGCAGCCCCTGTTGCTGACGCCAGTCCCATTCGCGCTCGTACAGCGCCTTCAATCGCGCATCCGCGCTGCCCGACGTGGGCGCCTGTGCGATCGCCGCCTGCGCGGCAAAGGCCGCCAGCGCCAGCGCGACCGTCCGCGCCACCGAAACTCCGTTCATTGTCTTCTCCCTTTGTCCGTTCGGATCAGTTCGCGGTCCCTGCATTTTCGATCACCATCGGGCCGGGCGGCAAACCGCGCTCGGCCTTCGATTTCGCCACCATGTCGCGAATTTCGGCGCGCAGCTTCGCCGCGTCGTAGATGATGCCGTCCTTGATCGTGTAGGCGATGCCGCCGACGCGTTCGACCTTGCCCGTCGCATCGTTCAGCCGCACCGATCCGGTACCGAACAGCAGCTTGAGGTTGGCGAGCGGATTGCCCTTCACGACGACGAGGTCGGCCTTGCGCCCGACGCGGATCGTGCCGACCTGATCGTCATGGCCGAGCAGCCGGGCGCCTTCCTGCGTCGCGGCGTGGATCACCTCGAGCGAGCTGAAGCCCGCCTCGCGCATCAGCTCCATTTCCTGAATATAGCCGAAGCCGTAGAGGTTATAGATATAGCCGGCGTCGCTGCCGATCGTCACGCGGCCGCCGCGATTCTTGTAATCGTTCACGAAGCGCATCCAGCGCCGGTAATTGTCCTTCCACGCCATCTCATGCTCGGTGGTCCAGTCGAACCAGTAAGCGCCGTGGTTGACGCGGCTGGGGCGATAATAATCCCACAGCGCGGGCATCGTATATTCGTCGTGCCAGCTCGCGCGGCTCATGCGCATGAAGTCGCGGCTGGTCAGGTACGCGGTGAAGGTCGGGTCGAGCACGAACTTGCGCTCGAGCAAGGTGTCCATGACCTTGTTCCACGCGTCGGACCCTGGCTCGGCGGTTTGCGCCCACAGCTTCCCGGCTTCGCCGAAGCGCATCTGCTCGTCGTTGTTGATGAAGTCGGTGGGGAAGGACTGGACGCGCTTGTCGGTGAACATCGCCTCGGGCAGCCCGTACCAATGCTCCATGCTTTCAAGACCGGCGCCCGACGTGTCCACCACATCGGCATAGGCGACCAGCTGCTGCGCATGGTGCATCGTGCTGTGCAGCCCCTGCTTCTTCGTCTCGTCGATCGCGGCGAAGAGCACATCCTCGGGCGCGCCGCCGATGAACTTGATGCCGTCGGCGCCGCGCTTCTTCGCCTCCTGGATAACTGCGCGCGCTGTCGCCGCGTCGTTCACCGGCCCGCGAATCTGGTGGAACATCGGATAGATGTCGATCCGCGGGGCGACGATCTCGTTGCGCTCGCTGCGCTTCTTGATGTCGACCAGCCATTCGATCGGGTGACCGCTGCCAAGGTCGCGGACCGAGGTGATGCCGTGGGCCATCCACAGCTTGAGGATGTAGTCCGACGGCACCTTCTGCGAATCGCTGAGCGAATGAAGGTGGACGTGCGCGTCGACGAACCCCGGCATCACATAATAGCCGGTAAGATCCATCTCCTGATCGCCGGGTGCGGCGCGCTCGGCAGGATCGATCGCGCCGGGGGAACCGATCGACTTGATCTGCGCGATGCGGTCGTTCTCGATCACGATATCGAACGGACCCTGCGCGGGTGCACCGGTGCCGTCGATCATGGTGACGTTGCGCAGCACGACGCGCTTGAACGGACCGATTCCTTCGGTGCGTGCGGGGATGACGTCGGCCGCCGTCTGTCCGGCCGGCGCGGGCGCCGCTGCGGTGGTGACGGGGAGGACGGCGAATAAGGAAGCGGCCGCCATCAGGGCGGCGATACGACGCGGTTTGAAGGTCATGAAATAGCGCCTTCCATAGCGGAAAAAGAAAGGCCGGCGGAGCAGTGACGCGCCGCCGGCCGGGAGCAACTTTTTAGAACTTCATCCGGACACCGGCGAAATAGCGCCGGCCGAGCGTGTCGTAGAGCGACACGTCGACGTTGGCGTCGCCGACGAAAGTGGTGCCGAGGATCGGCGGCATCTTGTCGAGCAGATTGTCGACGCCGGCGAAGAAGGTGAAGTTGTCGTTGATCTCGAAGGTGCTGGTCAGGTCGAAATACCAGGTGGCCGGGGCCGTCTTGATATTGGTGGTGGTGACCGTCGGGAACACTTTGAGGCCGCCGATCATTCGGGCCTGACCGCGGATGCTCAGCGGACCGCTGGTGTAGGCGGCGCCAAGATTCAGCTTGAAGTCCGGAACGATAAACCCGCCGGTGCCGGTCGAACAGCCCGCGCCATAGAAGCCGGCGCAATCCTGCGGGGCGACGGTGCTGAGCACCTGCGTCGAGCGTTCGAACAGCCAGCTCGCAACACCGGTCAGGCGCAGCTGGGCATCGTCACCGAGCGCCGCGGGAAGCGGGATGGTGTAATCGCCCTGTACGTCGAGACCGCGGACCTTGAGCGCACCGATATTATTCTGGTTGGTGCGGACATAGTCGATCTGGCCGCTGGAGAGGCGGAAGACCGACCGGCAGGTCGGGCTGTTCGCGTTGAGACCCGTGTAGCAGTCGTTCAACGTCTGCTGCGCGTTGATCGTCGTGATCGCGCCCTTCACCTCGACATTGAAATAGTCGACGGTGATGTTGAGGCGCGGGATGAACGGCGGCGAGATCACCGCACCGATCGTGTAGGTCTTCGACTTTTCTTCGGTCAGGTTGGGATTGCCGCCCGTTTCCTGCGTCAGCCCCAACGTCGCCTGCGTGAAGGTCGCGATGTCGCCCGCAGGAACGCCCTGCGCGACGCAGAAGTCGCGCAGCTGTTGGCTGCGTGGGTCGGTGCCGGTCAGGTTCGGACGCGCGCACGGATCGGTGCCCCCGGTGAAGCCCTGACCCACGGCCGAAAATAGCTCGTTGATGTTCGGCGCGCGGATCGCGCTGTTATACGCACCGCGAATGCGGACCCAGCTGACCGGCGCCCATTCGCCACCCGCTTTCCAGGTGAAGACCCCGCCGACGGTCGAATAGTCCGAATAGCGCGCCGCCCCTTCGATCGCGAGCGTGTCGAAGAAGGGCGTGTCCGACAGGATCGGGATGCGGATTTCGCCGAAGATTTCCTTCACGTCGAACGAACCCGACAGCGCGTTGTTCGACGCGGCGCCATATTCCTTGTTGAGGTCCATCGCGCTCGGCGTCGACTGATAGCTGTCCTTGCGATATTCGACGCCCACCGCCACCGCGACCGGCCCCGCGGGCAGGTCGAACAACGTGCCGCTCAGCGAGGCGCCGGCGACCTGGCGTTCGAAGATGTCGTGGCTCGTACGCGGCGGCGTCAGATAGACGCCGGCTTGGGGGGAAATCGAACCGAGGCCGAAGATCGAGACGGGGACGCAGCCCGGAACTCCCGACCTGCAAACGACCTGGCCCGAACCGTTGACGATCGAATCGAGCCCAAGGCTGAGGCGCGTCTGGTTGATCACGCCTTCGGCCCGGGTATCGGTGCGGTTGCGCAGATATTGATAGAAAGCATCCCAGCGCCAGCTATGCTTGCCGACGTCGAAATCGCCGCGCAGGCCGGTGGTGATCGCATAGGACTGGCGTTCGAAGAAGCTGTCGCGCGTGCCGAGTTCGTCGGCGCGCCGGCCGCCGCCGACCACAGCTGCGGTGCCGTCACCATCGGCATCGAACAGCGCGCGATTGTTGATGAAGAAATCGCGCACTGCGGGCGACAGGCTGGCACTGGTCGCATAGTTCGGCACGAGCAGCGTCGACGACGCCGCGCCGGGCGTTACCGGCGTGAAACTGTCGGGTGCCAGCTTCGAATTGTTGCGCGCGTTGACGAAGAAGGCTTCGGCATAGGCGGTGATATGGTCGGTGACGTCATAATGCGCCAGCGCCGAGAAATTGATGCGTTCGAGCGGACGCTGGAGCAGGTTGAACGGCGCGTAATTATAGGTGTCCTCGGGCTGGCAATAGGGCAGCGGGGTGCCGCCGGCGCCGAAGCGGATGCCGGTGATCGAGGTGCAGGGGCCGCTCGGCGTCAAGTTGACGCCGACCAGCGCATTGCGCTGCGCCTGGCTGAGCGGGACGCGAGTGCCCGGGATGTTGCCCGAACCCGAATAGACGAGCTGGCCGTTGATTTCGGCGAGCGGAACCCGGCCGAACGGACGGTCGGCCTGCGTGATCGGATCCTGTTTTGCCCAGGCGCCCGAAATCGCGACGTTGCCGCGGCCGCCGCCGAGGTCGGCGCCGAAGGTGATGTCGATCTTTTTCGACGCGGCGTCGCCGCGGTCCGAAATGCCGGCCTGCGCCGACATCTGCAGGCCTTCGAAGCTGTCGTCGAGGATGAAGTTCACCGCGCCCGCGATTGCGTCCGAACCATAGACCGCCGACGCACCGCCGGTGATCACCTCGACCCGCTTGATCAGCGCGTCGGGGATGCTGGTCAAGTCGACCGAGCCGTTCGAGTTCGCCGGAATGAAGCGGCGACCGTTGACCAGCGTCAGCGTGCGCGTTTCGCCCAGCCCGCGCAGGTTCGCGGTGAGCACGCCCGCGCCGCCGCCGTTGTTGACGGTCGAGGTATTGCCCGAGGCGAGCTGCGGGAATTCGTTCATCGTCTTTTCGAGCGTGAGGTTGCCCGACAGCTGGACATCTTCCTGTCCGACGACCGTGATCGGGCTCGGCGCGGTCAGGTCGGTGCGCTGCAGGCGCGACCCCGTCACGATGATGTCGGTCGGCGCTTCAGCGGCGGTTTCGTCGGCCGCAACATCCTGCGCGGATGCGACGCCGGGCAGCAGGATGGTGGACAACAGGCTGGTGGCAAGAAGTATGCGGCGAAAACGGACCTGCGGATTGATTCGATCGTAAGACATATGGACGCTCCCTGTGTACGGCCTTTGGCCTGTCGTTGATTTCGCTTGTGCCGCCCGCCGACCGGCGGGCGACGTCGTTCTCCTGCACACTTCCCCGGACGCCGCTCAGGCCTCATTTTTTGTCCGGGACAGGCGCGATTTTTCGCGCCGCGACCCGGCTGGCTGAACGGTGAACATGTCGGAGCTTTGGGCGCCCTCGCTGGCAGCGGGATCGAAGGGGAAACACGTCCCTTCATCGCGCGCGGGGCGGTGATCGGTGGCCGCCGGAATGCCCTTGCGGGCTCCGGGCATTTGAGTCTGATAGGATAGCCTTGGCGCGTGAGCGGCCATCCGCGAAAAAGCGGCGGCGCCACGCGTCGCTAATTCCTCGCGGTACAGCATCAGGACCCCTTTTTGCTATTACTGTATACGAAATACGATATACTCAATCTTCGAAGAGTCAATGCCACATGTTTCCGGGGAGGGTCGCTTGACCGCAACAAACTGTCTTAGAACCGCTTTTGCCGGCATGTTTCTGATGTTTTCCGCGCTTTTCGTCCCGGCGGCGACTCGCGCGGAGGCGCCTGCCGGGGGGCGGATCGCCATCACCGGCGTCACGCTGATCGACGGGACGGGCGCCCCGCCGAAGCCGGGCATGACCGTCGTCGTCGAAAAGGGCCGGATCGTTTCGATCGCCAAGGGCGGTGCCGACACGGCGGGGGCGCAAGTCATCGACGGCCGCGGTCGCTATCTGCTGCCCGGCTTCATCGACAGCAATGTCCATGTCTCGGTCTATGGCCAGCCGGCGCGACGCGACACGTCGCTGAAATATGCCGACCGCGGCGAGGAACTCGCGCTCGAATTCGCGCAGCGCGCGCTGACCTATGGCGTGACGACGATGCGCGACAGCTATGGCGTCTTGCCGCCGATCCTGACGGTGCGCGACCGTATCGACCGTGGCGAAGTCGTCGGCGCGAGGCTCAAGGCAGCGGGCAACATCCTCGGCTGGGGCGGGCCCTTCTCGCTGACCTTCTCGCTCACCAAGGATTCGGACCTGTCGCTGTTCCAGGAGAAATGGAACGACCTGCTCGCGCAGGACATGGGCGAAGAGATCATGGACATGACGCCCGACGAGCTGCGCGTCGCGATGAACCGCTATCTCGACAAGGGGGTCGACTTCATCAAATATGGCGGCACCAGCCATTTCCTGCGCCCCGCGCTGATCGGCTTTTCGCCGCGCCAGCAGGCGGTGATCGTCGAGGAAGCCCACAAGCGCGGCAAGCCGGTCGAGACGCACGCCACCAGTTCGGAAGGACTGACGCTCGCAGTCGAAGCGGGGATCGACCTGATCCAGCATCCCGAGCTGACGAGCCGCGACCTGCCCGACGATCTCATCGCGCTGATCGTGAAGAAGGATGTGCTGTGCGGGATCCGGTCGAATTACATCACCGGCGACTATCGAAAAAAGCATCTCGCCAAGCGCGCAGAACTGGAGGCGAAGATCGCGAAGATGCCGCCCGCGACGACCAGCGCCGAACGCTGGCGGCGGCTCGAAATGATGGACGACAATCAGGACGTGCAGCGCCGCAACGCCGAACGGCTGATCAAGGCGGGATGCCGGGTCACCCCGGCGACCGACAGCTTCTATGGCGACGCTCCCGAATTCCGCCGCGTGCCCAAGGGCGATGAGGCCGAGCCGGGGATCGGCACGATCCGCGCGATCGAGGGGCTCGTCGAACTCGGCATGACCCCGATGGAGGCGATCGTCGCGGGCACCAAACATGGCGCCGCCGCCGCGCGCATGAGCGCCGACCTCGGCACGATCGAGCCCGGCAAGATCGCCGACCTCGTCCTGCTGAAGGACGACCCGCTCGCCGACATTCGCAATATCGAAAAGGTCGAGACGGTGATCGCGGGCGGGAAGATCGTCGATCGCTCGCGCCTGCCCGAACATCCGCTGTTCCTGCGCAAACCCTGAGGAGAGAGATCCCATGACGAAGTGGATAAGGATGCTGCTGGCGGCGCTGCTGCTGTTCGGCGCCACAACTCCGGCACGCGCCGACGATGCGGCGGAGAAGGCGGCGATCCTGAAGGTCGTGGCCGATATGGAGGCGGCGTGGAACCGCAGCGATTTTACCGGCTATATGGCGGGCTTCTGGAACCCCGGGGTGACCTTCGTCTCGGGCGGCAAGATCCAGGACGGGTGGCAGGGCACGCTCGACCATTATGTCCGCGACTATGGCGGCTCACCCGGGCGGCGCGGCACGCTCCATTTCTATGACATCAGCATCGACATCCTCGCGCCCGACGCCGCGCTGCTCATCAGCCACTATCATCTCGCGCGGCCCGAGCGGTCGCAAGAAGGGATCAACACCCGTCTGTTTCGCAAGATCGACGGCCGCTGGGTGATCGCGATGAACCATGTTTCGTCCTACGACCCCGCAGCGCCGGCCGCGAAATAGCCTGCCTCAGCCGCCGCCCGCCAGACCCCACCCTCAAACCAGCCCCACCATTCGCATCCGCGCCTTCATCGCCGCGATGAACAGCCGCACCGCGGGCAGCCCCGCGCGCGACGGTTCGAACAACAGATGCACCGGCAGCGCGGGCGGCTGCTCGCCGGCGAGCAGCGCGATCAACCGCCCCGCATCGACCGCCGCGGCGAGCTGGTAACTCAAGAGATTGGCGATCCCCAGCCCCGCCTCGGCCGCCGCCAAAATGCCATCGACGGTGTTGAGCACCAGCCGCGGGCGCGGTTCGACGCGCCAGCGTCCCGATACGAATTGCCATTCGCCCGCGGCGCGCGGCCCCATCGCTGCGATCACATCATGCCCCGCCAGCTCCGCCACGCGCGCCGGCGCGCCGCGTCGCGCCAGATAGGCGGGGCTCGCGACGAGCATCTGGCGCACCCAGCCGATGCGCACCGCCTTCAACCCGGAGTCCGCCAGCGGACCGATGCGCACCGCGACGTCGATCCCCTCCTCGACGATCCGCACATTGCGGTCGATCAGCATCATCCGCGCCGACAGCTCGCGGTGCAGCGCCATCAGTTCGCCGACGACGGGCAGTACATGCAGCCGCCCGAACATCACCGGCGCTGTCACATGCAGCTGCCCCCGCGGTTCGGCCACGGCGCCGCGGATTTCGCGCTCGGCGCCTGCGAGATCGGCAAGGATGCGGCGCGCCTGCTCCAGAAACGCCGCGCCCGCATCGGTCAGCGCGACCGCACGCGTCGAGCGGTGGAACAGGCTCGTTCCCAGCCGCGCCTCGAGCGCCGCGATTCCGCGCGTCACCGCGGGCGGCGAGCTGCCGAGCTTGCGCGCCGCGGCGGCAAAACCGCCCTCGGTCGCGACCGCGACGAACATTTCGAGCGTGAGCAACCGGTCCATGATTATTCCAGTTTCCGGAATTAACTTGTTCGATCTTCACTCATTATCACGAACGACGCAACAGCCTAGACCGCTCACCGAAAGGAAACGGCCCATGGCGCAAAATTATCGGCACACGCTGTTTAGCGACGCGGTGAAGGCGGTGCAGGAACGCCATGGCTCGCGCGCCGCCTATATCAAGATGGACGCCGGGGCCGACGGCACCCCCGACGCGCTGACCGCCAAGGAGCTCGACTATATCGCGCTGCGCGACAGCTTTTACATGGCGAGCGTCACTGCCGACGGCTGGCCCTATATGCAGCATCGCGGCGGCCCCGCGGGCTTTCTGCGCCACATCGCGGGCAATCGCATCGGTTTCGCCGACTATCGCGGCAACCGCCAATATATCAGCACCGCCAACCTTGCCGGCAACAACCGCGTCTCGTTGTTCCTGATGGACTATCCGAACAAGGACCGGCTCAAACTCGTCGGCCATGCGGTGAGTGTCGAGCTCGCCGACGATCCCGCCGCGGTCACCGCATTGATGCCCGAGGGCTATCGCGCGACCCCCGAGCGCGCCTTCTTCATCGATGTCATCGGCTGGGAATGGAATTGCTCGCAGCACATCACGCCGCGCTTCACCGAAGCCGAGATTTCCGCCGCGGTGCGCCCGATGGCGGCCGAGATCAACCAGCTGCGCGCCGAAATCGCGGCGCTTCGTTCAATGCCGCACCAGCCCGCTTCCCCACCCGACCTCCCATGACGATAAACTGTTGGGGAGGTCGGGTGGGGGAGCGGGCTGGTGCGGGTCCGACGCAAGTCGGACAAAAGGAAAAGGAACACCCCTCAATGATCACCCTCTACGGCACCCCCCTGTCGGGCAACACCCACAAGGTCCGCATGGCGCTCGCCTTCCTTGGCCTGCCGTGGGAAGAACGGTTGACCGACGCCGCCGCACGCCAGTCGGACGCCTTTCGCGCGCTCACCCCGATGGCGCAGATCCCGCTGTTCATCGAAGGCGATGTCACGCTGCGCGACAGCCAGGCGATCCTGACCTGCCTCGCCGCGCGCCACCGCGCGGGCGTGTGGGACGGCCAGACGCCCGAGGAACGCGGAGAGATTGCCCTCTGGCTGTCGCACGCCGCGAACGAGATCGCGAACGGCCCCGCCGCGCTCCGCCTCGCGCGGCGGTTCGGCATATCGATTCCCGAGGATCATGCCGCGGCGATCACCGCGCGGTTTCTGCCCGTGATCGAGGCGCATCTGGCGCACCGCGACTGGCTCGTCGGTGGCCGGCTCACGATCGCCGACCTTGCGGCGAGTCCGTACCTCGCGCTGATGGGCGATGCGGGGATCGACCTCGCCGGCTGGCCCGCAATCGACGCCTGGACGCATAGGATCGCCGCGCTGCCCGGCTTTCCCGCCATGCCGGGCTGGGGGCCACCGTCGTGACGATCGACGCGGCCGGGACCGCCAATTGGGGATTAGGCGGATGGCCCATCCTCGCCTATCGCGCTGCCGAGGCCGCCAAGGAGACCCAGCGATGACCGCGAACAATGCCGCCCCCGCCTTCGCTACGATCATGTTCCTGACCGGGGTCGGTATCCCGATCCTCGCCGCGTTGAACGGCGGGCTCGGTGCGCGACTCGAAAGCCCGATGGCGGCGTCGGTGATCCTCTTCACCCTCGGGCTGCTCATCGCGGTCACGGGCGCGCTCGCCACCGGTTCGCTCGGACAGGTACGGCTGTCGCCCGACATTCCGGCGCATTTCTACTTCGGCGGGGCGTTCATGGCCTTTTACGCCATCTCGGTCACCTTCATCGCGCCGCGCTTCGGGGTCGGCAACGCGATCTTCTTCGTGCTCGTCGGCCAGCTGATCAGCGCCGCGACGATCGATCATTTCGGCCTGTTCGGCGCGATGCGCTCGGCGATCGACGCCAAGCGCATCGCGGGGATCGCGCTGATGGTCGTGGGCGT
This sequence comes from Sphingopyxis sp. BE235, assembly GCF_031457175.1. Classification (NCBI taxonomy): domain Bacteria; kingdom Pseudomonadati; phylum Pseudomonadota; class Alphaproteobacteria; order Sphingomonadales; family Sphingopyxidaceae; genus Sphingopyxis; species Sphingopyxis sp. BE235. Next base: position 109,393 of record NZ_JAVDWC010000004.1, read on the forward strand.
GTACCTCGCGCGGCGCACGAGCTGAAGGCCGCTTTCGACCGGAAGCTGCCGCCGCATCATTCCTTAATTCGTCATTCCCGCGAAAGCGGGGCCCAGCGAGCTGACGTCGCACCTGGGTTCCCGCTTTCGCGGGAATGACGAGTCGGGGGGAGGAAAACCTCCGCTCCCCGGGACATCTCACATATGCGCGGTGACCTCTGGCGGGTTCCACCAATTGTTGCCCGCGCCGTCCATAAACATCACCGGCAGCGCCGCCATCTCGGCGGGCTCGAGGTCGTCGAGGCACGCGATCGACACCGAATAATAGGCGCCCCCGATTTCCTCGACATAGCCATGCCCGAACGACGCCACGCCGCACGTCTTGCAAAAGACATGATGCGCGCTGTTCGACCCGAACTGATAGTCGGACAGCGCGGCGGGATCGCTGAGCAGGCGAAAGGCGTCGGGCTTGATCTGCGCGTTCCAACCGCGCTTCTTGGTGCAGATCGAGCAATTGCACTTGCCCGTCCCCGCCGCGAGGTCGATGTCGGCTTCGAACTTGACCGCGCCGCAGTGGCACGAGCCGTGATAGGTCTGGGTCATCGCTGAAAATCCTTGGCCTTTCGGACGCCGATCGCCGGCCGCCCTTCACGCAGCAGGGTTTAGCCGGGTCTCCTGACAGATCATGTCAGCAGGCTGTTCGGAATAGTCGCGGTGGCGCCAGAAATCGGCCATCAGCACCGCGCGGCGCCGCCCGAACCCCTCGTCGCCGATCCGCGCCGAGGTCACGCGGTCGATGCGAAAGCTGCGGAAATCCTGGCGCAGCAGGCACCAGGCGGCGATGATATGCTTCTCTTCGAAATAGGCGAGCGCCGCGGGCCAGATCGCGCGCTCGGTCGCCGCGCCGCTCGCGTCGGCATAGTCGATGTGCAGCGTCTTTTCGGCGCGCATCGCCGCGCGCACCGTCGCCAAGAGGGGCGCATTGATCTCGCGCCACCCGCTGCTCACCGGCCACAGCCCCGCCTCGTCGATCCGGTGCTTCAATTCGTCGGGGCTCGCCGCCGCGATCTTCGCGAGCGCCAGTCCCGCCGCGCGCGACAGGCTGCCGTCCTGCCGCCCCTCGACCCAGCGCGCGCCGAGCACGAGCGCCTCCAGCTCGTCGGCGGTGAACATCAAGGGCGGCAGGAAAAAGCCCGCGCGCAGCACATAGCCGACCCCCGCCTCACCCTCGATCGGCGCGCCGAGCGCCACCAGAGCCTGCACGTCGCGGTACAGCGTGCGCACCGACACGCCCTGTTCCTCGGCGAGTATCTCGGCGGTCACCGGCCGCCGCCGTCGGCGCAGGCTGTCGATGATCGCGAACAACCGTCCCGTCTTGTCCATCAGCGACGCCGATAGGTCCAGCGGCGCGGCTTCGACCCGTCGATCGCCGAGATCGTCGCGGTCAGCGTGTCGCCGGACCGGGCATAGGCGATACGCTGCGGATAATCATGCGCGGCGTTCTCGAAGGTCGCGCTCGTCTTGTCGTGCCGCACGAGGGCAAACGCGACTGGCTCACCGCCCTGCGGCATCGCGATATAGGCGAGCGCGCCATCGGCGCCCGCCGCGATGCGGATGAACTCGAACTCGCGCAACGCTTCGCCGCGCCCCGACCGGCTGTGCCCGAGCATCACCCCGCCGCGCGGGGGCGCCCAGCTCTCCTCGGTCCAGCGCCCGTCCGCCTCGCTCACCCAGTCCCCCGCGAGCCAGCCGAGATCCGCGACCGTCGCCGCCGGGCTCGCCGCGATCAGCAATGCCGCCAACGCCGCTGCCATGATCCGCATAAGCACCTCCCTCTTTGCCATCACTACGCCCGCGCTGACGCGCCGCCAACCTCCCTTCGTCATTCCCGCGAACGCGGGAACCCAGCGAGCTGTCGTTGAACTGGGTCCCCGCTTTCGCGGGAATGACGAGATTGGGGATGGCCTCTCCCATCGCCCGCGCCTATAACCCTCCCCATCCCCGGGGAGCCGCGTCTGTGATGGCCGGTTGAGAGCGGAATAGACCGCGACCCGTTGAACCTGATCCGGCTAATACCGGCGGAGGGAGGGTCGGTATTCCACAATCGGAATCCCCATTCTCGCTCCGATATAATGGAGCGACTGCACATGGCCGACATCGATTCCCGCCTCGACAAGCGCGACGCCCTCCCCGGAACGTTAGGCGCCATCGGCGTCACCACCGGACCCATTCGTGGCAGCCGCAAGATCCACGTCGCGACGCAGACCGGCAGCGGCATCCGCGTCGCGATGCGCGAGATCGACCTCGACCCGCATTCGGGCGAGCCTCCCGTCCGCGTCTATGACACCAGCGGCCCTTACACCGACGCCAATGCGACGATCGACATCAACGCCGGCCTCGCCGAAATCCGCGCTGAGTGGATCCGCGGTCGCGGCGACGTCGAGGAGGTCACCCAGCGCGAGGTGAAGCCCGAGGATAATGGCCAGCTCGGCCCCGACCGTAGCGGCGGCGTCCCCGCCTTCCCCAACGTCCGCCGCCAGGTCCTCCGCGCCAAGCCGGGGCAGAACGTCAGCCAGATGCACTACGCCCGCCGCGGCATCATCACGCCCGAGATGGAATATGTCGCCGAGCGCGAAAATCTCGGCCGCGCGCGCCTCGCCGAATATAAGCGCGACGGCGAAAGCTTCGGCGCGAGCATCCCCGACTATGTCACCCCCGAATTCGTCCGCGACGAGGTCGCCCGCGGCCGCGCGATCATCCCCAGCAACATCAACCACCCCGAATCCGAACCGATGGCGATCGGCCGCAACTTCCTCGTCAAGATCAATGCCAATATCGGCAACAGCGCGGTCGCATCCGACGTCGCGGCCGAGGTCGACAAGATGGTCTGGTCGATCCGTTGGGGCGCCGACACCGTCATGGACCTGTCGACCGGCCGGAACATCCACGACACGCGCGAATGGATCATCCGCAACTCGCCCGTCCCGATCGGCACCGTCCCCATCTATCAGGCGCTGGAGAAAGTCGGCGGCGTCGCCGAGGACCTGACGTGGGAAATCTTCGCCGACACGCTGATCGAACAGGCCGAACAGGGCGTCGACTATTTCACCATCCACGCCGGGGTCCGCCTGCCCTACGTCCCCCTCGCGGCGAAGCGCATGACCGGCATCGTGTCGCGCGGCGGCAGCATCATGGCGAAATGGTGCCTCGCGCATCACAAGGAAAGCTTCCTCTACGAACGCTTCGACGAGATTACCGAGATCATGAAGGCCTATGACGTCGCCTACAGCCTCGGCGACGGCCTCCGCCCCGGCAGCATCTACGACGCGAACGACGAGGCGCAGTTCGCCGAGCTCTACACGCTCGGCGAGCTCACCAAGCGCGCCTGGGCGCAGGATGTGCAGGTGATGATCGAGGGGCCGGGCCACGTCCCGATGCACAAGATCAAGGAGAATATGGAAAAGCAGCTCGAAGCGTGCGGCGAGGCGCCCTTCTACACGCTCGGGCCGCTCACCACCGACATCGCGCCGGGCTACGACCATATCACCAGCGGCATCGGCGCCGCGCAGATCGGCTGGTACGGCACCGCGATGCTTTGCTACGTCACGCCCAAGGAGCATCTCGGCCTGCCCGACCGCGACGATGTGAAGGTCGGCGTCGTCACCTACAAGCTCGCCGCTCACGCTGCCGACCTTGCGAAGGGCCACCCCGCCGCGCAGGTCCGCGACGACGCGCTATCGAAAGCGCGCTTCGAATTCCGCTGGCGCGACCAGTTCAACCTGTCGCTCGACCCCGACACGGCGGAGCAATATCACGACCAGACCTTGCCCGCGGAAGGCGCCAAAACCGCGCATTTCTGCAGCATGTGCGGCCCCAAATTCTGCTCGATGAAGATCAGCCAGGAAGTGCGCGAATTCGCGGCCAAGCAGAACCAGCCCGCCGAAAACTTCATCGCGGTGGAGGAAGCCGAGAAGGGCATGGCCGAGATGAGCGAGCTGTTTAAGGAAACGGGGAGCGAGCTTTACATGGGCGCTGGTGGACGGGAGCACGACTAAGTAGTGCGAGGGCATTGTTGGCGGGCAGTACTGGGGACCACTTGCAAAGTTGCTGCGATTACCCCATCTTCATCCTCGGCTAACGACCCCCAGTTGGGTTTGCCTTCAGAAGTGGAAAGCCGCTTTCTGTAGTCAGGTCGAAGTTTCGGCGAAACGCGCCTTCGTGGCCGTATCCCGCAGCTTCGGGCACGTGGCAAATGCCGGTTCTCCGAATGCGGAGGCTCGGCCTTGCCTAGACGAAAGGAAGTGCAAAATGCCTCGTATCGCCACCCGAACCTACGAGGACTGCCCACATTTCTGGAACAGGCTTTCTCGAGGGCGGGCGGAAAATCCCGCGCATTGTGCGCGGAAGCCAAGCGCTGGCGAAGCGCAGAGTCGTGTTCACGGTTTGTTCCGTCGCGGCCTTGTGGTGATAGCGGCGCTTATGCTATGGTGTAGCCTGAATCTGGCAGCAGGATTTGCTCAGAGTCAGGTCGAAGTTTCGGCGAAACGCGCCTTCGTGGCCGTATCCCGCAGCTTCGGGCACGTGGCAAATGCCGGTTCTCCGAATGCGGAGGCTCGGCTCCTGGATACCCGCCAGCATGGGGCGATTAGGTAAGGCTGGCGGCAACTAGATGGCTAACGCCTTGGACAATGCATTTTCGAGAACAAGTCTCGAAATTGTCTGGCGATATGAGGGGCGGCGCCTCAGAAAGTCCTGTTTCGGCATTGACCGAAAATCGGGCAAGAAATTTCAAGAAAACATCGCTTCGGAGTTTCATCAGATCCGGGAGAGGATTCGAGGGAACTTTAAACCTAAAGGTCTTTTGGCTATCGCTAAGCCGAAAGATACTGGCGGGAATCGCATTATTTGCGTCCCAACGTTGGCCGATCGAATCGTTCAATTTGCAATTCTCAATGAAATAAGGCCCGCCCTTGAGAGACGCGGCCTCCTTAACTCAATTAGTTATGGTCTAATAAGAAATTCCAACCGAACCGTTGGCGATGCACGAGTCCAGTCAATTCGATTCCGGAACGCGCACAAGTGGGTTTACAAGGCTGATATAGAGAAGTTTTTCGACAATATACCTAGAGATATTATTGTTGAGCGATCATCGAAAATAATTCCGCAGCGATCTCTCCACAAGTTGATAATTTCGTTTGTACATACAGAAATTGAAGATGGATTTGACCCTGATTGGAAGAAAATCATTGAGAAGTCGGGAATTTTCTCTGGAAAGGGCGTCCGCCAGGGGATGCCTCTATCCCCATATTTTGCTGGGTTGATACTTAGAGATTTGGACAAAACCCTGGAAAAGCATGGCTACAACGCCATAAGATATGTAGATGATATAATTGCTTTTTTTGATAGCGAAGAAGAATGTTCTGCCTTTGATAAATTTCTTCGAGATGAACTTGATAAGCTAAGCCTGTCCATTGGTATTATCGGAGCGAAAAATTCCAAAACTAGGGTCTATAAACCCGAGGAAGCGGCCGAATTCCTTGGAATGGAAATAGCGCCGTCGCAGTCCGGAAATTACGAACTCCGGATAAGCGACAAATGCCTTCAAAATATCGGGGCGAAGATTGCAGGCTTTGGAAGCGTCGATGCGCTTCTACAAAAAAGGGTAACCCTACCAAGGCTGGGCGGTTTCCTAGATGCTCTCTCGTCCGGGTATCTGCAGGCTTACAAAGGCGCAGCAAATCACAGCGAACTGGTGCACGAAGTCTCAACAATGAAACGCGCGGCTCTAGTCAGTGCGATTGAAGAAGCGTTGGGTCGGCATTTTACCGATCTCGATAAAAAGCAGCGCCGTTTCCTCGGTATCGAATAGATAGGGTTGGACCTCAACCCGGGATTACAGAATCGATTTCCCAAATCCCCAGTTTCCGGCCCGAACGAAGCGTCGACAGTCCACCTAGCCCCCACACCATGCTACATTCCCACCCATGCGCGCCCGAAGCCCCCTCTACGTCATGGCCAAGCCGCCGCCGGAGGTGCAGGCGGCGATCGCCGCGCTGCCGCGCAACGATCCTTCGCGCGGGCCGCACCTCCTCCATGTCACGCTCATCTCGCTCTACGACCTCCATTATGCGCCGCCCGAGTGGTTGCCCGCGACCATCGCCGCGCTGGACGGCTTCGCCGCGCCGCCTTTCCCGCTCCGCTTCGACCGGATCGAGAACCGCAAGGCGGTGACGCTGCGCACGCGCGATCCGCTGGCCGAGGCGCGGGCGTTTCAAAAGGCGCTGGTGAACCATCTGCTGCGCGAAAAGGCGCCGATCATGGACGGCACCACACCCGAACCGCACATCACGATCAACTATCGCGGCGACCGCCTCAACGCCGAGAAAATGCCGCCGATCGAATGGACGGTTCGGGAAATATTGCTGGTCGAAAGCGTTGTGGGGAAGACCACGCATATCGAGCACGGATGCTGGGCCCTGACGCCACCCGGCGGCTGAGCGCGGCGCGGCACGAAGGAGGCGGCAGGAAAGGAAGCGCGAGACATGGCAAGGGTCACGATCGGCAAACCCGCGGACAAGGCCCGCTTGCTCCATACGCTGGTGCTCGGCTTTTCGGGCGACCCGATGGCGCGCTGGGCCTCGCCCGACGCCGCGACCTATCTCGACCGCCGGCTTGAATTTTTCGATGCCTTCGGCGGCGCGGCGTTCGAGCATGATAGCGCTTTCGTCGCCGACGACGGCGCGGCGGTCGCGACATGGCTGCCGCCCGGCGTCGCGCCCGACGGCGCGCTTATGGCCGCGATCATGGACGAGCAGACGCCGGACAGCCGGATGGGCGAGATGGACGCGCTCTACGAACAGAGGGAGCAATTCCACCTGAAGGAGCCGCACTGGTATCTGCCGCTGATCGCCGCCGATCCGGCGTATCGCGGCCGCGGCCTCGGCACCGCGCTGATGGAAGCGGCGATCGCGCGCATCGACGCCGACGGCCGCCCCGCCTATCTCGAAAGCTCGAACCCGCGCAATATACCGCTCTACCAGCGCTTCGGCTTCGAAATCATCGGCGAGATCCAGGCCGGAACCTCGCCGGTCCTGACGCCGATGTTCCGGCCGGGAAGGGCGTGATGCCCGGTTGAAGTCGAAAGGTGCGACGGCCCTGAATCGCCCTGCATTGCCAAACCGCCGCCCCCCGGCCTATCCTCCCCCCATGTCCCACGCCTCGAACATCGTCACTTGTTCCGGCCCGCACGACCCGCACGCGCTCGACGGCATTTCGGTCCGCCACCGCACGGGCGATCTGGACGTGCTCTGCCCGGTCTGCAGCGGCCATGGCCAGTGGAACAGCCAGATCGACCTGATCAGCCACCGCTCGATCCGCGTGCCCTGCCCCAAGTGCGACGGGCGCGGCTGGATCGAGACCGGGGCCGACATGGTCCCCTCGCACGACATCACTTTGTCGCCACATGGGCAGCCGCAATGGACAGTGCGGCTCGATCCGTCGGACGATGTCGAATGAGCTTCGCGCCGCACCGGGTCGACTCGCGCGTTCGTCGCCGATAGGCTGACATCGGTTACCAGAGACGGGAGAGCATAATGCGTGGACGGACGTGGCTGATCGCGGGCGCGCTGCTCGCAATTGCGGGATGCGGCAAGGCAGAGGCTCCCACCGAAGCATCTGGCGCAGCATCCGAAAAATCGGTGCTCGCCGATGGGCCCGCGGCCGAGATCAGCACGGTCGCCGAAGCCGACCTGCCGCCCGGCGTGCGCGATGCGGTGCTCGCCAAAGTGCCCGGCATGAAAATCGCCGAGGCCGAACGCAAGGAACGGGACGGCAAGCTCTTCTATGACGTCGAGGGGACGCGCCCCGACGGCAGCCCGGTCGAGCTCGACCTGATCGAGGAAGCGGGAAAATACCGCGTCGTCGAGATGCAGCGCGATATCGCGTGGGCCGACGCGCCCGCCCCGGTGCGTGCCGCCGCCGGCGGTGCGGCCGACGCCTTCACCCCGGCGCGCGTCATCGAAAGCACGCAGGACGACGGCACGATCGTCTATGAACTGTTCGCACCCGGCAAGGCCGACGAACCCGCCGCCGAAGTGAACTGGAAGGACGGCAAGGCCGCACTCCGCACCGAACGCAACGCATATTGACCCGATGGCCGATACCGCACCCACCGGCCCCGATATGGGCGCGACCTTCTACCACGGCACCCGCGCCGACCTGAAAACCGGCGACCTGCTCGCGGTCGGCTGGGGCAGCAATTATCAGGCCGCGCCGATGTCGTGGATCTATTTCTCCGCCGCGCTCGAATCTGCGATCTGGGGCTGCGAGCTGGCGGCGGGGGACGGGCGCGAGCGCATCTATATCGTCGAACCCACCGGCGACTGGTTCGACGACCCCAACCTCACCGACAAGAAATTCCCCGGAAACCCGACGCGCAGTTATCGCTCGCGTTTCCCGCTGCGCATCGTCGGCGAGGTGGCCGAGTGGGAACCGCACCCGCCCGAAATACTGCAGGCGATGAAGGACAATCTCGCGCGGTTGCAGGCCGAGGGCGCGCCGATTATCGACTGACCCGTTCCTCCCCCGTCAAGGAAGCCGCCATGCCGTCCTCCATTCCTGCCATCGCCATCGCTGCGATCCTCGCGCTTGCGCCGGTCACCGTCGCGCTCGCCGCCGACCACCCCGCGCCGCTGCAACAGCTTCGCATCTACGAAATCCCGCGCGCCAACGAGGGCGTGTTCCACGACCGGTTCCGCGATCATGCGCTGCGCATCATGGCGCGCCACGGTTTTGCGGTCCGCTCGATCTGGCGCAGCGAGCATGAAGACAAGGTCGAGTTCGTCTATCTCCTCGACTGGCCCGACGTCAGCGCGATGGACGCCGCGTGGACGGCCTTCCTCGCCGACCCCGAATGGATCGCGATCAAGAAGGAAACCGCGGCGCGCGACGGCAAATATGTCGAATCGGTCGCGGTACGCACGCTCGAACCCGTCCCCTGGTCGCCCGATCGCGCGAAGACCGCCGATTAGCCCGCGCCCTGAGCGGAAGGATGGGCGGAACCCACCCCCGCTCCTGAGGGTTTATCCCGGCAGAGGGGCAAAGCATGCCCCGCCCGCTTGGCCCGGCACGCGACCTTGATGGAGTGATGTCGATGAACAAGCTGATGATCCTGCCCCTCGCCGCCGCGACCGCGCTGGCGGGCTGTGCCACCACCGGCGACGGTTACGCCTCGAATTACGACGATGGCGGTTACGGCTATTACGACCGCGCCTATTACGACCAGTATGGCCGCTATGATTACGACCGCCCTGACCCGCGCCACGGTGGCTATTATCCCGACCAATATTATCGCACCGATCGCCGCTATCGCGAACGCCGCCTGTCGAACAACGACCGCGTCTATCGCGGCCGCGACGACAAATATTATTGCCGCCGCAACGACGGTTCGACCGGGCTCATCGTCGGCGGCATTGCCGGCGCGGTGATCGGCAACGTCATCGCACCGGGCCGCTCCGAAACGCTCGGCACGATCCTTGGCGCGGTCGGCGGCGCGGCGGTCGGCACCGCGATCGACCGCGACAATGTGCGCTGCCGCTAGCTGCGGCGGGTGACACGAAGGAGAGTGACAGGGGCGCTAAGCGCGCTAGGCTGAGCGTACCATTCCCATCGGGAGCCGCCATGCTGACGACCCTGCTCACCCTCGCCGCCGCGACCGCAACGCCCGTACCCACCGCATCCCCCGCCGACCTCGCGGCGATCGAGGCGACGTGTTTCGACTATGTCGACGGCCAGCTCGAGGGCGATCCCGAGCGCGTCAAGCGCGCGCTCCACCCCGACCTCGCCAAGCGCCGCGTGCTCGGCGACACGCCCGACGAGCGGCTCGGCCTCCAGCGCATGAGCCGCGAGGAACTCGTCGACCTTACCAAAGGTGGCGCACTCAAGACCCCGCGTGCCGAGTGGAACCGGTCGTGCAGGATCCTCGACGTCGCGGGCAACGCCGCGGCGGTCCGCGTCGAAACCCCGTGGTTCGTCGACTATTTTCACATGGGCAAGTTCGGCGAGCGCTGGATCATCGTCAATGCGATGTGGCATATGAAGCCGCGTGAACCCGCGAAGTGAAGGTCGCGCCCGACCCGCGCCGCCCGGCGCGAACCTTCAACCGCGTGCCGCCCGACCGCACTGGAATTTGTTCGCTATTTGTTCTAATGGCATGATCCTTCTCCACTCTGTCGATTCGACATCAAGAGGAACCGATCATGCCACGCAGGATTTTCGCACGACGTCCCCTCTATCTGATGGTCAAGCCGCCGGCCGACATCGCAGCGCGCATCGATGCCCTGCCTCGAAACGACCGGCGCCGCGGGGTCGATCTGCTGCATATGACGCTCGCGACATTCGTCGATCTGGCCGAAGCCCCCGCCGGCTTCCTCGAACTGGTGATCCGCGGGCTGGACGATTTCGGCGCCGGCGCCTTCCCTGTGCGGTTCGACCGGATCGAATGCCGGAAGGCGACGATGCTGCGAAGTTCCACACCGCTTACGGCCGCGTGGGAATTCCAGCGGCAGCTTGCCGAATATTTGCACCGGCATGATTTCAAATGGTTCAACCTGCCGCCAGAGCTTCACGTCACGATCAACTATCGCGGCGACGGGCTTGGCGCCGAAGCGATCGATCCGGTCGAATGGACCGCCGCGGAGATGCTGCTTGTCGAAAGCGCGACCGGCGAGGCGCGCCATATCGTGCGCGGCCGCTGGCCCTTGCCCGATGGCGAACCCGGATTCTGCAGGGCGGCCTAGCCGGCGATCATTGCCGCGACACGACCGGCAGCCGACGGAGCGAGATGCGGCAGGCCTATGCCGCCCCTGTTTCGCGCTACTTTTTCGCTTTCGCCGGCTTCTCGAGATTCGCCTCGACCGCGGCGCGAACCAGCGCCTTGAACGCCGCCTCATCGACGCTGTCGCCCTCGAACAAATCGATCGCACGCCGCGTATTGCCGTCGAGGCTCGAATTGAACAGCCCCTTCGGATCGGCAAGCGCTGCGCCCTTGGCAAAGGTCAGCTTGACCTTGTCCTTATACGTCTCGCCCGTGCACAGGATGCCCGCATGCTCCCACACCGGGACGCCCGACGGGTTCGACGGCTTCTGCCACTTCACCACTTCCTCGACGTCGGGATCGGCGGCGTGGATCAGCGCGCGCAGCTTCGTCAGCGTCGCTCCGCGCCAATCGCCGAGCCCCGCGATCTTCGCATCGATCAGATCCGCCGCCATGCCCTTCTCCTCACATCTTCTCGCCCGGCAGCGCCGCCGCCTGTTTCACCCAGTCGGCGAATGCCGCCTCGTCGACCGGCTCGTCTTCATGGATATGGAAATAGCGCGTGTCGCCGCTCTTCGACGCGACCGGCGGCACCGGATCGAGCGACTGGCCGCGAAAGAAGGCGACCTTGATATATTTGTCGAAGCAATGGATGCTCAGGAACCAGTGCGTCGGCTCGTCGCCCTGCCCCGGCGGACCATAGAAAGGCGAGTTCCATTTGACCGCCTTCGCAACCCCCGGAATATTCTTCTCGATCAGCTTGTCGAGCCGGCGCCAGACGGGCGACTTCCACCCCGGCATCGCGGCGATATAGGCTTGCACCGGCGCGTCGCCATAGCCTTTCGCGATCTGCGGATTGCCGCCGGACAGCAGCACCGGTGCTTTATCGGCCATGGACTCGCGCTCCCTTGTTTCGCCGTCAAAAGAACGCGATAGCCGCGGCGAGTCAAGCCGCGCGCGCCTAGCCGGCGATCTCCGCCGTCGCGGCGCGCTCGATCGCCGCGCGCCAGTGCGCCCGCACCGGCAGCAGGAAAATCTCCGCCAGCGTCCGCTCGATCTCGTCGGCGGTCAGGTAGCGCCGGTCGAGCCGCCCGTCGGTCAGCCGCGTCGTCAGCCGGTTGTCGCGCAGACCATAACGCGCGTCGGCGGTCGTGCGCGCGGCGATCAGCTGGTGCCGGAAATGCGAGTCCGGATGCGCCGAGGTGTACCAGTTGCCGATTTCATAATCGATCGCCGGCGGCGAGACATGGTCGAGCCGGTACAGCGTCCGCCACTCACCCTCGATCAGCGCCGCGACCTGCCACACGTCGCCATGCCGCACGACACGATAGCTCTCGTGCCGCGTCGGCTGGGGCTCCTCGCTGTCCATCGCGAGCGGGGCGGGCGGGACCGCCGCGCCGAAGCCGGCGTCGACGAGCCAGGGCCGCCCACCCAGCTTCACCCGCACCACCATATGCGTGCGCGGGGTCGGCGGGGCATCGTCGGGCAGCATCCAGCGCACCCGGCCGAGCAGCCCCTCGGCGTCGAACCCGATCGCCAGCAGCGCGCGGAGAAACAGCGCATTCTGTTCGAAGCAATAGCCGCCGCGCCGCTGGCCGATCAGCTTGGCGTCGATCGCGTCGGCCCCGATATCGATCCCCGCGCCGGTCAGCGCGTCGATCGCTTCAAAGGGAATGGCGGCGATATGCGCGGCCTGCAGTGCGGCGAGCACATCGAGCGTCGGCGCGACCGGCCCGGTATAGCCGATCCGCGCCAGATAACGCGGCAGGAAAGCCGCAGCGGGTGCGGCGGTATCGCTATCGACGGGGTCGGCAGGCGTGGCAGCGGGATAGTGCAGCATGAACAAAGCTCCGTTCGCGAATCAACTGTCCAGCGTTATGAAAGCTGAAGCCCAGTTGAGGTCAAGCCGGCCGGCGAAGAAACCCGCCGACGTTCCAAAGCGCCATCATATTGGGAACTTAGCCATTGCAGGCGGCCACGCACTGCGGCAGATGCATCTCACAACATAAGTCGCATAACATGAACATCTCAGGGAGCCACTCATGCGCACCACGACTTATTCCCGCCTCGCGATCGCCATTGCGCCGGCCGCCATTCTCCTCACCACCGGCACCGCCAACGCCGCGACCTGCGAGGAAGCCTTCGTCAAAAAGGGCAATCCGATTACTGCGCTGCGCTTCACCGCCGCGGTGACCGTTGCCGACCTGCCCCCCGCGGTCGCGATCGGGCAGATGCGCGGGCTCGTCGCCGCCAAGGGTTATGACATCATGGCCGACGAGGCCGAATATGGATCGATGCTGATCGAACAGCCGATGACGGGGACCGTGCGCGCCTTCCCGATCCAGATCACCGCGACGCAAACGGGCGGAATCGGAACGGTGGTGATGGAGGCGAAATTGCGCGCGGGCCAGTCGGTCGGCAGCGATGCGGCGAAGGCTGAAATGTGCGGCATCCTGAACCAGATAAAGGGCGGCAAGGCCGGCGCCGCTGCCGCCAAGAAGGGCGCGACCGCGACAACCGTCGCCGCCGCGCCGGTGAAGATGAACTCGCTGAGCTTCTCGCAGCAGGTGTCGAAAGACACCGAACGCAATTCGGCGGGCATCCTCACCCGCTACAAGGGCAAGCAGTTCACGATCGACGGGCTCGTCGATTATGTGACCAAGGACGGCAAGGATTTCCGCGTCGGCTACAAGATTCCCCAGCCCTATGAACAGGCGATCCGGCTGCCGAACCAGGCGCCGTTCAAGACCGACATCGTTTGTTACATGGCACCGGGACAGGCCGCTTTTTCGCTCCAGCTCAAGCCGAACAAGAGCATCAAACTGACCGGCACTGTTGAGGATTTCGACGAATATAAGCATGTCATCTGGTTGAAGGACTGCCGTCCGGCGCAATAGCGCCCAGCCGTCCGCCCGCTCGTCGCCAAGCGCCCGCACCTTGTCGAAGCGCCGGCGACGGCCGAAAAGATTTTGGTCATGGTCGGCTGGCGGCGCTCGACGCCGCCAGCCGACCATGCCGGAGGAGACGCCCATGCGCTTCATGCTTCTCGCCGCGGCCCTTGTCGCCGTTCCCGCCGCTGCGCAGGGCGATGCACCGATCGTCGTCACCGGTGTCGAGAAACAGATTGAAAGCTTCGTCGGTGCGCTGACCCAGGCGTCGCCGCGTGGCCAGATCGCGCGGTTCGAAAAGGCAGTATGCCCCGGCGCCTTCGGGATGCCCGACGCCCAACGCGCAGCCGTCGATGCACGCATCCGGACCGTGGTCGCAGGCGTCGGACTCAAAGGGGCAAAGGCGAACTGCAAACCCAATCTGGTGGTCATGGTCACGCCGGACAAAGCCGCCTTTCTGGAAGCGCTGGGCAAAAAACGCTATTATATGTTCGGCGACCGATCCCCTGCCGAGGTCAGGCGCATTTTGGCCCAGCCAGGCCCGGCGACGGCATGGCAGATTCAGGCAATGGTGAACGGCGACGGCAGGCCGATATTCAACGAAGCAGGCACCCCGATCAATCGTTCGACGCGGGCGCAATCACGCATCACCCCGCCGGCCCGGCCCGCGTTCATGGCCGCGATCGTGGTCGTGGAGAGCAAGGCGATCGAGGGACTCTCGACCACCCAACTCGCCGATTATGCGGCGATGCGCGCTTTGGCACGGATCGACCCCGCGCGGATCGACGCGTCGGCGCCTTCGACGATCCTGCGGGTGCTCGACGCCGCGGCCGACAGCGAAGTGCCGGTCACGCTGACCCAATGGGATTTCAGCTTTCTGAAGGGGCTTTATTCCAGCCCCAGCAATCTCTACGCCCCGTCGCAGCGCTCCGAAATTGGCCGCGTCATGGAACGGGAGATGGAGCGTACGGATGGCGGCAAAACCCCGCCTTCCAACACGAAGGAATGACGACAGGTCAGGGCGCGCCGGCCGGCCGGCCGCAACAAGGGTTCTAACATGCGAAAAACTTGCGCGGTCGCCATCGCCTCGATGCTGATCCTGACCCCGGCCCAGGCACGCGATGCGGCCACGGACTTGCGCGCCTTTGCCGACGCCTTCGACGCGGCGCAGATCGCGCAGGACCGTGCCGCGCTCGAGCGCATGGTCGCCGACGATCTCGTCTTTATCGACGGCAGCGGGAAACGGTATGGAAAGGCGTTTTTCATCGACGGCTGGACCGGCGCCGACGATGATTATGACCCCGTCACGCTCAGCGATCGCGTGATCCTGCCGCTCGGCGAAGAGGCGGGTCTCGCGAGCGCCGAGACGATCCTGTCGGGCCGCTCGGCGGGCAAGCCCTTTCGCGTCCGCATCCGCTTCACCGATATTTTCAAGCGTCATGGTGACAGCTGGCAGGCGACCTATATCCATGTGACGCGCATGGCGATCGAGAGCGAATAGCGAGAAGGATTCGACTCTCACTCTCGATGAGAACATAATAGGAACATTGATCCGATTCGGAGGAATGGACGATGGACCCGATGTTCCGCTATTTCCTGGGTTTTCAGGTAAATGCCGACCGCGCCGGTTGGCTCGCGCGCCAATTGCCGCCCGTTTCGGGCGATCTGTTTGCGGGGCTGAAGCCCCAGCTTTACCATCTGACGCTCTGTACGATCGCCGAGACGATCGAGCCGCAGCCCTTCCTGCGCGGTCAGGTCGCCAAGGCGTTCACCCCCGGTCTCCCGGCCGCCGCCCCGATCCCCTTCGGCCGCATCGTGTCGCGCGGCGCGGGCGCCGAACTGATCACCGCCGGCAGCACCGGCGCGATCCGCCAGACCTATGACGCGATTGTCGCGCGCCTCGCGGCGCAGCGCATCGAGCCGATGCATCGCAAATCCGGCCTCCGCCCGCACATCACGCTCGGCTATGGGACATGCGAATTCGACCCCGTCCCGATCGCGTGGAACTGGGCGCCGCAGGACCTCGTGCTCATCCAAAGCCATATCGGCCATCGCCGCCACCGCGTGCTGCAAAGCTGGACATTGGAGCCCCCGGCGCAAGGCAGCTTCGGCTTCATGGCCGACGAACTGCCCGCACCGCTGCGGCGCGCCGCTTAAGCCTCCAGATTGTGCTCCAATGTGATTTCGCAGTTGAGCAGCTTCGACACCGGGCAATTCTTCTCGGCCTCTTCGGCGATCTTCGCGAATTCCTCGGCGCCGATTCCCGGCACCTTGCCGGTCAGCGTCAGCGCCGATTTGGTGATCGTAAAGCCGCCGTCCTGCTGCTCCAGCGTCACCGCCGCGCTCGTCTCCAGCGTGTCGCCCGAATAGCCCGCGCGCGCGAGACCGAACGACAGCGCCATCGTGAAGCACGCCGCATGCGCCGCGGCGATCAGCTCCTCGGGGTTGGTCCCCGGCTGCCCTTCGAAGCGCGTCCCGAAACCATAGGGCTGCTTATCGAGCACGCCCGATTTGGTCGTGATCGATCCCTTGCCTTCCTTGCCGAAGCCTTCGTAGCGGGCCGATGCGCGATTGACGGTCATGATCGTATCTCCTTGGTTGGTTCGGGGAGTAGCCCGGGACTCGCGTTCTCAGGCGGGCAGCAGCTTACGCCGCGCGCCCACGCGCTTCCACGCCTTTTCATGAAAGAAGAATGCGACAGCATTGATACAGGGCTCGATGATCGCGATCCCGCCCGCGAGCGCGACCGACCCGGTCATCACATAGGCGACGCTGAACCCGATCGTCAGGTGGATCGTAAGATAGGTGAAGGTCTTGATAAGATCGGTGGGCATGGCCCGTCTCCAGCAAATGCGAACTCGCTCTAGTTAAGAATGATTCGCAATAAATACCAGAGGGTGCCTTCGGTCAGTCTGATCGATTTTCCCGCACGACCCCGGCCTTGTCGAGTTCTGCCCCCAGCCGCCCGCTCAGCCACAGCGCCCACATTTTGAAATCGGCGGCGAGGCTCCACATCGGATAGGTAAAGGTCGCGGGCCGGTTCTTCTCGACCCCGAAATGCGCAACCCACGCGAAGAAATAACCCGCGACCGGCAGCGCAATCAACCAGCCCCAGCGTCCCGCCACCACCGCGACCACCGCGATCAGCACGACGAGGCTCGTCCCGACGTAATGCAGCGCGCGCGTCGACGCCTTGCTATGCTCGCGCAGGTAAAAGGGCCAGAATTCGGCAAAGGTCGTATATTGGCGCGCCATTGTCCGATGCTGCCCTTCGCCGCGGCGCGGGTCAACTAGGGTCAGGACCTAGAGGCTGCGCGCCGCCTCGTCGATCAGCGCCGCGACCTCGGCCGGACGCGAGGCGAGCGACGCATGCCCCGCGTCGAGCGTGATGATCTTGCGCGCGCCGAGCCGATCCGACATCGCCTTCTGGTTCGCGGGGTCGATCATCCGGTCTTCGCTCGAAATCTGATACCAGCTCGGTTTCACCCGCCACGCCGGATCGCTTATCGCCTCGCCAAAGGTCGACGCGAGCGGCGCCTTTTGCGTCACCGCCATCACCAGCGCCTCGTCGGCGCTCACATCCTGACAAAAGCTTTCGTGAAATTTGTCGGGCTTGATCCAGAGATAGCCGTCGCCGTCGGGCGCCAGATTCGACGCGCCCGCGGGCGGATGCTGCTGCGTCAGCGCGCCGGGGCTTTCGCCCGCATCGGGTGCGAAGGCGGCGATATAGACGAGTCCCGCGACATTCGGCGCCGTCCCCGCCTCGGTGATCACCGCGCCGCCATAGCTGTGCCCCACGAGCAGCACCGGTCCATCGACCTGCGCCGCGATCTGCCGCGTTCGCGCCGCGTCGCCCGCAAGCGAAGTCAGCGGCAATTCGACCGCGCGCATGCCCTTGTGCCCCAGCTTGTCGAGCTCGACGATCGCTTTTGCCCAGTGCGCCGCGCCGCCCCAAAAGCCGTGCACGAGGATGACCGTAGGAAGCGCCGCCATGATCCCGACTCCTGTAGAATTTCGCGAGACCCGAAGCTACCATGCCCGGCAATGACCTGACAGCGAAGAACGCTGGCGGGATTTCGGGAGGGGAATTTCATGAAAAAATCGACGCGCGCGCTGATCGGGCTCGTCCTGCTCGACCTCATCGTCGTCGCCGGCGCGTGGTGGATGATCGACCGGACGCAAAGCGGCGCGTGGAATTCGAACGATCCGGCGGGTTCGATCACGATGGTCACGACCACTGCGGGCATGCTGGTCGGCGTGATCTCGGTCGTGCTGCTACTCGCCTTCGTCATGCACCGCCGCGCGGGGAATTGATCGGTACGCGGCTATTCGCTGCGATCGACGACCACATCCCAATGCTCCTCGACGAGTGCGAAACGCTTCGCCTCCTCGGCCTTGAATTTTGCAAGGTCGGGAAACAGCCGCGCGCCGACCTCTTCGGCGGCCGCGCCATAGCCCGTGCCGTCGCCGACTGCATCCTCGGCGCCGCGATAGGTGATGGTGACGCGCAAATCCCAGCGCGCCGCCCCGACCATGTGGGTGAACGGCGTCGCCGTTTCGATCCGCGTGATGAAACCGCGCCGCTTCATCTCGTCGAGGATCGGTTGGTGGTTCCTGGCATAGAGCGCGCGGAATTCGTCCATCCCGCCCCAGCGGATGCGATGATAATATTCGATCGTCACCGGCGTCATCGTCGGCGCGGCAGACGCAGCTTTTTCGGCGGGCAGCGCGGTTTCGGGCGCCGCAGCGGCCAGAAGCAAAGGCAATATGGAAAGCATGGCCCCTTCCCCCTTCGCGCCGAAATCTACGCGCGATACGCAGGGGGTTCAACCCGCCCGGAATCAAGACAGCCCTCCCGCCTGGGTCGCAGGGGCGGGAGGGCTGTGTTCCCGACCGGCGTGGTGGGCCGGCCCGGAGACGAAAATTGGTATCGGGCTTAGCGCGCCGCGGCTTCGCGGACCTTCTGCACCGCGGGGAGCAGCAGGCCGATCAGGATCTGCACCGGGTTCGACGTCACCGTCATGCCGCCCTGTGCGGGCTGCGCCGACTGCGCCATCGCCGGGGTCGCCGACAGGGCAACGGTGAGGGCAAGCACGGGGGTGAGGATCATCTTCTTGGTCATCGTCTCTTCCTTTTCACATTCGTTGATCTGGTTCGAATTGGGCTCGGGTCGTCCCCGATGCCCCGCTTATGACGCACAGCCGATCACCCGGCCGTGATCGCCATCACTCAGCCGAACAAATTTCACAAAGCATTGGAAAGAAACGAAAGAAATTTACACCTGGCGCTTGAGCCGCACCAGCGCGCTATCGAGCGCCTGCAGGAATTGCGAGCGATCGGCCTTCGAGAAGGGCGGCGGCCCGCCCATCCCGTCGCTCATTCCCGAACGCAGGTCGGCCATGATCGCGCGCGTCGCGATCGCGGGGCCGATCGACGCCAGAGTAAAGGGCTTTCCGTTCGGCCCGAGCACGGCCGCCCCCGCCTTCAGCGCGCGGTCGGCGAGCAATATGTCGGCCGTAACCACGACGCTCCGCGGATTCGCCGCCTCGGCGATCCAGTCGTCGGCGGCGTCGAAACCGTCCGACACGGTAATCCGTTCGATCAACACATGGTCGGGGACGCGCAGCCGGCTGTTGCTCACCACCTTCACCGGCACCTCGTGCCGCCACGCGACACGGTAGATCTCGTCCTTCACCGGACAGGCGTCGGCATCGACGAGGATTTGGACAGGCGTGGACATGGAAGAAAGCGGTCAGCCGACCGCGACGCCCTTCCAGAAGGCGATGCGATCCTTGATCGCCGCCGCCGCTTCCTTGGGATCGGGATAATACCAGGCGGCGTCTTCGTTCACCTGTCCGTCCACCGTGACATGGTGATAATGTGCGACGCCCTTCCACGGGCACAGGCTCGTCGTCGCGCTGTCCGACAAGAGCGCCGCGTCGACCGCGTCGCGCGGAAAATAATGATTGCCCTCGACGACGACGGTATCGTCGCTGTCGGCGATCACCGCGCCATTCCACCGTGCCTGAACCATCGCGCCTATTTCTTCATATTGTCGAGCCCGGCGACCACGCCGACCTTGGTCGACGGATTGCTCGCATTGGGCTTCTTGGGCTTTTCCGCCTTGGGTTTGCGGGTTTCGCGGTTCGATTTCTTCTGGCTCTTGGCCATGGTCAATACCTTGGAAAGGCGACAGACGCCGATGCCCGTCAAGACGATCTTACGCGCATTGCCCGCCCGCGTCGCCTGTTATCCCGCCAGCCCGTCCCAGACCAGCTTGGCGCCGAGCAGGACCATCAGCAGATAGATGAGGACATAGAAACGCGCGCCATCGATGCGTTTCAGCCAGCGTACGGTGAGCAGGGTCGAAACGATCGCGAGCGGCATCAGCAACGCGGCGGCGACGAGCACCTCGTGCGGGAAGGCGCCAAGCGCGATATAGGCGGGCACCTTCATCCAGTTGATCGCGGCGAACAGGATCGAGCTGGTGCCGACGAAGACGAGATGCGGCAAGCGCCGCGGCGTCACCCACATCTGGAACGGCGGCCCGCCCGCATGCGCGATCTGGCTGGTGAAGCCCGTCGCGACCCCGAACAGGCTGCCGACCCAGCCCGGCGAGGTCGACGCCGCGACAACACGCCCGCCGCGCTCGACCCACAGCCGATAGAGGCCGAATGCCAGCGTGATCGCGCCGAGCGCCGCCATCAGCTTCGCCTCGTCGACGCGCTCGGCATAGGCATAGCCCGCGGCGATCCCGACCGCGGCGCCGGGAAGCATCCATGCGATGACCCACCCGTCCCACGTCTTGCGGAACGACCAGACGCTGACGACGTCCTGCACGATCAATATCGGGAGCAGCAGCGCGGCGGCGATCGTCGGCGGCAGCACCAGCGCGACGAGCGGCGTCGCGAGCGCCCCGACCCCCGACAAGCCGCCCTTGGCGAGCCCGAGCAGGATCACCGCGATGGCGAGCACGAACAAAGTCAGCGGGTCGGCAAGCAAGCTCATTCGGCGGCGATATCCGCCGTTTCGGGCAGCCGCCAGTCGATCGCACCCCGCCCATGCGTTTCGAGGAAGGCGTTGGCCTGGCTGAACGGCCGCGACCCGAAAAAGCCGTTGTGTGCCGACAAAGGCGAGGGATGCGGCGCGCGCAGGATCAGGTGCGGGCTGCCCGCGCCGAGACCCGGCACATTCGCCGCCTTCTTCTGCGCATGGCTGCCCCACAGGATGAACACTTTCGGCGCCGGATCGGCGGCGACCGTGGCAACCACGGCGTCGGTGAACTTCTCCCACCCCTTGCCCTGATGCGACGCCGCCATCCCTGCCTCGACGGTCAGGCAATTGTTGAGCAGCAGCACGCCCTGTTCGGCCCAATGCTTGAGATAGCCGTGCGCGGCACGCGCTATGCCAAGATCGCTCTGCATTTCCTTGTAGATGTTGACGAGGCTCGGCGGCGTGCGCACCCCCGGCTGGACCGAGAAGCACAGCCCATGCGCCTGTCCCGGCCCATGATAGGGATCCTGCCCCAAAATCACGACGCGCACATCCTGCGGCGGCGTCGCGTCGAGCGCCGCGAACCAGTCGCGCGGACGCGGATAGATGGCCTTGCCCTTCTCGCGCTCGGCGCCAAGAAACGCCTTGAGCGCCGCCATATAGGGCTGCTCGAACTCGCCGCCGATGCGCGCGAGCCAGTCGGGATGCAGTTTGACCTCGGACATGCCCGCGCTTCACCAGAGGAGCGCGGGCTTGTCCAGAGGCTTACAGGCTACCGCGCACGCTCAGAAAGAAACGGCGGCCGAGATAGTCGTACTGCGTGCCGAATGCCGGGGCCTGCCCGATCACCGGCGGCGTCGCTGTAACGACGGTCGACACGCGCGGCGGCGGGGTGTCGAACAGGTTCGCGACCCCCAGCGTGATGCGGAATCGCTCGGCAACGTCGCGGCTCAGCGACAGCGAGTGATAAAAGGTCGCGGGCACGCTGACGTCGGGGCAGAAACGCCCGCCCGGGCGGAAGCCCGAGGTACGGCACGCATCGCCGCCCTGCGCACGGAGCAGATCCTCCTCATTCGACGCCGCGCCGGTGACATCGAGCCCGTAGAAGAGCGTCCAGCCATCCTTCATCCAGCCAAGGTTGAAATCGCCCACCCACTTCGGGTTGCCGATCTTGCCATTGTCGTCGACGTCGGTGCCGGGGAAGAGCGAAACCTTGTCCTTCACCTGCCAGGTCATCTGCGCGCGGAACGCGAGCGAGCCCAAGTTGCCGAGATCCTGATCGACCGCGAGTGACAGGTCGACACCGCGGTTCCGCTGGCGGCTGATGTTGACATAGCGGTCGGTCACCGTCGCGACGCTCCGCGCGTCGGGACCGGCAGTCACGCGTGTGAACAGGCCGCACAGCGGCTCGTCGGCGACATCGGAATCATAACATCCGCGCAGGATATTCCCGGCGCCGAGCAACGTGATCTCGTCCTTCACTTCGATGTCGAAATAATCGACCGCAAGCCGCGTGCGGAGCCCGCCCCAAAGCGCGCCCGACAAATCGGGGGTCAGAATCACCGACACCGTCTTAGCGGTCGAGGTTTCCGGGCGAAGCCGGCCGATGCCACCGCCCGATACGATCGTCGCGGGGCGGATCCCGCCGGCGAAATTGGGAGCAATGCCGTCGGCGGCGCAGTTGTCGAAGATGCGCTGGCTGATCGCGCCCGAAGCGAGCCGCGCGGCGGTCTGGACGCACGGATCGATCGTCTGTTGGCCGAGAAAGCCGGTCTGGTCGTTGAGGAACAGCTCGAACAGCGCGGGCGCGCGGAACGACGTGCCCCAGGTGCCGCGGAAGCGCAGCCAGTCGGTCACCGCCCAATCGGCGCCGACCTTCCACGTCGTGTCGCTGAACTTGTCCGCGACCCCGTCGCGGCGCGTCGCCTCGACATGCGTGTAGCGCGCCGCGCCCGACAGCGTCAGCCGCTCGATCATCGGCACGCCTTCGAGCAAAGGCACCTCGACCTCGCCGAAGATTTCCTTCGACACGGTGCGCCCCGCGGTGATGCCCGAGGTCGTGAAGTTGGCGACATTGCCCGCGAGCGTCGCTTCGCCCGGCGTGTCGTTGATTTCGTCGCGGCGGATATTCGCCCCGAACGCCGCGCCGACCGGCCCCGCGGGCAGGTTGAACAGCTTGCCCGTCAGCAACGCCTCGGCCGAGGTCTGCTTGAACAGCGTGCGTCCCGTCTCGCGGCCCATCAGGAAGGCACGCTCGGCGGGCGTGAAATCGCCGCGCAGCACGCGCGGGTCGGTAAAGTCGATATCGATGCACGGAACACCGCGGATCGCCGTCGTGGCGCCGACGCACGAACGCGTGCGCAAAGTCTGCGACGCGAGCGCGTCCTGATAGATGACGTCCTGCGTATAGCGCGCATCCGAACGGCTGTGCTGGCCGCTCACATCCCACTTCCACACGCCGCCGATCTCGCCGCGCAGACCGAACACGCCGCGATAATAATCGACGTCGGCGTGGCTTTCGGTCTTCACCAGCACGCGCGGGCGCAGGATGATGTTGCCGCCGAACTCGGCGTTGAACGGATCGCCCCTGTCGTTAGGGCTGCAATTGTTCGCCGCCGGGTTGCACAGGAAGCGGGGCAGCATCGACGCGCCGGTGAATTGCTGGAGCTCGATCCGCTGAAAACCATTATTATGCGACTTGCGGTTGCTGAACAGGAATTCGCCATAGGCGGTGATGCCTTCGGTCACATCATAGGCGCCCTCGACGAAGGCGCTGATCCGGCGCACGCCCGAAAACACGTCCGAATCCTGCTCGGCCGGCTCGAACTGGTTGAGCGCGCCGGTCGACGGGCCGTCGAAATTGACCCCGAAGAAATTGGCGGGCCCGAACACCCCGATCCGGTTATACGCATTGATCGGGATGCCGACCCCCGTGAACTCGCTGCCATATTGGCCCGACAGGATCGCTTGCCCGTTCGGCGCGATCAGCCCGGGACCAAAGGTCGGGACGCCATTCTGGTTGACCCCCGAAAAGTCGCTGAAGGCGATCTGGTTGCCCTGAGTGCTGCTGCACGCCGGGCGGCCGGTGCGGAAATCGACGATATCGGCGCGGCTGCCGTCGGCCTCGCGCCTCAGATATTCTTCGGAACAGAAGAGAAAGCCGCGATCGCGGCGCGTCAGATTCTGCTGGCGGAAAACTTCGACCGTCGCAAAGATGTGGCCGCGATCGAACTTTTTGCCGAAGCTCGCATCGGCGCCATAGCTCTCGCCGCCGCCATGTTCGGTGATCGACGAAAAGCCGCCGCCCTCGAACCCGTCGAGATCGTTACGGGTCAGGATGTTGACCACGCCGGCGACCGCGTCCGAGCCATAGATCGACGAGGCGCCGGTCTTGAGCACCTCGACCTGGCGCACCACCGACAGCGGCAGGACATTGAGGTCGAACGGCGCGACCGCGCCGCGGATGCCGGCGGGGCCCGCGCGGCGGCCGTTGATCAGCACGAGCGTCCGCTCGGCACCAAGCCCGCGCAGCGACACCGTCTGCACATCGTTGCCGCCATTGGCGACGAAGCGGTTCGAGATCGCCGAAGTGATCTGGATCGATCCCTGCGCCGCCGGCGTCGACCGCAGCACATCGGCAAGCTGGACCTGCCCCTGCAGTTTCGCGCTCTCAGGGTCGATGACCTGGATCGGGTCGGCGCTCGTGAATTCGCTCTTCGCGATGCGCGAGCCGGTGACGATAATTTCGTCGCCGCTCGTCTGCGCCGTCGCGGGCGAAGCCGCGAGCGCGATCACCGAGGCTGTCACAGTCAGAAACACCGAGGGGTTGGTGCCCATTTTCATAATCTTCGTCCGATTTATAAAGTTGATCTCGCCCCCCGGCAGGGCGGAAATTACGCGAAAAGGCGTTTCGATATGGTTTACGTCGCGGTAAGTTTTCGCTGGCGCGTCGCGTGCTTGTCGCGGCCGCGCGGCGCGGCTAGGCACGCTGCCAAGGTCGGGCGTGAAAGGATCGGGCGATGAGCAAGGCAATGGGCGACACGCTGGGACGGCTGGAAGCGGTCATCCACGACCGGCTCGCGGCGGGCGAGGCCGAAGCCTCCTACGTGGCGAGCCTCGCCGCGAAAGGCCGCAGCAAGATCGCGCAGAAACTCGGCGAGGAAGCCGTCGAAGCCGTCATCGCCGCGGTCAGCGAGGACGACCCCGAACTGATCGGCGAGGCGAGCGACCTCGTCTTCCACCTCTCAATCCTGCTCGCCGAGCGCGGCCTCAGCTGGGACATGATCGCCGCCGAACTCGACCGCCGCCACGGCACCTCGGGCCACACCGAAAAAGCCGGCCGACAATAAGGAACTCCGCATGCCGATCGACGCGACCCTCCCCTATGACGACAGCAATATTTTCGCGCGCATCCTGCGCGGCGAGCTGCCGTCGAAGACGGTCTATGAGGACGAATTCGCCCTCGCCTTCCACGACATCAACCCACAGGCACCGCTGCACATCCTCGTGATCCCCAAGGGGGCATATGTCAGCTGGGACGACTTCTCCGAGCGCGGCAGCGACGCCGAAATCGCGGGCTTTGTCCGCGCGGTGGGCAAGGTCGCGCGCGACGCCGGCCTCGTCGCCCCCGGCTATCGCCTGCTCGCCAACGTCGGCCTCGACAGCCACCAGGAGATCGCGCACCTCCACGTCCATATCTTCGCGGGACAGCCGCTCGGGCCGATGCTCGCGCGCTGATCTTTCGGCGCCGTCTATGACGGCGGTCACAGCAATTTCCCGGACCGCGACTAACCGTGTGCGATATGCGGCAACGGGTGGACTCTGTCCCCTGTTTCCAGCAGGATAGATGTTCGGACCGAACGGGGAGTTGACGATGGGCAAGGGATGGCGCGCGCTGGCTACAGCATTGGCCGGCAAGGCAAAACTGGCGCTGATCCTGCCCCTCACCCTCGCGATGGCCGCAACCGCCGCCGACACCGTCCCGCAGGTCACACTCGCGACCCCCGGCAGCTCGGGCACCGGCGACGGCACGATCACCCGCTTCACCTTGCGTTTCTCCGAAGACATGGTCCCGCTCGGCGACCCCCGCGCCCAAGCCCCCGCGACCAACGACTGCAAACTCCCCTCGTCGGGCCGCTGGGTCGACACGCGCACCTGGGTGCTCGAATTCGATAAACCGCTTCCCGGCGGGCTCGCCTGCCATGTCGAGCTCCGCGACGGGCTCAAGACTGCGCGCGGCGTGTCGGTCGCGGGCAACAGCCGCTTCGCGCTCGACACCGGCGGCCCCTCGGCGCGCGCCGTGCTCGCGGGCGGGATGGACGGCGATATCGAGGAGCAGCAGATCTTCCTCGTCGCGACCAATGTCGCCGCCGACCGCGCCTCGGTCGGCCGCTTCGCCTATTGCGCGGTCGACGGCATCGGCGAGAAAATCCCCGTCGACGTCCTGCCACGCGACACAGCAACGCAGATATTGACCGGCCTCGGCGACAATAACTGGTCGCGCCAGTCCTTCACCTACGACGCCGGCCTGCCGCAGCGCTTCCCCGCCGCGGGCGCCGATCGCGAGGCCGCGCTCGACCGCATCGTCCCCGTCAAATGCCGCCGCCCGCTGCCCCCGGGACGCGAGATGGCGCTCGTCTGGGACGCGCGCATTTCACAAGCCGGTGTCCCCGGCCGCACCGCGGGGCGCGACCAGCGCTTCGACCATGATGTGCGCCCCGCCTTCACCGCGAAAATGTCGTGCAGCCGGATCAACCCGCAGGCGGGCTGCAACCCGATCAAGGATGTGACACTCAGCTTCGCGTCGCCCGTCGCGCGCGAAACGATCCTCGCCGCGACGCTGAACACCGCCGACGGCAAGAAATTGACGCCCAAGATCGACGACGACGACAAGAATGACGCCTGGCTGACGACCGTCCGCTTCACCGGTCCGCTGCCGCAGAATGTCGACGCGACGCTCGTGCTGCCCGCCGACGTCACCGACCAGAGCGGCCGCAAGCTGCAGAACCAGTCGAACTTCCCGCTGAAATTCCACATCGACCGCGCCCCGCCGCTCGTCAAATTCGCCGCCGAATTCGGCATCCTCGAAGCCGGCGAAGGCGGCGTGCTGCCGGTAACCGTGCGCGGGGTAGAAAGCTCGCTCGTCCAGGCAAATCTCAAAATGCCCGCGACCGCGCTCAAGGTCGGCGACGACGATGCCGCGATCGCGCGCTGGCTGAAGCGTGTCGATGACGCCGACGACACCGACTATCGCGAGGAAAAGAACGCTGCCGGCAAGGACGTCACGGTCAATTACACCGGCACCAAATCGGTGTTCGCGGATGCCCCCGCCGGCGGCGAACGCCGCGACATGCAGCTCGCGCCTGCTGCGGGCGGCAAG
This sequence comes from Sphingopyxis sp. BE235, assembly GCF_031457175.1. NCBI lineage: Bacteria > Pseudomonadati > Pseudomonadota > Alphaproteobacteria > Sphingomonadales > Sphingopyxidaceae > Sphingopyxis > Sphingopyxis sp. BE235. The sequence goes on from NZ_JAVDWC010000004.1 coordinate 136,445, forward strand.
GAATTCGAGGTCGTCGGCATCCCGCTCGGCGAAAAGGGCTTTCACGTCGTCGAGATCGCGAGCCCCGAGCTTGGCGCCGCGCTGCTCGGCCGCAAGTCGACGCGTTACGTCGCGACCGCGGCGCTCGTCACCAATATGGCCGTCCACTTCAAATGGGGCCGCGAGGGCTCGCTCGCGTGGGTAACCGCCCTCGACACCGGCCTTCCCGTCGCGGGCGCCGAAATCCGCGTCTCCGACAGCTGCACCGGCCGCCTGCTCGCGCGCGGCACCGCCGACAAGGCGGGCCGCCTCGCCTTCGCGGGCGGGCTGCCGCAGCCCGAAACCTATTCGAGCTGCGAAGAAACCCCCGACATGGCGAAAAGCGAAGGCCACGCGCTGATGGTCAGCGCGCGCTCGGGCGACGATTTCAGCTTCACGCTCACCGACTGGGGCAACGGCATCCGCCCTTATGATTTCGACCTCCCCTATGGCTGGTCGGAGCGGAACGACATCCTCCACACCGTCTTCGACCGCGCGCTCGTGCAGGCGGGCGAGACGGTGCATATGAAGCATCTGCTCCGCCGCCCGGTCGGCCTTGGCTTCCGGACCCCAGAGGCGCTGTCGGGCAAGCTCCGCCTCGTCCACCGCGGCTCGGACACCGAATTCGAAATGCCCTTCGCCATCGCTGCGACCGGCAGCGGCGAGACGGTCTGGAACGTCCCCGCATCGGCCCCCATGGGCGATTATGAGCTTGTCTTCGTCACCAAGGACAAGGACGGCGAGGACAAGACGATCTGGTCGGGCCAGTCGGTCAAGGTCGACGAATATCGACTGCCGACGATGAAGGCGACGATCACCGGGCCGAAAACCGCGCTCGTCCGCCCCGCCGCGGTGCCGCTGAACCTGTTCGTCGGTTATCTTTCGGGCGGTCCCGCGCCCAATATCCCGGTCGAACTGCGCACCAATTTCCGCTCGAGCTGGTCGCCGCCCGAGGATTATAAGGATTGGGATTTCGACGGCCAGCCGGTGAAGGAGGGCGTCGTCCAGCTCGACGACAGCGGCGACGAGCCGTCGGCCGAATTGCCGCTCGCACGCTCGGTGCCCTTGAAGCTCGACGCCAATGGCGCCGCGACGACCAATGTCACGGTCGACCAGCCGATCACCGAACCGACGCTGATGGCCGCCGAAATGGATTATGAGGATGCGAATGGCGAGACGCTGACGTCGAGCCGCCGCATCACCCTCTACCCGTCGGCCGTCCGCCTCGGGCTCAAGACCGACGGCTGGCTGATGCGCGACAACGACCTCCGCCTCAATTTCATCGCGCTGAACCTCGACGGCAAACCGATTGCGGGCCAGCGCGTGCAGGTCGCGCTCTACAATCGCGAGATCATCACCGCGCGCCGCCGCCTGATCGGCGGCTTCTACGCCTATGACAACCAGATGCGCACGACGAAGCTCGATGCGACCTGCTCGGCGACGACCGACAAGCTCGGCCGCGCCAGCTGCGCGATGGCGCCCGGTATCTCGGGCGAAGTCACCGTCGTCGCGACGACGCAGGACGCGGACGGCAACGAAGCGCGCGCGGTCCGCTCGGTGTGGCTCGCGGGCGACGACGACTGGTGGTTCGGCGGCGACAATGGCGACCGCATGGACGTGATCGCCGAAAAGCCGCGCTATGCCGCGGGCGACACCGCGAGCTTCCAGGTCCGCATGCCGTTCCGCGAAGCGACCGCGCTCGTCACCATCGAACGCGAAGGCGTGCTCTCCAGCTTCGTTGTGCCGCTCAAGGGCACTAACCCGGTCGTGAAGGTCAAGCTTCCCGCGACTTACGCCCCCGACGTCTATGTCTCGGTGATGGCGGTGCGCGGGCGCGTCACCGGTAACGAAAGCTGGTTCCGCAAGATGAAGCGCGCGGTCGGCTTCAAGATCGAGAATAGCGAGGGCGCTCCCCCGACCGCGCTCGTCGACCTCGCCAAACCGAGCTACCGCATGGGCATCGCGCGCATCAAGGTCGGCTGGGAGGGCCATCAGCTCGGCGTCAAGGTGAAGGCCGACAAGGAGAAATATTCGGTCCGCGAAACCGCGAAGGTCGCGATCGAGGTCAAAACCCCCGACGGCAAGGCGCCGAAGAATGCCGACGTCGCTTTCGCAGCGGTCGACGAGGCACTGCTCCAGCTCGCGCCCAACGAAAGCTGGCAGGTCATCGACGCGATGATGGGCGAACGCACGCTCGATGTGCTCACCTCGACCGCGCAGATGCAGGTCGTCGGCAAGCGCCACTACGGCCGCAAGGCGCTCGAACCCGGCGGCGGTGGTGGCGGTGACCTGTCCGGCCTCACCCGCGAGGACTTTCGCCCCGTGCTGGTGTGGAAGGGCAATGTCCCGCTCGACGCCAAGGGCCGCGCGAGCGTCGACGTACCGCTCAGCGACAATCTCTCGGGCTTCCGCCTCGTCGCGATCGCGACCGACGGGTCGCAATATTTCGGCACCGGCGAGACGACCGTCCGCACCGTGCAGGATCTCGGCGTCTTCGCCGGCATGCCCGAACTGGTGCGCACCGGCGACACGTACGATGCGCGCTTCACTTTGCGCAACGGCACCGATCAGCCGATGGAGGTCACCGCGACCCCGACGCTGTCGCCGGCCGTCGCGACCGCGCCGCCGCTCACCGTCACCATCCCCGCGGGGGGCGCGGTGCCGATCAGCTGGTCGATGACCGCCCCCGAAACCACCGGTCCGATCGAATGGACCGTCGACGCGGTCGCCAAGGGCGGCAAGGCGCGCGACCGGCTCGTCTTCGCGCAGCAGGTCGAATCCGCGATCCCGGTCGAAACCTGGGCTGCCAGCCTGTTCCGCGTCGGCTCGAACACGACGCTGCCGATCGCGATCCCTGCGGGCGCGCTGCCCGGCGGTTATGTCGACGTCGCACTCGCGGGCACGCTGGCGCCGCCCTTGTCGGGGGTGCGCGATTATATGAGCGCCTATCCGTACAACTGCTTCGAACAGTCGACGTCGCGCGCAGTGGCGCTCGGCGATGTCGGCCGTTGGCAGGCGCTGGCCGGGGCGATGCCGACCTATCTCGATGACGACGGGCTGCTGCGCTACTGGCCCAACGAACGGATGGAAGGGTCGATCGAACTCACCGCCTATGTGATGAGCGTGACCGCCGCGAACGGCTTCGCGATCCCCGAGGCGTCGAAGGCGAAGATGGTCAAGGCATTGCAGGCGGTTGTCGAAGGGCGTCTGACGCGCAAGGGCTATGGCCCGTGGGACATCCGCCCGGTCCGCATCGCAGCCCTGGCGGCGCTCGCGCGCAACAATGCGTCGAGTGCCAGCCTAGTCGCCGCGATCGACGTCGCGCCGGTCGATATGGCGACCGGCACGCTCGCCGACTGGCTCGTCGCGATCGAGAAGACGCCGGGCGTGCGGGGCGCACCCGCGCTGCGCACCGCGGCCGAGGCCGAACTCCGCAAACGCCTCGTCTATGAAGGCACGCGCCTCGACCTCGTCGACGACGCGCGCGCGCCCTGGTGGATGATGACCAGCGGCGACGAAATGGCGATCAAAGCGCTCGAAGCCGTGCTCGGCCGCAAAGGCTGGGAAGATGACGCGGGCAAGCTGATGGTCGGCGTCGCACAGCGCCAGCGCAAAGGCCATTGGGACACTACCCCCGCCAATGCGTGGGGCGCGGTCACCGTCCGCCGCTTCGCCGACCTCTATCCGGCGAACGCGATCACCGGCGTCACCAACATCGGCCTAGCGGGCGGCACCGCCTCGCAAAGCTGGCCGCTGCCCGCCGAACCCGTGTCGCCACTCCGCGTCGCGCTGAACGCCGCGACGATGAGCCTGAGCCATCAAGGCACCGGCACGCCGTGGGCCACCGTCAGCGTCAAGGCGGCGGTCCCGCTCAAGGAACCGCTCAACGCGGGCTACCGGATCAAGCGCTCGGTCAGCATCGTCAAGGCGGCGAACAAGGACCGCCTGACGCGCGGCGACGTGATCAAGGTGCGGATCGAGGTCGTCGCGGCCGCGGGCCGGACGTGGGTCGTGATCAACGATCCGATCGCGCCGGGCGCGACGATCGTCGGCAACCTCGGTGGCCAGTCCGAAATGCTCGCCGAGCAGGCGGGCGGATCGGGCGCGCAGCCGAGCTATGTCGAACGCGGCAAGGACAGCTGGCGCGGCTATTTCGGCTGGATGCCCGCGGGCACCCATGCGGTCGAATATGTCGTGCGGCTCAACGGCTCGGGCCGCTTCACCCTGCCGCCGACGCGCGTCGAGGCGATGTATTCGCCCGCGATCCGCGGCCAATGGCCGAACGCTCCGCTGACGGTGGCGAGCGTCGGGCAGTGACGCAGCCCCGCCCTTCCTTCTTCCGTTCGTGTCGAGCGAAGTCGAGACACCCCAAAGGCACATACAACCGATGGGCATCTCGACTTGGCTCGATGCGAACGGAAATTGAGGGACCGGCGAAGAATTTCATCGGATAGGCCAGTTGATGGCAATAACCCGCAAACGCCGCTGGCGGGACGCGCTCGCTTGGGCCGCCCTCGCCCTGCTCATCCTCGTCACCGCCGCTCACCTCCTCACCCGTCCCCCGGCAATGCCCGCCTTCGACGCAGTCCGCGCCGACTGGCGCCCAAGCGAAGCGTGGCTTTACGACCGCGACGGCCAGTTGCTCGACAGCGAGCGCGTCAATTTCGAACGCCGCCGCCTCGCATGGGTGCCGCTGAACCAGATCAGCCCCGCGGTCCGCACCGCCGTCGTACAAAGCGAAGACCGCCGCTTCTGGTCGCACGGCGGCGTCGACTGGCTCGCCATCGCCAGCGCCGCGCGCGCGCGCTGGACCGGCGACCGCTCGCGCGGCGCCTCGACGCTGCCGATGCAGCTCGCCGCTTTCCTCGATCCCAGCCTCGCGCAGCCCGGCAAACGCGACTGGCGCACCAAGCTCCGCCAGATGCGCGCGGGGCAGGCGCTCGCGGCAAACTGGTCGCACGAACAGATGCTCGAGGCTTATTTCAACCTCCTCCCCCTGCGCGGCGAGGCGCAGGGTATCGGCGCGGGCGCGCAAAGCCTGTTCGGCAAGAAACCCGCCGAGCTGAACCGCACCGATGCCGCCTTGTTCGCGGGCCTCCTCCCCAACCCCGCCGCCAGCGCCGAAGCGCTCGGTCGCCGCGCGTGCCGCATCGCGCAGACAAAGGACTGCACCGCAATCCGCGCCGCCGCCGCGACCCTCGTTTCGGGCGAACATGCCGCGCGCTTCGACCCCGCGCTCGCGCCACATCTTGCCGTCCGCCTGCTCGACAAGCCCGGCAAGCGCGTCACCACGACGATCGACCGCGGCATCCAGGCCGCAGCGATCGTCGCGCTGCGCCGCCAGCTCGCGGGGCTCGGCTCGGACCGCGTGCGCGACGGCGCGGTCGTCGTGCTCGACAATGCGACCGGCGAAGTGCTCGCCTATGTCGGCGGCGTCGGGCTCAAATCGACCGCGGCGTCGGTCGACGGCGCCAACGCGCGGCGGCAGGCAGGCTCGACGCTCAAGCCGCATCTCTATGCGCAGGTGATCGAACATGGCTGGCTCACCGCCGCGTCGATCCTCGACGACAGCCCGGTCCAGCTCGACACCGCCTCGGGCCTCTACGTCCCCAAGAATTACGACCACAGCTTCAAGGGCCCAGTCAGCGTCCGCCACGCCCTAGCCAGCTCACTCAACATCCCCGCGGTCCGCGCGCTCGTCATCGACGACGTCCAGCAGTTCCGCGACCGCCTCTGGGCGCTCGGCTATCACGGCCTCGTCGAGGACGGCGAATATTACGGCTTCAGCCTCGCGCTCGGCTCGGCCGAAGTGTCGCTCGTCGAACAAGCGAACGCCTTCCGCACCTTCGCCAACCTTGGCCGCTATGCCCCCGTCCATTTCCTGCGCGGCGAAAAAGCGGAAGAGGCACGCCAGATCGTCAACCCCGCCGCCGCCTTCATCGTTGGCGACATCCTCGCCGACGCCGCCGCCCGCACCGACGCCTTCGGCGCCGACAGCGCGCTTCGCCTCCCCTTCTGGGCCGCCGCCAAGACCGGCACGTCAAAAGGCATGCGCGACAATTGGTGCATCGGCTGGTCCGACCGCTTCACCGTCGCTGTCTGGGTCGGCAATCTCGAGGGCGATTCGATGCGCGCCGTCTCGGGCACCTCGGGCGCCGCGCCGGTCTGGCGCGACGTGATGATGGCGCTCCACACCGGCCGCCCCGGCAAGCCGCCCGCGATGCCCGAGGGCGTCGAGGCGCGCCGGATCAGCCTCCCCGGCACGCGCGAGCCCCCGCGCCGCGAATATTTCCTCGCCGGCACCGCGCAGACCGAAATGGCGGCCGCGCCGCAGGCGGCGCGCCGTCCGCGCATCACCAGCCCGGTCAGCGGCAGCGTCTACGCGCTCGACCCCGACATCCCGATCGACCGTCAGCGGCTCGCGGTCATCGTCAGCGGATCGGTCGCCGGATACCGGCTGATCCTCGACAAGACACCGCTCGGTGATGCCGATGCGGGGCAGCAAATCCTGCCGCGCCCCGGCGCCCATATGCTGACGCTGGTTGATCCAGGCGGCCGAATGATTGACCGAGTGCGCTTTACCGTACGGTAAGCGGCCTTGGTCCTCGTCGAATGCAGCGTTGACCCCATGAAATTAAGTTGCGCTGACGCGTGGAGCGGCTAGTCTGCCCCGCCATGAGACGGCGGCAGCTCAGCCGCCCCAAAGGGGAAGAACATGCTATTTGACCGCGTAAAGTCGTTGGATGCCATTTTGGCGACAGCGGAGAAAAAGTCGCTTACGCGCACGCTCGGGGCCTTTCAGCTCACCATGCTGGGGATCGGCGCCGTCATCGGGACCGGGATTTTCGTGCTGACCGCCGAAGCGGCGCAAAAGGCCGGCCCGGGCATGATGATCAGCTTCATCATCGCTGGCTTCGTCTGCGCTTTCGCGGCGCTCTGCTACGCCGAAATGGCCTCGATGGTCCCCGTGTCGGGCTCGGCTTACACCTATAGCTACGCCGTGATGGGCGAACTGATCGCATGGATGGTCGGCTGGGCGCTGATCCTCGAATATGCGGTCGCCGCGGGCGCCGTTTCGGTCGGCTGGTCGGGCTATGTTGTCGGCTTGATTGAAAATGCCTTCAACATAGACATACCTTCTACCTTGGTGCTCGGGCCATATGACGGCGGCATGATTAACCTGCCCGCGATGTTCATTGCCGGCCTCGTCACCATGCTTCTGGTCATCGGCACCCGCGAATCGGCGACGGTCAATGCGTTTCTCGTGGTCATCAAGGTTGCGGCGCTGACGCTGTTCGTCGTCCTCGCAGTTCCCGTGATGAATATGGAGAATTTCGAACCCTTCGCGCCGCTCGGCTTCGGCGGTATCGGCGCCGCCGCAGCATCGATCTTCTTCGCTTATGTGGGCTTCGACGCGGTCTCGACGGCCGCCGAGGAAACCAAAAACCCACAGCGCAACATGCCGATCGGCCTGATCGGCAGCCTCGCGATCTGCACCATCTTCTACCTGCTCGTCGCCGCCGGCGTCATCGGCTCGGTCGGCGCACAGCCGGTCGGCATCGATGCGGCTGGCGCCCATGCGCTCGAACCAGGCAGCCGCGAACTCGCCGCTGCCTGCGCCGCGATGGGCGATCAGGCGGTGGTCTGCTCGAAGGAAGCGCTGGCGTGGACGCTGCGTGAAATCGGATGGCCGCAGGTCGGCAATCTGATCGGCCTCGCCGCCGGTCTCGCGCTGCCGTCGGTCATCCTGATGATGATGTTCGGCCAGACCCGCATCTTCTTCGTGATGAGCCGCGACGGCCTGTTGCCGAAAGCCTTCTCTAAGATCCATCCGAAGTTCAACACACCGCACGTGATCACGATCATCACGGGCATCGCGGTCGCGCTGTTCGCCGCCTTCTTCCCTGTCGGGCAGCTGGCGAATATCTCGAACTCGGGCACGCTCTTCGCATTCGCTGCGGTGTCGATCGCGGTGATGGTGATCCGCCGGACCGATCCGGGCCGTCACCGTCCGTTCAAGACGCCGCTGATCTATCTCACGGCGCCGATCGCGATCGCGGGCTGCCTGTATCTCTTCTTCAACCTCGACCAGAAGAGCATCAACCTCTTCCTGATCTGGGCAGGCATCGGCCTCGTCGTCTACTTCGCCTACAGCCGCTCGCGCAGCCATGTGGGTCAGGGACATATCGAGGTGCACGAGGACGACCCCGACGCACCGCCGCCGCCGGTCCCGCCGGCCCCGTCGTTCAACTGACGGTTCGAAGGATAAGGGAAAGGGGGCTTCGGCCCCCTTTCTTTTTTGGCGAGTGCATCGAATGGGTCCACAGCTGCTATCAACCGATTGCGGCAATATGTGGCGACGTGGTAGCCCTCACATTCAGGCCGCTATGTTAAACTGGAGAACGTGATGAGACGATTTACAAATCTATTCGCTCCGGTTGTTCTTTTTCTAATTGCCCTGTTTGCAGTTGCGGCGGTCGTTGAACGGTTCAGTAAAGGAGACGCCAAAGGCGCATTGTATGCCATACTAGGCTGCACTGGCGTTGCGGTGTTTATTTACATTGGATGGCGTGTTACGATCTTCAATCTGGATAGGGTCGAGTAGGCGACCGAAAGCAGGCGCTCCACTTCTTACTCGTCATCCCCGCGAAAGCGGGGACCCAGCGAGCTGTCGTTGCCCCTGGGTTCCCGCTTTCGCGGGAATGACGAATGTAGGGATACTCACCTTCCACCCCAAAGCAGAGAGGGCGGTTAATAAGGGCTTTTAGGTGCCGTTCCCGGCCGGGTGAACAGCTTGCCGCGCTCGGCCCAGAAGACGAGCGCGAGGCCGACGACCGCGCTGATCAGGAAGGCATAGGCCAGCGGCAGCGTCGTGCCGTCATATTGCTGGCCGATCGTCGCGCCAACGGTCGCCGCGAGCAACGTCTTGGCAAAGCTCTGATACGACGACGCGACGCCCGCCATATGCCCGAAATCCTCCATCGCGATCGACCCGAAATTGCTGCCGATAAAGCCGACGAGGCCGACGTTCACCATCATCAGCGCAGTGAACATCCACAGCGTCTCGACCCCGCTCAGCGCCGCGACGATCTGCAGGATCGAGGTCGCCATGAAGGCAAAGACCGCCGCCTGCGACACGCGGCGCGCACCGAAGCGCTCGACGATCGCGGCGTTCGAGAAATTGGCGATCGCAATACCCACCGCGACGCACGCGAAGATCAGCGGGAACATCGCCTGCGCGCCGAACACTTCGGCGATGATCTGCTCGCTGCTGTTGAGATAGCCGTACAGCGCGCCCTGCATCATCCCCGAGGCGATCATATAGCCCGCGGCGCGGCGATGCCGCGTCACCGTCGCCCAGCCCGCGATCATCGTGCGCAGGTCGAGCGGGCGGACATCGGCGGGGTCGAGCGTCTCGGGAAGCCGGCGGAGCCAAAACAGCATCACGATCGACATCACCGCGAGCACGACGAAAATCGCGCGCCAGCCCGCCACCGCGGCGATCCCGGCGCCGATCGTCGGCGCGATGATCGGTACGATCATGAAGACGAGGAAGATCAGCGACAGCCGTTTCGCCATCGCATCGCCCGCAAACAGGTCGCGGATCACCGCGACCACAATGACGCCGAGCGCCGCGCTGACCAGCCCGTGGATGAAGCGGAGCACGAGCAGCATCGCGAAGCTGGTCGCGAGGCCGCAACCGATCGAGAGTGCGAGATAGGCGAACAGCGCGGGGACGAGCACGCCCTTGCGCCCGAACCGGTCCGACAGCGGGCCGTACAGCAGCGAACCGAAGCCGATACCGAGCAGGTAGACCGAGATGACATGCTGACGATCATTGGCGACGGTGACGCCCAGCGCCTCGCCGATCGCGGGCAGTGCGGGCAGCATCGAATCGATGGCGAGCGCATTCAGCGCCATGACCATCGCCATCATGACCACCATCTCACGGTCGCCCGGCAGGCTCCGTTGGGGGGATTGGGCCGGCTTGTGCATGGCGGCAGCCTATGCGCCCATGCCGCCGCTTTGGATAGTCCCCGAATGGCCGCAAACCCAAAGGGCATTGCTATGCAAAGCAAAAGGGCCGCCCGCGCCCTTCGCAGGAGTGGACGGCCCTTCGCTTTTCGTGAGGCGTGGCTCAGCCCTGGCGGGTGCCGGTCATCGCCATCGAACCGAACGCACCGGCCTTGATCGTGCCGGTCAGCGCGTCGCCGTCGATCGTCGCTTCGCATTCGAGCGTCATCGGCATCGGCACCTTCATGTTCATGGTCCAGGTCAGCTTGTTGCCGTCGACCTTGCCATTTTCGACGTCGAGCGCGCCCATCGCGCCGGCGTTCTGGCCGGTGAAGCCGCCGCCGTCGCTGTTCACGGTAAAGACCGACTTCTGGTCGCCCATCGGCGACTTGGTTACGCAATCATAGCTGCCATCGACTTGGGACATATGGGCTCTCCTTACTGAAACTGATGTTAGTTATCGAGGGACACCGTTTCCACCGGCAGACCCAATCCGTCAAGCTGCGGTTTTACCACCGCGGCATCGCCGACGACGACATAGACCAGACCCTCGGTGCTGAGCGCCTTGCGCGCCGCCGCATCGATTTCGGCCGCGGTCATCGCTTCATAGGTGGCGGGCAGCGTCTCGTAATAATTGTCGGGGCGGCCGAACTTGACGATCTGCCGGATTCCGCCGAGCACGTCGCCCGAGGTTTCGAAGCTGCCGGGCAGTTCGCGGACGCTGCCGTTGATCGTGCGTTCAAGCTCTTCCTTCGTCACACCCTTGTCGCCGAGGAAGCTTTTGAGGTCGCTCTGCAGTTCCTTGATCGAATCGCCCGTGCGATCGGCCTGCACCGGCGCCGCGGCGACCCAGGTCAACCGGTCCTGGTCGCCCGAAATGCGGCTGCGCACGCCATAGGACCAGCCCTTGGTCTCGCGCAAATTGGTGTTGAAGCGCGACAGGAAATTGCCGCCGAAAATATCGTTCGCCGACCGCAAAACCTCAAGATCGTCGCCGCCCTTGGCGTCGAGCACCTTGCCCGCGAGGATCACCGACTGCGGCGACTTCGGCCGGTCGAACAGCAGGATGCGTGGGCGTGGCGCCGGGATCGCGATCTCGAAATGCTTGACCGGTTTCGCGGTCGCGGGCGCCTGCCACTGGCCGAGCGTCGTATCGAGCTGTTTCTTCACTTCGGCGAGCGTCGTGTCGCCAACGACGAACACGCGCGCATTGTCGGGACGGATCCACGCCGCATGAAACGCCGCGAGCTGGCCCTGCGTCACCGCCGCCACCGATTTCGCGTTGCCAAGTCCCGACGGCGGAATGCCATAGGGATGGTCGGCGCCGTACAGCACCGGCGTCAAAATGCGCGAAGCGATCGCGTTCGGGTTGTTGAGTTCGGCCTTCAGCCGGTTGAGCTGCTGCGCGCGAACGCGCTCGAGTTCCTTGGCGTCGAACGCCGGGTTGCGGATATAGTCGGCGAGCAGGCTCAGCGAGGCGCCGAGGTTCGGTTTCAGCGCGAACAGGCTGAACACCGTCTCGTCGGCATTGGCGGTTCCGTCGATCTGCGCGCCCAGCCGCTCCTTCGCTTCGGCAAAGGCAATCGAATCGAGGCTCGTCGTGCCCTCGTCCATCAGGCTGAGCATCAGCGACTGGGTGCCCAATGCATTGTGCGGATCGGCGGCATAGCCCGCGTCGAAGCTCACCGCGACATTGACCGTCGGCACCGTCGTGCGCCGCGCGAAAACGACCTCGACGCCGTTTTTCAGCTTGGTGCGTTCGATCGCGGGAAAGTCGAGCGCCTTGAGGTCGGCAACCGCGGGCAGCTGCGAACGGTCGGCGAACGACGAAACACCGCCCGTATCGGGGCCGACGTCGCCGAGCGCCTCGTTCCAGTAACGGTCGGGCTGGACCGGTGCGGCCACCTTGCCAGCGGTCACCGCGCCGCCGCGATTTTCGCCGCCCTCGGTGCGCTCGCCGGGGGTGTAGGTCAGCGAGAAGGCCGGGCGCGACAGCCATTTATTGGCGACTGCCTTGACCTGTTCGGGGGTCGCCTTCGCCATGCGGTCGAGCTCGACCTTATAATAGGCAGGATTGTTCGAATAGAGCGCGCCCTCGGCCAGCGTCACCGCCTTGCCGCCGAAACCGCCGACCGATTCGAGCCCCGAGATCGTGCCCGCCAGATAGCTCGCCGCGGTGCGCTGCAACTCGTCCGCGGTCGGCCCGCTGGCGAGGAAGCTCGCGATTTCGGCGTCGAGCCGCGATGCGACGAGCTGGGGGTCGACGCCCGGCTTCACATCGGCCTGCACCAGCAATATGCCGGCATCTTCGAACGGCTGCGCCGCCGCCGAAACGCTCACCGCGACCGGGTCCTTGCGTACGAGCGCATTGTCGAGCCGCGACGACGACAGGCCGCCGAGCACGCCCATCGCCATCTGCAGCGGCACCGCCTCGGGATCGTTGAGGCCGGGGATCGCCCACATGCGATAGATGCGCGTCGTGGGAACGAGGTCCTTGACCTCTTTCGCCAGCGGCGCGGGCAGCGTCGGGATCGACGTTTTGGGCGCCGCGATTTCGGGGCCGCGCGGGATGTCGCCGAACCATTCCTGCACCTTGGCTTTCGCGGTGGCGACATTCACGTCGCCCGCGAGCACGAGCACGGCGTTGTTCGGGCCGTAATTGTCGGTGAACCATTTCTTCACGTCGCCGAGGCTCGCCGAATTGAGGTCGCCCATCGAACCGATCGTGCTGTGGTGATAGGGGTGCCCGGTCGGGAAGAGATTTTCGAAAATCTCGTAGCGCAGCAGACCATAGGGATTGTTGTCGCCCTGACGCTTTTCATTCTGGACGACGCCGCGCTGGTTATCGAGCTTTTCCTGCGTCACCGCGCCGAGCAGATGCCCCATGCGGTCGCTTTCGAGGAAGAGCGCACGGTCGAGCGCACCCGTCGGCACCGTCTCGAAATAATTGGTGCGGTCGACGTTCGTCGTCCCGTTGCTGTCGGTCGCGCCGACCTGTTGCAGCGGTTCGAAAAAGTCGCCCGGCGAATTTTCCGACCCGTTGAACATCAGATGTTCGAACAGATGCGCAAAGCCCGTCTTGCCCTTCGGCTCATGCTTCGACCCGACGCGGTACCACACCGACACCGCGACGACGGGCGCCTTGCGGTCCTCGTGCACGATCACGCGCAGGCCGTTGTCGAGCGTGAAAGCCTCGTACGGAATATCGACCGCCTTCACGAGATCCGCGATCGGTGCGGGGTTGGCGGCCTTCGCCTTGGCGAGCGCGGGGCCCGCGGCGACAAGCGACGTGGTGACCGCCAGAGCGAGCGCGAAACGATGGAAACGGGGCATGAAAATCCTCTTGTTCGGGCGCAGGCTCTATGCCCGCGTGCGACCGGATGCCGGACGGCACTGTATCAATGGTTTAGGACAGCAGCATCGGGCTTTCAAGGTCGATAGAAGCGCGCCCCGCTCGCTTTCAGCGCCGCCGGATCGAACAGCACGGGCTTGAGCTTGTGCGCCACGAACAGCGGCGCCTGGTCGTTGTAATGCGGGCTGCCCGGCCGTGTCGTCGCCGACCCGAAGGGCTGGATCGATTCGGACCGCACCCGGCCCTCAGCATCCCACGTCACGAACATGATGAAGCTGTCGCCGTGGCGCACCTTCAACCGCCCGTCGGGTTCGGCGTCCCACAAGGTCGACGCGCGCACGGTGTCGTTGCCTCCATCGAGCGGCAGGTCGACGCGGTTCGCTCCCTCGCCATGCCGGAGGCGCAATACGGTCCCGAGCTTCGGATCGAGTCCGCCGAAATGATCCTGCAGATGCGCGACCGTCTCTTTCAATATCGTGCGCGGATCGGGCGCGGCGCGGCGCTGGTAATGGCTGCCGTTCGCGGGGCGCAGCACCATCAGCGCCAGCGCGTCGCCTTTCCCCCTGCCGTCGAGGTTCCAGTCCCAGCGGCGGAGCAGGTTCTGGGCCTCGCGAAGCGCCGGGTCGCCTTTCGTGTCGAGCGCGAGCACGCGGTTCATCCACGCCTTCGCATAGCCCGTCTTGGCATAGGCGGTGTCATATTTGATCGCCTTCAGCCGCGCCTCGTCGATCTGCCCCGACGCCTCGAACAGCTCGATCAGCCGCGTCGCGCGGTTGGTCATATCGTCCTCGATGCCGAGCAGTGGCGAAAAGGCCGCCGCGTCGAGTTCGTCGCCCGGCCCCGCCGCGACCCACGGCGTGTTGTTCGCGTTCATCACATAGCCCGAGCGCGGATTGACCAGCGCCGGCACGCGGTCGAACGGCAGCGTCTGCGTCCACAGATCCGCCGACGTGTCACCGGGCAGCACGCCGCGCCAGTTGAAGCCCGGCTGGCGGTCGGGGAACATCGCATTGTAGAAGAGCCCGATATTGCCCTTGGCATCGGCGTAGATGAAATTGGTCGCGGGCACGCCCTGCCCCGCCATCGCGGCGCGCCACTCGGCGAAGCTCTTCGCCTTGTTGAGCCGGTAATATTGGGTGACCATATTCGCCTGATCGATCCCCGCATAGCGGATCGCGAACGCGCCTTTTTCATTCTTCACCACCGGCCCGTGGACCGAGCGCCAGGTGGTGCGCGGGATCGGCAGCACGAACGGGCCGACTTTGACCTTCAGCCAGATGCGCTTCTTTTCGAGCGGCCGCCATTGGCCGTCGAAGTGATAATTTTCGCCGCTGTCGTCGAGGGTCAGCTTGTAGACGTCGATCAGATCGGGCCGGTTCACCGTATTCGTCCAGCCGAGATATTTATTATGGCCGAGGAACGGATAGGGCGACCCGGGGAAGTTCGCGCCGGCGAAATCCCAGCCTTCCTCCGAATGGACGACCAATTCGTACCAGGCGACGCCGCCGGTCCACGGCTGGTGCGAGTTCGATACGAGCCGCGTCGCGCCGTCGGTCGAGCGCGCCGGCGCAACCGCCATGCCGTTCGATCCATTGTCGGCGGGATCGGTGCCGACCGGGGTCAGTTCGCGCGGGACCAGCTTGCCCGTCGCATCGAGTGCCGGCCCGCCCTCGCGCCCGATCTCCTTGCCTTCGACGAGCGACCCCAGCACCGAATCGAGCCCGAAGAAAAAGGGCGAGCGCAGCACGAAACCCGCGACAACATCCTCGCCGGTCGCGGGGAACAGCCCCGACAGGCGCACCTCGCCGGGATGCTTCTCTGCATAATGATTGAGTCCCGCGGCATAGGCGGTGAACAATGCCCGCACATCGGCGGGCAGCCGCGGCCAGTCGCGCGCGGTGGTCGCGCGGACGCCGAGCAGTGCCTCGGCATAATCGATCTTCGCGCCATCCTCGCCCAGCATCGCGCCCGCGCGGCCGCGCGTCATCGCAAGCACTTCCTGCAAGGTCGAGAAATCATCCTCGGCGTGCGCGTAGGCAACGCCATAAGCGACGTCGGCGTCGGTCTTGCCGAAGATATGCGGCACACCGAATTTGTCGCGCGCAATCCGAACGTCGGTGGGCTTGAAGGCGGGCGCGGCGGGCGCTTCGGCGGTCAGCGGCTCCCAGAGCGCGAGCGAGGCGGCGGTGAGCACCAGCAGCAGCAGGAATCCCAGCAAAATCCGTCGCAGCATCTCTGGTCCTCTTCGCACCTGGTCCGGCGCATCTGTGGCGGCCATGTCGTCCGATGGCAAGCGACTGTCGTTCGTCGAGCCGGATTTGCGGGCAAGCGGTGTGCCGCTATGCATGGGTCAGGTCATTGAACAACGGGGATTATCGAACCATGCGCATGAAAAGCCTGCTCCTTTCCGCTTGCCTGTCGCTCACCCTCGCGCCCGCCGCGATGGCGCAGACTACCGCCGGATCGGGCGTCGTTCCGGCAACCGTCGGCAATAGTGCCGAGCGCGCGATCGGCTTTGCACCCAACGCTCCGGCAGGCGCTGCGCTCGTCATCGTGATGACCGACGCCGCCCTGCCGCCGCTCGACGGAATCGCGCTGGGCGCTGCCGAGCGCGCGGCGATCACCGCCGCGATCGCTGCAGCGAGCTTCGACGGTAAGGCGGGCACGACATTGTCGCTGCGCGGTATCGGCGCGTATCCGCGCATCCTGCTCGTCGGCGCGGGTGCCGCCCCCTCTTCGCTCGCGCTCGCCGAAGCGGGCGGCAAGGCCGCGCAGGAACTCAAGAGCGACGCCCAGCCGGTGGCGATCGCGGGTGCCTTCGGCGACGTTTCGGCCGCCGATGTCGCCTATGGCTTCGCGCTCGGCCAATATCGCTTCGACCGTTACAAGACCGTCGACAAAAAGGCGCCGCCGACGGGCGCGGTGACGTTTGTCGGCGCCAATCCGTCGGGCGCCGAAACCGCTTTCGCCAATCGCTGGAAACCACTCGTCGAAGGCGTGCGCCTGTCGCGCGATCTCGCCAACGAGCCCGCGAACGTCATCTATCCCGAAAGCTTCGTCGCGCGCGTGCGCGAAACGCTGGCGGGCACGCCGGGCGTCAGCATCGAGGTGCTCGACGAAGCCGCGATGCGCAAACTCGGCATGGGAACGCTCGTCGGCGTCGGCCAGGGCAGCCCGCGCGGGTCGCGGCTGCTGCTTATCCGCTATCGCGGCGCCGGTTCGCCCGACGCGCCGACGGCCTTCGTCGGCAAGGGCATCACCTTCGATTCGGGCGGCCTGTCGCTGAAACCCGGCGCCGGAATGGGCAATATGAAGGGCGATATGTCGGGCGCCGCATCGGTGATGGGCGCGGTTGTCTCGCTCGCCAAATCGCGCGCACCGGTGCATGTCGTCGGCGTCGCGGCGCTCGCCGAGAATATGCCCGACGGCAATGCGCAGCGTCCGGGCGACGTGACCCGCACCATGTCGGGCAAGACGATCGAGATGGTCAACGCCGACGCCGAAGGGCGCCTCGTCCTTGCCGATGCCAATGAATATGTCGCCAAAGCCTATCGGCCCAAGGCGATCGTCAACATCGCGACGCTCACCGGCGCGGTCGTCGGTGCGCTAGACAACAGCTATGCGGGTCTCTTCGCGCGCGACGAAGCGCTCGCGGCGCGCCTGATCGCCGCCGGCACCGCGAGCGGCGAGGAATTGTGGCGCCTGCCGCTCCACAAGGATTATGCCGAGCGGATGAAGTCCGACATCGCCGACATCCGCAACTCCGCGACCGGGCAGGGACCGGGCGCGAGCCTCGGCGCGCATTTCATCGGCTTCTTCGTCGACGAGGCGACGCCGTGGGCGCATCTCGACATCGCCGGGGTCAACCGCTCCGAAAAGGCGACCTCGCTCGTCCCCAAGGGAATGACGGGCTTCGGCGTGCGGCTGCTCGACCAGCTTGCGCGTAGCGGGGAGTGACGCCCTCATTCCCGTTCGTGTCGAGCGAAGTCGAGACACCGTGAAGGCGTGTGCCACGATGGGCATCGCGACTTCGCTCGATGCGAACGGAACTGGTAGCAAGCCCCTTGTGTTGCCAAATAGCAACACTATCTTGCTCGGCAAGAAAGGGGCTTTCTGAATGAACCTCGAAAAATTTACCGACCGCGCCAAAGGCTTCCTGCAGGCGGCGCAGACGATCGCGATCCGCATGAACCACCAGCGGATCTCGCCCGAGCATATCGCCAAGGCGCTGCTCGAAGACAATGAAGGCATGGCCGCGGGCCTGATCGCGAAGAGCGGCGGCGACGCAAAACGCGCGGTCGCCGGCATCGACGCGCTGCTTGCCAAGGTCCCCGCCGTGTCGGGATCGGGCGCGCAGCAAACGCCGGGGCTCGATAATGACGCGGTCCGCCTGCTCGATCAGGCGGAGCAAGTGGCGACCAAGGCGGGTGACGGCTATGTCACCGTCGAACGGCTCCTCCTCGCGATGGTGCTTTCGGCCACTACCCCGGTCGGCAAGGCGTTCGCCGATGCCGGCGTGAAGGCCGACGCGCTCAACGCTGCGATCAACGAATTGCGCGGCGGCCGATCGGCCGACACCGCGAGCAGCGAAGACCGCTACGAAGCGCTCAAGAAATTCGCCCGCGACCTCACCGAAGTCGCACGCGAGGGCAAGCTCGACCCCGTGATCGGCCGCGACGAGGAAATCCGCCGCACGATCCAGATCCTGGCCCGCCGCACCAAGAACAACCCGGTGCTGATCGGCGAACCCGGCGTCGGCAAGACCGCGATCGCCGAGGGCCTTGCGCTGCGCATCACCAACGGCGACGTCCCCGACAGTTTGAAGGACCGCCGCCTCCTCTCGCTCGACATGGGCGCGCTGATCGCGGGCGCCAAATATCGCGGCGAGTTCGAGGAGCGCCTCAAGGGCGTGCTCGACGATGTGAAGGCGGCCGAGGGCGAGATCATCCTGTTCATCGACGAGATGCACACGCTCGTCGGCGCCGGCAAGGGCGAGGGCGCGATGGACGCGTCGAACCTGCTCAAGCCCGCGCTCGCGCGCGGCGAACTTCACTGCATCGGCGCGACGACGCTCGACGAATATCGCAAGCATGTCGAAAAGGACCCCGCGCTCCAGCGGCGGTTCCAGCCGGTGTTCGTCGGCGAGCCGACGGTCGAGGATTCGATCTCGATCCTCCGCGGCCTCAAGGAAAAATACGAGCTGCACCACGGGGTGCGCATCACCGACGGCGCGATCGTTGCCGCCGCGACCTTGTCGAACCGCTATATCTCGGACCGCTTCCTGCCCGACAAGGCGATCGACCTGATGGACGAGGCCGCGAGCCGCATCCGGATGGAGGTCGAATCGAAGCCCGAGGAAATCGAGACGCTCGACCGCCGCATCATCCAGATGAAGATCGAGGAATCGGCGCTTTCGAAGGAAACCGACGCCGCGTCGAAGGACCGGCTCGCAAGCCTGCAGGCCGAGCTTGCGAACCTCGAGCAGCAGTCGGCGGGCCTCACCCAGAAATGGCAGGCCGAAAAAGACAAGATCCACGCCGAGGCGAAGATCAAGGAAGAGCTCGACGCCGCGCGTTCGGCGCTCGACCAGGCGCAGCGCGCGGGCGATCTCGCGAAGGCGGGCGAGCTCAGCTACGGCACCATCCCCGGCCTCGAAAAGAGGCTCGCCGACGCCGAAGCCGCCGCGGGCAACGCAATGCTGCGCGAGGAAGTCACCGCCGACGATATCGCCGCGGTGGTCAGCAAATGGACCGGCATTCCCGTCGACCGGATGATGGAAGGCGAGCGCGAGAAATTGCTTGGCATGGAGAGCACGCTCGAACAGCGCGTCATCGGGCAGGACGAAGCCGTCCGCGCGGTGTCGACCGCTGTCCGCCGCGCGCGCGCCGGGCTTCAGGATCCGAACCGCCCGCTCGGCAGCTTCCTCTTTCTCGGCCCCACGGGGGTCGGCAAGACCGAACTCACCAAGGCGCTCGCGCGTTTCCTGTTCGACGACGACAATGCGATGGTCCGCATCGACATGTCCGAATTCATGGAAAAGCACAGCGTCGCGCGGCTCGTCGGTGCGCCCCCGGGCTATGTCGGTTATGAAGAGGGCGGCACGCTCACCGAGGCGGTGCGCCGCCGGCCCTATCAGGTCGTATTGTTCGACGAGGTCGAGAAAGCGCACCCCGACGTGTTCAACATCCTGCTCCAGGTGCTCGACGACGGGCGCCTGACCGACGGGCAGGGCCGCACGGTCGATTTCACCAACACGCTGATCATCCTGACCTCGAACCTCGGCAGCCAGGCGATCGCGGCGCTCCCCGACGACGCGCCGGTCGAACAGGCCGAACCCGCCGTCATGGAGGTCGTGCGCGCACATTTCCGGCCCGAGTTCCTGAACCGGCTCGACGAGATCGTGCTCTTCAACCGCCTCGCGCAGCAGCATATGGGCGGCATCGTCGATATCCAGGTCGCGCGCGTCCAGAAGCTGCTCGCCGATCGCAAAGTCACGCTAGACCTGACCGATGCCGCGCGTGCGTGGCTCGGCCGCGTCGGTTATGATCCGGTGTATGGCGCGAGGCCGCTGAAGCGCGCGGTGCAGAAATATCTGCAGGACCCGCTCGCCGACCTGATCCTGAAGGGCGAGGTCAAGGACGGACAGGCGATCAAGGTCGACGAAGGCGACGGGGCGCTGAAACTCGCGCCGGCATAAACAAAAGGGCGGCAGAAATGCCGCCCTTTCCCTATCGCGGTCGGCCGATCAGCGGCTCCGCCTGATCGCGCGGTTCCTGTCCGTTGTTGAAACTGCGCGAAACGGCTTCCAGCGTATCGCGCGCATCCTGATTGCCCTTGTCGGTGATGCGCCGCCATTCGGCATTGGTGTTGCAGACGCGCAGCTTCTTCACCAGCGAGCCGATCTGCTCGATGCGGCGGCAGCGGATATAGTCGGGAGCATTCGCGGCGCGCCCCATATTATAGGCGTCGATCTCCTCGCCCGTCATTTCCGACGGTACGCGCGCGAAGGGTGCTTCGGTCTCGCTCGCAACCGCGGCCGAAGCCGCCGACAGGGCTATAAGAATTCCCAAACTCGCGATCTTACGCATCCGATCCTCCCATAAAGGGTTCCAGGCAGCGTTCAGTTGGAGCTGTTGCCGGCCTTGCTCTGCATTGCTTCGGCGGTTTCGCGCGCGCTGGTGCTGCCCTTCTCAAGCGCGACCTTCCATTGCTCATTGGTGTGGCAGACGCGGTTCTTCTTCACCAGCGAGCCGATTTCGACCGATTTGCGGCATTTGATATAATAGGGATGGGTCTGCGGCAGCCCTTCATTATACGCCTTGATCTCGGTCGGCGTCATCGCCGAAGGTGCCTTTTCCGGCGGTGCGCGATCGGCGGGCGTCGCTTCGGCAGCAAAGGCCGCGGGTGCGGCGATCAGGGCGGCCGCGACAAAAGCGGACAAGCTGGTCTTCATGGCAATCCTCCTACCGCGGACCCCCGCCCGCAGCCTCGATGGCGCATCATATTGGTCGCACGGGCTTTCGCAAAGCTGAATTTCGCAAAGGAAGGACAGTCCGGCGCGCGGTCAGCGCGGGACCGCATAACCCGATCCGTCGGCCGATGCGAAATAACGCCGCAGCAGTTCATGTTCGCTGCTCGTCAGATGCGGATTCCAGACGTCGAAGATCAGCACCGCACGCAAATCGTCGCTGTCGTTCCACGCCTCATGCTCGATCGTGTCGTCGAAGGCGAACGCCGTGCCTTCCTTCCATTCCCGGGTTTCACCGCCGACGCGAAACCCGCAGCCCGGCGGGACGATCAGCGGCAGATGGACGATCGCGCGGGTATTGGTGACGCCGGTGTGCGGCGGGATGCGCGTATGCGGTTTCAGCATCGAGAAAAAAGCGCTCGGTGCGCGCCCCGCGATGCGCGCCCCCGGGATACCGGCGAGCGCAGCCGCCGTCGCGGGGCAGCGATCGAGCACCGCCTGGTTGGGCTCGCCATATTCCCACAGGAAGCAAGCCCCCCAGTCGAGCCGGTTGTCGAGCCCCGACCAGATCGATTCGGGCGTCCCTGGGTCCATCTTCACATAGGGCCGCAGCGACTCGCCCGGATCGTCGAGCAATGCCTGCAGCTCGGCACGGATCGCATCGGTTTGCGCCTCGATTTCGGCGAACCATGGGAAATGGCCGCGATCGAAAAATTCGTCGGCGGGCAGGAAGGGGTAATAAATGCCCGCGCACTCATTCTGATAGATGCGGCGGCGGCCGAGCGCGCTCGCGATGAAGGCGTCGCCGCGCCGCGCCTCGATTTCCGACAGGTCGCCACGCATTCCGTCGAGTGCGTCCGATGCCGCAGTAAACATCGTCTCGGTCGCCGCCGCGACAAAAACCTGCCCGTGCGCGAGCAGCGCTTCGAGCGGCGGCGGCACCGGATTGAGCTGTCCGCCGAGCGCGATCGCCGCGCTCCATGCCGCGAGCGCGGCGCCCTTGTCGCCCCGTGCTTCGTGCCGCTCGCCCTTGCGAATCCACGCCATCAGATCGCGCCGATCGATCGCCAGCGCGGCCTCGAGCGCCGCGAGTTCGCGCTCGTCGTCGCCGAGCGCGCGCCACGCGGAGGCGAGATTGCGCTGCAGGGCCCCCGATTGTGGGTCACCCGCGATCGCTACGCTAAAATGTTGGGCGGCGGCCGCGGGATCGCCGCCCTGAAGGGCTGCGATTCCAAGCCGGTTGGCCTCAACGGCTGAGGCGAGCGGAGGTGCGCTGGTCATAAGGGTCAGGACCTAGCCAGCGTGCGCTCGAGGCCTCGAAATGGCGAAGATATCGGCTTCGTGTGGCCGCCGCCGATGGTGGTTCCATCTGCAAGGCCGCGCGGAGACGATATCGAAGCCATTTCGACGTCCCTTCGGGATTTGACCGATTTTGTCCATGGCTGCGTCAGCGAGCCTTGGAATATACTCATATGCCTGCGTCCCGCTTCCTTGCCCTGAACAAAATCGCTTCAAACCTCGAGCGCACGCTGGCTAGGTCCTGACCCTCCCATGCTTGCCATCGACGGGGGCAATCGGCAAGGTCGATTGATGACCGCTGCGCCTTCCGTGACCGCCATTGTCGACGACGCCGAATGGCTCGCGCACCGTTATGATCCGGGCCACGATGCCTTTCATTTTCGCCGCGTCGATCGCGCCGCGCGCGCCGATGTTCCTTTTCTGACCGACCTGCACCTCGGCGAGGAAAATTCGCCCGTCGTGCTGCGGCGGGCCGATTGCCGCGCAGCGATGGAAGGACAGCGATCGCCGATCCATTTCCTGTTCCATTCGGCCTATTGCGCATCGACGATGCTCGCGCAGGCGCTCGACCAGCCCGGGGCCGCGACCAGCCTGTCCGAGCCGGTGCTGCTCAACGACATGGTCGGCTGGCGCCGCCGCGGTGCCAGCCCGCGCGACCATGCCGCGGCGATGGACGATGCGCTGGCGCTGCTCGGTCGCGGCTTCGCCGCAAGCGAGGCGGTGATCGTCAAGCCGTCGAACATTTTCAATCCGCTCGCGCGCGGCGCGTTGACGCTGCGGCCGCAGGCGCGTGCAATCCTGCTCCACGCCCCGCTGCGCGATTTCCTGCTCTCGGTCGCGCGCAAGGGCATGTGGTGCCGGCTGTGGTGCCGCGAACTGCTCGAGAGCTATCTGGCCGAGGGGTATGTGCAGCTCGGTTTCGAAGCGCGCGACTATTTCCGCCAGTCGGATCTGCAGGTCGCCGCGGTGGGCTGGCTCGCCCAGCAACAAGCCTTCGCGGCGCTGCTCGCATGGGCGCCGGGCCGGATTGCCTCGCTCGACAGTGAGGTGCTGACACAGGACCCCGTCGCTGCGATCGCGGCGGCAATGGATCATCTGGGGCTCGCCGGTGATCGCACCGCGATCGCCGATCACCCCGCGCTCGGCCGCAACAGCAAATCGGGCGCGCCCTTCGCGACGGGTGAACGGCAGCGCGATCTGGCCGCGGCCGAAGCCGCCTATGGCGAAGAGATTGCGCAAGTCGCCGGATGGGCCGAAGCCGTCGCCGATCAGGCCGGCATTCCGCTCGCCCTGCCCGCACCGCTTCTGACGCGCTGACGTCCGCCGGGTTGGCGGTCGATCTCTTTTGCCGGCGCTTTCGGTAGCTAACGACCGGTTGCGGACTCCAACACTCTCGTCACCCCGGACTTGATCCGGGGTCCCGCTTGAGGTCGGAGCCAGCCGATGCCTCAAAAAGCGGGATCCCGGATCAAGTCCGGGATGACGAAGCGTAAGGAAGCAACGTCCGCTCCCCACCCCAAAGCCGCCATTCGATCTGGCGCTCTTACACCATAGAAAAAGGGGCGGACATTGCTGCCCGCCCCCAATTCTTGCCGAAGCGTGAAGTGACTAGAACTTCAGCTTTGCCGACACAGCGTAACGGCGACCCAGCGCGTCGTACGACGACGGGTAGGTGTTACCGCTGTTGTAGGTGGTCGAACCGATCGAGTTGCCGACGATCGGCGGCTTCTTGTTCAGCAGGTTCTGCACCGTCATCGTCACGGTCAGATTGTCGCTGACGCTGAAGCGGCCCGTCAGGTCGAAATAGTTTGCCGCCTTGATCTTGCGGAACGCCGGATCGACCATGCAGCCGTCCGGATCGGCACCGTTCGGATCGCGGCAGTCAGCCGGCGAGGCCAGAGCCGCGTCGAGGTCGCTCTGCAGCTGCAGCGGTTCGAACTGGACGCTGTCCTGCCAACGCCACAGCAGCGACAGGTCGACCTTGTCGAAGCCGAGCGTGAAGCGGTTCGAGAACTGGAACTCGGGCTGGATCGAACCCGTGAACGAGCAGTTCACGCTGTAGAAGCCGACGCATTCGCGGTTGATCGAGTCGGGGTCCGCCGCGTTCGCGTTGAACTTCGAGCTACGCGTCCAGTTACCGACGAACGACCAGTCGAGGCTCGCGAAGCCGAGATCCGCGTTGTAGTTCATCAGCAAGTCGACACCGTCGGTGAACAGGCGGCCGAGGTTGTTCGTCGTGCCGAACAGGCCTGCGGTGGTCGCCGGATCGCCGTCGAGACCGCCGGTGAGCGGGTTACGACGGATCGACGTACAGGCGGGGTCGCTTGCGCTCGCCGCCGTGACGGCGCCGAAGCAGGCGCCGATGATATCGCCCGGAAGCGGCACGCCCAGAACGTCGTCGATCTTGATGTTGTAAT
This sequence comes from Sphingopyxis sp. BE235, assembly GCF_031457175.1. Taxonomy (NCBI): domain Bacteria; kingdom Pseudomonadati; phylum Pseudomonadota; class Alphaproteobacteria; order Sphingomonadales; family Sphingopyxidaceae; genus Sphingopyxis; species Sphingopyxis sp. BE235. The sequence goes on from NZ_JAVDWC010000004.1 coordinate 161,013, forward strand.
AGTCGACCGACAGGTTGAACCGCGGCAGGAAGTCGGGCTGGAAGACCACACCGAGCGTCCAGGTGTTCGCCGTTTCCGGCTGCAGGTTCAGGTTACCACCGGTGGTGATGTTCGCCTGAGCCGCGGTCGGGTTGGTGATCGAACCGATCGTGCCGACCGGAGCGCCCTGTGCGATACAGATCGCGCGCAGGTTGGCGTTGGCCGTCGGTGCGGTGCCCGCGCAGGGGTCGAGAGCGAGGTTGGTCAGGCCGACCGAGGTCGGCGTGAACAATTCGCCGATGTTCGGGGCGCGAACCGCACGGCTGTAGTTACCGCGGAACTTGACGCCCGCGCCCGGTTCCCAGCTACCGCCGGCTTTCCAGGTCCAGGTGTCATAGCCACCGGCGCCCTTGATGCTGTAATCCGAATAACGGATACCGGCTTCGAGGGTCAGGCTTTCGAAGAACGGCTTGTCTTCGACCAGCGGAGCGACGATTTCGGCATAAGCTTCGTAAACGTCGTACGCGCCGTCGATGTCCGGAGCCGCACCGCCAGCACCGCCGAGTTCACCCGCGGTCTTGGCGAGCGTATCCGCCGACTGCTGCGCGGTGTATTTGCGATATTCGCCACCGAGAGCGAAGCCGATCGGCTGCACCGCCAGCGGCGACGCGAAGCCGACGTCACCCGAAATGATCGCACGAACCTGCGACAGCGAGGTGCGGTTGGTCGATGTGCTGTTTTCCGACAGGAAGTCAGCAGCGGCCGGGGTGATCGAGCCTTCGGGGCCGAACAGGTTGACGGGAACGCAGCCGTTCGACGTGTCCTGGCAGACCGGGTTGGCGAGCGTGCCGTTGACCAGCGATCCCTGACGGAAACGCGACTGCAGCGTGTAGTTCTGGATGCTCTGGATATTCTCCGATTCGCCATAGGCGCCTTCGATGTTCCAGTCGATCGTGTCGGTGATGCCGCCACGTGCGCCGACGCGATAATCGAAGAAGGTCGTCTGATAATCGCTGATGCGCGGACCGACTTCCGGCGTACGACGGTTCAGCGTTGCGGCCGGGTTGTTAAAATAACCTTCGCCGTCGCCAATCGAGCCATTCCCATCGACGTCGAACGGAACGAACGTGTTGTTAAAGCCGATCTCGCGATAAGCCGCATCACCGCGGCCGGTTGCGGCCGCTGCTGCGGAGCACTCGCCAGGTGTGAAACGCGGCGTGTATACGGACGTGCTCGGATTGACGTCGAACGCGCAGAACTGATTGCGCAGTGCAGTCGGCAGGAACGGATTGTTCAGGTTGATCGGCACCGAGCCGCCGAACGAGCCCGACGGTGCGATGATCGTCGAGACCTTGTTCTTCGAGAACATGCCGCGCGTGTAGACTTCGATCGCGTCCGACACTTCGTAGTTCGCCTGGCCATAGATGTTATAGCGTTCGAACGGCGTCTGGAAGATGTTGTCCGGGTTGAAGTTGAACGATGCGAACGGCGCAACGGCCTGGCCTGCGGCGTTGATCTGACGCACGCCGCCGTTGCCAGTGGCCGGATTGGTGTTAATCGTACCATCGGGGTTCAGCGGGCGGGTGCCCGAGAAGCGCGACGGAACCGCGGTGCCCGAACCGCCGTTGCCGCCGGTGTAGCTGTCGACCTGGAAGAAGGAGAAGTCGCGGTCGCCCTGATAGACGGCGTCGGCCGACTGATAGCCGATGCTCAGCACGGCGTTACCGCGGCCATCGTCGAAGTTCGCACCGATCGTGGCGTCGACGCGGAAGACGTTGCCGTCGCCCTGCTCGGTGATCTGGTTCGAAGCGGTGACTTCCAGACCCGCGAAATCGCGCTTGGTCACGAAGTTCACCACGCCGGTGATGGCGTCGGCACCATAGGTGGTCACGGCGGCGCCGGTCAGCGCGTCGACGCGCTCGATCAGGGCCAGCGGGATGTTGTTAAGGTCGACGCGGCCGTTCACGTCCGACGGAGCGACGCGGTTGCCGTTCAACAGGACGATGTTACGGACCGAGCCGAGGCCGCGAAGATCGACGTACGAACCGCCGGTGTTGCCGTTGTTGACGGCCGAACCCATGCTGGGGACGACGCCGGGCATTTCGCGCAGAACTTCTTCAGCGACGTTCGACTGCTTCAGTTCGATCGTGTCCGAGGTCGTAACGTTGACCGGGGTCGACTGTTCGAGGTTCGGGTTACGGATCAGCGAGCCGGTGACGACGATTTCCGACTGCGCGGCAGTCTCTTCGGCGGCGTCCTGCGCAAAGGCAGGAGCCGAAACCAGGGCGACACTCAATACGAGCGGCGCAGCGCCTAGCCTCAGCTTGGAATATTGGGTTTTCTTCACAGTGCAGTCCCTTGCTACTGGTGGATTGAATTACCCGGACGCCCCCGCGGCAGGCCAAAGCCGACGCGCACAGATGCCCCGATAGCGTGCGGGATGTAACTTCGTTCATGTCGAGTAAAGCGAATTCCCGGCGCAATCGGCGGTTTCGCGAGCCATTGTGACGTATTTGCAACAAACGCGGGAATCCGCGAAATACTATATGCTGCAGCGCGGCATTCCGCGACATATTGTTTCACTGGTTACGAATTCGCGGGGCAGCCGGTCAGGCTCAGCCGCCGATCGGCCCCGCCAGCTTGCCGGGGTCGAGCCGCGCGCCACGCCATTTCAGCCCCCAGTGCATATGCGGCCCCGTCGCGCGCCCGGTTCGCCCCACCGTGCCCAGCCGCTGCCCCTGCACGACCCGGTCGCCGACCCTGACATCGAGCCGCTGACAATGGAGGAAGGCGCTCGACAGCCCCATGCCATGATCGACGATCAGCAGATTGCCCTCGAGCGTGAAGGGGGCGCTCGCGGCGAGCACGACCACACCGTCGGCGGGCGCGACGAACGGCGTTCCGGCCGGCACCGCGACGTCGGTGCCGCTGTGATAGCTGCCCGGCTTGCCCTGATAGACACGCTGCGACCCGAAAAAACCCGACAGGCGCCCCGTCACCGGCCAGCGGAACGTCTGCCGCCAGCCGTCCGAATCGACCTGCATGTTCCGCGCCGCCGCGATCTGCGCGAGTTCGGCGGGGCGACGGCGTTCGAAATCGGCGTCGCTCGACGCGCTGCCGCGATAAGGCGCATTGATATGTTCGAGCCGCCAACGGCCCGCCGCGACCGCGATGACGCGCTGGACCTCGCGCCCGCCGGTCAGCGTCGCAACCAGCCGCGCGCTTGTCCCGGCATCGCGGTCGAACGCGATCAGGAAGCGGCCGTCGCTGGCGAGCGGGACCGCCTTGCCGTCGAGGGTGAGCGCACGTGTGTCGCTTGGCGCCTGCCCGACCATCGCCGCGCCCTGTTCGGCGAGCCCGGCGAGCGTGAAGTCTGCGCGCACCGGCGCGCGCGGCGGCGCGGGCGGGGATGGCGGGGTGGCGACGGGCTGAACGGCAGGCCGCGGCGCGGGCCTGGTTTCGGTCTCGGCCGCCGGAACACAACCCGCGGCAACGATCAGGAGCCCCAACGCCGCCCCGCACCGCAGCCCGTCGGCCCCGATCCTCATGCCTTGCGCGCGGCGTCCAGTTCGGCCTGCACCGATATCTCGGCACTGGCATAGGGCTCCTGCCGCGCGACCGACCAATAGCGCAGCTCGTCGAGCCCGATCGGCGCGCCGCTCACCGCGCACAGCACATGGTCGCCGGGCGCAAGGACGCGAAACCCGTTCGGTCCATATTGCAGGCGGGCAAGGCGGTTGCGGCTGGCGATCAACATGATTCTCTATCCATTTAGCGGGCAAGTCAGGCCGCAACTATAACAGTATCGCGCCGCGCAGCCACCCCCGGATGCTCAGAAGAGCTCGCCCTGCCCCCGCCTGGGCTCCGCGGGCGGCGCCTTGCGCGCCGGCTTCGGCGTCGCAGGAGGCGACGCACCATCGCCGCCGACCGCGACCGGCACCTCGCCGTCGGCGAACTGCAGCTGCAGATGTCCGGCAGCGCGCGCCTTCGCCGCGGTCGTGACGATCGCGCCGCCGCCATCGCGCACCATCGCATAGCCGCGCGACAACAGCGCACGCGGGTCGAGGCTGTCGAGCAACCGCCCCAGCCCTTCGAGCAGCGCCCGGTCGCGGTCCCAGCGCCGCGCGAGCAGCGCGGGACGCAGCGCGGCCCCACGCGTCGCGAGCCGCTCCGAAATCACCGTCAGCCGGTGGCGCTGGCTGCGGTCGAGCCGGTCGCCGGCATCGTCGAGCCGCTGGCGCTGCGGCGCGTAGAGCGCGTCGCGCTTCGGCAGGTGGCGCGCGAGGGCGGTCAGCCGCTCGCTCGCCAGTGCCTGATGCCGGTTCGCCGCCCCGATGATTCGGCCGTTCCACGTTGCCAGCTGCGCCTGCAGCTCGGCGCGCACCGGAACCGCCATTTCGGCCGCCGCGGTCGGGGTCGGCGCGCGCACGTCGGCGGCATAATCGGCGAGCGTCACGTCGGTTTCATGACCCACGGCGCTGATCGTCGGGATGCGGCAATCGGCGATCGCGCGCACGACGACTTCCTCGTTGAACGCCCACAGATCCTCGATCGACCCGCCGCCGCGCGCGACGATGACCAGATCAGGACGCGGCACCGGTCCGCCGGGCGCGATCGCATCGAAGCCGCGGATGGCATTCGCGACCTGCGCCGCCGCTCCGTCGCCCTGCACCAGCACCGGCCACACGATCACATGCGTCGGGCAGCGATCGGCCAGCCGGTGGAGGATATCGCGGATCACCGCCCCGGTCGGCGAGGTCACGACGCCGATCGTGCGCGGCAGATAGGGAAGCCGGTCATATTTGCGCTCGCGGTCGAACAGCCCTTCGGCGCCGAGCCGAGCCTTGAGCTTTTCGAAGAGCAGCATCAGCGCGCCCTCGCCCGCGACCTCGAGCGTGTCGACGACGAGCTGATATTTCGACCGCCCCGGATAGGTGGTGAGCTTCCCCGTCGCGATCACCTCGATCCCGTCCTCGGGCCGGAACGCGAGGCGCGCCGCCTGCCCCTTCCACATCACCATGTCGATCAGCGCATTATCGTCCTTCAGCGCCGCATAAAAATGCCCCGACGCGGCGCGTTTCGTCCCCGACAATTCACCCCGCACGCGCACGCGCGCGAAGCCATCCTCGACGGTGCGCTTGATCGCCGCCGATAACTGGCTGACCGACAGCGCCGGTGCATTGTCGCCGGGCGCCGCCTCGGCTAACAGCCGCGCTTCGGTGCCATCGTCGGACGCCGTATCGGGAAAAGGGACTGACATGAATATCCTGCTGGTCGGATCGGGGGGCCGCGAACATGCGCTCAGCTGGCAGTTGGCACAATCGCCAAGCTGCGCCAAGCTCTATGCCGCACCGGGCAATCCGGGGATCGAGGCGCACGCCGAATGTGTCGCGATCGCCGCCGACGATCTCGATGGCCTGATCGCCTTCGTAAAGGCGCATACGATCGATTTCGTCGTCGTCGGCCCCGAAGCCCCGCTCGTCGCGGGCCTCGCCGACCGGCTGCGCGACCTGGGCGTCGCGGTCTTCGGCCCCGGCGCCGCCGCGGCGCGGCTCGAAGGGTCGAAGGGCTTCACCAAGGATCTCTGCGCCCGCGCTTCAATCCCGACCGCTGCCTATGTCCGCTGCACCTCCGCCGACGAAGCGCGCGCCGTGCTCGAAGGCTTTTCGATTCCCGTCGTAATCAAGGCCGACGGCCTCGCCGCGGGCAAGGGCGTGATCATCGCCGAAACAATCGAAGAAGCACAAGCCGCGATCGACGACATGTTCGACGGCGCGTTCGGCGGCGCGGGCGCCGAGGTGGTGATCGAGGAATTCATGACCGGCGAGGAGGCGAGCTTCTTCGCGCTCTCCGACGGCACCGACGTGATGGCGTTCGGCAGCGCGCAGGATCACAAGCGCGTCGGCGACGGCGACGTCGGGCCGAACACCGGCGGCATGGGCGCGTACAGCCCCGCCCCCGTGCTCACCCCCGATCTCGAAGCCCAGGTGATGGATCGCATCATCCGGCCGACCGTGGCGACGCTCGCCGCCGAGGGCACGCCCTATGTTGGCGTGCTGTTCGCGGGCCTCATGCTCACCACCGAAGGCCCCAAGCTGATCGAATATAACGCCCGCTTCGGCGATCCCGAATGCCAGGTGCTGATGATGCGCTACGTCGGCGACCTCGCCGCGCTGCTTTACGCCGCGTCGACCGGCGCGCTCGCGGGCGCCGCCCCGCCCGCCTTCGCCAGCGATTATGCGCTGACCGTCGTGATGGCGGCGAACGGCTACCCCGCCACCCCCGAAAAGGGCGGCGCGATCCACGGCATCGCCGACGCCGAAGCGGGCGGCGGGCGCGTCTTCCACGCCGGCACCGCGCGCGAGGGCGGCCAGATCGTCGCGGCGGGCGGGCGCGTGCTGGGCGTCACCGCGACGGGGCGCACCGTGACCGAGGCGCAGGCGCACGCCTATGCCGCCGTCGACAAGCTCGATTTCAAGACCGGCTTCTGCCGCCGCGATATCGGCTGGCGCGAGGTCGCGCGCGAAGCGAAGTGAACACTGACCTCGTCATTCCCGCGAAAGCGGTAACCCAGCGAGCCGACGTTGCAACTGCGTTCCCGCTTTCGCGGGAATGACGAATAAATATAGGTCGACCAAGTCCGTACGGCCGAATAGGCTATCCGCAACATTGGGAGAAGATCATGATTTGGCTTCAGGAAAACTGGATTATCGCGGTCGTCGGCCTCGTCATTGCCGTCGTGCTGCTGTGGTGGCTGTTCGGACGCGCGAAACCCGAAGACATCGCACCGACCGTCGTCGAACCGGCGAAGCCCGCGAAGCCGCTCGAACCGGTGAAGCCCGAAATCATCGCCGCCGAGCCCGCACGCTTCAAACCGATCGAACCGAAGCCCCAGCCCGTCGCGCCGGCGGCTCCGCCTCCCGCCCCTGAACCGGTCGCCAAGGCCGCTCCGTCGGCCCCCGAGCCTGCACCAGCTCCAAAGCCCGCACCCGTCGCTGAGCCGGTTGCCAAGGCCCAGCCCCCGGCGCCCAAACCTGCTGCGAAGCCAAAAGCCGCAGCGAAGCCTGCCGCGAAGAAAACCACAGCCAAGGAACCGGCGGCGAAGCCCGCCGCAAAGCCCGCGACAAAGACGGCAACCAAGCCCGCCGCCAAAAAGGCCGCCAAACCGGCGCCCGCCAAGGCAGTTGCTGCCATCCCCGAAGAACCGACCGTTCCGCCGCCACCCGCTGCGAAGCCCGCTCCGGCAAAGCCCAAAACCGGCCCCGACAATCTGCAACTGCTGAAGGGCGTCGGCCCCAAGCTCGCCGTGCTGCTGAACGGCCTCGGCGTCAGCAGCTTCCGGCAGATCGCCGACTGGACCGACGCCGACATCGCGCGGATCGATCCGCAGCTCGGCACCTTCCAGGGCCGCATCGCACGCGACAATATCGTCGATCAGGCAGGCTATCTCGCGCGCGGCGACAAAGCCGGGTTCGAGGCGAAATATGGGGCGCTGGGCGGGGAGCTATAAGGGCGCAACCGACCGCTAGCGGACCTTCTTCTCCCCTCCCGCTTGCGGGAGGGGTCGGGGGAGGGCCTGTGACGGTGCGATACCCTCCCCGCTGCGGCTAGCCAGCAAGCTGGCAAGCCTCGCTGCCCCTCCCGCAAGCGGGAGGGGTGATCAGCTCGCTGCTGTAATGGCCGCTTCCCACCCCGAAGCGGAAGCAGACCCGCAAAATTCGCTTTCCTACATTCCTACGCCATGCTCCAAACTGGCCGATGGAACCTACGCACCCACCCGCGCCGCTACTCGCCGGCACCTGCCTCGCCTTCCATCCCGTGCCGCAGCAACGCCGCCGCGCCGACGGCTGGACACCGACAACGCAGCAATGCTTCATCCGCGCGCTCGAAGCGATGGGCTCGGTCGGGCAGGCGGCGCGCGCCGTCGGCATGGGTCGCCGCTCCGCCTATCGGCTGCGCGACCGCCCCGGTGCGGAGAGCTTTGCGCAGGCATGGGATCGGGCGATCGCAATGGGCCGGATGCGGCAGTTCGACTATGCGATGGATCGCGCGCTCAACGGCATCACCACCGTCCGGGTGCTGCGCGGCGGTGCGATCGACGTGACCGGCGGCCCGGATATGGACATCGTCCATTCGGCGCTGCGCGAGGATGCGGCGCCGCTTAAGGCCACAAAGGACTCACTTTGAGCGCGCTCACGCGGGGCTTTTGTGGCCTTAAGCCACGCCTATTCGGCTTCGTCGTCCTTCGGCTTGCGCACCTCGGTCACCAGCAGCTTGTCGATCTTGCGCCCGTCCATATCGACGATCTCGAACCGCCAGCCCTTGTCGGTGAAACGCTCGCCTTCCTTGGGCAGATGCTTGAGGATCGCGAGCGCGTGGCCCGCCGCGGTCGCATAGTCGCGGTCGTCGCCAAGCTCGATGCCCAGCCGTTCGGCCATCTGGTCGGCGGGCATCGACCCCGCGATCAGCAGGCTGCCGTCTTCGCGTTCGACGACGAACGGCTCGCTGCCGATGTCCTGATCCGACGCGAATTCGCCGGCGATCGCGGCGAGCAGGTCGGCGGGGGTCACCAGCCCTTCGAAATGGCCATATTCGTCGTGGACGAACAGCATCGGCACATCAGCGGCGCGCAAGGCTTCGAGCGCGTCCATCGCGTCGATCTGGTCATGGATCACTTTGGCCGGCCGCATCAATTGCTCGAGGTCGAGCGTCTCGCCCTGGAACAGCGCTGCGGCGATGTCGCGCGCCTGCACGACACCGACGATATCGTCGACCGACCCGCGCGCGACGGGCAAACGGCTGTGCGGCGTTTCGACCAGCTTATCGCGCACCCCGCGCGCGTCGAGCGAGATATCGACCCAGTCGACGTCCTTGCGCGGCGTCATCACCTCGCGCACCGGCCGGTCGGCCAGGCGCACGACGCCCGAGATGATCGCGCGTTCGCTTTCCTCGATCACCCCCGATTTCGACGCCTCGGCGACGATCAGGTGCAATTCCTCGGCGGTCACGCGATCTTCCGATTCGCGTTTGAGCCCGAGCAGGCGAAAGACGAGCGCCGAGCTCGCGTCGAGCAACCCGACGAGCGGCGCGCCGATTTTCGACAACCAGTACATCGGCACCGCCACCGCGATCGCGATCCGTTCGGGCGCCCGCAGCGCGAACTGCTTGGGCACCAGCTCGCCCGCGATCAGCGAAAAATAGGTGGTGAGCGCGATGACGGCGGCAAAACCCGCCGCCTCGGCCGTTTCGGCTTCGAGGCCCAGCCAGGCCGAAAGCCGGTCGGCGACGGGTTGCCCAAGGCTCGCGCCCGAATAGGCGCCGGTCAGCACGCCGATCAGCGTGATGCCGACCTGCACCGTCGACAGGAAGCGCCCGGGATCGGAGGCGAGCTGGCGCGCGATCTTCGCGCCGCGGCTGCCGCGCTTCTCGGCCGCCTGCAATCGCGGGTCGCGCGACGAGACGATGGCCAGTTCGGACATGGCGAAAACGCCGTTGAGGAGGACGAGGACCGCGATGATCGCCACATCGGACCAGGGGAAGGGGGTCATTGGGCGCTCGTACGGCGCATCGGCGCCCGGCCCCTGTCAGCTTCGGTCATGTCCGCCCTATAAGCGAAAGGCGGCGCATTGCACAATGGCGCACACCTGAATGCCCTGCTCAGTCGGCGTTCAGGCGAATTTTGGAACCAGATCGCCAGCCATATGTTATCGGCAAGGAAGGGCGGCATGCAAAGGACGCGAGGCATCCGCCGGATAAAGGGAGCGAAAAAGATGAACAGCAGGACGATCAAGCTCACCATAATGACCAGCATCGGCGCGATCGCGCTGACCGGCTGCGTCACCGATCCGGTGACCGGCGAGCGCAAGATCTCGAAGGCCGCGATCGGCGGCGTCGGCGGCGCTCTGGGCGGCTATCTGCTCGGCGACCTGATCGGCGGGCGCAACAGCCGCACCGAGGAAATCGTCGGCGCGGGCATCGGCGCGGTCGCCGGCGCGGGCGTCGGCTATTATATGGACCAGCAGGAAAAGAAGCTGCGCGAACGCACCGCGGGCACCGGGATCGATGTCGAGCGTCAGGGCGACCAGCTCGTGCTCAACATGCCCGGCGACGTGACCTTCGACCTCAACAGCGCGATGGTAAAATCGCAGTTCCGCAGCGCGCTCGACAGCGTCGCGTCGACGCTCGCCGAATATCCGAGCACCTATATCGACGTCTATGGCCACACCGATTCGACGGGCAGCGACAGCTATAATCAGGGCCTGTCCGAACGCCGCGCCGCGTCGGTCGCCGACTATCTGGGCGGCCGCGGCATCCAGCGTGCGCGCATGGCGACGCTCGGCTACGGCGAATCGCAGCTCAAATGCTCGCCCGAACGCGGCGAGGCCGATTATCAGTGCAACCGCCGCGTCGAAATCCGTATCGCGCCGGTCACCCAGAACGACGTCAACGCGGCGCAATAATCCAGTTCCATTCCCGTGGAAAAGAAAGGGCGTCGCCGAAAGGCGGCGCCCCTTTTTTATCCGAGGCTCGGGAAGCTCGCCTTCAGCCCGTCGATCACGAATTGCGCCGCAAGCGCCGCAAGCAGCACACCGAGCAGGCGCGTAATCACCGCCTCGCCCTTGTTGCCGATCAGCCGCATCAGCGGCCCCGCCGAAAGCAGCGCGGCGAGCGTCAGCAGAAGCACGAGCAGCAGCGCGCCAAAGATCACGAAAGCGCGGTCGAGCCCGCTGTTTTGCGACACGAGCAGCATCACCGACGCGATCGACCCCGGACCGGCTAGCATCGGCATCGCCATCGGGAACACCGACACATCCTCGATCTCGGGGGTCGCCATCACCTTCTCGGCGCGCTGTTCGCGGCGTTCGGTGCGCTTTTCGAACACCATGTCGATCGCGATGATGAACAGCATGATCCCGCCCGCGATACGAAAACTGTCGAGATCGATGTGAAGAAAGCTCAGCAGCGCTTCGCCGAACATCGCGAAGAAAACGAGGATCAGCCCGGCGATCACCGTCGCGCGGATCGCCATCGAACGCCGCTGCGCCGCGCTCGCCCCCGTCGTCAGGCTGGCATAAATCGGCGCGCAGCCCGGCGGGTCGATGACGACGAACAGCGTCACGAACGCCGAGATGAAAAGGTCGATCATGGCTGCTTCGGCGCCGCGACCTGATCGTCGATGACGGTCGCCATGGCCTTGCCGTCCCATAGGCGGATCGTGACGCGGCGCGACTTATCGGCGCGGACGGTCGACGTCCAGCTCAGTGTCTGGTCGGGCGACAGGCCGACAGTCCTATCGTCACCCTCGCCGCCCGCCTCGACCGCTACCGCAGGGCGTGAACCGCAGACCGCCTGTTTCGACGCGATGAAATCGGGGGCTTCGCGCGGGGTCGCCAGCGTATCGCCATGGTCGAGGGTCCAGGCGAGCTTGCCCTTCTTGGGGTCGCGCAGCCAGACCGTCGTGAAATATCCGTTCGCCGGCCCCTTCTGCCACGCGCCGGTGGTGACGCCGACATTGCCGTCGCAGCTGGTATAGACCGCGTGCGGCTGCCACTTCACCGCCTCGGCGGGGTCCTTCTGCGACTTCAGCCAATTGCGCGCATTGACGCGCTGCGGCACGAACATCACCGCTTCGGGCGCCGCGGTTTCGCGAAACGCCGTCCACTGGCCCTTTTCCTGCGCGAGCCGCGAAAAACCGATTTCGGCGGCGATGAAGGCACTGGGGTTCGCCGCGAGCGGGTCGCGTTGGCGTGCGATCGCAGCGCCGCCCGCTATCACCGAAAGGGAAATAGCCGCGATGGCCAGACGGCGCATCAAAAACCCTCCGGATCGGCAAGCCCGGCGCGGCGGTGCGCGGCGACGAGCGTGTTGCGCAGCAGGCACGCGATGGTCATCGGGCCGACGCCGCCGGGCACCGGGGTGATCGCATCGGCAACCGCAGCGACGCCGTCATAATCGACGTCGCCGACGAGCCGGCCTTTCGCGGCGCCGCCGACGGGCGGCAGGCGGTTGATGCCGACATCGATCACGACCGCGCCGGGCTTGATCCAGTCGCCCTTCACCATTTCGGCGCGGCCGACCGCGGCAACGACGATATCGGCGCGGCGCACGAGCGCGGGCAAATCCTTCGTCCGGCTGTGCGCCATCGTAACCGTGCAATTGGCGCCGAGCAGCAACTGCCCCATCGGCTTACCGACGAGGATCGAGCGCCCGACGACGATCGCATCCTTGCCCGACAGGTCGCCGAGCCGGTCCTGAAGCAGCAGCAAGCAGCCATAGGGCGTGCACGGCACCATTCCGGCGATGCCGAGCGCGAGGCGCCCGGCGCTTACCGGTGTCAGTCCGTCGACATCCTTGTCGGGATCGATCGTCGCGACCGCCGCCTGTTCGTCGAGATGGCCGGGCAGCGGCAATTGCAACAGGATGCCGTCGACGGCATCGTCGGAATTGAGCTGGCGCAGCAAGGCTTCGACTTCGGCCTGCGACGCGGTCGCGGGCAGCCGATGCTCGAAGCTTCCCATGCCCGCGGCGATCGTCGCCTTGCCTTTCGACCCGACATAGACCGCGCTCGCCGGATCATCGCCGACGAGTACGACCGCGAGACCGGGCGCGCGGCCCGTCGCGGCCTTGAAAGCCGGGACCGCATCGGCAATCCGCGCCCGCAGGCCGGCGGCGAAAGCTTTGCCGTCGATGACGCTCGCATCGGATTGCATCAGGTTCACATCCCTACCGGGCAGGTAGCCATGCCTTCGGCGTATCTCAAAACCGGGCCGTCAATAATGATGACCAAGATAAGTACCAGCATTGGTGTCAGATCGAGCCCACCAAAATCAGGCATAATACGGCGGAACGGCCTGTAGAGCGGCTCCGTAATCCGGTCGAGAACCGTCCATATCTGGGCGACGAATTGATTGTGGGTGTTGATAACGTTGAAGGCAATCAGCCACGACATCACCGCTTGAGCGATGATGAAATACCAGATGACATTCAATATGATATGCAAAATATCAATGAGCATACAGATCAAGGCACTATTCTCCTGTGGCCATGCGCATGTCTCTTAGCGGTGAATGAGCGTCCCCGCACCCCTCGCGGTGAAAATTTCCAGCAGCATCGCGTGCGGAATGCGCCCGTCGAGGATGACCGCCGCCTCGACCCCGGCGTCGACCGCGGCGACGCACGTCTCGACCTTGGGAATCATGCCCCCGGTGATCGTCCCGTCGGCTTTCAGCGTATCGATCGCCGGGCGGTCGAGGTCGGTGAGCAGCGCCCCCGACTTGTCGAGTACCCCGGCAACGTCGGTGAGCAGGAAGAAGCGCTTTGCGCCCAGCGCACCCGCGATCGCGCCCGCCATCGTGTCGGCGTTGATATTATAGGTTGCGCCATCGGCGCCGAGCGCGACGGGCGCGACGATCGGGATGAAATTGTCCTTCGTCAGATTGACGAGGATCGTCGGATCGACCGCGACGGGTTCGCCGACGAAGCCCAGGTCGACATGCCGCTCGATCCCCGAATTGGGGTCGGGCTCGGTGCGCGTGACCTTTTCGGCGAGCACGAGATTCGCGTCCTTGCCCGAAATCCCGACCGCACGGCCCCCAAGCGCCGCGATCCAGCTGACGATTTCCTTGTTGATCTTGCCCGCGAGCACCATCTCCGCAACCTCGGCGGTCGCTGCGTCGGTGACGCGCAGCCCGCCGACAAAAGTCGATTCGATCCCGAGCTGCTTGAGCATCGCGCCGATCTGCGGCCCGCCACCATGGACGACGACGGGGTTGATCCCGACCGCTTTCAGCAACACGACATCCTCGGCGAAGTCGCGCTGCGCTTCGGGATCGCCCATCGCATGGCCGCCATATTTGATCACGAAGGTCTCGCCGGCATAGCGCTGCAGATAGGGCAGCGCCTCGACCAGCGTTTCGGCCTTGGCGAGCAGGTCGGGCATTTTCGAGGGATCGGTCATCGACATCATCCGCCGTTCTTCGCATCAAGGTGGCGGCCCAGCGCCACCACCGCCATCACCAGCAACGGCACCATTACCGCCGACAGCACGACCTTGGCGATCATCTGGCCGAGCATCAGGTCGCCGATCGGGCGGACCCCATAGAAGCTGACGGTGATGAAGATCAACGTATCGATGATCTGACTAAGCGCCGCGGCAACAAAACCGCGCAGTGGCAATAGGCGGCCGTTGTTCGCGGTCATCCGCGCAAAGAGCCAGACGTTGAGGCTGACCGACACGCCATAAGCGAGGATTCCCGCCGCCATCATGCGCCATCCCTGGCCGACGATGATCGGGAAAGCCTCCTTCGCGGGCTCGTACATGCCCGCATCGGTCGGTAATTGCAGCACGAACACCGTTAGGACGATCGCGAGGATCAGCGGAATGAAGCCCAGCCGCACCAGCCTGTCGGCCACGACACGCCCGTGCAGTTCGGCGATCCCGCTCGAGATCGCGATCAGCGTCAAAAAGGGGAAAATCCCGGCCTCGACCGCCAGCGGGCCAAGCGCGACCTGCTTTGCCCCCAGGAAACCGCCGAGCGGAACCATGCCGCCGTAGAGGATCGCGAACAGCAGCAACGAAGGCGCGATCACGCGCGAAGAGCTATTTTCCATCGAGGCCGCTTAATCGCTTTTGCGGGTGCTGGAAAGTCCGAGAAACACGGCTCGACGCGCGGCCCTTGCCCCATTGTCAAAGCCCGTTAGACAGGCGCATTAAACTTGCGGGGGACGCACTTACATCATGGAACGCCTGATCGGTCTGCTCGGCATCGTCGCATTGCTTGCGATTGCCGTGCTTTTTTCGTCGAACCGTCGCTGGATTCGCCTGCGCATCGTCATCCCCGCCTTCCTGCTCCAGGCCGGCTTCGCGGTGCTCGTCATCGGCACCCCATGGGGCCGCGCGGTGATCCAGGCGATGTCGAACGGCGTGTCGAACCTCTTGAGCTATGCCGACGAGGGCACCCGGTTCCTCTTCGGCGACGTGCTGACGCAGGCGCCCTATGGCAAGGCGGTGTTCGCGATCGGCGCGCTGCCCGTCATCATCTTCTTCGCCTCGCTGATCTCGGTGCTTTATTATCTCGGAATCATGCAGCTGATCATCAAATGGGTCGGCGGCGCGATCCAGAAGGTCACCGGCATCACCAAGGTCGAAAGCCTCGGCGCCGCGGCGAACATCTTTGTCGGTCAGTCCGAATCGCCGCTCGTCATCCGCCCCTATCTCGCCGGGCTGACCCCGCCGCAGCTGTTCTCGGTGATGACGGTCGGCATGGCGGGGGTCGCGGGCACGATTCTCGGCGCCTATGCCGGAATGATCGGCCCGCATCTCCTCCCCTATCTGCTTGCCGCCAGCTTCATGTCGGCGCCCGGCGGCATTTTGATGGCCAAGATCATGATGCCCGACGATCCCAAGGACATCGGCATCGAACCGGTGGTCATGCCCGAGGCAAGTCATGACGAGGAAAAGCCCGCCAACATCATCATGGCGGCGGCGCAGGGCGCACAGACCGGCGTCAGGCTCGCGGTCGCGGTCGGCGCGATGGTGATGGCGTTCGTCGCGCTCGTCGCGCTCGCCAACGGCCTGCTTGCGGGCATCGGCAGCTGGTTCAGCATCGACGGCCTGTCGTTCCAGGCGGTCATCGGCACGATCTTCCGCCCCGTCATGTGGCTGATGGGCGTGCCGTGGGAGGAAAGCGCGACGGTCGGCGGGCTCTTCGGCAGCAAGGTCGTGCTCAACGAATTCGTCGCCTTCATCGACCTCGGCAGGGCGCAGGGCGACATGTCGGCGGCGGCGGTCGCGATCGCGACCTTTGCGCTTTGCGGTTTCGCCAATTTCAGCTCGATCGCGATCCAGATGGCGGTGACCGGCGGACTTGCCCCAAACCAGCGTCCGATGATCGCCAAGCTGGGGCTGAAGGCGCTGCTCGCGGGCAGCCTGTCGAACCTGATGTCGGCGGCGCTTGCGGGACTGATGCTCGGTGTCGCTCCGCCGCTCGCCGCGCCGCCGCCGACCGCGCCCGTGACGGCGGCACCCACCAAGGCCACGTCGACGACCACGCCGAAAAGCACCCCGGCAACCGAACCCGCCAAGGCACCCTGATCTGCGTGCCGTAACGTAACCGCCCCGGGCGATTGGGGAAATTTGCAAGCCGCCAGCGAATGGCGTAAACTTGGGCAAATAACAAATCCCGGGTCGCGTTCGCAAAATGGGAGGCTGTCATGAAAACCGCGTATCGTTTGTCGATCCTTGCCGCGGCTGCGGCGTCGATAGGGGCGGGTTTCCTCGCCACATCCTATGCCCAGACGGCCGAGACCGAACGCTACCGCGCCGATCGCCCGCCCGAAGCGACGATCTATCGCGACGCCGGCTATCGCGGCCCCGCGGTGTTCATCGGCGAGGAAAAGCCAAACCTCGGCCTCGCCTGGCCGGTCAATTCGATCCGTGTCCCGAACGGACGCTGGGAATTGTGCGAAAGGACGCGCTACCGCGGCAATTGCCGGACGGTCGATCGCGACACGCCGATGCTCAACAATGTCCTGCGCGGCCTCACCATCCAGTCGATCCGCCCGGTTGGCGGCGGTGGCGGGGGCGGCGGCTGGAACCCGAATCCGCCCGCCAACGACCAGGTAGCGCGAGGCAATTTTGCCGAATTCCACACCCAGCCCGCAGAGCGCAACTATCGCGTGCTCGCCTGCGCGCGCGGATCGGCGACCGCCAATTGCGCGGCGCAGGCCGCCGATAGCTGGTGCCGTTCGATCGGCTGGAACGGGTCGGCGCGCGAGCATATGGAAACGATCAGCGGGCGGGTCTACCTCGCCGACGTGCTGTGCGTGCGTTCGGGCTACTAAGGGGGAAACAGATATGAAGGCAACGGCTCTTGTCGCGGCGGGCGCCGCGATCCTCGCGCTTGCGGCCTGTTCGTCGGTGCCCCGCCAAACCGGAACCGCCTATGAATGCGACCGCGGCACCCGGCTGAACGTCAACTATGTCGGTGACGGCGCGATCGTGCGCGTCAACGGTGGGCAGACGATGGTGCTCAAATCGACGCCGGCGAACAGCGGCCAGATTTACGAGAACAAGAACGGCGCGCGACTGCACCGGCAGGGCAATGGCGTGACGTGGAACACCGCGCTGCGTTCGGCGCCCGAAAGCTGCCGCGCGATCGCGACGCCGCTGTAAAGCTCGAAAAGCGGTCGCCTACGGCGGGCCGCTTTTCGTCGTCACGGCCGGGCGGGTGCCTTGCAACCGCGCTCAAGCCCGACGCCTTTCAGGAAACCGCGGCGCACCGTTCCGGCATAGACCGCGAGCGCGTAGCGCCGCCGTTCGGCGTTCGCGCCGGTGACCTCGGCGATCAACCCGCGAAAGGGAATAATCCCACCCGCCACCGTACCGGCGACGCGGCCGGCGGTTTCTTCGCGCTTCTTGGCCAGACTCTTGTCGACCTGTTCGTTGACGTCGGCGCCGAGAACCTCGTTAAGCTCGCCAACCTCGCGGATGATCGCGGCGCATTTTCCCAGGCCGGCGAGTGAATAGGGGTCGTGCTGAATCGCCAGGAGCTTGGGAGGGATTTCCTTGCCGTCGAACGGTTCGGTCACCGAATTGGCGGTGTCCTTGATCGTCGAATCTTCGGGCGCGCCCTGCTGGGCGTGCGCATGGAAAGGCAGGACAAAAGCGGCGGCGGTCAGGCTCGTCAACAAAATGCGGCGCATGATCATTCCCCTCGGTTGCCCGGCCCGGATTGCCGCACCCATTCGACGCGCGGAAAAACGTCGGCTCCACTGTCCGGCGGCTGTACCACCCTACCGCGGACGCATCATCCTGTGCAACGACGCGTCGATCGTCCAGTCATAAACGGGAGCAACGTCGGTTACCGGCGTTATCGCGTCGGCACGGGCTCCGGCCCCGTCCAGTCATAGAAGCCGCGACCCGCCTTTTTCCCGACCCAGCCGGCGTCGACATATTGGACGAGCAACGGCGCGGGGCGGAATTTCGGATCGCCGGTGCCGCTGTAGAGCACACGAATGATTTCGAGGCAGGTGTCGAGTCCGATGAAGTCGGCGAGCGTGATCGGGCCCATCGGATGGTTGAGGCCCAAACGACAACCAGCGTCGATATCCTGCATCGTCGCAACGCCTTCGCCAAGCGCGAACACCGCTTCGTTGATCATCGGCATCAGCACGCGGTTGACGATGAAGCCCGGCGCATCATTGGCGTGGACGATTTCCTTGCCGAGACCGCGGCCAAAGGCTTCGACCTTTGCGAGCGTGTCGTCGCTGGTCGCGAGGCCGCGGATCAGTTCGATCAACCCCATCACCGGGACCGGATTGAAGAAATGGACGCCGATGAAGCGCGCCGGGTCGGGTGCGGCCTGCGCCAGCCGCGTGATCGGGATCGAGCTGGTGTTGCTGGCGAGGATCGCGGTCGCCGACAGATGTTGGCCAACACTCGCGAAGATCGCGCGCTTGATCTCTTCGCGCTCGGTCGCCGCCTCGATCACGAGGTCGGCGGGGGCGAAGGCGCTGTGGTCGGCGACGGGGGTGATGCGGGCGAGCAGCGCGTCGGCGTCCGCCTGCGTCATCTTCTCCTTGGCGACGAGGCGGCCAAGCGCCTTGGCGATCCCCGCCTTGCCCGCTTCGGCGCGCGCGAGGTCGATGTCGGAGAGCAGCACATCATGCCCGGCACCCGCCGACACCTGCGCAATGCCCGCGCCCATTTGTCCCGCACCGATAACGCCGACGATCATATGCTGCCCTTTTCGCTGAAAACCGTGCCTGTGCCCCTACGGCTTCGGCCCCGTGCGTCAAGAGCGCGCGTCAGGGAGCGGAGCGGAAAGCGGTCGCTTCGGCGAGGATCAGGGCAAAGGCGGGATCGGCGTCGTCCCAGGTTGCGATCGGCGTCCAACCCGACGCGCGCAAAAGCAGGTTCGCGTCGCGCGCGCCGTATTTGTGGCTGTTCTCGCTGTGGATCGTCTCGCCCTTCGCCATCGTATAGCCGCGGCCGTCGACGGTGAACTCGATGTCGCACGCCGCAACGAGATGCATTTCGATGCGCGCATGGACATCGTCCCACACGGCTCGATGGGCGAAATTCTCGACCGGAATGTTGCCGCCGAGCTCGCGGTTGATCCGTTCGAGCAGGTTGAGGTTGAACGCCGCAGTCACGCCGGCCGGATCGTCATAGGCCAGCTCGAGCGTCGCCACATCCTTGATCCGGTCGATACCGATGAGGAGGAGCGACGCTTCGCCGAGCGCGCAGCGCCAGTTGCGCAAAAGGTCGATCGCGGTGCGCGCGACCATGTTGCCGATCGTGCTGCCCGGAAAAAAACCGAGCTTGGGCACGTCGGCGATTTCGTCGGGCATCGTCACACGCTGGGTGAAGTCGGCCTCGACCGGATAAATCGGCAGCCCCGGAAAGCGTATCGCGAGCGCCTCCGCACTATCGCGCAGGAAGTCGCCCGAAATATCGACGGGCACATAAGCGGCGGGCGCGATCGCATCGAGCAACAGCGGCGTCTTCGTCGAACTGCCCGAGCCGAGTTCGACGACCGCACGGCCCGGACCGATCGCGGCCGCGATGTCGGCGGCGTGGCGGGTGAGCATGTCGGTTTCGCTGCGCGTCGGATAATATTCGGGGAGCGCGGTGATATCCTCGAACAGCGCCGAGCCGGTCGCGTCGTAGAACCAGCGCGCGGGGATCGCCTTCGGCTGCTGACTGAGGCCGGCATGGACGTCGGCGCGAAAGGCTACATCAACGCCCGCGTCGTCGGCCGCAACTTGCCTGAGATTGCGCACAACGCCCATGTCAAAGATCCTTGGCTAACCGCACGCCGGTGAATTGCCAGCGCTGGTGGGGGTAGAAGAAATTGCGGTAGGAGGCCCGCAGATGGCCGCGCGGGGTCGCGCAGCTGCCGCCGCGGAGTACGAACTGGCCGCTCATGAACTTGCCATTATATTCGCCGACCGCGCCGGGTGCGGCGCGGAAGCCGGGATAGGGGCGATAGGCGCTGCCGGTCCATTCCCACACGCTGCCGAACATCTGTTGCAGATCGGCGTCGCCGGCGGCGGGAACAGGCTGCACCGGTCGGGCGGCGTCGAGTTGCTGGCCGCCGTTCGGGTCGAACGACGACGCCGCAGCCTCCCATTCCTGTTCGGTCGGGAGGCGCGCGCCCGCCCAGCTCGCGAAGGCGTCGGCCTCGAAGAAGCTGATGTGCGTCACCGGCGCGGCGGGGTCGATATCCTGCCAGCCCGACAGGGTGAAGGTCTGGCCGTCCTGCCAATAGGCCGGCGCCTCGATGTCCTCGGCGCGCACCCACGCCCAGCCGTCGCTGAGCCAGAGCGAGGGGGTATGATAGCCGCCATCGGCGATGAATTCCTGCCATTCGCCATTGCTCACCGGGCGGCTGGCGAGCGCGTGCGGGGTCAGCAGCACGTCGTGGCGCGGGCCTTCGCAGTCGAAGGCGAAGCCAGTGCCCGCATGGCCGACCTTCGCCACGCCATCCGCACCCTTGATCCATTTCATCGCGGAAAACTGCGCAACTTCACTCGCGATTCGCGTTTCCCACACGGCAGGTCCGAGCGGATTCTGCGCGAAGAGATGCTTGAGGTCGGTGAGCAGCAATTCCTGATGCTGCTGCTCGTGATGGATGCCGAGGTCGACGAGCGTCAGCGCACTCGCCGGGAGATCGGGCAGTGCGGTCTGGACCGCGGCATCGACATGCGCGCGCCAGACGCGCACCTCGTCGAGCGACGGGCGCGTCAGCAGGCCGCGATGCGGGCGCGCATGGCGCGGCCCTTCGGCCTCATAATAGCTATTGAAGAGAAAGGGATAGCGGGTGTCGAAGAGCGTATAGCCCGGAACATGGTCGCGCAGAATGAAGGTTTCGAAGAACCAGCTCATGTGCGCGAGGTGCCATTTGGCGGGCGAAGCGTCGGGCATCGACTGTGCGCTCGCGTCGGCATCGGACAGCGTTGCGACGAGATCGAGCGACAGGCGGCGCGTCGCGACGAAGCGCCGCATCAGCTCTTCCAGCGGATCGGTACGATTTTGGGCGTCGGTGCGGCTGGCCATGGTGAGACAATCCCCGGGGGTGCGATTCGGTTTCGCTGCGTGCCCGATTATGGTTACGCCGTGATGGAATGTCTAGGAACATTTAGGGAACATGCATTCGTCGCCCCCGCGAAAGCGGGGGCCGCCATCAGCCTTGCGCTACCTCTCCAGCGGCCCCCGCCTTCGCGGGGGCGACGATATCTTAGCGCGTCGCGCCGGGTTTCCAGAGAATATCGCCACCCGCCGCGGCGTTGATGTGCCGCGTGAGCACGAAGAGATGGTCCGACAGGCGGTTGAGATAGTTGAGCGCGATCGGGTTGAGGTCGCGCGCCGCGCCCGCCGCGACGGCGGCGCGTTCGGCGCGGCGCGTCACCGCGCGCGCGAGGTGGAGTCGCGCCGCGGCTTCGGTGCCGCCGGGCAGGATGAAGCTTTTGAGTGCATCGAGCGCGTCGTTCATGCGGTCGATCTCGTCCTCGAGCCGCGCGATCTGGCTCGGCACCATGCGCAGCGCCATTTCGTGCGGGCCGAAGCCGAACTGGATGTCGGGCGGGGTCGCAAGGTCGGCGCCGAGGTCGAACATCTCGTTCTGGATCCGCGCAAGCATAGCGGCTTCGTCGCTCGCCGGATCGAGCGCCGCGGCGGCGATGCCGATCGCGCTGTTCGCCTCGTCGACGTCGCCGATCGCCGCCATCAGCGCGTCCGATTTGGCGACGCGCGATCCGTCGACGAGCCCCGTCGTGCCGTCGTCGCCGGTCCGCGTGTAGATCTTGTTGAGCTTGACCATGCGCCCCGGCCTATTTGCCCGCGGCGAACAGGCCGATCAGCACGAGGAGGATGATCGTGATCGCCTGCCACTTCACGCGCGCCATCATCATCTTGTTCTGCATCACCTGATTCTCATGGACCGTACCGTCCATCTGGGCTTTGTGCCCTTGCGAGAAATAGAAGAGCCCCCGCGCGAGCGAGAAGAGGACGAAGCCGGCGGCAATAACGACGCCAAGGATGAGCAGGATTTCCATAACCCCAATCTAGGGATTTTGCAGCGAATAGCCAGCGGGAAGCCGCCCTGCGGCCAAATCGGCGGCGAGTGCGCGCCCGCCGATCCCGGCCGCACGGAGCGAGGCGAGCGACGCCGCGGCGTCACGCTTCGCCAGCCTTTTGCCATCGGGGCCGCAGACGAGCGCGTGGTGGCGATAAAGCGGGGTCGGCAGATCGAGCAGCGCCTGGAGCAGCCGGTGGACGTCGGTCGAGGCGATCAGATCGGCGCCGCGGATGACGTGCGTCACCCCCATCGCGGCGTCGTCGAGCGTGCTCGCGAGATGATAGCTCGCCGGGGCGTCCTTGCGCGCGAGGACGATATCCCCGTGCGCCGCCGGATCGGCGGACCGAAGCCCCTGCCCCGCCTCTTCCCATTGCAGATCGCCACTTTCGGCAAGCGCACGCGCGGTGTCGAGGCGCCAGCAATGCGGTTCGTCCGCGAGGCGGCGTGTCCGCTCGGTTTCGGACAAGCCCCGGCAGGTGCCGGGGTAGATCGCGCCGGATGGCCCATGCGGCGCCGACAGGCTCGCCGCGATATCGGCGCGGGTGCAAAAACAGGGATAGACGAGGCCGCGCGCGCGCAGAGTGTCGAGCGCGGCGGCATAGGCGCCGAGACGCGCCGACTGGCGCACCGGATCGCCGTCCCAGTCGATCCCGAGCCAGGCGAGGTCGGCGAGCGAGGCGCCGACAAATGACTCGCGCGAGCGGCTGCCGTCGATATCGTCGATGCGGATCAGGAACTTCCCGCCCGCGCGCCGCGCCGCGTCATGCGCGAGCACCGCGCTATAGGCGTGGCCGAGGTGGAGTTCGCCGGTCGGGCTGGGGGCGAAGCGGGTCAGCATGCGGCGCCGTCCGGGTCTAGATACT
Organism: Sphingopyxis sp. BE235; assembly: GCF_031457175.1. Classification (NCBI taxonomy): domain Bacteria; kingdom Pseudomonadati; phylum Pseudomonadota; class Alphaproteobacteria; order Sphingomonadales; family Sphingopyxidaceae; genus Sphingopyxis; species Sphingopyxis sp. BE235. The sequence continues at coordinate 183,937 of NZ_JAVDWC010000004.1, forward strand.
GTGCCTCTGCCCCGTTGGACATTCCATATCTTGCGGCACATCGCCTCTTGACGTGCGAATCATATGCGTGATGTAATGATGCTGTCACCCGGGACTGGCAGTGGCGCGCCATCCCGCGCAGTATAGGGGGCAGCGTAGCGTAGCCATGTTTCATCCCGATCTCGCCCGGCATCCCGATTCCTGTCCGGCCCTTGTTCTCAATGCAGACTATACGCCGCTCAGCTATTACCCCTTGAGCCTGTGGCCCTGGCAGACGGCGGTCAAGGCGGTTTTCCTCGACCGCGTCACCATCGTCGAAAATTACGAACGCGAGATTCATTCGCCGACGAAGACGATGCCGATCCCCAGCGTCATCGCGCTCCGCCAATATGTGAAGCCGTCGCAGCATCCGGCGTTCACGCGCTTCAACCTGTTCCTGCGCGACCGGTTTTCGTGCCAATATTGTGGGTCGGGAAAGGATCTGACCTTCGACCATGTCGTGCCGCGCCGACTGGGCGGGCGGACGACGTGGGAAAATGTCGCGACCGCGTGCGCGCCGTGCAACCTCAAAAAAGGCGGCCGCACCCCGCAACAGGCGCATATGCCGATCTATCGGCAGCCCTGGCGCCCGACGAGCTGGCAGCTGCAGGACAATGGGCGGGCGTTCCCGCCGAACTATCTGCACACCAGCTGGATCGACTGGCTGTATTGGGATGTCGAGCTGGAAGGCTGAACGGCGCATGGGCGGGCGCGACAGCGTGGGTTCACCTCGATGGCATTAGGCGGCCGCCAACCATCGAAAAAAGGAGAAACATCATGGTTCGCATCGCTCGCTTGCTCGCCGTTGGCATGGTCACCGCACCTTTGCTCGCCGCGTGCGCGACAGTCCCGCCCGCCGAACAGCCCGTGTCGGTGACCGGCAGCATCACCTATCGCGAGCGCATCGCGCTGCCGCCGACCGCGCAGGTCGAAGTTACGTTGAGCGATGTCAGCCTGATGGACGCCCCGTCGAAGACGATCGCGCAGCAATCGTTCACCGCCGACGGCCGCCAGGTGCCTTTCGCCTTTTCGCTGACCGTCGACCAGCGCCAGCTCGACCCGCGCCACAGCTATGCCGTCGCGGCACGCATCACCGACGCGTCGGGGAAGCTGATGTTCATCACCGACACGCGCAATAGCGTTACGTTCGACGGGCGGCGCACAGTCGATATGGGGACGCTCAACCTCGTGAAAACGCGTTGATTCCCACCCTGCTGGACGGCCATCCTGAAACTTGATAGCCACTCCGGCGGCAATCGCCGCGCGGGGGGCGCAGGCGGGGCCGGCAAGGGGGAGGATAGCATGGCCTATCAAGGCGGCATCGGCGGCACGTTCAAGAATCTGTGGTCGCCCGACCTGACGACACGCGCGGGGGCGCTCAGTGCAGCCCAGACTGCATCAACGGCACTGACCATCGTCGCGACACTCAGTGTTTTGAGGCTGTGGTTTTCCGTGGGCACCGACAATCTTGTGCGGCTCATTGGCGACGCGAACCCGATGATCCTGATAGCGGTAGCTCACATCGTCCTGATGTTCGTCGCAGCGGCGCTGCTTCGCCAGGGCCGCGGGATTATCGTCGGAATTCTTGCCACATTATTATATTTTCTCAGCACGATCCTGAATGGAACGCCCACCTCATGGATCGTTGGCGCGGTTCTACTCGGCGCGATGGTCGGCGGAGTGCGCGGAGCCATCGCGCTAAAACGAGGCGAGGGATTTTCGGACGACGTCTACGAGACCTTTGCCTAACGCCTGTTGCTCCACGAGCCATGGAGAACGCGCAATAGTGTTACTCGAAGGGCGCGTTTCGGGATAGATATAGGCGAACCGGCCCGCGAAGGCGCATAGATCTGGCGCGCGCATAGCTATGCGCCGCTTGACGCTGCGCCTTCGCAGGTGCAGCAATCCGGCGCATGGGCCCGCCTATCCAGATCTCGCAAAACCCCGACATCCGCTATTTGGGGCGGATCCTCGGTGACGTCATCCGCGCTTATGGCGGCGACAAATTGTTCCGCCAGACCGAATATATCCGCTCGTCGAGCGTCGACCGGCACCGCGGGATCGCGGGGGCCGAGGCGATCGACCCGGGGCTCGATGCGCTGAGCCTCGACGATACGATCGCCTTTGTGCGCGGCTTCATGCTGTTTTCGATGCTCGCGAACCTCGCCGAGGACCGGCAGGGGGTTGCGGCCGAGCCCGAGGCGACGGTCGCCGCCGCAATCGAAAAGCTGCGCGCGGACGGGATCGACGGCGATGCAATCGCGGCGCTGCTGAGCGCCTCGCTCGTCGCGCCGGTGCTGACCGCGCACCCGACCGAGGTGCGGCGCAAGTCGGTGCTGGACCACAAGAACCGCATCGCCGAGCTGATGCTGCTGCGCGACGCTGGGGCCGACGAGACCCCCGAGGGCGATGTCGTCGAGGATGCGATCCGGCGGCAGATCGTGCTGTTGTGGCAGACGCGCCCGCTGCGCACCGAAAAATTGTTCGTCGCCGACGAGATCGACAATGCGCTGACCTATTTGCGCGACGTCTTCCTGCCCGTGGTGCCCAAGCTCTATGCGCGCTGGGAAGCCGAGCTGGGGCAGCGCCCCGCGAGCTTCCTGCGCGTCGGCAGCTGGATCGGCGGCGACCGCGACGGCAACCCCTTCGTCACCGCCGAAACGATGCACATGGCGACGGCACGCAACGCCGCCGCGGTGCTCGGCCATTATATCGACGCGGTCCACCACCTCGGCGCCGAGCTGTCGGTGTCGGCGAGCCTCGCCGTGGTTCCCGAGGCGGTCGAAGCGCTGGCCGAGGCGAGCGGCGACGCCGCGCCGAGCCGCCGCGACGAACCCTATCGCCGCGCGCTGTCGGGGATTTATGCGCGGCTGTGCGCGACCTACACGCAGATCGTCGGGCGCGCGCCGCCGCGCCCTTCAGCACTCAGCGGCGCCCCCTATTCCACCCCGGCGTCGCTTCGCCGCGACCTCGTCACCATCGCCAACGGCCTGTCGGCGAACAGCCAGGGCCAGTTCGGCGGCATCGGCGCGTTGGGGCGGCTGATCCGCGCGGTCGAAGTGTTCGGATTCCACCTCGCGACGCTCGACATGCGCCAGAACAGCGCGGTGCACGAACGCGTGCTCGCCGAGTTGCTCAGCGTGTCGGGCGTTTGTCCTGATTATCTGGCGCTGGGCGAAGAGGAACGCGTCGCGCTGCTCACCGCCGAGCTACAAAGCGACCGGCCGCTCGCGGCGCCGTGGCACCAGTGGAGCGACGAGACCGCGGGCGAACTCGCGATCGTCCATGCCGCCGCCGATGTGCGCAAACGGCTGGGCAATGACGCGATCTGCCAGTGGATCATCAGCATGGCGCAGGAGCTGTCCGACCTGCTCGAAGTCCATGTCCTCGCGCGCGAAGCCGGACTGTGGCGGAGCGGCGGCGACGCGGGCCAGTCGAACCTGATGGTCGTGCCGCTGTTCGAGACGATCGACGACTTGGGCCGCGCCCCCGCGATCATGGCGCGTTATTTCGCGATGCCCGAAATCGGCCCGCAGATCGGCCAGCGCGGGCATCAGGAAGTGATGATCGGCTATTCGGATTCGAACAAGGACGGCGGTTATCTGACCTCGACCTGGGGACTGCACCAGGCGTCGCAGGCGCTGACCCCGGTGTTCGAGGAGGCCGACACCGCGATGCAATTGTTCCACGGCCGCGGCGGCGCGGTCGGGCGCGGCGGCGGCAGCGCCTTTGCCGCGATCCGCGCGCAACCCGCGGGCACGGTGCAGGGGCGCATCCGCATCACCGAACAGGGCGAGGTGATCGCGGCGAAATATGGGACGGCGGCGAGCGCGGCGACGAACCTCGAGGCGATGGTGTCGGCGAGCCTGCTCGCGAGCCTCGAGCCCGAGGCGCTGAGCGACAAGGATGCCGCGCGCTTTACCGCGGCGATGGACCAGCTGTCGGACGGTGCCTTTGCGGCCTATCGCGGGCTCGTTTACGATACGCCGGCGTTCAAGGATTTCTTCCGCGCGATGACGCCGATCGCCGAGATCGCGACGCTGAAGATCGGGTCGCGGCCGTCGAGCCGCACCAAGTCGAGCGCGATCGAGGATCTTCGCGCGATCCCGTGGGTGTTCAGCTGGGCGCAGTCGCGCGCGATGCTGCCCGGCTGGTACGGCACCGGCGAGGGGTTTGCGGCGTTCGAGGACAAGGCGCTGCTGGCGGACATGGCGGCGGGCTGGCCCTTTTTCGCAGCGCTGCTCGGCAATATGGAGATGGTGCTCGCCAAATCGGACATGGGGATCGCGGCGCGCTACGCCGAGCTGGCGGCGGGAATCGACGGGCATGACGCGATCTTTGGCCGCATCCAGGGCGGATGGAACCGCGCGCATGACGGGCTCCTCGACATCACCGGCCAGACGCGGCTGCTCGAGAAGAATCCGGCGCTCGAAGCGTCGATCCGGCTGCGCCTGCCCTATATCGAGCCGCTGAATTTGCTGCAGATCGAGCTGATGAAGCGCCACCGCGCCGGCGAGACCGATCCGCGCATCGCCGAGGGCATCCAGCTGACGATCAACGCGATCGCGACGGCGCTTCGGAATAGCGGCTGATCGTCATCCCAGCGAAAGCCGGGACCGCTCTCGTTACTTCCAATCGCCAGCGGCCCCAGCTTTCGCTGGGGCGACGGTGTAAGGTCAGCTCTTGACGATCACCACCTCGCCCCTGGCGTTCGCGCCGTCGGGGACGAAGTTGATGCGGAAATCGGCGCCGTCCTTGTCCTTGCCCGCGAGCGCGTCGCCGCTGCGCGTGATCTTGACGCCCTTTTTGGCGAACTCGGCGGCCATCCAGTCGGCCGCCTTCGTCGGCGCCGCGGGCGAGGTGAAGCCGAGTTTGACCGTCGCCTTGTCGGCGCCGCTCTTGTCGTTCGCGTCGACGTCGACCTTGGTGACCTTGCTCCCCGGATAGAGCTTCACCCCGTCGATATCGAAATCGCTCTCGATATCGAGGTCGACGAAATCGGGGATGTCGATGTCGATCGCGGCGCCATCGCCGCCGATCTTGATATTGCCGCCGTCCTTGCCGGTCTTGATCTGCACCCCGCCATGCTCGTCGCCGGCGTTGATCGAGACTTCGGTGCCCTCACCGGCCTTTTTCTCTTCCGAACCGCAGGCGGCGAGGAGCATCATCGGGGGGATCAGGAACGCGAGACGCATGGACTATCTCCTTGGTGCATTAGTTACATAATACACCTTGGAGACAGCCGAGTCAAATTCCTCTTTCGTCACCCCGGACTTGATCCGGGGTCCCGCCATTCGACGTTGCAAAGCGGAATGCCGGATCAAGTCCGGCAGGACGATGAAAGATAGGGCGTTAGGCGTCGATGCTCGTCCGCACGTCGCCGTGGACCAGCCCGCCGTCGACGGTGATCGTGTCGCCGACGACATAGTCGCCCGCCTTCGACGCGAGGAAGATCGCGGCGCCCGCCATATCCTCGGGCACGCCGATGCGCTTCACGGGGATGCTCTTCGCCACCGCGTCGCCATGGTCGCGCGCCGCCTTGTTCATGTCCGACTGAAAAGCGCCGGGCGCGATCGCGGTGACGAGGATATGATCCTGCACCAGCCGCGCCGCGAGCCGCTTCGTGAGGTAGAGGATCGCCGCCTTCGACGCGTGATAGCTGTAGGTTTCCCACGGGTTCAAACGCTGGCCGTCGATCGAGCCGATGTTGATGACCTTCGCCGGACGTTCGGCGGTGCCGCCGCCCTTGAGCAGCCCGTGGAGCGCCTGCGTCAGGAAGAAGGGCGATTTGACGTTGATGTCCATCACCTTGTCCCAGCCCGCCTCGGGGAAACCCTCGAACGGTTCGCCCCAAGCGGCGCCGGCGTTGTTGACGAGGATGTCGAGGCGCTCTTCGCGCGCTTCGAGCTCCGACGCGAGCGCGCGGCAACCTTCGACGGTCGACAGGTCGACGGGCAGGCCGATGACCTTGCCCGGATAGCGCGTTTCGAAATCGGCGACGGCCTCCTCGATCTGCGCGCTCTTGCGCGCCGAGATGTAGACGCGCGCCGCGCCCGCGGCGAGATAGCCCTCGACGATCATCTTGCCGATGCCGCGCGAGCCGCCGGTGACGAGCGCGATGCGGCCGTCGAGGCCGAACATATCCTGAAGATTCATAGTCCAATCCTTTTTCTCCCTCCCCTTCAGGGGAGGGTTGGGGTGGGGCATGTCGGGCTCAATGCCCTCCCCGCTGCGCCCCGGACTTGATCCGGGGCTCGCTGCCCCTCCCGCAAGCGGGAGGGGTGAGATTAGTAGCCGTTCATCCGCGCAACCTGATCGATGTGATAATGCACATCGCCCATATACTCCGCCAAGGCGCGGTCGCGTTTCATATAGAGGCCGATGTCATATTCGTCGGTCATGCCGATGCCGCCGTGCATCTGGACGCCCTCGCGCACCGCGAGGTTCGCGGCGCGGCCGGCCTTCGCCTTGGCGACCGAGACCATCAGCCTCGCGCCCTCGCTGCCTTCGTCGAGCAGCTGCTGCGCCTTCATCACGGTGGCGCGCGCGACTTCCATCTCGCCATAGAGATGCGCGGCGCGGTGCTGGAGGCCCTGGAACTCGCCGATCAGCTTGCCGAACTGCTTGCGTTCCTTGAGGTAATTCACCGTCATGTCCATCGCACCCTGCCCGACGCCGACCATTTCGGCGGCGGCGCCGGTGCGGGTGGCGGCGAGCAGCCCGTCGAGGATTTCACCGCCCGCATCGACCTCACCGATCACCGCGTCGGCGTCGACCTCGACCCCGTCGAGGGTGACGTGGCTGGCCAAGCTGCTGTCGACGAGGCGGCGCGGGTCGGCGGTGACGCCCTTCGCATCCTTCGGCACCGCGAACAGCGTGATGCCGCCGTCGGTCTTCGCCGCGACGATGCTCATGTCGGCGACATGGCCGTGGAGCACGAAGCTTTTCTTGCCGTCGAGCCGAAAGCCGTTGCCCGCGCGCGTCGCGGTGGTCGCGATGCGGTCGGGGCGATGCTTCGCGCCCTCGTCGATCGCGAGCGCGATAATTGCCTCGCCAGATGCGATCGCGGGGAGCCAGCGGCCCGCCTGCGTGCCGCCCACTTTGGCGAGCGCGGCGACCGCGCCGACGCTGGTCGACAGGAAGGGCGACGGGGTCAGGTTGCGGCCGATTTCCTCGAGCACGATGCCCGCCTCCATATGCCCCATGCCGAGCCCGCCATGCGCCTCGGGAACGAGCATGCCGGGCAGCCCCATTTCGGTGAACTGCGTCCAGAGGTCGCGCGAGAAGCCGGTGGCGTCGGCGCTGTCGCGGAGGCTGCGGAGGTGCGACACGGGCGCCTGTTCGGCGACGAAGGGGGCGACGCTGTCCTTGAGCATCGCCTGGTCGTCATTGTGATAGAGCGGCATATCTGTCCCAATCTCTTTTCGCCATCCCAGCGAAAGCTGGGATCGTTGGCGGCGTGCACCGCCCTATTCCGATAGCGGCCCCAGCTTTCGCTGGGGCGACGCGTTGTTAAGCCCCCGGCAAATCCAATATCCGCTTGGCGATGACGTTGAGCATGACTTCGCTCGTCCCGCCTTCGATCGAATTGGCCTTGGTGCGTAGCCAGCCGCGCGCGCGCGCGCCGCCCTTGGTCTCTTCGCTGTCCCATTCGAGCGCTTCGCTGCCGCCGCCCGACATGACGAGTTCGTGGCGGCGCTTGTTGAGCTCGGTGCCGACATATTTCATCATGTTCGACGATGCGGGATGCGCGCGGCCGGTCTTCCACATGTCCATGAAGCGCTCGCCCATCGCGCGATAGGCAAAGACATCGACGTCGAACGCCGCCATTTCGGCGCGCAGGATCGGGTCGTCGAGTTCGCCCGCGGCATTCTTGCCGAACGCCTTGGCAAAGGCGCCGCCGATGCTGACCATGTCGCCGCCCGCGCCGCCGCCCGAGATCATCTCGCGTTCGTGGCCGAGCAGATATTTGGCGACGTCCCAGCCGCGGTTGATTTCACCGATGAACTGCGTCTTCGGCACTTCGACATCGTCGAAGAAGGTTTCGCAGAAGGGCGAGTTGCCGCTGATGAGCAGGATCGGCTTGGTCGTGACGCCCTTGCTCGCCATGTCGAAGAGCATGAAGGTGATGCCCTGATATTTGTTCGCCTTGTCGGTGCGGACGAGGCAGAAGATCCAGTCGGCCTTGTCGGCGTAGCTGGTCCAGATCTTCGAGCCGTTGACGACCCAATGGTCGCCCTTGTCTTCGCCAAAAGTCTGCAAGCTGACGAGGTCGCTGCCCGAGCCGGGCTCCGAATAGCCCTGGCACCAGCGGATTTCGCCGCGCGCGATCGGGTTCAGATACTGGACCTTCTGCTCCTCGGTGCCGAATTGCAGCAGCGCGGGGCCGAGCATCCAGATGCCGAAGCTGTCGAGCGGCGAGCGCGCGTGGATGCGCTTCATTTCCTGTTTGAGGACCTTGGTCTGCTCGGGAGTCAGCCCGGCGCCGCCATAGGGCCTGGGCCAGTCGGGGACGGTGTAGCCCTTCGCGACGCACGCATCGAGCCACGCCTTCTGGGCGTCGTTCTTGAACACCCAATTGCGGCCGCCCCAGCAGACGTCGCCTTCGTCACGCACGGGCTCGCGCATTTCAGCGGGGCAGTTCGCCTCCAGCCAGTCCCGCACCTCGGCGCGGAAAGCGTCCAGTTCGCTCATCCTTTTGGCTCCTCTTCTGCGGCCAAATCTACGTCCGCTTCGCTAGTTTACGCAAGCGTCAACTTGGAGAAACGAGCCTGCCCTTACGGCGCCGTAGCGTCGGTTTGACCGGCGTTGACGCGTCACCTTTGGCGCCTAAGCTAAGTGGCAAAAGAAAACGGGAGAATGGGTCAATGCGATTCGCAGGCAAGATAGCCGTCGTCACCGGAGCGGCGTCGGGCATCGGCAAGGCAGCGGTTTTGAAACTCGCGGGCGAGGGCGCGCACGTCTTCGCCGCCGACATCGACGAGGCGGGTGGACGCGCGCTCGCCGAGCAGTCGAACGGCAAGATCGACTTCGTCCGCTGCGACGTCACCAAGCCATCGGACATCGAGGCGTTGATGAATAAAGCCGCGGCGAAAGCCGGGGGCATCGACATCGTCTTCAACAACGCCGCCGCCGCGGGCGACCGCGCGCCGATCGACGAGATCAGCCCCGAGGGCTGGGACCTGACGATGGATCTGGTGCTGAAATCGGTCGCGATGGGAATCCGTTACGCCGCGCCGCATATGAAGGGGCGCAAGGGGGCGTCAATCGTCAACACGGCGAGCGTCGCGGCATTGGGCGCGGGCTATTCGCCGATCGCCTATGCGGTCGCGAAGGCGGGCGTGCTGCATCTCTCCAAGGTCGCGGCGACCGACCTCGCGCGCTACGGCATTCGCGTCAACGCGATCTGCCCGGGCTTCATCAACACCAATATCTTCACCTCGTCGCTCGACGTGCCCGATGAGCATAAGGATCAGGCGAAGGCGATCATCGCGGGGATGAGCGAGGCCGCGCAGCCCGTCGCGCGCGGCGGCCAGCCCGAGGATATCGCCAACGCCGTTGCTTACCTCGCGAGCGAGGAGTCGAGCTTCATGACCGGCACGCATATGCTGGTCGACGGCGGGCTGACGATCGGCCAGCGCCATGCGTGGGACCCCGAAGCCCCCGGGCTGTTCGACGCGCTCGTCGCGATGGAGGATGCGGCGAAGGCCGGGGCGCCGGCGTGAACGCGGCGATCGCCGCGCCGAAAGCCACGCACCTGCCGGTCCGGCTGAAGGTCATGCACGGGCTGGGCAGCATCGCCTATGGCGTCAAGGACAACGGCTTTTCGACCTTCCTCCTGCTGTTCTACAATCAGGTGATCGGGCTCGACCCCGGCGTCGTCGGTGCCGCGATCATGGTCGCGCTGATCGCCGACGCGTTCGTCGATCCGATCATCGGCGAACTCACCGACCGCACGCGCAGCCGCTGGGGGCGGCGCCTGCCGTGGCTTTATGGCGCGCCGATCCCGCTCGCGATCATGTGGATGCTGCTGTGGCACCCACCCGAAATGAGCAACGCTATGACCGTGGCGTGGCTGATCGGCTTTGCGATCGTCGTCCGCTCGCTCGTGTCGATGTGCGAAGTGCCGTCGGTCGCGATCGTGCCCGAACTCACCGGCGACTATGACGAGCGCACCGTCGTCATGCGCTATCGCTTCCTCTTCGGCTGGGGCGGCGGCCTGCTCATCCTGCTGCTCGCCTATGGCGTGTTTTTCGGCGGCGCAAAGGGGCTCGTCGATCCCGATGGCTATTTCCCTTATGCGCTGAGCGGCGCGCTGCTGATGGCGGGCGCGGTCCTGACCTCCGCCGCGGGGCAGCACAACCGCATCGCGGTGTCGAATCTCGATGATGCGAAACCCGCGACGACGCTGCGCCAGATCCTCGGCGAGATGCGCGACACGCTGTCGAACCGCGCCTTCCTGTGGCTGATCTTCGCCGCGCTGTTCGGTTTCATCAACCAGGGCATCACCTTTTCGATGAACAATTACCTGCTCGGCTACTTCTGGCAGTTCACGCAGGGCGAGATGGTCGCTTATGTCTTTCTGCTGTTCGGCTCGATGATCGCGGCCTTCCTATTCGTCACCCCCGTGTCGGCGCGGCTTGGCAAACGCGACGGCGCAATATTCGCGGGCGCGATCTCGCTGCTCGTCAACAGCGGCATCTATTTCGCGTGGATCCAGGGGTTTTTCCCCGGCCTGCCGGGCAAGCCGAGCGTCGCGGCGATGTTCGCGCTCGTGTTCGTCTCCAACAGCTTCTCGATCATCCTGATGATCCTGTCGTCGTCGATGATGGCCGACGTCGTCGAGGCGTCGCAGAGCGAGACCGGGCGGCGCTCCGAAGGCCTGTTCTTCGCGGGCTATTTCTTCATGCAGAAATGCGCGATCGGCATCGGCATCTTCGCTGCGGGGCTGATCCTGTCGTTCGCGGCCTTTCCGGCGAATGCCAAGCCGGGCGAGGTGGGCAGCGATGTGCTCGGCAATTTGGCGCTCGGCTATGCGCTCGCGGTGCTGGTCATCGGCACGCTGGGGCTGATCGTGATGCGCAAATTCCCGATCTCGCGCGCCGATCACGAGGCGCGGCTGGCGCTGCTGGGCGACGTCGCACGCGGCGAACCCGATGCCACGGGGGCGCATCCGTAACGATCATGTCGCCAAGCGGCGGAATGATGTAATTTTAGGGCCGCGGGACTTGGCAAGGCCGACGAATCGGTCCAAAGGTTTACGTGAACGTAAAGGGAAAGGACGCGCAGATGGACTTCGATCTCACCGACCGGCAGGTCTATTGGCGCGACCGGGTACGCGATTTCATCGAACGCAAGGTTCGCCCCGCGGTCCCGACCTATAACGAACAGGACAAGGCCGGCGACCGCTGGAAAGTCATCCAGATCGTCGAGGATCTGAAGGCCGAAGCGAAAGAAGCCGGCATCTGGAACCTGTTCATGCCGCCCAAGTCGGCCGCGCACCATCATGTCGACGAGACGTTCGAATTCGAAGGCCCCGGCCTCTCCAACCTCGAATATGCGCTGTGCGCCGAGGAAATGGGGCGCGTCGGTTTCGCGAGCGAAGTGTTCAACTGCTCGGCGCCCGACACGGGCAATATGGAGGTGTTCCACCGGTACGGCACGCGCGCGCAGAAGGATAAATATCTCGGCCGGCTGATGAACGGGCAGATCCGTTCGGCCTTCCTGATGACCGAGCCGCGCGTCGCCTCGTCCGACGCGACGAACATTGAAACGCGCATCGAGCGCGATGGCGACGATTATGTGATCAACGGCACCAAATGGTGGTCGTCGGGTGCGGGCGATCCGCGCTGCGAGGTCGCGATCGTGATGGGCAAGACCGACTTTGCCGCGAAGCGCCACGCGCAGCAGTCGATGGTGCTGATGCCGCTGAATGCGCCGGGCGTGAACATCCTGCGCCACCTGCCCGTCTTCGGTTATGACGACGCGCCGCACGGCCATATGGAAATCGAGCTGAAAGACGTGCGCGTCAACGCCGAAGAGGCGATGCTGCTCGGCGAAGGCCGCGGCTTTGAGATCGCGCAGGGGCGCCTTGGCCCGGGGCGCATCCATCACTGCATGCGCACGATCGGCGTGGCGGAAGAAGCGATCGCGAAGATGGCGAAGCGGCTGCAGTCGCGCGTCGCCTTTGGCCGCAAGGTCGCCGAATACAGCATCTGGGAACATCGCCTCGCCCGCGCGCGCATCGATATCGAAATGACGCGCCTGCTCTGCCTGAAGGCCGCCGACATGATGGACAAGGTCGGCAACAAGTCGGCCGCGGCCGAAATCGCGATGATCAAGGTGCAGGCGCCGAACATGGCGCTGAAGATCATCGACGACGCGATCCAGGCGCATGGCGGCGGCGGTGTGTCGGAGGATTTCGGGCTCGCCAAAGCCTATGCGCATCAGCGTACGCTCCGCCTCGCCGACGGTCCCGACGAAGTCCACGAACGCGCGATCGCGCGGATCGAATTCGCCAAGCATAGCGAAGCGAGCGAGCCGGGCTTCTCGTCGGGCGATGTCGGCGTTTCGCGTTAAAAGCAGCATTCGGAGAGATATTGTGACCAAAGCCGCGATTCTGATCGAACCGGGCAAGCCGCTGTCGATCGAGACGGTACAGATTGCCGACTGCGGCCCGCACGAGGTGCGCATCCGCACCGCCGCGTGCGGGCTCTGCCATTCGGACCTGCATTTCATCGACGGCGCCTATCCGCACCCCCTCCCCGCGATCCCCGGCCACGAAGCCGCGGGCATCGTCGAGGCGGTCGGCAGCGAAGTGCGCACGGTGAAGGTCGGCGACGCGGTCGTCACCTGCCTGTCGGCTTTCTGCGGCCACTGCGAGTTCTGTGTGTCGGGCCGCATGTCGCTGTGCATGGGCGGCGATACGCGCCGCGCCGTCGGACAGCCGCCGCGGATCACGCGTCCCGACGGCAGCATCGTCAACCAGATGCTCAACCTGTCGGCCTTTGCCGAAACGATGCTCGTCCACGAACATGCGTGCGTCGCGATCGACCCCGCGATGCCGCTCGACCGCGCCGCCGTCATCGGCTGCGCGGTGACGACGGGCGCAGGCACGATCTTCAACGCGTGCAAGGTGACGCCGGGCGAGACCGTCGCGGTCGTCGGCTGCGGCGGCGTCGGCTTGGCAACGATCAACGCCGCGAAGATTGCCGGCGCGGGACGCATCATCGCCGCCGACCCGGTTCCCGAAAAGCGCGCGCTGGCGGTGAAGCTCGGCGCGACCGATGTGGTGGACGCGCTCGCCGACGATGCAGCGAAGCAGATCGTCGAGCTGACCAAGGGGGGCGTCGACCATGCGATCGAAGCCGTGGGGCGTCCGGCCTCGGCGAGCCTTGCGGTCGCGTCGCTGCGCCGCGGCGGCACCGCGACGATCCTCGGCATGATGCCGCTGAACGAAAAGGTCGGCCTCTCGGCGATGGACCTGCTCTCGGGCAAGAAATTGCAGGGCGCGATCATGGGCGGCAACCGCTTCCCCGTCGACATCCCGCGCCTCGTCGACTTCTATCTCCGCGGCCTGCTCGACCTCGACAGCATCGTCGCCGAGACGATCCCGCTCGCCAGGGTCAACGAGGGCTTCGACAAGATGAGGAAAGGCGACGCCGCACGGTCGGTGATCGTATTCGATCAATGACGCTCGACGCACAAAAGGCCTTCAGCGGCACCGTCGCGCCCGAGGGCGCCGATGTGCTCGACGAGGCGAAGCTGACCGCGTGGATGGAAGCGAATGTCGAAGGCTTCGAAGGTCCGCTGACGCAGGGCAAATTCGCGGGCGGCCAGTCGAACCCGACGTACAAGATCAGCGCGCCGTCGGGCAATTATGTGCTGCGACGCAAACCCTTTGGCCCGCTGCTGCCGTCGGCGCATGCGGTCGACCGCGAGTATAAGGTGCAGGCGGGGCTCCATAAGATGGGCTTCCCGGTCGCGCGCCAATATGGCCTCTGCACCGATGACACGGTGGTTGGCAGCTGGTTCTATGTGATGGGGATGGTCGACGGACACACGATCTGGGACGGCGCGATGCCGGGGTCGACGCCGGAAAATCGCCGCGCCACCTATGAAGCGATGATCGACACGCTCGCGGCGCTGCACAGCGTCGATGTCGAGGCCGCGGGGCTGTCCGATTTCGGCAAGCCCGGCAATTATTTCGGGCGCCAGGTCGATCGCTGGACCAAGCAATACCGGCTGTCCGAAACCGAGACGATGGACGAGATGGAGCAGCTGATCGCGTGGTTGCCCGCGACCTTGCCCGAACAGACGCGCACCAGCGTCGTCCACGGCGATTACCGCATCGACAATATGATCTACGCCAAGGATCGGCCCGAGGTACTCGCGGTGCTCGACTGGGAACTGTCGACCTTGGGCGATCCGCTCGCCGATTTCACCTATGTCGCGATGGCGTGGGTCACCGAAAATGGCGGGCGTTCGGGGGTGATGGACCTCGACCGCGCGGCGCTCGGCATCCCCGAACTCGACGAGATGGTCGAGCGCTATTGCGCCGCCACGGGGCGCGACGGCGTGCCCGACATGAACTGGTATTTCGCCTATAATTTCTTCCGCCTCGCGGGGATCATCCAGGGGATCAAGAAGCGCGTAATCGAGGGCACCGCCTCGTCGCAGCACGCGAAGGACATGTCCGAACGCGTCCGTCCGCTCGCCGAAAAGGCGTGGGACTTTGCAAAGAAGGCCGGCGCATGAGCCTGTTCGACATGACCGGGCAGGTCGCGCTGATCACCGGATCGTCGCGCGGCATCGGGAAAGCCACGGCGGAAGCGATGGCCGAACAGGGTGCGAAGGTCGTGATTTCGAGCCGCAAGGCCGACGCCTGCGAGGAGACCGCGGCCGAGATCAACGCGCGCTTCGGCGACGGCACCGCGATCGCGGTGCGCGCGAACATCTCGTCGAAGGAAGAGCTGGAGATATTGGTCGCCGAAACGCGCCGCGCCTTCGGCAAGATCACCACGCTGGTCTGCAACGCCGCATCGAACCCTTATTATGGCCCCGGGCTCGGGATCAGCGACGACCAGTTCCGCAAGATCATGGATAACAATATATTGTCCAACCACTGGCTGATTTCGATGGTCGCACCCGAGATGCTCGAACGCGGAGACGGATCGATCATAATCATCAGCTCGATCGGCGGGCTGAAGGGATCGCCGATCATCGGCGCCTACGGCATTTCGAAAGCCGCCGACATGCAGGTCGCGCGCAATTTCGCGGTCGAATTCGGGCCGCGCGGCGTGCGCGTCAACTGCATCGCCCCGGGGCTGGTGCGCACCGATATGGCGCGCGCGCTCTGGGAAAATGAGGAAAATCTCAAACGATCGACCGCCGCCTCGACGCTGAAGCGGATCGGCGAACCGCACGAGATCGCGGGCGCCGCGGTCTTCCTCGCCAGCAAGGCGGGAGCATTCACCACCGGCCAGACCATCGTGTGCGATGGCGGGGCCACGATTTCGGGAGGCGCATGATGGGCGCGTTGGACGGCAAGGTTGCGATCATCACGGGGGCCGGCAGCGGCATCGGCCGCGCAAGCGCGCTGCGCTTCGCCGCCGAGGGTGCGAAGCTCGTCATCGGCGACAAGACCGAAGCGGTGCACGAGACCGCCAAGCTGGTGAAGGATGCCGGCGGCGAAGCTGTCGCGCTCGAGATCGATGCGGGCGTCGAGGCCGATGTCGCCTCGCTCGTGGCGACCGCCAAGGACACCTATGGCGCGCTCGACGTCGCCTTCGCCAACGCCGGGATCATCGGCGACATGGGCGGCATTTTCGACTTCGATCCCGATGCGTGGGCCGAGACTTTGCGCGTCAATCTGATCGGCCCTGCGCTGATGGTGAAGCATGCAGGGAAGGCGATGGTCGATCAGGGGCGCGGCGGCGCGATCGTACTGACCGCGAGCGTCGCGGGGCTCAATTCGGGCGCGGGTCCGGGTGCCTATTCGGCGTCGAAGGCGGGGGTGATCAACCTCGCTAAGGTCGCGGCGCAGCAGCTCTCGACGAGCGGCGTGCGCGTCAACGCGGTGTGCCCCGGCCTCACCGAAACGGGAATGACCAAGCCGACCTTCGATTATGCCAAGGCCAAGGAAGTGACGCACAAGCTCGGCCAATTGAACCCGCTCCGCCGCGCGGCGCAGCCCGAGGAACTCGCCAATGTCGCGCTGTTCCTCGCGAGCGATCAGGCGAGCTATGTCAATGGACAGGCGATCGCGGTCGACGGCGGGCTGACCAGTTCGCATCCGGTGACGCGCCAGTTGCTCGGCCAGACCTCGCACTGATAGATCGATCATCATGACCCACGGATTCGACACCGCGCGGCTCGACCGCATTCCCGCCTTTCTCGCCGCCAAATATGTCGACACCGGCCGCCTGCCGCACGCGGCGACGCTCGTATCGCGGCGCGGCGAGATCGCGCATTTGTCGTGCATCGGCGAGGCGCGCCCGGGCGAGGCGCTGAAAGAGGATGCGATCTTCCGCATCGCGAGCATGACCAAGCCGATCACGAGCATCGCCTTCATGATGCTCGTCGAGGAAGGCAAGGCCGCGCTATCCGACCCGCTCGTCAAATTTTGCCCCGAGTTCAAGGACACCGGCGTGTTCGTCGCGGGCGGCGGCAACGTCCCCTTCCTGACGCGGCCGCCGGCACAGCCGATCCGCATGGTCGACCTGCTGCGCCACACCGCGGGGCTGACCTATGGCTTTCAGGAACGCACGCCGGTCGATGCCGCGTACCGCAAGGCAAAGATCGACGATTTCGACGCCGATTATACGATGGACAGCTTCATCGCCGATCTGGCGAAGATCCCGCTGCAATTCGACCCCGGCGCGCACTGGAATTATTCGATGGCGACCGACGTGCTCGGCGCGGTGATCGAGCGCATCGAGGGCAAGCCGTTCGCGCAGGTTTTGCAGGAGCGCATCTTTGGCCCGCTCGGCATGGTCGATACGGGGTTCAAGGTGCCCGCCGACCAGCAGCACCGGCTGGCCGACGCCTATGCCTTCCACCCCAAGGACAAGATGCAGGATTTCGACGGTGGCGCGAAGAGCCGCTGGGCGAAGGATCGCAGCTTTCATTCGGGCGGCGGCGGGCTTGCTTCGACGATCGACGATTATCACCGTTTCTGCCTGATGCTGCTCGGCGGCGGCAAGCTCGGCGATGTGCGGATCATCAGCCGCAAGACATTGGAGCTGATGACGTCGAACCATTTGCCCGGCGGCGGCGATTTGACGCAGCATAGCGTCGGCATCTTCAGCGAGGCCGAAAATGCCGGCATCGGCTTCGGTCTTGGCTTCGCGGTGAACGAAAGCCCCGCGCAGACGATGACCCCCGGATCGGTCGGCGATTTTTACTGGGGCGGCATGTTCTCGACCGGCTTCTTCGTCGATCCGGTCGAACAGATCTGCATGGTCTTCATGACCCAGCTCATGCCCTCCTCCACCTACCCCGTGCGGCGCGAGGTCAAGACCTTTGTCCACGCCGCGATCGACGATTGAAGATGCAACACCCCTTTCCGTTCGCCCCGCGCGAACGGGTTCCAGATTGAAGGAGTCTCCCATGTCCGAAGAAACCCCCGTCAGCGTCACGCTGGAAAAGGATGGCGAAATCGCCGTCATCATCGTCAACAACCCGCCCGTGAACGCGCTGAGCTGGCACGTCCGTCAGGGGCTCGAGGATCATTTCGCCGCCGCGCTTGGCGACGATAGCGTCAAGGCGATCGTGCTGCGCTGCGCCGGTGCAACCTTCATCGCGGGCGCCGACATCAGCGAGTTCGGCAAGCCGCCGCGCGGCCCCGATTTCAATGCGGTGCTCAACAGCATCGAAGCGGCATCGAAGCCGGTTGTCGCCGCGATTCACGGCACCGCGCTCGGCGGCGGTCTCGAAACCGCGCTCGTCTGTCATTACCGGATCGCGGTGCCCTCGGCGAAGCTCGGCGTGCCCGAAGTGAAGCTCGGCCTGCTCCCCGGCGCGGGCGGCACGCAGCGCCTGCCGCGCGTCGTCGGGGTCGAAGCCGCGGCGACGATGACCTCGACCGGCGATCCGTTGCCCGCCGCGAAAGCCAAGGAGCTCGGCCTCGTCGACGAGCTGGCGGGCGAAGACAGCCTTGCCCCCGACGCGATCGCCTTTGCACGCGCAAAGATCGCCGACGGCCCGCGCCCGACGCGCGAGCGCCCGGTGTTCGGCGACGTCGCGGTAATCGAACAGCTCAAGACCGCGAACGCCAAGCGCTGGCGCGGTTTCGAAGCGCCTTACGCCAACCTCGCCTGCGTCGAGGCGGCGACGCGCCTGCCCTTCGAGGAAGGTCTCGCGTTCGAGCGCGAGCAGTTCATGAAGCTGATGTTCGGCAGCCAGTCGGCGGCGCAGCGCCACATCTTCTTCGCCGAGCGTCAGGCCGCGAAGATCGACGGCCTGCCCAAGGACACCCAGCTGCGCGACATCAAGAAGGTCGGCGTGATCGGCGCCGGCACGATGGGCGGCGGGATCAGCATGAACTTCCTCCAGAAGGGCATCCCGGTGACGATCGTCGAGATGCAGCAGGAAGCGCTCGACCGCGGCACCGGCGTGATCCGCAAGAATTACGACGCATCGGCCGCGAAGGGGAGATTCAAGCCCGAGCAGGTCGAGGCGATGATGGGCATATTGACCCCGACGCTCAATCTCGACGATCTGGCCGACTGCGACCTGATCATCGAAGCCGTCTATGAGAATATGGACGTCAAGAAGGACATCTTCGGCAAGCTCGACAAGATCGCCAAGCCCGGCGCGATCCTCGCGTCGAACACCAGCTATCTCGACGTCGACGAGATCGCGACCGCGACGAGCCGTCCGGGCGACGTGCTCGGCATGCACTTCTTCTCGCCCGCCAATGTCATGAAGCTGCTCGAGGTCGTGCGGGGCGACAAGACCGCGCCCGATGCGCTGGCGACCGCGATGGCGATCGGCAAGAAGATCGGCAAGGTCGCGGTGGTCGCAGGCGTGTGCGACGGCTTCATCGGCAACCGTATGCTGAAACCGCGCCAGGTCGAGGCGATGAACCTGCTCATGGAAGGCGCGACGCCGCAACAGATCGACAAGGTCCATGTCGAATTCGGCATGCCGATGGGGCCGTTCCAGATGAGCGACCTCGCGGGCGTCGACATCGGCTGGCACCGCGACCCGACGCGCATCGAAAGCATCCGCGACGCGCTCGCCGCGGTCGGCCGCTGGGGGCAGAAGACCGGCAAGGGCTTTTACGATTATGACGAAAAGCGCAATCCGTCGCCCAGCGCCGAAGTCGCCGAAATCATCGAGGATTTTCGCCAGCGGTCGAACAAGGCGAAGCGCGAGATCAGCGATCAGGAAATCATCGAGCGCACCCTCTATCCGATGGTCAACGAAGGCGCACTGATCCTGTCCGAAGGCAAGGCGCAGCGCGCGTCGGACATCGATGTCGTGTGGATCTATGGCTATGGCTGGCCGGTCTATCGCGGCGGGCCGATGTTCTGGGCGGGGCTGGAAGGCACCGACAAGATCGTCGCCGCGCTCGAGAAACATGGATTCGCGGTCGCGCCTTTGCTCAAGGAAAAGGCGGAGGCGAAGGCGGGCTTCTAAGCCCTTCCCCGCTTACGAAAACAAGGCCGTCTGTCCCACCGCGGGGCAGGCGGCCTTTCTTTTGCCCCGTGGGCGCCGCAGGTGCGACCGGAAACTTGCGATTCAGGGTTAAAGCGCTGGCAAGACCTGCCGTTAGGGCAGAGCATGAACGCCATGTCCGCCCTCGCCGTCCTTTTGCTGACCGGCAGCGTGCCGGTGGCCGCCCCGGTGGCGACGCCGCAGGTTAGCGCGATCGGCGTGGCGCGCGCGCGGATATTGGCGCCTGCCGAGGTGCGGCGGGCCGGTGACCGGATCGAGGTCCGGACCGGCGAGCGCAAGGCACCGACGCAGGTGCACCGGACCGAACGCCGCGATGGCGGCGAGACCGCCGACTTTTACTGAGTGTCCGTCGCCGCGATCCGATTCCGATCGCAGGATAATCTTCATGCTATCGTCACCCCGGACTTGATCCGGGGTCCATGACTTCGCCGCCGCCAATGGATCCCGGATCAAGTCCGGGATGACGAAATGGGGAGCGGTTAGCCCTGTAGCGTCTTGATGATCGCCGAAAAGTCGCGGCCGTCCTTGTCGGCCTCGACAAAGGCTTCATAGAGTTCGCGCGCCTTCGCCCCCATCGGGACATCGGCGTCGACGCTTGCCGCGGCCTCCATCGCGAGGCGCAGGTCCTTGAGCATCAGCGCCGCGGCGAACCCGCCCTTGTAATCATTGTCGGCGGGGGTCGTCGGCCCGACGCCGGGGAGCGGTGCGTAAGAGGTCAGCGACCAGCATTGCCCCGACGACACGCTCGCGATGTCGAAGAATTTCTGCGGGTCGAGCCCGAGCTTCTGCGCGAGCGCAAGCGTTTCGCACGTCGCGACCATCGAGGCGCCGAGGAGCATGTTGTTGCAGATCTTCGCGCCCTGCCCTGCCCCCGCGTCGCCGGCGTGGATCACGGCCTTGCCCATTTTCGCGAGAATCGGTTCGGCGCGCGCAAAGCCTTCGTCGGTGCCGCCGACCATGAAGGCCAGCGTGCCGGCGTTGGCGGCGGCAATGCCGCCCGACACCGGCGCGTCGACCGCGACGAGACCCTTGGCGGTCGCGGCTTCGATATTCGCGCGCGCGGTCGCGACGTCGATCGTCGAGCAATCGAGGAGCAACGTGCCCGCCGCCGCGTTCGGAAAGACCTCGGCTTCATAGACCGAGGCGACATGCTTGCCTGCGGGGAGCATCGTCACCACAGCCTCGGCGCCCGCAACGACTTCGGCGGCCGATGCGGCGCGCAAACAGCCCGCCTCGACCGCTCGCGCCAGCGCGTCTTCGCTGAGGTCGAACGCGCGCACCTCATGCCCCGCCTTCGCCAGATTCGCGGCCATGCCGCCGCCCATATTGCCGAGCCCGATAAATGCGATTTTCATGTCAGCGACCCTTCCACACGCCATCGCGCTTTTCGATGAAGGCGGCCATGCCTTCGGCCTTGTCCTCGGTCGCGGCGAGGATCTGGAACAGGCGGCGTTCGTAGATCAGCCCCTGATCGAGCGTCGTTTCGAACGCGGCGTTGACCATGTCTTTGTTCACCATCGCGGCCATCGGCGGCATGCCGGCGATCACCGTCGCGGTCTTTACCGCTTCGTCGACCAGCGTCGCATGCTCGACGACGCGCGCGACGAGGCCCGAGCGTTCGGCTTCGGCGGCGTCCATCATCCGGCCGGTGAGGCACATTTCCATCGCCTTCGCCTTGCCGATCGCGCGCGTCAGCCGCTGCGACCCGCCCATGCCCGGCGCGACGCCGAGCTTGATTTCGGGCTGGCCGAATTTCGCCTTGTCCGACGCGATGATGAAGTCGGCCATCATCGCAAGTTCGCAGCCGCCGCCGAGCGCGAAGCCGTTCACCGCGGCGATCCACGGCTTGCGGACCTTCTTCACAAAGTCGCTCGTCCATTTCGAGAAGAAGTCTTCGAGGTAGAAATCGGACGCCGGCTTGTCGGCCATTTCCTTGATGTCGGCGCCCGCGGCGAACGCCTTGTCGCCCGATCCGGTGAGCACCGCGCAGCGCTGGCCGGGGTCTGCTTCGAACGCCGCGAAGGCCGCGATCAGGTCGTCGAGCACGCCCGAGTTGAGTGCGTTCAGCGCCTGCGGGCGGTTGAGCGTCACCAAGGTGACGGCCCCGCGTGTTTCGACGAGGAGGGTTTCGTAGGTCATTCGAGCAATCTCCGGATTATCGTCATGCCGGACTTGATCCGGCATCCATGGGCGCGTGGACCCCGGATCAAGTCCGGGGTGACGAACTTAGGTGAGCGGGGTCCATTTCTCATTCTCGGGCAGCGGCGCGAAGATCGCGTCGATCCAGTCGTCGGTGACGGCTTCGGCGGTCGGCGGGTCCCATTTGGGACTATTGTCCTTGTCGACGATCAGCGCGCGGACGCCCTCGATGAAGTCGTGCATTTGAAGGACGCGGCTGCCGATTGCATATTCCTGCGTCATCTGCGCGGCGAAGTCGTGCATCTCGCCGCCTTCCTTGAGCTGGCGGAGCGCGACCTTGCACGTCTGCGGCGATTTGCCGTGGAGCGTCGCGAGCTCCTTTTCGGCCCATTCGCCGCCGTCGGCTTCGAGCGCGGCGAGGATATCCTCATAGGTGTCGCTCGCGAACAGGCGGTTGATCCGTTCGAGATGCTGGGTGATTCCGGCGGGCGGCGCGGTGACCGACAGCTCGCCCAATATGCCGCCGATGCGGTCGGGGTCGACCGCGATGCGCGCCTTCGCCTCGGCGAGCTTTTCGGACGGCACATAATGCGTCGCGAGGCCGAGCGCCAAACACTCCGCGCCGTCGAGCCGTGCTCCGGTGAGCGCCAGATAGGCGCCAACGCGGCCTTCGAGGCGCGGCAGATACCAGCCGCCTCCGACGTCGGGGAACAGGCCGATCCCCGTCTCGGGCATCGCGAAGCGCGTATGCTCGGTCGCGACGCGATATTTCGCCGGCTGCGAAATGCCGACCCCGCCGCCCATCGTGATGCCGTCCATGAAGGCGACGACGGGCTTGGGATAGGTGAAGAGCAGATGGTTGAGGCGATATTCGGTGTGAAAGAACAGCCGTGCTTCCTTGCCATCCTTCGCGCCGCTCTCCGCAAGCATGCGGATGTCGCCGCCGGCGCAGAAGCCGCGGCCCTCGCTATGGTCGATGATCACCGCCTCGACCGCATCGTCGTCGCGCCACGCCACCAGCGCGTCGATCATCGCCTGACACATCGGCAGGTTGAGCGCGTGGATCGCCTTCGGGCGATTGAGCGACAGGCGGCCGACGCGGACGTCGGCACCGATCAAAACATCTTCGGTCATTGGCGCAGCAGGTCCCTTCCGACGATCATCCGCATCACCTGGTTGGTGCCTTCGAGGATCGAATGGACGCGCAGGTCGCGCCAGAAACGCTCGATCGGATAGTCGCGGAGATAGCCATAGCCGCCGAACAGCTGGAGCGCGTCGTTGACGATCTTGCTGCCATTGTCGGTCGCGAGCCGCTTCGCCATCGCCGAGAAGCGCGACTTGTCGGGAGCGTTCGCGGTGACCTTTGCCGCCGCCATATAAAGCAAAGCGCGCGCGGCCTCGAGGTCGGTCGCCATGTCGGCGAGCATGAATTGCGTGTTCTGGAAATCGGCGATCGGCTGGCCGAACTGCTGGCGGTCCTTCGTGTAGGCGATCGCCTCGTCGAGGCAGCGCTGCGCTCCGCCCAAGGAGCAGGCGCCGATGTTGAGGCGGCCGCCGTCGAGCCCCGCCATCGCAAAGCGGAAACCGTCGCCCTCGGCGCCGACGAGGTTTTCGACGGGGACGCGGCAATCCTCGAAGATCACTTGCGCCGTCGGCGAAGCGTTCCAGCCGAGCTTCTTCTCGGGCGCGCCGAAGCTGAGGCCCGGCGTGTCCTTTTCGACGACGAGGCAGCTGATCCCTTTCGACTTTTCCTCGCTGGTGCGGACCATGCAAACATAGATGTCGTTATAGCCCGCGCCCGAGATGAACTGCTTGGTGCCGTTGAGGACATAATGATCGCCATCGCGTTTCGCCGTCGCCTTGAGCGCAGCCGCGTCAGACCCCGAACCCGGTTCGGTCAGGCAGTAGCTCGCAATCTTCTCCATGCTGACGAGGTCGGGCAGGAAGCGCGCCTTGATCTCGGCGCCGCCGAAGCGGTCGATCATCCATGTCGCCATATTGTGGATCGAGACATAAGCGCTGGTCGCGGGGCAGCCATAGGCCATCGCCTCCATGATCAGCGCCGCTTCCATCCGGCCGAGCCCGATGCCGCCCGATTCCTCGCCGACGTAAATCGCGCCGAAGCCCAGCTCGCCCGCCGCCTTCCACACGTCGACGGGATAATGATGTTTCTCGTCCCATTCAGCCGCGAAGGGCGTGATGCGGTCGGCGGTGAATTTGCGCGCCATATCCTGGATGGCGAGCTGGTCGTCGGTAAGCTGGAACTGGTCGGTCATGGTCATTTCTCGATGATGGCTTCGGCTTCGATTTCGACTTTCCACTCGGGGCGGATCAGCGCGGGCACAACCAGCATCGTCGATGCCGGTCGGACATTTTTGAATGCCGATCCGTGCGCGCGACCAACAAGGTCGGCGTCGGCCGCGTCTGTGATATACATTCGCGTGCGCACGACGTCGGCGAAGCTGCCGCCGAGCGCCTCGAGCGCCTCGCCGATGATTGCGATACAGCGTGCCGCTTGTGCGCCAGCGTCGCCGGGGGTCGATGTACCGTCAGCCTCGATCGGCGCGCAGCCCGCGACGTCGACGCGGTTCCCCACCCGAACCGCGCGGCTGTAGCCGTAGACCGGTTCGAACGGGGACGCCGAGCTATGGTTGCGGCGCGTGCTGTCAGCCACAGCTGATCCGCTCGATCTTGAGCGCATCGTCATAGGAGACGGTGAGCCGGTCGGGGCGGAAATCCATGGTGACCGCGGTGCGCGGCGGCACCCAGCGCAGCGTCCGCGCGCCGCTGCCCTTGAGGAGCTGGCCGCCGACGTCGGCAGTCGCGGTCTGGCCGACGAGCGATTGCACCGCGTCGGCGTTGCACGCAGCCTCGGCAGGCGGGGTCGGGGTTGCTTCGACGGGCGGCCGCTCCTGCGTACAGGCGGCGAGCGGCAGAAGGGCGGCGATTGCCAGCATGCGAATGTCCATCGTGAATCTCCCTTTCAAAAAACCGTCATCCGGCGCAGCGCGTATAGCGCATCGCGCCCGCAGCGGCACCCTCGCCGGAATCGCGGCGGACGAGCGTCTTGCCGCCGTCGGCGAGGTCGAGCTGCATCCGGCGATCCCATTCGACGCCCTCGCCGCTGAACTTGTAGTCGGCGACGATGCGGTCGGCGTCGCTTTCGCGAACGCGCGCGAGTTCGCCATGCGATTCGTAGAAGCGCAGGTTGGTTGCATCGATCGTCAGCGCGGTGAGGTCGGTGCCCTTCTTCGCCTTGCAATCGGCGGCCTTGAGCGCCCAGCGGCCGCGGATCGCGGACGGGATCGTCTTGCCGTCGCCAGCGGTTTTGGTTTCGGGCTTCGGCGGGGTTTCCTCGGCGACATCGGGCAGGTCCGCATCGACCGCCGGTTCGGCGGGCGCCGGACGCTCGGCCTTTTGCAGCGGCGAGATCGCCGCGCTGTCTTCGGGCTGCGATTTATCCTCGCCGCCGCTGCACGCGGCGAGCAGCAGCAATCCGGCGGGAAGCATCAGGCGGGTCATCGGCAATCTCCTTCGAAAGGAGAATGCCCGGCGCAGCGTACGGGTTTCATCGCCGCGCATCATTCGCCCAGCACCTTGTCATTGAACACCGCGGTTGCGAGATCGGTCTGGTTATAGCGATACCAGCGCGGCGCGGGGACACCCGCAGCCCAAGCGAGCGCTTCGGTCAGTGTGCCGTTCGCGGCCGGCGTGTCCGGCATTTCCTTGCCGATCGGATCGGCATAGGCGGTATCGGCGCTGACGACGGTCCAGCCCGCGTTGCGCAACGCACGGACGAGGTCGCCGATATGGAGCGCGGCGAGATCGGTTTCGTGGAGAAGGAGCATCTGGACCGGCTGGCGGCCGGTGACGCGCCGCATCATCGCGTCGGCGAAATCGGCGGCCTCGACATGCCAGCTGACATAGAGGTCGCCGAGCGCCTTGCGGTCGATCGTCTTTCCCGCCTGCACCGCTTCGCGCGTCAGGCTTTCGAGGTGCCAGTCCGACGATTCGGCGGTGACATAGCCGTTGCGAAGGCCGCGCGCGGCAAGACCATGCCGCAGCGCGTCGCGCTTCGCCTTGTCCTTCCCGCCCTCGTCGATGAACGGGAAGCGGAACCAGGGGCGGTAGCCAGGGCGGCCCTTGAGCCACACCTCGGCCGCGTCGATGTCGGCGAGATAGGCCGCGGTATCGGTCGTGCTCAGCCGCTTGTGGCTGTTGCTGTGGTTCGCGATGACATGGCCCGCTGCGACATAGGCGGCGATGCGTTCCGCCCCGCCCACGCCGTCGCCCTGCCCGATCGCACCCGGAACGACGAAGAAGACCGCTTGCGGGGCTTTTGCCTTCTTCAGTTCCGCGATGATGCGCTGCGCGCGCTCGTCGGAGGCGAAGAAGGCACCGGCATGGCGCGGAACATCGTCGAAGCTGAGCGCGATCTGCTTTTGCGCGTGCGCGGGCTGCGCGAGAAGCAGGAAAAAGATCGCGAGCCACAGCCTCATTCGGCGGCCGCCACGATCTCGATCTCGACCAACCAATCGCTTTCGAGCGTCTGTGCGACGATCGCGGTGGTTGGAATGCGCCGCGTACCGAGCGCCTTGAGCCGGGCGGCGGCATTGGCCTCTGCATAGCTTGCATCGCGCAAATAGCTGGTCAGCCGGACAATATTGGCGGTGTCCATATCTGCGCTGGCCAGAATCGCGCGGAGATTGTTCCACACGCAATCGAGCTGTTCTTCCAGCGTCGCGGGAGCCGAGAAATCCGGTCTCAAACCCATCGTGCCACTGACGAACAGCAGCCGCCCGGCCCCGCGAACCTCCATCGCATGCACCCAGTCACCGCCGGTCGCGTAAACGCCCTCGGTCGGATTATGGGGGATCATCTCCATCGCCTTACCCCATCGTCGGGATGACGAAGGCGTTGCCGCCGTCGGGCGATCCGTCGGGCCAGCGCTGGGTGATCGTCTTGACCTTGGTCCAGAATTTCACGCCTTCCATGCCGTGCTGGTTGGTGTCGCCGAACGCCGAACGCTTCCAGCCGCCAAAGCTGTGGTACGCGACGGGCACCGGGATCGGGACGTTGATGCCGACCATGCCTACGTTGACGCGCGCGGCGAATTCGCGCGCGGCGTGGCCGTTGCGCGTGAAGATCGCGACGCCGTTGCCATACTGGTGCTTCGAGGGCAGTTCGAGCGCGGTTTCGAAATCGGGAGCGCGGACGATCTGCAGCACGGGGCCGAAGATTTCTTCCTTGTACGATTCCATGTCGGTGGTGACATGGTCGAACAAGGTCGGGCCGATGAAGAAGCCCTTTTCATGCCCCTGAAGCGAGAAGCCGCGGCCGTCGACGACGAGCTCGGCGCCCTCGTCGGCGCATTTCTGGATCCAGCCTTCGACCTTTTCCTTGTGCGCCTGCGTCACCACGGGGCCATAATGCGCCTCGGCATCGGTCGACACGCCGACGCGCAGCGCGGCGATTGCGGGGATCAGCTTGGCTTTCAGACGCTCCGCGGTCTCCTCGCCGACGGGGACGACGACGGGTAGCGCCATGCAGCGCTCGCCCGCCGAGCCGAAGGCCGCGCCGGTCAAATCGTTGACGACCTGGTCGAGGTCGGCGTCGGGCATGACGATTCCATGGTTTTTCGCGCCGCCCATCGCCTGCACGCGCTTGCCGTTCGCGACGCCGCGGTTGTAGACATAATGCGCGATATCCGACGAGCCGACGAAGCTGACCGCGCCGATATCGGGATGATCGAGGATCGCGTCGACCATTTCCTTGTCGCCGTGGACGACCTGGCAAATGCCCTCCGGAAGGCCGGCTTCGAGAAAGAGTTCGGCGAGGCGCACGGGAACCGACGGGTCGCGCTCGCTCGGCTTGATGATGAAGGCGTTGCCGGTGGCGATCGCAACGCCCGACATCCACAGCGGGATCATCGCGGGGAAGTTGAACGGGGTGATGCCCGCGCCGATGCCGATCGGCTGGCGCATCGAATAGACGTCGATGCCGGGGCCCGCGCCCTGCGTATATTCGCCCTTCAGCACATGCGGGATGCCGCAGCAGAATTCGATGACTTCGAGCCCGCGCTGGATATCGCCCTTCGAGTCGGCGATCACCTTGCCATGCTCGCTCGACAGCATGTGCGCGAGGCTGTCCATATTCGCTTCGACGAGGCGCTTGAATTCGAACATCACGCGCGCGCGGCGCTGCGGGTTCGTTGCCGCCCAGCCGGGCTGCGCCTTCCTGGCCGCGGCGACCGCACGGTCGAGGAGCGCCGCGTCGCCGAGTGCGACCTGCGCCTGCACGCCGCCGCTGTTGGGGTCGAAGACGTCGCCCTGGCGGGCACTGCCGCCGGCCCCGCCGACGATGTGATGGTCGATCTGTCGCATATCCGAGTCTCCCGTAAAATCTTGCCGCTGCCACAGACCATGTGCGCCTCATTTGCAAGGGATAGACTTGCAGGACGATACTGCATATTTGCAGGTCATGGATTGGGATAGGCTGCAATATTTCCTGTTCGTCGCGCGCCACGGCACCCTCGCGCGCGCAAGCGCGGCGCTTCAGGTCGATGCAACGACGGTTAGCCGGCGCGTGAGCGCGTTGGAAGCCGCGCTCGGCCAGACGCTCTTCGAACGCGCGCCGTCGGGTTTCGTTCTGACCGCGGCGGGCCGGGCGCTCGTTCCGCACGCCGAAGCGATGGCGGCAGCGGCGGCGCGCATCCATTCGGCGCGCGAGGATGCATCGGCGCTGTCGGGGCAGTTGCGGGTCAGCGTATCGGAAGGATTCGGCAACAGCTTCATCGCGCCACGGCTTGCGGGTTTCGTGGCGGCGCATCCCGAACTCGAGATCGACCTTGTCGCCTCGTCGGGCTTCCTCAACCCGTCGCGGCGCGAGGCCGATATGGCGGTGCTCCTCGCACGGCCGCGCAAAGGCCCGCTGATCACGCGCAAGCTGTCCGATTACAGCCTCGGCATTTATGCGCCCGCTGATCGGCCCGACTGGCAGGAAGCGGTTGCCGCCGCGCCATTGTCGCGCACGGGGATCCCGGTGATCGGCTATATGCCCGACATCCTCTACGCGCCCGAGCTCGACTATCTGGGCGAGATCGAGCCGGGGCTGCGCGCGACGGTGCGCTCGTCGAGCATTCTCGCGCAGCGGCGGATGATCGCGGGCGGCGCGGGGGTCGGCGTCCTCCCCTGCTTCCTTGCGGCGGGCGATCCCGGGCTGGTGCGCGTGCGGCCCGAGCAGACGGTCGCGCGCGCCTTCTGGCTCGCGCTCCACCGCGACGTCGCGCCGCAACCGCGCATCCGGGCCTTCATCGACTGGCTCGATGCCGAGGTGCGCGAGAGTCGGGGGCTGCTGGTTCCGGCCTAGGCGGGACGCCAGTCGGAGACTATCAGGCCTCCATCGCCGAACAGTCTTTCGATTGCATCCGGACCCGCCGCCGCTTCGCGCAGCTTGTCCGCAAGCGGATCGTCAATCGGGCGGTCGCTGCGCAGGAAGGCGATCCATGCGGCGATCGCAGCCTCGAGCGAAGGGCAGCGCTGCCCGCGCGCCTGATGCCATGCCAGTGTTTCGAGCCAGCGTTGCGGGATTTTCTGGCTGCCATCCATCGCGATCTGGATCAGCCGGTGATTCAGCGCGGGGTTGGCGAAGCGATCGAGCAGGGCCGCGGCATAAGCGGACAGGTCCTGCCCCGGCGCGGCGTCGATCGTAGGGGCGGCCTCGTCGCGCATCAGCCGATCGATGACCGGCCGGATTTTCGGATCGGCAATCGCCTGATGCACAAAATCGTGCCCTGCCCCGAGCCCGATATAGGCGAGCGCCGAATGTGCGCCGTTGAGCATGCGCAGTTTCGCCGTCTCATAGGGCGCGACGTTGGCGACCAGCTCGGCCCCGACATTCTCCCAACGCGGTCGCGGGCCCGCAAAATCATTCTCGATCACCCACTGGCTGAAGCCTTCGGTGACCACCGCGCCTTCGTCGCGGACGCCGAGCGCCGCTTCGACGGCCGCGCGATCGGCATCGGTCGTGGCGGGGACGATGCGGTCGATCATCGTCGCCGGGCAGGTGCATTCGCCGTCGAACCATGCCCACAAATCGGGATGATAGGCGGCAAGATATTCACGCATCAGCCGGCCCAGCACGCCGCCATTGCCCGCGAGATTGTCGCAGCTGAGCAGGGTCAGCCCGGGCAGGCCCGCAGCCTTGCGCGCCGCGAGCCCTGCCGCGACGAAGCGATAGAGGCTGGGGGTCGCGCCCGCGTCAGCAAGGTTCAGCGACCCGTCGGGACGCCGCAGATAGCCCTTCTCGGTGACGGTGAAGCTGATGATATGTGTCGTCGGTGCTGCGATGGCGTCGATGACCGCCTGCGGCGTTTCCGATGCGACCAGCACGTGCTGGACCGCCCCGACCAATCGCAGCTGGCTACCCGACGCGCTGCGCGTGTTGACTGCATAGAGTCCGTCCTGCGGGTTCAGCTGCGCCGCGACGTCGCCCGATCGCAGCGACACGCCGATGATGCCCCAGTCGCGGTCGCCCGCGCGCATCGCGTCGTCGGTGTAGACCGCCTGATGCGCGCGGTGGAACGCGCCGATGCCGATATGGACGATGCCCGCGGCCTGCGCCGCGCGGTCGTAGCCCGGCGCCTGTACCGAAACCGGGATCGGCGTTTGGTTCGTGAGCCTCACAGCTTGTACGCGGCCTTGGCGAGATTGTAGCTGAGGTCGACGGCGAGTTCGGCCGCCTCCCATTCCTCCATGCGATGCTCGGCCACGAGCTGCGCGAGGAAGCCGCAGTCGATGCGCCGCGCGACGTCGTGGCGCGCGGGGATCGACAGGAAAGCGCGTGTGTCGTCGTTGAAACCGACGCTATTGTAGAAGCCCGCCGTCTCGGTCGTGTGGCTGCGGAAGCGCCGCATCCCTTCGGGGCTGTCGTGGAACCACCAGGCGGGGCCGAGCTTCAGCGCCGGATAATGGCCCGCGAGCGGCGCGAGTTCGCGCGCATAACTTGTCTCGTCCAATGTAAAGAGGATGATCGTCAGCGCGGCTTCGTTGCCATAACGCCCAAGCAATGGGCGCAGCGCGTGGACATAGTCGGTCGCGGTCGGGATATCGGCGCCCTTGTCGCGGCCATAATGCTCGAACAGCCAAGGGTTGTGGTTGCGGAAACTGCCGGGATGGATCTGCATGACGAGCCCGTCGTCGAGGCTCATCCCCGCCATCACCGTCAGCATATGCGCGCGGAACAGCTCGGCGTCGGCGGCGCTGACATTGACGCCGGTGACGCGCGCGAACAGCGCTTCAGCCTCGGCGTCCGACAGGTCTGCGGTCGCCGCGGTCGGATGGCCATGGTCGGTCGAGGTCGCGCCCATCTCGGCGAAGAAGGCGCGGCGATTGCGGTGCGCGGCGAGATAACCCGCATAGCTGAAGGCATCTTCGCCCGAGAGGTCGGAGAAGCGCGTGAGATTGTCGCGAAAGCCTTCGAACTCGGGATCGACGACCGGATCGGGCCGATAGGCGGTGATGACGCGCCCGCCCCATTCGCCGCTTTCATTCGCGGCGCGAATAGCCGCGTGATGCTCGAGCGTATCGAGCGGGCTTTCAGTGGTTGCGATCACCTCGATCCCGAACCGGTCGTACAGCGCGCGCGGACGGAAGGCGTCGGTCGCGAGCGCCTCGGTGATGCGGTCGTAATAGAGGTCCGACGTCTCGCCCGAGAATTGCACATCGAACCCGAAAGCCTCGGCGAACACCCAGTCCATCCACATCCGCGTCGGCGTGCCGCGGAACAAATGATAGTTTTGGGCGAACAGCCGCCAGCTTTCGCGCGGGTCGGCCGCCTTGTTGCGGATCCCCAGCGCGTCGAGCGAAATGCCCTGCGAATAGAGCATCCGGAACGCATAATGGTCGGGATGCAACAGGAACTCGGCGGCATTGCCGAACGACGCGTTGCCCGCGAACCACGCCGGATCGGTGTGCCCGTGCGGGCTGACGATCGGCAGGCCCGCCACTTCCTTGTAGAGCCGGCGCGCGATGTCGCGCTGCGCCGGATCGGACGGAAAGAGGCGGTCGGGGGAGAGGGCCAGCGGACGCGGCATCGGATCAGGCTTTGCTTTCCACGGTAACCGGCGCGAGGCGCGGGCTGAGGAGGTGGATCGCCAGCACGGCGAGGAAATAGACCGTCGTGCAGGCGGCGAAAATGAAGGTGTAATTGCCGCCCGTCGCGTCGAGCACCAGCCCGGTCGACTTCGCCATGATCATACCGCCGACGCCGCCCGCGAAGCCGCCCAGACCGATCACCGACCCGACCGCGCGTTTGGGGAACATGTCGGGCGGGATCGACAGGAGCGTCGACGAAAAGGCTTGGTGCCCGGCGAGCGCCAGACCGATCAACACGACCGCGAGCCACATATTGTCGAGCCCGGTGACGAACAACAGCGGCAGGACGAAACAACCGGCGATCGCCATCGTCACCTTGCGCGCGAAATTGACGCTGTGGCCCTGCTGGATCAGTTTCGACGAGGTCCAGCCGCCAAAGATGCTGCCGACATCGGACAGCAGATACATGATGATCATCGGCAGCAGCACGACCTTGAGATCGACGTCATAGGTCGAGCTGAAATATTTGGGCAGCCAGAAGAGCATCAGGAACCAGACGGGATCGATGAGGAATTTGGCGACCGCGAACGCCCACGCCTCGCGCTTGGTGACGATCCGGCCCCAGCCGATGCGTTCGACCTGTTCGGGCGGATCATGCTCGATCCACGCGAGTTCGGCATCGCTGACCTTCCCGCTCTCGCGCGGATTGCTGTAAAGCCAGAGCCAGAGGATCAGGAGAAGGACGCCGAAGGCGCCGGTGTAGATGAAGGTCTCGCGCCAGTCGAAGCCGAGCACGCGCATGAACAGCGCAACGGTCGGCGCGGTCAGAATCACGCCGATCGTCGTCGCGCTGTTGACCCAGCCGATCGCGTAGGAGCGCTCCTTTTGCGGAAACCATTCGCTCGACGCGCGGACGACCGCGGGGAAATGCCCCGCCTCGCCGACGCCGAGTATGACGCGCGCGGCCATGAAGGAGGCGATCGACCCCGCGAAACCATGCGCGATATGACCGATCGTCCAGATCGAAATAGCGATGCTGTATCCGATCTTGGGACCGAAGCGGTCGATCAGCCAGCCCATGAGCAGGAAGCCGAGCGCATAGGCGGCCTGGAAGGCGGTGACGATGTTGCCATAGTCATTCTCGCTCCACTTAAGCTCGGTGCCGAGCGTCGGCGCGAGCAGACCGAGCATGGTGCGGTCGATATAATTGACCGTGGTCGCCGCGAACAGCACCGCGACAATCAGCCAGCGGTAGCGGCCGGACCTTGGCACCGGCGCCGCCGTACCTCCGTCCGCGAATGCCTGTGCCATAAACCTCTCCCGTAGTTTTGCTTTAATAGCTTTTGATCGAGCAGCCGACGCGGATTTTTCCGTCGAAGAGCGCTTCGGCGCGCTGGCCGGGCCTGATTTCATGGATACCGGTGATCGCGCCCGCGGACACCCATGTCCCGGGTGGAATAGCTATGCCGCGTGCGCGCAGGATGTCGATCAGGAAGAGCGCCGATCCGAACGGGCCATCGAGCATCGCCTCCATCGTCGCCGCGCCGACCGTTTCGCCGTCGATCGCCATTTCGACCGGCATGCGGACAAGATCGGCGCCGCGCCAGTCGGCGATCGACGGGCCGAGGATCAGCCCCTTGTTGTTGCCATAGTCCGACGCGGTGACCGCGGGACCGTGGCGGTTGATTTCGGGAAAGGGCGAGCTCGCAATCTCGATGCCGGTGCGGACGTCGGCGATGCACTCGCGCACACTGTCGATGTCATAGACGCGCGTGCCGACGTCGCCGAAGCAGAGCAGAATCTCGGCCTCGGCCGCAGCGAAGCCGTCAGCATAAACCGGCATCACGGGATCGGCGGCGCCATCGAAGATTTCGTCGGCGAAGATCGGTCCGGTCAGGCGGTTGCCGCCGTAGCGGGTGACGAGCTCGGCGGCGATTCGCCCGACCTTCCATCCGCCGATGCGCCGCCCGTCGAGCGCGATCGCGCTGTCCTGGATCGCATAGGCCTCAGCCATCGTCTGCGGCATCGCGCCGGGATAGACGGTAAGCGGTGTCTTTCCCGCGCGTGCGTCGATTAGTGCACGCGCCACATTCTGTTGATCGCTTGTCGCCAGCATCTTTCTCATTTCCCTCTTCCGCGAAGCGGTGTAAGAGACACCGGTGTCAAAGGCAAGCGAATATCGGATGTATGACAAATTGCTCCGCCATACCGGGCGCTGCTGAACGGCGATGACCGGCAACAGCCGAATCCATGCGATCCGCGTCCATGACGTGGATAATGTCGTGACGGTGATTGCCGATATCGCGGCAGGCGCCCCCCTGTTCGCCGACTGTGATCTTCGCGCATCGGTTGCCGTGGGGCGCGGGCACAAGATCGCTCTCGCGCCGATCGCGCACGGCGAAGCGGTGATCAAATATGGCTTCCCGATCGGAATCGCGACCGCCGACATCGCGCCGGGCGACCATGTCCACAGCCACAATCTGGCGACCGCGCTGCGCAGCGATGGCGATTATCATTATGGGCCGGGCGCGAGCGAAGCGACACCAGACGCCAAGCCGGCGCCGACATTCGGCGGCTATGTCCGCCCCGACGGCCGCGTCGGCACACGCAACGAAATCTGGATCCTGCCGACCGTCGGCTGCGTCGGCAATCTGGCCGCGCGCGTCGCGCGGATCGCGGGCGCGCGCCATGCCGGGGCCGTCGACGGGGTTCATGCGTTCAAGCATCCGTTTGGCTGCTCGCAGCTTGGCGACGATCTGGGTCATACGCGCGCGTTGCTCGCGGCGCTCGCGCAGCATCCCAATGCCGGCGGGGTGCTGATCGTCGGGCTGGGGTGCGAGAGCAACCAGCTCGGCGCGCTGATCGAGCTGATCCCGGCCGAACGCCGCGCGCATATCCGCACACTGTCGGCGCAGGCGGTCGAGGATGACGAGGCGGCGTGTCTGACGCTGGTCGACGAGCTGGTATCGGGCTGCGCCGATACACCGCGCCGCAAGGTGCCGCTGTCGCAGCTGGTGCTCGGGGTCAAATGCGGCGGCTCCGACGGGCTGTCGGGGCTGACCGCGAACCCGCTCGTCGGGCGCATGGCGGATGCCGTCGCGGCGGCCGGCGGCAAGGTTGTGCTGACCGAAATCCCCGAGATTTTCGGCGCCGAACAGCTACTCATGGACCGTGCGATATCGCACGAGGTGTTCGACGACACCGTCGCGCTGGTGCAGGACTTCAAAGATTATTTCATTCGCAACGGCGAGCCGGTGAGCGAGAATCCCTCGCCCGGCAATATCGCGGGCGGGATCACCACGCTCGAGGAAAAGTCGCTCGGCGCGGTACAGAAGGGCGGCAATGTGCCGGTGGTCGATGTCCGGCGCTACGGCGGCGAAGCCACGCTGCCCGGGCTGACCCTGCTCGAAGCGCCGGGCAATGACGCGGTGTCATCGACCGCGCTGACCGCGGCGGGGGCGACGATCATCCTGTTTACCACCGGCCGCGGCACCCCGCTCGGCTTTCCGGCGCCGACGCTGAAGATCGCATCGAACAGCGCGCTGGCCGAGCGCAAGGCGGGCTGGATCGACTTCGACGCGGGGACGGTGCTCGATGCGGGATTCGACAGCGCAGCGGACGCCCTGCTCGACCTGATCGCCGCCACCGCATCGGGCGCGCCGACGCGAGCCGAGGCCAATGAAGAGCGCGATATCGCGATCTGGAAATCGGGCGTTACGCTTTAATCGAGCGCGCGGAAGGTGAAGTTGCGGAAGCGCGCCTCGCCCTCGCCCGCCGAATAGAGGCCGGGGCGCAGCATCAGGAAGCCGCCGCGCACATTGTGGTGATAGCCCGACACCTCCATGCCGCGATCGAATCGGGCCCACGTCTTCCCGCCGTCGCCGCTGGTGTCATAGGTGACGATATGGCGATCGTTGGTGACGCGCATGCGCATGCGTGCCCCATGCGGGTTGGCGGGGCGCGCGCGCTCGATGCCATATTGGTGCGTGACGAAGCGCTCGCCGTCGAAGCCGAGCCCGCAATAGAGCCTCTCGTCGTAGAAGAGGATCAGCCCCGCGGTGCCGCCGGGCGCGATCTCGATATCGCATTCGAAGCGGTACGCCTGATCGCCCGCGATCAGCAGCAGCGGTGAGGAGTCGACGGGTGCCTTGCCGCGCGCGGCGAGTAGCAGCACGCCATCCTCGACGCGCGCGCGGCTGCGCTCGTCGGCGGCGGGCTTGAAGAAATTCCATTTCGCGCCGAGCGCGAGGCTCGCGAAATCGTCGGACAGCGCCATGCCGTGCGGGCCCGCGATCGTGCCGCCCTTCGGCTTGGCGATCGGCCGCGACAGGTCGCCGCCCCTCATGCGGAACCAGCCGTCGTCGGTCCATTCGATCGGGTCGAGCAACGCCTGCCGTCCGAGCGTCCAATAGCCGTTTTCGAAACCGTGATAGACGCTCCACCAATCGCCCGCGGGTCCCTCGACGAGCGTCGCATGCCCGCGCGACCACCATTTTTCGGCGGCCGACGTCGTGCGGACGAGCGGGTTCGCGGGGCAGTTCTCCCACGGCCCGTGGATCGATTTCGACCGCGCCGCGATCACCATATGGCCGGTCGGCGGACCCGCGGTGCCGCCGACCGCGGTGATCATGTAATAATAGTCGCCGCGGCGCGTGATCTTTGGCCCCTCGGGTGCGAAGCCTTCGACCACCCAGTCGGCGGGATAGCGCCACGGATCATAGACATGTTCGGGCTCGCCGATGCGCTTGAGGCCGTCGTCGGACAGGCGCACGCGGTCGCCCCCCGACAGGAACAGCCAGCGCGACCCGTCTTCGCCGACCGCATGGCCCGGGTCGATATGATTGGGCAGGTTCAGGTCAACCGGTTCGCTCCACGGTCCCTCGATCCGGTCGGCCCAGATCACCCAGCTGGTATTCGGTCCCTTGGTCGGAATGTAGAGATAGAAACGCCCCTTGTGCTTGCACAGCTCAGGCGCCCAGACCGATCCGATATTCCTGTGGAGCGCGGGGCCGATCGGGCGCCAGTTCACCAGATCGCGCGAATGCCAGATGACCAGCCCCGGATAGGAGTCAAAGGTCGAGAAGGTCATATAATAATCGGCGCCGTCCTTCAGGATCGACGGATCGGGATGGTCGCCGGCCATGACCGGGTTGAGGAAGCGCCCGTCGCCGAGATCGGCCTTGCGCTGGCCGTCGAAACCCTTGGCCCAAGGCGGAACGGGACCCGAGGGCGCGGGCGGCGCCCCCGCCCATGCGGCGGGCGCGGCGAGGCCCGACAGGCCGGTCGCGAGCAGGCCGCCCCCGGCGAGTTTGAGCATGTCGCGGCGATCGGTCACGCGTCTCTCCTCGAAAAAGAAAGGCCCGGTTCCCTGAAAACGGAAACCGGGCCTCACCGGGACGAACCCGTCAGATCTTGACGCGCGCGCCGAACAGGAAGGTACGGCCGAAGTGGTTATTCTCGTAATTGCGGTCGGCATCGATATCGGTGAAGCGATAGCGATATTCGTCGGTCAGGTTGATGCCCTCGACCGAGATTTCGATATTGTCGGTGATCGCGTAACGGACCGACGCATCGACGTTGATCGTCGAGCCATAGCCTTCGAAGACGTTGCCGGTGCCGCTGTTCGCATCGGCATAGCGGCTGCGATAGCTGACCGAGGCGCGGGCGCTGAACTTGCCGTCGTCATAATAGAGCGTGCCGTTATAGGCGCGCTTCGACAGGTTGAAGAGCGTGCCGTTGCGGATCGCGCCGACGTTGGCGCCGCCCGGGACGATCGACGGGCCGGCGACCGAATAATCGGCGTCCGAGTCGACATAGGTCGCATTCACGATGCCGCCGAAGTTCGACAGGAAACCCGGCAGGAATTTGAACGGTGCCTGCAACGAGACTTCGATGCCTTTCAGCTTTGCGCCTTCGCCGTTGCCGATCGAGTTGATCGTCCAGATCTGACCCTCGGGATTGATCGACGCCGGGCTGCTCGGCGGGATGATCGACGTCGGCAGGCCGGTCGAGGCAAAGGTGCCGCTGGTCGTCGTCGCGACCGGGAAGCTTGCGATATCCTTTTTGAACAAGGCGACCGAGAAGATCGATTGCGGCGCGAAATACCATTCGAACGCGAGATCATAGGCGGTCGCGCGGAACGGATCGAGGAACGGATTGCCGTAGTTGATGCGATAGTTGAACCCGTCGACCGTCCCGCCGGGGGTCAGATTGCCGAGCGTCGGGCGCGTCATCACATCCGCGACCGCGGCGCGGATGATGATGTCGTCGTGCGGGAACAGCGCGAGGTTCATCGACGGCAGCCAGTCTTCATAGCTGCGCTCGACGGTTACCGCCGCGCCGCTGCTGAGCCCGCTCGACGTCTGGTCGGTGTGGACATAGCGGACACCGGCGTTGAGCGCATAGCGCAGGCCGCCAAGCTCGCCCTTGGCATCGAACTGCAGATAGCCGCCGGTGACCTCTTCGCGCACCGCGCGGTTGTTGCCGGCGTCGACCGCGGCAACACGGTCGTAAAGCTTGGTGAAGTCGGTCGTCGCGTCGAGATTGGCGACCAGCCACTCGGTCGTCGTACCCGCCGGTTGCCCCGCCTTGCCGAGCGTGAACAGGTCGGCGAGCCCCGAATTGACCGGGAAGCCGTACACCGCGGCGGGTCCGAACGCCGACGACGGCGAGCAGGCGAGCGTGCCGAGAACACGGTCGACGCCGCCGTTGCCGCACACGACGGTGTCGCGCGTGAAGGCGATGCTGGCGAAGTCGAAGCGGCGATAGACCCCGCCCGCCTTGACCGTGAAATCGTCGCTGATGTCCCATTCGGTGCGCAGCTGCGCGGTGCGGAACTTGTTCGCGACCTCCGACGGGCGGTCGCGGATTTCGGCAAGCTGGAAATTCGCCGGATTGGTCACGCTGGTGCCGAAGGTCAGCAGCGGATTTTTCATGTCGCTATAATCGTAGCGATAATCCTGCGCATCGCGGTCGTCGAAGACGATCGTCGTTTCGAGCGGGATCGACGCGGTCGATTTCGACAGGCCGCCGAGCAGGGTGAAGCGGAACGTATCGCTGACATCCTGGTCCCACGTCGCGCCGACCTGGTAAAATTCGGTCTTCGCCTTGCGCAGATAATGTTCGGTGCGCACCCACGCGTCGTCGAGCGTCGCCGAGATCAGATTATTGTCGGCGTCGATTTCATAGTCGCTGACGTTGATCGAGCGTTCGTTGCTGCGCAGCAGCACCTCGGCCCAACGCTCGCGGCGCTGATGCTTGAAGCTCGAATAAAGCCCGTCGAGCGAGATCTTGGTCGCATCGCTCGGCGCGAACTGGATCGACCCGGTGATGCCGAGGCGCTTCTTGTCGTGCGCGATTTCGCCGTAGCGCGGGATGCGCGGATGGAAGGCGAGCGAGACCGAATCGCAAGCCGTGCTTGGCCTGTAGGTGCCGCCCGAATTGGCGGTGGTCCAGCACGGCGTACCATCGACCGAGTCGAAGCGCGCCTGCGCCCAGCGAACCGAATTATTGCCGAGTTCGAGCGTCTTCTGGTCCGAATAGGCGGCCGACACGGCAAAACCGAGCGTGCCGGCATCGTTGACCCAGCTGAGCAGTCCGGCGACGCGCGGGCCGACTTTTTCGGAGAGGTCGTTATAGCTGCCCTGCGCCGACAGCGCGGCGGTGAAGCCGCCCTTGCCCGCGAGCGGGTTGCCCGTGTTGAGGTCGACGACGGCGCCGAGCGAGCCTTCGTCGAGTTCGGCCGACGCGGTCTTGTGGACAACGATCGAGCTGAACAGCTCCGACGCGAAGACGTTGAAGTCGAACGCGCGGTCGCGGTTCGCCGAGGCGCCGTCGGTCGAGGTCGCGACGGTTTCGAGCCCGTTGACGCGGACGCGGGTGAATTGCGAGCCGAGCCCGCGCACGGTGATGCCGCGGCCTTCGCCGCCATCGCGCTGGATCGTGATGCCGGGAATGCGCTGCAGCGATTCGGCGAGGTTCTGGTCGGGGAATTTGGCGATATCTTCGGCGACGATCGCGTCGACCGCGGCAACCGACTCGCGCTTCACATTGAGCGCGGCACCGAGCGAGGCGCGGAAGCCGGTGACGACGATCTCGTCTCCGCTCGCCACCGCTTCATCGGCGGCCGCAGCAGCGTCCTGCGCCCAGGCCGGCGAGGCCGCCAGAACGGCAAGCGATGCACCGCACGCCAGCCGGGTCAAAGTGCGAATGCTCCGCATTGCATGAATAGCCATTATCATCCTCCCATATCGCCCCGTTGCCCCCGCTTGCGCAAGGAATGACACCGGTTACTTTACTGGACAAAGCGATTTGGCACACCGCTTCATCCGTTGATCTTTCAGAGAGTGATGATGGCTCGCCGTCACATGCGGCGAACCGGATCAGACCCTCTCCCTTGGAAATATTTTCTCGTTGACCGATTGGGGTAACCGGTGTCAGAAAGATTGCGGATTGCGACGAACATGTCAATACCCCAATGATGAGGAGAGACAGGATGCCCAAAAATCCTCGGATAACTGCGCTTTTTCTGGCCCTTAGCCTGTCATCGGGTTCGGCGACGGCCGCCGATGCGGCACCGCTCGCCTTTCCGGGCGCGGTCGGTCCGGCAGCAGAGACCCCGGGCGGACGCGGCGGGCAGATATTGCGCGTGACCACGCTCGCGCCCGACGGCCCCGGGTCGCTGAAGGCGGCGATCGAGACCCCGGGCCCGCGCATCATCGTGTTCGAGGTCGGCGGGGTGATCGACATGGGCCGCAGCACGATCGAGATCAAACATCCCTATCTGACGATCGCCGGCCAGACCGCGCCGGGGCCCGGCATCACGCTGATCCGTACCGGGATCGACGTGAAGACGCACGACGTCGTGATGCGCCATTTGCGTGTCTACACCGGCGTTGACGGCCAGCCGAAGCGCAGCGGGTGGGAGGCCGACACTTTCTCGACCGTCGCGGCGCATAATGTCATCGTCGACCATTGCACTTTGATGTGGGGTATCGACGAAAATATGTCGGCCTCTGGACCGCGCTTCACCGGCAAGAGCGTCGACGAATGGCGCAAGGGCACGAGCCGCAACATCACCTTTTCGAACAATCTCGCCGCCGAGGGGCTCGCCGATGCGAGCCATCCGAAGGGCGAGCATAGCAAGGGATCGCTGATCCACGACAATGCGACGGGGATCGTCTTTTACCGCAATGTCTGGGCGCATAATGTCGAGCGCAACCCGCTGATCAAGGGCGGCGGACAGGCGCTGATGATCAACAACCTGATCTATAATCCGCAGCACCGCGCGGTGCATTACAACCTGATGAATCTCGAATGGGTCGGGCATGAATATGTGACCGGACAGATCACCGCGGTCGGCAATGTGATGCGCGGCGGCAACGACACCGACGAACGCCTGCCCTTCCTGATGCTCGGCGGCGACGGCGACCTCGAATATTATGGCAAGGATAATCTGGCGGTCGACCGACACGGCGAGCCGCTTCCCGAGTTCGGCCGCTATGGCGAGACAAAGGCGAAGCTGATCCGCGCCAAGGCGCCGCTCGCGCCGGTTGGCGGTTATACTATTCTGCCGGTGCGCGATGTCGAAACATCGGTGCTCGCGACCGCCGGTGCGCGGCCGTGGGCGCGCGATGCCGAGGAGATTCGCGTGCTCTTCTTCGTCGCCGAGGGGCGCGGCGATGTGATCGACGATGAGAAGGAAGTCAGCGGTTATCCTGAGGTCAAGGAAGTGCGCGCGCCTTTTGTGGCGGGCGAGTGGGACCTTGCGACGATGGAACCGAAGTCGGGCCGCTATCCGGGCCAGACCGCACCGCTGCCGCAGGAAAATCTGTCGCAGCGCGACCGCGCTTCGCGGACGGCGAATTGACGATGAGCGCGCTTCTTGCGCTGTTGCTCGCGAGCGGCGCGGCCCCCGCGATGGTCGTGATCGACGAAGCGACGACGGTGCGCGAAGAAGCACCGCCGCACGGCGCGATCGGCCTGTCGACCGCGTTCCGGATCAGCGATGCGGTCCCCGCGCCGCGCAGCTTCGAATTCCGCAAGCGCGCGCTGCATGTCGGCGCAGCGATCGGCGTGCATCCGATCGACCATGACGAGATTTATTATGTGCTGTCGGGCACCGGCGTCGTCCATTCTGACGGCGAGGAGAAAGCGCTGAAGGCGGGCACCGCGGCGTGGCTCTACAAGGGCGCGAAGGTCGGCATTCGCCAGACGGGAAGCGAGCCGCTGGTGCTGATCATCGCTTATCCGAACAAGGCGGCGAGCGAATGACCTTCGACCGGCGCGCGCTGCTGACCGCCGGCCTCGCGCTGCCCTTCGCGAGCGCGGCAGCACGCGAGGCATGGACACGGCCGGCGGGCCTGAAGCCCGACGCGAGCATCGCGCTCTGGCCCGAAGGCCATATCCGGCCGCCTGCGGGGCTTGTCGAAGCGGTCGTCCAGCGCAGCGACGATCCGAAGGCGAGCGACCGGATGCTGCAAGGAATCACGCACCCGCGGCTCGACATCTTCCGCCCGGCAAAGCCCAACGGCGCGGCGGTGATCCTCGCGCCGGGGGGCGGCTATCGTTACGTCGTGGTCGACAAGGAAGGCTATGAGCTCGCACGCTGGCTGAGGGAGCGCGGCGTTACCGTCTATGTTCTCTTCTACCGCCTGCCGGCGGACGGCTGGACGAACGGCGCCGATGTGCCGCTCGCCGATGCGCAGCGCGCGGTGCGGCTGGTGCGCAGCCGCGCGGGCGCCGACGGCATCGATCCGGCGCGCATTGCCTTCGGCGGCTTTTCGGCGGGCGGGCAAGTCGCTACGAGTCTGCTCACGCGTTTCGGCGCCCAGGTCTATGCGCGGGTCGATGCGGCCGACGCCTTATCGGCGCGGCCCGATGCGCTCGCGGCGATCTATCCCGTCGTGTCGATGGACCCGGCGATCGCGCATGCGGTGAGCCGCGAGAAATTGATCGGCGCCAATCCCGATACGGCGCGCGAGAAACTTTATTCGCCCGAACGCAATGTCCGCGCAAACCAGCCCCCGCTGTGGCTGCTCCACGCCGAGGACGACAGCGTCGTGAAGGTCGAGAACAGCGTGCGGCTGCGCGAAGCTACGCGCGCCGTTGGCGCTCCGGTCGAGGCGCATTTCTTCGAGCGCGGCGAACATGGCTTCGGGCTGATGAAAGCGGCGGGGCTGCCCATCGCGATCTGGCCCGAGCTGCTGTGGAACTGGCTCGCCTCGCACAAGATCGTCTAGCTGCCCGGCTGGATGTACGGCACGCGCGCGAACAGCTCGCGCTCCCACTTGCGCGGATCATTTTCGACGCGGCTCTCCGTATCGAAGATCATCGTCTGACGCTTCGCCAGGTCATTGACCGGCCAGCCCGGATCGCCCGTGCGGGCAAAGCGGACGAAGGCGTCCATCACGCGATCGCTCATCGCCTGCTGCGCGGGCGTCGGATCAGGGATCGTGCCGAAGCTGAGCGCAATATCGTCGGCATGTTTCGCTTGTCCGAAATCGAGCTGATAGACGAAGCCCGGATGGCCGGCGCGGGCGCGCGCCTCGGCCTCCTCGACCTGCCCGCGCCAGCTGCGCGCGGCGGTGACGATGCGGTGGAAGAGGTCGAGCGGCGCGGCCTTCGGATAGCGGGCGCGGAACTGGCCGACCACCCACGATGGTTCGATGTCGATGCGCATCTCGGGCGCGATGCGCGCGGCGAGATTGTCAAAGTTCAGCCCCGACAATTGCTTGCCATCGGGCGCGTAGAAGGCGCGCGTCTCCATCACCGTGTTGCCGAGCATCATCGGGATACCAAGCGACTGCGGCGCGGCGTCGGGCCAGAAGGGGTGGCGCGTCAGATGCGTCATGTCGAGCACCGGGCCCATATAGACGCCGCCGCCGAGCACCGGGTCGGTCGCCGATAGCGCTGCGACGAGTTGCTCGACCGGTGCGGTCGCGGGGTCGACGCCCTGCCCCAGCTTGTCGAGAAATGCCTGCGCACGTTTGGTCGCGTTGAGCGGGCCCGAGGCGGTGACCTGCTGCCCGCTCATCGTGATCGCCTTGTGGAACAGCCCCTTCGCCTCGGCCATCGCCATCAGCGTCGCGATCTTCGCGCCGCCGCCCGACTGGCCGAAGACGGTGACATTGGCCGGATCGCCGCCGAACGCCGCGATGTTGCGCTGGACCCACCGGAGCGCGACGATCAGGTCGAGCTGCCCCGCATTGCCGCTATCGGGGAAACGCGGATCGAGCCGCGCGAGATAGAGATAGCCGAGCGCGTTGAGGCGGTGGTTGACGGTGACCACGACGACATCGCCGCGCGCCGCGAGCGCCGCGCCGTCGTTGACCGGATCGGTGACGCTGCCAGTCGAATAGGCACCGCCGTGGAAATAGACCATCACGGGGCGCTTTGCGGGCTTTTCAATGTCGGGCGTCCAGACATTGAGGAACAGGCAGTCCTCGCCCTGCGGCTGATAGCGGCCACCCGTTTGGGGACAGGCGGGACCAAAAATGTCGCCCCGCAATTGCTCTGCCTTCGTTATGGCGACCGGCGCCCGAAAACGCTCGGCGCGGCCATAGCGGATGCCCGTGAAAGCCCAGGACTGGCTGTCGCCAAAGCTGCGGAATGCGCCCGAACGATAGTCGCCGTCGGACGCGCTCACCGCTCCGATATGATGAACCGGCGTGAAGACCTCGGCCCGCGCGGCAGCTGAAAGGAGGAGCGAGCTGCCGGCCGTTGCCAGAAGCGCACGGCGGCCGATCGGCTCAGCGACGGACATCGAGCCCGCCGCTGTGGAAGGCGTCGATATCGGCCTGCCCGAAACGGCTCGCGTCGCCCGGCAGCGAATGTTTGAGGCAGGTGAGCGCAAGGCCCGATTCGGCCATCGCACGCGCATCGCCGCCCGACAGATGCGCGTGGAGCACACCCGCGGCAAAGGCATCGCCCGCGCCGATGCGGTCGACGATGCCCGTGACGTCGATCTCGGGGGTCTGGTAGCCGCCGCCGCGCAGGTCGACGCGCGCC
Organism: Sphingopyxis sp. BE235; assembly: GCF_031457175.1. Classification (NCBI taxonomy): domain Bacteria; kingdom Pseudomonadati; phylum Pseudomonadota; class Alphaproteobacteria; order Sphingomonadales; family Sphingopyxidaceae; genus Sphingopyxis; species Sphingopyxis sp. BE235. Next base: position 228,879 of record NZ_JAVDWC010000004.1, read on the forward strand.
GCGATGCGGTGATGGTCGGCGGTGGCCGTATGGCGCGCGGTCGAGGCGATCAGCTTGAGGCCGGGGAACGCGGCGAAACCCGCTTCGGCGGCTTCGCGTCGCCGGTCCTCGCCCTCACCGCTGAATTCCTTGCCGAGCACGAGCGACAGGTCGCGGTGGTTGCCGAACAATATGTCGGCGGTGCCGATCAGTTCGGAGAGGATCGTGCGCGGATCGCTGTCCCATGCCTCCCACAGCATCGCGCGGTAATTGCCGTCGAAGCTGACGGGGACGCCGAGCCGTTTTGCCGCGCGCGCCGCCGACAGCGCGGCTTCGGCTGAGCGCGGCCCGAGCGCGGGGGTGATGCCCGACAGGTGGAGCAGGCCCGCGCCCGCCAGCAAGTGGTCGAAATCATAATCCCCGGGCCCCGTCGCCGCGAAGCTCGACCCCGCGCGGTCGTAGACAATCTCCGACGCGCGCAGCCCGGCGCCGACGCTGAGGAAATAGAGCCCCATGCGCCCCGTCCCGCTGGTGACGGCACCGCAATCGACGCCCGCGCCGCGTACCGCCGCCACCGCTCCGCGACCCAGCGCATTCGCAGGAACGCGGCTGACCATCGCGCAGTCGTGGCCAAGGTGCGCGAGGCCGATCGCGACATTCGCTTCCGCGCCGCCGACATGGAGCGCGAGCGACGGCGACTGCATCAGCAGCTCGTTGCCCGGCGCGGTCAGGCGGATCAGCAGTTCGCCGAAAAAGACAAGGCGGCCTTCGGTCATCGCGCGAGGCTAACGCGCGAGCCAGCCGCCGTCGACGGCGAGGATATGGCCCTGCACATAATCCGACGCCGGTGACGCGAGGAACACCGCGGCGCCGCCGATGTCGGCGGGGTCGCCCCAACGTCCAGCGGGGATGCGCTCCATAATCTGGCGGTTGCGCGTCTCGTCGCCTTGCAGCGCGGCGGTGTTGTTCGTCGCGATATAACCGGGCGCGATCGCGTTGACCTGCACACCCTTTGCCGCCCACTCGTTCGCGAGCAGCTTGGTGAGCCCGCCGACGCCCGATTTCGACGCGGTATAGCTCGGCACGCGGATGCCGCCCTGAAAGGTCAGCATCGAGGCGATGTTGATGATCTTGCCGCTGCCGCGCGCGATCATGTGGCGGCCGACGCTCTGGCAGAGGAAGAAGAGCGTCTTCAAATTGGTGTCCATCACCGCGTCCCAGTCGGCCTCGGTGAAATCGACCGCATCGGCGCGGCGGATGATCCCGGCATTGTTGACGAGGATGTCGATGCGCCCGAACTCGGCGAGCACCGCATCGACGAGCGGCTGCACCGCGCCGACGCTCGACAGGTCGGCGGCGAAATTCTCGCCCTTGCGGCCCAGCCCGCGCACCTTGCCGACGGTCTCGTCGGCGGGTGAACGGCCCGCGGCGGCGATGTCGGCGCCCGCTTCGGCGAGCGCGAGCGCGATCCCCTGCCCGATGCCGGTGTTGGCGCCGGTGACGAGCGCGACTTTTCCTGTGAGATCGAACATCTTCATCTTCCTACCCTTCGTCATGCCGGGCTTGATCCGGCACCCATTTCAGCGGCGTAGTCTGGACCCCGGATCAAGTCCGGGGTGACGATGAATGGATTACGACAGCTGGCAGATGTCGAGGACGTTCATGTCCGTATAATCCTGATTCTCGCCCGCCATCGCCCAGATGAAGGCATAGGATTTCGTGCCCGCGCCCATGTGGATCGACCAGGGCGGCGAAATCACCGCTTCCTCATTCTGCATGACGATATGGCGGGTGGCTTCACCCTCGCCCATGAAATGCATCACGCGGTCGGTGTCGACGTTGTCGAGTTCGAAATAGAAATAAATCTCGCTGCGGCGCTCGTGGATGTGCGGGGGCATCGTGTTCCACACGCTGCCTTCCTTGAGCACGGTCAGCCCCATGACGAGCTGCGCGCTGTCGCACACGCCCGGAATGACGAGCTGAAAGATCGTGCGTTCGTTCGATTCGGCGAGGCTGCCGCGATCGAGCGCATTGGCGTCGGCGATGCCGAGCTTGCGCGTCGTGAACGCCTTGTGCGCCGGGCACGATGCCAGATAGTAGCGCGCGCCTTCACCGGCGAATTCGACGTCCTTCGCGCCCATCGTCACATAGAGGCAATCCTTGTTGCCGAGCGTGAAGCTCTCGCCATCGACGGTGACGGTGCCTTCCACCGACGAGACGTTGACGATCGCGAGCTCGCGGCGTTCAAGGAACGGGTGGCCCGCGGCCGACGGCGGCTCGCTCTGCGCGGGCAGCTTGACCGGCGCCGAACCCACGGCGACGCCGCCGATGACGAAGCGGTCGGCATGGGTGTAGTTGAGGACGCACTCGCCTTCACTGAACAGGTTCTGGATCAGATAGCGATCGCGCAGCTCGGCGTTCGACACTTCCTCCATCATCACGGGATGGGTGGCGTAATAGGTCTTGGAAAACATGGGATCGCATCCTCATCTGAGATTTCTGGCTTGCCGCCTTGCTAGTTTTGATGGTAACCGGTGTCAAGAGGTGTTGGCGCCCCCGCCGGGCGGTTGATTTTACGCTTTCGAGCGCCCATCAGCATTGCAAAGCGCGAGCCGGGCCAGAGGCTTGCAGGGGAAAGAGCGAATATGGCGGCACAAACCAAGGGGCCGGGGGGCAAGCAGCCGACGATCAACGACGTCGCGGCGCTTGCGGGGGTGTCGAAAAAGACCGTGAGCCGGGTGATCAACCGCTCCGAATTCCTGACCGACAAGACGCGCGCCGCGGTCGAAAAGGCGATCGAACAATTGGGCTTCGTCCCCAATCCGCAGGCGCGCGCGCTCGCCTTTCGCCGCAACTTCCTGATCGCGCTGCTCCACGACAATCCGAACGCGCAGACCGTGCTCAACTTCCAGCGCGGCGTGCTCGACGCGATCAAGGACAGCGACCTTGCTTTGCTTGTCCGCCCCGTCGATCGCGGGTCGGACAAGCTGCTCGACGATGTACGCACGTTCCTGGAAAAACAGCGGCCGATCGGCGCGATGCTGCTGCCGCCGATTTCGGAGAATGACGATCTGGCCGCGCTCTGCGAGGATCTGGGCGTGCGTTATGTCCGCGTCGGATCGGCGCCGCTCGACGATGCGAAGCATTGCATTTCGTCGAACGATCGCGAGGTCGTCTCCGAAGCGGTGCGCCGATTGATCGCGCTCGGCCATCGCCGCATCGGTTTCGTGCGTGGCCCCGTCGGCTTCCGTTCGGCCGCCGAGCGCGAAGAAGGTTTCCGCGAGGCGCTGAGCGAGGCCGGACTCGACCTTCCTCCAGCATTCAACGCGCCCGGCAATTACCGCTATACCGCTGGCATCGAGGCCGGCGAAGCCCTGCTGTCGCTCGCCGCCCCGCCGACGGCGATCTTCTGCTCGAACGACGAGATGGCGGCCGGCGTGATGAGCGTCGCGCACAGCAAGGGCGTGAAGGTGCCCGAGCAGCTTTCGATCATCGGCTTCGACGACAGCCCGACCGCGACGCATATCTGGCCCGCGCTCAGCACGGTCCGCTGGCCGATTCACGAGATGGGTATCCGCGCCGCGCAAACGCTCGTGCCCGATTTTCTCGCCCCGGGGACCAAGGTCGCCGAGGGCGCGGTTCTGGCCTCGACCTTCGTCGAGCGCCAGTCGGTCGCGCCGCCTTCGACGAAATAAGGGTCAGCGGCGCCGGCGGGCGAGCTGATATTCGTAGAGCGACGGCACCGCGGCGACCGCCTGCCCCGTGCCCTCGATATAGGGCGCGGGGGTGTAGCTGACCGCGATCTTGCGGTTCGCGTGCAGCCCGACGATCCGTTCGCCGGGGCCTTCGAGTCCGCTTGTGATCGCGACCGTCGCATCGGCGGGCGCGCTTTCGGCCATTACCAGCTTCGCGTTCCACAGCGTGTTGTAAAGCCCGTGCCCGGGTTTCCAGTAGGGCGCGCCGCCGCCGACCCACAGCTGGTAATGCCAGCCGTCCTTGCCCTGTTTCGGATCGATGTGCATCTCGATCGCGTCGAACAGATTCTGGTGGTTCGACCCGCTGTGCTGGTCGATGATCGCCTCTTTCTCGACGACCGAGCGCAGGAACACCGAGCGCGTCGAGCGCGTGTTGATGCTGACCGGGTGAACGACCGGATTTGCGACCTTCAGATCCTTGACGAGCACATTGTGCACCGCGCCGACATGCACCGAATAATGCGCGCGGCGGTCGCCGGTGGTGGTGACGTCGGCGATCGTCAGGCTCGCGGCATTGTCGGTGAGGATGCCGCTGTCCGCGCGGTCGATCGTCAGCTTGCGGACCCAGCCGTCGAAGACGCCGGTCATATAGATGCCGTTATAGCCCTGCTCGAGATGATGGCCGAACGACGGCGCCTCGGGAAATTGCAGCCGCAGATTCTGGATGCCGACGTTCGACAGATGCTTCCATTGGGCGACCACCGCCGGCTGGTCGGCGCGGACATCGTGGAGCAGCGGGTCGCCGAGCGTCACCGTCTTGCCGCGCACCGCGACAACGCGCGTCGCCTGCGCGACCACCGGCCGGTTCGGGAAGCTCCAGTGATGCGAGCCGATCGGCAGGTCGGTATCGCCATAGAGCGATTTCAATATCTGGCTGTTCGGCCCGTCGAGCGAGAACCATTGCAGCTGCACGACATCGCCGACCTTGAGCTTCGACGCATCATCGACCGTCAGCGTGCGGGCGAACTGCTTGCCCGAAACCCCGGTCGCGAGCACCGGATCGCGGACATCCTTCGTCCCGTCATAGGAGACCGGCCGGCTGCCCGCGGGCGCGACATAGATCATCCCGCCCGCCCACGTATATTCGGTGAACAGATAGTCGATATTATGCTCGGGCTCGACCTGCTGCTTCTTCTCGCGCACCATATAGGCGCGCAGCTCGTCATAATCGCCGCTCTGGTCGATGAGCTTCAGCGGGCGCGGGAACCAGAGCTCGCTGCCGCCCGGCCCGTTGCCCGCGCCGTCGAGGATGATATCGCTGCGCGTGATGCGCAGCACCTCGGTGATCTGCGTGCGGCCTTTGGGGAAACGCAGCGTCACTTTGCCCTTCACCGCGTTCGCCGCGGCGAGCGCCCGCAGCACCGCCTTGCTATCGTCGAGCCCGTCGTCGGGGATCGCGCCATAGTCGGTGACGTCGACGATCGTCCCCGCATCGGCGGGGATCGGCGCCAACCCGAAGCCATAGCCGGCATAGCTGAAATCGGGCAGCGGGTTCGCCGCCGTTGTCGCGGGGTCGGAGAGGATTTTGGGCAGTTTCGCCGGTTGCGCCTGCAAGGGGAAAGTCAGCGCCGCGCCGAGCGCCAGAACCGAAACGAGGCGCGCACGCCGATCACCCGAAATCATAACCCGATACACTCCCTGCGGCCCCGTTTGGGATTACCCCCTTTGGCATGGCGGCGCGCGCCCAGTAAAAGTCGGGGGCGCCGCCATGCCGGGGACCTCGTTTAGAACTTCGCGCGCACGCCGACCGAAAAACGCCGTTCGGACAAGGCATAGCTGTTGAGCGCGGTTGTGTTGAAATTGCTATACTCGGTCGTCGCCGATTTCTTCGGCATCAGATTCTGCGCCTGCAGCGACAGCGCGATATTCTTGGTGATGTCGACCCCGACCTGCGCATCGAGCTGCGAGCGCGAGCCGACAAAACTCGGCCGCCCTTCGGAAAATTCGAACACCGCCTCGTCGCGGTAGTTGTACGCGATACGCGCCGAGAAAGGCCCCTTCTCGTACAGGCCGACGAGATTATAGCTGTTCTTCGACACCGCGACGAGCGGGAAGCCCGCGCTGTCCTCCGAATCCGAATAGGTGTAATTCGCGATCACCCCGAAGCCGTCGAGCGGCGAAGGCAGGAAATCCATGAACTGCTGGATACCGATTTCGAAGCCCTTGATCTTCGCGCTTGAGAGGTTCTCCGGGCGCGAGAAGGTCAGTTCGCGGCCCTGCGGGTCGAGGTTGGTGTCGACCCCGGTGGTGACGAAACTCGCGATGAAATTCTTCACATCCTTATAGAAGACCGCACCCGAGATCAGCGAGCTCTTGCCCGTATAATATTCGAAGCTGACATCGGCCTGCGTCGAGATCGGCGGTTCGAGATTCACATTGCCGCCGGTGACCGACAGGTTCGTCGCGTTGAAGAAGGTGGATGGCGCAAGGTCGGCGATCGAGGCGCGCTGCATCGTCTGCGACCCCGACACGCGGATCAGGAAATCGTCGGTGACATTGAACGCGATGTTCGCGCTCGGCAGCACATTGGTGTAGCGATTCTTGTCGTTGACCAGCCGGCTGACGGTGCCGACGTTGACATAGCTATCGACCGACAACCGCGTCGACGCGATGCGCACCCCGGCATTCGCCTTGTACGGGATGCCGGCAATCTCGCCCTCGCCCGACACCATCAGGTAACCGGCGAGCGTCTTTTCGCTGAAGTCATAGTCGCGCTGCAGATTGGGCAGCAGCGTCGAACGCCCGTTCGCGTTCGAATTGGGCTCGGCCGCCTGCGCGCGGGTGAAGACATAGTCGAAGGTCGGCGCGGTGCTCAAAAAGCTGCGCGGGAAGGTTCCAGGAATGTCCGACAGGAAATCGCCCGCATCGACGAGCTTCAGATAGGGCTCGATCTCGGCGCGGGTCGGCGTGACCTGGCTGCGGAACGCGTTCGAGCGCGCATGGAGGTCGGTATAGCGAACCCCCGCGGCGATCGTGACGCCGCCGGTTTCGTAGCTGACGTCGAGCTTGCCCGTATATTCGTCGAGCAGGCCGATCAGGCGGTTGCTGCGCACGCCGTTCGTCGCCGGGTTGTACGATGCATAGTTGGTCGGATTGAACGGCCCGGTCAGTGTCAGCGACGGGATCGTCGTGTCGCGGAAATCGAACGCACCCGGCACCGCGGCGGTGCCCTGCAAGGTGATGATCTGGATCGTCTGGTCGATCGTGCCCTTGCTGTAATAGCCGTCGGCCTCGATCGTCAGCCCGTTGTCGCCCTCATATTTGCCGTTGAGCCCATAGAGGAAGCTTTCGGTCGGCTCGTTGCGGATCTGCCCCGCAGTGGTGACGGTGCCGTTGGCGTTGCCCGCGACGACCATGCCATCCTCGACGACGCGATTGGTGACGGGATTGGTGCCCGTCGGCAGGCGGAAGGCGAAAAAGTCCTGGCGGCGGCCGGTCTTGAGCTTCGAATAGAGCGCGTCGGCGGTGATCGTGAACTCGGGCGTCACCTCGAACTGGATCGCACCGTTGAGGCCGAGGCGCGAGCGGTCGACGGTGAACTGCTCATATTGCAGCAGCACCGGGGTCGGGAAGATGCCGCCGCCGGTGCCCGTGTAGGTGCGGCCCAGGAAATTGTTGCGCTCGAACGTCTGCGTCATCGACGTGCGCTTCTGATACTCGCCCGCGATCATCACGCCGATGCGGCCATCGGCGAATTTGGTCGTCGCAAAACCGGTGATCGCGGGTTCGAACTTTTTCGAATTTTCCGAATAGACGCCCTGCGCGCGGACCGAGATTGTCGGTTCCTTGAAGCTCAGCGGCTTCGGCGTGACGAGGTTCACCGTGCCGCCGAGGCCGCCTTCGGCATTGCTGGCGAGCGGCGATTTGCGCACTTCGAGGCGGCCGAACAGGCTGGAGGGCACCGAATCGAGCCCCGACGAGCGACCGAGCTGGTCATTTTCGGGCGGCGACAGGCGCGCCGACCAGCCGAGCAGCGTACGGCCATCGACCTCGACGCGCACCTGCTGCAGCCCGCGCACCGACACCGACTGACCTTCGCCGAAAACACGGGTGATCTGAACGCCGGTGACGCGCTGCAGCGCTTCGGCGACGTTGGCGTCGGGCAGCTTGCCGACGTCTTCGGCGGTGATGACGTCCATGACCTGATCGGCTTCGCGCTTGATGTCGGCGGCGCGTTCGAGCGACGCCCGGATACCGGTCACCACGATCGCGTCATCGGCGGCCGGAGCCGCCGCATCCTGCGCATGGGCCGGCGATAGCGCTAGCGCCGCGAACGACGCCCCGCCTGCCAGTTTCGCCAATGTCCGGACGCCCCGCCTTGCCTGAATAGCCATCTTCATCCTCCCACGCCGGCGGCGGCCTGTCGCCTGCTCGCCAATGATTTCCCATGGAGATTGCGCCTGATGGCCAGCCTGTGTGGCCGCACCAGCCGCCTTCCCGTTTCTATTTCGTTGCCCGGCATTGGTAACCGGTGTCACGAATGATGCGGGAATTGCCGGGCCCATGTCAAGCAAAAATTGTATGACAACTGCCCTCTTGTATGACAACTCGGGTGGCGATGGGCCGCGGTAGAAAAATTGTCGTAATTTGTCGCATCGCCCGCATTGCGCTTGCATGGCGCAATCCAATGGGTTGAAAGGACGCAACCTCCCCCGCCTCCCGGCGAACCGATACGAGAACAACCAACTATGCTGGACAAAAGGTCGCTGTCGCTGACCGGAGTGCTGTGTGCCGCGGCTCTATCGCTCGGCGCCTGCTCGGGTCAGGATGAAAGCAAAAATGGCCGCGGCGCGCCCGAGGTCGGCTATGTCGCCGTCAAGGTCGAGCCGGTGCCGGTGACCTCGTCGCTCGGCGGACGCACCGTCGCGTTCGAGACGAGCGAAGTGCGCCCGCAGGTCAATGGCCTGATCCGCCGCCGCCTGTTCACCGAAGGCGGCTTTGTGCGCGCCGGCCAGCCGCTCTACCAGATCGACGCGAGCCTGTATCAGGCGGGGGTCGACCAGGCCGCCGCGAACCTCGCGAGCGCCCGCGCGAGCGCGCAGGCCGCCGACGAACGCGCGCGGCGGCTCGAACCGCTCGCCAAGATGCAGGCGGTCGCCGAGCAGGATTACACTGACGCGCTGGCGCAGGCGCGGATGGCGCGCGCCGCGGTCGCGCAGAATGGCGCCGCGCTGGAAACCGCGCGCATTAACCTGCGTTTTGCGACGATCACCGCGCCGATCAGCGGCCGCATCGGCCGCAGCCTCGCGACCCCCGGCGCGCTCGTCAGCGCGAGCCAGGCGAGCCCGCTCGCGGTGATCCAGCAGACCGATCCGATGTATGTCGACATGCAGCAGTCGAGCGCCGAGCTCACCACGCTGCGCCAGGCGATCGAAAGCGGCGGGGTCACCGCGGGCAGCACCTCGGTGCGCCTGCGCATGGAGGATGGCAGCGCCTACCCCTTTGCCGGCGTCGTCCAGTTTTCCGACGTCACGGTCAACGAGGCGACGGGCACCGTCACACTGCGCGCGCGCTTCCCCAATCCCAGGGGCATCCTGCTGCCCGGCATGTTTGTGACCGCGCTGTTCGACCAGGCGGTGAACCCGACCGCGATCCTGCTGCCGCAGGCCGCGGTGCAGCGCGATTTCGACGGGTCGGCCTTCGTCTATCTTGTCGGCAAGGACAACAAGGCGGCGCGGCGCAAGATCGTCGCCGACCGCACCTCGGGCGCCAATTGGGTCGTCACCGACGGGCTGAAACCCGGCGACCGCGTGATCACGCAGGGCATCGGCAATCTGCGGCAAGGGGCGCCGATCCGCCCCGTGCCCGCGAGCAGCGCGCAGCGCGTCGGTGCTCCGAAGGGCGGCGACGCCCAAGCCAAGGGCAAGTAGCCTCTTATGTCGCGCCTTTTCATCGACCGGCCGATCTTCGCCTGGGTGCTGGCGATCATCGTCATGCTCGGCGGCGCGGGCGCGCTCTTTTCGTTGCCGATCGAGCAATATCCCGACATCGCCCCGGCGCAGGTCAATATCCGCGCCTCCTATCCGGGCGCGTCGGCCGAAACGATCGAGAACAGCGTCACGCAGGTGCTCGAACAGCAGCTGACCGGGATCGACGGCCTGCTCTATTTCAGCTCGCAATCGAGCTCGCGCGGACAGGCGAACATCACCGCGATCTTCGAAAAGGGCACCGACCCCGACATCGCGCAGGTGCAGGTCCAGAACAAGATCGCATCGGCGGTCTCGCGCCTGCCGCAACAGGTGCAGCAACAGGGCGTGCGCGTCACCAAGTCGAACTCGGACACGCTGCTGCTCGTCGGCGTTTACGATTCGACGAACACGCGCGTGAACCAGGACGTGTCCGACTATATGGCGTCGAACATCCAGGACCCGCTGTCGCGCGTCGAGGGGGTCGGCGAGGTCAATATCTTCGGCGCGCCGCACGCGATGCGCATCTGGCTCAATCCGCAGCGGCTCGCCGCGGTATCACTGATGCCGAGCGACGTGATTTCGGCGATCACCGCGCAGAACAGCGAAGTCGCGGCGGGCGACGTCGGCGGCCTCCCCGCGCCGCAGGGCCAGATGCTCAACGCGACCGTCACCGCGCAGTCGCGGATGCAGACCGTGCCCGAGTTCGAGAATATCGTGCTGAAGACGCTGCCCGACGGGTCGAGCGTGCGCATCAAGGATGTCGCGCGCGTCGAGATCGGCGCCGAAAGCTATGCCGTCGTCAGCCGGATCAACGGCCATCCGGGCGCGGGCATGTCGATTTCGCTGTCGCCGGGCTCGGACGCGCTCGAGACCGCCGACCGGGTCAAGGCGCGGATGGAGGAGCTCGCCGCCGATTTCCCCGACGGGCTGACCTACAGCTACGCCAATGATTCGACTGCCTTCATCAAACTGTCGGTGAGCGAAGTGCAAAAATCGCTGTTCGAGGCGATTTTGCTCGTCATCCTTGTGATGTTCGTCTTCCTGCAAAGCTGGCGCGCGGTGCTGATCCCCGCGATCGCGGTGCCCGTCGTGCTGCTCGGCACCTTCGCCATCTTCTATATGCTGGGGTTCAGCATCAACACGCTCACCCTGTTCGGGCTGACGCTCGCGATCGGGCTGCTCGTCGACGACGCGATCGTCGTGGTCGAGAATGTCGAGCGGTTGATGGAAGAAAATCCCGGCATGTCGGCGCGCGACGCGACAATCCAGTCGATGAAGGAACTGCAGGTCGCGCTGATCGCGATCGCGCTCGTGCTGTCGGCGGTGTTCCTGCCGATGGCTTTCTTCGGCGGATCGACGGGCGTCATCTATCGCCAGTTCTCGGTCACCATCGTGTCGGCGATGGCGCTGTCGGTGCTCGTCGCGCTGATCCTGAGCCCCGCGCTGACGTCGACGCTGCTCAAGCCGAAGAACCACGATGGCGCCCCCGCCGAGGGCGGGCGCTTCCCGCGCGTCCACGCCTTCCTCGAACGCGCCAAGACCGGCTTCAACACGCGGTTCGACCGCACGGTCGACCGTTATGTCGGCAGTGTTACCAAGGTCGTCGACCGCAAATGGCTCTTCCTCGGCATCTACGCGGTGCTGCTCGTCCTGCTCGTCGTCCTGTTCCTGCGCCTGCCGAGCGGCTTCCTGCCCAACGAGGATCAGGGACGCGTTTCGGTGCAATTTCGCTTGCCCGCGGGCGCGACGCAGGCGCGTACGCTCGAAGTGCGCGACGAAATCGAAAAATATATGCTCACAGCGGAAAAGGCGAATACGCAGGCGCTGTTTCTGATCGCGGGCGGCGGCGGCGGTGGCGCTTCGGGGCAGAACACCGGCCAGGGTTTCGTCAACCTCACCCATTGGGACGACCGCCCGGGCAAGGAGAATACCGCCGATGCGATCGCCGAACGCGCGCGCAAGGCGCTGAGCGGCCTCCGCGACGCGCAGATCTTTGCGCTCGTCCCCGGCGCGGTGCGCGGGCTCGGCGATTCGTCGGGCTTCACGATGCAGTTTCAGAACCGCAGCGGGATGAGCCGCGAAGAGTTCGCCGAAGCACGCGAAAAACTGCTTTCCGCGGCGAATGCGAATCCGAAGCTGACCTCGGTGCGCCTGTCCGACCTTCCCGACGTCGCGACGCTGAAGATCGACATCGATACGCAGCGGCTGACGGCGTACGGCATCGACAATGCCGATGTGAATTCGACGCTCGCGACCGCATGGGGCGGACGCTATGTCAACGACTTCATCGACAAGGGGCGCGTCAAGCGCGTCTATGTCCAGGGCGACGCCCCCTATCGCGCGCGGCCCGAAGACCTCGGCCAATGGTATGTCCGTTCGGCCGACGGCGAAATGTCGCCCTTCTCCGCCTTCGCCAAGACCGGCTGGTCGACGACGCCGAGCAGCAGCTCGCGCTTCCAGGGCGTGCCCGCGTTCGAAATCTCGGGCCAGCCCGCGCCGGGCACCAGTTCGGGCGAGGCGATGGACGAGATGGAGCGGATGGCAAACGAGATCCCCGGCACCAGCGTCGCCTGGTCGGGCTCCTCCTATCAGGAGCGCCTCTCGTCGGGACAGGCGCCCTTGCTCTATGGCCTGTCGCTGCTCGTCGTCTTCCTCTGCCTCGCGGCGCTTTATGAAAGCTGGACGATCCCGCTCGCGGTGATCCTGGTCATTCCGCTCGGGCTGATCGGCGCGATCTTTGCCGTCAATCTGCGCGGGCTCGAAAACGACGTCTATCTCCAGATCGGTCTGCTCACGACGATGGGGTTAGCTGCGAAGAATGCGATCCTGATGATCGAATTCGCCGAGCAGGAAGAGCGCAAAGGCAAACGCGTGATCGAGGCCGCGATCGCCGCCGCGCGCATCCGCCTGCGCCCGATTTTGATGACGAGCTTTGCCTTCATCTTCGGCGTGCTGCCGCTCGCGATCGCGACCGGCGCGGGTGCGAACAGCCGCGTCGCGATCGGCACCTCGGTGATCGGCGGCATGCTCACCGCCGCCTTCCTCGCGATCTTCTTCATCCCGCTCTTCTTCGTCCTCGTCCGCCGCGGCGTGCGCGACGGTCTTGCGGCGGCGCGCGCGCGCTTCGGCAAGAACAAGGGCGGAGATACGGACCCGGCGGAGGTGCCGGCATGATCCACGCCCGCGCCCTTCTGATGGCGAGCACGCTCGCGCTCGCCGGCTGCTCGCTCGCGCCGAAGACGGTGCTGCCGGCGCCGCCCGTCCCGCAAAGCTGGCCCGCCGGCGACGCCTATCTGCTCCAGAGCGAGGCGGCGCTGCCGATCCTCTCGTACAAAAGCGTCTTCACCGACCCGCGATTGCAATCGCTGACCGATCAGGCGCTCGCGAACAATCGCGACCTTCGCGTCGCTTACGCCAATGTCGCCGCGGCGCGCGCGCAGGTGCGCGTCACGCGATCGGGGCAATTCCCCGAGCTCGGGATCAGCGCCGGCGCGGGCTATTCGGATTCAAGCGGCAGCGGCGGCACGGGTAGTGCGGGAGGCGGCGGCGATTTCTCGCTGCGCGGCGGCATCACCGCTTTCGAACTCGACCTGTTCGGCAAGCTCGCCAACGCGACCGAAGCCGACCGCAATCGCGCGCTCGGCACCGAGGCGGCGTCGCGCACCGTGCGGCTAGCGCTGATCGCCAATCTCGCCGACGCATGGGCGACCTATGGCGCTGACCGCGATCTGCTCAAAATCGCCGAGGACACCGCCGCCAATGCGCGCGAGAGCGTGCGGCTGACCAAGGCGCGGCTCGACGGCGGCGTCGCGCCGCGCACCGATCTGCGCCAGGCCGAGCAGATCCTCGCGACCGCCGAGGATTCGATCGCGCAGCAAAGGACCGCGCTCGCGCAGGATGAGAATCTCATCCGCCTGCTCGTGGGCGGCGATGTCGACCGGACGCTGCTGCCCGCGAGCCTGACCGAAGTGACGCCGGCGATCGTGTCGCTGCCCGCCGGGGTCAGCTCCGAAATCCTGCTCCGCCGTCCCGACGTGATCGAGGCCGAATATGGCCTGCGCGCCGCCAACGCCGACATCGGCGTCGCGCGCGCGCAGCTCTTCCCGTCGATCTCGCTCACCGGGCTGCTCGGCTTTGCCAGCAATGCCCTCGGCAGCCTGTTCGACAGCGGGTCGTTCAACTGGTCGGCGGGCGGCGACGCGACCGCGACGATCTTCGACGCCGGCGGCCGCCGCGCGGGTGTTGCAGTCAGCGAAGCGCAGCGCGACGCCGCGCTCGCGGGCTATGAAGGCGCGATCCAGACCGCGTTCCGCGAGGTCGCCGACGCGCTCGCGGTGCAGGGCACGATTTCCGAGCGCGCCCGCGCCGCGGCGGCGAACACCGAAGCCGCGACCGACACCGCAACGCTCGCCGACGCGCGCTACAAGGGCGGCGTCGACAGCTTCCTTTCCAGCCTCGACGCGCAGCGCAGCCTCTATTCGGCGCGGCGGAGCGAGGTCGGGACGCAATTGCTGCTCGTCAGCACGCGAATCGCGCTGTTCCGTACGCTGGGCGGCGACAGCAGCGCGGGTTCGGCCGCGCCTACACCCCAATAGCTTCGTCACCCCGGACTTGATCCGGGGTCCACGACCACGCCGCCGGAAGGGATGCCGGATCAAGTCCGGGGTGACGGAACTGGAGCGACTGACTCATCTTGACAATCGACCCCGCTCGCGCGCTAATAGAACATATCAGGAACAAATGATGCGCGAGTCGTCTTCCCAACTCGCCGGGCTGCGGAAACGCATCGCCCGGCTGACCGCCAATGGCGGTTTCGAAAGCCGCCGGACCGGAGGCTGGCTGGCGAGCGGGCACGCGTCCTTCGACGCCGCGATCGGCGGCGGCCTGATGATTGGGCGCACCCATGAATTTTTCGCCGCCGATGCGCTCGACGCGACGAGCGCCGCCGCCTTCGCCGCGCTGATCGCGCTGCGTACCCCGGGCAAGGCGCCGCTGATCTGGCTGCGCACGAGCGATGCCGGCAAGCGCACGGGCCATATCTATGCACCCGGCATTGCCGAACTCGGCGGCGACCCCGACCGGCTGCTGCTCGTCGAGACCACCGATCCGAAGATGCTGCTCGCCTGCGCGAACGATGCGATCCGCTGTGCGGGATCGGCGGCGGTGATTGTCGAAAGCTGGGGCAAATTCCCTTTGCTCGACCTCACCGCGGGGCGCCGCCTCGCGCTCGGCGCGCGCGATGCGGGGACGATCTTGCTGATGCTCCGGCTCAATGCCGCGCCGGCGCCGAGCGTCGCCGAGACGCGCTGGAGTGTCGCCGCCGCCGCCTCGCACGCGCTCGAAGCGAACGCCCCCGGCGCGCCCGCCTTCGACCTCGAATTGCTGCGCTGGCGCGGCGGCGCTGCGCCCGCCCGCTGGCGACTGGACTGGAACCATGACGAAAAAGCTTTTGGGCCAAATGCCGACGAAGCGGCGCTATCTGGCGCTCTTCTTCCCCTTCCTGCCCGCCGAGCGATGGCTTCGCACGGCGCCGCGGCCGCCTGACGCGCCGCTCGTTTTCGCCGAGAAGCAGCGCGGCGCGATGCGCCTCGCCAGCGTCGATGCCGCGGCGCTCGCCGTCGGGCTGCGCCCCGGCATGCCGCTCGCCGATGCGCGCGCGCAGATCGGCGAACTCGCGGTCGTTCCGCACGACCCCGTGCTCGACCAGGACTGGCTCGACCGGCTCGCGCAGGGCTGCGCGCGCTACTCGCCGCTCGTCTCGCTCGACGCACCCGACGGGCTGATCCTCGACATCGCGGGCGCCGAACATCTGTACGGCGGTGAGGCGGAGCTCGTGCGCGATGCCGAGAGACGCCTCGCGCGGCTCGGCATGACCTTGCGCCACGCGCTCGGTCCGACCGCCGATGCCGCGCGCGCACTCGCGCGCTACCAGACGCGTCCCGCCCCCGACGAAGCGCAAGCGATCCGCCGTTTGCCCGTCGCCGCGCTCGAACTCGAAGCCGAAGCGACCACCGCGCTGGTCCGCGCAGGGCTCAAGACGATCGGCGACCTCGCGAGCCGCCCGATGGCGAATATCGCCGCGCGCTTCGGCGCCGACGCCGCGATGGCACTGCGCCGCCTGCTCGGCGATGCGCCCAGCCCGCTCGCCCCGCGAATCGCCCTGCCCCCCGTGGTCACCGAACGCCGCTTCGCCGAGCCGCTCGGCAGCACGGCGCACGCCACCAAAGTGCTAGCCGAGCTCACCGGCGAAGCGATCGAGGAGCTTGGCGAACGCGGCAAGGGCGGGCGCCATTTCCGCGCGACCTTCTTTCGCAGCGATGGCCTCGCGCGCAGCATAGCGATCGAAACCGGCCACCCGACGCGCGACACGGGGCTGGTGATGCGCCTGTTCGCCGAGCGTATGGACAGCCTCGCCGACCCGCTCGACCCCGGTTTCGGTTTCGACATGATCCGCCTCGCGGTGCCGCGGCTCGAGCGGTTGACCGCGACGCAGTTGAAGCTGGAGGGCGGCGCGGTCCGCACGGCGAACGAAGGCGCGGCGATGGACGAACTCGCCGACCGGCTGACGACGCGGCTCGGACGCGGGCGGGTGCGGCGACTGCGCCCTGCCGATACGCATATCCCCGAACAGGCGCAGCTCGAACTGCCCGCGGCCGACGCGCCGCTCCCGCTGGCCTGGCCCGCGCCCGAGGAAGGCGAGCCGCCGACGCGTCCCTTCCACCTCTTCGATCCGCCGCAGCCGATCGAGGTGATCGCCGAGGTGCCCGACGGCCCGCCGCACCATTTCCGCTGGCGCCGCGCGACGCACGCGATCCGCCGTTACGAAGGCCCCGAACGTATCGCCGCCGAATGGTGGCGCCGCCGCGACAATGGCGGGCTGACGCGCGACTATTACCGCGTCGAGGATGCGCAGGGCCGCCGCTTCTGGCTCTTTCGCCACGGCCTCTACGACGAAAAGCCCGACCCGCGCTGGTATATCCACGGGGTCTTCGCATGAGCGAGGCGCCCGAAACCGGTTTTGCCGAACTGGTCGCCGCGACCAATTACAGCTTTTTGCGCGGGGCATCGCATCCCGCCGAAATGGTTGCGGAGGCGATCAACCTCGGCATGAAAGGCATCGGTATCGCCGACCGCAACAGCGTCGCGGGGGTGGTGCGGGCGTGGGCGTTCCTGAAAGAACAACAGGTGAAGAAGCCCGAGATGGTGGAGGGCTTCCGGCTAGTGGTCGGAGCGAGGCTCGTCTTTGCCGACGGCACGCCTGATATCGTCGCTTATCCCGTCAGCCGCCACGGCTGGGGACGGTTGACGCGCCTTCTTTCGGTGGGAAATCTGCAAGCGCAGAAGGGCGACTGCATTCTCAGCCTCGAGGACTTGCTCGGCCATTGCGAAGATTTGCTGCTGATCGCGATGGAGGGCGACGAGGAACTGCTCCGCACCCTCAAACGCGCAAGGCCGAAATCGGTGTGGCTGGCCGCAACGATGCCGCAATCTGGCACGGATGCGCGCCGGCTGGCAAAACTGCAGCACCTATCGGCAGCGACGGGTGTCCCGCTGCTCGCGACCAACGACGCGCTCTACGCGACCATAGGGCAGCGCCCACTCCACGACATCATCTCCTGCATCCGCGAAGGAACGACGGTCCTGAAAGCGGGCAAGCTCCTCCGCGCCAATGGCGAACGCCATCTGAAGACGCCTGCTGAAATGAAGCGGTTGTTCGATGGTTATCCCAAAGCGATCGAGCAAAGCACGAAGCTGCTCGCGCGCATCCACTTCGATCTGGAAGACCTGCGCTACGAATATCCGCACGAACCGGTACCGTCGGGCTGGAAGCCATTTTCCTATCTTCACCATCTGGTGAAGACTGCGGCGGAGAGCCGTTATGGCACACCCCTGCCCCCCAAGGTCAGGAAGCTTGTCGGCAACGAACTCCGGCTGATTCGCAGGCGGGATTATGTTTATTATTTCCTGACGGTCTATGATCTCGTCCGCTTCGCGCGTGCGCAAAACCCGCCGATCCTGTGTCAGGGGCGCGGTTCGGCCGCCAATTCGATCGTCTGCTTCCTGCTCGGCGTCACCTCGGTCGATCCGATGAAGCACGACCTTCTCTTCTCGCGCTTCGTATCCGCCGAGCGCGACGAACCTCCCGACATCGATGTCGATTTCGAGCACGAACGGCGCGAGGAGGTGATCCAGCATATCTATGACCGCTATGGCCGCGACCGCGCGGCCATAGCTGCAACGGTGATCCACTATCGCCCGCGCAGCACGATCCGCGAGGTCGGAAAAGCGCTGGGGTTCAGCGAAGATGTCACCGCGCGCCTCGCAGACACGAGTTGGGGAAGCTGGGGCGACGAGGTGCCGGTCGAACGATTGGTCGAGGCGGGACTCAATCCGCACAATGGCGAGATCGAACGACTGCACCGCTTCGTCGGCGAGCTGCTGAAAGCCCCGCGTCACCTGTCGCAGCATGTCGGCGGATTCGTATTGACCGAAGGGCGGCTCGACGAGCTGGTGCCGATCCACAATGCCGCGATGGAGGATCGCACCTTCATCGAATGGGACAAGGATGACATCGACGCGCTGGGATTGATGAAGGTCGATGTGCTCGCCCTCGGCATGCTCACCTGCATCCGCAAATGCTTCGACCTGATGCGCGAACATGACCTCGGGAACCACACGCTGGAAGTCGACATCGATTGCGACGATCCCGAGGTGTACGGCATGCTGCAAAAGGGCGACAGCATCGGCGTGTTTCAGGTTGAAAGCCGGGCACAGATCAACATGCTGCCGCGGCTGCGCCCAGAGGTTTTCTATGATCTGGTCGTGCAGGTCGCGATCGTTCGCCCCGGCCCGATCGAGGGCGATATGGTCCACCCTTATTTACGCCGCCGCAACAAGGAAGAACCGGTCGAGTTTCCCGAGCCGTCGCCGCCACACCCGCCGGACGAATTGCATGACGTTCTGGGCAAAACCTTCGGCGTTCCCCTGTTTCAGGAACAGGCGATGAAGCTGGCCATGGTGGCAGCCGACTTCACCCCCGAAGAAGCGAACGGCCTGCGCCGCGCGATGGCGACCTTTCGCAACGTCGGGACGATCGAGAATTTCCGCGAGAAGATGATCGGCGGCATGGTCGCGCGGGGCTACAAGCAGGACTTCGCCGAGCGTTGTTTCAAGCAGATCGAGGGTTTCGGTAGCTACGGCTTTCCCGAAAGCCACGCCCAATCCTTTGCCCGGCTCGTCTATGTCTCGTCGTGGATCAAGCATTACCATCCCGCGGTCTTCGCGTGCGGCATTCTCAATTCGCAGCCGATGGGCTTCTATGCTCCCGCGCAGCTCGTGCGCGATGCGCAGGAGCATGGTGTCGAGGTGCGCGAGGTCGATGTGAACGACAGCCATTGGGATAACAGCCTTGAGCGGCGCGCCGACGGCAGCCTCGCGCTCCGGCTGGGTTTCCGGCAGGTTGACGGGTTTCGCGAGGAATGGGCGAACCAGATCGTCGAGGCACGAACCACATCCTTCGCCTCGGTCGAGGAACTCGCGCGCCGCGCGGGCCTGCCGCCGCGCGCGCTGCGCCTGCTCGCCGAAGCCGATGCGTGCCGGTCGATGGGACTCGAACGGCGGCCGGCGCTGTGGGACGCGCGGCGCGTCCGCCAGGGCGTGTTGCCGCTGTTCGGCGCGGCCGAAACCGACGAGCTCGGTGCCGAGGAGGATGCGGAGCTGCCGCCGACGCCGATGGTCGAGCATGTGCTCACCGATTATCAGACGACGCGGCTGTCGCTGAAGGGCCATCCGATGGCGTTCCTGCGCCGCGATTTCGCGCGTGAGGGCGTGCTGAGCGCGGCCGAGGTTATGGCGGCGAAGAACGGGTCGATCGTGCGCACCGCGGGGGTCGTGCTGATCCGCCAGCGGCCGGGCAAGGGCAATGCGATCTTCATCACGCTCGAGGATGAGGGCGGGATCGTCAACATCCTGCTCTGGGCGCGCCATTTCGAACGCTATCGCCGCGCCGTCATGGCGTCGCGGCTCATGCTCGCCGAGGGCGAGGTGCAGCGGAGCAAGGAGGGCGTGATCCACCTGATGGCGACGCGCATCGTCGATTGCACCGCGATGCTCGATACGCTGGGCAGCGACCGGCGTTTTGAACCCGACGTCTGCCGCGCCGACGAGGTCAAGCATCCGCAGCTGCCGCGGGGCTATGCGGCGAAGCATGGCCATCCGCGCGATGTCCGCATCCTGCCCAAGTCGCGGGATTTCCATTAGTTGCGGCCGACTGACGTCGGCAACGGCACCAGCCCGCTCCCCCTCCCGGCCTCCCCAACGATAGTAACCGAGGGAGGCCGGGAGGGGGAGCGGGCTGGTGCCGTCCCTGTTCGGCCATACCGAACAGACAAAAAAGAAGATGCCCCGGCTGTGGGGGCCGGGGCATCGGATCAGGCTATCTAAGGGACCAACCGAATATAGCCTGAAATTTATTTGCGAAGTTTAGCCGCGGAGCAGGTTCATCACGCCCTGCGAGCTCTGGTTCGCCTGGGCGAGCATCGCGGTCGAGGCCTGCGCCAGAATGCCGGCAGCCGCGAGGTTCGTCGATTCGACCGAGAAATCGGCGTCTTCGATGCGCGACTTGGCTTCGTCCAGATTGGTGACGCGCGACGTCAAATTATCGACAGCCGAGGTCAGGCGGTTCTGCTGCGCACCGAGATTGGCGCGTTCGCTGGCAACATTGTCGATCGCCGTGTCAAGCACTGCCAGCGCAGAGGTAGCCCCGGCCTGCGTAGCGACGGAGATCGCACCGACGCCGGTAAGCGCCGTGCCGGCCGTGCCGAGGTTCGCGATGGTGATGTTCACGACCTCGGTGTTATTGATGCCGGTCTGGATATTGAAACCGGTGGCGGCACTGCCGTCGAGCAGCTTGTTGCCGTTGAACGTGGTCTGACCGACGACGTCGCCGATCTGCGCGATCAGCGCGGTGACTTCCTTCTGCACCAGCACGCGGTCGGGATCGCTGAGCGTGCCGGTCGATGCCTGCATCGACAGGTCGCGCATACGGACGAGGATGTCCGAGATGCTGCCCGCGGCGCTGTCAGCGGTCTGGGCGAGCGAAATGCCGTCGTTGGCATTGCGGATGGCCTGCGTGAAACCGCGCGATGCGGCCTCCATGCGGGTTGCGATGGCGAGGCCGGCGGCGTCGTCCTTCGCGGCGTTGATGCGCTTGCCGCTCGACAGGCGTTCCATCGCCTGCGACTGCGCCTGGCTGGCGACGCGCGAGTTGTTCTGGGCGCGAAGCGCGCTCACATTGGTGTTGATGACAGTCATCTTTGTTCCTTTCCGGCCTCGATGGCCATTCCCGTGATGTGAGGGCTCGAGGAGCGGTCACGAAAGCAGTAACGGCGGGCGTCGGCGGCGCTTAAGCCCGCGTGTCAAAAAAATGCCGAAACGGCCTGACGGGCACCGGCAATCCAGATCAATATACTGAAAATAAGCCATTAATTTTTTTGGCACGCGCTTTGCATTGTTCTTTGCGTGCGGCACATCGCCGCCGTCAGGACGGATGAAAAAGCAATGAGCACGATTGACCCGAGCCGGCTGCTGCAGATGCGCAGTTCGATCCTCAATCAGAACCAGGCGCTGCAGCGCGCCGCGGGCCGCGGCGGGATCGGCGCGGCCGAAGGCGGCGCCGGCGGCGCAGCGGGAGCCCCCGATTTCGGCGCGGCGATCAACAATGCGCTGCAACAGGTCAACGCGCAGCAGTCGAAGGCGAGCCAGATCACCGAAGCCTATGAGCGCGGCGACACGCACGACATCGTCAGCGTGATGATCGAGCGCCAGAAAGCCTCGCTCGGCTTCGAAACCACCCTGCAAGTCCGCAACAAGCTGCTGTCCGCATACCGCGACATCATGAACATGCCGGTGTAATCCATGGCCGAGACCCAGATCCTTACCCCCGTCCCCAACTCTGTGAACGACGGTAACGCGAACCGCCTCCCCGCCCCCGTCCTGGGCGGCCGGCTCGCGCCGTTCACCCAGTTCATGCGCCAGCCGGCGGTGCAGCGCGCGCTGCCCGCGATCGCGATGACGTCGGCGATCGGCATCGCCGCGCTCGCCTATTTCACGATGCAGGCGGCGCCGCAGGCGCAGCTGTTCGCCGGGCTCGACGACACCGACAAGGCGGCGGTCGCCGACGCGCTGCAGACGCAGGGGATCGGCCACAGCATCGACCCGACCACGGGCGCTCTGACCGTCGACGCCGACAAGCTGCATCAGGCGCGCATCGCACTCGCGGGGCAAGGCCTGCCCAAGGCGGCGCCGAGCGGCGACAGCCTGATCGCCGCGCTGCCCATGGGGTCGAGCCGCGCGATCGAGGGTGAAGCGCTGCGCTCGGCGCGCGAGGCCGATCTGTCGCGCACGATCGAGACGATCGACGCGGTCAAGAGCGCGCGCGTCCATGTCGCCGCCGCCGAACCCAGCCTGTTCGTCCGCGAAGACAAGCCCGCCACCGCATCGGTAATGCTGACGCTGCAGAACGGCCGTTCGCTGAGCGACGGTCAGGTGCAGGCCATCCGTTTCCTTGTCGCCTCGTCGATCCCCGGCATGAACGCCGATCAGGTGTCGGTGATCGATCAGCGCGGCGCTTTGCTCTCCGACACCGCATCGGGCAGCGACATGAAGGCGTTCCAGCTGCAGCTGCAGGTCGAAGACCGCTTCCGCCGCGCGCTCGACACCTTGCTCGGCCCGATGCTCGGCGCCGGCAATTATAGCGTCGAAGTCCACGCCGACGTCGACATGTCCGAAAGCCAGGCGACGCGCGAAAGCTTCCCCGAGAACGACCGCGCGCTGACCAGCGAGCAGATCACGCGCTCGACCAGCGGCACGAGCGCCCCCGCGGTCGGCATCCCCGGCGCGCTGTCGAACCAGCCGCCGCAGGCGACGACGGTCACCGCGACCGGCCCGCAGCCGGTCCCGCCCGGCGCCCCGGCGCCCGGCACCGAAAGCAACGAAAACGCCGCGCGCGCTTATGAAGTCGGCCGCGAGATTTCGGTGACGCACTCGCCGCAGGGCAAGCTGCGCCGCGTCTCGGTCGCGGTCGCGCTCAATCAGGGCAAGAAGGCGCTGACGCAGGCCGATCTCACCAAGATCGACAATCTGGTGAAGGGCGCGATCGGTTATGATGCGACGCGCGGCGATCTGGTCGCGATCAACCAGCGTCCGTTCGTACAGGTCGAAGACACCGCGCCCGCCTTTTACGACCAGGGCTGGTTCCTGCCGCTGATCAAGCAGGTCGGCGCGATCGTCGCCGCGCTGCTCGCCTTCCTGTTCATCGGCCGCCCGATGATCCGCGCCGCCAAGGAACGCGCCGCGAAGCGCATCGCGCAGAATCAGGAACTCGAAGCATCGCTGCTCGCCGCCACCGACCGCCCGGCACTCGCCAGCGGTCAGGGCGGCCGCGAAATCACCCTCGAGATGATCGAACAGGCGCCGAGCTATGAAGCGCGCGCCAACCTCGTCCGCGCCTTCGTCCGCCAGGATTCGGCGCGCGCCGCGCTCGTCGTCCGCCACCTGATGCAGGAGGGCGCCCGTGCCTGAAGTCGCCGAACTCGATAACGCACCCGCCATGCCCGCGATCGAAGGATCGGCCGCCGCCGCGATCCTGCTGATGCTGCTCGACGAAAGCGAAGCCGCGACGATCCTGAAACAGCTGGGCCCCGAAGAGGTCCGCCAGCTGGCGAAAGCGATGTTCGACACCGCCAACGCCAGCGAACAGCAGATCGGCCAGGCACTCGACCGCTTCGTGACGCGCAGCCGCGATGTCAGCGCGCTGGCGATCGGCGCCGACACGCGCATCCGCACCGTGATCAACGAAGCCGTCGGCAATGTCCGCGCCGACAATATCCTCGCCGCCGTCGCGCCGCAGCGGAGCGCCGCGTCGCTCGAAATGCTGCGCTGGATGGACGTCGACGCGATCAGCGGGCTGCTCGCCAGCGAGCATCCGCAGGTCGGCGCGCTGATCCTCTCGGTGCTCGTCCCCGATGTCGCCGCGCGCGCGATCGAAACGCTCGACGAAGTGCTGCAGGCCGACCTGGTGCTGCGCGCCGCGATGCTGACCTCGGTGCCCGCCGCGGCGATCGAGGATCTCGAAGCGGTGCTCGCGAGCGCCAACGTCGATGGCCAGCGCGTCGCCAAACAGACGATCGGCGGCCCGAGCGACGTCGCCAAGATCATGAAGAAGATGCCGAAGCAGCTGTCGGAGCGCACGCTTCGTTCGCTGAAGAAGCACGACCGCGTGCTCGCCCAGACGATCGAGGAAGAGATGTTCATCTTCGAAAACCTGCGCGACCTCGACAAGAAGAGCCTCAGCGCCGTGTTGCGCTCGGTCGATGCCGCCCAGCTCGCGATCGCGCTCAAGGGCGCCGACGACGAGATGGTCGACATGTGCCTTGCCACCATGTCGCAGCGCGCCGCCGAAACGATCCGCGACGAGATGACCGAAATGACGATGGTCAAGCGTGCCGACGTCGACGATGCGCAAAAGAGCGTGATGCAGATCGTCCGCCAGATGGCCGCATCGGGCGAAATCATGATCGCGGGCGGAGGCGACGATTATGTCTGATCGCACCGCCCAGGCCGGTTTCGCAGCCGTCTCGCTCACCGAGGCGATGGCACGCGGCAGCGGCTTCCGCCCGATGTCCTTCGCGCCCGCAACCTACACGGCGCAGGCGACCGAACAGGAAAGCATCGACGAACTCGACCTCGAAGATCCCTTCGCGCTCGGCCTCGCCGAAGGCCAGCGTCTTGCCGAAGCGGCCTTTGTTGCCGAGCGTCACCAGCTGCTCGCATTGCTTGCCGGCGCCGAAGCGCTGCAGGACGAGCCGAGCGAAGAACTCGCGCAGCTGATCGCCGAAACGGTCGAACGGCTGGTGCGCCAGATCGTCGCCGCCGCGCCGATCGACGCTGAATGGCTGCAGGCGCAGGCCGAGACCGCCGCGTCGATGGTCGCCGACGCCGACAAGGCACGCACGCTTTGGGTTCATCCCGAAGACGCCGTGCTACTCGCCGACGCTCCGTTGACGCTGGCGATCGAGAGCGATCCCGCGATGGTGCGCGGCACCGTCCGCCTCGAAACCTCAACCGGCTGGATCGAACATGGCCGCGCCGTCTATCTCGACGAACTGCGCACCGCGCTCGGTACGGAACACGCCGCGTGACCCGCCGCCTCGCCATGAGCGCGCAGCAGCTGCTCGACCCCGTCGACCTCGCGGGCGCCAGCCCGCGCCGCATCGGCACGCTCGTCGCGCACGAGGGGATCATGCTCGAAGTCTCCGGCTTCCCCCAGCCGCTGGGCAGCAACGTCCGCATCAAGTCGGCCGACAATGACTATGTCTATGGCGAGGTCGTGGGTTTTCGTGGCCACCGCAGCCTTGTCCTGCCCTTCGACATGAACAAGCCGCTGGTCACTGGCGCGCCGGTCGAACCGCATGGCGCCAGCTCGATGGTTCCCGTCGGCAAGACGCTGCTCGGCCGCATCATGGACGCGCAGGGCAACCCGCTCGACGGCCGCCCCGCGATCCAGTCGCAGTTCCAGTGGCCGCTCGCCGGCCGCAAGGTCAACCCGCTGCGCCGCGGCCGTGTGACCAGGCCGCTCAACATGGGCGTGCGCGCGATCAACGGCCTGCTCACCGTCGGCGAAGGCCAGCGCGTCGCGATCATCGCGGGCTCGGGCGTCGGCAAGTCGGTGCTGATGGGCCAGATGATCGCCGGCACCGAATGCGACGTCATCGTCGTCGGGCTGATCGGCGAGCGCAGCCGCGAAGTCAGCGACTTCGTCGAAACCAAGCTGCCCCCCGAAGTGCGCAAGAAATCGGTCGTCGTCGCGGTTCCCGCCGACCATCCGCCCCTCCTCCGCCTGCGCGCCGCGATGCGCGCGACCGCGATCGCCGAAGCGTTCCGCGCCGAGGGCAAGAAGGTGCTGCTGCTGATCGACAGCCTGACCCGCGTCGCGCATGCGCAGCGCGAGATCGGGCTGACCTTGGGCGAGCCCCCGACGATGAAGGGGTATCCCCCGTCGGTCTTCGCGCTCATTCCCTCGCTGTGCGAGCGCGCCGGCATCGACCGCGAAACCGGCGGATCGATCACCGCGCTTTACACCGTGCTCGCCGATGGCGGCGACATCGACGATCCCGTCGTCGACAGCGCGCGCGCGATCGTCGACGGTCATATCATCCTGTCGCGCCAGCTCGCCGAACAGGGCGTCTATCCGGCGATCGACGTCGCACGCTCGCTGTCGCGCACGATGGTCGATTCGGTCGATCCCGAACATGCCGCCGCCGCCGCGCGCTTCCGCCAGCTCTGGTCGCTCTATGAAGAGAATCGCGATCTGATGCTGATGGGCGCTTACGTCGCCGGCGCCGATCCGGTGCTCGACACCGCCATCGCGCGCCACGCCGACCAGCTCGCCTATGTTTCGC
Organism: Sphingopyxis sp. BE235; assembly: GCF_031457175.1. Classification (NCBI taxonomy): domain Bacteria; kingdom Pseudomonadati; phylum Pseudomonadota; class Alphaproteobacteria; order Sphingomonadales; family Sphingopyxidaceae; genus Sphingopyxis; species Sphingopyxis sp. BE235. The sequence continues at coordinate 254,982 of NZ_JAVDWC010000004.1, forward strand.
AGCCTGCCAAGGCGCAGGTCGATTTCGACATTTCCCGCCAAGCCCTGATTGAAGGATATTCCGCATGAACGCCCGTACCGCACGCCGCAAACGTATCATTCGCGTGCGCTCCGTCGAACATCAGCAGGCGGAGGCCAATCTGGCGCGCGCCAATGGCGAACTGGCGAACCTCGTCGAACTCGCGAAGCGGCTCGAAACGCTGCGCGTCGACCTCGCGATGGCGAAGGGTGCGGTTGCCGGCCGCGCGCTCAACACGATCGGCGAACTCGCGATGCGGCTCGACATCGCGCAGGAAAGCCTGACCGCGCCGCTGAGCAATGCCAGCGAGCGCCGCGACCAGGCCGGCGCGCTGGCGCAGAACGCGATGGTCAGGGAAGAATCGGCGGTCCGCCTGTACGAACGCAGCCGGAAAGCGGCGCAGGTCGAACAGGAACGCCGCGACGACGCCAACCGCCCGCACCGCCCGCGCACGGGCATGCGCCTGCGGCTGATCGAAGGCGGCGCGGCATGATGAGCGCCCCCTCTCTCCCCACCATCCAGGGCGCGATGCCCGCGGGCTTCGCAACCTTCCTCGCCAACATCGGGCAGCTGCCCGAGGGTGGCGGCGAAGGCGGTTTCGACCAGCTGCTCGCCGCCGCGCCAGTCGCCGTCGCGCCGATCGCGAATGCTGCCGCGGCGACGATCAAGATCGATCCCGCACCGGCCGTCGATGTCGCGGCCCCGCAGGTCGAAGCCCCCGTCGAACCGGACGCCACCGCCGAAACCCCCGCGGTGAAGGCCGAGCCAGCCAAGGCCGATCCCGCGGCGCTGGCCGCGAACTTGCTGATCGCGCTGAACGGCAGCATCCCCGGCGCCGCGCCCGCACAGACGTCGGGCAAGTCGGTTGCGGCCAAGCCCGAAGCGGATGCCGCATCGCCCGACACGGCGGCGACCGGAGAGTCCGTGGCGGCTGCGCCGGTCACGAATTGGGCCGCGATCGTAGCGGCCGCAATCCCCGCCGCCGCAACCCCTGCCGCCGCAAAACCCGCGAAGCCGGCGGAAGCCGCGGCGGCTCCGGCCGACACCAGCGCCCCCGCGCTTCCCGTTGCCGCGCGCCCGCGCGATGCCGCGATGCCGATCCTCCCCGGAGCCGAGCCACCCGTCGCCAAGCCCGTCGAAGCGGCGCCGTCGATGACGATCCTCTTCGCGCAGCCCGCCGCACAGAGTGCCGCGACGCTCGCCGAAGCAGCCGCGCCCGCGGTGATCGCCGAACGCGTGCTCGATATGGAAAGCGACGGCGCGTGGATCGACCAGCTCGCGCGCGACATCGCCGCGACCAAGTCGGACAGCGGCGACATCAGCTTTCGCCTGATGCCGAAGCATCTCGGCCGCCTCGACGTCGCGATGCAGATGGGCGACGAGGGCGTGTCGCTGAAAATGGACACGCGTCACGAAGCGACCGCAACGATCGTTACCGCCGCACAGGGCCGCCTCGTCGAAGAATTGCGCCAGCAGGGCGTGCGCGTCGCCGGCGCCGAAGTGACCTGCACGCCGGGCGAGACCGGACGCCAGTCGCAAAGCCAGGGCCAGGGTCAGGGCCGCACCGCCGCGCCCGACACCTCGCACCTCATCGAAACCGCCACCGAACGCGCCGAGCCGCGTGACGAAGACCGCGCCGCCGACCGCCGCGGCCGCTTTGCCTGATCAGAAAGGGTCCCATCATGGCCAAGGATAATATCGAAGGCGCCCCCAAGAAGAAGGGCTCGTTCAAGAAGCTGCTGTTCATCGGCGTCGCCGCGATCGCACTGATCGGCGCGGGCGCGGGTGCGGGCATCTATTTCGGCGCGCTGCAGGCGCATGAGGCGAAGCCCGAGGATCATTTCCCCAAGCTGGTCGAACGCAGCGAAGGCGAGCCCGAGCCGGCCGCCGAGGGCGACGACAAGGAAGCGCCGCCGAAGGTCGGCACGGTGTCGGTCCCGAACGACAAGTTCAAGGTCGATCCCAAGAAGTATGAGATCACCTATTACCCGATCGCCGACAGCTTCACGACGAACCTCGCCGACGGATCGGGCTTCCTGCAGGTCGGTATCAGCCTTTCGACCTTCTACGACGGCAAGGTTATCAATAATATCAAACGGCAGGCTGTTCCGATCCGTTCGGTCGTGCTTATGGTGCTCGCCGAACAGGATCCGGCGTTGCTTTCCACATCCCAGGGGAAACAGCGGCTGCAGCGTCAGCTGACGGCCGCGATCAACGATGTGTTGCGCGACAAGGAAGGTTTCGGGGGCATCGACAATGTTTATTTCACGAGCCTGGTGATTCAGTGACCACCAGCACGAAAACCGTCAAAGCCGTGAAGGCACCGGCCGCACCTGCACCAGCAGCCCAGGCCGCGCCTGCGGATACCAGGGAATCCCTGCTGCTGCGCCGGGCGGCGGACGGCTATGCCTTCCCCGCGCTCGAAGGCGTGGCGAACCAGTTTGCGCGCAGCTTGCGCGACCTGATCCGTGCGCTCGGCGCGCCGGCGATCCAGATCGAACGGTCGGGCGCCGAGCAGGTCAGCTTTGCCGAGTGGAGCGCGTCCGCCGCGCCCGCTATTTTCTGGCGTTATCATGCGCCGCCGCTCAAGGGCCCGGTGATGCTCGCGGGGTCGCGCTCGCTGCTGCTCCAGCTTGTCGACATCTTCTATGGCGGTCGCGGCCAGCTCGCCGCCGAGCGCGAGGAATTGACCGACGCCGAGGATCGCTTCGCGGCGCGCCTTGGCCGCGATATCGGGTTGCAGCTTGCCGCCGCATGGCGCGGCAAGCTCGCGATCGAACCCGAACTCGACTGCGTCACCGCCGATCCCGCCAAGCTCGCCGCGGTACGCGCCGACGATGAATTGTTCGTCCAGCGCTTCACGCTGCGCGGCGCCCCGTTCGAGGGGCGGACGATCATGTGCGCCTATCCGGTCGCCGCGCTGCGCGGAATCGCGGGTGATGAGCTGCTTCCCGAAACGCAGGTCAATGGCGCCAACCCGGTATGGGCCAGCGCGCTCGACAAGGCGCTGCGCGACGTGCGCATGCCCGTCCGTTCGGTGCTCGCACGCCCCGAGATCAGCCTCGTCAAACTGCTCGCGCTCGAGGTTGGCGACATCATTCCGCTCAATATGCCGCGCCATGTACCGGTGACCGTCGCCGGACGCAGCTTCGCGCTCGGCAGCATCGGCGAAGCTAATGGCAACGCCGCGATCATGATAGACCATATCGAAAAAGGACCCGACCATGACTGACATCAGCGACGCCCCGAAGGTGCGCGCCGACCGGCGCGACAAGAGCATCGCCGCCGCGCCCAATTTCGACCTGCTCGCCGGCGTTTCGCTGCGCGTGTCGGTCGAGGTCGGGTCGACCTCGATGACGCTCTCCGAGCTCCTCGCGATCGACGAAGGCAGCGTGATCGAACTCGACCGCGCCGCGACCGACCTGCTCGACATCTATGCAAACGGCACCCTCATCGCGAAGGGCGAGATCGTCAGCATCGATGGTCGTTACGGCATCCAGGTCGCCGAAGTCGTCGCGCCCGCGCGCGGGCTCGAAGGTTTCGAGCGGAGAGCCTGATGTTCGAATATATTCTCCGCCTGCTCATCCTGCTGCCGCTCGTCGGCGGCATGGCGTGGGGCAGCCTGTGGCTGTGGAAGCGCGTCCAGATGGGTGTTCCGCTCGTCGGCGGCGCCGCAAAGACGCGCGCCGTCGAAATGATCGACGTGCTGCCGCTCGGTCCCGGCTCGAAGCTCGCGGTGGTCGAATTTGCCGGGCAGCGCGTCCTGATCGCGGTGTCGCGCAACGGCATCACGCGGATCGCCGACGACAGCCAGGGCGATTTCCATGCGGACTGATCGCCGCTTCTGGCTGCGCGCCGCGGCGCTCGCCGGCGGTGCCGCCTTGCTGTGCGCCGCGCCCGCCGCCTGGGCGCAGGCCGCCGACGGCCTCAGCCGCGCAGTCGGCGAGATCGGCGGCGATGGCCGCCCCTTGAGCCTGTCACTCCAGATCCTCGTCCTGATGAGCCTGCTGACGGTGCTGCCGTCGCTGCTGCTGATGATGACCAGCTTCACGCGCATCATCATCGTGCTGTCGATCCTGCGCCATGCGCTGGGATTGCAACAGACGCCGCCGAACCAGGTGCTGGTCGGCTTGAGTTTGTTCCTCTCGCTATTCGTGATGGCGCCGGTGATCACCGAAGTGAACCGCGTCGCAATCGAACCTTATGGCCAGGAACAGATCGATATCGGCGAAGCGGTGTCGCGGTCGGGCGTCGCGCTCCACGGCTTCATGATGAAGCAGACGCGCAAGACCGACCTGATGATGTTCGCCAAGATCGCGAAAGCGCCAACCTATGCGAGCCCGAAGGACGTGCCCTTCTCGATCCTGCTGCCCGCCTTCGTCACCAGCGAGCTCAAGACCGCGTTCCAGATCGGCTTCCTGATCTTCTTGCCCTTCCTCGTCATCGACCTGATCGTCGCCTCGGCGCTGATGTCGCTTGGTATGATGATGTTGTCACCGACGATCATATCGATGCCCTTCAAGCTCTTGCTCTTCGTCCTCGTCGATGGCTGGGCGCTGACGATGGGATCGCTCGCCTCCTCTTTTGTGAGTTAGCGTAGTGGAGGCTGACTATTTCATCGGAGTCGCGCAGCAGTCGCTGTGGATTCTCGCGCTCGCGTCGGCGCCTTTGCTGCTGCCCGTGCTCGTCATCGGCGTGCTGCTCGGCATGGTGCAGGCGGCGACGTCGATCAACGAACAGACGCTGACCTTTGTGCCCAAGCTGATCGTCGCGGCGATCTGCCTTGCGATTTTCGGTGGCAGCATCCTCGTCCTGCTCACCGATTTCACCCGCGAAATCTTCGCGCAGATCCCGGCGTTGGTGCGCTAGGCGCACAATGAACCCCGCCGACATCCCGAATATCGAGGCGATGCTCCAGCTGTGGATGCTGGGGATGATCCGTCCCGGCGCCGCCTTCATCGCCGCGCCGGTGTTCGGCTCGTCGAGCGTACCGGTGCAGTTGCGGCTGGTGATCGCGCTCGCGGTCGGGGTGCCCGCGGTCGCGGCCTCGGGCATGACGTTGCCGCCTGAAGGGATCGTGTCGGTCCCGGGCTTTTTCCTCATCATCGGCGAGGTCGTGATCGGCCTCGCGATGGGATTCGTCCTCCAGATGGGTCTCGCCGCCGCCCTGCTCGCGGGCGAGGCGATCAGCAATGCGATGGGCCTCGGCTTCGCATCGATGGTCGATCCGCTGAGCGGCGCATCGAGTTCGGCGATCGGCCAGTTCCTGTCGATGATGGCCACAGCGCTGTTCCTCGCTGCCGACGGCCATCTTGTGCTGATCGGCATCATCGTCGACAGTTACAGCGCGCTGCCCCCCGGCAACGCCTTTCCGTCGTGGGACGCGATCGGAGGCATCATCCGTTTCGGCAGCCTGATGTTCGCCGCGGGGCTCACCATCGCGATGCCGGTCGGCTTCGTGCTGATCCTCGTCCAGATCATCATGGGCGTCATCGGCCGCTCGGCGCCGGCGCTCAACCTGTTCGCGGTCGGCATCCCCGCAACCTTGCTCGCCGGGATCGTCCTGCTCGGCGTCGCGACGCCGGCGATGGCCGAGGCGATCGCGCGCATCCTGTCCGACGCGCTCGACGCCGCGCGGATGGTCGCGGGAATCTAGGCAATGTCGGGCACGACCGAGAAGGACCAGAAAACCGAACAGCCGACGGCAAAGAAGCTGTCGGACTCGGCGCGCGAAGGCGATGTGCTGATGTCGCGCGAACTCGCGACGGCGCTGGCGATGCTTGCTGCCGCGGGCTGGATGGTCGCCGCAGGCGGCTGGTTTGTCCAGTCGGCGGGCGATCTCGTCCGCCGCGGGCTGACCTTGACCGCCGCCGACGTCGCCGATTTTGCGCCCGCCGAGGCGCTGATGCGCAACGGCGCCGAAATCCTGCTTCCGCTCGCGAGCCTGTTCGCGCTGACGCTCGGCGCCGCGGTCGCGGGACCGGCGATGCTCGGGTCGATAGGCTGGCGCGGCAAGGCGCTTCACTTCAAGGGCAACCGGATGAGCCCGATGGCCGGGCTCAAGCGCATGTTCGGGATGCAGGGCGTCACCGAACTCGGCAAGGCATTGGCGAAAGTGCTGTTGCTTGGCAGCATCGGTTACTGGCTCGTCCTGAACAGCCTGCCCGCGATCATGACGATGGCGTCGACCGACCTGATGGCCGCGATCGGATTGGCCGGAAAGGAAATCGGCCATGCGATGCTGGTGCTCGCCGGCGGGCTGGTCGTCATCGCGCTGATCGATGTGCCGGTGCAGTGGTTCACGCGCAACCAGCGGCTGATGATGAGCAAGCAGGAAGTGAAAGAAGAAATGCGCCAGTCCGACGGCGCCCCCGAACTCAAGCAGGCACAGCGCCAGCGCGCGCACGACATCTTGAGCGGATCGGCGCGCAAGGCGGTGTCCGACGCGACCGTCGTCCTCACCAACCCGACGCATTTCTCGGTCGCGCTGCGCTATCGCCCCGGGGTCGATGCGGCGCCCGTCGTTGTCGCGCGCGGCCGCGGCGACGTCGCGCTGTCGATCCGCGATCTGGCGCGCGGTGCCAATGTCCCGCTGCTCGAATATCCGGCGCTCACGCGCGCCATCTATTTCACCGCGCGCGCCGGCCGCGTGATCCCCGAAGAATTGTTCGTTGCGGTCGCCACGGTGCTCGCTTTCGTGTTCCAGCTCGAACGTGCGGCCGCCGAAGGCACGGCGCCGCCCGCGATCGACGTGCCGCCTTCGCATCGTTTCGATCCCGAAGGGCGCCGTCAGGCTTAAACTTGTCCGCGCGCCGCCGTTAAGGGGTTCGAAGGATATTTTGCCATGGTCAGTTCAATCGCCAACAGCCTCGGCTTCGGGTCGGGCCTCGACGTCAAACAGCTCGTCACCGACCTGTCGAACGCGTCGCGCGACCCGAAGATAAAGCGCATGAACTCGCTCAACCAGGCGAACCAGACGCGGATCAGCGCGCTGGCGCAGGCGCGATCGGACCTCGACGGCTTTGCCAATTCGCTGGGCCAGATGGTCAGCGACGGCACCTTGCGCAGCACGCCGACCGTTTCCGACGAAAGCGTGCTTAGCGCCACCAGCCGCGCCGGCCTGTCGGCCGACAGCTTCGCCGCGACCGTCGTCGTGACGCAGCTCGCGCGCGCGCAGACCAATTATTCCGCCGTCGTCGCCGACCGTACCGCCGCGATCGGCGCGGGCACGATGACGCTGACCGTCGGCGGCGTCGCCAAGACGATCACCATCGGCGCCACGAACAACAGCCTCGAGGGGCTGACCAATGCGATCAACGCGAGCGGCGCCGGCGTGACCGCGTCGATCATCGCCGATGAGGGCGGCCACCGCCTGATCGTCAAAGGTCCGACGGGCGAAGTCGGTGCCTTCACCCTCACCGCCGACGCCGGTGCCGACCCGGGCCTGACGGCCTTTTCGACCAGCGGCGGCATGACCGTGGGCCAGACCGCCACCAACGCCGAATTCACGATCGACGGCGTGGCCTTCAGTCGCGCGAACAACATCGTCGACGATGTGATTCCCGGCATGTCGCTCACGCTGAAAAAGGCGGCGCCCGGACAAGGCGTCGACATCGGTGCGAGCCGCCCGCTCGAGATGATCAAGCAGACCGTCGGCGATTTTGTTTCGGTCTATAACCAGCTCAAGAAAAGCCTTGTCGCGGCCTCCAGCATGTCGGGCGCGACGACCTCGCTCCGCGAGATCGAACGCGAACTTTCCGGCCTGGTCAACAAGGTGCTTTCAAGCCACGGCAGCATCAACAAGCTGTCCGACATCGGCATTTCGTCGACGAAGGACGGCCTGCTTTCGGTCGACAACGCCAAGCTCGACAAGATGCTCGCCAGCGACGCGGGCGCGGTCGAGGCGCTGTTCAATCCGCGGCGCGACGCGACGCACACCGAGATAAGCGATCCCGGGATCGCCTTTGCGCTCGACGCGATCCGCGACAAGGCGGTCGGCGTCAATGGCGCGATCGATCGCGTCTCGAAAACGCTCGACGCCAAAAAGGAAAATCTCATCGATCAGCTCGAGAAGATCGAGGAGCGCGAGAGCGCTTATAAGGCGCGGCTCGAGAAGCAATATGGCACGCTCGAAGCCAAGCTCGCGGCGTTCAAGGCGACGCAGACCTATCTCGAACAGCAAATCAAACTCTGGACGAACCAGGGTAACGACTAAGAACTAGGACTTGGGGACCGCCGCCGTGAACGCTACCGCCTCGACCGTCCGGGCGACCGGGCTTTATCGCCGATTGCAGCATGAAAGCCGCGCCGCCGCCGCCGACCCCGTCGAGCTGGTCACCATGCTCTATGACGAGCTGGAGACCGCCGTGGGCGTGCTGGGGGCGATGATCCGGCAGGGGCAGCGCGTGTCGGCGACCGAACCCGCGCACCGCGCGCGCGCGATCCTGATCGGTCTCGACGCGGGACTCGATCGCGACAAGGGCGGCGATGTCGCGACCGCGCTGTCGCGCGTCTATCGCAGCATGCGCCGCAAGCTCGACGATGCCGTGGCCGCGAATAGCGCCGAGGGTCTTGCCGAGCTGCTCGAAGGAATTTTGACGATCAGCGCGGCCTGGCGCCAGCTTCGATAGAGTTTTTCCACTGACGTGGAACGGCACCGGCCCGCTCCCCCACCGCCCGAAGACGACGCGAGGCGTCGAAGGGCGGTGGGGGAGCGGGCCGGTGCCGCATTCATTCAATCAAATGCCCGCTGGTTACCCGGCCGCCCATGGTGGGGACGGGCGGCCGGGTGGTGCGGGAGCGGACCAGAGCTCCCTTTTTCAGCGGGTGCTGAAACTTGTATCGCGGCCGAGTCAGGCGGCCTGCTGGTGAACCCCGTACTTGCGCATCTTTTCGATCAGCGTCGTGCGCTTCAGCGTCAGCAGGCGCGCCGCTTCGGAAATGATGCCGTCGGCAAGGTCGAGCGCGACGTAAATCTGTTCGAGTTCGATCGTTTCGATCTCGCGCTTGAGATCGATCGGGCGGCCCGGTGCCGGCGTCTTGGCATGCGGCGCGGCCGGAGCCGAGGCGACCTGATCTTCCGCGCTGGCTTGCGCCGCGACGGGGCTGCTGGGGACAGCCCGTCGCGGTGCAAGCGCTGCGGTGGGGTTCAAAAGCATGGCGACGTCGTCGAGACCGAGCGTCTCGCCGCCATGGAGAACGCTGGCGCGCTCCACGAAATTCCTGAGTTCACGGACATTGCCCGGCCATGCATGCTGCATCAGCAGCGTCATCGCCGCATCGTCGAAACGGCATTTGGCGTCGGCGGGCATCTGGCGCTGGAAGTGGCGGATGAGCGCCGGAATATCCTCGACGCGGTTGGCAAGGCTGGGGACCTGGAGCACAACCACGCCGAGCCGGAAGAACAGGTCTTCGCGGAATTTGCCATCGGCGATCGCGGCGCCGAGATCCTGGTGGGTAGCCGAAATGACGCGGACGTCGACGGCCTTCACGTCGCTGCTGCCGACGCGGACAATCGTCCGGTCTTCGAGCACGCGGAGCAGTTTGACCTGCATGTCGAAACGCATGTCGCCGATTTCGTCGAGGAAGAGCGTGCCGCCCTCGGTCGCTTCGAAATGGCCGATGCGGCGGGCATGGGCGCCGGTGAAGCTGCCCTTTTCATGCCCGAAGAGTTCGGATTCGATGAGTTCGCCGGGGATTGCGCCGCAATTGATGGCCGAAAAAGCCTTGCCGGCACGGGCGCCTTCGTCGTGAATGGCGCGGGCAACAAGTTCCTTGCCCGAGCCCGACGGGCCGCAGAGCATCACCGAGGCGTTCGAGCGCGCCACGCGGCGGATCATCTCGCGCAGCCGGCAGGTCGCCGGGCTCGTGCCGATGATCAGCGCTTCGAGCGCTGCATTGTTGTTCTGCCCCAGTGTCATTTCAGTCTCCACCGCACCGCCCGCTCGGTGCCCCCTTCGATGGACTCAGGAATTGACGAAATTGGTAAACGAAAGCTTATCAGCTGTTAGCTAACCCATTCAAAACAAAGAGATATTGCCAGATTGGAAGTAATTAACGCGCAATCTCGTTAACTATCTCCAATATGCTGCCAAATTGGCACTAATTGCCACGCGTCTAGCGCCAGCCCAGCGTGATCGAGATGCGGCGATTGCGCGGATCGAATCGGTCGGAGGGAACATAGGGCTCGCGATCGGCCACCCCTTCGATTCGCGAAAAGCGATTCGAGGCGATACCGCGGAACTCGAGATAGTGGCGCGTGACCTCCGCCCGGTCGACCGACAGACGCCAGTTGTTCGTCCCAGACTTCGCCGACCAGGGCGCGGCGTCGGTGTGGCCGCGGATCATCACCTTGTTCGTTACCGCCGCGACGGGCTTCGCGATTTCGCTGAACAGCCGCGCGCCGTCGGGGGTCAGCTGGCTGGTGCCGATCACGAACATCGAAAAATCCGCATCGTCGACGACGTCGATGCGCAGCCCTTCAAGCGTTTCGGTAAAGCGCAGGTTCGGCGCGAGACGCTTGAGGTCGCCCTTTGCCTGCAATTGATCCATCAGCGTCTGGGCGAGCTTCCTGAACTGCTGCTTGTCGCTCGCGCGCTCGCGCCCCGACGCTTCGCGCGGTCCGCCATCGGCGTCACGCGGGATCGTCATCGAGCGCGTGCCCGTCTGTGCCGCACCGTGCGGATATTTGTCGGCCGACACCAGCGAGTCGCCGCCGAACAGGCCGTTCGACCCCGCGGTGTCCTGTTTGCTCTGGACGATCGTCGGCGCGAAATAGTCGGCGAGCGCCTTGCGCTGCGCCTCGTTCGTCGCACCGAGCAGCCACATCAAAAGGAAGAAGGCCATCATCGCGGTGACGAAGTCCGCATAGGCGACCTTCCACGCGCCGCCGTGATGGCCGCCGTGCGCTTGCTGGATCACCTTCTTGACGATGATCGGCCGCGGCATGTTGGGACGCGCGGCCATCAGCGGCCCCGCATCCCGTCGAACACCTCGGCAAAGCTCGGCTGGTTATGATGGTCGACGCCCGACCGCGCGGCCTCGATCACCAGCGGCTGCGGATGACCGTGGAGCGACGCGATGATCAGCTGTTTCACCGTGTGATAGATGGCGGCGTCGCTTTCGATCACCGCCTTGGCGCGCGTCGCGAACGGACCGACGAGACCGTAGGCGAGGAGCACGCCGAGGAAGGTGCCGACGAGCGCCGAACCGATCATCGCGCCGAGGATCGCCGGCGGCTTGTCGATCGAGCCCATCGTCTTCACGACGCCGAGCACCGCGGCGACGATGCCGAGCGCGGGAAGCGCGTCGGCAAGGCTCTGCAGACCTTCGGCGGGCTTCATCGAATGATGATGGTGGCTTTTCAGCGCATTATCCATCACCTCTTCGACCGCGTGCGGATCGAGCGTGCCCGAAGACACGACGACGAGGCGCAGCGTGTCGCAGATCAGATGGACGAGCGTGTCGTCCTTCAAAAGCTTGGGATATTGCTGGAAGATCGTCGAGTTTTTCGGATCCTCGATGTGCGGCTCGACCGCAACCGGTCCTTCGGTGCGCATCATCTTCATCAGCGTCGAGACGAGCAGGATGCAGTCGAGATAATCCTGCTTCTTATACTTCGGTCCCTTGAACACCTTGGCGAGTCCGCCGCCGAGCGCCTTCAGATCGGCACCCGAATTGCCGATGATCAGCGAGCCGAGTGCCGCACCGCCGATGATCAGCATTTCGTGCGGCAGCGCGTGCATGACGGGACCCAGATTGCCGCCGGTCAGCGCGAAGCCCCCGAAGACCAGCAGGATCAGTACGACAATGCCGACAACGGGAAACATGTGCGAGCAAACTCCATTCGGACCCGGCTGTCGAAGCCGGCCCCCGCAAATTCAGGGACGTCTTGATGATTAACGGCAGCAGCGCCGCAAGATTGAGGGGCGTCAGTTCAAAATATCGAACAAGCTCTGCCGGTTAATCTTGGCAAAGGCCGCCTGCGCCGCCTGCAGCGTCAGATCCTGGGCTTTGAGCTGCGCGATCGCGACGTCGAGGTCGGTGTCCTCGACCGACGACCGCTCATCCTTGAGCGTGATCCCGCGCGCCGCGAGCCCGTCGGCGATGCGGTCGAGCCGCCCGCCCGACAGGCCGATTTCGGCATGTTTATCGGCGGCATGGCTGATCGCGGTGTCCAGCGCCGTGATCGACGTTCCCATCATCGTCTTGTCGCCCGCCGCAACCGCGGCGGCCGCATCGCGAATCCCCGTCGACAGGCTGTTTCCGCCGACGACGAAAACATCGGCCGCCGACGGAACCGGGGCGAAGCTGAGATCCGAATCAAAGCGCATCACGCGCGCGGTGCCGGTCGCGAACACGGGCTCGCCGTTTGAATCGCGCGTTGCAGCCAGCGCGTCGAGTTCGTCGGCGATCGTGCCGAGTTCGGCGGCGATGGTCGCGCGGTCGGCGGGATTTGTCGTATCGCTCGCTGCCGAAAGCGTCAGCTCGCGCGCGCGGGTCATCAGGTTGCTTACCGATTTCATCACGCCATCGGCCTGCGACACCAGCGCGTCGGCCGCGTTCACATTGGCCGACCAGGCGGTCATGCTCGCCTGCGTCGTGCCGATCGTCGCGATCCGCCGCGCTGCGACGGGATCGTCGGACATGCGCAGCAGCTTTTTCCCGCCCGAGATCTGGATCTGCGTCCGCTCGAGCGCGTCGGCGAGTTTCTGTTGGCGCGCGATTTCGCGCGTCATGCGGTTGCCCACGGCGTTGATCATGATCCTGACCCTTCCTTAGAGCGAGCTGAGCAATGTTTGCATGGTTTCGCGCGCGACCTGGATCGTGCGCGCGGCGGCCGAATAGGCCTGCTGGAAGCGCAGCAGCTCGGCGGCTTCGGTGTCGAGATCGACCTGACTGACGCCGTCGCGTGCCGCGGCCGAGGCATCGGCGCGCGTCGCCGCGGCGGCGTCCTGCGCCCGCGCCGACGACACGGCCTGCGCCTGCGTCGCCAGATGGCCCGACCAGCGCGCTTCGGGATCGTTCGCCCCGCGCATCGCACCGAGCGCGAGCATATTGCCGTTGCTGCCCGACGCGTTCGCCGCCGCCACCTGATCGGGCGTCAGCGGCGCGGCGGTCAGCGTTGCCGCACTTGTGCCGGTGAACAAGGCCTGCCCCGGATTGCCATTGGCGTCGGTGCCCGCCTGATGCGCGGCGTTGAGCTGGCTAGCGAACTGCGTCGCCATCGTGTCGAGCGACGCGCGCTGGTCGGCGACATGGTTCGCGCCTTCGGCAAGGCCGGCAAGCGAGCCGGTCGAGATGGCAAGCGGCGAACCGCCGACGCTGTACGACAGGCGCCCGTCGGGTGCGGCGGTGACCGAAATCGGGTTCACCACGCCGCCGCCGACGAGCAGGTCGCCCGATCCGGCCGCGCGCAGCGTCACCGCGCCATTATTGTCGAAGGTCGGGCTGACGCCGGCCTGCGACGACAATTTGTCGAGCAGCCGGTCGCGTTCGTCGAGCAGGCTCGCCTCGTTGGTCGAGCCCGGCCGCGCCTTGCGCAGCCCGATGTTGATCTGTTCAAGCGCATTCAGATTGCTGTTGAACTGATCGACCGTGCTCGCTGCAGCGCCCTCGATCCCCTCGCCCATCTTGTCGAGCTGGCCCGCCGCGGTACGAAAGCCTGACGCGATATCGTCGACCGATTGCAGGAACTGCGCACGCAGCGTGCGATTCGTCGGATCGGCGGTCAACTGGTCGGCGGTGGTATAAAGCTTGGTCAGCCCGGTCTTGATGCCGTTGGTCTCGTCGCTCAGCGCATCCTCGGTCTTGCCGAGCCAGCCGAGCTTCGTCGCCGAACGTTCGGCGTCGCCCGAGGTGATGCGCGAATCCTCGATCAGCCAGCCGTCGACCGAGCGGTCGATGCCGCGAATGTCGACGCCGCCGGGGTTGGTGTTGCCGCGGTAGAAGATCGAATTGCCGCCGCCGACGGCTTCCATCATTTCGAGCCGGCGCCGCGCATATCCGGGGGTCTGGGCGTTGGCGATATTGTCGCCGATCGTCGAGAGCGCACGCGAATAGGCTTTGAGCCCGCTATAGCCGATGCCGAGCAGGTCGCTCATTGCACGCCTCCCTTAAGGCCGCCGAGCTGGCCGCGAAACTGCCGCTCGACCATGTCGGCGATCCCGAACTGGCGCATCGCGGCGAGGCTGTCGGCGGTGCGCGCGTCGGCCATTTCGCGGAAATTGTCGGTCGCGCTCGACCCCAATATATCGTCGCCGAGCTTGGCCTGCCGCATCGACGCCATCAGCTGGCGCAGGATCACGGCTTCGAATGCCTCGGCCGCTTTGCGCAGCCCGCCATCGCCGCCGCCGGCAGCGGCTGGCGTCGGCGTGGCGCGGACAGAAGAAATAGGGCTCGTCATATGATCACCAGTTCCGCAGTGAGCGCGCCGGCCTGGCTCAGCGCTTCGAGGATGGCGACAAGGTCGCCCGGGGGAACGCCCATGCGATTGATCGCATCGACGAGTTCGGAAAGCGAAGCGGTCGGCTTGACCAGCATCACCGGACGATAGTCCTGCTCGACGCTGATCTCGCTCGACTCCTCGACCGCGGTCTGGCCGCGGCTGAACGGCGCGGGCTGCACCACCATCGGCGATTCCTTGATCGAGACGGTGAGCTTGCCCTGCGTCACCGCGGCGGTGCCGACGCGGACCGCGCCGTTGATGACGACAGTGCCGGTGCGCGCGTTGACGATAACCTTCGCGGGCGGCTCGGCGCGCTGGACGCCCAGATTCTCGATCTGCGAGATCAACCGCATGCGTTCGTCGCCGTTGCCGCCGGTGCGGATCGCGATGCTGGCGCCGTCGATCATCGATGCCGAGCCGGGGAGCGCGGCGTTGATCGCATCGGTCACCCGCTTGGCATTGGTCGCATCGAACTGGTGAAGGTTGAAGGTCAGATAGCTCGACGTCGCAAAGCCGGTGTCGACCGCGCGCTCGACCGTCGCGCCGTTCGCGATGCGGCCGCTCGACGGCACATTGACGGTCAGTTTCGATCCGTCGGCGGCATCGACGCCGAGCCCGCCGATGACCAGATTGCCCTGCACCATCGCATAAATCTGTCCGTCGGCGCCATAAAGCGGCGCGAGCACGAGGGTGCCGCCGCGCAGGCTTTTGGATTTGCCGATCGCCGACACGGTGACGTCGAGGCGCTGGCCGGGCTTGGCGAAAGGCGGCAATTCGGCGGTGATCATCACCGCCGCGGCATTTTTCAGCGCCGGATTGACCCCCGGCGGCAAGGTCAGGCCAAAGCGCGACACCGCGCCCTTCATGCCCAGCGTCGAATAGTCGAGGCTGTCGTCGCCCGTGCCCGCGAGGCCGACGACGATGCCGTACCCCGTCAATTGGTTGGCGCGCAGGCCCTGGAACTGGCCCATGTCCTTGATCCGCTCGGCCTGTGCGGGCGCCGCAAAGGCGAAGCTCGCGAGCAACAGCGCAAAAAGGGTGAACAGGGTCGGACGCTGGGTCACTTCAAATTCCTCTGTTAGAACGGGCTGATGATCGAGAAGAAGCGCTGCAGCCAGCCTTGCTGGCTCGCGCGGGCGATCTCGCCCTTGCCGACGTAACGGATTTTGGCATCGGCGACGCGGGTCGACAGGATGCGGTTTTCGGGGCTGATATCGATCGCGCGGATGATTCCGGAAATCTGGACGCGCTCGTCCCCGCGATTGAGCGTGAGCAGCTTTTCGCCGCGCACGAACATCGTCCCGTTCGGATAGACGGCGGCGATCGTCACGCTGACTTCGCCCGAGAGCGCGTTCGACTGCGACGCATCGCCCTTGCCCTTGAACGCCTGGCTACCACCCATCGCGATGTCGCTGGGATTGAACAGCGACAGCGGGCCGGTGGTCGGCGGCGTCAGGCCGATATCGCCGTCGCGCTGCGTGCCCGCGGCGTTGCTTTTCGTCGCCGCGGTGCGCTCGACGAGCTGGATCGTGACGATGTCGCCGACGGCGCCTGCGCGGCCGCCCGAAGTGAGCGCCACATAGCTGCCCTGAAAGATCGAGCCATTCGCCGGCGGCGGTGCCGGCGGCGGCGGTATCGAAACCGAAAAGGCGTCGGGCGGCAGCTTGTCCTTCGCGAGCGCCGTGACGGGCGCAAGCGCAAGGCCAAGCATCGCCAGCTTAGAGAGTCTGCGACGCATTTTTCATCATCTCGTCGGTGGCCGAGATCATCTTCGAATTGACCTCATAGGCGCGCTGCGTCTCGATCATGTCGACGAGTTCCTCGACGACATTGACGTTCGATCCCTCGAGCATCCCGCCGCGCAGCGTGCCGCGGCCTTCCTCGCCCGCGCCGCCGGCCAGCGGCGCGCCCGATGCCTGCGTCTCGACGAGCATATTGCCGCCGATCGCCTGCAAGCCAGCCGGGTTGGCGAAGCGCGCGATCTCGATCCGCCCGAGTTCGAGCGCGGTGCCGTCGGCACCGGTCGCCGACACGGTGCCGTCGAGCCCGATCGTCACATTGCTGGCATCTTCGGGAATCTGGATCGCCGGCGTCATCGGCTTGCCGTCCGAGGTCACGATCGTGCCGTCGGGCGAGCGGCCGAAATTGCCCGCGCGGGTATAGCCGGTGCGCCCGTCGGGCATTTCGACCTGGAAATAGCCGGCGCCGTCGATCGCGACGTCGAGCCCGTTGCCCGTCGCCTGGAAGGTGCCCTGCGTATCCATGCGCGCAGTGCCGTTGAGCGCGACGCCGGTGCCGAGATTGAGGCCGGTCGCATAGCGGTTTTCCGCCGTCGACGGCGCACCCGGCGCGGTCATCATCTGATAGCTCAGCGTCTCGAAGCTCGCGCGGTCGCGCTTGAAGCCCGTCGTGTTCACGTTGGCGAGGTTGTTGGCGATCACCTGCATCCGGAAGCCCTGGGCATCCAGACCGGTCCGCGCGACGTGCAAGGCACCGATACTCATTTCATAATCTCCTTAACGGGGAAGCTGCATCAGATTGGCGGTTGCGCTGTCCATGTCGCGCACGTCGCCGATCATCTTCAATTGGGTGTCCCAGCTGCGGCTCGCCTCGATCATCTCGACGAGCGCAGCGGTTGCGGTGACGTTCGATCCTTCAATCGAGCGGGTCAAAAGCCGCGCTTCGGGATCGTCGGGCAATATGCCCCCGCCCTTCACGCGGAACAGGCCGTCGAGCCCCTTGGCGATGTCCGATCCCGCCGGTGTCGCGAGCCGCAGCCGGTCGACCTCCTGCGGATTTTCGGGATCGCCGCCCTGCGGCACGATCCACACGCGGCCTTCCTGGTCGATATTGATCGCGTCGGCGGGCGGGATCGTCACCGGCCCCTGGCCGCCCTGCACGGGATTGCCGTCGCCGGTGGTGAGCAGCCCGCTCGGCGAAATCTGCAGATCGCCGCGGCGCGTATAGGCTTCTTCGCCATTTTTCGCCTGCACCACGAGCAGCGCATCGCCCTGCATCGCGATGTCGAGGTCGCGCCCCGTCTGGGTGACGGTGCCCGCTTTCATGTCGGCGCCGAGCACTTCTTCGGACGACATGGCGCGCGCATCGAGCCCGTCGCCGTCGAGCCACAGCGACTGCGCGCTCGCCATGTCGGCGCGGAAGCCCGGCGTCTGGGCGTTCGCCAGATTGTTGGCGATCGCCGTCTGCCGGGACATGCTGCCCCGCATCGCGGCGAGGCTGGTATAGATAAGGCGGTCCATCGATAATCTCCCGGCAGGCGGCGGTCAGGGCTGTGTCAGCGCATGCCGATGATCGTCTGGGTCAGCTGCGAAGCGCCCTCGATCGCCTTGGCATTCGCCTGGAAATTGCGCTGGGCCGCCATCAGCATCACCAGCTCCTCGGTGATATCGACGTTCGAGCGTTCGAGCGCGCCCGAGCGGACCGCGCCCATCGGACCGTTGGTCGCGGCGTCGATCGTGGGCGGGCCGCTTTCGCCCGTCGATTGCCAGTGCGCGTCGCCGGTCGGGCGCAGGCCCGACATCGTCGGGAAGGTCGCCATCGCGACCTTGCCGAGCTTCTGGTCTTCGCCGTTCGCAAAAGTCGCGGTGACGAGGCCGTCGAGGCCGATCGTGACGTTGACGAGACCCGAGGTCGGATCGGTCGGCGCGCCGGCAGGCAGGCGGAGGTCGAAGGCGCCGGCGAGCGTGTTGTTCGTGACATTGCCGTTCGCATCGATCGGAAGAAGTTGAAGCTTCGCGCCCGTCGAATCGATGACATAACGGTCGGGGGTGGGTTCGAACGACCCGTTGCGCGTATAGGAGATGGCTTCGCGCGGCGGCTCGCCCTTCACGATGAACATGCCCTCGCCGACGATCGCGAGGTCGAGCGTCTTTTCGCTCGCTTCGTACGAGCCCTGCGTGAACTGCTGGGTAATGCCGTTGAGGCGCGTGCCCTGACCCGCGATCATCTTTGTCGACTGCGTCGGCGACGAGGCGAAAATATCGCCGAACTGCGCCTTGCTGCGCTTGAAGCCGACCGCGCCGGCGTTCGCGATATTGTTCGAGATGACCGACATGTCGGTCTGCGCGCCCTTGAGGCCCGAAAGCGAAGTATAGAATGACATGGACTAATCCTTCCTGAAAGGTGGGGAGCTTAAGTGGTGGGCGGCGTCGGCGCGGGCGCCGGTGTTGCCGCCTTGATGTCCTTGAGCAGCTGGGTCTGCGCGGTGAGCTGCTCCGAAATCTTCGAGAGCACCGTGTTCGTCTCGCTGATCCCGGCGAGGCTCGAGAATTGCGCCATCTGGGCAACCATCTGCTGGTTATCGACCGGGTTGAACGGATCCTGCTGCGACAGCTGGGCGGTCATCAGGCGCATGAAGTCGCCCTGATCCATCTGCTTGCCGCCCTTGGGCTGGAACACCGGATTGCTATTGTTGGTGATGCTGTTGACGCTCATTTTACTGTCCCATCCTGAGGGTTTCGTTGATCAGGCCCTTCGCGGTTTCGAGGACCTGGACGTTGTTTTGATATTGGCGTGCGGTCTCGACCATCTCGACCAGCTCGGCGGCGCTATCGACCGCGGCTTCCCAGACGTTGCCGTCGGCATCGGCGAGCGGGTTCGACGGATCGTGGCGTTTCGAGGGCGCCATTTTCGAGGTCGTGACCTGGTCGATCTGCACCGTCGCGCGGCCATGATCGTCCATCACCGTGCGAAAGACGGGCTTCAGCGAGCGGAAGGCGCCCGCCTCGCTGCCCGCGACCGTTCCCGCATTGGCGAGGTTCGACGCGGTGGTGTTCAATCGGACGAGCTGCGCCGACATCGCGCGGCCGCTGATGTCGAAGACGGAGAAATTGCCGTTCATCGTCATTCGCCCTTGAGCGCACGCGACAGCGTGTTGATGCGCCCGCTGAGGAACGAGAGGCTCGAACGATAGGCGAGCGCATTTTCGGCGTATGCGGTCTGCTCGGTCGCCATCTCGACGGTATTGCCGTCGAGCGACGCCTGGACGGGGACGCGATAGCTGATCGCGCCCTCGGTCGAGCCGCCCTGCTGCGCAAGGTCGAGCGCCTTGGCGAAATCGATATCGCGCGCCTTGTAACCCGGCGTCGCGGCGTTCGCGATGTTCGACGCGAGCATCATCATGCGCTGGCTGCGCAGCTGCAGCGCGGTGGCGTGCAGGCCAAAGAGTTTCTCGGATGCCATCATCACATTCCTTCGCTTGTCGCCTCCGGCGAGGGGGCTTTCACCGGGATCCGGCCGGTTGGCACGGACGCGCGGAAAAACACCAAGACATGATGCAATGGCCGTGCCAAACCATGATTATTCATATTTTTCAGTTGTTTAATGTGGATCAACGTCTGCGGCGGGTGTGGCTCGTCAAAAATCTGACGACGCCGCACACGGCCCCGCAAAACCGCGCGCCAAACCGCGACTGGCACGCTTCCTGCAATTTATCGGGCGACCATTTTGGACCGAAGGAGATGGACCTTGTCCCGTAACATTCTCACGCGGCTCGCCGCGTGCGCCGCCACCCTTTCGCTCGCCGCGCCGATCGCGGCAGAGGCGCAGCAGGGCAATGAGGATTGGCAGACGATCGACGTACTGACCGACATGGTGGCCAACGCCATGGGGCGGAACGCGACCCCGGTCGACCGCCGCATCAAGCTGGCGCGCTGCCCCGAACAGGCATCGGTGACCGCACTCGACGCCCAGACGCTCGCGGTGCGCTGCGCCTCGCTCGGCTGGCGCCTGCGCGTGCCGATGACCGCCCCCGCCGGTGCATCGCCGGTCGCGGCGAGCTTCGCCCGCCCCGCGGCAAGCGCGCCCGTCATCCGCCGCGGCGACAATGTCCGCGTGACGATCGAAACCGAAACCTATTCGATCAGCTACGCCGCCATCGCGACGCAGGACGGCCGCGTCGGCGAGACGATTGCACTGCGTGGCGCCGACGCCAAATCGACGCTCAGCGCCACCGTCACCGGAGCCGGCCGCGCGAAACTGCAAGACTGACTACCCTCGCTTACCCTCGCACTAGGCCCGGACTGTCGGCTTTCCGACGGCGCCGGGCCTTTCTTTTGTCTTTTTTGCGGCGAGCCGCCTTAAACGATCGAAACCGCGTCCGTTAAAGCCTTCGTGAACCGCGTCGTCACTTTTCTGACGGCACCGGATGGAGGCTTTTATGTCGGGTGACAGCAAGATCGGACCAGTCGGCGGCATCGGCCGTGCCGGCCCGCTGCGCAGGGTCGCCAGCGAAGCGGCGACCGCGATGCGCGCCCCGGCGCAGCTCCAGCCGGCGCAGGACAATCTGCCGACCGCGCGCCTGACCCGCCTCGCGGGCAGCCTCGCCGACCAGGCGCCGCCGGTCGACATCGCGCGCGTCGCATCGCTGCGCACCGCGATCGCCAACGGCAGCTATGGCGTGCATCCCGCGATCATCGCGAGCGCGATGCTCGATTTCCACAGCGGGGCCGAATGATGCTGGCGCAGATCGAAGAAATTGAATCGCGACTGGCAATATTGGTGGGTGCGCTCGACGGGCATGACGCCGGTGCGATCATCGCAGCGACCGAGGAGCTCGCGACCGCGGTGATCCTGTTTCGCGGCGCGAACATCCCCGCAGGCAGCGAGCATCGCGCCCGCGCGCTGATCGGGAAGACGCTCAGCCAGCTCGAAGCCGCCGCGATGCGCGTCAATATCCTGAAGAACTGGACGCGTCAGAGGATTGACAAGAGCCACGAAATCCGCGGCACCCGTCCGCGTGGGGCGGCTTTAAGCTACTGATAACCACATAATTTCCCGCCGTTTCTGCGAAATGGCACGATGATTGCTTTTGGTCTGCTGAACAAGCG
The DNA here is from genome assembly GCF_031457175.1 of Sphingopyxis sp. BE235. Lineage (NCBI taxonomy): Bacteria > Pseudomonadati > Pseudomonadota > Alphaproteobacteria > Sphingomonadales > Sphingopyxidaceae > Sphingopyxis > Sphingopyxis sp. BE235. Next base: position 276,294 of record NZ_JAVDWC010000004.1, read on the forward strand.
GAACCAACAGTATGAACGCAATCAACAATCCACGGGGTTCGACCCGCATCGCCGCTCCCGTGATGGACGCGGTGCAGAATGCGTCGGCGCGTTCGGGGATTGATTTCGATTATCTGTTCGACGTCGCGCGCGTCGAAAGCGGCTATAATCCGACCGCAAAGGCGCAGACCTCGTCGGCGCGCGGCCTGTATCAGTTCACCAAGCAGACCTGGCTCGCGACGCTTGACCGCCATGGCGCGAACCATGGCCTCGCCTGGGCGGCCGATGCGATCGGCCGCGACGCGTCGGGCCGGCTGACGGTCGCCGATCCCGCGCTCCGCCAGCAAATCCTCGACCTCCGCGACGATCCGACTGCGTCGTCGAACATGGCCGCCGCGCTGACCGGCGACAATCGCGACTATATCGAAAGCCGGATCGGCCGCAGCGCCGAACCCGTCGACCTCTATCTCGCGCATTTCCTCGGGTCGGGCGGCGCCGCCAAATTCCTGACCGCGCTCGAAACCAACCCCGACCAGCCCGGCGCGTCGATGATGCCCGAGGCCGCGGCCGCGAACCGGTCGGTCTTTTACGCCCCCGACGGCAGCATGCGCAGCCTCGCCGAGATCCGCGATCGCTTTCGCGTGAAGCTCGAGGACGGCGGCAAGATCGAAAATATGAAGCCCTTCGCCCCCTCGGGCTGGCACGCTGAGGCGACCAGTTCGAGCGGCCTTGCGAACAATGGCGGCGGACGCCCGCCCTTACAGATGATGGATATCCAGCCTATGCCCAGGAAGCTCTCGATGGGCTTTGCCGCCGATGCCTATCGGCGGCTCGCGTCGCTTTCGGGAGGCGCGGCATGACCGGCGGCTTCAATCTGGCCAACATCGGCCGCATCGCCGGCATATCGGCGCTGCCCGCGGGGATGCTGATCGTCGTCGGGCTGATGGTGATCCCGGTCTCGCCGTTGATCCTCGACATCAGTTTCGTCGCGAACATCATGATCAGCCTCTTGATCCTGATGGTCGCGCTGCAGGCGTCGAAACCGCTCGATTTCTCGGCCTTCCCGACCGTGTTGCTGCTCGCGACCTTGTTCCGGCTCGCGCTCAACGTCGCCTCGACGCGCGTCGTGCTCGTCCACGGCCACGAAGGCACCGCGGCGGCGGGCCATGTCATCGAGGCGTTCGGCCAGGTGCTGATCGGCGGCGACTATGTCGTCGGCCTGTTCGTCTTTTTCGTCCTGATGATCATCAACCTGATCGTGATCACCAAGGGCGCGGGCCGCGTGTCCGAAGTGTCGGCGCGCTTCACCCTCGACGCCTTGCCGGGCAAGCAGATGGCGATCGACGCCGATCTCAACGCCGGGCTGCTCAGCCCCGAAGAAGCCAAGGCGCGCCGCGTCGAAGTCGCGACCGAGGCTGATTTCTACGGCTCGATGGACGGTGCGTCGAAATTCGTGAAGGGCGACGCCGTCGCCGGCCTTCTCATCCTGTTCGTCAATATCGTCGGCGGGCTGATCCTCGGCATCTTCAGCCATGGGCTCAGCTTTTCCGAAGCGGGCAGCACCTATATCACGCTCGCGATCGGCGACGCGCTCGTCGCGCAGATCCCGGCGCTGCTGCTGTCGATCGCCGCCGCGGCGATCGTCACCCGCGTCGCCTCGCCCTTCGACCTCAGCGGCCAGATCGGCAGCCAGTTCGCCTCGCCGAACATCTGGATGGCGGTCGGCGGCATCCTCTTCATCCTGGGGATCGTTCCCGCGATGCCGCAGATGCTGATCCTGCCCGCCGCGGCGCTCTCTTTCGGGATCGGCTGGCAGCTGCGCCGCAGCGCCGCCGCGGTCGCCGACCTGCCCGAACCCGCCGCCCCCGCGCCCGACCCGTCGCTGATCGAATGGGCCGACGTCAGCGACGCGAGCGCGTGCCAGCTCGAGATCGGCTATGCGCTCGTCACCCTCGTCGACGAACGCAAGGGCTCACCGTTGATGACGCGCATCACGGGTATCCGCCGCCAATTGTCGAAGGAACTCGGCTTCGTCGTGCCGCCGGTGAAGGTCACCGACGACCTGTCGCTGCCCGGCAACGTCTATCGCATCTCGGTCGCCGGGGTGATCGTCGGCGAGGACGAGGTCTTCCCCAACGAAATGCTCGCGCTCGATTCGGGCGACCTCGTGACCAAGGTCATCGGCCGCCCGTGCAAGGATCCGACCTTCGGCCTCGACGCGCTGTGGATCCCGAAGGCGATGCAGAATGACGCGATCGCCGCGGGTTATACCGTCGTCGATCCGGCGACCGTCGTCGCGACGCACCTCAACAACAGCATCGTCGGTTCGGCCGCCGAACTGTTCGGCATCGACGACGCGCAGGCGCTGATCGACAATCTCAAGACGCATTATCCGCAGCTCGCGCAGAATCTGAGCCCGCAGGGCTATTCGCTGCCCCGCGTCGCGAGCCTGTGCAAATCCCTGCTCATCGAGCGCGTGCCGCTGCGCGATTTCCGCAAGATCGCCGAAGCGATGGTGGCGCTGTCGCCGCAGCAGCTCGGCGAGATCGACCTGATCGAAGCGGTGCGCCAGCGCATCGGCGCGCTGATCGTCCAGACGATCGTGCCGAGCCGGATGCCGCTGCCCGTCGTCACCTTCAGCCCCGAGGTCGAGGTGCTGCTCAACCAGGCGGTGCGCGCCAATCCCGCCGCCGAATGGCCGTTCGAGCATGGCATGGCGATGACGATCATCGACCAGGTCGGGCAGGCGGTCGAACCGCTGCTGCTCCAGACGCGCAGCTTTGCGCTCGTCGCCTCGCCGATCTGCCGCTCCGCCCTCTCGCGCCTCGTGCGCGCCACTTTCCCCGACGTCGCCGTCATCTCCTACCTCGAGATCCCGGCGACCAAGCAGACCGAAATCGTCGCGACGATCGGCGCCGAAGTGCCCCGCCTCGCGTCCGGGCCCGAGGCCCACATGGAGGACCAACCGCATGAGAATTGAGGCCGCCGAGCAATTTGCCGGGACCGCCGGCCGCGCGCCGCGCGCACGCGGCTACGGCGAAAGCGTCGAGGCGCTGGTCGAAGAATATTCGCCGCTCGTTCGCAAGATCGCGTGGCAGGTGTTTTCGCGCGTGTCGCGGACGAGCGAGCTCGACGACCTGATCCAGACCGGGCTGATCGCGCTGATCGAGGCGAGCCGCAATTATGAGGAGCGCGGGTTCGCCTTTGCCACCTATGCGACGACGCGCATCCGCGGCGCGATGATCGACCAGCTGCGCCGTGAGGCCGATGTCGGCCGCTCGGCGATGGTCGCGGCAAAGCGGATCCACGCAATGCGCGCCGCGCTCGAACAGCAGCTGATGCGCGCGCCGACGACGGCCGAAATGGCGGTCGCGTTCGACATGTCGGCCGAGGATTATTTCGCGCTCGAACGCAATGCGACGCACGGCCGGTCGACCTCGCTCGACGAGCTTACCGACATCGGCGCCTTCCTCGCGACCGACGAGGATGCGGGCGCCGACGAACGGTGCGAACAAGAGGATCTGATGGGGGCGCTGCGCCAGTGCGTCGGCCGCCTGTCGCACCGCGAACAGATGGTGCTCCAGCTCTATTTCTTTGAAGAGCTCAACCTGCACGAAATCGGCCTGACGCTCGACGTCAGCGCCGCGCGCATTTGCCAGATCAAGCGCGAGGCGATGATCAAGGTCGATCGCATGATGAAGGAAATGACCGAATAGGAGGAGCCGGGTGCGGTGCGCGCGACCAGTCGGCCCCGCACCCGGTTTCGGGGGTAAGGTCAGCCCCTCAGGCTGCCAGCGTTTGCCCGTTCTGCCAGGCGGCCCCGATTTTCTCGAAATAGGTGGCCATGCGTTCGGTACCGATATCGGTCAGCCGGACGATCGTCCGGCGCCGGTCGCGCTCGTCGATCGAGCGGTGCAACAGCCCGCGGCGTTCGAGCGCAGCGATCATGCGCAGCCCCGACGACAGCGGAACGCCCGCGCCGGTCGCAAGATCGCTGGCGCTGAGCACGCGGCCGTGCGCGCCCGCGAGCATCAGGTCGAGCATCATGTCCCACGTCGGACCCGACATTTCGGCGGTGCCGAAATGGCTGCGGCGGATGCGCCGGACCTGGATGCTGAACGACAGCTGGTCGAGCAGCGCCGCGTTCGACGCCGTGTTGCCGCGCGCGCTGTCGATGGCGCGTACGGACGCGCCCGGCGATTCCTCGCCGCGGCTCGCCAGCAGTTCGTGGATCTGGTCGACCCGCGATTTCAGCTCGGCAATTTCTTGGTTCGAAAATTGCTGCATGTGACGATGCCCCTGGGGAGCCACATATCAGGCCGTGACGTTTTCCCGCCGGCTGGACGAACCCGATGCATAGATGATCAGCAACAGGATCGGGTACGATATATAGACTGAGAGGAGCGAATAGGGTCGCGCCAATATCTCCGAAAACATGAACTTCTGGATATGACCGAAAATAGCGATCAGCTGCCAACCGGTAATCCAGTAGGGCCAGAAACTCTGCGTGCGCATGGCAATGAACCAGAAGCTCAGCAGAACGAACATGTCGATGATGAAGATATTCAGTTCAATATCGGTCCAGGTCGGAAAAGGCGTCAGGGCACTGGTGAGGACCGAGGCGATCAATGCTGTATAGGCCGCCCAACGTTCCAATGGCCCGCCGCGTCGGATCGCGACGGCCACCGTGATGAGCAAGACAGCATAATAAATCGCCACGGACCACATTGTGGCAGTCAACCTTTCTTGCGGATCAACCGGCCTTCGCGAACGTAGCAGCACCATCGCCTGAGCGATCGTTGCTGCCTTCGTCGACCAGCTTCGCGGCGGCCGGCTTGACGCCCGCGCCGAACATCCGCGTTCCGAGGCCGACTTCCTTTTGCGTCACGGTCAGCGCCAGATGCGCGTCGGTCAGAAGCTGGCGGACTTCGCCCGCGGCGGCGAGCGCATGCGCGACCTTTGCCATCGCTTCCTGGCCGACGATCGCCGACATGTTGGTTTCGCGGCGCGCGGTGGGCAGCGTCGCGGCGAGCTGGGCGATGCGGATCATCGCTTCGTCGATCGCATCTTCGGCCAGGTGCAGGTCGGAAGCGATCTTCTTCGCCGCAGAAACTCGTTGATTCAGCATCATCTTTTTCCTTGAAAAAGAATGCTACCGGTTCCCCCCCGCAGCATTCGTTCGAACATCAGGTCAGAACACGACCGAGTCCGACAAGGATCGAATAGAGGGCGGAGAAGGCCAGGATTGTCGCAAAAGCGATCAAAATCGGCCAGATTATCCTTTCCATCAACCCATGCCGGTTGGCCGGCTGGGACGCGGTAGGAAATGGCGAACCTATATCGAAAAATCGCCGAAACGAACTGCGCCCCGCTTCCGCATCGGGGGGCGGAGATACGTCGCCAAGGTCGATCAATTGATATGTCAAAGGCTGATAAGGGGTAACATGATCGAAGACACCGTTAACAGCAAGGATACGCGCTGCCTCTATTCTGTTGGAAACATTAAGTTTTTTTAACACGCGCCGCACGCGTTCGTCGACGGTGTGCGGCGAAACGTTCATCAGCCGCGCGATCTGCTTGGAATTTTTGTGCTCGTAAACGTGCCGCAGCGTTTCGATCTGCGCGGCAGACAGCAGGCTTATGTAATTGTCGGGGTCGCCTTGCACGGGGTTGGAATAGAGCATCACGAGTCGAAATCAAGGTCAGTAGATAGCTAATTTCCTGCGCGGCCCGTTCTGGGGCACGCGTTCGGCACCCAATCGCACCGATCAATAGCGCGCAATAACGGGCAGGCGGCTATCGGCTTTCCTTGAGCGTGCGATAGCGCAGAATCGATTTTTCGATATGCCGGCGCGCGGCGCGGCGCGCGGCGACCGGATCGCCGGCCTCGATCGCGACGACGATCGCCTCATGGTCGCGGTTGATCGTATGCGCATAGCGTTGGTGCAGGACGGGATCGTCGCCTTGCAGGTACAGCCGCCGCGAGGGGATGAGCCGCACGCCGAGAAACTGGGTAAAGCGCAGGAAATAGGGATTACCCGTCGCGCGCGCGATCGCGGCGTGAAAGGCGGCGTCGGCGGCGACCGAGGCGTCGACGTCGCTGCCTTCCTCCATCGCGTCGAGCGCGCTGCGCAGCGCCGCCAGATCGGCGTCGGTACGCCGCCGCGCGGCGAGATCGGCCATCTCGGCCTCGAACCCCATGCGCATTTCGAGCAGCTTGAGCACATCGTCGATCTCGCCGATTTCCTCGGCGGTGACCTGGAAAGCGCGATATTGCGCGCCGTCGGGGACATAGGCACCCGACCCGCGCCGCGAGACGAGCAGGCCACGCGCGGCGAGGCGCGAATAAGCTTCGCGCACGACGGTGCGGCTGACGCCGAACGTCTCGGTGATCTCTTTTTCGGTCGGGAAACGCGATCCGACGGGCATTTCGCCCGTTTCGATCTGTTCCTCGAAGCGCTGGACCAGATCATCCGCCAGCGACGCCGCCTTGGTTACCGCCATGGATGCTGCGTTATCATCGCGCCGCGAAGCTGGCTAGGGCCGGAAATCGGGTCGCTGCGCGTCGACATAGCTATTCCAGTCGCCCTCTGCCGCAAAGTCGCCCCCGCGATCCCCCCCGCGATCCCACGCCGCGCCGCTGTAATAGACAAAGGGCTGCCCCGGCCGGACGCGGATGAGGATCAGATAATTGTCGGTGTCCTCGGCAAAGCCCGCGAAGGCGGCCGGATCGACGATCACCGCCGCCGCCATCCGTCCTTTTTCGCCATCGGCGGGTCCCCACCAGCTCAACCGCGCGGCGGCGGCGTCCTTGCGGACCTCGCCCAGCTTGCTCCCGTTTATCGGCCGTTTCGAAATGCCGATGCCGACGATCAGCTCGGCATCGCTGCTCGACGCGATGGTCGAGGTCATCCGGGTGAAATTCGTGCCCGCCGGCAGCGTGAAGCGGCGTGTTTCGCGCACCGTGCGCAGCGTATCGACCGGCCACGGCTCGTAATCGACGGTGAAGTCGGCAACGTCGGGCCTCGATTGCAGGATGCGCGGCCGCACATAGTTGCGCGAGGTCCACAGCTTGTTGTCGTACCAGATGCCGAGCCCGCCGGTCCCGCGGCCCGTACCGACATTATAGAAGTCGATCCCTTCGCCATGGTCGGCGTGCTGGTCGCCGGTGCGCAGCTGACGGTCCGTGAAAGGCCAGCGCACGCGCTTGCCCCACGCGTCGATCCCCGACGAGGAGGGCGGTTCGGCCTTCTCAAGCGCGCGACCATAGATACGGTGCGCGATGCGGTCGTTTTCCCAGAGGAGGTCGTCGAAGCGATAATCGGCGATCACCACCGCCGCGCGCGCTTTTTGCTCGTCCGCCGTGGCGGGCCGGAGCGGTTTATGCTGTGGTTTGGGCTCTTGGGCGCCCACCGGCGCGGCGAGCAAAGCAAGTGCAAGGAAAGTCAAACGCATTACCAACTCCACATCGTTCCGTCCTCGAGCCGGTTCACCGGCAGATAGGCACGGGCATAAGGAAAGGATTCGGCGAGCGCCTCGTCGATATCGACGCCGAGGCCCAGCGCGTCGCCCGGATGGAGCATGCCGTCCGCAAAGCGATAGGCGTGCGGGAAGACCGCGTCGGTCTCCTCCGTATGGCGCATATATTCCTGGATCCCGAAATTGGGGATCGAAAGCCCGAGGTGCAGCGCCGCCGCCATCGTCACCGGCGACAGGTCGGTCGCGCCGTGGCAACCGGTGCGGACCTGGTGGAGATCGGCGAGGGAGGCGATCTGCCGCATATGGGTGATGCCGCCCGCGTGGAGCACGGTGGCGCGGATATAGTCGATCAGCCGGTTTTCGATCAGCGCCTTGCAATCCCAGATCGACGAGAAAATCTCGCCGACCGCGAGCGGCGTCGTCGTATGCTGGCGGATCAGGCGGAACGCCTCCTGATCCTCGGCCGGGGTCGCATCCTCGATCCAGAAGGGACGCCAGGGTTCGAGGTCCTTGCCGAGCCGGGCCGCCTCGATCGGGGTCAGCCGGTGGTGGACGTCGTGGAGCAGGTGGACGTCCCAGCCGAGCGCCTCGCGCGCCGCGGCGAACAATTCGGGGACGACACGCATATATTTCGCCGTCGACCAGACATTCTCGGTCGGCAGGTCATTGTCGGCGGGCTCGTAGAAATAGCGGTCCTTGCTGACGCCATAGGTCGACGCCATTCCGGGCACGCCGCATTGCAAGCGGATCGCCTTATACCCCTGCCGCTGGTAATCGAGCGCCGCCTCGATCGTGTCGGCGATCGTCGCGCCATTGGCGTGGCCATAGACCATGCAGCCCTCGCGCGCGGCACCGCCGAGCAGCTGATAGACCGGCAGTCCTGCGACCTTGCCCTTGATATCCCACAGCGCCATATCGACCGCGGCGATCGCCGCCATCGTCACCGGGCCGCGGCGCCAGTACGCGCCTTTATAGAGATATTGCCAGATATCCTCGATGCGGTGCGCGTCGCGCCCGATCAGGCAGGGGACGACATGCTCCGACAGATAGGCCGCGACCGCGAGCTCGCGGCCATTGAGCGTCGCATCGCCGACGCCCGTCGTCCCGTCGTCGCACTCGATCTTCAACGTCGTGAAATTGCGGCCCGGCGCGGTCAAAATCACCCGGGCTGACACGATCTTCGGCATTCCATCCCCTCATCGCCACATGGCTAGTTGTGTGACAACCTTATTGACACTCGATCCAAAAGGAAAGACATATGTCACCGGTGTCAAGGTCAAAGGCCGACACCTCCATGGGAGAGGAAACACGATGCGCAGCGCCAGATGCACCCCGCCTGCCGCAGGCGCGCGCTTTTCGGACATCATATCATCGCCGCGGTGGAGACCGTCGCCCAGCGCTATGCGGGCGGCGCGCGCGGCCCCTGGCAAGATCACGCCGAAACGTGCCTCCTTTCGCTGGTCGCCCCTTGTTGCCGTGAAGGAAATGCCATGCCGCTGAGCCTCTTTGCCCTGATGATGACCGCCCCCGCCGCCGCGGTGGCGCCTGCCGAACCCGCGATGCCGCAGCCCGCGGCGATCCTCGCGCAGACGCGCCGCGTCGCCGACTGGCAGCTCGCGAACCGCACCAACTGGGCGACGATGCCCGCGGCGCGCAAGAGCGTGCAGGAAGTGCGCGACTGGCAGCAGGCGACCTTCTGGGTCGCGCTGACCGAGCTCGCCAGCCGCGACAAAAAATATGCGCAGCCATTGCTCGATCTCGGCCGCGCCGAGAAATGGCAGCTTGGCGACCTCGCCTATCACGCCGACGATCAGCTCATCGGGCAGGCGTGGCTGTGGGCGGCGCAGAGTGGTGCGGGCAAGGGCGCGATCGCGCCGACGAAAGCCTATTTCGACAACGTCCTCGCCAATCGGCCGACGATCGGCCTCGAATTCATCCCCGTCGCGCCGGGCAAGAACACGTCGAAATGCACCGACCGCTGGTGCTGGTGCGACGCTTTGTTCATGGCGCCGCCGACCCTGCTGCGGCTGTCGAAGGCGACGGGCGACAAACGCTACGCCGATTTCGCGCACGAGGAATATAGGGCGACGACCGACTATCTCTTCGACTCGTCGGAAAATCTCTATTTCCGCGACAGCCGATTCTTCGGCATGCGTGATACCAAGGGGCGCAAGCTGTTCTGGAGCCGCGGCAACGGCTGGGTGATGGGCGGCCTCGTGCGGATGCTGCAGGTGATGGACAAGAAGGATCCGAAGCGTCCCTATTATGAAAAGCTGTTCAAGGACATGTCGGCGAAACTCGTGATGCTACAAAAGGCCGACGGCTATTGGCCCGCATCGCTGCTCGACAACGACCCGGGCACCCCGCCCGAATCGAGCGGCACCGCCTTCTTCACCTATGCCTTTGCGTGGGGGGTCGACAACGGCCTGCTCGACCGCGCGACATACGAGCCGGCGGCGGTGCGCGGATGGGATGCCTTGCAGCGCGCGGTGCAGCCCGACGGCATGCTCGGCTGGGTCCAGCAGGTCGGCGACCGGCCCGACAGCGTCTCGGCGAAAGAGACGCAATTTTACGGCAGCGGCGCCTATCTGCTCGCCGGCACCGCGATGTACGACCTGTCGAAAAAGCGCGTAAAGCGTTGATATAGAAAGGGCCGGTCCACCCAGACCGGCCCGTAGCCGCCCTACAACGCGGGCAATTGACTTACCCTCTCAAAGTTGTCATACATTTCTCAAGTTGTATGACAACTAAAATTGACACCGGTATCAACCGGGTCAGTGCCGCCACCAGAGGCGGCGCCACAAAAGGAGAGGGAAATGAAGTCACCATCGGCCTTGCCGACCCGCGCCGCCCTGCTGGCGTCCGCTGCGCTATTTACTGCGATGCCGGCGTGGGCGCAGGAAGCCCCCGCCGAAATCGAGAGCGAACAGGCGGCGGCGGTCGATGGCGGTGACGAAATCCTCGTCACCGGCACCCGTGCGACGCAGCGCAGCTCGATCGAATTCAAGCGCGCCGCCGACGTCGTCGTCGACGGCCTCGTCAGCGACGAAATCGGCGCGACCCCCGACAATTCGGTCGGCGACACGCTCGAACGCATCGTCGGCGTCTCGGCCGACCGCTTCAAGGGCAACGCCAACGAGCTGTCGGTGCGCGGCCTTGGCCCGACCCTGAGCTTCTCGACCTTTAACGGGCGTGAGGTGTCGACCGCCGGACCCGACCGCTCGGTCGCCTTCCAGCAATTCCCGTCCGAACTCGTCAACGGCGTGCTCGTCTATAAAACCCAGCGCGCCGATTTCCTCGAGGGCGGCGTCGGCGGGGTGATCGAACTCAAGTCGATGAAGCCGCTCGATTACGGCAAGCGCCGCATCCAGTTCGAGGTGCGCGGCGATTTCCAGCCGCAGGACAATGATGTCTATCAGCACGACGGCCTCGGCTATCGCGCCAATTTCTCCTACACCGACCAGTTCGAAACCGGGCTCGGCGATATCGGCGTGTCGATCGGTTACCAGCGGCAGGACACGACCGCGCCCGAGGATTATTATAACGCCAATTCGACCTTCCAGCTCTGCAACACCTCGGCGAACAATCCCTTTCAGCTGACCGGCAGCGCCGCCGCGCAGATCGCGGCGGGCGCCAGCCAGAATTGTACGTTCGCGACCGGTCCACGCTCGGTTGCGCCGAGCGCCGGCGCGCCGCCCGTGGTCGTCGGCGAAACGCGAGGCCCCGCCTATTTCGCCAATACGTCGCGCAGCTTCCGCACCCAGCAGACCTCCGAGGTTCGCGACGGGCTGATCGGTGCGATCCAGTGGCGCCCGTCGCCCGATTTCGAAATCGCGATCGACGGCCAATATTCAAAGCGCAACAGCCTCGAGGACCGCAACGTCCTCGGCATCACCGAGGGGCTGCGCGGGGTCCAGCCGCTGGTCATCGGCAACGGCGACAACGGCTATTCGCGCGGCGCGCTGATGAGCTATCGCGGCAATTCGAACCTCGAAAACCAGCTCGAAACGCGCCGCCGCGTCGAGGAATATCTGGGCGGCGGTTTAAGCCTGATCTGGTCGCCCGACCGCTGGAACGTCGCCTTCGACGCCTCCTATTCGAACAGCCACCGCACCGAGACGCAGAAGCAGACGCGCATGCGCTCGACGCGCCGTGTCGGCTATACGCTGACCTATGAGGGCGACGATGTCGTGCCGGTCGTCGCATTCGACAATTTCGACATCACCGACCCCAATCTGTTCCTCGCGAACGCTGCCAACGCGGTCTATGCCCGGCGCCGCTTCGTCACCGACCGCACCGACCGGATCTGGGCCGCGCGGCTCGACATCGACCGCGAGCTCGACGGCTTCGTCACCAGCGTGAAATTCGGTGGCCGGGTCTCCGACCACAATCGCACCAACGACAATGCGCGCAACAACGACCTCAACACACTGGCCGCCATCAACGGCCAGACGCCGGCGCAGCTGATCACGCAGGCGAACCAGCAGTGCCGCGTCCCCTTCACCACCTCCTCCTATATGAAGGGCATGGGGACAAACGTCACACGCTGGGCGACCTTCGACAACGACTGCCTGTTCCGCACCTTTGCTGGCAGCGACGATGCGCTGCCCTACCCCGCCGACGGCCGAGACCCCAGCGACATCGACGTCACCGAACGCATCTATGCCGCCTATGCGATGGCGAATTTCGAATCCGATGCGGGCAACGTGCCGTTCAGCGGCAATATCGGCCTGCGCTGGGTCAAGACCGACATCACCTCGATCGGGTTCCGCCAGCCCTATCGTATCGTCATCGACAGCGTCGGCGATACCTATTCGATCGGCGTCGACCCGACCCGCCCACTCGAAACGAACCGCGTCAAAGGCAGCTACAATTATTTCCTGCCGTCGGCGAATATCGCCTTCGACTTGTCGCAAGAGGTCAAATTGCGCCTCGCCGCCTATCGCGCCATCGCGCGCTCGGGGATCGAAAGCTTCGGCGCGGGGGTCAATCTCAACCCGACGACCTCGGCGACGGGGGTCGACAATATCATCTTCAACGCGACGACGGGCAACCCGAACCTCAAGCCGCTGCGCGCGTGGAACCTCGACGCCAGCCTCGAGCTTTACGCCTCGCAGGACACGCTGATCTCGGTCGCGGGCTATTATAAATGGGCGAAAGGCACGGTGATCAGCGCCGAGGAGCCTATCCCCACCGATGTTACGATCACGACGATCCGCGACGGCGGCGCGCCGGTGACCGAAACCGTCACCATCGCCCCGGTGGCCCCGACGAACGACGCCGAAACGCGGCATCTCTATGGGGTCGAAGCGACCGCGAGCCACGCCTTCACCTGGCTTCCCGATCCGCTCGACGGGTTCGGCATCCAGGGTTCGGTCAACCGCGCCTTTGCCAATTTCGAATATCCCGACACCTCGCCGATCGCCGACTATGTCGACCCGGCCAATCTGATCGGGCTGTCGAAATGGACCGCGAGCGGGTCGGTTTGGTTCGAAAAATGGGGCCTCTCGCTCCGCGCCAACCTTCGTTACCGCTCGGGCTATTACAAGCCGAACGGCGGCACCAACCGCGAGATCCGCGGCGGCACCTACCTGAATCTCTCGGCGCAGTACGACCTCACCAAGAATGTCCAGGTCAAGCTGCAGGCGCTCAACGTCACGAACACGCAGGATATCATGCACAAGGGCGGGTATGACAGCATCGCCGAAGTGTCGCGCAGCGGCCCGCAATATTTCTTCGGCTTCCGGGTCCGCCTGTGAAGCCAGCGACCTTAGCCCGACTCCCTTGGGCTATCCTGGCCGCCGCCGCGTATTTTCCGTCCGCGGCGGCGGCTTTTTCCTCGGCGCCCGCAGCGCCTGTCTGCGCTGCGAGCGAAGGCTATTCGGCATCGTTCGATGGGCGCCGCACCTTCACGCTACGCCCCGATGATCTTGCGGCGATCAAGGCGGCGCTGCCTAATGATGCCGCGATCGGCGCGGCGTACCGCGAGCTGATCGCGCGCGCCGACAAGGCGCTCGCGGCAAAACCCGCGTCGGTGATGGACAAGCGCAGCATTCCGGTGTCGGGCGACCGCCACGATTATGTCAGCCTCGCGCGTTATTGGTGGCCGAACCCCGCGAATCCGAAAGGCGCCTATGTGCGCCGCGACGGCGACACCAATCCCGATATCGAATCAAGCCGCTTCGACCGCTCGGCGCTCAGCCGCATGGCGCGCGAAGCCGACACGCTCGCGCTTGCCTACTATTACAGCAGCGACCGCAAATATGCCGCGGGTGCGGCGCAGGCGATCCGCGCCTGGTTCCTCGACCCCGCCACCGCGATGAATCCGAACATGAATTTTGCGCAGGCGGTGCCGGGCGTGTCGAACGGCCGCCCCGAAGGCGTACTCGACGGCGCGAGCTTTATCGGCGTGATCGACGCCGTAGGGCTGATCGGCCCGTCGGGCGCATTGACGCCGGTCGAGACGACCGCGCTCGAAGGCTGGTTTTCGCGCTATCTCGACTGGATGCTGAGCAGCCCGAACGGCAAGGCCGAGGGCAAGGCGTCGAACAACCACGGGCTCTGGTACGACGCGCAGGCCGCACGCTTCGCGCTCTTCGCGCGGAGGCCCGACATCGCGCGCGCGATCGTCGCGGCCTTTCCCAAGGCCCGGATCGCGCAGCAGATCGACGCATCGGGCGCGCTGCCCGAGGAACTGACTCGCACACGCAGCTTCCATTATTCGCTCTATGCGCTGGGTGCCGCCTATACGGTTGCGGATAGCGCGGCATGCCTCGGCATCGACCTGTATCGCGCCGACGAAAAGGGCCGCTCGCTGCGCAAGGCAACCGACTATGTCGCCGCCTGGCGCGGCCGCGGCGCCGACTGGCCGTACAAGGAGCAAGGCTGGCCCGCCGACACGCTCGACGCGCTGCTCGTCCGCGCCGACGATGCCTGGGGACCCGGCGCCTATCCGCGCAGCATCGGCGGCGACCTGTTGCTGCGCCATCGCTCCCGGTAAGGACACAGGATGATCGCACGCCGCACTCTGCTCCTCACCGCACTGCTCGCCGCACCGGCGGCATGGGCGCGCCCGCGGCCCGGCGCGCTCGATATCCGCGCGATCGAGCGCCGCCGCCTGCTACCGCGAGCCGCAGCGCTGCTCGGCGCCGAACCGCGCACGATCGCCGCCATTCCCGCGCCGCGCAGCCCCGCGGGGCCGCACGACTATTATTCCGAGGGCGATTATTGGTGGCCCGACCCGGCAAACCCCGGCGGTCCCTATGTGCGCCGCGACGGCCGCTCGAACCCCGACAAGTTCGACGGCCACCGCGACGCGCTGATCGCCTTCGGCCGCACCGTGCCCGCGCTTGCGGCGCTGTGGGACCTCACCGGCGAGACGCGTTTTGCGGGCGCCGCGATGCGCCACCTGACCGCGTGGTTCGTCGATCCGAAAACGCGGATGAACCCGAACCTGAACCACGCGCAGGCGATCATCGGCGTGAACAGCGGCCGCGCGATCGGGGTGATCGACACGCTGCAGATCGTCGAGGTCGCGCGCGCCGCCGCGCTGTTCGCCAAGCGCGATGCACCGGGCTATGCGGCGATCCGCGCGGGCGTCGAGGGCTGGTTCGCCGCCTATCTCGACTGGCTCACCACCTCGCGCTTCGGCACCACCGAACGCGACGAAAAGAACAACCATGGTACCTGCTGGCTGCTCCAGGCGGCGTGCTTTGCCGCGTTGCTTGGCCGCACCGATATTCTCGAGGATGCGCGGGGCCGGCTTCAAACCGTGATCATCCCGACGCAGATCGAGCCCGATGGCCGCCAGCCGCTCGAACTCGCGCGCACCAAGCCCTACGCCTATTCGCTCTTCAATCTCGATGTGCTCACCGCGTCGGCGTGGCTGCTCGGCGGCAGTGAACTGATCGGCTGGAAGACCCCAGACGGCCGCTCGATCGGCGGCGCGATCGCGTGGATGGCGCCGTTCATCGCGGACAAGGCGAAATGGCCGCTGCCGCCCGACGTCGAATATCGGGACGGCTTCCCGGTGCGCCAGCCGAGCCTGCTCTTCGGCGGCATCGCGCAAAAGCGCAGCGACTGGCTGGACCTCTGGCAGCGCCTCAATCCGGATCCGACCATCGGCGAGGTCGTGCGCAATTTCCCGGTGCGCCAGCCCCTGCTCTGGCTCTAGTTGCGCCCGCCGACCAGCCCGCGCGCGATCACCTGCGCCTGAATCTCCGCCGCGCCTTCGAAGATATTGAGGATGCGCGCGTCGCACAGCACCCGGCTGATCTCATATTCGAGCGCATAGCCGTTGCCGCCGTGGATCTGCAGGCTCGCGTCGGCGTTCGACCAGGCGGCGCGCGCGGCAAGCAGCTTCGCCATGCCCGCCTCGATATCGCAGCGCTTGCCCGAGTCCTTGGCGCGCGCGGCGGCGTAGCTGAGCTCGCGCGCCATCACGAAGTCTACGAGGCTCATCGCCAGCTTGTCCGACACGCGCGGGAAATGGACGATCGCCTTGCCGAACTGCTTGCGGCTGAGCGCATAATCCAGCCCGAGCTCGAGCGCGCGCCGCGCCACCCCGACCGCGCGCGCGGCGGTCTGGATGCGCGCGCCTTCGAAGGTCCGCATGAGCTGCTTGAACCCCTGCCCCTCTTCGCCGCCGAGCAGCGCGTCGGCGGGCGCTTTCATCGCGTCGAACTGCAACGCATATTCGCGCATCCCGCGATAGCCGAGCACTTCGATCTCGCTGCCGCTCATCCCGACGGCGGGGAACGGTTCGGCCTCGCTCCCGCGCGGCTTGGGGACGAGCAGCATCGACAAGCCGGCATAGCCCTTCGCATCGGGAACCGTTCGCGCGAGCAAGGTCATCAGGTCCGAGCGCGCGGCGTGGGTGATCCAGGTCTTCGCACCATCGATCACCCAATGATCGCCGTCGCGGCGCGCGCGCGTCTGCAATGACCCAAGGTCCGACCCGACGTCGGGTTCGGTGAACACCGCGGTCGGCAATATCTCGCCGCTCGCGATCCGCGGCAGCCATTCGGCCTTTTGCGCGTCGGTGCCCCCCGTCGCGATCAATTCGCCTGCGATCTCGGACCGCGTGCCGAGCGACCCCGCGCCGATCCAGCCGCGCGACAATTCCTCGGTGACGATGCACATCACCAGCTTCGACAGGCCGAGCCCGCCGAACGCCTCGGGGATGCAGACGCCGAAGGTGCCGAGGTCGGCCATCGCCTGCACCGTCGCATCGGGGATCAGGTCGTTCGCGAGATGCCAGCCGTGCGCGTGCGGGACGATCTCCACATCGGTGAAGCGGCGATACTGGTCGCGGATCGAATCGAGATCGGCGTCGTGCAATGTCTCGCTTGGCCAATGGCCGTCGGCGAGCGCAGCCGCGACCTCGGCGCGCATCGCCGCATGATCGGCGTCGAGCAGGTCGGCACAGCTATCGGCGAGCGAGCGCGCCTCGGCGCCCAGGCCAAGATCGGCCGGGCGGAAAATCTCATTCTGCCCCATCGGCAACCCGCCGACGAGCTGGCCGATCCCCTCGGCAAAGGCGAGCACCGCGATTTTCGTATCGAGCGGGTTCGTCTCCCGGCCGGACTCGCACCATTCCAGCACCGCCTCCAGCGCCGCGACCGTTGTCGCGACCCACGCAAAGCCATGCGCCGCACGCTGCTCGCGGTCGATCGGCGCCTGCGCCAACCGTTCGGCAAGCGCCGCCTCGGCCGCGGCGCGATAGACCTGCGCCGCCGTCAGCGCCTCGCGCAAATCGGCCATGCTCAGGCAGCGCGCTCGAAGATCGCGGCGATGCCCTGCCCGCCGCCGATGCACATCGTCTCGAGCCCGTAACGTCCGTCGCGGCGCACCAGCTCGCGCGTCAGGTTCGCGAGGATGCGCCCGCCCGTCGCGCCGATCGGGTGGCCAAGCGAGATGCCCGATCCATTGACGTTGAGGATTTCGTTCCGGCTGTCGTCGTCCGACCAGCCCCAGCCCTTCAGCACCGCAAGCACCTGCGGCGCGAAGGCTTCGTTGAGTTCGACGAGGTCGATATCGCCCCAGCCGAGCCCGCTGCGCGCAAACAGACGCTCGACCGCGGGCACCGGCCCGATGCCCATCCGGCTCGGATCGCAGCCCGCCGCCGCCGAGCTGTGATACCAAGCTATGGGTGTGAGCCCGAGTTCATCGAGCTTGTCCTCGGCGACGACAAGGCATGCCGCCGCGGCGTCATTCTGCTGGCTCGCATTGCCTGCGGTCACGACCCCGCCTTCGAGCGGGCGCAGCTTGCCGAGCGTCTCGAGCGTCGCGTCGGCGCGGTAACCCTCGTCGTGCGCGAAGACGACTGGATCGCCCTTTTTTTGTGGCACCGATACCGGCACCAGCTCGTCGTCGAACAGGCCGTTCGCCCAGGCGGCGGCGGCGCGCTGGTGGCTGCGCACCGCATAGGCGTCGCATGCCTCACGGCCGATATCATAATCCTTGGCCAGATTTTCGGCGGTCTCGATCATGCCCGTGATGACACCGAAGCGCTCGACCGGCTGCGACATCAGCCGCCCGCGCGTCAGCCGGTCGTGGAGCGTGAGGTTGCCCGCGCGAACCCCCTTACGAATGTCGGTCGAATAATGTTCGACGTTCGACATCGATTCGACGCCGCCCGCGACGACGACGTCGGACATGCCCGTCTGGACCATCATCGCGGCGTTGATCACCGCCTGCAACCCCGAACCGCAGCGGCGATCGAGCTGATATCCCGGCACTTCGAGCGGCAGTCCGGCGGCGAGCCACGACCAGTGGCCGATGCTCGGCGCCTCGCCATTGCCATAGCCTTGGCTGAAAACGACGTCGTCGACGCGCGACGGGTCGATCTTCGTCCGTTCGACCAGCGCCTTCAGGATCACCGCGCCCAGCTCGCCCGCGGTCAGCGAGGACAGCGCGCCGCCGAACTTGCCGACGGCGGTGCGGATCGGGGCGACGATGGCGGCGCGGCGCAGGGTCATGTCTTCATTTCTCCATGGTCAGGCGATACCGACGATACCGGCATCGATCAGCCGGGCAAGCTCGCCCGATGAAAGCGACAGGCGCTCGCTCAGGATTTCCTCGCTATGCTGCCCGTTGCGCGGTGCGGCGCGCGGCGGCTGGCGTTCCGCCTGCGGCAATGTCGCAAAGGCGCCCGCGGCGGGATAGGCGAAACCGCTAGGATTGTCGGCGTGCCCGAAGATCGGATTGTCGCCGACCAGCGTCGGATCCTGCACCGCATCGTGCATCGTGCGGTAGGGCGAATGAACGATGCCGCCCGCGTCGAACGCGGCGGCGAGATCGGCATGATCGCGGCTTGCTATGGCCGCCTCGAACAGCGGATAGAGCGCGTCGCGATGCGTGAAACGCAGCCCGTCGTCGGCCGCAAAGGACACGCCGCGCGCCGCCTCGATCGCCGCGATCGCTTCGGCGAGACCCAGCGCCGCGATCAGATTGGCCCATTGGCGCGGCGTGACGACGACGATCATCGTCCGCCGGCCGTCCGCCGTGACAAAATCGCGCCCGAACAGGCCATAGACGGCATTGCCGAGGCGCGGGCGGTTCGCCCCCGAATAGAGCATTTCGGCGACCCCGCCGAGATTGGCGACGGTGCCGATCGCGACGTCGGAGAGCGGCAGGCGCACCTCGCCGCCCTCGCCGGTCACGGTGCGGCGCTGGATCGCCGCGAGCAGCGCAAAGGCGGCATAGGCGCCCGTCAGCAGATCCCACGCGGGCAGCACATGGTTGACCGGCTCGGGACCGGCACCCGTCAGCATCGGATAACCGACGCTGTTGTTCACCGTATAGTCGAGCGCGGGCGACCCGTCGGCCCAGCCCATCACGCGTATGGTGACGAGGTCGGGGCGCCCTTCGGCCAGCTTTGCATGCGACAGGAAGCCCCCGACCGGAAAATTGGTGACGAACTGCCCCGTCGCGCGCACCAGCGCCTGCAGCAGCTCGCGCCCCTCGGGCCGCGCCAGATCGAGCGCGACCGACTTTTTCGCGCGGTTCAGATTTTCCCAATAGAGCGAATCATTGGCGTCGGTCACCGGCCAGCGGCGAAAATCGGGGCCGCCGCCGATCTGATCAACGCGGATCACCTCGGCGCCCATTTGCGCGCAATAAAGCCCGGCGGTCGGAGAGGCGACGAAGGACGAAGCTTCGATCACCGACAGGCCGGCCAGCAGGTCGTACATCCGGCGCCAATCCCCCCCGAGAGCCTCTCGCGAAATCCCCGGCCTCAACGGCCGCAGGAAGCTATCTGGCGCATCCTAAGGGTTCGAACCCCCGGCCTCCGCCTTCGGAGCGGGTACTAACAGGCTATGCCATTCAATGCCAGAGCCGGCATCTCTTACATAAGCCACTAATATTAAGCCGAAAAGGTGAAAATCAACTCCGCCAATGCCAACCCAGATCCTGCCAGAATAAGCCCTGTGGCTTACGCCCCGCTTTCGCGAAAGCGACGAAGCGCCGGGTTTCGGCATCCGGATATTCGCGTCGGACAAGCGTAGATATATCATCCGATCTTTTCATTCTCCCCCGGCCTAGCGATCATTTTGAACGTTTCGGCCAGCTTGACGCCGATGCAACGGAACGATCGTTGCGAACAGCTGTTGTCAAAATATCGAAACTCAAATGGAGGGTGGTTCGCCCTCGCCGTCGGAGAGAGAGAATGAAAAAGCTTCTGACAATTTTCGCAATTAGCAGCTCGCTGTTGCTTCTGTCTGCTTGCAACACAGTTGAAGGAGCTGGAAAAGACGTTGAATCCGCTGCAGACTGTGCTGATGGGGTTAAAGGCAACTGCTAGGCGGCGTGACAGATGGGCGTGAACCGGCGTTCGCGGATCACCTTCATTGACCGGTAGCGGACTGTCGGCTTCTGGGTGCAGGTCGTGAAAAGCAGACGCCGGCCAGGCTATGTTCGCCTGCCATCGCTCGCCATTATTCGTCGCCGCTAGCTCGCCATTATTCGTCGCCGCTAGAACGAAAAACGATAGCCAAGGTTTAAGATCGTCGCGCGCTCCTCGCTTTTGCCGACGAACGCCGCATCGGACCATCGTTGATCGAGGAAAGTGAAGCCGATTTCGGCGTCCAGCGCTACCTTCGTCGACGCGGCGTAAGTGACGCGCAGGCTGGGGCGATAGGCTTTTTGGTGGCCCGGGCCAAAGCGATCGGTGCGCCGCGCGAAACGGAATCGCGGCTCGAAGCTGACCGGCCCCACGGGAAAGCGCGCCGCCGAATCGAACGAAATGATGTTGAAACGGGCCGTCCGCGCATGGCGCAGCCCAAAGATGAGCGTGTCGCCTTTCCTGACGATGCCGTTTCCAGTGATCTGCGCGCCCAGATAAGTTTCGGTGCCGCTGTCCGCGATCGCATCGACCCCGCCCGATGCCGGGGTGCTGCCGGTACGCGACAGGACCAGATCGAGATTGGCCTGCCATTTTGGTGTCAGCGGCTGGGTATATACCACCGACAGGCTGCGGGTTCGTGCCGATCGATCGCGCGCCCATTGTTCCAGCGTCTGGCGCGTGAACAGCTGCCTGAGTTCGCCGAGGCGGTGCACTGACTGGCCGATCACGCTGTTAGTGAGCGAGAGCTGGGGATAATATTGCTGGTCGAATTGCACGCCCACGCTGCCCCCGCCCCGCAGCGGCACGGTGGCGTTCAGGAAGGCATGGCTGAGCTTGCCAAAGCTGACGTCGAAGTCGACCAGCCCCCACAAAACGACGCCCGGCGTGCTATAGCGCGCCTCGATGCCCACCGCCTGCCGGTCGGTCAGCCCGCCGCTTTTCTGGTCGAACCAATAGGCATTGAGCTCGAACGGCTTGTCGCGCGGCGCATAGCCCAGCGTGAAACCGTAGAAACGTCGGTCCCGCTCGATCCGGTCGGTGCGGGTCGAAAAGACCGGACGCCCCGCCTGCGCGTGGAGCGTCCACGACGGATCGATCTCCCATCCCGCACGGATGCCGTCGAACCGGCCGAACACGCCCGAACCGAACAGCGACTGCCGCCCAATCCGCGCCGAAAGGCCAAGGCGATAATGCTGGGTATCGATGTACAGCGCCGCGATGCGCTGGGTGTCGTCGCCCGAACTGCGCGAGGAGCCGACAAGCGTGACCGGCCGCCAATCGAGCGTATAGCTGCCGGCGGCGCGCGCGCTGAACCGCGTTTCGCCGTTGGTGGTCGCCATGTTGATATCGATTGCGGTCAGCAGCTGGTCGATATTGACGCGTCGGTCGATCTCCTCGATCGGATCGCGCCGGCGCGCATCGACGAAAACATTGCGGCTGGTGTCGCGCGAATAAAATTGCGAAAGACCGCCCGAGAAGGTGGTGCGCCATTCGCGCCCGTCCACGCTCGGCCGTGCGGGCTCGCCCGCGCCACCCCGGCCCAGCGCCGCCAGCCGCTGCCCGACCCGGTCGGCGCCCGGCGAGCCAGGAAAACGCCGCAGATATTCCTCATAGCGCAGCCGCGCCGGCCCGCGTTCGCCGCGGCGTTCGTGGATCATGCCGCTGAGTTCCAGCGCGCGCGGGGCATAATCGGTGTCGCGTTGGCCAAGGATGCGGTCGAGCGCGTCGCTGGCGGCTTCATATTGGCCCGCCGCCACCGCCTCTTCGGCCACGGTCTGGAGACGGCGCAATTCGTCGCCGTCCAGCGGCGCGACGGCGCCGTCCGCCGCCTGCTCGACCGGACAGCCGCCTTGAAGGGCGATGTTGCGCAGCGACAGCACCAAGCTTTGCGAGTCATGTCCCAGGGCGATTTCGAAGCGGGTGAGCGTGCGAAAAGTGATCGCGAGCACCGGTCCGCCGACGGCGTCGGCCTCGTAGACAATAGAGCGGACCAGCGGCGTACCGCCCGGCACGGGCAGGAAATCGCGGTTAGGCCGAACGCCGGGCTGCACCATCTCGACCCGCAGCCGCACGTCCATTCCCTGGTCGGTCGGGGCCGCGCCGCTGTAACGGATCGGGCCTGTGAAATGGATCGTCACGGTCGGGCAGTCGATGGTGCCCGCGGCGCTCGCGTCGGCCAACACCTTGTCGCCGCCGCGCTGTGCCCCGGCATGGCCCGCCCAAAACAGCAGGAACAGCGCGAGTGCGATCTTGAGCAAGGCTTCGAAGGCGGCATGCGCGCTCATGATGCCGCTCCCGGCAACAGCTGGTTCCAATGGATCGCCCGGTGGCAATCCTGGCATTGATTGCCGGTCGGCGGGTGATTGGCGGTCTTGCCGGGCGCCTGGAAATTATTGTGGCAGCTGACGCAGTTGCTCACGACGCCGCTGTGGTCGAAGCGCGCGGTCAGCCAGTCCTTGGTGGTATGGCACGACACGCACGCATCGGTCGTGGGGATGTGGCGGAACGTCTTGCCCTCGGCGCGGACATTGTTGTGACAGGCGGCGCAGGTGCGCGGCGTGCCGCGGAACACCGCCTTGGCGTGGCAGGTGTCGCAGCCGATTTCGGCATGCCGCCCGTCGAGCACGAACCCCGTCGAGATATGATCATAGCGGTCGATGACCTTGATCGGCGGCGGATCGGACGTCGCCGCCGCGGCCAGCGCGGCGACAAGGAAGCAGCCCAGCAGGGCGATCCAGGCTTTGATCATCGCAGGTGCCTCCCGTCGAAATCCGGATGGCGGCGCGCGTTCGCGGGGACGCGCACCGTCTTGAAGCTGTCGCCCCCGACATGGCAGGTTTCGCATTTCGTGCCGAAGCGGCCCTCGTGATGATCGTCAGCCTTGTGGCAGCCGTAACAGCCCACCGGCAGCCGCGCGGTCGTCGCGGGCCTGGTGTGGCAGCTGTTGCAGGCGAGCCGGGCATGGCGGCCGGTCAGTGAAAAACCCGTGCGATCATGGTTGAACCGCGCGCCGGTCCAGCGCGCGGTCGTGTGGCATGTCTCGCACCTCGCTGGCGTGCCGAACCGGCCCTTGTGCGCAATGTCGGCGTGGCAACTGGCGCATGTGACACCTGCGGCGCGGAATTGCGTATTCCGGTGACAATCGGCGCACGCGACGCGGCTGTGGGCGCCGGTCAGCGGAAAGCGCGTTGCGGCATGATGAAAGCCCGGCGCCGGCCGCCAGCGGTCCTGCGTGTGGCACGCCGCGCAATTGCGGCCGAGCTTGCCCAGATGCGGATCCTGGCGGACATGGCACCCGGCGCATTCGCGCGATGGTTTGAAGCTGTGCACAGGTTTGACGTGGCAGGTGGCGCAGCGCACCCGCTTGTGCGCCCCGAGCAGCGGAAAACGCGTCGCCTTGTTGTGATCGAAAAACGCGCCTTTCCAGCTGGCAGGCGAATGGCAGGTGGCGCAGTTGCTGCCGTTGACGCCCTTATGGACATCGTCCTTGCGGTGACAGGCGGCGCACTGCATCGGTGGACGCAGCCGATCGTTCTGCGCGCCGTGACAGGCGGTGCAGGTAACCGTGCGATGCTGGCCGACGAGCGGAAAACGCGTCCGTTCATGGTCGAACAGGGCGCCCTTCCAGCTCAGCTGCGAATGGCAGCTTGCACAGTCGGTTCCGTTGCGCCCCTTGTGGACATCGTCCGCCAGGTGGCAGGCGACGCACTGTTTCGGCGTCCCGGCGAAGCGATTGCCGACATGGCAATCGGCGCATGCGGCCGTCTGATGCGCGCCGACCAATTGAAAGCCGGTCGCCGCGTGATCGAACTTATGGATGATCTTCCAGCCGCTTTCGCTGTGGCAGCTGGCGCAATTCTTGCCGAAGCGGCCGCTATGAACATCCTCTTTGACATGGCAGGCAACGCAGGCAGCGGGCGCGGCACGAAACTTCATTCCGGACTTGTGGCAGTTCGCGCAGGCGACGCCGCGATGCTTGCCGTGGATCGGAAAATCGATCTTGCCATGGTCGAAGCCGGTGCCCTTGAGGTTCGCGGCGAATTGGACCGCGCCCTGATGCTCGAGATGGCAGGCACGGCATTGCTGTTTCGCGGCCGATGGCGTGCGACCGTGAAAGCCGGTGCGCAGGCGGACGTCGTTGGCGACGTCGGCATGGCATGCCTTGCACTTGCCATTCTCGGCCGACGGGGTGAAGGAATAATGGCAGGCTCCGCAGCGCGCCTCGATCTTCGCATGCGCGGGGCGCAGCGGGCCGGGGCTGACCAGTCGCTCCAGCGTCGGGCGCAACGCGAACAGTCCCCCGATCATCGCCAGCAGCACGAGCGCGCCGACAAGGACCGAGGTCCGCGACATCAGTACATATGGACGGCGAGGACGTGCAGCGCCACGGTCATCGCGAGGAACAGGAACAGCGGCACGTGCAGATAATGCCAGGCCCGGAACAGGCGGTCGTAGAAGGCGAACCCGCCGACGTCGCGGATCGACTGCAGATAGCGCGTCAGATGGTCGATCAACGCCTCGCTGTCGGTTGCCCGCCGGCCCGGAAGCGAAGCCTCCCGTGCCAGTTCGGCACGCACGACACCTCGGAGCCGCCAGGCGAACAGCCATGTCCGGGCCGTGATCGAAAAGACCGCGAACGCGCCATGAAACAGATTGGACCGCTTTTCGAGGGCGTGCCGCTCAAGCTCGCGAAGATAGCCGACGATGAGGTGACCGGCGTCGCCATCGGCGTCGAGCAGGAGCCGCGATTCGCCAAGTTCGTCGAGAAAATCCCGAACCTCCAGCTTTCGCTGCGAATATCCGCGATGGATATGGACATATAGAAAGCGCCCGAAAAGCCCGCTCGCGACGACCACCAGCAAGGCAAGCAGGGCGACACCGCTGTTCGTCGCCGCCCAGGTAAAGCGCGCATGGTAAAGAATGACCAGCGGCCCGAGCAGGCCAAGCAGCATGTGGATGCGAAACCAGGTGCCGACCGACCCCATCCATGTTGCTCCGGTCAGCCTTTTGCGGAGCGGATAGATCATGAGAATGGCCATCATCGTCACGCCGATGATCCCGAGCGCATAACCAAGGCCATCCTCGGGCGTCGGCAATTCCGCGCGATGCCACCAGCCCCATAAGATGGCGGCAGGTATGAACAATAAAATGAGGAAGGAAAAAACTGTTTCAAAAGAAACAATTGCTTTCCTTTGGGGTGCCGACGCCTCTCTGGCTACGAGAGTGAGCTGTTCCGACTCCATTTTGGTTCACCCTCTAGGGCATGTTTACTAGGCTAGACCTCCCTCTTCGGCATGACAAATTATTAGTCTATCTATATAATTTGGCCTACTCCTTCCAGATTTTGCACATTGATTTCAAAAGAACTGAACGCAGCCGTGGTCAAAAATCCATATCGCTCGCCGCCCCGAGCGCCGAACAGCGACGCGGCTTGAACCTCCCATCGACGCGAATGCCGCACCGCCGGGCGCAGGGGGTCTTTCCTCTTGTGACAAGGACGGCTCTTAGGGCCGCGGAGGGCTTCCAGAGGGGAAAATAGCGGAAAAATCCGCAGACATATGATGGAGTCGCAATGCCCTTTGACCCGGCGGTTTTCGCCGACGCCCTCGCGGCGTTACCAAAACTGCCGTTTGACACGGCGGCGCTCGCCTACGCGCTCCCGGCATTGCCCATCTGGCTGAGCTATTGGGCGCGGCACCGCGCGATCGAGCGCAAAAGTCACACCATATTGGAAGATGCGCGCGACGCAGGGCTGACCGAGCCCAATTCGCTCCACCCCGTCATCGACACCGCCAAATGCATCGGCTGCTCGGCATGTGTGCTGGCGTGCCCCGAAGGCGACGTGCTCGGCCTCTTGGAGGGGAAAGCCACGCTCATCGACCCGACCCGCTGCATCGGGCACGGCGCCTGCCAGCAGGCATGCCCAGCCGACGCGCTGGCGCTGGTCTTCGGCACGGCCACGCGCGGCATCGACATTCCGTTCGTCAGTCCCGATTTCGAAACCAATGTCCCCGGCATCTATCTCGCCGGCGAAATCGGCGGCATGGGGCTGATCCGCAACGCCGTGAAGCAGGGGACCGAGGCTGTCGACGCGATCGCCGCCGCGAACGAAGGCGATGATGCGCACGACATGCTCGACCTGATGGTCGTCGGCGCGGGTCCGGCGGGCATTGCCGCCAGCCTGCGGGCGATGGAACTCGGCCTGCGCTTCGAAACGGTCGAGCAAGATAGTCTGGGCGGAACCGTAGCGCATTTCCCGCGCAACAAGCTGATTATGACCGCACCGGTAAAACTGCCGCTCTTCGGCGAACTCCGCTTCCGTGAAATCCGCAAGGAAGCGTTGCTGGGAATATGGCAGGATGTCATCGAGCGGACCGGGCTGCATATCCGCTGCAACGAAAAGGTGGTGGATGTCACGCCCGGCAACCGGGGCTTTACGGTCAGAACAGCGAACGGCGTGTATCGCGCCCGGCGGGTGCTGCTGGCAATCGGCCGGCGCGGAACCCCGCGCAAGCTGGGCGTGCCGGGCGAGGATCGGAGCAACGTCGTCTATCGCCTGACCGACCCGGCGCAATATGCCGGCCGGCGCGTGCTGGTCGTCGGCGGCGGCGACAGCGCGATCGAGGCCGCTGTCGCATTGGCGGATCAGCCGGGCACCCAGGTCACCCTTTCCTATCGGCGAGATGCCTTTAACCGGACGCGACGGCAGAATCGCGATGCGATCGCCGCGGCGGCGGCGGAGGGCCTGGTCACGCTATACCTCCAATCGTCTGTCGAGGAGGTGCGGCATGGCGCCATCTCCCTTCGGCACCACGCCGAATTGTTCGACCTGCCGAACGACGATGTCATAGTCTGCGCGGGCGGCGAGTTATCCACAGGCCTTCTGCAATCGATGGGCATTCGCGTGGAGCGCAGGTTCGGTACGGCTTCTCCCGCAATTGCGATCGATCCGGTAAACGCGACCAAGGAGGCAAATCTGCAGGCGGCCTGATGCACCATCATATCTTGGGGACCTGTGGTGCCTAACGTCCGCTTTGAGGGCGAATCTTCAATAATCTGAACGGCCGACATCGGGCCCAAAGTGCCATGCCCGAACATGATTCGGACCGCGGCGGGACGAATATGACGCGTAATGGCATTGCCTCACGAACGAGATGCTTATGCGGCAAAATCCACGCTCCCGCGCAAATCGCCGGAATCTAGTCAAATATTTGAAGTATAAAGGAAATGGCGCACCCGAAGGGATTCGAACCCCTGGCCTCTGCCTTCGGAGGGGGTACTAGCATGTTTGCGCCAGCCTACGCCAGAGCAAGTTTTTCTAGCCTAAGCCACTATAATAAAACGCTATTCTTGATTTGTCGATCTGCGCTGCCGTAACCTTGAATTCGCCCTGATTTCCTTCCGCGTGCTTACGTGGTGCTTACGCGAAAACCGGGCCAAACGGGAGTAGGCTCGATGGTCAAACTGACCAAGCGCGTTGTCGATGCAGCTGTAGCAGAGACGAAAGATTATGTCCTCTGGGACGATGAACTAATTGGCTTCGGGCTCCGGATATTCCCCACCGGCAAGCGCAGCTACCTCATTCAGTATCGCGCCGGAGGCCGCTCGCGTCGTTACACGATCGGCATCCATGGAGTCTGGACTCCGGAAACTGCCAGGCGGGAGGCCAAGTCCCAGCTCGGTAGGGTTGCTCAAGGCGAGGACCCTGCCGAAGAACGGGCCGAACTCAACAAAGCGATGTCGATGAAGGAGCTATGCGAGCTCTACATGCAGGATCTCAGGGATGGACTCATTCTGGGCAAAGGGGGCCGCCCGAAGAAGCAATCGACCGTCGACATCGATCTGGGCCGGATCGAACGGCACGTCATCCCGCTCCTCGGATCCCGCCGGGTCAAAGACCTCACTAAGGCGATCCTCACGAAAGCCATGCGCGATATCATGGCGGGGAAGACCAAAGCCTTCATCAAGACCAAAAAGCTCCGCGGCCGCGCCAATGTGCGGGGCGGGCCAGGCACGGCGGCTCGGACGCTGGGGTTGATTGGCGGAATACTGACCTATGCCGTCGATCTCGGCATCATCGACAGCAATCCCGCGCATGGCATCAAGCGTCCCAAAGACAATGTCCGTTCGCGGCGTCTCAACGACGGCGAGTATCGAATTCTTGGCCGCATGCTCAAGGCCGCTGCGCAAATCGAGAAGTTCGGCCCGACGATCGATATCATCCGGCAAATCGCACTTACAGGTTGCCGACGCGGTGAGATTATCAATCTCAAATGGTGCGATGTCGATATCGACGGAAGTTGCCTTCGCCTCTCCGAGAGCAAGGAAGGAAAGTCGGTCCGCCCTGTCGGCTTGCCGGTTGTAGAGTTCCTCGAGCAGCATCAAGGCGAAGACAATGGCACATATGTGTTTCCTGGCCCGCGCGGTGAGGACACGGCATTTGGCGGCTTTCCAAACCATTGGGACGAGATATTCCTGGGCTCGCCCCTCGAAGGCGTCACTGCGCATGTTCTGCGCCACAGCTTCGCCAGCATCGGTAATGACCTGGGCTTCACCGAGGTCACCATCGCCGCCCTTATGGGTCATGCGAAGGGGTCGGTAACGAGCAAATATATCCATGTCCTGGACGCGGCGTTGATTATGGCAGCCGACACACTGGCCGGCTACATTGCCGCCCTGCTCGACGGAAGAATCTTCAAGCAGCGTGCGTATTCGCTCGATCGCGCATCGCGGAAGGCGGCTCTCTCCGAGTTTCTCGATCGACAGGAGGCACCAATTCGCAAGGCAGCCTAGCTGGGACAGGGTTACGGATTTTGGAGGGAAGCTTGAATTCAGATCGCAAGCCGCAGCTAGCGGCGCGCCGAAATTCGACCATCTACCTACGCTTGGACTGGCTTTGGAAATACTTCCCCGGGGTGACGCCGGTCGCCTGACGGAACATACGGATGAAATTGCTGGCCGAGCCAAATGACAAATCCAGGGCGATATTGGTTATGGGCTCTCCTTCAGCCAAGCGAACCAGGGCGGCCCGAAGTCGCGCCTGTCTTCTGTAATCTGTAAAAGTCATATTCGCTTCACGCTCGAATGCGCGAGCCAGGGTCCTGCTGCTCGCGCCCAATTCGCTCGCCCACTCCGACAATGGTTTGTCATTCCCCGGCTCCCGCGAGAGAGCGGTCTCGATTTTTCTGAGACGCGAGGACCGCAGTTGAGGGACGAATAGGGATGGCGCGATTTCGACGGACACTTCTTGAGAGAACAAGAGCGTCAAACTGACGCGCCGGGAGCGCGGCGCTGCCTTTTCGAGGGCAAAGATGCACTCGCGCAGGAGGCTACTCACCGCAACGACACCGGGAGCCTCGGGCAGCCGGCGGAGCACGCTGCCGCGACAGTAAACGCTGAGCATTTCGAAGCCAGCTGAAGTTTGCACCCGGTGATTTTCATTGGAAGGGAGCCAGCAGGCTTGCTGGGGCGGCACCACCCAGCATCCAGCCGCCGTTTCGAGGATCATCACACCGCGGCTAGGATAGATGAGCTGTGCGGCAGGGTGAACATGCCACGTGCCCCTGAACCCCGCCGGAAATACCGAACGGTCTACTGAGAGGGCATCGGCCCCGCCTTCGGCAATTGTCACAACATGTCCGATTCAGAATATTACTTGTCATGCTAGCATATATCCGACGTAACGCGGATTGCCTACCAGACGCCATCAGGTGGAGTTGCAGATGTCGTTGAAGATGGTCGAACAGCGAGAGCCGGAAGAAATGCCTCGCCCGCACGGAGAGTATCGCAAAGAATTCCTATCGCGCGTGCTCGCCTTCAAGCCGTCGTCGATACTGGATGTAGGGTGCGGCAATGGTGCTTCGCTGCAGCTATTCAGCGAAGCCGATGTCGCCCACTGCGTCGGCATAGACCCGGAGGAAGAGGCCGTAGAGGAAGGCCGCGCGCTAGGTCTGGAAATACACCTCGGCCGAGCAGAGGCACTTCCATTCCCGGATCAAAGCTTTGATGTGGTGACTTTGGAATACGCCGCGCATCATCTTGAAAACCTTCATAGGGGGCTTCAGGAGGCAATCCGGGTCGCACGTTTGGGTGTCGTGGTGCTGGATTGCTGGTACGATGCGGCCATTCCATCGCAGCTGGCAGCACAGCTATATGACGAATGGATAAAGGTAATAGACCGCCGGGCCGGTCTTGTGCACAATCCCTGCCCCCAGCCAGCTGATCTCGCCGCCACATTTCTGACCGCCGGCTTCAAGATCGACTATTCTTGTAGGCTTTTTCTCGTGCCCCTCTCCGTTTCCCAAATCGAATTATCGGCCAGACAGAGGCTTCACGAGATCCCGGAGCCTTGCGGATTGCGCGACGATCTGGAGAGGCTGCTTGATATAGCCCGATTAAATGGTCTTTCGGATGACGGTGCGATCATCCTCTCGGCAGCTCGTGGCGGTTAGCATGCGGACCGACATAATCGACATAACCTATTCCGGACCTGACGGCTGGCCGCTCTTTGCTGCGCTTGTAGATCCCTATCGCAGGCTGCCGACCGCCAACGTCGTTGTGCTCATGCATGGCGGCGGCCCTGATCACCAAAGTTTGATACCCTTGGCGCGCCAGCTGTGCGACCGGCATGCGGTACTGCTGCCCGATGTCCGTGGCTATGGCCGGTCCCTTTGCAGCGAGGAAGCGAAACACACCTGGGCGTCCTACGCAGCCGACGTGATCGCGCTTCTCGATCACCTGAAGGCAGATTCCGCCATTGTCGGCGGTGCGGGGCTCGGCGCCACGATCACTTTGCGAACCGCACTCGCCCATCGGGAGAGAGTGAGAGCGGCCATTTTGATCAGCGTTGAAGACATCGAAGACGACGAGGCCAAAGTAGCTGAAACGGCATTTATGAGAGAGTTCGCGGCGCGCGTCCGCGAGGAAGGGCTTTATGCGGCCTGGGCGCCAATACTGCCCAATTTGGCGCCAGTCATTCGCGAGATGGTTCACGACGCGATTCCGCGAAGCAATGCGGCCAGCATTGCGGCTGCCGCGGCAATAGGTGATGACCGCGCCTTCCGCGGCGTCAGCGAACTCGCAGCTATAGCAATGCCGACGCTGATCATTCCAGGAATGGACGAGAGGCATCCACAAGCGTTAGCGGAGCAGCTCGTTGACCTGCTGCCGCACGGCAAGCTGGCTGCGGCAGCAATGTCGGATGCGATCGTGACAGCCGAGGATTTCGCTCGATGCCTGGCGCCTGGCATCCGCGAATTCCTGAACGAGCTTCCTCCGCTGCCCACAGCATCAGCAGGCCCTGATTAACCGCCCAGCTTCACTCAAGGTAGCCGAGCTTTTGGCCGGCATGGGCAAGCCCAATAGTCATTTGGCGAGATGACTTGCGTCACAAATCGGTGGCATCAGGCACCAGTCGCCCCGATGCCGTAAATCGTTTCTTGCAGTCATATGACTTTGGAAGGAGCCTAACGGAAATTCACGTCGGAACGCTTGGAATCTGAATGGTTTCACCTGTATAGACGGGTGATGGATCTTATGCCTCGACTGAACTCGAACAGCGCCCAGCGGTCTGCCGACGGCGCTTCCCCGGATGCCCCACCGCGCTACGCAGCGATCAAGCAAAGCATCCATGATGCTATCCGCGAAGGCCGTTTGAAACCGGGAGACCGCGTGCCGTCGGAAGCCGATCTGGTCGGGCAATTCGACGTCTCGCGCATGACGGCGAACCGGGCGCTTCGCGAATTGCAATCGGCAGGTATCATCGTCCGCCGCGCGGGTAGTGGCTCGTTCATCGCCGAGCCAAAGCCGATCGGCCATATGATCGAGATCCGGAATATCGCCGAGGAAATTCGCGGACGCGGTCATGACTACCGGGCGAGAGTCATCCAGAATGTCGAGGAGAAGGCCAGCGCCGAAACCGCCGCGCTGCTGGAGGTGCCGGTGGGCACGAAAATCTTCCATTCGATCATCGTTCACCACGAGGCCGAGTTCCCGATCCAGCTCGAAGAGCGGTTCGTACTTGCGTCCGCCGCGCCGGATTATGGCACGCTAGATTTTACGCAGCTCACGCCCAACGAATATTTGACGCGCACCGCGCCGCTCGAGCGGGTCGAACACCGCGTCCGCGCGGAAATGCCCGACGCGCGCACGCGCGGCATGCTCGGTCTCAACGAGGGGGAACCGGTTCTGCGCATGACGCGGCGGACCTGGAGCAACGGTCGGCTGGTGTCGCACGCCTGGCTCTCCCATCCCGGCACGCGCTTCGAACTTTCCGCCGCCTTTTCGGTCGACGACTGACGCGTCAGGCCGTGCTGCGGGTAACGACGGGCTTGCGGCGACGGCGCAGCCAGCGAAAATCGGCGCGGCTGAAGCTTTTGAAGAGTAGATAGAAACCGGTCCCCGAAAGCCACAGCGCCCCGAAAGCGACGAAGATGATCAACGGGTGGTTGAAGCTCTTCCGGTTCACATAATCCATGTTGTGGAGCATCCAGAAGAAATCCCAGGTCCGCCAGGTATCGCCGCGCATCACGAGGAAGCGCGCCGTGTCGAGCGAGACATAGGCGCTGCTGTTCTCGGCGTCGGAAAAGTCGACGCGCCACATCGCACCTTCATGGTCGCGTGATTCCAGGTTTGGCTTGGCAATCACGCTCACCTTGCGGATTGGTGCCTCGTTCATCATCGTTGCGACTTCGCGGGCCATCCCCTCATCGACGCGGATATCCTCGCCGCTCGTAGCGTCGACCAGCCGCACGCCCTTGGCGGTGCGGAGTTCGTAGATCGGTCGGACGCCAAGATCGCGCAAAACCACCCCGGTGACGGGCTCACCGCGCGGCAAGCTGGCGATGTCGAAATACTCTCCGGCCGGCAAAGGGTGCGCATGCGACATCCCGCCGCCGTGTCCCCCGACCTTGTCCTTGTCGAGCAGCGCCATCACCGAGCCGCTGAGCGCCCAGAGCAGAAACTGGAGACCCAGGATCAGCCCCACCCATTTGTGGATGCGCCGGAAGAAGAGCGGCGTCAGTCGGATGCGTTTCATGCCTGCTTCCTCTTGCGGCGTTTGAAGGACCAGATCAGCAGCCACGCACCGGAAAGCGCCATCGCGAAGACGCTCCAGGTCGCGATGCGCAGCAACGGGTTGTTGACGTCGGTCCGCTCATCATAGTCCATGATGTGGAGCATCCACGCGAAATCGAAGACGCGCCACAATGCGTGGCGGCGCGAAATGAGCTCGCCGGTCGTCGGCGACAGGTAGAGCGTCGGGCGGTTCCAGCCTTCGAACTCGATCTGCCAATAGGGTGGCTTGCGCGCCTGCATTTCCTGAGGCGCCTCGGTCAAAAGTCGCACCGAGACGATCTCGCCGTCACCGGTGTAGATGCGCCGTGCCTGTTCGCGAACCTGGGACTCGGTCAGGGCAGGCAGCGGCGCACCCGAACGCGCGTCGAACAGGCGCGCGCCTTCAGGGGTCTCGGCGCGCCAGACCGGTTGGCCGAAAAAGCGCTGGAGACGGATTTCAGACACCCCCGGCGCGGCCGCGACGACCTTCGACGGCGCTGCGAGTCCGTCGAGGTCGAAGGGCTGGGCCACCGGGGAGCGCACCAGATGATCGCCGTGGATGGTGTCGATGTGAACGACCACCATGTAGAAGCCGGTCAACGTCCAGAGCAAAGCCTGGACGCCCACCACCAGCGCCAGCCATTTATGCGTTCGCCGGACGAGCAGCGGCCAACGGATCGCCATATCGATTACCCTCAGAACGCGGTGCGGAAGCCGACGTAGAAACGCCGTCCGAGCAGATCATAGGTCATCGTGTCGGTGTTCGCATCGGTGAAGCTCTGGATATAGGGGGCCTTGCGATCGAAGAGGTTGTCGACACCAAGCTGGAAGCGCGTCTTCTCGTCAATCTCATAGGCGACCTGAAGGTTGTGATAGAAGACATTCGGCGTGCTGTAGCCGATCTCTCCGGGAGCCGCATTAAAGTCGGTCGCCTTGCCGATCCACTGCGTCGACCAAGTCGCGCTGACACCATCTTTTTCAGCGGTCAGCACGCCATAGCCGCGCCATTTCGGATAGCCGCCATTGCCGCCGCCGATAAAGCCGTCGAAGTCGATCGGCGCGCCGCCGGGGAAAGGCAGGACCACATATTTGTTGAGATAGGTCACGTTGACGTCGAGCGAGACGTTCACGCTGCCGATGTCATTGTTGTAAACGAGACCCAGATCGAGGCCGTTCATTTCTTCGCGGCCCGTGTTGATCGGTTGCGCGGAGAGGAAGGTAACCTCGCCGGTCAACGGGCTGCGGGTAAAATCTTCGCAGAAGGGATGCGAAAGATTCTGGCTCGCATAACAAATGCTGAGCTTTGTCGAGCCCGGAATAGCACGGATCGCATCCTTGATCTTGATGTCGAACCAGTCGGCAGTGAGCGAGAGTCCCGGAACCAGTCCCTTCGGTGAAATCACCGTCCCGACGGTCCAGGTCGTCGAGCTTTCGGGTTTCAGATTCTCGTTGCCGCCGACCGTTGTCAGGATCGTTGTACCGAGCTGAACATAATTGGCCGGCACGCCCGACGCCTGACAATTGGCGATCAGTGTCGCATTGCCGCTGGTCGAATAGCGCGAGCAGGGGTCGGTGGTCGTC
Organism: Sphingopyxis sp. BE235; assembly: GCF_031457175.1. Taxonomy (NCBI): domain Bacteria; kingdom Pseudomonadati; phylum Pseudomonadota; class Alphaproteobacteria; order Sphingomonadales; family Sphingopyxidaceae; genus Sphingopyxis; species Sphingopyxis sp. BE235. Next base: position 311,233 of record NZ_JAVDWC010000004.1, read on the forward strand.
AGATTGCCCTCGGAGACGCCGCCGAACAATTCGGGGACGTTCGGAATGCGAAAGCCGGTGCCGTAGGTGCCGCGCAGGCGGAAGCTGTCATTGATGACCCAGTCGACGCTCCCCTTGTAGTTCCAGTCGCTGCCGAACAGGTCGTAGTTCGAGTAGCGAACCGCGCCGTCGAGGGTAAGCGACTGGAAGAAGGGTGTGTCGGCCAGAACGGGCACCGACAGTTCGAGATAGGCTTCCTTCGCCGTGCTCGTTCCGGAGATCGGATCCTGCTGGTTGGTGTTCGCGATACCGAGCACCGTCAGCGGATCGGGATCGCGCCAACCCTTTTCCTTGCGATAGACGACACCCGCCGCGAAGGAGACGGGGCCTGCGGGCAGCTTGAAGAGATCGCCGTTGATATCGGCGGTGACCGTCGCAAGCTCGTTGCCGCCGCGGTCGCGCGACGTGAACAGGATATAGTCGAGAACCTCCGGGGTCAGGTCGCCGAACCCGAGATAGTCGGCGCAGGGGATCGTGGCACCGGCAGCAAGACTGCACTTGGTCGTATCGAGGGAATTCGCCACTCGCTCGAGATTGGCGATGTTGGTCGAACCATCGACCGCGGTGTTGCGGCCGAAGGCGCCCGCGATTTCCCATCCCCAATCGTTCGAGAGCTTGCCGCGGAGGCCAAACGTACCCTGCCAGGTATCGGTTTCCTGGAAGAATTGGCGCGGGCCGGGCTCGGCGAGGCGGCGCTGGATGAGGACGATATTCTGCCCCGTCGGATTGGTGGGATTGCTCGCCGCGATCGAGAGGTTGCGCAGCGTTCCGGGCGTCGCGATCTGATTCGACTTGCGGAAGGTGTAAAGGAATTCGCCGAACGCCTCGATATTGTCAGTGATGTCATAGTCGGCGAAAAACGCCGTGCTCACGCGCTCGACCGGGCTCACCGCGTTGAGGAACGGGTTCGAGTTGAAGTTGTGCTTGGCAGCGCTGTACGGCTCGAAGAAGTTGCCGTTACCGCCCAGCACCTGATTGAAGTTGATCTGCTGGCCGTTCGGCAGCACCGCGCGGCCGCCGATCGTCGAGGCGCTGTTCACGCAGCTCAGCATGCCGGGCGTGGTTTCGGCAAGCGAGCAAGGCGCGCGCGTTGCCATATTGACCGCGCTCGTCTTCTGATAGGTGACCGCCGCCATGAAACCGCCGCGATCGTTGCGGACGCCCCACAGGAGGTCGGCGGTGAAGTCCGAGCCATCGCCCTTTTCGGTGATGCCTTGGCGCACGCTGAGGCCGAGGCCTTCATAGTCAGTGCGGGTCACGAGGTTGACCACGCCCGCCATCGCGTCGGCGCCATAGATCGCCGAGGCGCCGTCCTTGAGCACATCGGTGCGCGCGAGCGCCGCGACCGGGATCATGTTAAGATCGGGCGAGGAGTTCGCCCCGGTGCCGCCCGCGACGAGGCGGCGGCCGTTGAGCAGGACGAGGGTGCGCTTGATGCCGAGACCGCGCAGGTTCACCTGCGCCGTGCCATATCCATTGTTCGCCCAATAGGCCGACGTCTGGTTGCCCGCGAAACCGGCGTTGGCCGGCAAGCGCTGCAGCACCGTCTCGATATTGACGACGCCGGTGTTCTCGATCTGCTCGGCCGACACGACGGTCGCGGGGCCGACGCCCGCGAGATCCTGGCGACGAATGCGCGAGCCGGTCACGACGATGTCCGATGCGTTCGGAGCATCCTCGGCGGCGGGTGACTGCGTCGCGGCACCGCTCTGCGCGAGCGCGGGTGTTGCAAAAGTGGCGACCGCTGCGGCGCTGGCGAGCAAAATTGTCCTGGTCATCATAGCGAAACCCCCTGATGGTTGGCTGATTCCCCTCAGAGAGCATCAAATGTATATACAGGTCAATAAGAATTTATTGAATCATATCAATTAGTTATGAAGGAAATTCCGGGCGCACGATACCTATTAGATACGCACGCCAAAGCTCTACCCCTCATCAATTTTGAAATTTTTTTTCCGGCCTGAGCCTTTTCGCGCAAGGAGCCGGCTGGCCCCTCCCTCGGCTTACTTATGAAATGACATGATTAAGTGGGTCGGCACAGCTTGGGGGCGACCGACTTGAGCCGCTCAATGCGAAAGTATCTGTTCGAGAAAGGTCCGTGCACGCTCGCTTTTCGGCGCGGCGAAAAAATCGGCCGGCCTTGCGTCTTCGATGATCTGGCCCTGATCCATGAAAAGAATGCGATCGGCCGCCTCGCGCGCGAATCCCATTTCGTGCGTCACGCACACCATCGTCCGTCCTTCGCCGGCAAGGGCCGTCATCACATCGAGTACCTCTTTGATCATCTCGGGATCGAGCGCCGATGTCGGCTCGTCGAAGAGAAGAATCCTGGGTTCCATCGCCAGAGCGCGAGCTATTGCGGCCCGCTGTTGCTGCCCTCCCGAGAGCTGCCCCGGATATTTGCCCGCCTGGTCGCCAATCCTCACCTTGTCCAAATAGGATATGGCGCGCGCCTCCGCCTCCGGAAGAGACAGGCCGCCGAGCAGGACGGGTGCGAGGGTGCAATTCTCGAGCACAGTCTTGTGCGGAAACAGATTGAACTGCTGAAAGACCATGCCGACGGCGCGGAGCGCCGCAACTGCCTCCCGCGACGCGTCGGTAATCTTGGCCCCCTCGATCAGGACGGCGCCGGAGTCGGGCACCTCGAGCCTGTTCATGCAGCGAATGAGCGTCGACTTGCCGGAGCCCGAAGGCCCGCAAATCACGATCCGCTCGCGCGGGGCGATTTCGAGGTCGATCGAGCGGAGCGCATGATAGGCGCCATAATATTTGTCGACCTGCCGCAAGCTGACGGCCGCGTGGCCCGAGGCGTCGGTCATGACGCCTGCCCCCGGCCGCGTAGCGCTCGTACCCGCGCGAAGGCTGCGGCGAGGTCGGCGATCAGATCCTGCGGCGCTTCGAGTCCGGCGTGAATGCGGATCAGCGCCCCATCTGCCTCGCCATTCGGAAAATCGCGGATCGGAGCGGGCCACGCCGGAACCGCGAGACTTTCGAAGCCGCCCCAGCTCGAACCCAGCTGGAATAACGAGAATTCGTTGAAAAAGGCGCTAGTTTCGGGCGGGGTAAGACCGTCGAGCTGAACACCGAACAATCCGGACGCACCGGTGAAATCCCGCTTCCAGATCGCATGGCCGGGGTCGGCGGGATGAGCCGGATAGCGGACCGCAACCACTTCGGGTTGCTGGGCGAACCATTCGATCAGCGTCGTTGCGGTGCGCTGGTGGCGTTCAAGGCGCGCATCGAGCGTCCTGATGCCCCGGTGGACCAGATAGCAATTGTCGGGACTCGCGCAGTTGCCCCAGCGCGCCGCCGCGTCCTTGAGCTGGCGGTAGACGGCATCACTGGCGGCCGTCATCGTGCCGAGCAGACAGTCGGAGTGCCCCGAGAGATATTTGGTTGCCGAAGCAAGCGAGATGTCGACCCCGTGGGCCAAGGGCTTGAAGAAAAGCGGCGTCGCCCAGGTGTTGTCGAGAGCGGTCAATATGCCCCGGCTGCGTGCAACGGCCGTGATCGCGGGGACGTCGATCATATCGAATGTCTGCGAGCCCGGGGTCTCCATATAGATGAGCCGGGTGTTGCTGCGGCACAGCCCGGCAATCTCCGCTCCGATATCGGGCCGGAAATATTCCACCTCGACCCCGAAACGCGCGAGAACGTCGGTCAGAAACTTGCGGGTCGGCCCATAGACGCAATCCGCAACGAGCAGATGATCGCCCCCGGCCACGAAAGCCGTGAGGGCCAGCGCGATCGCGCTGGTTCCGGACGAGGTGATGACGGTGTTGCAGCCGCCTTCAAGTTCGCTGACAGCCTCGGCGAGCGCAAAGGTCGTTCGCGTTCCGTACAGGCCATAGATGACCTCATCGTAGAGACCCTGGTGCCGGTCCATATAGGCCTCGACGCTGTCGTAGATAATGGTCGAGGCTCGATCGACGGGCGGATTGATGAGGCCCCGCTGATCGCGCGGGCGGGGACCGCCGTGCACGGCACGCGTCGGATCCTGCCAAGCGTGCCCTTTCGGGCTCGCCGGCTCCTCGAGCCATTTTCCGTCATGATTATCCTGCATAGTCTAGTTTCCGTTCGATCTTCATGCTGAGCCGGGACAGGGAGAAACAGAGGAGGAAGAAGATTGTCCCGGTGAAAAGATAGGCTTCGGCGAAATAGGGTCGCCATTGCGCCTCGACGTAGGAGAGGCGGGTCGTCTGCAACAAATCGAAGACGCCGACGATGAGGACGAGCGTCGTGTTCTTCACCTCGCTAATCGAAGTGTTGACCAGTCCGGGTACGCTGACTTTCAGCGCCTGCGGCAACAGGATATGGCGCCGCGCCTGCCATTTGGTGAGGCCGAGAGCGTGCGCGGCCTCGGCCTGCCCGACGGGAACCGCCAGCAGGCCGCCCCGGATGACCTCGGCCATATAGGCGGCAGTGAAGAATATGAGCGCGAGCTGGACGCGCGGCAGGCTGTCGATCGAGAGATAAGAGGGCACGAACAGCGGAAACAGGACCGCAGCGAGGAAGAGCACCCCGATCAGCGGCGTTCCGCGAACCAGCTCGATGAAGACGACGCTCGGCCAGCGAATGCCGCGCCGCGTCGACCTGCGGCCGAACGCGAGGAGTATGGCCAGCGGAAACGCGCCGACAACCGCGAGGCTCGCGAGCAGCAATGTGACCGGCAGGCCGCTCCACTTCTCCATCGGGACATAGGAAAGGCCCGCGAATCCTCCTCGTAGCAGAAGTACCGCCACCGCGATCGCGCCGAGCCAGGCTAGGCCGAGGCGGCTACGCCAAAATCGCGGGACGAAGGAGAACGCGAGGCAGGAAAGCAGCGCCGCCGCCGCCGCTGCGGACCGCCACTGCTCGGCTTCGGGATAGGTTCCGAACAATATAAGCCGCGCATTTTCGCGGAGGAATGGCCAGCAGGCACCGCTGGCCAAACGGCAATCGGCCGCGCCCCCGGCGAATGTCGCCTCAAACAGCAGCCACGAGAGTCCCTTGCCGACGAAAGCCGCGGTCATGGCGAGGATCGCGATGGTCAGTATCGACTGGCGTCCTCCTCTGAACAGATTGCGCCGCATCCACGACGGCCAGGCCGCCGCCGAGCGTAGCGGAAAGGGTTCGAGGGGCGCCGACTGGATGCTGCGGCCGGGCTGCCCGGCAACGGTCCAGCCCAACCGGCGGGCATAGCGGCCGGTAACGAACGCCAAGGACAGCGAGAGCAGGAGAAACGTCGCGACGATCAGACCGACGCCTTCGATCGCCTGACCTGTCTGGCTGATGACGGTATCGACCACCGAGACAAATTCGGGATATCCGATCGCGACGCCCAGGGAGCTGTTCTTGATCGTGTTGAGATGCCAGCTCGTCATCGGCGGTATGGCAATGCGCAGCGCTTGCGGGATCACGATCCGTCCCATCGTTTGCGCGGGCGACAGGCCGAGCGCTTTGGCGGCCTCGCTCTGCCCTGCTGGAACGGCGAGGATCGCGCCGCGGAATATCTCGGCCAGATAGGCCGAGGCATAGACCGAAAGGCTGGTGACCAGAGTCAGAAACTCCGTTGAGAAGGACAGTCCGCCGACGGTTCCGAAGCGCCCCGCCCGCGGCAGATCGATCCCGCCCCACAGCAAGAGCGGCACCAGGGAGATGCCGGCGAAGGCCAGCGCAGTGCGCGTGCGAACGGCTCCTCGCCGCACGGCACCCAGCAGGATCGCACAGGCGACGATCGCGATGAGCAAGACCGGCCGTCCCGGATCGGCCAAGGAGAGCGCGGGGAGGTGCAATCCCCGATTATCGAGGTCGAACGGTCCGACGGCGCCCGGGCCGGGTCCGGGCAGACCGAACAGCAGCGCGGCGTACCAGACGAACATCTGGAGCAGCAGGGGAATATTGCGAACCAGCTCGATATAAAGGCCGGAGAGCCTCGCAAGCAGCCAGTTGGACGACAGGCGCGCCATGCAGACCGCGAGGCCGAGCAAGGTCGAGAAGATGATGCCGAGCGCCGATATCAGGAGCGTGTTGAGAAGACCCACCGCCAGCGCCGCGGCATAGGAATCGCCAGGCGCGTAAGCAATCAGCGTTTCGCCAATCGCGAAGCCCGCCCGGTCGAACAGGAAACCGAACCCCGTCCGGATGTTTCGGTCCGCTAGATTGTCCGCCAATGTCGCAAACAGGCCGTAGGCGACCACAAGCCCGCCCGCGATCAGCAGCCAGGGCAACGCAGCGATGGCAAGCCGCCTGTGTTTATGGTTCATCGCATCGGCAACGGGTAGATCAGCCCGCCGTCCCGATAGAGCTTATTCTGTCCGCGTTCGACGCCGAGCGGCGTAATGTGCCGGTCGAAGATTTCGCCATAATTGCCGGTCGCCTCGATTGCCCGGTACGCCCAGTCATCGTCGAGGCCGAGCGACTTGCCGAATCCGGGCAAGCCGCCGAGCATCTTGCGCACTTCAGGGTCGCGCGAGGCCATACGCATGCGCGCGGCATTCGCGCGGGTGACCCCCATTTCCTCGGCAGCGAAGAGCGCGTTCAGCACCCATTTGTTGATCTCATACCATTGCTCGTCGTCGCTGCGCACGACTGGGCCGACCGGTTCTTTGGTGAGCCGCTCGGGCAGCACCACATAATCGTCGGGATGTGCGGTGTCGGCCAGGCGGATCACCGTCAGCGTGAAGGCATCGGTGGTCATTGCGTCGCACCGCCCGGCAAAGAAGGCGAGCTTGGCTTCCTCGGGATTCTCGAACACGACCGACAGGAAACGCAGCCCCTTGCGCTCGAAATATTCGGCGGTGTTGAGTTCGGAGGTCGTCCCCTTGGTGATGCAGATCGATGCGCCATCGAGATCCGTCGGAAGCCGCACGCCCGATCGCCGGGGCACCAAGAAGCTCTGCCCGTCATAATACATGGTGCCGACGAAATTCACCCCGAGGTCGGTGTCGCGCGTCAGCGTCCATGTGGTCGTCCGCGACAGGACGTCGGCCTCGCCCGTCTGCACGATCGTGAAGCGCTTGTTCGAGGCGACCGGCATGAACCGGACCTTGCGGGCATCGCCGAGGACCGCAGCGGCGAGCGCCCGGCAGTAATCGACGAAGAAGCCCTGCCAGCGTCCGCGCTTGTCGAGATAGGACATGCCGAGCTGCCCCGTATGAATTGCGCAATTGAGCGTTCCGCGCGCGCGAATCCGCGCAAGCGTCGACCCCTTCGCCGCGGCGATTTCATGCCCACCGGTGCCGGCGGGCTCGCGGCCGCAGCCGCCGAGTAACAGGGCGCCTGCGGCGAGCAGCGCCGGTAACCAGCGGCGCGATGCGTGCGACCTATTCATAAACGAGGCTTTCAATGCTAGCGCCATAAGAAATAGCTATAGGGAGCGATGTCCGATGAACCTGCGTCACCTCGAAGCCTTCAGGGCCGTGATGCTCTCGGGATCGGTCACCCAGGCCGCGCAGTCGCTCAACCTGTCGCAACCCGCGGTGAGCAAGATGCTTGCCGAGCTCGAGCATCAGCTGGGCTTTCAGCTCTTCCTGCGTTCGCGCGGCAGCGCGCTCACCGTGACGCCCGAAGCCGACGCCTTTTTCTACGAAGTCGAGCGGAGCTTCTCCGGTATTGCGGCCCTGAAGCGGGTAGCGGAAGACATCCGCAACATGGCGACCGGCACGCTCCGGATCGCCGCCCTCCCGGCGCTCGCGGTCAGTTTCCTGCCGCGCGTGATCGCGGCCTTTCGCGAGACACATCCCGGCGTCACCGTTCAGCTCCAGACCCGCAGCTCCTCGACGGTGCGGCAATGGATGGCGAACCAGCAGTTCGACATCGGGCTCGCGACGCCGGCGCGCGAATTGCCCGGCATAAGGATGGAGCGCTTCCTGCGCTGCCCCGGCGCCTGCGTTCTCCCTGCCGGCCACCGCTTGGCCGTCAAGGACGTCATCCGGCCGGCCGATCTCGAGGGCGAGCCCTTCATTTCGCTCGCGCTCGAGGACGGCGTGCGTCACCGCATCGACCGCATTTTCGAGGACGCGGGCGTCCACCGCGAGATGGTCATCGAAACCCAATATGCGATGACCATCTGCGCGCTTGTCATGCAGGGGGTCGGATGTTCGATTCTCAACCCCGTGACCGCAGCGGATTATGCCGAGCGGGGCCTTACGGTCCGTGATTTCGCGCCGGAGGTCCATTTTGAATATATGCTCTTCACGCCGAAGTTGAGGCCGATGTCCCAAGTCGCTGCGGCCTTTATCGCGGTGCTCGAATCCCACCGCGACGCGATGTTCGGCTCCGACGCCAGCTGAAGACACAAGACGCCGCACGGCCCTCACGGCCACCGATCAGAAGGAGGCGGTCGCGCGGACGTACCAGAAGCCCCCGTTGAACCCCGTCGGCGCGAAGCGGAGATATCGGATCCCGTTGTTGATCTGGGATTGCCGCGCCTCGACGTCGGGGTAATTGTCGAAGATATTCTCGCCGCCAACCGCAAGCTTGAGCATGTCGCTGACCTTGTAGGACAGCTCGAGATCGACCAGCAGTTCGGCGCCGCCCGTCTGGTCGGCAGCCGGTGCGGCGCCATAGTCGGTCCATTTGCCATAATAGTTCGCGCGCGCGACGAAGCCGAAGCGCTCGCCCGCATAAGTGAAGGACGCATTGCCCTTCCACTTCGGAACGAAGCCCTCGAGTTCGAGCAGCCGCTCGCGGTCCGCAGTGATCACCGGCGAGGCCTTGATGACATCGGTTTTGGTATAATTGCCGTTGAGGCCGAGCGTGGCCTTGCCGCCGCCGAGGTCGAAGCCGACCGTCAGCACGGCGTCGACGCCTTGGGTGCGGCTGTCGAAGGAGTTGGTGAAGAAACTCACCTGCTGGAAGGAATCCCCACCGGGAATGCCAAGCGCCGCGAGCTGCGCGCGCTGCGCCGGGGTGAGATTGAAATTGCCCGATACGGCGATCCGGTCTTCGACCTTGATGTTGAAATAGTCGAGCGTGAAGGTGATGCGATTGGAGGGCTTCACGACGATGCCGCCGGCGACGTTGAACGAATTCTCGGGCCGAAGCGGCGTCGCGCCGAAGAATTGCGCGACCGGATTGTTGGGCGCAATAATGCCTGCGGTCAGCGGCGCCCCGGTTATCGAGTCGATGTTGGTCTGGACCTGCGAGGCGTTCGACTGACCCGGCGTCGGCGCACGAAAGCCGGTGTTGACCGATCCGCGCACCGCGAAGACGTCCGAGAAATCATATCGCCCGTTGACCTTCCAGGTGAATTTCGAGCCGAAGTCCGAATAATTCTCGTAACGGCCGGCAAGGCCGAACTGGAGAGCGTCGGTGAGATTGCCTTCGAGCGACGTATAGGCGGCCCAGTTGCTGCGCGCGAACTCGCCCGCCTGGATGGGACTGAAGCCCGGGAAGCCGTTCGAGCCGACCGGCAGTCCGACGCGGTTCCCGGTATCGGGATCGATAACCGACGCGAAAGGACCAACCTGCCATGATGCGATGTCGCCGGCCGTGATCTCATATGTCTCGCGCCGATACTCGAGACCGCCGGCAAGCGTCAGCGGATCGGAGGTGCCGATCGCGATGGGGTAAGTGAGATCGAGATTGAAAGCGAGTTCGCGCTGCTCGAGCTGCCCCGGCTTGAAGGATGTTGGCGACGCGAGGCCAAGCGACGGATTGACCGTATTTTCGATCCGGTAGGAAGCATGGTTCTGACCATAGGAAGCGCTGAGGTCATAGGTCAGGCCCGAGGAGAATTCGCCCTTGAGGCCGGCCGCAAGCGCGGCGTCGGTCACCGTCGCGCCGAAATCCGGGGTAAAGCCGCCGGGAAAGAGCTGGCGGAAGCTGAAGCGCTGTCCTCCGGGCGTATTGGTGAGCGGAATCGAGGTGGAAATGAAGCTGGCATTGGGATTGCGGTAGAAGAAGGCCGTCGTGCCGCGGCTCCAGCTATAATTGCCGAAGGTGTAGAATTCCATCTCGTCCGACAGTTCGATGCCGGCATTGACGAAGATGCGCGCCGCCTCGGATTCGGGATTTCCCCAGCGCTGCGCCGGGACCGGGACGTCCTGCACGCCGGCATCGATGAGCGCCTGCGCGTCGGGACGCTGGATGCCGCGCGACGTCGTGCTGGCGTTCACATATTCGCCGCTGATGTTGACGAAACCGGCGTCGGTGAAGGGAAGCCCGACATTGCCCTGGACGAGGAAATCCTCGCCGTCGCCCTTGTAGAATTGGCCATAGCGGGCGATCAGCAATCCGCCTTCGCGGTCGCGGCGCAGACCGAAATTGAGAACGCCGGCGATCGCATCCGATCCATAGAGCGCCGATGCGCCGTCGCGCAGAACCTCGAGCTGGCCGATCGCGATCGACGGGATCGCCGAGAGATCGGGACCCTGCGATCCCCGGATATAGGGAACATTGGTGAACTGGACCGTCGCGCCGCGATGGCGCCGTTTGCCGTTCACGAGCACCAGCGTCTGGTCCGGCGGCAGGCCGCGCAGCGAGAAAGGCCGAGTGAAAACGGCGCCGTCGTTGCTGACGAGGCGCTGGACGTTGAGCGACGGGACCTCGGTGCGGAGAAGATCGTTCATGTCGGCCGTGCCCTTTTCGAGCAGTTCGGCGCCGGTGATGATGTCGATCGGCTGAGCGGAATCAGCCGCCTTGAGATCGTTCCGCCGCGTGCCCGTCACGACGATTTCGCCCTGCGACGCGCCTGGCTGCGGCGCCTCTTTGGCGTTATCCTGCGCGAAGGCGGCGGCGGCCGACATGCCTGCCAGGACGGCGATAATCGAGCCACTCGTGCGAAGCAATTTCCTCATGGTCCCCTCCATTTGCGAAAGCTCTTGGCTTCGCCACCGAGCTATCTTCGCGGCCTTGGCATGACCAGAAATAATCACCACTCATCGCTATAAACGAGATGGTTATTCCATATGGTTATATCTCTCGCTGCAGCATCGAGCAGCACGGACCGCGCGGCATGCCGGGCACGGCGATGCCGGACACTTCGCGCAGCTTGTCCTCGATCGCCCGGGCGACATGCCGTGCCGGCACACGCCCTTATTTTTTGTCCATATCGTGCCCGGCATGAGGATCGGGTTCGGGTTCGACAGGTTTCGGCGCTTCCGGCGCGGCCTTTGCCCGCGGCGGCACAGCGGCCTTCGCGGCAGGTTCTTGCTTGGGGCGGGATTTCTCGGGAGGCACTGCCTCTTCGGTCGGCGCCGCCGGGGCAGACGCAGTGGCCGTCTCTTCCGCGATAGGCATGGTCTCCACCATTGCTGGGGACTCGCCGGCAGTAACCTCACTCTGTTCCGGTGCGACGTCGCTCTGCTGCGCAGGCTCAGTGCCGCATCCTGCCAGAACAAATATCAGCACGGCGGCGCTCGCCAAGGGAATGAATCGCGTCATATCCGTCTCCTCTTTCGTGTCGGCAGGTCATGTGCGGAATTCAGAAACCTTACCGTCGCTGCCGAACGCCATCACTTCGAATGCGTCCACGCTTCCGTCCGGCATTTCCATTCCCGGTGAGCCGCGCGGCATGCCGGGCACGGCGATCCCTCGAATGTCGCGTGGCTTGTCGTGAAGGAGCCTCGCGACATGCCGCATCGGCACATGACCCTCGATCGCATATCCGCCGATCACGGCCGTGTGGCACGACGCCAGTTGGCCAGGCACGCCATATCGCGTCTTTACGGCGGCCATGTCAGAGCGGTTCTCGACAGTCACATCATAACCCGCCTTGCGCGCGATATCCGCCCAAGCTTCGCAGCAGCCGCATTCGGGATCGCGATAAACGAGCATTCGCTTGGGGCTGGACGTCTCGGCGCCCGGCGCGGGCGCCGCGCCATTCTTATCGCTGGTCGCCGCCGGGCCCGAGGCAGAATTGCATGCCGCAAGCGCCATCCCCGATCCGACCGCAATCAGGCCGAAAAGATGACGGCGCGTCATCGGATTTTTCATGTCATTTCCTCGCGAGAATGGATTTCATCTGTTCGATTTCGGCTGCCTGCCCCGCGATGATGCCGCGGCAGAGTTCGCGTATCTCGGCATCTTTGAGAGAAGCCTGTTCACACATGAGGATCGCACCCGAATGATGCGGGATCATCGAACGCAAGAAGGCCGTGTCGCCGATCGTCGTCTGTGTCCGGATGAGCCCGAAGCTCCCGAAGAAGGCAACTGCCGATCCCAGCAGCAGGAACGTATTGAGACGTTTCGACGGGAACATGCCCGGCATTGCGACGATCATCAGCACGACCATCGGCGAGACCATCATCAGCGTCATGTAGAGCATGTTGAGATTATTGTAGAAGCTCGAGAGGCGGTCGATCATGACGAACATCACCAAATACATGATGACGCCGCTGACGATCGTCTGCAGCGCGAGGCTGCGATAGGCTGGTTTCACGGCATTTCTCCTCGACGTGTCGCCACCCCGCGAAACTTCTAGAACCAGGCCCGCACCCCCATCACGAAACTGACACCGCTCGCATCCTCGCCCGCCGCGCGGGCGAAACGCGCGGTATCGCCGACCTTGCGCGCCCATTCGACGCCGACATAAGGCGCGAATTCCTTCACGACCTCGTAACGCAGGCGAAGCCCGAGCTCGAAATCCGAAAGCCCCGAACCAACGCCGGTCTCGGGGACATCCTGCAGCGCAAAATTGACTTCCGCCATCGGCTGGAGGATCAGTTTCTGGGTGATGCGCTGGTCGTAATAGCCTTCGAGCCGGGCGAGCAGGTCACCCTTGTTCGAAAGAAACAGCGCGCCCTCGACTTCGAACCAATAGGGGGCGAGCCCCTCGAAGCCGATCGTCGCATAGGTGCGGTCGGGGCCGGGCCCAAGATCCTGCCTGATACCCGCCTGCGCGTTGAAATAGGGTCCGATCGCCCGGCTGTAGAGCGCCTGTACCTCGGCGCTCTCGATGCCTTCGCCGAACACGCCCTCGCCTTCGCTCTTGATCGTCAGCCGGTTAATGTCGCCGCCGTACCAAGCCTCACCGTCCCAGCGGAACCCGTCGCGGCCCTTGCGCGCCTGATATTCGGCAAGGTTGAAGCTGATGAAAGCGATGGTCTGCGCACCATTCTCTTTCATCATGTCGTGGCGCGAATGCTCCATTTCGGCTTGGGGATAAATGCGATCGGCATACCAGTCGCCGGGAGGCGCAGGCGCGGTAGCATCGCCCGGCGGCAAGTCGGTGCCGCTGGCGCCGCTCATCGTCGCCATGCCTTCCATTCCGGCCATGGGGTCCGCAGACCCGCCCTTCGGGGTGCAATGGCCCATTTTGGCATGTTCGGGCGGACAATCGGGATCGGACGGCGCCGCCGTGCCATGATCCATCGCGTCCATGTCAGAAGCGCCCTTGCCCGAAGCCTCCGCCTCGGGCGTACAATGACCCATCGCCGCATGTTTGGGCGGGCAGGTCGAAGTTTTGGGCTCCATGTCCATGCCCTGCATGCTCCCATGGTCCATCTGCTCCATCGACCCTTCGGCGGGCGCTTCGGGCGCGGGCTGCGCTACCGGCGCTGGCGTTGGCGAGGGAGCGGGTGTCGGCGCGGGCGCCGCACCATGCATCGAATGATCCATCGACTGCGCCGCGGCGGGCACAGCAAAGGTCAGCGGGGCGATACCCGCGAGGAGAAGCGCGACCCGGGTCATTCGCCGTCTCCCTTCGGACGGACGCTGACGACGCGCATCATTCCCGCGTGCATGTGATAGAGAAGATGGCAATGGAACGCCCAGTCGCCGAGCGCGTCGGCGGTAAAATCGAAGCTCGCGATGCCGCCCGGCTGGACAAGCACCGTATGCTTGCGCGGCGACCGGTCGCCCTTGCCCGTCACCAGTTCGAAAAAATGACCGTGGAGGTGGATGGGGTGGCTCATCATCGAATCGTTGATGAGGTTGATCCGCACGCGCTCTCCCTCGATGAAGGGGATGGGCTCGTGATAGTCGGACATCTTGATGCCGTCGAACGACCACATGAAGCGTTCCATATTGCCGGTCAGATGGATGTCGAGCGAGCGCGAGGCGGCGCGGGTATCGGGGTTGCGCTCGAGCGCGACAAGGTCATGGTAGGTCAGCACCTTGTGCCCGACATTCTCCAGTCCCTGCCCCGGCTCGTCCATGCGATCCATCGGCATCGGCGAGATCGTCTGGACGCTCGGGTCGCGCTTGACCTGCGGCGCGACACTGAAGTCGCGCATGCTGTGCTGCATGCCTCCGCCCGATCCATGATCCATGCCCGCCATCGCGCCGCTTTCCCCCGCTGGCGTACAATGGCCCATCTTGGCATGTTCAGGGGGACAGGAAGGATCGCTCGCCGGCATGGGCATGGCGCCCATATCGCCGCCCGAATGGTCCATACCCGCCATTGAGCCGCCCGACATGTCGCCCATGCCCATGTCCTTCATGGTCGCGAGCGGCCGTTCGCGGAGCGGCGGCACCTCGGCGACCATGCCGGCGCGCGGTGCGAGCGTCGCGCGTCCCATGCCCGACCGGTCATTGGCCTCGGCAACGAGCGTATAAGCACGGTCCTCGACCGGCGTGACGATGACGTCATAGGTTTCGGCGACCGCGATCTGGAACTCGTCGATCTCGGTCGGCACGACATTGAGGCCGTCGGCCTGCACCACGGTCATCCTGAGGCCCGGGATGCGGACGTTGAAGATCGTCATCGCCGACGCATTGACGATACGCAGGCGCACCCGCTCGCCCGGGCTGAAGAGCGCGGTCCAGTTGTCGCGCGGACCATGGCCGTTGACGAGGAAGGTGTATGTCGAACCATTGACGTCGGCGACGTCGGTCGGGTCCATCCGCATCTTGCCCCAATCGATCCGCTCCTTGAGCGGTTGATCCTTGCCGGCGAGCAGGCCCGCCAGCGTCTGGCGCTGCATGTTGAAATGGCCGGGATTGACCTTGAGCTTGCGGAAGATCGCCTCGGGCGACAATTGACTGTGGTCGGACAGGACGACGACATGCTCGCGATCGTAGCCGATCGGGTCGGCGCCCGCGGGATCGATGACGATCGGGCCATAATGGCCGAGCTGTTCCTGAAGCCCCGAATGGCTGTGATACCAATAAGTCCCCGATTGAACGACCGGGAATTCATAGACAAACTTCGAGCGCGGCTTGATGCCGGGGAAGCTGACGCCGGGCACGCCGTCCATCTGGAACGGCAGGATCAGGCCGTGCCAGTGGATCGAGCTGTCCTCGTCGAGATCGTTGACGACGGTCAGGCGCGCTGTCTGCCCTTCCTTTAGACGGACGAGCGGCGCGGGCACGGTGCCGTTGATCCCGATCGCGCGGCTGACCTTGCCGTCGATCCGCATCGTCTGCCGGGCGATGCGCAGCGTTATGTCATTGCCGGATACGGTCGGAAGCGGCGCGGTGATGCCGGACGACACCGACTGGGCCCAGGCCGGGAACCATGCGGCCATCGCCGCAGCAGCCCCTCCACCCAAAGCTCCACTGACGAACCGACGCCTTTCCATCTGCATATTCTTTCCGACCGTTACTGACTGTTCCTAAAGCTATACGCAGGCGGCACGGCTGCCCCTCAATAAAAATGCCGGACGATGAGGAGATGCCGCCTGAACGAGCGGTCGAACCCTCAACCCTCGGCGCTCGCAGATGTTCCCGCGAGCAATTCCCGGAGCCTGGTCCGCGCTCGATAGAGGCGCGTTTCGACTGTTTTCTCGCTGACGCGCAAAATGACCGCTGTTTCGGCCTGGCTGACCTCGTCGACACCGCGGAGGAGCAACACTTCGCGCAAATTCTGCGGCAGCTGATCGATCGCCCCGCGAACCTTGGCGAGCTCTCGCCTGTCGGTCGCCGCGGAATCGGGCCCAGGACCATCGCTTGCTACGTGATGCGCATTTTCGAGCGGGAGCGCGCGGGAGAAAAAGGCGCGCACCTTTCGCCGTCGTGCCCAGTCGCGACATTTGTTGAGCGCGATACGGGCGATCCATGTGCGGAAGGGGCGTTCGCCATCATAGCGATCGAGCGCCGAAAAGCCGGAGACGAACGTCTCTTGCGTCAGATCCATCGCCTCGTCGGCATCGCCGATCTGCTTTACGATGAGCCGGTAGACGCCCGTTTTGTAACGGCGCAGCAACTCGCGATAGGCGTCTTCGCGGTGCGCGCGCGCAAAGGCCGCCAGATCCTGGTCGCTACATTGCGATAGGTCGGCGCTCACCGCGCATCGGCGGTCAGCGCCTTGACCACGCTTTTGTCGAACATTTCCGCTTGATCGGGGTTGAGAACCCCGCGCATCGCGAAGAGATGCTGGAGCGTTTCCTTCTGCAATGTCCCCATCACCTCATGCGTCTCGTCGATCGCCTCGGTGACGCGCGGTCCATAGCCATGCTCGGCTTCGATCGCCTGCGCGAGCCGGACATTGGCGGCGCGCATCTCGAGTTCGAGCGCCTGGCGGCGACCGGCGAAGTCGGCTTCGATCCGCTCGAGTTTCTTTTCCTGCTCCGGGGTCAGGTCGAGTTGGCCGTGGAGAAGCGCATGAAGTTCGGTTTCGCTGGCTTTGGGCGCATCGGCCACCAGACGGCCGATGAACACGCCGGCAATCGCCGCGGCGAAGGCAATGAGCCCCAAGAGAAGAAGACGGCGCGACGGCATTGCTACTGTACATCCAGCAAGGTGGAAGGCACCAATGCGCTAGGCGGGCCGAATGGGGTCAGGGGGCTTGCCGCGACCGCCGGCTGGGAAATCGCACTCCCCGCAAAAACACCGCCGCCGAGCGAG
Organism: Sphingopyxis sp. BE235; assembly: GCF_031457175.1. Lineage (NCBI taxonomy): Bacteria > Pseudomonadati > Pseudomonadota > Alphaproteobacteria > Sphingomonadales > Sphingopyxidaceae > Sphingopyxis > Sphingopyxis sp. BE235. Next base: position 327,982 of record NZ_JAVDWC010000004.1, read on the forward strand.
ACAAAGGCCGCGAGCGCCATCAGGCGGCGCATCGCTACCGCTTCGCGCCGGCGGATCGCCAATGCGCCCATGATGCGATCATCGAGCGCATCGAGCGCTGCGGGCAGATCGATCCTGTTCAAAATGCGAAGCTCCTTATCCATCGATCGTCTCTTCAAACCTTTCCATCATTGTACATACGCGCCGAAGCGCCTCACCCCTCACACCAGAATATTATTCCGGAATATTTGAGGGCCATGCCGATATCCTGCGTATTAGCAGGACAGACACGCATTTGGAGGTGTTCATGTTCAAGTCTCTTCTCCCCTCTGCAGCGGCGGCTTTCGCTCTGCTTCTCATGCCGGCCACGGCAAGCGCGCACACCAAGCTCGTCAGCTCGACGCCCGCCGCCAATTCGACCGTTTCGAAGGTCACGTCGGTCAATCTTCAGTTCAACGAAAAGATCGTCGCCTCGACCCTCAAGACCGAGCTGGTCATGACCGGCATGCCCGGCATGGCCAATCATGCCCCGATGAAGGTGCCTTACTCGTCGATGATGGGCAAAGAGGGCAAGTCGGCGATGCTGATGCTCAAGCGGCCGCTGACAGCCGGAACCTACAAGGTCACATGGTCGGCGGCGGGCGCTGATACCCACCGCATGGGCAGCGAATTCAGCTTCACCGTAAAGTAAAAGACGGTGGGGGACCCCGTTCTGATCGGCATCAGGTTCGCACTTTATGCGGACCTGATGCTCATCGCCGGCCTTGCTGCGTTCCCGCTTTTTGCGCTGACGCGGAGCGAACGCCATGAGCCGCAGCCGATGATGGCCGCGATCTGGCGCGCAGAACGATGGCTCTGCGCCATCGGGCTGCTCGTCTCCAGCCTCGGAATGGGCGTGCTCGCGGCCTCGATGCAGGGCGTGGGCATCCTCTCCCTGGAGTTCCAACCCTTTTGGGATCTGGTTCGCGAAACCGAGGTCGGCATGGCCTGGATCTACCGGAGCGCCGCGCTGCTCGTTGCGTTGGCGGCGGCAGTCTGGATGACGCGCCGGCCGACAATCGCAGCCGCCATACTCACTCTTGCCGGCTCGGTCGCCGTCGCGACCTTGGTCTGGTCGGGCCATGCGGGCGCGACCGAGGGCGCGGCGGGCACCCTGCATCGGGCCAGCGACATATTGCACCTGATCGCAGCGGCGGTCTGGATCGGCGCAATCGGCGCCTTTCTTATGCTGATCTCGCCCCAGCGCCTCCGCGAATGGCCGGGGGGACTCCAAATTGCGTCGCGGAGTCTCGATCAATTCTCGCGCGTCGGTACGATCTGCGTCCTCGTCATCGCCGCCACCGGCCTCGTCAACAGCCAGATGATCGTCGGCGCCGAGAATCTCGGCCGCTCCCTCGGCTCGCCCTATGGACAATTGCTCCTCGCCAAGCTTGCGCTGTTCGGACTGATGTTAGCGCTCGCGGCGGCGAACCGCTGGCAGCTGACCCCGGCGCTCGCGGCCGCCGTCCCGGAGACCAATACCGACAATGTCGCCGCCGACCCCGACCTCGCGATCGCAGCCATGCGCAGAAGCCTGGTCATCGAAGCGTCGGCCGCGCTCGCCATACTCGCGCTGGTCGCCTGGTTCGGCACGCTCGAACCCTTCGTCGCCGTCGATCCGGTTTGACCGCCAGCACCGTCTCATGGTCCGGTTCGATCATGCTCGGGGCCGGCTGGGCGTTGATTGACGCACGCATCGGGAGCAGCCGTCCTCATAGCCATGTGGCGCATCAGATCAGCCTCGCCGTCGAACGAGACCTCGAAATTTCCGGTGATGCCGACATGATAGTCCCTGCCGGACACGCCATTGCCATCGCATCGCATGTCCGGCACCGCCTGGGACCGCCGGGCGCCCTCGTGCGATCATTTTATCTCGACCCGCTTTTTCGTGCCGACGCGCGGCTGTCCGCCGGATCGGCGCCCGTCCTGTTGACACCAGTAGAGACGGCCGGACTATGCGATATCGCTAGCGGCGCGGACGCGAAGCGCTGGGCGTCCGACTATCTCGACCGGTCGCAGGTGCGTCCGGTGGATGCACGCCTGTCCGAGGCGCTCGCGGCCCCTAGTGATTTGTCGACCGCGCGCGCGTTGGCCGACGTCGCCTGCCTCTCGCCCTCGCGCCTTCGCGAAATCGTCTGCCGCGACTTCGGCGTGCCTCCGGCCAAATTGCTGCAGTGGCTCCAGCTTCAACGCGCCGTGCGGGCGCTGGTCGGCGGCGGAGGTCTCGCCGACGCAGCGGCGGCGGGAGGCTTCGCCGATCAGTCGCACTTCACGCGCCGCTGCGCTCAATGGCTAGGCGTGACGCCTTCGGCTGGCCTTAGCGCCTTCGCGTTCGAAATCGTGCCCTGAGCCGGATGCGCCTCGCACCGCGTCGCCCCGGCGAAACATTCAAGACCGCCGCGCCTGCTTGCCCCTAAGCGTCTCCTCGAGACCGGCGAGTGCGGCCGCAATCCGGCGGCAAGCCAAAGCGTCGAAAGGAGACGGCCATGCCCGACCCGAAACCCGTAGCAAGATCCTACACGCCAGCGGCAGGATATCACTTCCTGACGCCCTTTTATGATTTCGGCGTCGCGGTGACGACGCGCGAGCGCGTGTGGCGCGACCGTCTCGTTCGCCATATGGCGCTCGGCGAGGGTGACGTCATTCTCGATATCGGCTCGGGTACGGGAAATCTCGCGCTGGCGATCGCTCGCCATAGCCGGGACGTCCGCTATCTTGGTTTCGACCCCGACGAGGCCGCGACGCGAATTGCCCGAACGAAGACCGCGCAGATTGTTCCACCGCCGGAGTTTCGAGTTGGCTTTTTCGCGGCTTCGGCGATCGATGACTGGCCCTCGCCTTCCAAGATTGCGATCTGCCTCGTCCTTCATCAGGTCGGGCTTGAGGAAAAGGCACGTCTGCTACGCGAGGCCCGGCAGGTGCTCGCGCCGGGCGGCAAACTCTATGTCACCGACTATGGAGAACAGCGCAGCCGCCTCATGCGGTTGCTGTTCCGCCTGACGATCCAGCAGCTCGACGGCGTCCAGGACACCCAACCCAACGCCGATGGATTGCTCCCGGTGCTGATGAGAGAGGCAGGCTTTTGCGATGTTCGCGAACTTGAGACGTTCCGCACGCCAACCGGTGCGATCGCGATCATCGAGGCCCGAAAGCCCGGGACCTGACGGCACAGGGCAAAGAAAATCCAAGGGATAATCGCCTTTCTTGCGTATCGATAGAAGCGGCTCCATTCTGGAACCGCCAGGAACGACGCCAGCGGCGAACTCGACCGGTGGCGTTTGGACCGCCCCGCCGCGAGGCGGGCATCCGACACATACGGGAGCGGCGGCGATGCACGATCATCAGGGCGCAGAAAAAGGCAGCGGGAGCACGACCGATCCCGTCTGCGGCATGACGGTCGATCCGGCCACCACACCTCACACCGCGACGCATAGCGGCAAGCATCACTATTTCTGCAGCGCAGGCTGCCTCGCCAAATTCGAGGCCGATCCCGATCTTTATGCCGCAAAAAGCGAGCCGGCCGCAGCCGATGCACCCGAAGGCGCCATCTGGACCTGCCCGATGCATCCCGAAATCCAGCGCGCCGGCCCCGGAAGCTGCCCGATCTGCGGCATGGCACTCGAGCCCGTCATGCCGACAGCATCGGACGGCCCCAGCGAAGAATATCGCGATATGCGGCGGCGCTTCTGGATCGGGCTCCTTCTCGCCCTTCCGGTGGTTGCGCTCGAAATGGGCGGCCATCTGACGGGCCTCCACCAATATGTCGGCCGCCAGACGAACAACTGGATCCAGATGCTGCTCGCGACCCCCGTCGTGCTATGGGCTGGCTGGCCCTTCTTCGAGCGCGCCTGGCTCTCGATCCGCAACAAGAGCCTCAACATGTTCACCCTCATAGCGATGGGGACGGGCGTTGCCTGGGGCTACAGCATGATGGCGGCGATTCTCCCGCAAATCTTCCCGGCAGCCTTCCGCGCCGCCGATGGTTCGGTCGCGGTCTATTTCGAGGCCGCCGCAGTCATCACGGTCCTGGTGCTACTCGGGCAGGTGCTCGAACTCAGGGCCCGCGAAACGACGAGCGGCGCGATCCGCGCGCTCCTTGACCTGACACCGAAGCTCGCCCGGCGCGTCCGCAGCGATGGAAGCGACGAGGAGGTAGCGCTCGAGGAAGTCGCGGTCGGCGACATGCTGCGCATCCGTCCGGGCGAAAAAGTCCCCGTCGATGGCATCGTCGTAGAAGGCCGCGGCACAGTCGACGAATCGATGGTTACGGGCGAATCGATGCCGGTCACCAAGGCGGCCGGCGCGGCGCTGATCGGCGGGACGATCAACCAGACGGGCGGCCTGCTCATGCGCAGCGAGAAGGTCGGGCGCGACACGATGCTCGCGCGGATCGTACAAATGGTCGCCGACGCGCAGCGCAGCCGGGCGCCGATCCAGCGTCTCGCCGATACCGTTTCGGGCTGGTTCGTGCCCGGCGTCATCGTCGTCGCCATCGTCGCTTTCATTGTCTGGTCGCTTCTCGGCCCCGCGCCCGCCATGGCCTACGGCCTTATCGCCGCCGTCTCGGTGCTCATCATCGCCTGCCCCTGCGCGCTCGGCCTCGCGACGCCGATGTCGATCATGGTCGGCGTGGGGCGTGGCGCCGAAGCCGGCGTGCTGATCAAAAATGCCGAGGCGCTTGAACGGATGGAGAAGGTCGACACCCTCGTCGTCGACAAGACCGGGACGCTGACCGAAGGCAGGCCCTCGGTCGTCGCCATCGACGTCGCCGAAGGCTTCGAAGAGCAGGATCTGCTCCGGATTGCCGCGAGCCTCGAGCGCAGCAGCGAACATCCATTGGCGGCCGCGATCGTCAAGGCCGCCGAGGACCGGGGCCTCGCGCTGGTCGAGCCATCGGGGGTCGACCAGCCGGTCGGCAAGGGTATCGTCGGGGTCGTCGTCGACAAGGCGATAGTCCTCGGCAATGCGAGCTTTCTTGAAGAATATGACGTCGATCTGGGCGCGCTCACCGAGGCAGCCGACCGCCTTCGCACAGACGGCGCGACGGCGATCTACATCGCGGTCAATGGCAAGGCGGCCGGGGTCATCGCCATCGCCGACCCCGTCAAGGAAACGACGGGCGACGCGCTCGCGGCGCTGCGCGAGGCCGGAATCAAGGTCATCATGCTCACCGGCGACAATCGCGTCACCGCCGAGGCGATCGCGCGGCGCCTCGGCATCGACGACGTTGAGGCCGACGTCCTCCCCGACCAGAAGAGTGCGGTCGTGCAGCGGCTGCGCGAAGAGGGCCGGATCGTCGCGATGGCCGGCGACGGGGTCAACGACGCCCCCGCGCTCGCCGCCGCTGACGTCGGCATCGCGATGGGCTCGGGAACCGATGTCGCCATCGAAAGCGCGGGAGTGACGCTGCTGCGCGGCGACCTTCTGGGCATCGTGCGGGCGCGGCATCTCAGCCATGCGACGATGGCGAACATCCGCCAGAATCTCTTCTTCGCTTTCGCCTATAATGTCGCCGGGATTCCGGTCGCTGCGGGCGTGCTCTATCCGGTCTTCGGACTATTGCTCTCGCCGGTCATTGCCGCCGCTGCGATGGCACTCTCGTCCGTCAGCGTCATCGCCAATTCGTTGCGGCTGCGCTTTGCCAGAATCTGATCGAAACCACCGGAGAAGTTCGGACGCAATAAGGGGAAATGATATGAGACGACTGACGATTACAGCAATCACATTGGCCATGCTGGTGGCCGTCCCGGCTCAGGCGACCGAGCCTGTGGATTATCAGGGCGCGGCGGCAGCGCTCGCGCAGTATAAATCAGCGATGGAAAAGCGGGACCTGACCGGCGTCGAGGCACTCTTTTCGCCAGACGCCCAGATATTCGAGTCGGGCGGCGTCGAAGGGAATTTCGCCCACTATCGCGACCATCACCTCGGTCCCGAACTCAAGGAGTTCAGATCCTTTGCCTTCCGCAACTACAAGATATCGGTTCGGGGCGAAGGCGATGTAGCGATCGCGACCGAGACCTATAGCTTCTCGATCGTACTCGCGAGCGGCGAAACAATCGAGCGGGACGGCGTCGCAACGAGCGTCCTTAAATGGGAAAACGGAAAGTGGCAGATCGTCAATCTGCACAGTTCCTCACGCAAGCCCAAGGTGCGGCCGGCGGGCGGCGCCTGATCGCGTGAAGAAAGGGCTCGCCCCCGAGGCTCGCGGGCCCGGGCGGGCCCTGAGGCCTCGCCGAGCCCGCGCCTGAACGAAACGCATAAGTCCGATCGAGTAAGGGGCGCCCGGAATTACCTCGACGCGGCAAGTACGCAAACCACCTGTCTCCTTTGCGACAAGGGAAAACCTGTTGCGGTGCGTATCATCTGTTGAACAGCCTTTGCATCGCGTTCGGCTTCACAGCTCGACGCTTGTTTTGAGGGAGATAGACGATGGAGCGTTTTCGAAACTTCGATTTCCGGAAGCACATGCCTAGCTTGGCGTTCACGCTCCTGGCCGTTGCCGTCATAGCTGGCGCTGGAGCAATCACCGTCTATCTCGGCCTGTACAATATAGCGGCCGATGCACCTCATAGCCGACTGACTTACAGCGTCATCGAAACATTCAGGGAGCAATCCATCGCAGCCCGGTCCGGATCGATCGCGGTGCCGGCGGATTTGGCGGCTCCGGCGCGGATCGCATCGGGCGCCGGACTATACACGGAGATGTGCAGCGGCTGCCATCTGGCGCCCGGAATGGAAAAAACCGAAATGAGTCAGGGGCTGTATCCGCAAGCGCCCATCTTGTTCAAAGGTTCGGATCGTTCTGCCTCGGAGCAATTCTGGATCATCAAGCATGGCATCAAGATGACCGCCATGCCGGCCTGGGGGAAAACGCATGATGATCGTCTCATCTGGGATATGGTCGCGTTTGTCCGAAAACTCCCTGGCCTGTCGCCGGCACAATATCAGGCTATTACGCAGAATGCGCCAATGGACCATGACGCGATGATGAAGGGCATGACAGAGGCGGAAGGCGCGAGTCAGAAACCAAGCGGAGCGGGCGAACACGCAGGGCACTGAGGTCGTCGACAATTATGCAGCGCCGGGCGTGAACGGGCTCGTTTCGACCTTCCATTCCCGCCCACCTTGCCGGTGGGACGGAAGGTTTCGCCTTTCGCTAAGGGCCGGATCGAGCGAACTGTCTTGGCCGGCAAGCCGCAGGTGGAAAACAGCAATTCGGAATGGATCAAGCGGGGGCTATAAACATGAAGCGCGATCTTGTTCGCGAACTGATCGAGCGCTGGCGCGGCGATTCCGGCTCGACCTATCAAAGCTGGTTCCTGTGGGAGGAACGACTGAAGAATTTTCGGTCGATCAGAAGAGGAATCTCGCAGGTCGTCGCCGAAATTGAGGCCGGCACCTTCGGAGCGGCATATCGGGGCTCGTCATTGGAGATCATTGTTCATTCAATCGCCGAGCAACGACAGATTTTCAAAGGTGCGGATCATGCTTTCTTGTGGAAGCCCAAACTCCGAATCCCGGACATCTACGAGAACGCCGACAATCAACGAGCTTTTGGCAGACTTCTTCACCATTGCTCCTGTTGCGATACCGCCGAGGAGGTCGTCGCCGGGATCCTCGCAATCGACAGACAGAAGATCAAGGGGTTGGGTCCTGCGGTAGCCAACATTCTCTATTTTCTGCATCCCACCCTTGTGCCTCCGTTCAATACGGCAATCGTAAAGGGCTACAACGCGCTGACGGGTGCGAATGTGAAGCTTGGCAGCTGGGAGCATTTTCTCGCGATGCGCGCGGGCATTCTGGATCTCAACGATTGCTACCGGGATCTTCTCTCCAACGATTTGGGCGCGATAGGAGGGCTGCTGTTCGATATCGGATCGGGACGGTTTCCAGCCCCACCGCTCAGCGGTTCGAGCGAAAATGCTCGCGATTGGATGGCCTTGCTGAATGAAACGCGCTCACAGTCCGACAAGTTCGATAAGGGGCTTGCAAATCAGAAAGAGAGCGACCGGACGCATAGCGAAGTCCAATCCTGGCTTCGGGACCTCGGCCTTGCACTTGGATATGACGTCTGGGTAGCGGCAAATGACCGGGGGCGCCTTCATGAGGGTGTACCGCTCGGGTCTCGATGCCTCGATAGCTTGCCGCATGCCATCGCAACCGCTCAAGGAAGCGATGCCATAAGACTGATCGACATCTTATGGCTCGAGCAATCGACGGCTACGGTCGCGGCGGCATTCGAAGTCGAGCATTCGACATCCATTTATTCCGGAATTGTCCGCATGCTTGATCTCGCGCTGAGCAGCGAGAATCTTCATTTGTCGACGCCACTTTTCCTGGTTGCACCCGATGCGCGAGAAGCCGATGTCCGCGCTCAGCTCCGACGCCCGGCTTTCAGCCGGATCGGTGATCTCGACATTTCCTACCTGCCCTACGCCGAGCTCGAACAGAACAGGGTCGCCATTGCCCGCTTCGGTACGGGCCTGAAGGCGATCAAGGCGATCTCCCATCCATTGCCGTGAGGCAGCCGACGACGCGTAGGCCTCCGAAAGCAGTTGGTCTTCGCATCCTCGCGGCGTCACAGGGAAAGCCGGGCATCGAAATCGCGCGCGCTACCGACGTTCAGGATGGGACTAGCCCGTATCTGTTCGTGCCATCTTACTGTCCGGCTCATCGTGCCATCAGCAGGGCCGTTCAAGTAACGGCGCCGGTGAGAACAGGGACATATCATGTCCTGCGTTCAGAGGAAGTATTCCCCCCGGGCGCAAGCGCCCAGGGGGACCGACGACCGTAGGGGAGTCGCCGGGGGACCTCGCAGGACGAGGAACCTCAGAAAAAGTAGCGCAGCTGCAATCCGTACTGGCGCGGCTCGCCGTAGATGTAGAGCGGAAGAGTAGGGTTCGAGACACCCGTCGCGTCCGTCCCGATCGTACTATAGCTCACATAGCGCTCGTTGGTGAGATTTCGGCCATAAAGCGCAATTTCCCACGCTTCGCTCGCCGGCTGCCATGCGACACGCCCATTTATAAGGGTCGTGGCGTTTCCGGAAAAAAGCGGATTGTTGCTGGGCTTGAAAAAGATGCTGTCGCGCCAGGAGATATCGGTCCGTAATGTCAGCATTCCGCCGCCCAGGGAGGCCTTATATTCTCCGCCGAGAGTGATGTTCCACTTCGGCGCGTTCGGCAGCCGCTTGCCCTTGAGGCTTGCGCCGACGTCGTCAAAATAGACATCGTAGCGCGCATCGAGATAAGCGATCGTGGATGTAAGCGTCAGGCGATCGAACGGCCGTGCCATCAGTTCCGCTTCAACGCCCTTGATCGTCGCCTTGCCGGCGTTGGTGGTACTGGCAACGCCATTATTATACTCGACCACCTGAAGATTGGTGTAATCATAATAGAAGGCCGAAAAATTAGCTCGAAGCCGGCGATCGAGGAGCGTCGACTTCAAGCCGACTTCGTAGCTCCAGACATACTCCGGGAGGAAAGGCCGCCCGTCTCCCAGCTGGAATCCACCCGATTTGAACCCGCGGGTTGCCGACGCATAAGCCATGACGTCATCGGCAAGGTCGTAATCGATCCCAATTTTCGGAGTCCAGGCGGTCCAGGATGATTTGGGCTGACCGGCATCGACCTGATTTCCGTTCAGCAGGACACGATATCCGAAATCCTTTTTTTCGTATGAGTATCGAAGCCCTCCGGTCAATCGCAGGCGGTCGATGAGTTCGTAGCTTGCTTGTCCGAAGAGCGCGAATGCATTCGTCGTATTGTTTTCCGGGATCGCGAGCCGACGACCCGGTTCGATGATCCGTATTTCGTCATTGCCCTTTTCGTTGAGATAGAAGGCCCCGACGATCCAGCGCAGCTTGTCTGCATCATTGTTGAGCAGTTGGAACTCCTGCGTGAAGCTGCGAGAGCGTTCGAAAAACTCGATATCGCGGAGGAAGAGGTCGGTCGAGTCGACATCGAGCGCCTGGACGACCTTGCTCTTGCGCAGCGCAGTGATCGAGCGGATCGTGACCGGACCACCATCCCAGTTCATCGTCGAGGACACGCCCCAAGCATCGACGTCGTAACGCGGCACGCGGTCGAGCGCGGCTTCTTTGTCATTGGCCGGGATCGTCGCCCCCGCATCGATGAAGCCTTGCGGATAAAAGGGCCGGACAGACCGTGCGCCAGTCTCGCGATCGCGGCTGGCATCCGCCCGCAGCACGATCTCAAGACGGTCGCTAGCGTCGATCGCAAGCGTCAGTCGTCCGGCGAGATTGTCTTCATTCTGGTATCGCCGTCCCGAAACGATGTCGCGGTAGATGCCGTCACGCTGGTTGGCAAGCAAGGTGAGACGGCCTCGGACGCCCGCTCCGAGCGGCCCCGAAATCGTGCCACTAAGCGAGCGCTTCTCATAATTTCCGACTGTGAGCCCCAGCGCGCCGGTCAAATCCTCCGTTGGCATCTTGGAGATGATGTTGAGCGTGCCGCCGGCGGAGTTGCGACCGAAGAGAACGCCCTGCGGACCGCGCAGAACCTCGATGCGTTCAACGTCGAACAAATCCTGATAGCTCGTCGTCGGACGCGAGATGTAGACACCGTCGTAATGGACCGTCGTGCTGGGATCGGTCGCAACGCCGAACGCGGAGGTGCCGATTCCACGAATATTGATGATCGCCATGGAATCGTTGGTGATCGACACGCCCGGCACGAAAAATTGCAGGTCTTCGACGTTGGATATGCCCGTTGCCGTAAGCGCCTCGCCGGTCATCGCTGTGACCGAGACGGGAACAGACTGCAAATTTTCCTCGCGCTTCTCGGCCGTTACGATGATCTCCGCGAGGCCTTCCGACTGGGCTTCCTGAGCCTGCACAGGCATTGCGAACGCCATCGCAATCGCCGCGAGCGAAGTTCGCTGCATTGTGCGCTTCTTTAACGAGCAACAGTATAGATTGTTCACTACGCTTCCCCTGTTTCGAAGAACTGCGCCGTCGCGCAGCTCAAATGAGTTTCGGGGAAGTCGAGGACAAAAACATGCATGCCCGGAAACCGCTGTTTACGGCTTCCGGGTTCAAACACCCAACATCCCCTACTGAGATTGATTACGCACCAGAACGCCCCATCCCTCAAAAAATGGTACAGAGGACGTTTGACCGATGGAATTGGGCTCTCCGATTTGTCCGGCTTGCCAGAATGAAGTTGACGCGGAATGCGCCAAGGATCATGCTTTCGTCATGAAGCGCCGCTTCTCGCTCCTGCTCCTTCTCGGAGCCTTGCTGGGTCTCTTGGCCCAGGAAGCGGCGTTCGCTTCAGCGATGCCGATGCCCGACACGGCCATCACCGCGTCCGCAATGAGCGACGAATGCGCGGAGATGATGGGCATCGACAAGTCGCAGGACAAGAGGCCCTGCCAAGGTCTCACGCTCGACTGCATTGCCAAGATGGGCTGCGCGCTTCCGCCCGCCGTCGTATCGCCGGCTATGCCGCTCGAAACGAAAGCGCATGTCCCGGGCTTGCTCGATCCGCTTCCTGTCCGGCGGCTCGCTGGCAGAACATTCGGCCCCGAACCCGATCCACCTCTATCCCTCGGCTGAACTGCAAAAGGCGAACCGCGCTTCCGGCGCGCCTTTCCTAGCTTTTCAACCGAGGAATTCGACATGAAACCTATTTTTGCTCTTGCCGCACTCGCGGCCGCAACGCTTGCCGCTCCCGTTTTCGCACAGGAAGCGCCGGGGGGCCATTATGAATGGCAGACCCGCCAGGTGCCGGGACCGAACAAGTCCAATACCACCTCGCGGGTCCGCGTCTGGGTGAAGGACAAGTCCGCCCAGATGGCCAACTGCGACTGCGACATGATGAAGGCCGATCCGGCCGATTGCATGAAAAAAATGACCGGCGGCCACATGGCGCACCCCGCGGCGTAATATCTCCATCCCCGGCGCCTATGCGCCGGGGATGGCCTCGCCCGATCCAAAAAGGGGGAAATCATGCGCCTTTTCTTTGCGGCAGCCGTGCTTGCGCTGCCCACGGCCCTGCACGCCGAACCGATGTCGCTCGATGATGCGCTTCGGCTGGCGGAAACGCGAGCGCCCGAATTACAAGCCCGAGAAGCCGGGCTCGATGCCGCGCGGTCGGCGGCAATCGCCGCCGACCGGCTTCCCGACCCGAAGCTCAATCTCGCCATCCAGGATTTCCCGGTAACCGGTCCCGATGCGGGCCGGTTCAATCGCGACGATTTCACGATGCAGGTCATCGGCGTCAGCCAGGATTTCCCGAACTCCGCCAAGCGACGCGCACGCGCGACGCGCGCGCAGGCCGATATCGGAATCGCCCGCGCCGACGAGGCAGTTACCGCGCAGGACGTCCGGCTCGCGACTGCGCTTGCCTGGGTCGATCTCTTCTATGCCAAGAAGCGGCTGAAGGAACTCGACCTGCTCGACGCCGGTCTCGGGGATTTGCAAGCAACGGTGACGGCGCGGCTAGCGAGCGGCGCGGCGCGCCCGGCGCAAGCGCTGGAGCCCGATCAGCTTCGCGCCGCGATCAACGACCGCCGCAGCGCGCTCGCCGCCGAGATCGCGCGCGCCCGCGCACAGCTCGCGCGTTTCACCGGCGACCCCGTCGCCGACACGGCGGGCGACCCGCCGCCGCCGACGGTCGACGAGGCGACGCTGCGCGCGGGCATCGACGCCCTGCCAAGGCTGCGGGCGCTCGACGCTCGCGCCATCGCGGCCGATGCCGAAACGGGCCTTGCGCGCGCCGACAAGCGCCCCGACTGGAGCGTCAATGCGGCCTATGGACGTCGCGAGCCCAATTATGGCGACCTCGTCACGCTCGGGGTCACGATCGATCTGCCATTTTTCTCGAAAAAGCGGCAGGATCCCAAAATCGCCGCCCGCGCCAGCGAAGCGACACGCGCGCGCCTCGACCGCGAAGCCGCCAAGCGCGACATCGCGGCGTCGCTCGACGCCGATCTAGCCGATCATCGCATGCACCACGAGCAGTTGACAAATGCACGGTCGCAGCTGGTGCCGCTGGCGAAGAAGCGCGCCGAGCTCGACCTTGTCAGCTACGCCGCCGGAAAGCTCGACCTCGGCACTGCGCTCCTGTCGACACTCGCGCTGGCAGAGGCCGAAGTCGATGCGCTGTCGCGCGAAGCCGAGGTCGCGCGCGACGCGATCCGGATCAACACTATCTATGGGGAGACAGGGCGATGACCGATGCGACGTCAGCGGCGCGGTGGCGCGCCGCTATCCTGGCCGCGGTGCTGATCGCGGGCGGCGGCGGCTATTGGCTGGGACAGCGCGGGGACAGCCATGCGCCGGGGGGAACCCCGGCCGACAGCCGCAAGATCCTCTATTATTACGACCCGATGTTTCCGAACCAGAAGTTCGACAAGCCCGGCAAGTCGCCCTTCATGGATATGCAGCTCGAGCCTAAATATGCCGATGAGGCTGGCGGTTCTGGCACCGGCCCCGGCATCACGGTCGATCCGGCCGCGAGGCAGAGCCTCGGAATACGCGTCGTCGCGGCCGAAATGGGCAGTCTGGCGGCGACCTTCGACGTCAATGGCAGTGTGGATTTCAACCAGCGCGACGTCGCCATCGTCCAGGCGCGCTCGGGCGGCTTCGTCGAGCGCGTCTATCGCCTCGCGCCCGGCGACGTCATCGGCGCCGGCACGCCGATCGCCGACCTGCAATTGCCCGAATGGGGCGGCGCCCAGACCGAATATCTGAGCGTCAAGAAACTCGGACGCCCAGACCTCACTTCAGCGGCACGCCAGCGGCTGCGGCTGATGGGCATGCCCGAAGGGGTGATTGCCGAGGTCGACCGGACCGGACGAACCGGCGGCAGGCTGACGATACGCGCGCCGATCGGCGGCGTCGTCCAGACACTTAATGCGCGCGCGGGCGTCACGCTCGCCACGGGGCAGACGCTCGCCGAAATTTCGGGGCTCGGCACGGTATGGCTCAACGCGGCGCTACCCGAAGCGCAGGCCGGGTTGGTCAACATCGGCCAGCGGGCGACGGCGACCCTTACCGCCTTTCCCGGCGAGAGCTTCGCCGGCAGGGTCGTGGCGATCCTGCCGACGACGACCGCCGACAGTCGGACTCTGACGGTGCGCATTGAACTCGCCAATCGCGGCGGGCGTCTCCGCCCCGGAATGTTCGCGGCGGTAGCGCTCGGCGGCGATGCCAAACCGGCGCTGCTGGTGCCGAGCGAAGCGGTGATCCGCACCGGCACGCGCAGCATCGTGATGCTCGAGAAGGGCGACGGTCGCTATCATCCTGCCGAAGTGGTCGCTGGGCGCGAAGGCGGCGGCAAGACCGAGATATTGCGGGGGCTCGCACCCGGCGAGAAGGTCGTCGCGTCGGGTCAGTTCCTGCTCGATTCCGAAGCGAGCCTGACCGGTCTCACCGTGCGCCCGCTGGAGCCTGCGCAATGATCGCGAAGATCATTCGCGCCTCGGTCGCGGCGCGCGGACTTGTCGTCGCGGCGGCACTGATCCTGACGCTGCTCGGGATCGCCGCGGTCCGCACGACGCCGGTCGATGCCCTGCCTGATCTCTCGGACGTTCAAGTCATCATCCGCACCACTTATGCGGGCCAGGCACCGCGGATCGTCGAGGATCAGGTCACCTATCCGATCACGACGACGATGCTCTCCGTGCCCGGAGCGCGCGTCGTGCGCGGCTATAGCTTCGTCGGCGACAGCTTCGTCTATGTGCTATTCAACGACGGCACCGATCCCTATTGGGCGCGCAGCCGCGTCCTCGAATATCTGAGCCAGGTGCAAAGCCGCCTCCCCGAGGGCGCACGCGCGAGCCTCGGCCCCGACGCAACCGGGGTCGGCTGGATCTATGAATATGCGCTGGTCGACAAGAGCGGCCGCCACGATCTCGCCGAACTGCGCAGCCTGCAGGACTGGTTCCTCCGCTTCGAACTCAAATCGGTCCCTGGCGTCGCCGAGGTCGCGAGCATCGGCGGCATGGTGCGCCAATATCAGATCATCGTCGATCCGCAGAAGCTCGCCGCCTTCGGGGTGACCGCGCCGGAGGTGGCAGACGCCCTCAAGCGCGCCAACCAGGAAAGCGGCGGCGGCAGCCTCGAACTCGCCGAAGCCGAATATATCGTCCGCGCGAGCGGCTATCTGAAGTCGCTCGACGACTTTCGCGCGGTTCCTCTCCGCACTGCAAGCGGCGGAATTCCGGTTACGGTGGGCGACGTCGCAACGGTCCAGATCGGCCCCGACACAAGGCGCGGTATCGCCGAGCTCAACGGCGAGGGTGAGGTCGCGGGCGGCGTGATCGTCATGCGAGAGGGCAAGAATGCCCGCGAGGTTATCGACGGCGTCCGCACCAAGCTCGCCGAGCTCAAGCGCAGCCTGCCGCCCGGGGTCGAGATCGTCACCACTTACGACCGTTCGGGGCTGATCGACCGCGCGGTCGACAATCTGACCTCGAAGCTCGTCGAAGAGTTCATCATCGTCGGGCTCGTCTGCGCGCTCTTCCTCTGGCACGCGCGCTCGGCGCTGGTCGCGATCCTGACCTTGCCGCTCGGCATCCTCATCGCCTTTATCGTCATGCGGCTGCAGGGGCTCAACGCCAATATCCTGTCGCTGGGCGGCATCGCGATCGCGGTCGGCGCGATGGTCGACGCAGCCGTGGTGATGATCGAAAATGCCCACAAGCATCTCGAACATTGGGAGCGCGATCATCCGGGCGAGGACTTGAAGGGCGCCGAACGCTGGCGCGTGATCACCGAGGCCGCCGCCGAAGTTGGGCCGGCGCTCTTCCTCAGCCTCCTCATCATCACCTTCTCGTTCATCCCGATCTTCACGCTCGAGGGCCAGGAAGGGCGACTCTTCGCGCCGCTCGCATTCACCAAAACCTATGCGATGGCCGCGGCCGCGATACTCTCGATCACGCTGGTTCCGGTGCTGATGGGCTGGCTGATCCGCGGCCGGATCCCCGCCGAACAGGCCAATCCGATCAATCGCTGGCTGACCCACGCCTATCGGCCGGCACTCGACTGGGTGCTGGCCCGCCCCAAAAAGGCGCTCGCGATCGCCGGCCTCGTCTTCGCCACCAGCCAGTGGCCGATGACCCAGATCGGCGGCGAGTTCATGCCGCAGATGCGCGAAGGCGACCTGCTCTACATGCCCTCGGCGCTTCCCGGCATTTCAGCGGCGCGCGCGTCGAGCCTGCTCCAGCAAACCGATCGGCTGATCAAGACGGTGCCCGAGGTCGAGAGCGTGTTCGGCAAAGCAGGGCGCGCCGACACCGCGACCGACCCGGCGCCCCTAGAGATGTTCGAAACGACGATCCGCTTCAAACCGAAAGAGCAATGGCGTCCCGGCATGACCGAGGAAAAGCTGGTCGAGGAACTCGATGCGCGCGTCCGCGTTCCGGGGCTCGCCAATTTCTGGATTCCCCCGATCCGCAACCGCATCGATATGCTCGCGACCGGGATCAAGAGCCCGGTAGGTATCAAGGTCGCGGGATCGGATCTGGCGGCGATCGACCAGACCGCCAAACGCATCGAAACGGTCGTGAAGACCGTGCCCGGCGTCGCCTCGGCGCTGGCCGAACGGCTGACCGGCGGGCGCTATATCGATGTCGACATCGATCGCGCCGCGGCGGCGCGCTACGGCCTCAATGTCGCCGACGTGCAGTCCATCGTCTCCGGCGCGATCGGCGGCGAGACGATCGGCCAGACCATCGAGGGGCTCGCGCGCTACCCGATCAGCGTCCGCTATCCGCGCGAGCTGCGCGACAGTATCGGCGAACTCGCTAGCCTGCCGATCCTGACGCCTTCGCGCCAGCAAATCACGCTCGGCACCGTCGCCAGCGTGAAGGTGAGCGACGGCCCGCCGATGCTGCGCAGCGAGAATGGGCGTCCGGTAACCTGGATCTATGTCGACAGCCGCGGCCGCGACCTGCAGGGGCTGGTGCAGGACATGCAGCAGGCTATCGAGCGCGACGTCAAGCTGCCGCCGGGCGTCAGCGTCTCCTACACTGGACAGTTCGAGTTCCTCGTCCGCGCGACCGAACGGATGAAGATCGTGGTGCCGGTCACGCTCGCGATCATCTTAGTCCTGCTCTATCTGACCTTCCGCCGCTGGGACGAGGCTTTACTCATTATGGCAAGCTTGCCCTTCGCGCTCACCGGCGGCCTGTGGCTGCTCTATCTGCTCGGCTATAACCAGTCGGTTGCGAGCGCAGTCGGGTTCATTGCGCTCGCTGGCGTCGCCGCCGAGTTCGGGGTCGTGATGCTTATCTATCTCAAACAGGCGCTCGCCGCCCGCGACGACGGCGACATCAAGGCCGCGGTCCGTGACGGTGCGCTGCTGCGCGTGCGGCCCAAGGCGATGACCGTCGCAGTCATCCTCGCCGGCTTGTTCCCGATCCTCGTCGGGACCGGGACGGGTTCGGAGGTGATGAGCCGGATCGCAGCGCCGATGGTCGGCGGCATGCTCACCGCGCCGCTCTTGTCGATGTTCATCATTCCCGCCGCCTATCTGCTCATGCGGAGACGCGCGGCAAATCCCATTCAACCCGAAGGAGAAGCGACATGAAGAAATCTGTCACATTCGCGCTGGGCCTCGCGCTCACCGCAGGACTTGCCGCTTGCGGCCAGCAAGGCGAAACCTCGAAACCGGCCGAAGACGCGGCCGCGCCCGCGAAGGATGTCGGCGCCATGGCGATGCCGGCCGAAACCAGGCACGGCAAGGGCACGGGAAGCGTGACCGCAATCGACACCGCGGCCGGGGAGGTCACCCTCGATCATGGCGCGATCGCCGAACTCGATTGGCCGGCGATGACGATGGGCTTCGCCGCGCCGCAGAAGCTGCTGGAAGGTCTGGCGGTCGGAGACCGGGTGAGTTTCGAGCTCGACTGGAACGGCAAGGCGGGAACGATCACGCGGATTGAAAAGATGAAATAGACGGTGGCGGCGGGCGGCAGGAACCTCAACCGCCCGCGGTCGCGAAAAGAGCGCTCGCGCTCCTGACGAGCATATAGGCTGCGACCGTGAAGATAAGGCCGGCGAAGATCGCGGTCAGCGCCCCCCGGCTCGATAATTGACGCGCGGCGCGTGTCCCGGCGATACCGCCGGCGAGTCCCCCGGCGATGAAGACTGCGGCCAGCGGCCAGTCGATCAATCCCGACACCGCATAGCTCAGCGCCGTGGTCAGCCCGAAGGCGGTGACCGCGACGAGGCTGGTGCCGACCGCGTTGAGGATCGGCATCTTCGTAGAGGCGATCAGCCCAGGCACGATCAGGAACCCGCCGCCGATACCGAAAAATCCCGAAAAGCCCCCGGTGCCGAGACCATAGCCGAGCACTTTCGGCGCATTATGGCGATTGCAGGCGGCCCCCTCGATGCCGGGATTGTCTCGCCCGCGCAGCATCAGCACGCCTACGACGAGCATCAGCAACGCGAAGAGGAAGAGCAGTTTCTGCCCGTCGATCGCCTTGCCGATGGTCGAGCCTGCGAGCGCGCCGACGATGCCGCTCCCCGCATAGAGAAAGCCGCAGCGCCATTTGACCGTCCCGGCGCGTGCATGCTGCGCGAGCCCCGAGGCCGCGTTGGCGGCAACCGCGAGCGCGCTCGTCCCGATCGCTACATGCGGGCTCGCGACCCCGACGAGATAGACCATCAGCGGCACTGCGAGAATCGAGCCGCCACCGCCGACAAGGCCGAGGGTGAAGCCGACGATGCCGCCCGACAGGCCGCCGAGCAGATATTGAAGCGTGTCGAGCGTCACGCCCCCGAACCGATCGGCGCCGGCGCCGCGAGCCACTCGCGGCCGCGCAGCATGCCGTGCCAGTAGACCGGCGGTAGAATCTTTTCCTTGAGCAGCCAGGAGATGCGCGACGGCCGCGTGCCCTCGATCATCCATTTGGGAAAGGTCGGGAGCAATTTCCCGCCATAGCCGAATTCGGCGAGGACGATCTTCCCCGCTTCGACGGTCAGCGGGCAGCTCCCATAACCGTCATAAGCTGCCACTGGCGGAGCGCCATCGAGCGCGGCGAGCGCGTTGAGCGCCACGACAGGCGCCTGTTTGCGCGCGGCGGCCGCAGTCTTGGCGTTGGTGGTTGCAGCGACATCCCCGAGCGCGAAGACATTGGCGTACACACTATGGCGGAGCGTCGCCTCGTCGACCGCGACGAAGCCGGAGGGCGCCGCGAGCGGGCTCGATGCGATAAATTCGGGGGCGACCTGCGGCGGGACGACATGGATCATGTCGAAGCGTTCCTCGACCCGGCGGACGGCGTCGCCGCGACGCTGCTCGAAGAGCGCGACTTTTGCCGGCCCGTCGATCGACACGAGACGCGATTCTAGCTGCAGATCGACGGCGTAGCGCGCGATATAGGCTTCGAGCGCAGGCACATAGGCGGCGACCCCGAACAGCGACGGCGTCGCCGTATGGAACTGCACCTCGGCCTGCCCGAGCAACCCGGCGCGCTCCCAGCGGTGGCACGAGAGATACATCGCCTTCTGCGGGGCGCCCGCGCATTTGATCGGCATCGGCGGCTGGGTGAACAGTGCACGGCCGCCGCGAAAACGGCGCACCAGACGGTCGGTATAGGGCGCAAGATCGTATCGATAGTTGGACGTTACGCCGTCCGCGCCGAGCGCTCCGGCGAGCCCTGGGATCGCGTCCCAGTCGAGCTTGAGCCCCGGACAGACGATGAGCGCGCGATAGCCGAGCACGCGCCCATCGGCGAGCGTCACCCGGTCGCTCGCGGGATCGAAGGATGCCGCCGCGCCGCGGACCCATTCGGCGCCTGCTGGGATCAGCCCCGCTTCGTCGCGCCGGGTTGCCTCGGCCGCAAAAATGCCGCCGCCGACCATCGTGAACCCGGGCTGGTAATAATGATCCGCGCATGGCTCGACGATCGCGATCGACACCCCGGGACGGCGGCGCAGGATGCTCGCTGCGGTCGCGATCCCCGCGCTGCCGCCACCGATCACGATGATATCATAATGCGCGACACTACCATCGGCGCCGCGCGCCGACGCCATACCGGCAAGCTGCTCGGAGCGCGCGCCTGAGCGGCAATAGGCCAGAACCGGCGCCGGGAGGTCGGCGAGCGCTCGGGCCATTGTGGCGACATCGCCTTCATCGATCCCGCCCGACATGACGGGAATATGCACGAAGCGAAGGCCGTGCGCCTCTGCAGCAGCGGCGATCGCCGCTGCCGTCGGCTGCCCTGCTTCCTCGCCATCGGGGCGATTGCAGACGATCGAGCGGAACCCCGACGCGGCGAGCGCGACGACATCGGCCGGGTCGATCTGCGGCGACACGCTGAGTGCTGGGGTCAGGCTCCTGATGGTCATTGTTTCTCCATTCGGGGAAAGGTGTCGGCGCTCACAGCCGATCGATCGGTATCTTGAGATAGGCGACGCCATTGTCCTCCGCGGGCGGCAAGCGCCCCGCCCGCATATTGACCTGTATCGAAGGCAGCAGCAGCCGAGGCATCGCGAGTTCGGTATCGCGCGCGCGGCGGCGAGCGACGAACTCGTCTTCGGAGATACCATCGCGCGCGTGGACGTTTGCGGCACGCTGCTCGGCGACGGTCGTTTGCCAGCGGTGCTCCTGCCGCTCCGCGGTCAGATAGTCGTGGCACATGAAGAGCGGCGTATCGCCGGGGAGCTCAAGGATGCGGCGGAGCGACCGGAACAGAAAAACAGCATCGCCGCCCGGAAAATCAGCGCGCGCCGAGCCGTAATCGGGCATGAACATCGTGTCGCCGACGAACACCACATCGCCGATCACATAAGCAACACAAGCTGGCGTATGACCGGGAACATGGAGCACGGTAACTGGCAGTTCGCCAATTGCGAAACGGTCGCCATCGGACCAGAGACGATCGAAATCCGAGCCATCACGGCGAAATTCGGGTCCGGCGTTGAAGATGTCGCCGAACACAGCCTGAACGTCCCGGATATGCTCGCCGATCGCGATCGCGCCGCCGAGCCTTTCCTTGATCCAAGCTGCTGCCGAGAGATGATCGGCATGCGCGTGGGTCTCCAAAAGCCAGTCGATCGCGATGCCCTCGGCGCGGACATACTCCATGATCGCTTCGGCCGAGGCGGTCGAGGTACGCCCGGCAGCTGCGTCATAGTCTAGCACACTGTCGATCACCGCGCCGCGCTTCGTGCGCCGATCATGGACCAAATAGCTGATCGTCGAGGTCTCGGGATCGAAGAAGCCGCGCACCGCCGCCGTATCTTTCGCTATCGACATAAGCTGATGCCGTGCAGCCGCGAGCGGGACATCCGCTGCTAAAGTCCATGCAGCCCGGTCCTCCTCCATGATCAGCGAATACTCCTTCCAGGAACAGCGGACGCGCGATTCTGAGCAAATGCATCCGCTCTCAATAGAAAGAGACGCAGCGAAACGAGTTTACCCCACTCCTATATTGCCCAACCGAGTCTGACACGGATGGAGCAAGGATCGCTCGCTTTGCGGCAGACCGCCGTAAGCGGCGCCGCGCGGGAATCAGTAAAAGCGAAGATTGTCGATTTCGCCCCATGAACTTGCGCCCGCCTCGCGCTGGACGACGACACCGACCTGCACGAGATCGTCGCCGCGCCAGGACGGCGCATCGCCGCGGCCGGGGCGCGTCGCCACGAGCGCGGAGAAGGGCACGCGCAGCTCGGACCAGCCTTCCTTCGCTTCGATCGGCGCGGTGAATTCGCCTGCGAGCGTGTTGACCACGAGGAGATAGCGGCCGGCGCCGCGCATATCGAGCCGGACGCCTGCGAACTTGCGCGCATCGACCGGACGGACCGAACCACGGCTCAAGGGCACGAGGATGCCGCCCTCGGGCTTGTCCTTGAGCGACATCTGCACCGCGAAGGCAAGCGCCGAGCCGTCGCCGCCCGCGTGGGTCACGCGGTTGGTGACCACCGAGGAACGCTCGACGCCGCCATCCATGTCGGTGAGGCGGAGCGTGTCGAGCGAGCTCCGTCCATCGGCGCGTTCGAAATCGTCGATCAGCGCCTCAGCGGGCAACGCCGGGAGCGTCGTGGCGAGGTTGCCCGCGGGCAGCTTCACCCCGGCGCCATGGACGAGCTTGCCGTCGACGAAAACACGGTCGATCTTCTCGACATCGCCGATCGCTTCCCACGGCTTGCCGTCGATGAGCACAAGATCGGCGCGCTTGCCCTTCTCGATCGTGCCGCGGTCGGCCGAAAGTCCGAGCGCGAGCGCGCTATTCGACGTGCCCGCGAGCAGCGCCGCCTTCGGCGTGAGGCCAGCCGCAACGAGCAATTCCATTTCCTGGAGCGTCGAGACGCCGTGCTTCGCACCGCCGATCCCCGCGTCGGTCCCGACCGCGATCGTGACGCCGGCCGCGTGGAGATTGCGGACATTCTCTTCGGCGAAGCCATATTTGCGAATGCGCAGGCGCGTCGCGGCATCGTCCTTGCGCCCGGGGCCGATCTCGTCGGGCTTCAGCTGATAGATGGCGAGCGTCGGGGCGTAGAAGGTGCCCGCCTTCTTGATCCGGGCGATCGCGTCGGCATCGAGCACGCCGTCCTGGATGCTGTGCGCGATCACGTCGATGCCGGCGTCGGCGGCGAGCTTGCCGCGTTCGACGGTCACCGTATGAGTGAGCACGCGCTGGCCATGCTTGTGCGCCTCGTCGGCGAGTGCGGCGAGGGTCTCGACGTTCATCGAGGTTTCCTCGGGCAGCTGGCCGTAGCGCCAGCCGTCGGCGAAAGCCTTGATATAGTCGGGGCGATAGGGCTGGAGCGCCTGCACCTCGCGCCGCGCGCTCTCGGCGGTCGCGACCCATTTGGTGGTATTGGTGTCACCCCAGTCGGCGCCGTGGCCGCCCGGCGTGCTCATGCGCGCGACGAAGTTGACGTGCGGCGCGTAGATGTCGGCGAGCCAGGCGCGGCGCGGCGCGAAGGCTTCGGGCTGCTGGTGGAAGTCGTTCACGGTCGTCACGCCGCTCGAGAGGTAAGCGTTGGCGATTTGCGGCAGCGCGGCGGGCGAGCCCGACGGCGACCAGTGCGTATGGACGTCGATGAAGCCCGGGAGCAGCGCCTTGCCGTCGGCACGCACTATCTTCGCGCCCTTGGGAGCCTTGACGTCAGCTCCGACCGCATCGATCCGGCCACCCCGCACGACGACGGTGCCGCGATAGGGATCCTTGCCCGTGGCATCGAAGATCGTCGCGCCGGTGATCGCGACCAGCTCGCCGCCCGGTTCGGCGAGTACCGACTGGCTCGCCCAGCCAAGCCCGGCGGCGAGCGCCGTTCCCGCTACGATCATCTTCCGAAAACTGGCCACGCGCGTCTCCTCGATTGTCTGATTGTCGCCCTGCCCTGCTTTGACGCAGCGGCGGTAGATATCCCCACCAGCCTGTTCGGTCCGCGCCCGCCATGTCGCAACAATATGCGCTTGTCGACCGCATTGCTGCTGCGGAACCGCGCCGCACTTGCGTCTCTGCTTCCTGTACGCCCCGGCCGGGGCGAAGCCGGAACGGGACAGTCATGAACAGAGCTTTCGCCTTCATCCTCATCTTCGCCATGGTCGCCGGGATTGCGGCGGGCTGGTTCGTGAATTCGCATTACCCGGCCGCAAGAGCCGCCGAAATCGCCGACAATCTCTCGATCCTTACCGACCTCTTTCTGCGGCTCATCAAGATGATCATCGCGCCGCTCGTCTTCGCGACCCTCGTTGCTGGGATCGCGCATATGGAAGACGCCGCCGCGATCGGCCGCGTCGGCGCGAAGACGATGGGCTGGTTCATCGGGGCCTCGATCGTGTCGCTCTCGATCGGGCTCGTCATGGTCCACCTGCTCCAGCCGGGCGCGAGCCTCGCGCTCGACCTGCCGACAACCGGCGCTGAAGGCCTCGTCGCGACCGGCGACTTCTCGCTCAAGCAATTCGTCACCCACCTCATCCCGCAATCGATCGTCCAGGCGATGGCCGAGAACGAGATCCTCCAGATCGTCGTCTTCTCGGTCCTCGTCGGCTCGGCGGTGGCCGCCATCGACGACAAGGCTCCCGCCGTGCTCGCCCTCGTCGAGCAGGTCGCCGCGATCATGCTCAAGGTAACCGGCTTCGTGATGAAGACCGCCCCGGTCGCAATCTTCGCCGCGCTCGCCTCGACCGTCGCGACGCAGGGCCCCGGCGTCCTCGTGACCTATGCGGGCTTCGTCTCGGGCTTCTATCTCTCGCTCGGCGCGCTCTGGCTTGTGCTTTTCCTCGCCGCGCTCGCGATCATCGGCACGCGCGCCTTCGGACTGTTCCGCGGCATCCGCACTCCGGTGCTCCTCGCCTTTTCGACCGCCAGCTCGGAAGCCGCCTATCCGAAGACGATGGAGGAGCTCGAGAAGCAGGGCGTCAACCGCCGCATCGTCTCCTTCGTCCTGCCGCTGGGCTACAGCTTCAATCTCGACGGCTCGATGATGTATTGCACTTTCGCGGTGCTCTTCATCGCGCAGGCCTATGGCATTGACATGAGTATCGGCCAGCAGATCACGATGCTGCTCCTGCTCATGGTGACGTCGAAAGGCATGGCGGGCGTCCCGCGTGCCTCGCTCGTCGTGATCTCGGCGACACTCGCCTACTTCAAACTGCCCGAGGCCGGGCTGCTCCTGATCCTCGCGGTCGACCATCTGCTCGACATGGGCCGCTCGGCGACCAACGTCGTCGGCAATTCGGTCGCTGCCGCCGTCATCGACCACTGGGAAGGCCGCAGAATGGCGCGCGAAGCGGCTGCCGGCGAGCCCGTACCCACCGAACAACTACCCTCTCTCGCAACCAAGGAGTGAATATGTCTCGTATCGAAAGCCGTCTCGCCAGTCTCGGGATCGAACTGCCCCAGGTCTGCCCGCCCGTCGCCAACTATGTGTCGTCGACCCGGTCGGGCAACATCGTCCAGATCTCGGGCCAGCTCTCAACCCATGCCAGTGGCGGGATCAAGGGAACGGTCGGCGCCGACTGCAGCCTTGCCGACGGCATCATCGCCGCGCGGCTCTGCGCGATCAACCTCATCGCCCAGTTCAAGGCGGCTGCGGACGGCGACCTCGACCGCGTCGCACGCGTCCTCCGGCTCGGCGGCTATGTCCAGGCCGGCGCGGAATTCTACGAGATTCCGACGGTGATGAACGGCTGCTCGGACCTCATCGTCGATGTCTTCGGCGAAGCCGGAAAACATGCCCGCTCGGCGATCGGCGTTTACCGTCTGCCGTTCAACTTCGCGGTCGAGGTCGATGCGGTGATCGAGCTGGCCTGAACGGTGACAGGCGGCGGAAACTGGAAAATTTCGCTGTAGCGCAAAGGGTTGTAATTTTCTGCGCCAATGCTGATGGGGATATGTCGATAACTTGCGTCAAAGCGAGACGAGATGGAGGAAAAATCCATCCGCCGCACGGAGGACGACGCGCCGATCGGGTCGAAACAAGGGGACATGGCATGACGAACCGCACATATTCGAACTACCGCAAGCATATTCTCGCCGCAGCATCGCTGATCGGAATGATCGCCGCACAAACCGCGGCCGCCCAGGAACAGGCGGCGGAGACCCAGGCCGCGACCGAGCCGCAATCGGCTCCCCGCGGCGAAGAAATCGTCGTGACCGGCAGTCGCATCGCTGGCACCAAGATCACCGAAGCCTTGCCCGTGACCGTGGTCGGCGAGGACGAGATTGCGGCGACCGCTGCGGTGTCGGGCGACGAACTGTTGCGATCGATCCCGCAAATGAGCGACCAGTCGTTCAACAGCAGCAATGGTCAGACGAGCAGCAATTTCGCGCGCGGCGACGTCGGCTCCATCGACCTGCGCGGACTGGGAGTCGGCAACACGCTGGTCCTGCTCAACGGGCGCCGGCTTGTGCAGCACCCAAGCAGCCAGGCGAGCACGTCGCTGGCGCCGGTCATCACCTATAATAGCAACTCAATCCCGGTCTTCGGTATCCAGCGCGTCGAAGTACTCCGCGACGGCGCGGCAGCCCTCTATGGCACCGACGCGGTGGCGGGCGTGGTCAACACCATCCTTCGCGACAATGTGAACGGCGGCGGTTTGTCGGTCCAATATGGCGGAGCAGAGGGAACGGGGCTGCGCGAATTCAACGGCTCAGGTTATCTCGGCACCGACTTCGCCGAGAATCGCGGCAATATTTCGCTGCTGTTCAACTACACCAACCGCACGGCGCTGTCCTCACAGGACCAGGATTATACCGCGACATCCGATCACCGCTTCTTCGACGATTTCGCGGGGACAGTGTTCGCAGGCTCGAACAGCTTGGACGACACCAGCACTTTGTCCCAGTGGGGCAATTTCACCACCGGCGTTCGCGTACGCCGCGGAACGACCAATATCACGACCACGGGCGGGGTGTTTTCGATCCAGCCGACCGCAAATGGCGGCTGCTCGGCCGATCTGGGCGGCGGGATCTGTATCGATGATGCGACGCGTGCAACGACCGGCGCTGATCGCAACACGAGGTGGGACGCCCAAGCCAATTATCCGCTTTCGATTATTCCCCGGCTGGATCGTGTCAACGTGTTCGCGAACGGCCACTATGACCTCAGCGACAATCTGACCGTCTTCGGCGAGGCCGGCTATTATTATGCCAAGACGCGGAGCATCCAGGACAGCGTCTTCTCGATCGGTTCGATCCAGATGACGGTGCCGGCGTCCAACTACTGGAACCCCTTTGGCCCCGTTACCTTCGCCAATGGCACGTTAAACCCGAACCGCCTCGCGGGGATCGACGCGCCCGCCGCCGGCCTGCCGGTGACGATCACAAGCTATCGTTTTGTGGACATGGGACCAACCGTCGTCGATGTCACCAACCGCCAGTTCCGGGCATTGCTCGGGCTTCGCGGCGAGGCGCTCGGTTTCAATTGGGAGACGGCGGCGCTCTATTCGCAAGCAACGGTCCGCGATGTTCAGGATGGGATCAGCGCCACGCTTCTCCAGCAAAGTCTCGCGCTATCGACGCCCGATGCCTATAATCCGTTCAATGGCGGCAGCGCGACCAATCCGACCGGTCCTGACACGACACCTAGCAATCAGACCGCTCTCGACGCTATCGCGATCAAGACGGTTCGCGCGGGCAAATCTACGCTGGCGCAGTGGGATTTTCGGGCGTCGAAGGCCGATCTTCTGACGTTGCCCGCCGGCAACGTCGGCATGGCGCTTGGCTTTGAGCTGCGTCGCGATTCCTATCTCGACGACCGCGACGAGCGCGTCGATGGAACAATCACCTGGACAGACACGGTCACCGGAATTGTCCAACCATCCGATTTGTTCGGTGTCAGTCCAACCCCCGACACCAAGGGCTCGCGCACGGTTTTCGCTGCCTACTCCGAACTGGCCGTGCCACTGATCGCGCCCGAAATGAATGTTCCGCTCATTCGCAGCCTCGAGCTACAGCTGGCGGGCCGCTACGAGCATTATTCGGATTTCGGCAGCATCGCGAAACCCAAGGTGGCCGCCGCTTGGGACCTCTTCGATGGCTGGCGAATCCGCGGCTCGTGGGCGCAAGGCTTCCGCGCGCCGAACCTCGAGCAGACCAAGGCAACGATCATCACACGCGGCAATACGCGGACCGATTATATCCGCTGCGAGGCCGATTTGCGCGCGGGCCGCATCACCAGCTTCGACGCTTGCGCCCAAGGTTTTGTCACCACCGGACGGCGCGCGGGCAACCCCGACCTGAAGCCGGAAACCTCGACCACCTGGACGGTCGGTACTGTGCTCCAGCCGCCAGCCTTCAATACCGGCCGACTCCGCACCACCTTCACGGTGGACTATTGGCAGGTCAAGCAGAAGGGCATCGTCGGCGTATTCGGCGAAGGCAACGCGCTCATCAGCGATTATCTCCTCCGCCTTCAGGGGTCGAGCGATCCCACCGTGGTCCGCCTGGCGCCGACTGCCGACGATATCGCATTGTTCGCCGGGACTGGCATCGCACCGGTCGGTCGGGTGCAATATGTCGACGACCAGTATCGCAACCTGGAACCACAGACGGTGCGCGGGATCGATTTCGGGCTCAACGTCGGGCTTCGCGACACGGGAATCGGCGATTTCACCATGTCCGCCAACGCGGCCTATCTGCTCAAATATTTCCGCGACGTGTCCCCAGACATCCGGGTCCTGCTCGATGCGCGCGCGGCGGGCGACATCAACATCGACACGGTCATTCCGGAAGGCGGTAATCAGGTTCGCCGCGACGCTTTCCCAAAATGGCGCGGCTCGGCCTCGCTTACTTGGAAGCTTGGGCAATTCACGGCTGGCGGCTTTGTAAGCTACACCGGCAGCGTCATCGACAACGACATTTCGATCGGCGGAGAAAACCTGATCGTAAAGGCGTACACCACCGCGAGCCTGTATGTGCAGTATGACCTTAAAGGCGGGTTCACCGATGGAACCCAACTGCGTGTCGGAGTTCGCAACATTACCAATGCGCAACCGCCGATTGATTCGAGCGGCTTCGGCTACATGGGTTCGCTTCATTCGCCGATCCCGCGCTACTGGTACGTCAACGTCCGCAAGACTTTCTGACGCACCTCCCGTCCGGCCGTCGCGCACCCCCGGCGCGGCGGCCGGATTGCTGCCCATTCCATCCCTTCGCACAAGGTGATCCCGGCGTGACACGACATTTCTCCGACACCATCTCTCCGGCCCGCACCCCCCGCGCGGTGCGCGCCGCGCTTCTCGGCACCACGCTCGCCCTTCTCGCGGGCTGCGCCGCCGACGCCTCTTCGGCGCGTCCCGCCAGCACCCCGCCGCCGCCCGCGGAACCGGCGGCAGCGCCGGCGCCCGCACCGTTCGCGAGCACCTACCAACCGCGTCCCGCCGCCGACACGGCGATCGTCGGCGCCTCGATCCTGACCGGCACCGGCACCCGGATCGACAATGGCACCGTGCTGATGGCGGCAGGCAAGATCGTCGCGGTCGGCGCCGATGTCGCTGTTCCCTCAGGCGCGCGCGTCATTGACGGGCGCGGCAAGTGGGTCACTCCCGGCATCATCGACGCCCACTCGCACCTCGGCGTCTTCCCGGCGCCCGGCGTCCAGGGTCACGCCGACGGCAACGAAAATATCGATCCCTACACCGCGCATGTCTGGGCCGAGCATTCGATCTGGCCGCAGGACCCGGTATTCACGAAGGCCCGCGCCGGCGGCGTGACGAGCCTCCTCATTCTGCCGGGTTCGGCCAACCTCTTCGGCGGCCGCGGCGTCAGCGTGAAGAATGTGCCCGCGGTCACCGTCCAGCAGATGAAATTCCCTGGCGCGCCCTACACGCTGAAAATGGCATGCGGCGAGAATCCGAAAGGTCGCTACGGCAGCCGCGGCCGCGCCCCCGCCACGCGCATGGGCGAAGTCGCGGGCTTCCGCCGCGCCTGGATCGATGCCGCCGAATATGGCCGCAAGGTCGATGCCTATGAAAAGAAGCGCGCGCGCGGCGAAGGCGGCGAGGCGCCCAAGCGCGACCTCGGGCTCGAAACGCTCGCAGGCGTGCTGAAGGGCGACATCCTCGTTCAGAACCATTGCTACCGCGCCGACGAAATGGCGGTGATGCTCGATGTTGGCCACGAGTTCGGCTACAAGACGCGCGCCTTTCACCATGCGGTCGAGGCTTACAAGATCGCCGACCTGCTCGTCGCCGACGATGTCTGCGTCGCGACCTGGGCGACGCGCTGGGGCTTCAAGATGGAAGCCTATGACGCGATCGAGGAAAATGCCGCGATCCTGAGCAAGGCGGGCGTCTGCGTTGCGATCCACTCGGACGAGCAAAGGCTGATCCAGCGTCTCAACGTCGAAAGCGCGGTCGCTATAGCCGCCGGGCGCCGCGCGGGGATCGACATTCCGCAGGAGGAGGCGATCAAGTGGATCACCATCAACCCCGCGAAGATCATGGGCATTGCCGACAAGACCGGCTCGCTCGAGCCGGGCAAGATGGCCGACGTCGTACTGTGGAGCAAGAATCCCTTCAGCGTCTACGCCATCGCCGAGAAGGTCTTCATCGACGGCGCGCTCGTCCTCGACACGAGCGATCCCGCCACGCGCTACCGAAGCGATTTTGAAATCGGCCAACCGGTCGGGGAGGAATGAGATGCAACGACGGCTCCCAGTTTTCACAGGCCTCGCCCTGGCCCTCGCTGCGACCGCTTCACCGGTCGCAGCGCAGACCTTCGCGATCACCAACGCGCATCTTCTGACCCCCGGCCCCGTCGGCGAGGTCGAGAATGGCACGGTCCTCGTGCGCGAGGGGCGCATCGCCGCCGCCGGCGCCAATATCGCCGTCCCGTCGGGCGTGCGCACGATCGACGCCAAGGGCGCGACGGTCACTCCGGGGCTCATCGCGGTGAACACCGCGCTCGGCCTCCTCGAGGTCAGCTCGGTCGATGGTTCGGTCGACAACAAGACGCATAATTCGGGGATCAGCGCCTCGTTCGACGTCCAGTACGGGCTTAACCCGGCGTCGACGCTCATACCTATCGCGCGGCTCGGCGGCGTCACCCATGCGGTCGTGATGCCCGACTATGACGACAGCGACAAGGAACGCGAACTGCCCTTCGCGGGCAAGGCGGCGCTGATCTCGCTCGGCGAGGGCGCGGCTATCCTCCATCGACCCGGGGTCGGCATGATGCTCGAGCTTGGCGAGGATGGCGCCGCGCGCATCGGCGGCTCGCGCGCTGCCGAATTCGTGCAGCTTCGCCAGATTTTCGATCTCGCGCGTCAGGCGCCGCGCGACGAATATCCGTTCGAGCTCTCGCAGGCCGATGTCGCGGCGCTGAAGCCCGTGCTCGCTGGCACGATGCCGCTGATCGTCGTCGTCCACCGCGCCGCCGACATCCAGCAGGTGCTGAAGCTGGCGCGCGACTACAAGCTCAAGATCATCCTGTCCGGCGCCGAGGAAGCCTGGCGCGTCGCCGACGAAATCGCGGCGGCGAAGGTCCCCGTGCTCATCAATCCGACCTCGAACATCCCCGCGAACTTCGACATGCTCGGTGCCTCGCTCCAGAACGCGTCGATCCTGAAGGCAGCGGGGGTCGAGATTGCGATCGGCGGCAACGACGCCGGCCACCGCGTCCGCGAGATGCGCTATAATGCCGGCCTCGCCGTATCGCGCGGGCTGCACTATGCCGCAGGCATCGAGGCGCTCACGCTCGCACCCGCCCGCATCTTCGGCGTCGCCGACCAGATGGGTTCGATCGCACCCGGCAAGGCAGCCGACATCGTGATCTGGGACGGCGATCCGCTCGAGCCGCTCACCCAGCCGACCGCGATCTTCATCGCGGGCAAGGAACAGCCGCTGACGTCGCGCGCGACCGAACTCGGCAAGCGCTACGCGCGCTAACGCGCCGCGCCCGTACTGAAGGTCAGGACGGGCGCGCCGTGAGCGGCAGCGCGGTGGTGAACTTGATTTCTTCCATCGAGAAGGCCGAGCTTACATCGGTGAGCCGGATCGAACGGATGATGCGCCGATAGACCGCGTCATAGGCGGCCATGTTCTCGACCCTGAGCTTGAGCAGATAGTCGACGTCGCCGGTCATGCGGTAGAATTCGACGACCTCCGGAATATCGCGGATTGCCGAATTGAGCATCTCGAGCCAGGCTTCGCTATGCTCGGAAGCGCGCAGGCTCACGAAGACCGTAAGGTCGAGACCGAGCGCACTGGCGTCGAGGATCGTGACGCGCCGCGAGATCACCCCGCTTTCCTCGAGCCGCTTGATCCGCCGCCAGCAAGCATTCTGCGACATATTGGCCTTGGCGGCGACGGCCGCGACCGAGAGCGTCGCATCCTCCTGAAGAAATCCCAGAATCCGGACGTCGGCATCGTCGAGTGAAACGCGGGTCATGGTTTTCCTCCTTCAAACGTCTTGCGCGCTAACGAAAGAAGGCGCGGGTCGCGGCGAGGCGTCATCCTCGCCGCCTCCATATCCATCGGCGCCATCACTGACGGCATCCGACGCCGGCCCCATCCGTGCGATCGCCGTCGTCGCAGCGACATCCATGGTCACATTGCCAACCGTCCGCACGAGATCGGGGATCATCTCGACCGCAATCAGCAGGGCGAGCGGCTCGATCGGAATACCCATCGCGACGCAGATTGGCGCGATCGAGGTCAGAAAGCTCACTTGTCCAGGCAGACTCACCGACCCGATCGTCGTGATCGCTGCCACCGCGGCGCCCGCCGCGATCGTGGACGGCGCGAGCGATATGCCAAGCCAGTGCGCGACATAGATGGCGACCGCGAGGTTCATCGCCGGGCTCGTAACGCGGAAGATCGCGACCGCGACCGGCAGCGATACGCGCGACACCGAGCGGTCGACCCCGAGATCGGTCGATGCCTTCAGCATCGGCGGCAAGGAGGCGAGCGACGACTGGGTGCTGAGCGCGACCGCCTGCGCGGGTGCGACCGCCTTCGCGAAGGCGAGAAGCCGCACGCGGCCACCGAATACCGCGACCGGATAGGCGAGCGCCCAGGCGGCAAGCCCGGCGCTCGACACGATCACGACATAATGGGCGAGCGCGCCGATCGCCGAGGTGCCGGCGCGCGCGCCAACCCCGAAGGCCAGCGCGAGCACGCCGATCGGCGCGAGCGCGAGCACCCAGCCGACGATGAGCAGCACCGCGCTAGCGATCGTGTCGAAGAAGGCGGTCACCGGCTCGCGCTGCACCGCGGGCAGCCGCGCCAGCGCGACCGCAAAGACCGCGGTGAAGAGGATGAGCGGAAGAAGCGCGTCGTTCGCGGCCGCGGCAAACGGATTGGTCGGTACGATCGAGCGGAGGAAGGCGGCAATCCCGACCGTTGGCGCCTCGACATGGGCCGATGTCGTAAGGCTCCCCGTGAGCGAGCGCGCGGCGTCGGCCGGCATCGGGAAGATACCGAGCAGCGCGGGAATGAGCAGCGCCGCCATCGCGGTCGAAATCCATAGCAGCGCAATGAACGTGACGACCGAGCGCATCGCGACGCGATCGCCGCGCGCGCTATCGACCGTCTTTGCGATCCCGGTGATCAGGAGCGAGACGACGAGCGGGATGATCGTCATTCTGAGTCCGTCGAGCCAGATACCGCCGATGCTGTCCGCAATCGTTACCGCATCGATGAGACCGGCGAGCCCGAGCCGCGTCCATCCCACGCCCAGCGCCAGTCCAGCGACCAGCGCCGACAAAATAAGCCAGGTTCTCGCCATGCGATCACTCCTCCTGCCTCCGATACGGGAGGCCCCTTGGCTTTGACGCGCTACGAACCGAACACCCCATCGCCCAAAGCGCGATTCCGCGAGGAAGTTTTGCGGCCCCTCGCCAAATGTTGCAGTTCCGAGGCGAATCCGGGACAGATGATTCGACCGGACCGACGTTGTTCATGTAGGATTTCGATCATTTGATCGACCAAATACCGAACTATCAGTTCAAACATCCCAACATTCGCCAAATTCCTGCCAAAGTCGGTGATGAATTCACCCTAGCACTCATGTCATAAAATGTCGCCACAAGGGGACGCACGATGACATTCAGTGCCTATGGGGCCGAGTATGAGACTGAAAACGTCACGGCCGGCGATGGCTGGCAGACGTTCGAACTTATCGCTCCACCTCCGGAAAAGCCGCCGGCCACTCCCGCTTTGCCGTCCGACAACGCCGCGCCCGATCTTGTCGAAGCTTTCTGGCCGCACCTCCCGCTACTCAGGAAATATCTCCGCCGCCGCGTCCCGGTCGCCGACCTCGACGACATTCTCCAGGACGTTCTCCTCAGCATCATTCGCCGCGCCGACGCCGCCGCGGTCGCCCATCCCAAATGTTATCTCTTCCAGGCCGCGCAGGCCGCGCTCATCGATCGCCATCGCCGCCAGACGACGCGCCGCAGCGACTGCCATTGCCAGCTCGACGAACCTGACCATCCGGTCGACGAGATGTCGCCGCTGCGCATCCTGCTTGCCAAGGATGAGGTCCGCGCTGTCGAGACCATGCTCAGCCAGCTTCCCGAGCGGACGCAGGAAATCCTCGTCGCGATCCGTGTCGAGGGGTCGAGCCTGAAGAGCCTCGCGAACCGCTACAACATCTCGACGAGCGCCATCGAAAAACATGTGACCAAGGCCGCCAAGGCGCTCTCGGTCGTCCGCCGCAGCGATCTCGTCGCGGCACATCGCAACGGCGTGTCGCCGCAGCGGCAGAAACTCCTCTCCAATTCCATCTGAGAAAGAAAATATAGATGACGCTTTGCAGTATGGTTCACGAGCAGACGCGGCTCATCCACGGCGATACCCCGTGCGACGCGCTCCAGCGGACCCCCGGTCCGCCGATCCAGCGCGGCTCGACCGTTCTTCTGCCCAGCTGTGAGGCGCTCTACGACGGCGGCAAGGTCACCTACGGCCGCGTCGGCCTCTCGACCCAGCGCACGCTGCGCGATGCCCTGCGCGATCTCGAGAATGCCGATGAAGCCTTCATCTATCCCTCGGGCCTCACCGCGATCACCGGCACGCTGCTCGCGCTGCTCTCCGCCGGCGACGAAGTTCTCGCCTGCGACACCGTCTATAATCCGACCCGGCGTTTCCTTGCCGGCACGCTCGCGCGCTACGGCGTCACCGCGCGCTACTTCGATCCCGCCGACGATGCCGAAGCCATCCGCGCGATGATAACGCCGAAGACCCGTGTGATCTTTCTCGAATCCCCCGGTTCGCTGAGCTTCGAAATGCAGGACATCCCGGCGATCGCCGCAATGGCGAAGGAAGCCGGGATCATGACCGTGATCGACAATACCTGGTCGGCCGGCGTCCTCTTCAAGCCGCTCGATCACGGCGTCGACGTGAGCATCCAGTCGCTCACCAAATATGTCTGCGGCCATTCGGACGTGTTCATGGGGCTCGCCGCGACGAAGGGCCACGCCGCCGAACTGCTCGCGGCGTCGAGCTACGAGACCGGCTGGGCGGTATCGCCCGACGACGCCTATATGGCGATCCGCGGTCTGCGGACACTCCATACCCGTCTCGCACAACATGGCGCCGCCGCGCTTCAGGTCGCCAAATGGCTCGAGGCGCAGCCCGAAGTCCATTCGGTGATGTGCCCCGCGCTGCCGAGCGATCCGGGTCATGCGATCTGGAAGCGCGATTTCACGGGCATCTGCGGCCTGATCGGCGCGGTACTCCAGCCCGCGCCCGAAACGGCTGTCGCCGCGATGGTCGAGCAGCTCAAGCTTTTCGGTCTCGGTTTCAGCTGGGGCGGCTATGAGAGCCTCGCCATTCCCGTCGACCCGCAGCTCAAGGCCCGGACCCACAAGCTCAGCTATCCCGGCCCCTTGCTAAGATTGCACATCGGGCTCGAAAGGGTGGATGACCTCATCGCGGATTTGCGGCAAGGGCTCGACACCCTTTCGCAGGACACCGCAGCGCCACCGCGCAAGTTGAGGGCCGCAGGATAAGCGCCGAAACAAGCGGAAAACAAAAAATCGCAGGTTCACCGGGGGAACGATTTTCCGTATTCAGGAGCAAGACCATGCAAAAATATACGAGACTTCTGGCGGGGGCGTCCTGCGTCGCCGCCGCCATCTCCATGCCTGCTTTCGCGCAGGATGCCCCGGTCGACGACGCCGGTGAAACGGCCTCCCAGTCCGAAATCATCGTCACCGGCACCCGCGGCCAGGCTCGCACCGTCATTTCGAGCCCGACCCCGATCGACGTGATCGGCGGCGAAGAGCTTGAAAAGCTCGGCGGCGGCATGCAGCTGCGCGACGCGCTGACGCAGCTCGTGCCGTCCTTCCAGTCGACGACCGTGGGCAGCTCGTCGTTCAACAGCCTGACGCGCCCCGCGGGCCTTCGCGGCCTTTCGGGCGTCCATGTCCTCGTGCTGGTCAACGGCAAGCGCCGTCACAACAGCTCGATCATCGACTTCAACTCGGGCGCGACGTCGCAGGGCGGCAACCCGGTCGATCTCGACCTCATTCCGTCGAGCGCAATCGAGCGTATCGAAGTGCTGCGCGACGGTGCCTCGGCACAATATGGCTCGGATGCGATCGCGGGTGTGATCAACGTCATCCTGAAGACCAATGACTCGGGCGGCAAGGCGACCCTCGAAGCCGGCCAGCGCTATGGTCGCGACGGCAGCGGCAGCGATGGCGAAACCATCTCAGGCAGCGTCTCGCACGGCTTCGCGCTCGGCGACGGCGGTTCGTTCACACTGTCGGTCGAAGGCAAGAAGGCCAATGCCGCCGTGCGCAACACCGACGTAACCGGGGCGCTTTATTTCCCGCTCGCCGGCGGTGTACCCGATCCGCGCGAACTCACCGCCAATCGCCGCACCTATCAAGGCGGCCTCCCCGACGTGAAGGACGTCAAGGTCGCGCAAACGCTCATCCTGCCGCTCGGCAACGTCACCTTCTATTCGGATGGCACCTTCGGCTATCGCGACGCGCGCGTCGGCCAGGCCGGCCGCCGCCCGAACAGCAACCAGAACATCATCCAGATCTATCCCGACGGCTTCACGCCTTACTACACGCTGCAGGAAACCGACTTCCAGTTCACCGGCGGCCTTCGCGGCGAGACTGCGGACTGGAACATCGATCTCAGCAGCACCTATGGCCGCAACTATGCCAAGAATGGCGCCGAAAATACGCTCAACGCGTCGCTCGGTCCGTCGAGCCCGACCGAGTTCAAGACCTTCAGCTCGGCGTTCGACCAGTGGACGAACAATCTCGACCTGACGCGTCGTATCGAGTTCGGCGGCGAGACGGCACTCCAGGTCTCGCTCGGCGCTGAATATCGTTACGAGAATTACGTCACCAAGCCGCTCGACGTCGACAGCTACCGGGCCGGGGGCTATTTCTATCCGACCGGCCCACTCGCCGGGCGCCCGGCACAGGTCGGCGCGCAGGGCGCGATCGTCGTCACCCCCGAGGATGCCGCGAACATCAATCGCAACATCTGGGCGGGTTATGTCGATCTCGCGCTCGACGTCAGCCCGCGTTTTCTGGTCACAGCGGCGGGCCGCTTCGAGCATTTCGACGACAGCTCGGGCAGCGTCTTCAGCGGCAAGGTGAGCGCACGCTATGAGCTGACCGACTGGCTCGCACTGCGAGGTGCGTTCAGCAACGGCTTCCGCGCCCCCTCGCTGGCGCAGCAGGACTTCGCGCAGACCTCGACGTCGATCAATCTTGTCGGCGGCGTCTATATCCCGGTGCTCACCAAGATCGTGAAGACCAACTCGGCGGTCGCGCAGGCGCTCGGCGCGCAGCCACTCAAGCCGGAGAAGTCGAAGAACTACAGCCTCGGCTTCACGCTGACGCCGGCGTCGGGTCTCTCGCTCTCGGTCGATGCCTATCAGATCGATCTTGATGACCGCATCACCCTCACCGGCCTGTTGTCGGGCACGGGGATCCGGAACATCCTGATCGCGAACGGCTTCTCGGGTGACCAGTCGGTGCGCTTCTTCACCAACGCCGTCGACACGCGCACGCGCGGCGTCGATGTCGTGGGCACCTATGCGTTCGACGTCGGCAGTGCCGGACGCCTGCGCACGAGCGTCGGCTTCAACTATAATGACACCGACATCAGGAAGATCGCAGCCAACCCGAGCGAACTCGCGGGCCTCGGCCTGACCCTGTTCGACCGGCGCACGCAGGGATGGTTCACCTCGACTCCCAAGACCAAGCTGATCCTCGGCGCCAACTTCGAATCCGGTCCCTTCACGATTAACGTCAAGGAAACGCGCTACGACAAATTCAAGTCGCTCGATAATCTCGTCGGGGGCCTTCCCGTCAACGACCAGAGCTTCGGCGCCAAGTGGATCACCGATCTCGAGGTCTCCTATGGCGTGACCGAGAAGTTACGGGTCGCAGCGGGTGCCTATAATATTTTCGACGTCTATCCCGACCGCACGACCGTCGCCAACACCATCGGGCTCGCGCCTTATGGCGCCGGGCCGTTCGGCCAATATGGCGGTTACTATTATGGCCGGATCGCACTCGATTTCTGATCCCCACCATCCTCAGGAGTCCGCATCATGCGCGATGAACTGATGCGGAACCTGTCCTGGGCCGTCCTGTCGATCGGCATTGCCGGCGGCGGGACGGCCGGGACGGCCGGCCCCGCTTTCGCTCCCGTCCAGACCGCCGATTTCGCCATTCCCGGCTCGCTCTCCAACAGCTGGGCAGATTTCGACCGTGATGGCGATCTTGACCTCGCCGTGTCGATCAAGACCGGCGAAATTCGCCTCTACCGCAATGATCGCGGAACTTTCACCAGCATCGGTGCCGCGATGGGCCTGCCCGTCTCCGGCGCCGAGATGCGCGGGCTGTCATGGGGCGACTATGACGGCGATGGTTGGTTCGATCTCTATGCCGGCGCCACCAAGGCGACCGAAGCCAACCTTCTGTTCCGCAATGAGAGCGGCCGCCGTTTCATCCGCCAGGACCTCACACCCGTCGTTCCCGGACGCTCGGCGCGGCAATCGAGCTGGGTCGATTACGACAATGACGGCGACCTGGACCTTTTCACTGCCGACCGCGCTGGCCCCAATGCGCTGTTTCGCCAGGATGCGGGCCGTTTCGTGCGCGTCGACGCCGAACAGGCAGGCGACGACGCGCGGCCGACCGTAGGTGCCTGCTGGTTCGATTACGACCGCGATGGCGATCTCGATCTCTTCCTCGCCAACCAGTCGGGCGCAACCGACGCACTGTGGCGCAACGACGGCGGTCGCTTCGTCGACGTAGCTCCCGCGCTCGGCATAGACCGCCCCGGCCGTCCGGCCGAAGATGGCAGCGTCGGTTGCGCGATCGGCGACTATGACAATGACGGCGAACTCGACCTGTTCGTCGCGAGCTACGGCGTCAACATCCTCTACCGCAACAAGGGCGACGGCAGCTTCGAGAATGTCGCGCCCGAGCTCGGCCTCGCGGAGGACAATCATGCCGTCGGCGCCGCTTGGGGTGATTTCGACAATGACGGCTGGCTCGACCTCTTCGTCGCCGCTTATACCGGAAAGTCGGGTGCGCAGCAGCCCGCAAACCGCCTCTATCGCAACCTCGGAGGCAAGGGCTTTGAGAACATCCTGCCCGCCGGTTCGGCGCTCAACGTCGCCGATCATGGCATCCAGTGGATCGACTATGACCGCGACGGCGCGCTCGATCTCTCGGTCACACGCGGATACACCGCGACCGGCGGCCATTTCCTCTTCCATAACGATCCGGGCAAGCAGGCGGCGCGGCGCGGCCTTTCGGTGCGCGTCCTCGACAAGGCGGGGCGTTTCACTCGCATGGGCGCCGAAGTCCGGCTCTACGACGCCGCCGGCCAGATCGTCGCGACGCGTCTGGTCTCGACCGGCGAAGGCTATAATTCGCAAGGCACCCAGCCGGTCCACTTCGGCCTCGCCTCCATGACGCCGGTGACCGTCGAAGTCACCTTCATGAACAGGGCGAGCCGCCGGACGCAGCGGATCGAGCATGTTCGCCCGGAGCGCTATGCCGGGACCGAACTCGTGATCCGTGAGCGGTAGCCCCGGCGGGCGATGCGGCTCCAATCCGGTTACCCGAATGATATCCATGAAACTGTGACCGCGTATGAACGGCCCTGCGCTGGCAAACGGCTCGAAGGTCAGCACGGCCTGCTTGTTGGCGCAGCCTTACGCCGGCCTTTGAAGCGGCTCTGCTATCGTCGCCGACGATGCCCTCCCTGGCTTTGCGCACCAAGGCAAGGTTGTTGTCGATCAGAGAGGTCGCTCTACCTGACGCGGAGACGGCATTCGCCGCGCCTAGCCTCGCCAGTGACGGCCCCGGTGATGATGATGCTGTCGCCTCTTCTGGTAGCGCCGTTCGTATTGATCGCGCCGCTCGAACCGATGAGCGTTGCCGCGATAATAGGGATCGTAGGAACGATAGCCCCGGTCGTGGCCATAAGTGGGGGCGCTGTGCCGAATGGGCCGGTAATCGCGGTCATGTCCGCGCGGAGCATCATGGCTGCCACTCCAGCCGCCACGATCACCATGATGTTGAGCCATTGCGGTGCCCGGGATCGCAAATGCGAGCAGCGCCGCCGCGAACTGCACAAATTTTCGCATGTCTGTCTCTCCTTTTACGAACCTGCAAACTCCCCCTTCGTCATTGAACGCACTGTGAATATCGCACCCGAACACGAGCCGGTGGATCACTCGGGCCAGTGCTGCGGCAGGACGAGATGCTGGAGCGGCTCGCTACCCCGTCAAGGGACACCCCGCTCCGGCTCATTGCCCCATCGCCGCGACCGCGGCCTGAACCTTGGCCTCGACCTGTTCGGGGCTCGGCTGGACGAGCATCTCGCCATTGACGAAGAAGGTCGGGGTGCCCTTGACGCCGACCGCACGCGCGTCGGCAATGTCCTGCTCCATCCAGGCCATTGCATCGGTGGTCGGCATCGCGCGCGCCTTCGCGACATTGAGGCCGGCCTTCTCGGCCGCGGCCCAGGCACCGTCCATCTTGCCGTCGTGCCAGTCGGGCTGCGCCTCGAGCAGCGCCGCCGTTACGGGCTGGAGCTTGCCCTGCACGCGCGCGGCTTCGAGGATCACGATCGCCTCGGCCGAGCCGGGATGGAGCGGCAGGTAGCGCATCACGAGACGCACATCCTTGGGATATTTGGCGACGATGCCCTTCACCGTCGGATAGAAGGCGCGGCAGGCCTCGCACGAGGGGTCGAAGAATTCGACGATGGTCACCGGCGCATTCTTTGGACCGATGATTGGAGAGTGCGGACGAATGAGGCTGTCGACCGGCCCCGCCACGACCTTCTTCGTGGGTTCGCCCTCGGCGGTTCCGCTGTAGAGCATCGCGCCGCCGGTGAAGGCGAGTGCCGAGAGGACAAGCGTGGCAACGACACCGATACGTCTGTTCATGATTTCAGTCTCCTTTGGAAGTTGAGCAAGAGGATAAGGATGAGCGCAAACGCGGCCAGCGACAGGAGGGGCAGCGGCACGCCTCCGATTGCCATGCTCTCTCCCGAGCATGACGGGCCGCCGGTACAGGGGACGATCTGGGCCGGAATGACGCCGACGTAGAGCAGGCTGTGATAGAAAGCGACGAGACCGCCGCCGAAAGCCAGCGCCAGCCCATAAGGAACGACGGCGCGGTCCGACATGAACGCCGCGATGCCGAGAATGATCGCGAGCGGAAACATGAAAGCGCGCTGGAACCAGCAGAGATCGCACGGCGCCTGGCCCATGACCTCACCGACGAAGAGGACAGCTAGGCTCGACAGGAGGGCAATTGCCCAGGCCGCGCCGAGCGGACGCCATTTGTGCGGCGCGAGCATCGGAAAGCTCGTCATCGCCGACCACCTTTGAACTTCGACTTGGGCCGCCGCGGCGGCGATTGCGGCTTGCTGTACTTGGACTTGAGGTAGCTGAGCAGGATGCCGTCGATCGATGCGAGCATCCTTTGAAAGCTCGTCTGGATGCCGGGAAGCCGGAGCCAGGCAAAAGGTCCGCGGCAGCGATAGCGATGGAGGAATTTGGTCCCTTCCGGCGTCCGGGTCAGGATATAGCTCTCCTCGAACTGGAGGATGAAGCTCGGCTTTACGTCGAGAATCAGTTCCTCGCCGGAGCGCGCGGAAAGGACCGTCGCGGAGACTTCGAGAAACTTGGGCTTGTTGGGATCCATTCGCATCGAATAGCGGATCGCGATCGGGTCCTCGGCAAGCCGCTCGATCCGGACATAGGGATTCCAGATCCGGTGGTTCTCGAAATCGCCGAGGACCGCCCATATCTGTTCCGGACTATAGGGGAGGTCATGCTCCCGCTCGAACTCCATCAACTTCACTCCTCTATCGATCGGCCGCCGGGCTTTGCCCCGCGCCGATGTCGGTGACGCCCGCAGGCGATGGGTCGGCGTGCGCGCCGCCGGTCGTGAACCAGCGGCGCAGGCGCGGGGCCATCCGGCGCTCGAAGCCCGCCGCAAGGCTGAAGGACGCCGGTACGATCAGCAGCGTCAGCATCGTCGAAAGGATGAGACCGCCGATCACCGTGACCGCCATCGGCGCGCGCCATGCACCGTCGCCGGTGAGCGACAGCGCGGTCGGGATCATGCCCGCGACCATCGCG
Source organism: Sphingopyxis sp. BE235 (assembly GCF_031457175.1). Lineage (NCBI taxonomy): Bacteria > Pseudomonadati > Pseudomonadota > Alphaproteobacteria > Sphingomonadales > Sphingopyxidaceae > Sphingopyxis > Sphingopyxis sp. BE235. Next base: position 370,024 of record NZ_JAVDWC010000004.1, read on the forward strand.
ACCGTGGTCATCAGGATCGGCTGCGCGCGCTTGTGCCCCGCGTCGACGATCGCCTCGTCGCGCGGCACGCCGGACGCCATTTCCTCGATCGCAAAATCGACGAGCAGAATGCTGTTCTTGCCGACGATACCGAGCAGCATCAGCACCCCGATGAAGACGGGGAGCGACAGCGGATAGCCGGTCAAGAGCAACGCGATCGCACCGCCGAGCGGGGCGAGCAGCAGCGAACCCATGTTGACGAAGGGCGGGATGATCTTGCGATAGAGCAGGATCAGAACGGCGAGCACGAGGAAGATGCCCGACACCACCGCGATTGCGAAGTTACGCAGCATCTCGGCCTGCCATTTGGCGCTGCCGAGCACGAGCCGCGTGACGCCGGCGGGAAGCTGCTTGAGCGCGGGCAGCGCCTCGACTTTTTCCATCGCCTGACCCGTCACCAGACCCGGGGCGAGGTCGGCCCCGATGGTGAGCTGGCGCACCTGATTGGTGCGATTGATCTGGGTCGGGCCGGCGCCAAAGCCGATCTCAGCGACGACCGAGAGCGGCACCGTTCCGCCGTTGCGGGTCGGGACCGGCATATTGCGGAGCGTATCGAGCCGCTCGCGCGCGGTTTCCGCGAGCGCGACGCGAACCGGGATTTGCCGATCGGATAGCGAGAATTTCGCGCTGTTCTGGTCAATCTCACCAAGCGTCGCGACGCGGATCGACTGGCTGAGGGCCTGTGTCGTCACCCCGAGCTGCGCGGCGAGCGCAAAGCGCGGGCGAATGACGATCTCGGGGCGCTGAAGATTGCCCTCGACGCGCGGCGAGCGGATTTCCTTCACCTTGGCCATTTCGGCAAGCAGCCGGTTGCCGACATCTTCAAGCTTCTTCGGGTCGTCGCTGCCGAGTGTGATCGAGATGTCGCGGCTGCTGCCGCCACCGCCGCCATGCTGCGACTGGAAGTTGATGCGCGCATCGGGAACCGCAGCCAGCCGCGGCGCGCGGTCCTTTTCGAACTCGGTCGAGGTGAGTTCGCGGTCCTTGCGCAATTTCAGATAGACCGTCGCCGTGCCGACATCGATCCGCGACAAGGCGGATTCGACGAGCGGGTCGCGCTTCATGAGATCGGTCACCTCGTCGGCCACTGCCTCGGTTTGTTCGAGCGTTGCACCCGGAGCGAGCTGGATTGCGACGCGGCTCGTGTCGGAATCGATCGACGGCTGGAAGGTCATCGGGAGCAGCGAGAAGCTGAAGATGGTCGCGAAGAGCGCGAGTACCCCGATACCGACGACCCAGAGCCGGTGATCCTTGATGTAGGCGAGCCATTTCCAGCGATCGCCTCGGGCGCGGGCCGCATCGGCGGCCCTGGCATCGAGGCTCCAGCGCAGCACGCGCATATAGGTGTCGATCAGCGGGCCTTCGCCATGCTTCTGCGGACCCTGCGCGGAGAGAAAATAAGCGGCGAGCATCGGCGTGATCATGCGCGCGACCGCGAGGCTCATCAGCACCGCCGCGACGACGGTCAGCCCGAAATTCTTGAAATATTGTCCGGCGACCCCCGGCATCAGCCCGACGGGCAGGAAGACCGCGACGATCGTCATGGTGGTCGCGAGCACGGCCAGGCCAATCTCGTCGGCGGCGTCGATCGAGGCCTGGTAAGCGGATTTGCCCATCCGCATGTGGCGGACGATATTCTCGATCTCGACGATCGCGTCGTCGACGAGGACGCCGGCGACAAGGCTGAGCGCGAGCAGGGTCATCATGTTGAGCGAGAAGCCCATCAGGTCCATGAAGAGGAAGGTCGGGACCGCCGAGAGCGGGATTGCGAGCGCCGAGATAAGGGTCGCGCGCCAGTCGCGCAGGAACAGGAAGACGACGATGACCGCGAGGATCGCGCCCTCGACCATCGCGTTGATCGCCGAATGATATTGGCCCTTGGTATATTCGATATCGCTGAACAGCTCGGTGAACTTGATCTTGGGGTTTTCCTTCTCGAGCTTGCGCAACTCCTCGACCGCCGCGTCATAGACGGTGACGTCGGAGGCGCCCTTCGCGCGCTCGAACCCGAAGGTCAGCACCTGCCGTCCGTCCTGCTTCGAGACCGAGCGCTGCTCGGCGTAGAGGTCCTTGACCTCGGCGATGTCCGCGAGGCGCACGGTGCGGTTGGTGCCGACCGAGATCAGGGTTTCGCCGAGCGCGTTCGCGCTACTGGCATTGCCGAGGATGCGCACCGCCTGTTCCGATCCAGCGACCTCCATCCGGCCGCCCGCGGCGTTGACGTTGAGCTGGACGAGCTGGGTGTTCACCGCGGCGGCAGTCAGGCCGTAAGCGCGCATGCGTTCGGGGTTGAGGATGACGCGGATTTCGCGGCTGACGCCGCCCCGTCGATAGGCGTCGCCCATGCCGGGGACGGCAATCAGCCGCTTGGCGACGACATTATCGACATACCAGCTCAATTCCTCGAGCGTCATGTCGGTGGCCGAAGCCGACCAATAAGCCAGCGTATTGCCCGAGGTCGACAGGCGGATGACCTGCGGTTCGAGGATGCCGTTCGGCAGGTTGCTCCTTATCTGGGTGATCTTGTCGCGGATATCGGTGACCGCCCGGTCGATCGGCGTCCCGATCGCGAACTGGACGAAGGTCTGCGACTGGCCCTCGGTGACGGTCGAGTTGAGCTCGTCGATCCCCTCGATCGTGCGCACCGCCGCTTCGACGCGCTGGGTGACCTGCGTTTCGAGTTCGGTGGGTGCGGCGCCCGGCTGCGCGATGATGACGATCGCGCCCGGAAAATCGATGTCGGGATCGCTTTGGACCCCCATCATGAGGAAGGAGACGATCCCCGCGACCGTCAGGCCGAAGAACATGACGAGCGGCGGGATCGGGTTCCGGATGGACCAGGCCGAGATATTCTTGAAGTTCATCCGCTCTCCCCTTTCCGGTCTCGCCTCGCCGCCGCGCCGGCCTCTCAGGCCGCGCTGCGGTCGCGATAGGCGAGCAGCCGCAGCGCGTTGGCGACCACGACCAATGTCGAGCCCTCATGCGCGGCCACCGCGGGGCCGATGCCCAGCCCGAGGATGGTTGCCGGCACGAGCACGACGACGACGCCGAGGCTCACCACGAGATTCTGGCGGATGATCCGCCGCGTCTGCCGGCTGAGCCCGATGGCGAAGGGCAGATGGGCAAGATCGTCGGCCATGAGCGCGACATCGGCGGTTTCTAGGGCGACGTCCGACCCCGCGGCGCCCATGGCTATGCCGACGGTTGCGATCGCCATCGCGGGCGCGTCATTGACCCCGTCGCCCACCATCGCGACCGGCTGCTCGGCCTTGAGATCGCGTATGGCGTCGACCTTCTGATCGGGCATCAGGTCGCCCCACGCCTCGTCGATCCCGACTTCGGCCGCGATCGATTCCGCTACTTTCTGATGATCGCCCGAGATCATGATCATCCGTCCGATACCGAGCTCGCGGAGCTTGGCGATCGCCGTGCGCGCCGCCTCGCGCGGCGTGTCCATCAAGCCGATCGCACCCAGGTCGCGGTCGCCCATACGGACCACCATCGTCGTGCGTCCCTGCTCGCGGAGGCCGGCAATCGCCGTCGCCACTTCGTCGCCGATCGGCGCGATGCCGTCGGCGCCGAACATCTCGGCTTTGCCGATCAGGACGGTTTCGCCCTCGACCTTGGCGGTGACGCCGCGCCCCGTGAGGCTGTTGAGATCGTCCGCAACCGGCACGCGCGCCGAGGTCAGCATGGCCTCGCCATCGCGCACGATCGCGGCGGCAAGCGGATGGTCGCTGAGCCGCTCGACCGCGACCGCGATGCGGAGCAACTCTTCCTTGGGCACAGCAGTGGAGGGCACGACATCGGTGATGCGCGGCTTGCCCTCGGTGAGCGTGCCCGTCTTGTCGAAGGCGAGCGCGGTCAGCGAGCCGAGATTCTCGAGCGGACCGCCCCCCTTGACGAGCACGCCACCCCGCGCGGCGCGCGCGACGCCCGACAGGACGGCGCTCGGCGTCGCAATCGCGAGCGCGCAGGGGCTTGCCGCGACGAGGACCGCCATGGCGCGGTAGAAGCTGTCGCGGAAAGACTCGTCGACGACGACCCAGGCGAAGAGCAGGACGAACACGAGCGCGAGCACGCTCGGCACGAAGATGCGCTCGAACTTGTCGGTGAAGCGCTGGGTCGGCGATTTCTGCGTCTCCGCCTCGCTCACCATTTTTACAACTTTCGCGAGCGTGGTATCGGCGGCGAGGCGCGTGACCGCGATCTCGATCGCGCCATGACCATTGATCGTGCCTGCAAACACGCGGTATTTTGCATCCAAGCCATCGGGTTTGGCCGCCGCCAAGGCCCGGTCCGCGACCGGCTCCTTGTCGACCGGCACGCTTTCGCCTGTGACGGGAGCCTGATTGACCGCGGTGCGGCCAACGGTCACGAAGCCGTCGGCCGGGAGCCGCTCGTTGGGCTTGACCACGACCGTATCGCCGATCTGCAGGAGTTCGACCGACACTTCGCGGGTGCTACCATCGGCGCTCTTCAAGATCGCGGTCTGCGGCGCGAGCTCCGCCAGCGCCTCGATCGCACGTTTTGCCCGGCCCATGGCATAATGCTCGAGTGCATGGCCAAGACTGAAGAGGAAGAGCAGCAACGCGCCTTCCGCCCAAGCACCCAGGGCCGCCGCGCCCGCCGCGGCAACGAGCATCAGCGTGTCGATCTCGAAGCGCTTGAGCTTCAGATTCTCGATCGCTTCGCGGACGGTGAACCAACCGCCGAAGCCATAAGCGGCAAGATAGAAGCTGAAACTTACCCATTCGCGAGCGACGTCGAACTTCTCGATGGTGAAACCGATGCCAAGAACGAGACCGCAGAGCAGAGCGAAAATCAACTCGGTGCGCTCGCCAAATATGCCCCCATGATCGTGACCATGATCATGGTCGTCGGAGCCTTTGTGGCCATGCTTGTGGTCGGACCCGTGGGCATGATCAGGGCCATGATCATGGCCATCATCACCATGCTCGTGGCCGGCTTGTGCCGGGACAGCCGCGGCGACGGCAGCCGATTTCCGGGTAACGCCCATATCCGAAAGCACCATTCTAATCGTTTCGATGGAGGTCTCCGAGCGCTGGAACTCGGCGCGCAGCGTCCCCGCCGCGCCGACTTCGGCCTCGATGACGCCCGGAATTTCGCGAAGCCGAAGCCCGACCGTCCGCGCGCGCCGCGTGTGGCCGACGCCTTCGAGATCGTCCCAGAAGAGATGCTGATATTGGCCGGTGAGCTCGGCGCCGGCGCTACGCGCCAGCTGCCGCACCCGTTCGAGCGGAAGGATATCCGGCCGATAATGAATGCAGAGCTGCGGTGGCGAGCCGTCGCTGGTGCGGATCACATGGACCTTGTCGACCCCCTCGCGTCCTTCGAGCTCACTCGTAAGGCGCGCGACGCAGCGGTCGGCAGTATCGGCGACCTCGGGGAGAAGAAGCGGAATATCGAGCCGCAGCTGATCACTCATGATGCAATCCTTTTTTCCATCTGATCCGGGAGGGTCAGGCAATGTCCGGCCCTCCCGGAAGGATGAGGTGCGGGAGTCTTGGTGGGACGCGACCCACTCCCGCACCTCCTTGACCGCCAGTGACCCTCGACCGGGTGGCGGGGGCAAGGAGCCAAGGGCTCCCGGCGGCCAAGATCTCATTGTCCCTCAAGCGCGCCGCCCGCGAGGCCGGGCGTATCGGGACTGAACCGTCGTGCGACGGAGTTGCTGTTCAAGCGCCGTGTTAGAGCGCTTGAGAAAAACGCTGCAAACCCGTCGAAGAACGGGGTATCCGAGCCACGAAAAGAGACCCGCGCATTCGATACGATGCGTAACCTCCACCCCCTGCCCAAGCTTTTCGAGCCGGTAGCTTTCCTCAATGACGAGCAGCCCGCGCGTACCTGTCCGCCACGAGAAACCGGTCAGCCAGTCGAGAGCGGTGATGCGCCCCTCGGAGGCAAATTCCGGACCCCGCTTGCCGCGCGGTGAATAGACATAGCCCAGTCGCTCGTCGTCGCCCGAGCGGTCGGTGAACCGCAGCGTCGGGTGCCAGTCGCCATATCGGTCGATATCGACGAGAAGACGCCAGACGCGACCGATCGGAACTGGCAAGCGGAGCGAGGTGCCTACCGAGAACATCGGAGACCTCCTCGCTCGCGCAAGCTGGTCCGCGACGCAGGCCGGGGGCCTGCGCCGCGGTGGAAACCGGCAAGTTGCCGGTCAGCTCTGAACATCGGGAGGCTCCGCAGCGGATTTGCCGCCGAGGATATCTACCGCTTCGAGGGTGATGAGCCCGATATCGGGTATCTCCCCCAGTTGCGCCGCGAAATCGCGGAGCCGCTGCTCTTCGTCGATGATCTCGATCACGACCGCCCGGTCATTCTCCAGCGCGTGGCGGCGATGGAGATGCGCCGAGCGACCGAAGCCGAGCACCGCCTCAAGGACAGTTACGCCCGCGAGCTTCTGCTGCCGCGCAAGTTCCGCGATGAATTCGAAGGCTCGCCGGTCGCCGAAGAATGCGGATTCGTCAGTGTAGATGCGCAAGAGCTTGGATGCTTTTGTCATGACATTATCTCCCTATTCCGTAGCCGGCTGGGTGGCCGGCTCCGCTTTCCGCTTGAGGAACTTCGGCTGCCAGTCGGCTCCGAGTACGACCTTGGCGATCGCGGGCAGGACGAGAAGCGTCAGGATGGTCGCCGCGATGAGGCCGCCGATGACGGTAGTCGCGAGCGGCTTCTGCACTTCGGCGCCGGTTCCGGTCGCGATCGCCATCGGCACGAAGCCGATCGCGGGCACGAAACCGGTCATGATCACCGCACGCATCTTCTCGGTCATACCCTCGCGGATTGCCTCCGTGAGCGGGACATCATTCTCGAGCCGCTCGCGGATCGCCGTCATGACGACGAGACCGTTGAGCACCGCGACGCCGGCAAGGCAGATGAAGCCCACCGCCGCAGACACCGAAAAGTTGATCCCGGTAAGCGCGAGGGTGAACACCCCGCCCGCGAGGCCCAGCGGCACCGCGAGGAACACGGCGGTCGCGCGTCCGAAGGTGCCGAGCGCCATGTAGAGCAGGATGAAAATGCCCGCGAAGCAGAGCGGAACCACGATGGAAAGCCGCTTCGATGCAGCCTGCAGGCTTTCGAACTGCCCGCCCCATTCGAGATAATAGCCCGCCGGGAGCTTCACATTGGCAATCTTCGCCTGCGCTTCCGTCACGAAGGACCCCGCATCGCGGCCTTCGAGGTTCACCTGCACGACGACGCGCCGCTTGCCATTCTCGCGGCTGATCTGGTTGAGTCCTTCGGTCAGCCGGATCTGCGCCACTTGCGCGAGCGGTATCTGCCCGCGATTGCCGCCTTCCGAAGGAAGGAGGACAGGAAGCGCGCGAATATCGTCGAGATTCACGCGCGTTGCGTCTGGAACGCGCACGGTGATGTCGAAGCGCCGGTCGCCCTCATAGAGCAGGCCCGATTCGCGCCCGCCGAGCGCTGCCGACACGGTGTCGGCGACTTCCTGGACCGACAGGCCGTACCTCGCAATCGCGTTGCGATCGAGCGTTACGTCGAGCATCGGAGCCCCGCCGACCTGGTCGGCCTTGACGCTGCCCGCTCCCGGAATGCCCTGGAGCACCTTCACCATCTCGTTCGCGGCGAGCGACATCTTGTCGAGGTCGTCGCCATAGAGCTTGATCGCGACGTCGCCGCGGACACCCGCAATCAGTTCGTTGAAGCGAAGCTCGATCGGCTGACTGACCTCGTAGAGCTGACCGAGCTGGCCGCCAGCGGCCTTCTCGATGCGCTCGACGACGTCGGCCTTGGAATCGACCCCGACGGGCCATTGGTCTTGCGGTTTCAGAATGATGAAACCGTCCGAGATGTTCGGCGGCATCGGATCAGTCGCGACCTCGGCTGTACCGGTCTTCGAGAACATCAGCTCGACCTCGGGCAATTTAGAGATGGCTGTCTCGACGTTGCGCTGCATCGCAAGCGACTGTTCGAGGCTGACCGACGGCACGCGCGTCGAGGCGAGCGCCATATTCTTCTCATCGAGCTGCGGAATGAATTCCGAGCCAAGCAGGCCGAACGCCGGGATGGCGAGGAGGAAGAAAGCAAAGCCGCCGGCGATGAAAGGCCAGGGCTTGGCAATCGCCTTGTCGAGCAGCGGCAGATAGCGCTCCTTCAAGTTGCGGATTGCCCAGACTTCCTTCTCGGCAACCTTGCCGCGGATCATCAGCGCGACAAGCGCCGGAACCAGCGTGATAGCGAGAATGAAGGCGGCAACGAGCGCGAGCATGATGGTGATGGCCATCGGCGAGAAGGTCTTGCCCTCGACGCCCGTGAACATCAGCAGCGGCGCGAAGGCGAGCAGGATTATCGCCTGCCCAAAGACGGTCGGTTTGATCATCTCCTGGCTGGCGCGCATCGTCTCCTCGAGACGTTCGCGAAGATTGAGCAAACGCCCTTCATGCTCTTGCCGGTGCGCCAATCTGGCGAGGCAGTTTTCGATGATGATAACCGCGCCGTCGACGATCAGACCGAAGTCGAGCGCGCCGAGACTCATCAGGTTACCGGGCACGCGGAACGCGTTCATGCCCATCGCCATCATCAGGAAGGAGAAGGGAATGACCAGCACCGCGATGATCGCCGCGCGCCAGTTGCCGAGCAGGAAGAAGAGCGCGGCCGCCACGAGCACCGCGCCTTCGGTGAGGTTCTTTTCGACCGTGCCGACCGTTGCATTGACCAGCTTAGCGCGGTCGAGCACCACCTTCACTTCGACGCCGGGCGGCAGGGTTTTAGACACCTGCGCAATCTTAGCCGAGACGTCTTCGGCGACAGTCCGGCTGTTCTGGCCGATCAGCATCAGCACGGTGCCGATCACCGCCTCTTTGCCGTTCATGCTGCCCGCACCGGTTCTGAGGTCGCCGCCGATTTTCACATTGGCGAGCTGTCCGACCGTGACGGGCACGCCGCCGCGCGTCGCGACGACGGCGTTGCGGATTTCATCGACCGAACGGACGCGCGCATCGACGCGCACGAGATAGGCCTCGCCCGCCCGGTTATAATAGTTGGCCCCGACCGCGAGATTGGCGCGTTCGAGTGCTTCGCCGAGCTCGCTGTAGGAAATGCCGTAGCTGGTGAGCCGCGTCGGATCGGGCTCGACCACGAAGGTCTTGGCATAGCCGCCGATCGAATCGACGCCGGCGACGCCGCCGACCGACTTGAGCTGCGGGCTCACGATCCAGTCCTGAACCGTGCGAAGATAGCCCGATTTGGCAATCTCGTCGGTGAGGATATCGCCCTCGGGGGTCAGATAGCTGCCGTCGGGTTGCCAGCCGGGTTGGCCGGCGACTTTCTTGGCGCCCTTCCCGTCAGGATATTTGTAGCCGACGGTATACATGACGACCTCGCCCAGCCCCGTTGTCACGGGGCCAATCTGCGGCTGAGCCCCGTCGGGAAGGTTCTCGCCCGCCTGGAGAAGCCGTTCGCCCACCTGCTGGCGCGCGAAATAGAGGTCGGTTTCATCGGTAAAGATCGCCGTCACCTGGCTGAATCCGTTGCGCGAGATCGAACGCGTCGTCTCGAGCCCCGGAATGCCGGCGAGTGAGATTTCGATCGGGTAGGTTACGAGCTTCTCGATTTCGACCGGCGAAAGACGCGGATCGATCGTATTGATCTGCACCTGCTTGTTGGTGATGTCGGGAACCGCGTCGATCGGCAGCTTGGTGAGCTGCCATACGCCGAGTCCCGCGATCACGAGGAAGAGAAAGAGTACCGCCCAGCGCGCGCGGACGGATAGCGCCATCAGTTTCGCGATCATGGTCTATTCCTCCTCGCCCGCGCCCTTGCCGAGTTCGGCCTTGAGCAGGAAGGCGTTCTCGGTCGCGACCATCTGTCCGGGCTTCAGCCCGGAGAGGATTTCGACGCGGCCCGCGCTGCGCTGGCCGACGGTGACCTGCTGCGCACGGAAGCCTTCTTTCGTGCGAATGAACACCACGTCGCGGCCTTCGAGCGTCTGGAGGGCTTCGTCAGTGATCACGATTCGGGCGGGGCCACCGGTTTCGGCGCCGCGGCTCGGAAGCAGACGTACCCGGACCGCAAGGCCCGGCTGCAAGGCGCCGGGCACGTCGAGCACGGCGGTTGCCGAGCGCGTGTCGCCGGACAGGCCAGGAGTCACAGCCCGCACGCGGGCATCGATCGTCCGGCCGTCGGGAAGTTCGATGATCGCACGATCTCCGGGCGAGAGCCGCTGTGCATCGGCCGGACCAACCGCGGCCTCGATCTGCACCTTGCTGGGATCGGCAACGCGGAACAGTTCGGTTTCAGGCTGGACAAAGGCGCCAAGGCTGGCGTTCTCGGCCGTAATCCGCCCCGAGATCGGACTTGCCACTATGACACTGCTGCCATCGCGCGTGACCTGCGCCGCGCTCGCAGCGGCGCGGGCGCGCTGCGCTTCCGCCGCGGCAGCCGCCGCCTCGGCCTGCGCTCGCTCATAATCGACGCGAGCGGACACTTTCTGATCGAGCAGCGTCTTCTCGCGGTGGAGGTTCTTCTGCGCCAGCGTCGAGCGCGCATCGGCTGCGACCCGCTCGGCCGCTATCTGTGCAGCGTCACGGCTCTGGACGATGGCGATCGTCTCTCCGGCGCGGACCGGATCACCGAGCCGCTTGAAAAGCCGGGTGACGGCACCGCCGGCCCGCGCGGTCACGATAGCCTCGCCGCTCGGTGCCGCAGTGACGGTCGCCTGCGAGATGATTTCGGAGCCGAGGCCGCCCGATGCGATCGTTTCGACGCCGATGTCGGCAGACTTGATCGCTTCGGGGCTGATGACGAGGTTGTTGGGAAGAGCTTCGCTCGCCGCTTCCGCACCGCCTTCAGCCGCCGGAGCCGGCGCCGGATCGGCGGTGCAACGTGCGACACCGAAACCGGTGACGGCCGCGAGAGCCATTGCGCCCGCGACGGTGCCGAGGAGGCGCTTGTCCTTGGTGATCATATTCTGTCTCCGCTGTTGATGCGGTTCGCGCGCCGACCGGCGGCGCACCCCTGTTGATTGAGAAGGATGGCGGGGCGGACGGCCCCGCTGATTGCTGGGACCGGCACGCTCATGGCTGGTGATCCGCGTCGCCCTCGGCCGCGGCCTGACGCGAGAGGATCGCACGCGCTTCGGCGCGGGCCTGCCGGGCCGCAATCAGCTCCGCCTGCGTCGCGGCATAGGCTTGCTGCGCGTCGATCAGTTCGACCAGCGTCGATTTGCCGGCGCGGTAGCTGAGCTCGGCGAGCCGGACGCCTTCGCGCGCCTGCTCGATCCCGCTGCCCTCGAGCGCCGCGAGGCGGGCCTCGGCGGCTTCGAGTTCGGCCTGCGCATTGGCAATCTCTGCCTCGGCGTTGACGACCGCATTTTCCCGCCGCGCGATGGCGGCAGCGACGTCGGACTTGGCCGCCGAGATGTTGCCGCGATTGCGATCGAAGATCGGCAGCGGCACCGAGACATTCGCAATGAGGGCACGATCGCCCGTGTCGCGAAGTTGCCGCACTCCGAAGCCAACAGACGGGTCGAGGCGACCGTCGGCGCGCTGCCCTCGGAGGCGAGCTTCGGCGATGAGGCGGTCGGTTTCGGCAAGCCGCACGTCGAGCGTGGCCAGCGAGTCCACCGATGCGGGCATCACCCACAGGTCGCCTTCGACCAGTTCGGCCGGCGCAACCGAGCTGCCGAGGAGCGCTGCCAGCGAACGGCGCGCTGTCCGTTCCTCGGCCTCGGCGGTGCGCAGTTCGGCGGTGGCCTGGACCAGCGCCGCATTGGCACGGAAGGCACGCAGCGGCGGCTCGTTACCCGTATCGACCATCGCCTGTGCGACGCGGACGAGTTCGCGGGCGCGCGCTTCATTCTCGCGCGCGAGCGCCAGACTGTCGCGGGCTGCGAGTGCCGTCGCGAACTGGTTGCGAACCTCGAGCGCGAGATCGGCTCGGACAATCTCGAGCCTATATTGCGCGGCGAGGAACTCGGCATCTGCTAGCGTCATGCGCGCACGGCGCCGGCCGCCGATGTCAAGACGCTGATTGACCGACACCGTCGATTCGAGGCCGTTTAGTCCCGAATAGGGGCCGGTGCCCGCGAAATTCTCGACGTCGACGTTAAGGATGGGGTTGAAGCGATAGCCCGCCTGACGCTGGCGACCGCGAGCAGCCTCCACTTCGGCTTCGGCGGCAACCACGCGCGGCGAGCGCGCGTCGGCCTCCTCCATCGCCTGCGCGAGGGACAATCGAGCGGGAAGCGGGCCGGCACGCACGGCCTGGCCTGCCGAAGAAGGCGGTCCCACCTGCTCCGTCGCTGCCGACTGGGCAGCGGCGGGCGCGGAATTTGCGCCTGCAACGAGCGCCACGAGACTCGCGGCGACAACTATGGATTTCATGAAAAAGAGACTCCTGACGTTTCCAGGGAGAAGCGCACGCGAAGGGCACGCGCAGACCTAGAGCGTCAGGCGATTGGAGGGCGAAAGGTCCCGATATAGGCGACGGGCGGCAAGGCGGCCGTCAGAATGCGCGCATGCGCTTCAGCGGCAGGGGTTTCGGTCGCTGCCGAAAGCGTTTCCGCCGGGACGCCCGAATGGTGGCCATGGCAACCATGAGCGGCGGCAGGCACCTGCTGCTTTTCGCCGGACGAGGAATTTTTCTTGTCGGACTCGGCGCTTTCGGTAGCCGGCGCACTCACGCAGCCGGCTTCGATCGCCGCGACAAAAAGGCTCGCCTCGGCCCGATCCTCGGTCGCATGCGCGAGCGATCCCGCAACCGTTCCGGATGCAAGGAGAAAGGTCAGCAAGAGGAGGATTATCCGTCGCATTGGAACCGGCCCCTAGCATCGAAATAGCGCGGTGAAAAGTAGAAGATTTTCAATCAACTTCGGCGGCACTCTTCTAACCCCCGAACGAGTGCTGTAATGTTATCTCATGATGGCAATCGAGCCATTTATCCGTCCTAGAAATACTTATTAGGACCTCTATAAGAACAGGATATCCGTCGAACAATCGGGCGTTAAGCACAATAGTTCTACGATTGTCTTGCAATCTTATTTCCGGACTTACGCTATTGCTTCTGTCCTCCTTTGTACCGGGCTGTGCCGGGGCGGAGGGATTCGTCTTGGACAGGGCGGTAAATCGGAAATCGCGCATCGAGGCGCCGAGCGGCAACATGAGAGCTTGACCCTGTATCTACTACAGGGTGCAAAAGCCTGCCCTGGACAAAAAGGGGGACCCAGCATGATCACGTCGACTGCCAAGCCGCTGACCCGGACCATCGTCGCGCCGCTCCTGCGCGACCAATATCGCCTTTTCCGCGAATCAAGCCGAACCGGCGATGAAGCCGCCGCGTGGCGGGCGCTGGAATGGGAACATATATTGAGCCAGCCCTATATGGGCGCGCATCTGGCCTCGCACTGGCACATGTTCCGCTATGCGATCGAACTCGGCGATAGCCGCGAAGCCGCCGGTCAGGTAGTGCGGTTCCTGCTCGTGCCGCTAGGCTCGCTGACCGGCCGGCTCCCGGCCGGTAACAACGGCCGCGCGCGAGTGAGCGCCTTCGATCCGATGCCGATGCCGGAGGGCCTGGCGGTACTGATCGAGGCGGCCCGGTCGGCGGCCGAACGCGACGCCTGAAAGGGCTGATCCGGTTTTGGACTTCCGGAACAAGCCATTCGCTGTTAGGGGCGCGACCATGGCCGCCGCTCCCCTTCGCCTGTTGCTTGTGTTCATCCTGCTGCTCAGCGGGCTTCACAATGCTGCGCCGGCGATGGCGGGCATGACGCACCATGCGACGGATTCGCATCTTTCGCACCATGTCGAGCCGGGCCATGCGTCGGACAAGGACACGCAAAAAGGTCAGCAGGACGCCGACCTCCACGGCAGTCACCATAATTGCCCGGTCGCATCCGATCAGGCCCTTTCGGGTCATGACGATCTGCCCTTTTTTTCCGGCGGCCTGCACTTCGCGCTGCCCGCGATGCGCCTCGCTTCGCGCGCCCTCGCGCCTCCCCTGAACCCTCCCCTCGCCTGAACGACGCCTGCCGCGCGGCCCTTCCCGGCCTGCGCTCAGTCGAACCGTTCAGGAGTGATCATTTATGCATATCCATATGCGCGCCGCCCTGTTGGCCGGGGCTGCGCTGCTGGCGGGGTCCGTGTGGGCCCAGCCGCTAACGCTCGACCAGGCGGTCGAGCGGGCCATCGCTGCATCGCCAGAGCTTAGAGCCGGCGAAGCGGGGGTCGACGCCGCGCGCGCCGGCCAACTGCAAGCTCGCGTCCGACCCAATCCGACCGTGTCGGTCGACATGGAAAATGGAGTCGGGACGGGCGGCTACGGCCTGTTCCGGCAATCGGAACTCACCGTCACCTATTCGCAGCCGCTCGAACGCGGCGGAAAGCGGGAGGCGCGGATGGCGCTTGCCGAACGCGGGGTCGTTCTCGCCGAGGCGCAGTGGCGGCTCGTCCGGCTCGATATCGCCCAGGAAGTGCAGCGCGCCTATATCGACGTCCAGATCGCCGAGCAGATGGTCTGGATCGCAGAGGATCGCGTCAAACTCGAAAAGGAGATGCGCACCGAAGCGATCCGGCGCATGCGCGGCTACAAGGATCCGCTCTTCGTCGAGACCCGCGCCGATGCCCGCATTCTCGAAGCCGAGCTGGCACTGAAGGAAGCCCAAGCCAAACGGCAGTCCGCAAGAGCATTGCTCGTATCCTTCTGGGGCGGCGCTCCCGACAGCCTCGTTATCGCCGAGGGTATCGAGAAGCCCGATCCGCGCGATCCGCCGCTGGCCGAAGCCGATGCCGCGGTGTTCGACGCCGCCGTCAATCGCGCCCGGGCACAGGTTGTCGTCGAGCAAAGCCGCGCGCACCAGGACTATACGGTGTCGGGCGGCACTCGCTTCCTTCGCGAGACCAATGATGTCGCCGTTCTCGGCGGAATCTCGATCCCGCTCGGACGCTTCGACCGCAACCAGGGCAATATCGCCCGGGCGCAGGCCGAACGGCGGCAGCTCGAATTCCAGTCCGAGGCGAGCCGCCTCGAACGACTGCGGCGCCTCGCGTCGCTGCGCGCCGATGCCGACGCCGCACGGGTGCGGGCCGAGGGCATCATGAACGACGTCTATCCCAAGGCGGTGAAGACGCTCGGTCAGGTGCGCGAAGGCTATGCCCGCGGCGGCTTCCTGTTCGCCGATGTGCAGGATGCCGCCGACGTCATCATCCAGATCCAGGGTCAGTGGGCCGAGGCCATGACGCGCTACCGCGATTTGCTCGCGGAAATCGATCGCCTGACCGGCCGCTTCGATGCGGCTCCCCTTGCGGAGAATATTCCATGAAGAAGTTTCCATTTCCCGCCGCTGCAGCGGCGCTGTTCCTTGCCGTCCCGCTCGCTGCCTGCGGCGGCGGAGCCGAAGGCGAAGACAAACATGCAGAAGGTGAGAGCCACGCCGAGGGCGAAGGCGAAGAAGACGCCGAGGGCCCGAATGGCGGCAAATTGCTCAAAAATGGCGATTTCGCTGTCGAAATCACGATTTTCGAGAATGGCACCGAGCCGCAGTTCCGAGTTTTTGCGACCCGGGACGGGAAGCCGGTCGATCCCAAGGAAGTCCAGCTCGCGATCACGCTCACGCGGCTTGGCGGCGACGTCGATCGCTTCACCTTCCGCCCGCAGGGCAAGTTCCTGGCAGGGCAAGGCGTCGTTACCGAACCGCACAGCTTCGATGTCGAAGTCGTCGCGGTGACTGGCGGCAAACGCCACGTCTGGAAATATGCCAACCCTGAGGGCCGCACGCGGATCGCGGCCGACGCCGCCAAGGCCGGCGGCATCGAGACCGCCGTCGTCGGACCGGCGACGGTCGGCGAGAGGCGCGAACTCTATGGCACTGTCCAATTGTCGCCAACGGCCCGTTCCGAAATTCGCGGTCAATTCCCCGGCCGCGTCGTCTCGGTCACAAAGGCGGTGGGCGACACGGTTCGCCGCGGCGAACTTCTCGCACGCATTGAATCGAGCGAAAGCCTCCAGGTCTATCCGGTGCATGCGACGGTCGGCGGGGTCGTTGCCGAGCGCAACGCCAACCCCGGCGATGTCACCGACGGGCGGGCGCTCTACGTCATCACCGATCCCGCGCAGACGACGGTCGTCTTCAACATCTTCCCCCGTGACCTCGCGATTATCCGTCCGGGCATGCGGGTGACGGTCGAGACGCAGGACGGCGCCGAGATCGCGACCGCGCCACTCGAGCAGTTCCTGCCCGACGGCAATGTCGAGGCGGGCACTGCGCTCATCCGCGCGACCATCCCCAACCGCTCGGGAACGCTGCGCCCCGGCATGGCCTTGCGCGGCCGCGTGATGGTCAACCCCGTCACCGTGCCGCTGGCCGTGCGTACCGAGGCGATCCAGCCCTTCCGCGACTTCAAGGTGGTCTATGCCAATTTCGGGCAGGACTATGAGGTCCGCATGCTGAAACTCGGCCGTTCGTCGCCCGAATGGACCGAGGTCCTGTCGGGCATCAAGCCCGGCACCGCCTATGTCACCAAGGGCAGTTTCCTCGTTCGCGCCGACATCGAAAAGTCCGGCGCGGGCCACGACCATTGATCGGGGAGCAGGATAATATGCTAGCCAGAACCATAGGCTTTTCGATCCGGCAACGATGGCTCGTCCTCGCGGTCGTCGCGCTCCTGTGCGCGATCGGCGCGTGGAGCGCGACCAAATTGCCCATCGACGCCGTTCCCGACATCACCAACGTCCAGGTCCAGATCAATACCAAGGCTGAAGGCTATTCGCCGCTCGAAGCCGAGCAGCGGATCACCTACCCGATTGAGACCGCGATCGCGGGCATCCCCAACCTCAACTATACCAGGTCGATCTCGCGCTACGGCCTGAGTCAGGTCACGGTCGTTTTCGAGGACGGGACCGACATCTATTTCGCGCGCCAGCAGGTCAACGAGCGGCTCCAGGCCGCAAAGGGGCAGCTGCCGCCCGGTATGGCGCCCGAAATGGGGCCGATTTCCACCGGCCTCGGCGAGATCTTCATGTTCTCGATCGAAGCCGAACCGGGCGCACGAAAGCCGGATGGCACGCCCTACACGGCGGAAGACCTCCGAACGATGTCCGACTGGGTCATCCGGCCGCAGATGCGCACGATCCCGGGGGTCGCCGAGATCAACACGATCGGCGGCTATGCCCGCCAATATCATGTGACCCCCTATCCGGCCTCGCTCGCTTCGCTCAATCTCTCGCTCAACGATGTCGTCACCGCGCTGGAGGCCAATAATGCAAATCGCGGCGCCGGCTATGTCGAGCGCAGCGGCGAACAGATATTGATCCGGGTGCCGGGGCAGGCGAACAATGAGCGCGACCTGTCGCAGATCATCGTCGCCACCCGCGGCGGCGTTCCGATCCGGATCGCCGACGTCGCCGATGTCGCGATCGGTTCGGGCCTTCGCACGGGCGCGGCGACTGAGAATGGCAAGGAGGTCGTCCTCGCAACGGTCTCGATGCTGATCGGACAAAATCCGCGCGTGGTGGCGCAGGCCTCGGCCGAACGCCTCGTCGAAGCGTCGCGTGCTTTGCCGAAGGGTGTTGTCGCGAAGCCGCTCTATGATCGCACCGCGCTCGTCGAACGGACGATTTCGACGGTGCAGAAGAATCTCGCCGAGGGCGCGCTGCTCGTCATCGTGATCCTCTTCCTGCTGCTCGGCAATTTCCGGGCGGCGCTGATCACGGCGGCGGTTATTCCCGTTGCCATGCTGATGACGCTGACGGGCATGCTCCAGACGCGGACATCGGCGAACCTCATGAGCCTCGGCGCGCTCGACTTCGGCCTCATCGTCGACGGGGCCGTCATCATCGTCGAAAATTGTCTTCGCAGGCTTGGCGAGGCACAGCACAGGCTCGGACGGCTGCTCGATCGCGACGAACGCTTCGGCCTCGTTGCCTCGGCGAGCGCCGAAGTGATCAAGCCGAGCATCTTCGGCATCATCATCATCACCGCGGTCTATCTGCCGATCTTCGCGCTCGAAGGCGTCGAAGGAAAGACCTTCCACCCGATGGCGATCACGGTCGTCCTCGCGCTGACCGCTGCTCTTCTCCTGTCGCTCACCCTGGTTCCGGCCGCGGTGGCGCTCTTCGTTACCGGCAAGGTCGAGGAGAAGGAGAATTGGCTGATGCGCGGTCTCGGCAAGGGCTATCGTCCGATGCTCGACCGCGTCCTGAATTGGCCGAAGGCGGCGCTTTCGGGTGCGCTGCTGCTCGTCGCGCTCAGCGGCGTGGCGGCGACGAGTCTCGGGTCCGAGTTCATCCCGGACCTCGACGAAGGCGATATCGCGATGCACGCGATGCGCATTCCGGGAACGAGCCTGACCCAGTCGATCGCGATGCAGGAGGCGCTGGAGAAGAGGATCAGGCAGTTCCCCGAAGTCGAGCGGGTGTTCGCGAAGATCGGCACGCCCGAGGTCGCGACCGATCCGATGCCACCGTCGGTCGCCGACAATTTCATCATGCTCAAGGATCGGAAGGAGTGGCCCGAGCCCAGAAAGCCGCGCGACCAGCTCGTCGCCGAGCTCAACAAGGCGGTAAACGAAGTGCCGGGGAACAATTACGAGTTCACCCAGCCGGTGAAGATGCGGATGAATGAACTGATCGCCGGCGTTCGCGCCGACGTCGCGATCAAGCTGTTCGGCGACGATCTCGATCAACTGCTCGAATCGGGGCGGGCGATCGAGGAGGTGGCCGGCGGGATCGCGGGCGCGCAGGACGTGAAGCTCGAACAGGTCACCGGCCTGCCGATGCTTTCGGTCACGCCCGATCGCGACAAGCTTGCGCGCTATGGCGTGAGCATGGAGACGGTCCAGGATGCGGTTTCGACCGCGACTGGCGGGCGGCAGGCGGGCGAGCTCTTCGAGGGCGACCGGCGTTTCGACGTCGTCGTCCGGCTTCCCGAGGCCATTCGCACCGACCTCGCGTCGCTCGGCAATCTCCCCGTTGCGCTTCCGGCCGGCGGCTTCGTGCCGCTTTCGGAGCTTGCGGAGATATCGCTCGCGGCGGGGCCGAACCAGATCAGCCGCGAGAATGGCAAACGCCGCGCGGTGATCACGGCGAATGTCCGTGGTCGCGATCTCGGCTCGTTCATCGACGAACTGACCCAGAAGGTCGAAGCCGATGTCGTGCTGCCCGACGGTTATTATATAGAATATGGCGGGACGTTCGAGCAGCTCCAGTCGGCGACCGAGCGCCTCCAGATCGTGGTGCCGCTCGTTCTGCTGCTGATCTTCGGCCTCTTGTTCATGCTGTTCGGGTCGGTTCGCGATGCGGCCATCGTCTTCTCGGGCGTGCCGCTGGCGCTGACGGGAGGGGTCGCGGCGCTGGCGCTTCGCGACATTCCGCTCTCCATCTCGGCGGGCGTCGGGTTCATCGCACTCTCCGGGGTCGCGGTGCTCAACGGCGTGGTGATGCTATCCTTCATCAAGGATCTTCGCGAACGCGGAAAGGCGCTCGTCGATGCAATCCGCGAGGGCGCGCTGACCCGCCTCAGGCCGGTGATGATGACCGCGCTGGTTGCGTCGCTCGGCTTCGTACCGATGGCGCTCAATGTCGGGGCAGGATCCGAGGTGCAACGGCCGCTGGCGACCGTGGTCATCGGCGGGATCATCTCATCGACGATCCTGACGCTGCTCGTCCTGCCCGCGCTGTACCTCATGGTCCACAGTCGCAGCGCGAAGATCGAAGAAGAGGAAGTCGCCGGGCCGCGGCGTGAGCCCGGCCTTGCGACCTGAAGCCAGGCCCTCACGGTTTGCTGCAGCGCTTGGGCGCAAGCGGCCGGCCGCGAACAGGGGCGGAACCCTGAGGGGTTCCGCCTCCTTTTAGGGATGCTTGGTATGAGGAGCGTGAAATGATAGACAAGACAGGCAGCACCGACCGCGAAAAGCAGACCCTCCAGATCGTTCTTTTCCTGAACGCGGCGATCGCCATCGCCTTTCTCATAACCGGCGCGCTGGGAGATTCGAGCGCCCTCATCGCGAATGGCCTCGACAATTTATCGGACGCGGCGGTCTATGCCCTGAGCCTTGTCGCACTAAGCCATGGCATCAAATGGAAGACCCGCGCGGCTACAGCGTCGGGCGTTATGCTATTGATCTTCGCGGCCGGCGTCCTGTTCGATGTCGGGCGGCGCTACTTTCAGGGTAGCGAACCGATCGGCGCTACGATGATGATCATGTCGGCGGTCGCGGCGGTGGTGAACTATGCCTGCCTGAAGCTGCTTCAGCGCATTCAGAATCCCGACGTCAACCTTCGTGCGGCAACGACCTTCAGCTTCAACGACTTCGTTTCGAACGGCGGCATCCTGATCGCCGGCGTCCTCGTCTGGTGGCTCGGCACGAACTGGCCCGACTTGCTCGTCGGGTTCGCCACTGCGCTGATTGCCATCAAGGGCGGCATCGAAATTCTGCGCGATGCCCGAAAGGAGACTCGCGGCGCCGCAAGCGACGACCCCTGAATTTGAGAAATAACAAGGTGAAGACCGAATGATGAGTGCGAGGAAACCACCGCTAGACCGCGGACGGCAGCGTCGCCTCGATCGCCTCAATCACCCGGCAATCGGCTATGCGGCCGCCCTCACAGAGCTGGACGATCCGGGCGAGTTCTGCGCGAAGGCGCACCATGCGTTCCAGACGCTCGTCGACGTCGAGCAAATGTCGCGCCGCCAGAGCGCGAACCTCGGCGCAGTCCTGCTCGGGTCCTGCCGCGAGGGCTTTCAGTGAACGAATTTCGTCGA
This sequence comes from Sphingopyxis sp. BE235, assembly GCF_031457175.1. NCBI lineage: Bacteria > Pseudomonadati > Pseudomonadota > Alphaproteobacteria > Sphingomonadales > Sphingopyxidaceae > Sphingopyxis > Sphingopyxis sp. BE235. The sequence continues at coordinate 390,815 of NZ_JAVDWC010000004.1, forward strand.
TCGAAAATCCCAGCCCCCTCGCACTCCGGATAAACGCCAGGCGCCTGACATCCTCGGGACCATAGCTGCGACGTCCGGAGGCGGTGCGCGCCGCCGGTGGTAGAAGCCCGATGTCCTCGTAGAAGCGGATTGTATTGACCTTCGTACCCGTCCGGCTCGCCAGCGCTCCGATGGGAAGTCCTACCTCACGGCCCATATGCACCTCAGAAATGCCTTGCTTCTACAGCTACTGGAGAATGTAGGACAATGCGATGAGCGAAAGCAACGACAGTAACTGTGGCTGTACGGGCGATACCGTGCGTGCCGAGCGTGATCCCGCCTATCGACGGGCGCTCTGGATCGTGGTGATACTCAACCTCGGTTTCGGTGTGTGCGAAATCATCGGCGGCTTCATCGCCAACAGTCAGGCCCTCAAAGCGGATTCGCTCGACTTCATCGGCGACGGTTCGATCACTTTGGTGGGATTACTGGCGCTGGGATGGTCTGCTGCAAGCCGTGCACGGATCGCGCTAACCCAGGGACTGTTCCTCGGTGCGCTCGGGCTGGGAGTGATTGCCTTTGCCGTGGCGCGGGCCTTAAATGCCGAGCCACCCGAAGCCGAACTCATGGGCGTCATCGGCATAGTCGCCTTGGCCGTGAACGTGACCGCGGCGCTGGTTCTCTCGCGATTTCGGGACGGCGATGCCAATGTGCGGGCCATCTGGCTGTTCAGCCGAAACGATGCGATCGCGAATATCGCCGTCATCGTCGCGGCCATATTGGTCGGCTGGACGGGCAGCGCCTGGCCCGATCTTCTGGTGGCGGGCGTCATCGCCCTTCTCTTCCTGCATTCGGCCACGGAGATCGTGCGCAATGCACGCGCCGAGCTGCGCCCTTCGCAGGCATAGCAAAATGAGGGCATATTCCACGCTTCGGCGCGCTGCGGCAATCTTGCTTGCCATGCTGGTGCTGCTTCCGGCCGTGGCACGCGCCGACACGACGTCGGTGCAGACTACCTGGCGCCTGCTCGATTATGTCGCGGTGGACTATGGCGGTGCGGTACATGACGGCCGGGTCATCAGCCAGGCAGAATATGCCGAAATGCTCGAGTTCACCGATTCGGCCGCCGCGAATATTGCAGCGCTGCCACCCAAAGGCGCACGTGCGCAATTGGTGGCTGACGCGAAGCGGCTGAAGGCAGCCGTTGTCGCCAAGGAAAGCCCACGAGAAGTCGCACGGCAGGCCCGTTCGGTCGCAGCGGCGTTGCTCAACGCCTATCCGGTGCCACTTGCGCCGGCGCGCAGCCCAGATCTTGCGAGGGGCGCTACTCTCTATGGGCAGAATTGCGCATCGTGCCACGGCATGTCGGGCGATGGCCGCGGCCCCGATGCAGCCAGGCTCGATCCACCGCCGATCGCCTTTTCCGATGCTGCGCGCGCTCGCGAACGCAGCGTCTTCGGGCTTTACCAAGTGATCGAGCAAGGCCTCGACGGCACGGCAATGCAAAGTTTCGCCGACCTTCCTGCCGCCGATCGCTGGGCCCTCGCCTTCTACAGCGGCCGCTTCGCTTTCCGTGATACGACGCAGGGCGAGCGGATCTGGCAATCCGACGCTGGTGTGCGCCGCCTGGTGCCTGACATGCCTACGCTGACGGCAATGACGCCGGCGGCGCTCGGTGCGAAGATCGGACAACCGGAGGCCGACGCCGTGATGGCCTATCTCAGGGCTAATCCGCAGGCCGTCACGGGGTCGGGGGCTGGGTCGCTGGCGCTGGCGCGGGAACGGCTCGAGCAGAGCTTCGCTGCATATGCTGCGGGGAAGAGGCAGCAAGCCGGAGAACTTGCGTTGTCCGCTTATCTCGACGGGTTCGAACCCCTGGAACCGCTCCTCGCGTCGCGTGATGGCGCCCTGATGGCGCGGATCGAGACGGCGATGGGGGCAGTGCGCGCGGCCATCCAGAAGGGCGCGCCCGTCGCCGAGGTACGCCACGAGATTTCGGCGCTCGACACGCTCTTCACCGATGCCGAGCAGGTGCTCGCCCCCGAACAGGCGAGCAGCACGTCGGCCTTTGTCGGCGCCCTGACGATCTTGCTGCGTGAGGGCCTGGAGGCACTCCTCGTCGTCATCGCGATCGTCGCCTTCCTGCGAAAGGCCGAGCGCCCGGAGGCGCTGCGTTATGTGCATGCCGGCTGGGTTGCGGCCCTTGCCGCAGGGGGCCTGACTTGGGCGCTCGCGACCTATGCCATCGGAGTCAGCGGGGCGAGCCGCGAATTGACCGAGGGCTTCGGATCCTTGCTCGCGGCTGTCATTCTCCTGTCGGTCGGCATCTGGATGCACGGAAAGTCTCAGGCCGACCAATGGCAGCGCTATATTCACGCAAAGCTGAGCGCGGCGCTCTCGAAACGCTCGTCCTGGTTCCTGTTCGGGCTCGCCTTCCTGGCCGTCTATCGCGAGGTGTTCGAGACCATCCTGTTTTATGCGGCGCTGGCATCGCAGGGCAGTGGCGGGGCTGTCTTCGGCGGCTTCGTGACCGGCCTTGTCCTGCTGGCCGTCATCGCCTGGGCGATGCTCCGCTACAGTCAGCGGCTGCCAATCGGCAAATTCTTTTCGTATAGCTCTGCCCTCATGGCGGTGCTCGCCGCCGTACTGGCGGGCAAGGGAACGGCGGCGCTGCAGGAGGCAGGCATGCTCTCGGTAACGCCCGTGAGCGGCTGGCCTCGAGTAACGCTCCTGGGTATCTATCCGACGCTGCAGGTCATCCTCATGCAAGCCGCCGCGCTGGTCATCATAATCCTTGGCTTCTGGTATAATCGCCGGGCCATCGAAGCCGGGCGGCCTGCCAAAGCCGGCAATCAGTCTGCGTAGAATTGCGACACCCGACCGGTTGCCAACCCGCCCACATCCGCGTCATAGGCCGATTGTGGGCCTCGCCGAACCGACCCATCGCATATTCCCGATACAAATTGACAGACATGAACATATCGGATAATCCCGATGCATGCAAATTGATGCCGCCTTGTCCGCCCTCGCCGCTCTGGCGCATCCCACCCGCCTCGATGCCTTTCGCTTGATCGTCCAGAATGAGCCCGAAGGGCTATCGACGGGACAGCTCGTCGAAGCGTCGGGGCTCAATCAGAGTAGTTTTTCGACGCACCTCGCGGTTCTGGTGAAGGCGGGCTTGGTGATACCGGAAAAGCGCGGCCGGCAGATCATCCAACGAGCGGATATCGACGCACTTCGCGGCCTGATGCTCTTCCTCGCAAAAGACTGCTGCCAAGGACGCGCTGAACTGTGTGAGCCGCTGCTCGCCGAACTTGCCTGCTGCTGATCGGCCCATTCAGCGCTTGAGGGAGAAGTCGATGACCGACAAGATTTATAATGTGCTGTTCCTTTGTACCGGCAACAGCGCCCGCTCGATTCTAGCCGAAGCTCTGCTGAACCGCATGGGCCAGGGGCGGTTCCGTGCCTATAGCGCCGGGAGCTTTCCCAAAGGCAAGGTCCATGCACAGGCGCTCGCGCTTCTCGATGAGCTCGGGTTCGAGACCGAGGGTCTGCGCTCGAAAAGCTGGGACGAATTCTCGGGCCCGGACGCGCCCAAACTCGATTTCATCTTCACCGTCTGCGACAATGCCGCCGGCGAGACCTGTCCGGTCTGGCCCGGCAAGCCGATGACCGCGCACTGGGGGATCGAAGATCCCGCCGCGGTCGAAGGCCCGGGCCAGCGCGAAGCTTTCGAACGTGCGCTGCACTATCTCTCGAACCGGATTTCGCTCTTCCTCGCGCTCCCGCACGAAAGCATCGACGAGATGGCAATGGCGCGCAGGTTGAAGGAAATCGGCGGCATCGAGGGCGCGACTGGCGAGCGGGAGACAGGCGCATGACCGCCGACATCATTATCTATCACAATCCCGAGTGCGGGACGTCGCGCAACACGCTCGCGCTCATTCGCAACGCCGGCATCGAACCGCATGTCGTCGAATATCTGAAGACACCGCCGTCGCGAGCCCTGCTCGAGCGGCTGATCGAGCGCGCCGGTATCACGCCGCGCGAGCTCCTCCGCGAAAAAGGCACGCCCTATGCGGAACTCGGCCTAGGCAACCCCGATCTCACCGATGGCGCACTCATTGATGCAATGATGGCGCATCCGGTCCTCATCAATCGCCCGCTCGTCGTCACATCGCTCGGGGTGAAGCTCTGCCGCCCGTCCGAAGCGGTGCTCGACATCATCCCTGCCCGCCAGCTTGGCGCCTTCGCCAAGGAAGACGGTGAACAGGTGGTCGATGCCGGCGGCAACCGCGTCCATGCCTGAGGGGATCATCATGATTGCCGCAAAGCGTGAACGCCTGTCCTTCCTCGATCGCTATCTGACACTCTGGATCTTCCTTGCAATGGCGCTCGGCGTCCTCTTGGGATCGCTTTTCAAGGACCTCCCCGCTGCGATCGACGCGATGTCGATCGGAACGACGAATATCCCGATCGCCATCGGGCTCATTTTGATGATGTATCCGCCGCTTGCACGCGTGCGCTATGACGAGCTGCCGCGCGTGTTCGAAGACAAGCGCGTCCTAGCCATCTCGCTGATCCAGAACTGGATCATCGGGCCGGTGCTGATGTTCGCGCTCGCGGTCGTCTTCCTCGCGGACAAGCCTGAATATATGACTGGCCTGATCCTGATCGGTCTCGCGCGCTGCATCGCAATGGTGATCGTGTGGAACCAGCTCGCAAAGGGCGACAATCAATATGTCGCTGCGCTCGTCGCGTTCAATTCGATCTTTCAGATCCTCTTCTTCAGCGTCTATGCCTGGTTTTTCCTCACGGTCCTGCCGCCGCTCTTCGGCCTCGAAGGCAGCGTCATCGACGTCAGCTTCTGGACGATCGCCGAGGCGGTGCTCATCTATCTCGGCATCCCGTTTATGGCAGGATATCTCACCCGCAAATGGCTCGCCAGCGCCAAGGGCAACGACTGGTACGAGACGCACTTCCTGCCGAGGATCGCGCCGATCACCCTCGTCGCACTGCTCTTCACCATCGTCGCGATGTTCAGCCTCAAGGGCGGCGAGATCGTCACCATCCCCGGCGACGTCATCCGGATCGCGATCCCGCTGACCATCTATTTCGTCGTGCAGTTCCTCATCAGCTTCTGGATGGGCAAGCTGATCGAGGCTGATTATCCACGCACGACCGCGGTCGCCTTCACCGCCGCGGGCAATAATTTCGAGCTCGCGATCGCGGTCGCGATCGCCGCCTTCGGCCTCGCCTCGCCGGTCGCCTTCGCGGCGGTCATCGGCCCGCTTGTCGAAGTGCCGGTCCTCATCCTCCTCGTCAGCGTCGCATTCCGCCTCGGACGTCGCTGGTTCCCGGCGAGCGTTCCTTCACAAGTCTGAGTATCATGACAGAACAGACCCACAGCCGCCTGCGCGCGCTCTCCGACGCAGACCATTTTCCCGCATTGAGCCCCGAATATCTCCACGCACAGCCGGCGTTTGGTCTGGGGCCGCTCGATCCCGCGCCGCGCATCCTTCTTCTGTACGGATCGCTGCGCGAGCGCTCCTACTCGCGCCTCGTTGTCGAGGAAACGGCGCGTCTGCTCCAGCTTTTCGGCTGCGAGACCCGCATCTTCGATCCTTCCGACCTGCCACTGCCCGACCTCATCGCCGATGACGATCATCCCGCGGTCGAGGAACTACGCCAGCATTCGCTCTGGTCAGATGGCCAGGTCTGGTGCAGCCCCGAGCGCCACGGCCAGATCACCGGCATAATGAAAGCGCAGATCGATCACCTGCCGCTCGCCTATAGAGGTCTGCGTCCCACGCAGGGCCGCACTCTCGCCGTGATGCAGGTCTCGGCGGGATCGCAGTCGTTCAACAGCGTCAACACGCTGCGCATCCTCGGCCGCTGGATGCGGATGATCACCATCCCCAACCAGTCGAGCGTTGCCAAAGCTTATGCGGAGTTCGACGAGGCAGGCCGCATGCTGGCGTCGAGCTATTATGACCGGATTGTCGATGTTGCCGAGGAGCTGGTGCGGTTCACCGTGCTGACGCGCGGCCACGCCGACCAGCTTGTCGATCGCTATTCGGAGCGCAGGGATCGCAACGCCCCTATCCTGACACCCGCACAGCTGGCCAAATTGCCGGGGGCGTGATGTCTTGTGGCCGCGAACTGGTGCCGATCAGGATCGACGCCGCAGCTTGCCGAATTCGCGGTCACCGCTCATGAAGCGCTCGATCATCGGGGCAATCAGCCGCTCCGCCGGCAAAGGCTCGGGGAGCCCATTGGCCCTGGCATGGATGCGGGCATAGTCTGCAAGATCGCGCATAATGCCTCCCGACAGTTCAACCGTGACCTTGACCGGCCGATCCTCGGCGATGGGTCCGAGCCGCAGCTTGCTCATCGGGATTCGCCGCTGAAAAGCGGCTCCAGCACCAGGTCACGGGTTACGATGACCCGAAACGCGAAACCGGGACTGATGGTGATAGTGGGCGGTATGGCGAGTTGCCGGTCGACGATCTGCCGGCCGGTCTGACCGATCGAATCCTGCGATCCCGACCGGATCGCACGAACGAGCCGATCGTCGTCGTCCGCTCCGAGCTCGGCGCCGACACCGAGCAGCGTCGATATGAGCGCGGCCTTGAACATATGGCCCCAATGATAGTCGGTGCGATCCGCCAGCCCCGCCATTCCGCCGGCATCCGCTCCGGGGAGCCGGCCAAGTGCGATCGAGCGACCGCCGGGAAAGGTCAACCGATCCCAAGTCAGTAACACGCGATTCTGTCCCGCCACGATCTCGCTGTCATACTCCCCGATCAGGCGCGAGCCTTGGGGGATCAGGAGAATGCGTCCCGTCGGACTGTCATAAATATTCTGCGTCACCTGCGCTGTGATCTGGCCCGGAAGATCGGAACGGATGCCGGTGATCAGCGCCGCCGGAATGATATTCCCGGCCTGCACGACATAGGGCGAAGCGAGCGGGACGATGCGTTCGCCGCTGTCTGTCCGGCGCGGACCATCTCCCCTCAGAAAGGGACGAGCCGGGGCTTCTGCGCCCGATGGATTGATCGCCTGCGCCGCGGGCGGCGCAGGTTGTTCCGCGGTACTGGCCGAGGCGCTGCCTCCCCCGCTTGCCAGGAAAAGATTGCTGGAACGCGCCGCGTCGCTTTCCTGGATCCGGCGCTCACGCGCCTGATCCACCGCCCGCTGTCGTTGATCGGCCGGCGGTGGAACAGCCACCATGGGCGGCGGCGTTATCATCCCGCCCTCCTTCTGCGCTGAGACGATCGGTCGCCCGAGGTCACCGGGAAGCGGCGGCCCGAGTTTCGGAACCGCGCCATAATCCGCGGGCGCGCCCGTAATGACCTCCGAGCGGTTGGGGCGATCGGTCTCATAGAGATTCTTGTCGGCTTGGGGAGCAGGCGACCGCAGCGCCCAGAGCAGAGCACCGGCGATAGCAAAGCCTGCCGCGCCGCCGATAATCGCGAGCGTCCGGCGCGAGAGGCGCATGACAGGCGGCATCTCGCCCTCAAGCCGGAACCCGTCGGGGCTGGACGGCGCGACGGGGCGTTCCGCCGCCAGGGCTTCAGGAGGCGGTTCTGCCTTCCCTTCCCGTTCCGGCCCGCTCATGACCGCCCCCGACGGCGCTTGTCGTCGCGCTCGATTCGCACCTTCTTCGCGCCGCGCCCGTTGCCAAGCCGCAGTTCGGCGCGTTCGAACAGGCGGTCGACGATGAGGAACCGGCCTTGCACGCGGTAATTGACGAGCTCCGCACCCTCCTTGTCACCGAGCACGAAGAGCGGGGGCATATCGCCCTCGGCAATGCCGTCGCCAAACTCGACGAACAATTGGCGACCGTCGTCGAAGATGCGCAGCGGGCGCCAGGGCACCTTGTCGCCGCTGATCCGATAACCAAAATTGAGCGCCGCAAAGTCGATGCCGCCCGCAACGGGTGCAGCGCGCTCCCGCTCGGTTTCGGCCGCTCGCAATGCGATCAGCTCATCGGCCGGGTAGGACCAGCTGACTGCGGCCATATAGGTCGAAGGCGTCGCGCGCAGTTCGAGATGATAGGTGCGGCGGTTGGTGTTGATGACGAGGTTCGTCATGATGTCGGGGCGGGTCGGCTTGACGAGAATATGAACGCGCCGCGACGTACCGGCGCCGCTCAGCGTGTCGCCGATGACCCAGCGGACCGTATCGCCGGCGGCGACCGGTCCGGGTCCGACGAGCTCTTCACCTTCCTGGAGCGCGATGTCGGTGACCTGCCCCGGCGCCGTATAGATCTGGAACAGCGCGCCATCGGCCCAGGCATATTTCTGGATCGCGCCCTGGAAGCTCGCGCGATCGGGCTGAACGCGCGCCGCGTCATTGGCCCGGCCGACCTGTGTCTTGACATCGGAGGGGGCGGCGACCGCAGGAAATGCCAGCGCGGCTGCGGTCACAAAAACGAGAAAACGTGTCACTGGCTGAGCTCCTTCGACCAATTTACGGCGGTGACAAAAATTCCGAGCGGATTGCGCCGCAGGGCATCGGGAGTGCGGGGCGGCTGAACCGTCACGGTGACGATCGCCGACCAGCGCGACGTTTCGAGAAGGCTGCCGTCCTGATAGCGGCGCTCGGTCCAGGCGATACGAAAGCTGTCCTTGGAGGCCCGGATCACGCTCGACACGTCGACCGCGACCTGTCGCTTGCCGATCTCCGCGAAGGGATCGTTGAGCCGGGCATATTCATTGAGTATCTGCGCGCCGCTTGCCGTGGTGAAGTCATAAGCGCTGAGCCAGTCCTTGCGCAGCACGATCGGGTCGGCCGGGATCGACCGGACATGCTCGATGAAGCGCGCGAGATGGAAGGCGATCTGCGGATCGGTTGGCGACCAGTCGGCGTCTGCGGGCGCAATGGCCCTTGCCTCGCCGAGCTTGTCGACCTCGACCACCCAGGGCGTGATCGTGCCGCGCAGCGACTGCCAGACCAGAGCCGAGGCGAGGCCGCCTGACAGAAGCAGGGTGCCGAAAAAGGCGAGCCGCCAGTTCTTCGCCTGCACACGCGCCGCGCCGATGCGATCGTCCCAGACCTGCGCCGCGCGCTGATGCGGCGTTACCGGGACGGGCGAGATCCCATAATGATTGGAGGGCCTGCGGAAAATCATATCAATCCCTTTCGCTGATGTCGGGTGCGGAGCCAGCGCCGTGGCTATCGCCGCCCTTCAGGGTCTGCGCGCCGACCATCGCGCCCTGCGTGACCGCCTGCCGCTGCCGCATCGCGGTCGCCCAGGCCGGCGGCGTACCGGCAGCAGGTGCCGGCCCCGCCTTCGCCGCCTGACCCTCACGGCCGGCCGCAAACTGCTCGCGAGACCGCTCGGCGGCACGCCGAAGCGGTGACGCCGCTGCGCTCGCCGCCGAGCGCGCGACATTGGCGAGACCCGCGCCGACCGCTTGCGCCCCGCTCTTCCCGGCCGCGCCTGCGGCGTATGAGGCCGACGCGCTGCCCGCAGTGCGGGTAGCGCCAGCCGCAGCGCCGCGCGCAAAGGTGGCGGCAGCACTGGTGGCCAGCGTCGCACCGGCGGCGCCCGCGGCGAGCGTGGCGCCGGCGGCGACGGCCGTGCCGGCCGCGGCGCCCGCGCCGAGCTGGGGCCCGCCGGCGACGATGCCATTGGCGATCGAAGGACCGAAGATACCGAGACCCAGCAATGTGAGCGCGCCAAGCGCGATCGCCATCACTTGCTCGATGTCCGGCTCGGCGCCAATCTGGGCACCCATGAAGCGATCGAAGAGGGTCGTGCCGATCCCGGTGATGACGGCGAGCACCAGCACCTTGATGCCGGAAGAGACGATGTGGCCAAGGACGCGCTCGGCCATGAAGGCGGTGCGGCCGAAAAAGGCGAAGGGGATCAGAACGAAGCCCGCGAGCGTGACAAGCTTGAACTCGAGGATGGTCACGAAGACCTGCACCGCGAGGATGAAGAAGGCGAGGACGACGATCACCCAGGCGATCAGCAGGATCAAGATCTGCACGAAGTTGGTGAAGAGCCCGATAGGCCCCAATAGGTCCTTGCTCGCATCAAGAAGCGGCTCCGCGGCATCGAGGCCCGTCGCCGCGACGACGGCCGGGCGCATGAAGTCGCCGATCGCCATGGTGCCGCCGCTCGCCTTCAGCCCAAGACCGGCAAAGCTTTCGAGCATGATCGTCGCCAGGCTCTGAAAGTTGCCGATGATGAAGGCGAAGACGCCAATATAGAGCGTCTTCTTGACGAGGCGCTGAAGGACATCCTCGTCGGCTCCCCACGCCCAGAACAGCGCCGCGATCGTCACGTCGATGACGATGAGCGTCGTCGACAGGAACCCGACTTCGCCGCCGAGCAGCCCGAAGCCGCTGTCTATATAGGTCGAAAAGACCGACAGAAATTGGTCGATCACGCCCGTGTCGTTCATCGCTCGTTCCTCCGCTCACCGAAAAACCGGCGACGCTTCGCTTCCCATGCCGTTTCGCAATCGGGGTCGGCCGTCGTGACGGTCCGGCAGCGGCGAAGCCCATCGTCCGGTGCCGGGTGTGCGTCCGCCCCGGAGACCTGGGGGACGGACGCACGAGGCGTGGGCGGCAGGGTCGCGGCGACGAGCGCGAGCGTCATGGCGATTCCGCCCAGCACTGCCGCGCCGGCGATCCTGGCCGCCCGGCCCATCTCAATTGCCTTTGCGGAAGCGGCGGAAGCGCTCGCGTCCCTCGGCCTCGGCAGCCGCCGCGCGGGCGGCATCGAGCATCTGCGCCCGCCCCTGCGCGGCGATCGCAGCGGCAAGATCGCCGAGTTGCTGCGACTGGAGCGCGAGCAGCTGGTTGCCCGCCTGTGCCGCCTGGAGGGCGCCGGTCGCGGACTGGCTCGCTGTCACCAGCGTCGTAATCGAGCGGCGCGCATCGCCCATATTGCCGACGACGCCCGCCTGGACCTTCATCGCATCCTGGAAAGCACCGACGCTGTCGTTCCAGCGCGCTTCGGCATTGGCGACCATTTCCGCCTGCGTGCCCGTCAGTGCGCCGCCCTTGTAGCGCGCGTCGAACGCCTTCTGGATGTCTCCGACATCAAAAGCGACCCGCTGCGCTTCGCCGAGCAGGGTGCGGGTCCGGTCGACCTGCCCTTGCAGCTCCTCGAGCGTGGAGACCGGCAGGCTCGACAGGTTGCGTGCCTCGTTCGCGAGCGACGTCGCCTGATTCTGTAGCTGCTTGATCTGATTGTTGATCTGCTCGAGCGTGCGTGCGGCGGTCAGGATGTTCTGGGCGTAATTGCGGGGATCATGGACGATCCCGCCCACCTGGGCCGCGGCCGGGGCGGACACGGCCGCAGCCGCGATGCCGCACCCGGTGACGAGCAGCGCGGCGGCGCAATGGAAAATCGGGGTCTTCATGGTCATTCACTCCTTCAGGGTGGAAGATTGGAGATTGGCGAGAAGATCGGCCGCCCAGTCGAGGCGGCGCTCACGCAGCCAGGCGGCGGCAAAGCCATCACCGCCATGTTCGGCGACGAGTTCGCCGATGCGGATCTGGTCGGTCTTGGAAGACGCGGCGGTGAAGGCGAGCGCGACCTCGCCGAGTCCGAGCTCGAACAGCCGGTTCCCGTGCCGCGACTGGCAATAATAGTCGCGCTTCGGGGTCGCACGGCTCAATATCTCGATCTGCCGGTCGTTGAGGCCGAAGCGCTCATAGACCCGCGCGATCTGCGGCTCGGCGGCGCGCTCGTTGGGAAGGAAGATGCGCGTCGGGCAGCTCTCGATGATCGCGGGCGCGATGCTCGAGCTCTCGATATCGGCGAGGCTCTGCGTCGCGAAGATGACGCTCGCATTCTTCTTGCGCAGCGTTTTCAGCCATTCGCGCAGCTGCGCGGCGAAGGCCGGACTGTCGAGGATAAGCCAGCCCTCGTCGATGATGATCAGGGTCGGCGAGCCATCGAGCCGCTGCCCGATGCGGTGAAAGAGATAGGCGAGCACGGCGGGAGCGGAAGCGGCGCCGACGAGCCCCTCGGTCTCGAGCGCCTGCACACGCGCGTCGCCGAGGCGTTCGACCTCCGCGTCGAGGAGCCGTCCCCAAGGTCCGCCGACCAGATAGGGCGCCAGCGCCTGTTTGAGTTCCTGCGACTGCAGTAGGACCGCGAGCCCGGTCAGCGTCCGTTCCGCGACCGGCGCGGTGGCCAGCGACGTCAGCGCCGACCAGATATGCTCCTTCGCGGCCGGATCGAGCGCCACGCCTTCGCCCGCGAGGAGCGCGGCCAGCCATTCGGCGGCCCACGCCCGTTCGCCCGCCTCGTCGATGCGCGCAAGCGGCTGCAGCGCGACGCCGCCGCCGTCATCCTGCAGAGCGCCGCCCAGATCCTGCCAGTCGCCGCCCATCGCGAGCGTCGCGGCGCGGATCGAGCCTCCGAAGTCGAAGGCGAAGATCTGGCCATGCTCATAGCGCCGGAACTGCAGCGCCATCAGTGCGAGGAGCACCGACTTGCCGGCGCCCGTCGGACCGACGACAAGGCTATGGCCGACGTCGCCGACATGAAGAGTTAGGCGGAACGGAGTCGAGCCTTCGGTCTTGCCGTAGAGCAAGGGGGCATCACCGAAATGCTCGTCCCGTTCCGCCCCCGCCCACACCGCTGACAAGGGTATGAGGTGGGCGAGATTGAGCGTCGAAATGGGGGGCTGGCGGACATTGGCATAGACATGACCGGGGAGACTCCCCAGCCAGGCATCGACCCCGTTCATGCCCTCGACCGTGCAGGTAAAATCGCGGCCCTGGATGACCTTTTCGGCGAGCCGCAGCTTTTCGGCCGCGATGGCGGGATCCTTGTCCCACACCGTCAGCGTCGCGGTCACATAGGCGATGCCCGCATGGTCGGCGCCGAGTTCCTGCAATGCCATGTCCGCGTCGGCGGCCTTGTTCGATGCGTCGGAATCCATGAGCACCGACGCCTCGTTGGTCATCACCTCCTTGAGGATCGCGGCGACCGACTTGCGCTTCGCGAACCATTGCCGCCGGATTTTGGTCAGCAGCTTCGTCGCGTCGGTCTTGTCGAGCATGATTGCCCGCGTCGACCAGCGATAGGCGAAAGCGAGCCGGTTGAGCTCGTCGAGCAGGCCCGGCCAGGTCGCGGTCGGAAAGCCGGTGATCGTCAGCGTGCGGAGATGATGCGCGCCGAGCCGCGGCGCGAGCCCGCCGACGAGCGGCTGGTCGGTCAGCAACGCGTCGAGATAGACAGGTGTCTCGGGAACGCGGACGCGTTGCCGATTGGTCGAGACGCAGCTGTGGAGATAGGTGAGTGTCTCGCCGTCGCCCAGCCATTCGGCTTCGGGAACGAAGCCTTCGATCAGATGGAGTAGCCGCCCGCTACGATCGACGAAGCCCTTCAGATATTCTTTCGGATCGACTCCCGCCTCCGAGCGCCCCTCATAAAGCCAGGCTTCCGCACGCGCGGCCTCTTCCGCGGGCGGCATCCAGAGCAGGGTCAGATAATAGAAGCTTTCGAAATGCGCGCCTTCCTCGCGGAACTGCTCGCGGCGCTCGACATCGACCAGCGCCGAGACGGCGTCGGGAAAATCGGAAACCGGATAGGATCTCGCGGGAACACGCTGCGCCTCGACGAAGACCGCCCAGCCCGAGCCGAGCCGCCGCAGCGCATTGTTGAGCCGCGCGGTCACCGAGACGAGTTCGGCCGGGGTCGCGCTGTCGAGGTCGGGACCGCGAAAGCGCGCGGTACGTTGGAAGGAGCCGTCCTTGTTAAGGACCACGCCCTCGGCGACCAGCGCCACCCAGGGAAGATAGTCGGCGAGGGAAGCCGATTTGGTGCGATATTCGGCGAGGTTCATCATGGGCGCATCCAGACAGGAAATTTGAGGTGGCGGCGGGCGACGTCGACGAACTGCGGGTCGTGCCGCGCCGCCCAGACCGAAAGGGCATGGCCGATCGCCCAGAGGGCGAGGCCGGCGATCCAGAGGCGAAGGCCAAGCCCGATCGCGCCGGCGAGGGTTCCGTTGACGATCGCCAGGCTGCGCGGCGCGCCGCCGAGCAGGATCGGCTCGGCGAGCGCGCGGTGGACCGGCGCGAAGAAACCCGGAATGTCGGCCTCCTGTCCCATCAGACGAGCGCCCCGCCGCCGAAGGAGAAGAAGGAGAGGAAGAAGCTCGATGCCGCGAAGGCGATCGACAAGCCGAAGACGATCTGGACCAGCCGGCGGAAACCGCCCGAGGTGTCGCCGAAGGCAAGGCTCAGGCCGGTGACGATGATGATGATCACCGCGACGATCTTGGCGACCGGACCCTCGATGCTCTCGAGGATCGACTGGAGCGGCGCTTCCCAGGGCATTGACGAGCCGCCGGCATGGGCCGGGACGGCGACGATCATCGCGACGACGATCGCGGTCGAAGTGAGCATGGCGCGGCGGGCACCATGCCGGGCGGCACGGATCATGAGCTTTCTCCTTCTTGTGTGTGCGGGACCAGGCGATATTCGCCGGTGGCGGGATCGAGCCCGTCTACCCGCGCAAGTTCGCACAGGCGCCGGCCAGTCCCATCGCGGACGAGGACGGCAACAAGGTCGATGGTTTCGGCAAGCAGCGCGCGCGGCACGGTGACGACCGCCTCCTGGATGAGCTGCTCCATGCGGCGGAGCGCCCCGAGCGCGCTTCCGGCGTGGATCGTACCGATCCCGCCCGGATGCCCCGTCCCCCAGGCCTTCAGCAGATCGAGCGCTTCGGGGCCGCGGACCTCGCCGATCGGAATGCGATCGGGCCGGAGGCGGAGCGACGAGCGCACGAGGTCGGTGAGCGATGCGACCCCGTCCTTGGTGCGCATGGCGACGACATTGCGCGCGGCGCACTGCAACTCGCGTATATCCTCGATGAGGATGACCCGGTCATCGGTGCCGGCGATCTCGGCGAGCAGCGCGTTGGCGAGCGTCGTCTTGCCGGTTCCGGTGCCGCCGGCGACGAGAATGTTCATCCGCCCGGCGACCGCATGCCGCAGCGCGGCGGCGGCAGCCGGCGCCATGATGCGCGCGCCCACATAGTCGTCGAGTGTGAAAACGGCGGCCGCCGGCTTGCGGATCGCGAAGGCCGGAGCGATCACCACGGGCGGCAGCAGTCCCTCGAACCGTTCGCCGCCGCCGGGCAGTTCGGCCGATACGCGCGGACTCCCGGCATGAACTTCGGCGCCGACATGATGTGCGACGAGGCGGATGATGCGTTCGCCATCGGCCGCGCTCAGCCATGTGCCGCTATCCGAAAGGCCAGCACCCAAGCGGTCGACCCAGAGGCGGCCGTCCGGATTGAGCATGATCTCGACGACTTGCGGGTCGGCAAGCCAGCCGGCGATCGCCGCTCCGAATGCGGTCTGCAACATGCGCGCGCTGCGATTTCGCGCTTCGAGCCGGATCGGTTCTGCAGCCATGAGAGGACCCCGTTTCGCGGCGCCGGACCGGAGTGTCCGTGCGACGGGGCCGAGTAAGAGACGCAGGGATTGCCCCAATTCAACAAGCTTTTGAGCGCGTCGCACCGTGGCGTCGAAAGACAGGCTGTGGCGTAGGCGCCGTCATCGCGGGAGAGCGGCCGCGCCCCCGCGAATCACCCCCGGGGCTTGTGCCGGAGGCAATTTTGACAAGAGTGTGAACATGAGTGATTCGAGGTCGCAGACATTTGAGGACGCCGAACGCTGGGCGCGCCTCACCGACAAGCAGCGGGCCTGCCTCGATCTCCTGATCGAGCGACAGACCTCGAAGCAGATCGCGCGGCAGCTCGGAATCGCCAAGCCCACCGTCGATCTCCGGCTGACCAAGGCGCGCGACATATTGGGGACGGCGAACCGCGACGAGACCGCGATCGTCTATGCCCGTCTCAAACAGACCTATGACCGGATCACATGCGATCCGATCGACCTTCCGCCGCCGCCTGCGCTCGTGCCATCCCACTTCCCGGACGGAGGCCCGGCCGACGCGATGGCGCTGAACGACAGTGTCCTGGCGGCGGACGGGCCGATGGAGGCCAGCCCGCCGTTCAGGGATTTCTGGAGGCATGACCATGCCCGGACGAGGCGAGCGCTGATCATGGCGGCCATGCTGGTCGCACTGGTCCTGCTCATCTTATCGGGGCTCGCCATCGCCCAGGCGCTGACGCGGCTGATCTCCGGCTGATCCCTTTCCCTTGTGCCCAAGCAATCGCCGGATCGCCCCCGCGATCCGGAAAAGGAGAAGTCATGTCCAAAGAAATCAGTTTTGCAGCAGCTCGTCTCGAGCGCGACGTCGCGGCTGCGGAAGGCAGGGTCGACGATGCGCTCATCGCGGTGTCCTCGCTGACGACAAGCGTCGTTACCGCGCGACGCGATACCGTCGGTGTGCCGGCCACCAGCGGTCATGCGACGATCCGGCGGCTCGCGAAGGCGCAGATGGCGCTGGTCGATGTGAGCAGCGACATTCTTCGCGTCCATGGCGATCTCGTGCAAATCGGACGCGAGACGGCGGGCTATGACCTCCATGAATGCCCGTCGATTGCCGGCGCGGTTTCCGAGCCTCTTCCGGCGGCCGCCTGACTCCGATTGACCGGGAGCAGCCAGCATGAAAGGTTCGGACGGTGCGCATGGCATTTTTCCTCGCTTTCTTGCTGGTTGCTCTTGGCTATGCGGCCTGGCGCGGGGGCGGACCCGAACGCGCAATGGCCGCGATCGCGCTGACCATGGTGGGAGCGGACAAGATGCTCCACGCTTTCGTACCGGTCGAATTCGCATCGCTGGACATGGGGCATCTCGCGATCGACCTGTTCGGTGCGAGCGCGACCACCCTGCTCGCGCTTTTTGCGCATCGCTTCTGGCCCATGTGCGTCGCGGTCCTCCATATTCTACCGCTCCTCGCGCACACGAGCCGGATCCTCGATGTGGAGATTCATCCGGCGGCTTATCTGACGATGCAGGTCGCGACCTCGTGGCTGGTTCCGCCGATCCTCATCCTCGCAACCTGGCGGCACCAGCGACGCCTGGCGCGCGGCGACAGCGAGCCGTCCTGGTACATCTCGTCGCGTCGATCGATCCCGAGAACAGCCAATCGGTAGCCGAAACGCTACTTGCCGAGTTCCATAGTCTCGATCGCATCTGGTCGCGGTCACCCGAGGCGCTCGCGCGGGTCCTCGGGGAAAAGAGTCCGGTCATAGGCCTTCTGCTTGCCGCGCGCGAGGCCGGCCTCGAAGCCATGCGCGCCGAATTGCTCGGTCGCGTGATCGAACCCTCCAGCCCGAAATTGATCGAATATCTCAAGGCCTCGATGGGGGCGCTGCCCGAGGAAATTCTTCGCGTGCTGTTTCTGGACGCGTCGCGCCGACTCATCGCCGACGAGCAAATGCAGCATGGCTCGGTTCGGCAGCTGACACTTTATCCCCGCACGATTTTCCGGCGCGCGCTCGAACTGGACGCGGCGGCTATCCTGCTGGTCCATAATCATCCAAGCGGTGACCCGGCCCCGAGCGACAGCGATATTCGCGTCACCGACCTCCTGCGGGGCATCGGCCGGGCGCTCGACGTCGAACTCATCGACCATATTATCGTCACCCAGCGCGAGCACCATAGGCTGGCCGCCGGCAAAGCTCCGCCGAGGGGAAGACCGGGACCGCCGTTGACCCTCGGGGACGGGCATCGCGACGAGACGCAGAAAGAGATTGCCGACCTCGCACTCGCCAATGCGCGGCGGACCTTGCGGCGGCGGTTGCTGCGCAAACAGCTTCTGGGCAACGATGAATTATTCGGCGAGCCGGCGTGGGACATGCTCATCGACCTCTTCATTCATGAAGGCGAGGCGAAGCCGGTGTCGACGAGCAGCCTCGGCATCGCCTCGGGGCTGGGGATGAGCAGCGCGCTGAGGCTGGTCCAGCGGCTCTGCGACGCCGAGCTCCTGGTCCGCACGTCGGATCCCGCCGACGGACGGCGAAACTTCATCCAGCTGGCGCCCGAAGTCGCCCACCGGCTTACCGCCTATTTCGCGGCCGGCGAGGAATGAGTGCCGGGCTGTGTGCCCAGCGATACTTCCTCCTGGAACTTCGGCCCAAGTTCCATTCGGCGCGCGAGCGTATCGACGAACGCCTCCCACCGTTTCTTGCCGGTGGCCTGCGCCGCCTGCAGCGCCGCATCGGGGAGCGGCGGATTGTTCGTCAGCCAGGATCGGATGAACAGCGCGGCGGTCTCGTTCGACAGCTCGATATGCCATTCGAGCCGATCGATCTGCCGCGACAGGCGGTCGAGGCGCCGGGCGAGCACCGCCTCGAGCCGCTCCTCCTGATCGGGTGTGAGCAAGGATGCAAGGGCGGCTTCGACAATATCGGTTCGCGTCATGCGCCGGCTGCGCGCCCGTTCGTCGAGCTCGCGGCAAAGCGCGGCATCGAGGCGGAAGGTCCGTTTGACCGCGGGCTTTTTCACAGGTCGATTCCATCGCCCGGATCGAGCGATGCGTTGCGCGCATTGCGCCGCATCGCCCGGTCCATGGCGCGCCGGTCGCGCGCCGCGTTACCTCCCTCGCCGCCGCGGTCGAAATCGAACTCGTTGACCTCGGGCACAGGTTCGGGTGCCACATTCTCATGATCGGCGAGGCCCGGCTCCCGCCGGATCCCCGAATTGGCCCCCTCCTCCGCCGCAGCGCCCCTGGCCGGCGCCGCCGCCTTCGGGTCGCCGTCCTCCGCTGGCGATGCCCGGCGTCCGGCAGGCCCGGGTCCGGGAAGCAGAAGGACGGGCGCCGGCGCCTGCGGCCGCGGCGTCCAGTCGTCGTCCGCCCGTTTCGACGTCCGGGCAGGTGTCGGCGGTGCGAGAATGCGGCTCGTGAACCGGGGGTCGACATAATAGCGTGCCTTCGCAGCCCGGATCGGCGGCACCCCGGCGGCCATCACGATCTGCTCGCCTGGCGGCAGTTGCATCACCTCGCCCGGCGTGAGCAAGGCGCGGGCGGTTTCGGTGCGCGAGACCATGAGATGACCGAGCCAGGGCGAGAGGCGGTGGCCGGCATAATTTTTCATTGCACGCATTTCGGTCGCAGTCCCGAGCGCATCCGAAATACGCTTGGCGGTCCGCTCGTCGTTGGTCGCGAAACTCACCCGGACATGGCAATTGTCGAGGATCGCATTATTCTGCCCATAGGCCTTTTCGATCTGGTTGAGCGACTGGGCGATCAGGAAGGCCTTGATCCCGTATCCCGCCATGAAGGCGAGCGCGCTTTCGAAGAAATCGAGGCGGCCCAGCGCCGGAAACTCGTCGAGCATCAGGAGCAGGCGCCGCGGCCGCGCGCCGGGATTGAGATCCTCGGTGAGCCGCCGTCCGATCTGGTTGAGGATCAGGCGAATGAGCGGCTTCGTCCGGCTGATGTCGCCGGGCGGCACGACGAGATAGAGCGAGGTCGGACGGTCCCCCGCCATCAGATCGGCAATCCGCCATTCGGAGCGGCCCGTCACCGCCGCGATGACGGGGTCGCGATAGAGGCCGAGGAAGGACATGGCGGTCGAGAGCACCCCCGAGCGTTCATTGTCCGACTTGTTCAGCAATTCCTGCGCGGCCGCGGCGACGACGGGATGCACGCCCTTGTCCCCCAGATGCCGGGTCGTCTGCATGCGGCGCAGCGTCGAGACGATCGGTCGCCGCGGATTGGAGAGAAAGGCGGCGACACCGGCGAGCGACTTGTCTTCCTCGGCGTATAGCACGTGCAGGATCGCGCCGACGAGCAGCGCATGGCTCGTCTTCTCCCAATGGTTGCGCTTCTCGAGACTGCCTTCGGGGTCGACGAGCACGTCGGCGACATTCTGGACATCGCGCACCTCCCATTCACCGCGGCGCACTTCGAGCAGGGGATTATAGGCTGAGGATTTGGCATTGGTCGGATCGAAGAGCAGCACGCGGCCGTGCAGCGCGCGAAAGCCCGCGGTCAGCTGCCAATTCTCGCCCTTGATGTCATGGACGATGCAGCTTCCCGGCCAGGTGAGCAAAGTGGGCACGACGAGCCCCACGCCCTTGCCCGACCGTGTCGGCGCGAAGCAGAGAATATGCTCGGCGCCGTCATGCCTAAGATAGTCGCTACCGAACCGGCCGAGCACGACCCCTTCGCCCCCGAGCATCCCGGCAGCGCGTATCTCGCGCCGGCCCGCCCATCGCGCCGAACCATAGGTCTCGGCCTTCCGCCGTTCGCGGGCGCGCCATACCGACATGGCGATCGCCACGATGATGGCAGCGAACCCGCCCGACGCGGCGATCAGCGCGCCCTTATAGAAGATCGGCGGCGCATAGGCGTCGAAGGCGAACCACCACCAGAAGAAGGCCGGCGGCGGATAGACGGGATAATCGCCAAGGCGGAACCAGGGCTCGCCGAGCTCGGGCTGGAAGGCGAGCGCCGCCGCCGTCCATTGCGTCGCGCCCCAGACCGCAAGGAGGACGATCAGAAACACGGCCGTTATCTGGCCCCAGAGAATCCTGTCGTTCACGCTCGCCTCCCATGATGGATGCCCGGCCTCACAGCCCGATGCCCCTGCCGCGCCCGAGCGCCCAGTCGACGGTGCCGCCGGGCGTCATCGTCCCGGTGACATGCTGGCCAAGATGCTTGTCGAGCGCCGGGCGCCAGGGAACGAGCTGGAAACCGAGCCCGTCGTCGATCATCGCGAAACGGCCCGAAGACAAAGTGACGCGTTCGCGGTAGATGCCGCTTACATGGTCATCGGCTCCCGAGGGCCTGTGCGCGAGGCCGGTGCGCTCGGCGATCGAGCGGAACGCCGCGTCGAGGTCGCGCGCGTTCAAGGTCTCGATGAGACCCTGCGCGAGAATGACGCGCTGACCCTGGCGGCTCGCCAGTCCCTGCTCGGCGAGGTGGCGCGACCGCGCATCCATCGCATCGCGAATTTCGCGTCCGAAGCCTTGATGGCTCGCCGCCGGCTCGCGGGCGACGAGTTGACGGTCGAGCCAGGTCGCACCGGGCGCGGTCACTTGCGCACCCAGCGGCAGGTCCGATCGCGTCACGAGCGACTGCCGCATCTGCCCCTTCGCGTCGGCCCAGGATCGAAGCTCGACAATGGCGCCGGGCCGCGCGTCGCCGGTCATCTCCATGTCACCGAACCGCAGATGGTGCGTGCGCCCGTCGGCGCCGTCGATAATCGCATAGGCGCTGCCGGCGAGTTCGTCGTGAAGCCCGCGATCGACGAGGCGGCCGATGACCGGATCGGTCGGCACATCGCAGTGGAGAGCAAGCACCGACGGGTCGAAGCGGCCGCCATCGCGGGTCAAGGCGCGGTGCATGGTCTTGATGATGTCGCCGCGAACCGAGAGGTCACGCAGCACGGCTTCGGCATCGCCGCGCATGACCCAGATGCCGGACTCGATCTGCTCGGCAAGACCGAGCGCCTCGAGCTTCGCCGCCCGGCCAAGCAGCTGCCGATGAAGATGCCCATCGGCCTGACCGTCCGGCCGGAGATCGATCTCGCCTGCCCCCTCGGCGGCTATCCGCTCGAGCGTCCGGTCGAGGCCCGTCCAGCGCTCGGCGTCGACCTCGCGCGCGAGCGCATCGGCGATGTCGCGCGCGCTGCGCGGCCCGAGCTCGAGCGTGGCGATGTCCTCGGCGCGCCAGCGCAGCCCTTCGCTCATATAGCCGCGGTCGACGACGAGATCTTTGCCGTCGTCCGCGACGCCGCGGACGAGGATATGGATGTGCGGATTGTCGGTGTTCCAATGATCGACCGCGATCCAGTCGAGCCGCGTCTCGAGATCCTTTGCCATGTCGGCCATGAGGTCGCGGGTGAAGCGCCTGAGGTCGTCGATCTCCCCGGCATCTTCCGGACTGACGATGAAACGGAAATGATGACGATCGTCCTCGCAGCGCGATGCGAAGCCGGCGCGGTCGGCTGCGTCCCCCTCCGCGTCGAACATCGATGCGTCGCGCCCGTCGCGAGTGACGCCGTCGCGTTCGAGATACTGGATATGGCGCGCGAGCGGCGCCGAGCGGAAGCGCTGCCCCTTGTGGCGGACGATCCGCGCCTTGATGACGACGCGGCGGCCATCGGCACGGAAGCGCGCCCGCGCGAGCGCGCGGCGGCCGCGGCCATGACGCCCGGTGCCGCCGCCGGACCCCGGCGGCCGACGCGCGAAACCCTTGCGCGCCATCGAGCGACGCACCTGCCCGGCGAGGCTACGCCCCCGCCGCGACGCCCCGGCCCCGCGGTCCCGCACCCTTCCCGGCCGGACCTTGAACTCACCGTCGTCACCGCTCACGGCGGGCCTGCCATATTACAAGATGCTGTATTTGCTGAGTAATGTTTGCGATCATATGGCCGAGCAATTGCGAGCCATATGAATTTTCCCCAGATTTGTGCCCTCCTTCGACCAAATGGCTGGCAGCCCTTTTATCTCGCCATACTTCCCTTCCATCCCATCCAACCCTGCCATTCGCTGCCGGCTTTACCCCACAAGGCGCAGACGAACGCGGCGGAGCGAGCGAGGCCATCATCGACGGTCCTGACCGGAAAGCGGGACGAAGAGCGGGTGCCGCCCGGCGCCAGTGGCTGGCGCGGCGGCCGTCGGACTATCGGGCAGACTGTTCGAGTCCGACACGGCCGGCGCGCGATCTTCGACGACAGAGGCATTGTCGCCCCGCGCGGCAAAGAGCGTCGATCGCTGCCAGCCCGGCGCGGCCGAAGGCGGCGCGGCGGCGCGCGAAGCAATGCCGGAAGCGCCAAGCTCGGGCGCGATCCGCGCGACATAGGCGCGCGTCTCGGCAGGCAGTCCGCGCCGTCCGGACGCATAGGCGTCGGCGCGGCCCGGTCCCGCATTATAGGCCGCGAGCATCAGCGGCACATCGCGGTAGCGATCCCACATCGCGCGCAGATAAGCGGCACCCGCAAGGATGTTCGAGCGCACATCGAACGGGTCGCTACCCAGTCCGTGGCGCGCCGACAGCATCGCCCAGGTCGCGGGCATGATCTGCATGAGCCCCATCGCGCCGGCGTGCGAAACGGCGCGCGCGTTGCCCCGGCTTTCGGCATGCATGACGCGCCAGATCCAGCGTTCGGGGATGCCGAAACGCTGCGACGCCTCGGCGACCGACGCCGCATAGGGATGGACATCGGCGCGCACCGCCGGCGCGGCGACGGCAGCGGATGCGCCGCCGAAGGGCGCGCCGAGTGCGCCGCCGAGTGCCGCCCAGCGCAGCGCGAGCGCAATGGCGGTGCAGGACGATCGCGGCCCGTATGCCATGGTCTAGCTCCGCTCGCGCGCCGACGGGCGCGACCAGAGCAGATGATGTTCGCCCTCGTCGTGCGACGCGCGAAGCAAGTTCGCGCGGAGCGGAACCGCGAAGGCGGGGTCGTCGATCTGCACCGCGATGAATGCTCCGGCACGCTCGCCGGTGCGGTTCCAGCCCGCACCGATTTCGATTCCGCTTGCAGCGTCGCCGAGGAACAGCCGCCATTCGGGGGCATGTTCAGCCGCCGACGGCTGCGCCCGAACGATGGTGATCGCGGCATCGCAGGTGAGGGTGCGCAGACGGCCGGCATAGCCGTCGCCGCACATTTCGAAAGTTCCGATGAGCATCGATATCACTCCATTTCGCTACGGGGAAAAGCAAGATCGCGGCCCGAAGGGCGCCAGCGCAGCGGCGCGCCCGAGGCGTCGCGGGTCAGGATCGGGTGCGCCGGTCCGAGCAGGCCGGTGGTCGGAAGCGGCCCGAAGTACCGCCCGTCGAGACTGTCCGGCGCCGCATTGATCAGGAAGATTTCGCGGGGCCGGACGATGCGGCAGCCGAGCCAGACCGGCAGCGGCCGGCCGGCCCGGTCGCGCGCCAGCGCGCGGGCGACGGCCCGGCCATCGACGGTCACGAAGACGCCCGAGCGACAGAGGCGCGCGCCGGGGAGCGCGGCAACGCGCTTGATAAGCGGCACGCCGCGAGGCAGGTATTTGCGCCGCGCCATGTAGGCGGCGAGCTCAGCTGGCGGTTCGATCGCGACCCAATCGCCGACCATGGGCGCGGCGCCGGGATCGATGCGATACAGACCGACCGGCGCGCTTTGGCTCGCATTCCACAGCAGGCGCGGCGCCGGCGCGAACCAGGCTGAGAGACTGAGCAATGTCACAGCGGTAGCGGCAACATGGAGGTAGCCGCGGTTCATGATTCGATCGCCCGGCGGCGTAGCCATGCCGCATGGCGCGCGGCGCTATAGGGACGAAAGGGCATCCCGGCTGCGAGACGGTCGGCGACATGACGCCAGTGATCGGGCGATGCGTCGCACGGATCGACCCCGGCGGCCTCGACTGCATCGACCGCTTCGAGCACCCGCGAAACCTTCGGCCAGCTCTCGATGTGCAGCAGAATTTCGCCGCCGGGCCGGACGAACGGCAGCGCCGTATGAGGCTCGCCGACAGCGACCGCGGTGACGATCTGGATACTCGAGTGGATGGTGCCGAAGTCGTTCGAGGACCAGCGCAGATAGGCGAAGGTCGCTCCCGGACGAAACATGACGATGCGCTTGCGGCGGCTGACGATCCGCTCGGCGGCGACGCGGCCAAAGCGGATCCATTGCTCGGTGCGGCCTTCGATCCAGGTCAGTTCGACCTCGGTCAGCGGCGGCTGCGCCGCTGCCGTGCTCGCCGCCGCGATGCGATCGGGCGGCATCATCGGCGCACCGGCCGCGCGGGATGGACGGTTCCCTTGCCCGGATCGGAGGTCGAAGAGCGCCGGCCGATCTCGGCCCAGGCGTCGAGATCCTCGATCCCATAGACGACGCGTCCGCCAAGCTTGCGATAGGCGGGCCCGGTCCCGTAGCAGCGATGCTTCTCGAGGGTGCGGGCCGAAAGTCCGAGATGCAGGGCGGCATCGGGCGTTCTGAGATAGCGCGGGCCAAGGGCGGGCAAGGGGGGATTCATTCGCGTGCTCCTTCCAGCCGCCGGGCCGAAAAAAGCCGGTGCGGCGGGTCGTGGAGCGTGGTGGCGCGAAGATGAGCGAGAGCCGGAGCGGCTAAAATTCAGGGCAATTTTTGTCGCCCCGCAGGGCCGGCGAGCAGCGCCCGATAACCGCCCTGCATCAGACCGCGTGCTTCCTCGATCAACCGCTGCGTTCGCCTTCGTTCGGACGAGGACTTCCATTCGGCGCCGCGGCCGACCGACAGGCGTGGATAGATGATGAGGCGCGCGACATCATGAGAGGTGACGCCGGCGCCGCCCGGTTCCTGGAGGAGATCGAGAATGGCGAGCATCATGCCGAGGCGGCGCGCCTGATAGGCGGTCGGCAAGAAGCCGGCAGGCGGCGGGCCGGGCCCATCGCCGAGCCACCGATCGAACCGCACAGCCGCCTCGTGGCGCAGGCCGACCAACGAATCGCGCAGGATCAGGTTCGCAAGCGGGACGCCGGGCCTGTCGGTGCGGAGCCACAGGCGGTGCCAGGCCCGGTCGTCGGCGAAGACGAAGTGCCGGCCATCTTCCAGGCGGCGATCGGCGACGACAAGATGGGACGGCGGAACCGCAAAGGCGTCAGCCGCCGGGCATCCCGGCGGCGCCACGTCGAGGATGTTGGTGTAACCGCAGATCGCCGCCGACCAGAGCGCAGGACTTTCGCGCGCCGAGCGGAACGGCGGACATGGGAAAGCAAAGACCCCAACGCCGGGCCATCGCCTCCCGCGCGGCAATATCGCCGCGGCGCCCGCCGGTCATAACGCAGTCATAGTCGCGGACATAAGCAGGGTTGCGGCGCAGAAATTCCTGCGCGAAGCCCGGAAAATCGAGCAGCGCCCGCTGCGTCACCTGTAATCCGGCCGTGCCTGCCACCGTCACCTCCATTGGGATGACGGCAGCATCGCGATCGGAGGATATCGGCCTATTCCAACATCGCGGAAGGCCGATCCCCAGAAATGGGTATCCCGCCCGGCTGCTGCCGGGCGGGATAGGGGGGCTCAATCGCCGCGGCGGGCCTGGCGGTTCCAGACCAGATCATGTTCCTCGCCTTCGCCGGCGAAGAGCTGGGCGAAGATGGGGGCGGCAAATGTCGGATCGTCGAGCTTGACCGACAGATAGGGGCGCTTGTCCTGCGACTTCTTTTCCCAGGCGGCGCCGACTTCGGCCTCGCCGATGAAGACGCGGTGGCTGGGGGCGTTGCCGCTCGGATTGTCTTCCGGAACGATGCGAACCAATTTCGCTTGCACCGAGAGAGTGACGATCTGTCCCCGATACTCGCCGGAAACCTTCTTGAACGTGCCGATCCTGGCCATGATGCTTATCCTTTCCTTGGGCTCGGGCCGCACCAGCGCGGCCTCGATGCGCATCGATGGTCAGCAAGGGGCCGGTGCCGCAGCCGCCAGGCCCGCAGCGCAGCGGAGGACGGACACGGGCCGTCTTTCTTGTCTCGCGAGGAACGGCGGCACGCCGGGGGAAGAAAGTCGGTCATGGCCGTTGCGGCGTTCCGGAGCAGCGCAGCGGCTTGCTGACAGATGGCGCATTCCGGGAGGCCGTGCTGGCGTGGCCAGCGACCGGGAAGCGCAGAATGGCCAGGCCGTCCGCGACGAAGAAACACCGGCGGGTCCGGATATCGCGCTATCGAACGGTCGGCTCGTCTCGCATCGCGCCGATTGACGACCGGTCTGCCGCCAGCGACCGCCAACTCGCAGAGGCCGCCGCGACCCCGACAAGAATCGCGAGACAAGTTCGCCAACCGCCGTCGATACCGAGAAGGCCCGCCAGCGCCGTTCCCGCTCCCAGGCCCGCAGCGCCCGCCGGAGCCATGAAAAGCAATCCGATCAGGAGCCGGATATTTGCCGAGGTCGTTCGAGAAAACAGCCACCGCCCTGTCAGATGGAGCCCGATGCCGGTAAGCAGTCCCATCGCAAGTGCTGCGCCCCATCCATATCCTTGATCGCGAAGGAGGTGGAAGGCGCAAAGGCCGAGGCAGACGGGCAAGGCCAAGGACGCCAACCGGAACAGCAGCCCGATCAGATAGAGCGCGGCGATACCGCCGAGGATGATCATCAGCGTCATGGGCGTCGCCCCGCCGGGCGCGCCGACCACGACCTCGACGGCGTGATATGCCCGCCTGTCTCCACAGCAATCGGGCCAGGACAGTGCCGCGAGCGGCGCTGCCCCGGACCGGGATGGACGCGATCAGCGGCCGAAGGGGTCATATTCGCACACGATCGTGTCGGGATCGCCGTCGAACTCGTCGAGCGGCATCACCGAATAGCCTTTGACGGTTTCGATGAGGACGATGATGGTCATCATCGTGCGGGCAAGGTTCCAGCCGAGCGATTGGGCAGTGGAAAGCGGCATGGGTCAAGCTCCTGTCGTTGGGAGCGGGCCATTCCCGCTCGACAGTCGCCCCGCCGGTCGGGGGCAGGCCGCAATCACCGCGAGCGAAGCTGCGGCCGCACGCGGAGCGTAGCGGACCCTTTACGGGTTGATTGAAGGAGGCCTGGCCTCGCACCCAGGGATCAGCGGCATTCGAGCGGGAATGGCCCGCACCCTCGGGCAGCGCCGTGCCGCAGCTGAGAACCCATGCGGAATTTCCGGCAATATGACTTACACAAACGTCATAATTACAATTAAGGCTTATGTGTAAGCCATTATCTTGACTTTTGCGGCGATTGCAGCCTAGAAAGCCGAAAGGATGGTCGATGGCCGACGAGACAATCAAGAGAATCCCGCGCAGCTATTCGCGCTACACCCGCGAGGCTGTGCGCCTGCTGGGCGGCCTCATTCGCGCCCGGCGGATCGAACGGCGGCTGAGCGTTGAAGACCTCGCGACGCGCAGCGGCGTGTCGCGCGACATGATGCGCCGCATCGAGCAGGGCGACCCGCGCTGCGCCATCGGCCCCGTCTTCGAGGCGGCAGCGATCGTCGGGGTCGCGCTGTTCGACAGCGACCGGGACCGTCTCGCCGGGCATCTCGCCGAGCAGGAAACGAAGCTGCGCCTGCTTCCCAAGGCCGTTCACAAGCCGCGATCCGAGGTGAAGGATGACTTCTGACGTCGCGTCTGCCGGCGAAGCCTTCGTCTGGATATGGCTGCCCGGGGCAACCGAGCCGGTCGTCGCGGGCAGGCTCGCGCGCGCGAGCGATAGCCGGCTCACCTTCAACTATGGCCAAAGCTATCTGGCCCGCGCGGACGCCATCGCGATCTACGCGCCCGAATTGCCGCTGCGCGCCGGCCTGATCGAGGCGGCGAGCAAGATGCAGTTGCCAAGCGCGATCCGCGACGGATCGCCCGACGCGTGGGGCCGCCGCGTTATCATCAACCGGATCGGCGGGCGCGACGAAGGCGAGCTCGCTCCAGCCGAGCTGGACGAGTTGATCTATCTCCTCGAATCCGGCTCCGACCGGATCGGCATGCTCGATTTCCAGGCGTCGGCCACCGATTATGTACCGCGCCAGCGGCAGAATGCGACGCTCGCCGAACTGATGGAGTCGGCCGAGCGCGTCGAGCAAGGCGTGCCGCTCACGCCCGAACTCGACCAAGCGCTGCAACATGGCACATCGCTTGGCGGCGCGCGCCCCAAGGCGCTGATCGACGATGGCGCGCGAAAATATATCGCCAAATTTTCGGCCGCCGCCGACATCTATAATGTCGTGAAAGCCGAATATGTCGCGATGCGCCTCGCCGCGCGCGCGGGCCTCGATGTCGCACCGGTCAAGCTTGCGCGCGCGCTCGGCAAGGATGTGTTGCTCGTCGAGCGCTTCGACCGCGCGCCAAAGGAGGACGATTGGACCCGGCGCGGCGTGGTGTCGGCGCTCACCCTCCTTGCCCTCGACGAGACCGAGGCGCGTTATGCAAGCTATGAGGATCTCGCGACTGTGATACGTCACCGGTTCGTCGATCCCGCCGCGACGCTCGCCGAACTTTATGCGCGCATCATATTCAACATTCTTTGCGGAAACACCGACGATCATGCGCGCAACCATGCCGCCTTCTGGGACGGCGGGACGCTGGAGCTTACGCCGGCCTATGACATCTGCCCGCAAGGCCGCACAGGCGGCGAGGCGACGCAGGCGATGCTCATCCTCGGCAACCGGCGGTTCAGCCAATTGTCGCTGTGTCTCGAGGCCGCACCCGTCTTTCACCTCGACGATGCGCGCGCGCGCGCCATCATCGCGGGTCAGCAGGCCGCGATCGAGGCCCATTGGGATGCGGTGTGCGACGAAGCAGCGCTCGGCGGCGCCGAGCGCGCGTTCCTGTGGCGGCGGCAGTTCCTCAACCCGTTCGCCTTCGAGGGTTTTGCAGCCGCGCCGAACTGACTGAGATCCCTGCGCACAAGATGCGCCGGTGCAAAGCCGACCGGCCCCGCTCGAAAGCGGGGCCGGTACGGGCTATCACGACGGCGGGTTCCAGATGATGACCTTCTTCATCGGATCGTCGCCCGGCGCATTGGCGATATTGCCGTAGATGGTGCCGAACTCGGGTGCCGAAAGCGATACCGACACATATTCGGCGCCGGTGTTCTGCGAGAAGCGTTTCCAGCCGGCACCGAGCTCGAAGCCGTTCTTGCGGCTGACGATGCGGTAATCGGGTTCGCTGTCCTTGGCTTTGCGACCATTCGGGACGATCGCGATCGGCGCGGTGACGTTGAGGGTGGCGAGCGAGCCTTCGAAGCTGCCGTCCGCCTTGACGGTGAGATTTGCGATGGTGGCCATGATAAAGTCTCCTGGATTGATCGGGACCATCCCGATGGCGCTTGCACGAGGGGCCGGGAGCCGCCGTCACCGGAACATCGTGACGGGGAACCCCGAATGGGGTTGACGGCCGGAGGCGATCCGAGGCCCACAGAAAAGCGCCCTAGAGGGGTGGACGATCGACCGGGGAGACTTGCTGCCGCCGTCATTCATCGGCTATTGGACAAAGGCACTTGTGGCACCGCGCGCCACCTGTCTTTCCGCGACGACGATCCGCTGCCAGGTCGGTAGCGCCTTGAAAGCGGCAGGCGCGTTTAAGGGGTCAGAGCTTGTCCTGACCCATTGTTGCCGGGATTGGGGATGCCGCCATGGGCAAATATGATGCGCTTGGGGCCTTTTTGCGAAGGTGGAAAGTCCGCAACGACGCCCCTGGTGTCGAACTGAGCTTTGCCCAGATCGAGAGCATCGTCCGCGGCTTGTTGCCGCGCGCTGCGGCCGACCCGCAATGGTGGTGCATGACCGAGCAGGCCGAGCCTCCCCACCGACGGGCTTGGCGCGAAGCGGGCTTCGATGCGATCGCCGACATGGCGGCGGAGCGTGTCTATTTCCAGCGGCGATAAGGCTCAGTCCGGAGCCTGACCTCGAACGATACCACATCCGGCCAGGTTCTGGCCTTTGTCTCAGCCCATCCAAACTGACATCTTGTCCTCGGTGCAATTATACCCTACCCCGCTATGCTATGGGCCATCTGAAAGATAATACCGAGCTTGTCGCGAGAGTCAGGCGCATCGCCGGACAAGTGACCTCTGTCGAGAAGGCGCTGGTATCCGACGCGCCATGCGCGACGGTTCTTCATCGCGTCGCCGCTGTTCGCGGCGCGGTGAATGGGCTGCTGGACGAAATCATCGCCCAGCACCTCACCGCGCACGTTGCTGCGGATGGGCTTTCCCATGAGGAGCGCGCGGCGGGCGCAGACGACCTGCTTGCCGTCATCCGTCGTTATTCCAAATAGGCGAGACCGCATGACTGCTTCGACAAACGCCGAATATCCGGCACATGATCACGTCTTTCTGGGCGCAGCCCATGATCGAAACGCCCAGCGAACGCTCTGGGTAGTCGGCCTTACGGCCGTGATGATGATCGCCGAAATCATTGCCGGTTACGTCACCGGCTCGATGGCCCTTCTCGCCGATGGCTTCCACATGGCGACCCATGCCGGTGCTCTCGGCCTTGCGGCGGCCGCCTATAGCTATGCCAAAAAACATCGCAATAATCCCAAATTCAGCTTCGGCACCGGAAAGGTCGGCGACCTGACCGGCTTCGCATCGGCGCTGATCCTCGGCATTTTCGCGCTCGGTATCGCGAGCGAATCCGTCACCCGATTGATCGACCCGGTGCGCGTCGATTTCGGCAATGCCGCGCTGGTTGCGGTGCTGGGCCTCCTGGTCAACATCGTGAGCGCGCTGCTGCTGATGGGAGGTTCCGATCACCATCACCACCACCATCATCACGAACATGCGCACCCTGAGGACGATCATCATCACCCCGGTCACGATCATGGCCACGGCCACGACAATAATCTGCGCTCGGCCTATATGCATGTCCTTGCCGACGCACTGACGTCGGTTCTCGCGATCGCGGCTCTTCTCGCAGGGCGGTATCTTGGCCTCCATTGGATGGACCCTGCGATGGGGATCGTCGGCGCGGTCGTGATCGCACGCTGGTCCTGGTCCTTGATGCGCGACACGGCCGCCGTTCTGCTCGATCGAACCAATGAGCGAATGGACAAGGCGATCCGCGACCGGGTCGGAAAATTCGGAGACGTTCGTCTCACGGACCTTCATGTGTGGCGTGTGGGGCCGGAGGCCAATGCGGCGATTGTCGAAGTCGAGGGGGCGATCGATTCAGCCGATCTTCGGCGCGAACTGATCCATATCAGCGGGATCGCCCATCTCACGATCGGGGTGCATCAACCCCGGCACAGCGCATGAGGTCGTCTGCAGGACAGTCGAAGGAAGCGATCCCTGGCGCTTCGCTTGTCAACGCTGAGGCGCGCAGTTACACGCGGGCGCATGCCGAAGCCGCGTTCCTCTCTGCCGGACCGTCTTATCCTGTCACTCTGCGCTTTGCTCATGGCGCTCTATGCGGCCACGATCCCTGCCAAGGCAGCGAATCAACTTCAGCATGCGCCGTCCTTCATGATGGCGCACGATCATAAGGACGCCGCCGACGTCTCCGTCGATGTCATTCATGACAGTGTCGATCACCATGCCGTTCATCATGACGGTGCGCCCGATGGCGACGAAGAACCGGGCGACCCGGCCTCGGGCGGCCATCATCATCATGGCGATAATGGTCCGAATCTGCTCGTTCCCGATGCGGCAACGGCCCCGACGATTCTATCGTCTTCCCGTTTGCAGGTGGCAGAAAAGGACCGGCATGTTGCCGGCCTGCGATCCATCGGACCCGAACGCCCGCCCAGAACCGCCTCGCTGAACGCCTGAGTTCCCGCGCCGTCTGACAAGGCGTGGGATGTTTCCACGCCTTTCAGCGAGGCTGCCATCACATGTTTTCAAAATCTCGAGCGCGCACCGGCGCGCGTGCCGTCCGCAGAGCCATGTTCTGCGGAGGTGTCCTGCTGGCTGCCGCCGCGCAGCCCGCATGGGCGCAAAATCTAAGTCTCGACGAGGCGCTGTCGCGGGTCGCGACACGCGATCCCGCCATCGCCGCCAGCGCCGCGCGTCTCGAAGCCGCGGATGCGGCCGTCTTGCAGGCCGACGTCCGGCCGCGCGATGTCGTTGGCGCAGACTTCGAGGATTTCGCGGGCACCGGTTCCTATTCGCCGCTGAACCGGTCACAGACCACCGGCTGGTACGAGCGAACCTGGGAGCGCGGCGGCAAGCGCGAGGCGCGCATCGGCGCCGCGCGCGCCGATGTCGCCGTGGTCGGCGCACAGAACCGCGTCCGCCTGCTCGATCGCCTCGCGCGGGTTCAGGCAGCGTGGGTCGATGCCCTTGCCGCCGAAGCGGCGATCCCCGTCGCCGAGACGCGGCTCGCCGACCTCCAGCGTGTCGAACTCGACGTCGTAAAGCGCGTCACCGGCGCGCTCGATCCCTGGTTCGCAGCCGAGCGCGCGCGGACCAACGTCGCGCAGGCCGAGATCGCACTCGAACAGGCGCGCGAAGCCGCGCGCATCGCGCGGACGAATCTTGCCACATGGTGGGGTGGGAGCAGCGACTTCAAGCTCGATCCGGCGATATTCCAGGCGCTCGATGTCACCGTGCCGACGGCCGGAGAGTCCGCCGAGGTCGCGATGCTCACAGCGGAACGCGCGGCGGCTGAAGCGAAGGTCAGGCTCGCCGAGACCGGCAATATCGCCGATCCGAGCGGCCGCGTCGGGCTTCGCCACTTCGGCCAAGGCAACGACTTTGCCGTGATGGTCGGAGGCTCGATCCCGCTGGGGGCCAAGAGCGCCAACCGAGGCAATGTCGTTCGGGCGCAAGCCGAGCAGCGCGCGATCGAGGCGGATATCGCCGTGGCGCGCGTCGAGGTCGATCGCGAGATCGACAGGCTCGTCGCCGACCGCGGCCTCATCGCGGCCGAGATCAAACGGATCGATGCCGAGGTGCTGCCAAGTGCCAGCCGCGCGGTCCGGCTGATCCAGGACGGCCTCGCGCGCGGCGGCACCGCCTTCACCTTCCTCGAATTCTCGCAAGCTCAGGCCGCGGTCAATGACGCGCGCTCGCGCCGCGTCGACCTGCTGCGGCGCTTTCACCTTCTGGGGGTGCGGCTTGACCGGTTGACCGGCCGCCACGCCCCGCTGCTCGCCAATATGGAGAATGTTCGATGACCAAATATTTGTCCGGGGCGGCGGCGGTCATCGCCCTCACCCTGCTCACCGCATGCGGAAATGGCGCCACCGAAACGAAGGGCGGCGAAGAGGCGGCGGCGCCCGCCGGCGAATATGAACGCGGCCCGCATCGCGGCCGGATGCTGCGCGACGGCGATTTCGCGCTGGAAATCACCATTTTCGAAGATGGCGTCGATCCCGAGTTCCGCGTCTATGCTTACCGGGGTGACAAGCCGGTCAAGCCGTCCGAGGTCAAGCTGACGATCGAACTCGGCCGCCTCGGCGGCAAGATCGACCGCTTCAGCTTCGCTCCGCAAGAAGATTTCCTGCGCGGCAGCGGCATCGTCACCGAACCGCACAGCTTCGACGTCCGCGTTGCCGCGTCGGAAGGCGGCCGCAATCATAAATGGTCCTACCCATCCTATGAAGGCCGCACGGTCATCGACGCCGCGGTCGCGAAGGCTGGCGGAATCAAGACCGAGGCTGCCGGTCCCGCGACCGTCAGCGAGCTCATCGACATGGGCGGGCGGATCGAGATCACGCCCGAGGGCAAAGCCGACGTTCGCGCCCGGCTTCCGGGGCTGATCGTTTCGCTTAACGGCAAGCTCGGACAGCAGGTCCGGCGCGGCCAGGTGCTCGCTCGGGTGGAGTCGAGCCATTCGCTCCAGGTCTATACGGTGACCGCCCCGATCAGCGGCACGATCGTCGAGAAGAATGTCAATGTCGGCGATACGACCGGCGACCGGGCGCTGTTCGTCATCGCCGATCCGACCAAGCTTCATGCGGAATTCTTCGTCTATCCGCGCGATGCCGAGCGCGTGCGTGTCGGACAGCCGGTAAGCCTCAGGAGCCTGTCTGGCGAAGCGCGCTTCCAGGCCGAGGTCGAGGCGGTGCTGCCGACCGCAGACGTCGCGAGCCAGACGATGCTCGCGCATGTCCATCTGCCTCCGGCCGCCGCACGTGAGTTCCGGCCGGGTATGGGGGTCGAGGGCAGCTTCGCTGTCGCTGAGACCAATGCGCCGATCGCGGTGCGGACCAAGGCGATCCAGCGCTTCCGCGACTTCGAGGTCGTCTTTGCCAAGGTCGGCAACACCTATGAGGTGCGGATGCTCGAAATCGGACGCCGCACGCCCGAATGGACCGAAATACTCGGCGGGCTCGCGCCCGGCGAGGTCTATGTCACCGACGGCGCCTTCCTGATCCGCGCCGACATCGAGAAATCGGGGGCCAGCCATGACCACTGATACAACCCGTCCACCCGAACGAGCCCATTTGCTGGAACGGCTCATCGCCGGTGCGATCCGCTTCCGCTGGGCCGTCCTCTCGGCCGTCCTGCTCCTTTGCGCCATCGGCGTCTGGAGCTTCCAGCGGCTGCCAATCGACGCCACTCCCGACATCACCAACGTCCAGGTCCAGATCAACAGCGAGGCCCCCGGATTCTCGCCGCTCGAAGCCGAGCAGCGCGTTACCTTCCCCGTCGAGACGGCGATCGCCGGCCTGCCTGGGCTGCAATACACAAGATCGGTGTCTCGTTACGGCCTCAGTCAGGTCACGGCGGTCTTCGAAGATGGCACGAGCATCTATTTCGCGCGCCAGCTGATTAACGAGCGGCTGCAATCGGCGCGCGAACAGCTTCCGCCGGGCGTCGCGCCCGAGATGGGGCCGATCGCGACCGGGCTCGGCGAGATCTTCATGTATACGCTCGAGGCCGATCCGGGGGCGAAGAAACCCGACGGCAGCGCCTATACGCCCGAAGATCTGCGCACGCTGCAAGACTGGGTCATCCGGCCGCAGCTTCGCAGCACGCCGGGCGTGACCGAGGTCAACAGTATCGGCGGCTATGAACGCCAATATCATGTGACCCCGATCCCGGCGCGGCTCTCGGCCTATGGTCTTACCCTCGACGACGTCGTTCGCGCCCTGGAGCGCAACAACGACAATCGCGGGGCGGGCTATGTCGAGCGTTATGGCGAGCAATATCTCGTCCGCACCCCAGGTCAGGCGGCAGGCACCGACGAGCTCGGCACGGTCATCGTCAGCAACCGGAGCGGGATCCCGATCCGCGTCGCCGACGTCGCCGACATCAGCCTCGGCGAGGAGCTCCGCACGGGCGCCGCGACCGAGAATGGCAAGGAGGTCGTGCTCGGCACCGTCTTCATGCTCGCGGGAGAGAACAGCCGTATCGTCGCACGGGCAGCAGCCGAACGGCTCGAACAAGCCGCCAAGGCCCTACCTGCCGGCGTCAAGGCCGTGGCGATCTACGACCGCACCGATCTCGTCGAACGGGCGATCTGGACCGTCGAGAAGAATCTTCTTGAAGGCGCGTTGCTTGTCATTGTCATCCTCTTCCTGCTCCTCGGCAACGTAAGAGCAGCGTTGATCACCGCGGCGGTCATCCCGATCACCATGTTGATGACGATCACCGGCATGGTGCGCGGCGGCATATCGGGCAATCTGATGAGCCTCGGCGCGCTCGACTTCGGCCTGATCGTCGATGGCGCCGTCATCATCGTCGAGAATTGCCTCAGGCGCTTCGGCGAAGCGCAGCACCAGCTCGGACGCCTGCTCGACCGGAACGAACGCTTCAAGCTCGCAGCCTCGGCGACGTCGGAAGTCATCCGTCCGTCGCTGTTCGGTATGCTGATCATCGCGCTTGTCTATGTGCCGATCTTTGCGCTCACCGGCGTTGAGGGCAAGATGTTCCACCCGATGGCGATCACCGTCGTGATGGCGTTGACCGCGGCGCTGATCCTTTCGCTCACCTTCGTACCCGCAGCGGTCGCACTGTTCGTCACCGGCAAGGTCGAGGAGAAGGAAAGCCGGCTGATGGGCTGGGCGCGGCGCATTTATGCCCCCGCGCTCGATAAGGCGATGAAACTTCGTGCAACCTTCGTCGCGACAGCCGTAGGGCTCGTGCTCATCTCGGGCATTGCGGCGAGCCGCATGGGATCGGAATTCGTACCCAATCTCGACGAGGGTGATATCGCGCTCCACGCGCTTCGCATCCCGGGAACCAGCCTCAGCCAGGCAGTCAGCATGCAGACCGCCCTCGAAGCGCGAATCAAGCAGTTCCCCGAAGTCGACCGGGTGGTGGCCAAGATCGGGACGGCGGAAGTCGCGACCGATCCGATGCCGCCGTCGGTCGCCGATACCTTCATCATCATGAAGGACCGAAAGGACTGGCCCGATCCTCGAAAGCCCAAGGCCGAGCTCGTTCGCGAGATGCAGGCCGCGGTCGCGAAGATTCCCGGCAATAATTACGAGTTCACCCAGCCGATCCAGATGCGCTTCAACGAGCTTCTGTCGGGGGTTCGCGCCGATGTCGCGGTCAAGATATTCGGCGACGATCTCGATACGCTCCTTGAGGTGGGGCAGCAGATCGAAGGCGTCGCCGCAAGTATCGAGGGCGCGCAGGATGTCAGCGTCGAGCAGGTCACCGGCCTGCCGGTGCTGCAAATCACGCCCGACCGCGCGGCGCTGGCGCGCTTCGGGCTCAACGTCGGCGACATCCAGGACACGGTCGCGGTGTCGATCGGCGGCGTTCAGGCCGGGCAGATCTTCGAGGGCGACCGCCGCTTCCCGATCATCGTTCGTCTGCCCGAGAATGTGCGCGAGCGCGTCGACGAGATCGGCCGCCTGCGCATCCCGCTTCCCGCCATCGGCTCGTCGGCGGATGTGACGATGGGCGCGGCCCCCGATGCAGGGCTGCGCGGGTTCGTGCCGCTGGCGGACGTCGCCAAGGTCGAGGTCGTGATCG
Source organism: Sphingopyxis sp. BE235 (assembly GCF_031457175.1). Taxonomy (NCBI): domain Bacteria; kingdom Pseudomonadati; phylum Pseudomonadota; class Alphaproteobacteria; order Sphingomonadales; family Sphingopyxidaceae; genus Sphingopyxis; species Sphingopyxis sp. BE235. The sequence continues at coordinate 427,989 of NZ_JAVDWC010000004.1, forward strand.
GCCCCAACCAGATCAGCCGCGAGGATGGCAAGCGCCGCGTCGTGGTGACCGCCAATGTCCGCGGCCGCGATCTTGGCTCCTTCATCGAGGAGTTGCAGACCAAGGTCGGGGCCGAGGTCGAAGTGCCTTCGGGCTACTGGATCAGCTATGGCGGCACGTTCGAGCAGCTCATCTCGGCGGCAAAGCGGCTCCAGATTGTAGTGCCCGCGGCGCTCCTGATGATCTTCGGCCTGCTCTATGCGCTGTTCCGCTCGGGCAAGGACGCGGCGATCGTCTTCTCGGGAGTGCCGCTGGCGCTCACCGGGGGCGTCGCGGCGCTCCTCATCCGCGGCATGCCGCTGTCGATCTCGGCCGGCGTGGGCTTCATCGCACTTTCGGGCGTCGCAGTGCTGAACGGAGTGGTGATGCTGAGCTTCATCCGCCAGCTTCGCGAAAGCGGCGCAAATCTCGAAGACGCAATCCGCGAAGGCGCGCTTACCCGCCTGCGTCCGGTGCTGATGACCGCGCTCGTTGCGAGCCTCGGCTTCGTGCCGATGGCGTTCAACGTCGGGGCTGGCGCAGAAGTGCAGCGGCCTCTGGCGACGGTGGTGATCGGCGGGATCGTCTCCTCGACTATCCTGACCCTGCTCGTGCTTCCGGCGCTCTACCGCATGGTCCACGGTCGCATGGCGAAGAAGGATGCGCCGCCGCCGGCGGAGCACCCCGAAGCCTTACCTGCCTGACCCTCAAGCCCCGCGCGCGATCGCGCGCGGGGCCTCTTCCTATTCATGGAGACCATCCGCATGTTCACGCGCATCATCGCTCCACCAGGCGCGACCACCCGAAGGCTCCTGCTCGCCCTGAGCCTGATTCTTCTTGTCCTCGCCGCCGGCGCCGACGCCTGGGCCCACAATGTCGCCGAGGGCGACAAGGGCTATATCCAGGAAAGCAGCGGCGTCCTCTTCTGGCCCTTCGTCTATCTCGGCGCCAAGCATATGGTCACCGGCTACGACCATCTGCTCTTCCTTTTCGGCGTCATCTTCTTCCTCTACCGGATGAAGGACATCGGCCTTTATGTGACGCTGTTCGCGATCGGACACTCGACGACGATGCTGTTCGGCGTGCTCACCGGTATCAGCGCCAACGCCTATGTCATCGACGCGATCATCGGCCTGTCGGTCGTCTACAAGGCGCTCGACAATCTCGGCGCCTTCCAGCGCTGGCTCGGCTTCCAGCCGGACACCAAGGCCGCCACCTTGATCTTCGGCTTCTTCCACGGCTTCGGCCTCGCGACGAAAATCATCGAGTTCGAGATCGCGAACGAGGGCCTCATCCCCAACCTGCTTGCGTTCAACATCGGGGTCGAGATCGGGCAGTTGCTCGCGCTCGGCACGATCCTCATCCTCATGGGCTTCTGGCGCCGCACCCCCAGCTTCATGCGCCACGCCTTCGCCGTCAATGTGATGCTGATGACCGCGGGCTTCGTGCTCACCGGCTACCAGCTCGTCGGCCTCGCCTTCAGCTGATTCAAAGGAAATCTCTCATGTTCAACAGTCAGAAGCCCCGCCTCGAAGACCTGCCGACCACGGGCCAGCTTCTCCGCGCCACCGGCCTTGCGATCGCCGCGGCCGGCGCGATCCTCGTCGCCATCGTCCTGCCCAGCGAATATGCGATCGACCCGACCGGCATCGGCCGCCAGCTCGGCCTCACCGAGATGGGCGAAGTCAAGGCGCAGCTCGCCGAGGAGGCCGCGCGCGACGCCGCGAACGGAGCCGCCGTCCCCGCCGCTATCGCCATCGCCGAGGGGGCCAGAAAAGAAGCATCGCCGCCAACGACGAGCGCCGACCAGCGATCCGACGTCACGAAGCTCACGCTCGCGCCCGGCGAAGGCGCCGAGGTCAAGGCCGTGATGGCGAAGGATGCGAAGATCGCCTTCGACTGGACGGTCGCGGGCGGCCACGTCAATTTCGACACCCACGCCGACGCGCCGGGCGTCGACTATCATGGCTATGGCAAGGGCAAGCAATCGACCGGAGAAAAAGGCGAACTTGTCGCGGCCTTCGACGGCAAGCATGGCTGGTTCTGGCGCAACCGCTCGGGCGCGCCCGTGACGATTACGCTGCGCACCAAAGGCGCCTATACAGACATCCGCCGCGTCGCCTGACGCGGCACCGAACCTCCGGCCGACGCGACTGGCCGGAGGCTTCAGCGAGGACTATCCCCATGCTCGACGTGCTTGCGAACCGCACCTATCGTCACCTCTTCCTCGCGCAGATCATCGCGCTCGTCGGGACCGGGCTCGCGACCGTTGCGCTTGGCCTCCTCGCCTACGAGATCGCGGGCGCCGATGCCGGCGCGGTGCTCGGCACGGCGATGGCGATCAAGATGATCGCCTATATCGGCGTTGCGCCGGTCGTCGGCGCCTATGCGAACCGGCTGCCGCGCAAGGTCTTCCTGGTCTCGATGGACGTGATCCGCGGCCTCGTCGCCCTCACCCTCCCTTTCGTCGACCAGGTATGGCAGATCTACCTGCTCATCTTCATTCTCCAGTCGGCATCGGCCGGGTTCACGCCGACCTTCCAGGCGACGATCCCCGACGTCCTCCCCGAGGAGAAGGACTACACCAAGGCGCTGTCGCTCTCGCGCCTCGCCTATGACATGGAGAGCCTCGCGAGCCCGGTACTCGCCGCGGCGCTGCTCGGCATCATGAACTTTCACTGGCTCTTCTCGGGCACTGCGGCCGGTTTTGCGGCTTCGGCGCTGCTCGTGCTGTCGGTGACCTTGCCGCGCACCGGAGCCACGGCGGAGACCGGCGGCATCTACGACAAGACGACGCGCGGCACCCGCCGATATCTGAAGACGCCGCGCCTGCGCGGCCTTCTTGCCGTCACCCTCGCCGCCGCCGCCGCAAGCGCGATGGTCATCGTCAACACGCCAGTGCTCGTTCGCGGAGCGCTCGGCCTCGGGCAAAGCGAGGTCGCGATCACCCTCGCCGCTTTCGGCGGCGGCTCGATGATCGCGGCGCTCCTCCTTCCCCGCCTGCTCGACCGCATCGCCGACCGCAGCATCATGATTACGGCGGCGCTCTTCATGACGATGGTGCTCGCGATCCTCGCCATCGCCTGGTCGCTCACCGACGAGACCAGCCATTGGCCCATCATCCTCGCCGGCTGGTTCGCGCTCGGCCTCAGCTACGCGGCGAGCATCACACCGGGCGGACGGCTGCTGCGGCGTTCCTCGGGGGCCGACGATCGCCCCGCGCTGTTCGCGGCGCAATTCGCGCTCAGCCATGTCTGCTGGCTCATCGCCTATCCACTCGCGGGCCAAGTCGGTGCGCGTGCCGGCATGGACGCAGCGCTCGGCGCCAGCGCGTCGCTCGCGCTTATCGGCACGCTGCTTGCGATCGGCATCTGGCCCCGCGAAGACCCCGAGGTGATCGCGCACAGCCATGACGACCTTCCGGACGCTCACCCGCATCTCGAGGAAGGCCATCCGGAGGGCGCCGCGACGCATGCCTTTGTCGTGGACGAACTGCACCCAAACTGGCCAAGCCGACAATAAGGCCCGGAATTCCTGCGGGGATTGCCTGCCTAGAGCCAGGCACGAAAGCAATTGGCGCCGGTGAGGTTGGTAGTCGCGACCGTGCGAGAATAGCAAGTCAAGCGCGGCCCCGCGCATCTGCTCGCAGCGCAATTTCCTGGCATGGCGGCGTCAGAATAGAAACACGACGAGGATGGCGGGCGATCGCCACAACGAAAGTGATCATATTGAGCCGCAGACCGATGCGGACAACGTCGAGATAGCGGTAACCGCCCATCTAATAGGCGATCACCTTCGTCGGATAGCCGAACGGCGTCGCGAACACGGCGCTTGCCGCCATCACAACCATGACAAGGAATGACCGCGGACTACCCCCAGGCTGTCGGCGAGCGCGACCGCAAGCGGTGTAACCAGTACCGCGACGGTGGCGTTCGATAAGAGCTCGCTCAGGATCACCGTCAGCAAAAGTCGCGACCATAGACTTGAGGCAGCTTTCGCGATGGCGGCATTCAGTCGCCAATCCCGCACACTGAAACTCGTCCTATTTTCGTGCTGACAGGGACAGCATGGCCCCGATGATCCGTTCGCCGCGCAACTCGTGCAGAAGTGAGACGGCGACATGCCCGACGAGATAAGCCCACATCAACGGGGCTACTGTTTCGTGAACTTCCAGAAGCGGCTTGGCCGGTGCGACGAAATAGCCAACAACGCCACTCAGCGCCATTACCGTCGCGATGACAAGGCCCAGACCATGAATGGCGCTGGCAAACGGCCGTTCGGTACTTCCAGGCTCAAGCGGCGCGAAAAGCCTTTTGGCATCTGTTGCAACCAGGCGGAGGTGCTTCGAGGAAAACCAAGGGAAAAAGGCGACCAAGCGCGTTTCGCCGGAGCGAATAATGCTCCAAATCCAGAAAGCGACGAGGATCGCGGTTGCGGCGATGCCGACCTTTTCATGGATTTCGAAGAAGCTGTCTCCCGGCCGGTTACGCGACGGGCTTTGCATCACGAGGCTCAATCCCAATTGCGCGATGATAGCCAGCGCCGCCAACCAGTGCAGAATCTTCGTCACAGCCGACCGCGGGTGTTTCGTTGTAACTTCAGACATAGTCCACCCTCTCATATGGAAACGATCGCCGATTGGAGCCGCCCAATATTCCTGCTTATCAAAAGCCTATACGAACCCCTATCCGGAACGTCCGTGGCCGCAACGGTGTTATCTGCTTGCCTTCAGCGACGGTGAACGGATTGCCGTAGGAAAAGCTGTTTCCGCTTATGTTCAGGAGGTTGGTGGCATCGATCGTCAGCATCCAATCTTTTGACCCGAGCGACGCCGAGAGATCGACCTGGGTCGTTTCGCCATGCTCGAGGATTAGCGGCGCAGTCGTCCCGAGGCTCGATCCGCCGATCAGCCTCGCGGTTCCGTTGAGCTTGAAGCTTAGACCGTCGGACAGCGGTCTTTCCCATGCCGCGGTAAGTCGGGCGCCGGTTCTGGCGATATTGGGGAGCGGCCGTTCGTCGGCTTCGTCGAATCCCTCGGCGGGGTTACTCAGTGCGCTGCGGATCACGAACAAGGCGCCATCGACAAATAGCTCGTCGGATATATGCCAGCGTGTGTTGATTTCGGCTCCATAGACGGTGCCGCGGCCGATATTGTCGGTGAAAGGCAAACCGTCCGCACCGATCAGGTCGGCCTGGATGTCGTTCCAGATCGAGTAGAACGTCGTGATACCGCCCGAAAAACGGGAGCTCGACCTATCGTCTTCGCGACCAAGCCTGACGCCTAGTTCGGCTGTGTGAATGGTATCGGACTCGAACCGCTGAGCCGCGTTCGCCTGACCGTCGGTAATGGCGATGCCACCGCTGCGAAATCCACTCTGATAGCGCAGGAAGGTAAGCAGTTGGGGAGCGAGTCTCCAAGACAAAGCGGCGGTCGGAAGCAAGCGGACCTGCCGACGTTTCGGCTCGAACTCCTCGCCCGAACCGCCCATCAATTCACCGACCGTCTCGGCGAACACCAACCTTACGCCCACTGTTCCTGACAGTCGGGGGGCGATACGCTGGGTCGCCTCGCCAAAGACGGCGACCTCGGTCTTCTCATTTCGCAGCCGTGCCAGTGTGACGGGTGCGTCCAGCGCACCGAGACGGCGATCGATACGATCGATGTTGTGCACGAAACCTATGCCCGCGACCCAGCTGTCACCCGCCGAACCGCTGCGCGAAAGGCGTGTCTCATGGGTCAGAAGGCGGATGGCCTCATGCCCTTCGAAGACCTGGACTTGCGCATTGCCGCCATAACCCGTCGCGTCGAAAGTCTCCGACAGGTCGTGATCGACGATCCCCGTAGATGAGATGAGTTTGACATCACCCCAGTCCTTGGCGATTTCCAGGCTGGCTGCCTTGAAATCATTGTCATGTGGCTGGGCGATATTGGCCGCATGGGTTCGGATCGGTTGATCGGTCTCGGCATATTGGCCATCGCGCGTGTCGATATTCTGAAGCAGCGCGTTAAAGTCGATCGTCCAGGCATCGCCAGGTTCGATACGCAGGTTTGCGCGCGCACCATCGATGCGCGTCCGATTGGTATTGCTCGCACCCAGCGTCGCATTGTTGATATAGCCGCCTTCGACCTGCTTGTAGCCTACCACCCGCAGAGCGACCCGATCGCGCATAATCGGTATGTTGACCATTCCGCCCAGATCATAGCCCGGGCCGGCATCGCGCGTGATCGAACGCCCGGCGGTCGCCGAGGCATGAAGCCCGCCATTGTCCGCCATTTTGGGAATGATCCGGACGATGCCGCCGAGTGCGCCAGCGCCATAAAGAGTGCCTTGTGGCCCTTCGATCACTTCGATGCGGTCGATGTCATAAAGGCGGAGGTCCGGCTCGGGAGCATTATAGGTGAGACGCAGATCGCCGAGATAGAGACCCACGGTCGATTGGGTCGGCCCCGAAAAACTGCTGTCGGCGATGCCGCGCACGAATAATTTGTTGCGGCCGGGTCCAAGATTTGTCGAGGTAAGCGTAGGGATCCGGGCAACGAAAGCCGCAGTGCCCTGGCTTTCGCCAAGGCCGGCGCTGCCGACGGATTCAATGTGCGCGGTGCCGGGATAGCTGTCGAGCGCCTGACCTTGCTTGGTGGCGGTAACAACGATTTCCGCAGGCGGAGGTGCAGCCGCTTCGGGCCGCGGAGATTCGGGCAATGCGGGTCGCCGCGCTGCCGGCTTGGGCTTCGCGCGCGGCGGGATTGCGATGATGCGCACCGTCTGCGAATCGACGATCTGATAGGTGAAGCCGGTGCCGCGCAGCATCATAGTCAGCGCCTGCGCAATCGTCATCCGCCCGCGAACGGCCTTGCTGCGCGCGCCGGCAAGGCGCTGGTCAATCCCTCCGATCGAGATTTGCGCCGCGTTGCCGAGCGTGATCAAAGCATTGTCGAGGCGCTGGGCCGGAATATCGAATTGCCGGCTTTCCGCGGCTGAAGCCGGACTCGCAGACCAAATGGCCACCGCCGCAGCAGGAAGAAAATAGCCCCAGGTCACCGGATCAGCGCGTCAATTGCCATCCTTTGGCACTATGCCGCGCACGGACGCCAAGCAAGGATTCGAGTTGCCGGAAGAGTCGCGCTTCATCTCGGTCGATGCGGATAACACCAGAAAAGCGGCGGCTCGCAAGGTCAGGCGATACGGTCACCGGCGTACCGAGCGACCGCGACAAATCGAGAGCGATGGTGGCGAGCGGCGCATCGCGATAGCTGAGCCTGCCCCGTTGCCATCCTCCCACCGTGGCCGGATCGATTGCCGAGACGACGGCTTTCGAGGTTCCACGCTTGACGCGGAGCTGCTTGCCCGCCGTGAGCGTCACCGCCTCGGCATTCGGCTGGTATTGCACGCTACCTTCAGACACCGCGACTTCGAGGCCGTCGACGGATTGCCGCACGTTGAAGATCGTCCCGACATCGCGAAGCGTCCCGTCCTCCGTCTCGACGATAAACGGACGCGCGCTGTCATGCTTGATCATGAAGATCACCTCGCCGCTTTCTACGCGGGCGAAGCGTTCCGCCTCGCGGTCGAGTGCGATCGTCGTGCCGCCATTGAGAGCGATTTTCGATCCGTCGGCTAGCGCAATTTCGCGGGTTTGACCCGGCTGGGTCGCAATCATTTCCGTTCCCGGGGACCGGAACAGCATCGGCGAGAGGGACAGCGCGAGAACGAGGCTGGCCGCGATCGAAAGAAAGGCGGTGCGGCGATACCAGGGACGGGCACCCGGTTCATTATCATTGGTTGCGAGTGGTGCGTCGGCAACCAGCGGCCCGGTTTCGGCCAGTTCGTCTGAAAGACTGTCGTCGGCGAGAGCGACGATGTCATAGGCTTCGGCATGGGCGGGATCAGCTTCCATCCATGCCGTGAACTCGGCCCACGATTCCCCATCCGCGGCAGGATCCTGCAACCGCACATGCCATGCAATGGCCTCGTCAACGATGCTACCGGACGCCATCATCAATTCCTTCGGCCCATTGACGTCGCGGCGCGTCGATATCCACATCCAATTGCTGCTTGAGTTCCAGGACCGCCCGATACCCCCTTTGCAGATGCTTTTCGACTGCACTGAGGCTGATCCCCATTTCAGCGGCAATCTGCTTTTGCGGGACCCCATCGATCCGCACCGCGCGAAAAGCGAAGGCCGTGCGTTCGGGCAATGTGTCGAGGACCGCGTCGACGCGCCGAAGCTGGTCTCGAGCGACCAGCAGGCGATCGGCCGATGGCTGGGCGTCGCGGGGGGATGCGATGCTCCCCTCGATGTGGCCCTTCGTCCACTCCTGCTCGCGCGCGGTGCGGCGCTGTGCCGAACGACGGCGGTCCAGCACCAGATTTTCGGCGGTCCGATAAAGATAAGCGAGGGGTTCGGCAATTAAGCTCGCGTCGATATCCGCAAGCTTTAGCCACAGGTCCTGCAATATATCCTCACCATCGCCGTCACCGCGAAGGCGAACGCGCAGATAGCGCGACAAAGCGGGCCGATTGGCCAGGAATATCGCTTCTAGCCCAGAGGCTTTGGTCATCGGGTGGGGCGCTCTTCCGTTCTCGCTCTCACGGCAGGGTTTAGCGTCTGTCCGATCTCGGCGAAATAGGAAAGGAGTGTGCCTCCGCCTCGAACTTGCGGCGAGCAACGGCATCATGCGGAGTGGGAGGCGGTGACCCGCCATAACGCAAGACCCAGCAGGCCCGCTGCGACCACGGCCTGCAGTATTGCGAGATAGCCGGCGCCCGCCAGTCCGGCAGAATTGGTGAATAAGGGCAACAGGGGCAAGAGGCCTAACCCGGCAACCAGATTTCCTGCCACCGACAAGCCTGGGTGCCCCAATGCGATCAGCGCGGCGCTCGTCGGAGGGCCAGCCATCGCCAAGACCTTGGCCAGCGTCAGCCAGATCATGACCGCCGCAGCCCCGGCAAAGGCCGGTCCGCCGATCAGCACCGCAATCTCGTGCGAGAAAAACGCCAGGATGACGACCAAAGGCAGCGCCGTCGCGAGCGCAATGCCGACGCAGCGCGCGAGCGCATGACGAATGGCCGTTTTCGCGCCGTCGGCGGCAGCCAGACGAGCGAGCTCGGCATAGGCCGCCTGGCCCAATATCTGCGCGGGCTGGGAAATGACGATCGTTGCCCGGTGCGCGATCGAATAAAGACCCGCCGCAGCCGGGCCGAGCATCGCACCGACGATCAGCGGGGTAAGCCGACCCGTCAGGTCGCCGAGCATGATGTCGGCGTTGGCGGTCAGCATGAAGCGGCCGAGCCCCTCATGCTCGCGCCGTGCGTCCGCGACCGCTCCGAGCAGCGGCTGGTCGAGCATGTGGCGGCGCGCGAGGTAGATCGCCGCGATCCACAGGGACACGCCCTCAACGAGCGCCGCAACAAGCCATGCGACCAGAAATGCCGTAAGCCCCAGATCGAAGACGATAACCACGAATGTACCAAGCAATCGCATGATCGGAGTCACGACATTGTGGAGCGCAAGCAGGTCGAAACGCCGCAAAATCTGGAGATACCCGCCAGGGGTCGCGCGCACGGTCGCGAGAACCGCGAAGCAATAGGGTATGGCCAATGCCTGCGCGTCCGCCGACCACCCGAGGAGCGGTCCGACGATCGGGACGGCGAGTGCCGCGACGATCACCGCAACCAGTCCCGCCAAAAGCTCGATCGCGCCGACAAAGCGCAGCAACCGTATAAGCTTCGCATGGTCATTTTGAGCCGGCTGGACGCCATAACGGACGATCGCGTGCCAGCCGGGAAATGCGACCAACCCGCCCACCAGCATCGCAAAATAGTTCACAAGGACAAGAACGCCATATTGTTCGGGACCGAGGATCCGGGCTGCGGCGACCACGTAGACGAGACTGATCAGCCCCGCTGCTGCTTTGCCGCCAAGCAGCAGACCAAGATTCTGGTAGATGCGGCGGACCGGTCCCGGCGACTTTTCCGCCGCGTCAGTGCGCAAGGCCGGCATCGATAGATCGGCTTTCAATTTCCCGAACGCGCGCAAATGAAGCGATTGCGCGAGCGGCGCGCACCGACGATGGCTCGGCGGTGAGGTCGAAGGTATGGTCGAAAAGCCGCCGTTGCACCGCGCTATAGCGTGCCGGGTGATCGCTCACGGCTTCTTCCAGGCCGCGATCGAGATCGCGAGCGTCCGAGATCACCGGCCCGGCCTGCCAGTGTGCGAAATTTGGATCATGGTCAGCGTCAAAGCCGTGACAGTTGATAAAGAGGCAGGGCCGCGGCGTTTTGAGAAACTCATAAATCTGACTGCTCACGTCGCCGAGATAGATGTCCGCCCCGTTCGTGTAGCTCATGTCGGTCAACGCTGTACTGCCAAGATCGATATGAATATTCGCCGCCGCCGCATAGCGAGCGTGCAGCCTTCCCGGCAAACCGAACCGCAGCTTGTCGATCGTAACCGCCATCCGCCGTTCGAACATCATGATATGCGGCGCGAAAATGAGATTGTAGCGATCGCTGGCGAGGAAATAGTCCAGCACCGCCCGGCCTTGTTTGTACCAGGACGAAAGATGTGGCGAGACGTGCGGATTATAGAGGACGATAGGCCGATTGCTGCCGCGAAACTTGATCGGCCGCTCCTTCCCTTCGGCGATATCGAATTTGGGATAGCCGGTGATCGTCAGCCGTTCCGGGAGGACGCCCGCCTCGCCGGTGAGGCGATCACAGATTTTCGGGCCTGCTGCCAATATATGGTCGAACAACGCTGCGGACTTGCCAAAGCCGATTGCCCGATCTCCGGCGCCATGGTCGGTCAGAACCATGCGCAGCGATGACAAACCGTAGCGCGTCTTGAGAATCAGCGACGTGCGCTCGGTCACGACAAGGAAGTCGAGCGAGCGAAAGAAGGCGATATTGTCGCGGTAGATAAGCAATTTGGCGGATGGGATTAGAGACCCGAGCAGCGCATCTACGCTCCGCGATGCTGCCGAATTCAGACGCAGCGCAACGAAACGAATGCCCGGCGGCACCGCTCCGCCCATCAATCGCACGGCCTCACGCGCGAGAAGATCGTTGGTGGTAGCGACGATGATCTCGGCGCCCGTGCCCGCGCGCGCCAAGGCAAGCGCGACTGGCAGGCTGTGGGCCATCTGGTGGATCTGGTCGTGGTTGAAGAGAAAGCCGATCCGCATGGGTGGAACGACGCCGCGGTGCCGGGAAACCCGCAGCAAGTGCGGAAAAAAAATCGGGTGGCGTCCTACATTGCGGAGGACACCGCCCATGACATCATCCTGCCCGCTTTCGGTCTTCGATCTCGACCGGACGCTCACCATCCACGGCACATGGTCGCCGTTCCTGCTATTCGCCGCGCGGCGCCGCGCGCCGTGGCGGCTCGCCTTCGCCCCGCTGGTCGTCTGTCTCATGGGCGCTTACAAGGCACGGCTCCTGACCCGCAAACGACTCAAGCAGGCCATGCAGCGGCTAATGCTCGGACGTGCGGTCGATCTGGACGTCGTGACGGACCTTGCAGCCGCCTATGCGGAGCGCAGCATGGCGAACAATATTTACGTCGGCGCCATCGCCAGCATTGCGGCGGAGCGCGCCGCCGGGCGGCGGGTCGTCATCGCCTCGGCCGCGCATCTCTACTATCTTGAGGCACTCGCCGATCGGCTCGGTGTTGCCGATGTCGTGGGCACCGCGTCGATGTGGCACGGTCGCCAGCTGACGCCGCGGATCGCGGGTGAGAATTGCTACGGCGCAAACAAGCGGCGCATGCTCGAGCATTGGCTTGCCGGGCAAGAGATCGACCGTGCCCACGCCCATATTCGGTTCTTTTCGGACGATTTGTCGGATCTTCCAACCTTCGAATGGGCGGACGAAGCGGTAGCGGTTAATCCGTCCAAGAAATTGCTCGACCTAGCCCTCCGGCGCGGATGGACGGTGTATGACTGGCGCCAGGCGGCCGCGCGCGATCGCGCCTTTCGGGCAAGGACTGCGACACAGCGGAACTAAACCCTTGCATCAGTCTCGGACATTTCGCGTGGCGAAGCGCAGCAAATTCCACCAGAATGGTGCACACGCCAACCAAATGAAGCGGTGGCCGTCGGGCTTGCCTGTCGATCGCTTGACCGGATTCGAAGAGCGAAGCCGAGGACCGTCGGACGTCATCGGCCGGTTGCAGACATCTGCGCGCGCTCGGACGGAAAACGCATCATCAAGCGGTCAAGCCACGTCCAGCGCGAAATATAGCGTGCGGAACGACTCGCCGACACGAGCGCGGCTTCGATCGCTCCCGGACCTTGGGTGCGTTGAAAGCGAAACAATATAAACGCCGCCATGGCAAATCCGAGCAGGATCAGGAGTTGGATCAGCGGCGCCAGCGCCAGCGCGCTATCTTCGATCGCAACGATCCCTTGGACAAATCCGACGATGAGCAGAACCCCGCATCCCAGCCCGAGCGCCGACGTCGATCGCTTCGGCGGAATGCCGAGCGCAAAGCCGTAAAAAGGGATCAGGACAATGAAGGCCGCCGTGACGAAGCGACCGCCGATTGCGGCGCGGGCTGCCCTGCGTTCGCCCAAAGTCCTGCCATCGGCCGCGACGTTTATCAGATCGCCCAGCATGAGCCGGTCATTGCGGTGGCGCGCAGTCCCGCGGACGGGCTTCGGCGCAAGCAGCTGGACCGGCATCGCCATCGTCTTGAAGGAGGCGACCTCAAGACGCCCGCCTGGTTTGCTGGCAATGACATGGCCATCGGCAAGACGGAGCAGAACGCCGCCGCGTCCGCCGTTGATGACCCGGCCGTCGCGCGCGGCGACGGTCAAATTGTGATTGCGCAGGAAAAGACCGCGAAATTTGCCCGTCCGCCGATCGACGGCGTCGACGTGGAAAACCGTCTCGGCGCGTGGACTCAGAAACTCGCCAGGTGCAACCGACAGCCCGAGGTCGCCGATCGCGATCGAGGCGCCTAGCGCATCGAGCCGCTGCTCCCCAGCCGGTTCGACATAGGCGCGCAGCCCGGCGTGCAACAAGGCAATCGCTAGCCCGAAGAGCAACGGCACCCGGAGCAACCGAGCTGGCGAGAGACCAATGGACGCGAATATATCCAGTTCGCCGTTGATCGCGAAGCCGCGGAAGGCAAGAGCAACGGCCACGAACACCGAGATCAGGAGGCCGATGCCAAGATACTCAGGAACGAGATAGACCATGAGCTTGATCAGAACCGGGACGGGCCGTTCGACATTGTCGAGCAAGTCCATCAACCGCCGACTATTTTCGAGGCTCAGCAGCAATATGACGATCGCACCGGTGGCAAGGAAGGGTCGCGCCATACGCCGCGCAATATAGAGATCGATCGTAGGCATCAGGCGGCCGAGCGCAGCGGCGTCGCCAGATCGCCATAAAGGTCGAAGAGCGCGCCGAAATGATCGTCGATCAGTGGGGCATCGGCAGCGCGCCGGGCGGCGGCGGCGATCAGCCTTGTCCGGTCGCGAGACAGGAGCCGCCCGATTGCCCGGGCAGCGGCGCCCGCATCGCCTGCCGCATATAATTCGCCATTATCAAGGGCTACGAAGTCGGAAGCGCCGCCCGCATCGGGCACGATCAGCGGCAATCCCGACGCAGCCGCCTCAGCCGCCACCAGACCGAAAGTCTCGGCCTCGCACCCATGAATCAGGGCGTCCGCACTGGCCATGAGCTTCGCGAGCAGGAGGCGATCGGCGATGGGCGCAAGCAGATGAACATGCGGATTATTCCCAATATGGCGCACGATCCGCCCTCGATCGCGGCCGTCGCCGACGAGGGCGAGACCGATCGGGCGATGCTGCGATGCCGCAAGGCAGGCATCGATGACCAGCGGCCAGCGCTTTTCGGCGCTGTGGCGGCCGACGCCAATTAGCAGGCTCGCACGCTCGGGAAGAGCGCAGCGTGCGAGCAGGTCGCAGCGAAGACCGGCGTCGCGATGCGCCGGCGAGAAGAGGCCGGGATCGACTCCCATCGGAATCGTCGTCACACCGGCAACTCCGCCCGCTTGCAGCCGCGACGAGAGGTGGCGATTGGCGCTGACGACGCAGTCGAAACGATCGCCGAGCCGGCGCAAATGGCGCCAGAAGAGGTCGAAGCTCTTGTCGATCGCTTCACGGCTGCCAAAGCGGCCAAACCAGCGATAGGCATAGGCCGCCATAGGATCGGCGTGCATGATCAGCGAGCGCGGCGCGCTTCCTTGCCAGTTGGCAACGATATTGGCGGTGCGCCAGGGAGAGGAGGCTTCGACGAGATCGGGGCGCTCGGTGTCGAGCCGGGCGTGAACGGCCGACGGGTCGTCGAAATAGCGGTAACGCCGATCGACGATCAACTGCGGGCTCGCGACATAGACAATCCGGCCACCACCGCTCCGCAGCTCGACATGATCGTGCGAGCCAGGCGCGATGACAATGATTTCGTGGCCCAGGGCTGCACCGATCGCGAGTTTGCGGTCGATATAGGTTTTCACACCGCCACCGTGCGGCGTGTAAAAGGCACAGACATCGACGATCTTCATTTGCGCTCCAGCGGCCGGTATTTGAGTCCGCTTAGATAGTTCATGACGACTTCGGTGCGCGTCGGCCCCGCTCCCACGAGCACCAAAGCCGAAGCGGCCTTAGGCTGTCAAACGGCGTTCAAAAGGGACCCCCGATCGGCGTCGAAGAGGGACCCCCTTTTCGGATAATATGATGCTGGTTTGTTGAAGATGGCCTTGCG
>NZ_JAVDWC010000005.1:0-386470 GCF_031457175.1 Sphingopyxis sp. BE235
GCAAGGCCATCTTCAACAAACCAGCATCATATTATCCGAAAAGGGGGTCCCTCTTCGACGCCGATCGGGGGTCCCTTTTGAACGCCGTTTGACATTGTGAGGACGATACTCACCGCGGCGATGAGTGCCAGAACGCAAACATCGCAGTCGAAACCGCCGAAGCCCGAGAAAAATTCGAACGGTTCCGCGGCAAATAAGCGAGCGGTCGAGCCTTATCAGCCTGCCTGCTTTGCGGTGGATTCCAGCAGAGCGATCCGCTCGGCGCAAACCGATTCCACCACCTTTGCCAGTACTGTGACGCGTTCGCCGAGCCAGGAAAGCTCATCCTCGGTAATGCGATAATGCTTCGAGTAGCGCGCCTTGATGTAAGCTTCCTTGAGCTTCTCAAAACGTGACCGGTCGGATTTCGCGTCACGCGGCCAGACGTCCGCGAGCCGAAGATCGATACGCTCAGCCTGCGTCCGCAGAAACGCTAAATTATGCACATGCGGCGAATAAAATGAGCAGACTAACAGCGCACAGTTGTAGAACCGCTCTGTCGCCTGGTGGAGCTGAAAAGCGGCGTTGTTCAGCCGGCCTTTAGCGAGATTGAAGCTATAGTTATCGAAGAACTCGCCGCCGCTGGGAAACCACTCATCGAAATATTCCCGCGCCATCTCCAGCGCTGCATGCGGCGTTTTAGGCTGTGGCTCAGGCAACTCATCATCAACCGCCTGATAAATCGCAATCCCGTCGCGCGCGACGTCCATGAAGAAATAGCGACCCTGCGACAGCCCGGAGTTCACTTCGTCGAGACTGTGCACGATGAAGTTCACCGGCGTCCGCAGCGTCTTCGTCACCGACCGTTCGCGAATGAGCCGGTCGTCGAGCTTCGACCAATAGTCGGCGCGATCGGTCAGCCGCTTGTCGTTGACGATGATCAGCAGATCATAGTCCGACTGGTAGCCCTTGGCGGTGTGCGGCTCGTCGACCCAGCCGCCGCGAGCATAGCTGCCGTAGAGAATGATCTTCGAGATGCGCCCCTTCTTCTTCCAGCCCTGCGTTGCGAGCGCCAGTGCATCCTCGAATTCCTCGAAGATAATCTCGACGACGCGCTCGAGTTCGCGCTGCTTGTGCGGGGGAAGATGGTCGATACCGCTTTTCATCGTCGTTACCCTATCAAGGCGGCGCCTCCTGCGCACCAGCTATTGCAGCCAGTGCGAGGATAAGCCGCGCGTTTCTTGCACGCCGTCAGTCGGCCGGGTTCCAGAGCAGCGCATAAGCGTCGGGATTGTCCTGCCCCGCCGCGCGGGCAAGGTTCGCATAAAGGCGTCGCTGCCCGAACTCGGGGGCTTCGAGCGCCAGCGACACATAGCGCCGCTCGGACACAGCCGCGAGGCGGACCCATCCCGCGCCGATCTCGACGTCGTCGGAGTAGACGCGGTAGTCGGGCTGCACCTCGCTCCCCTTGCCGCGATTGATGCGAATTTCGATCGGCACCCGGATCGAGAGGGTGCAAAGTTCGCCGACAAAGCCCTTCTCGATCGTGCCGCTGACGAAGCCGATGGCTCCCATGATGTGTCTCCTGCCCTTGCCCGCGAGCCCGTCCCGCGGCGCAGAAAGGCAGCCGGGGCGCCGCCAGGCGCCGGCGCACCCAGAGGGCCGCAACGGCAGTGGAGGACGGGCGAAGCCCGTTGCGCCGGGGCCGCGCCCCGGCAGACGCCTCAAGCGCGGGTCGGGATCGCGGCTGGCCGCGGGGAAACGGCGACGCCCGGTGCGCCTCGCCGTAAGAAGGTGCCGATCAAGCGATCGACCCTGGAAAAGTTCGAAATCAAACCGCCTGCGGCGAAGACGCTCAAGCGTCCCCGAGACAGAATTACGATCTCGAACCGGACCAATGGTGCGCGCCGCCGTCGCGCCAGCCCAGCGAAATTCCGATCAGCACGAGGATCGCCGCGATCGCTGCCGCCACCGCGACGGCAGCCGCCTCCTGTCCGCCGGCTGCAAAGATTGCTGCCAGCGCCCAGAGGAAGACGAGTGCGAAGGGCGGATTACCCTTGCCCCGCGCAAGGGCCGCGGCCGCGATCAGACCGCCGACGACGATAATCGCGGCGGAGATGAGCGGCGCGACATCGGGCGCAGCGTCGACGCCATAGTAGCGCAAAGTGGCGGCGACATTGACGATCGACGCCGCCGTCAACCAGGAAGCGAGCGCCGACAGCGGCAGGATGGCGCCCCAGCGCTCGGCCGCCGAAAAGGGCGCCGTCCAGGCAGCGATACGGCGATAGGCGATGAGGATCGAGACAAGCGAGCCGAAAATGATGAGGGTCGATACCGCGTCGATGTCGCCTAGCTGCACCCAAGTGGCCCAGAGCGCATTGCCGAGAAAAGCACCGGCTGCCGGCCAGCGCAGCGCGGCGAACAAGGTGCTATCGCGCCCGGCCGACGTAAACTGGAGAAGCGAGAAAACCAGCGATCCCAGATAAAGCGCGCCCCAGATCGAGAAGGCCCAGCCCGCGGGCGTTATCAGCGTCTGCACGGCGTCCGAACGCTCGCCGACCGGCGTCCCGATCCCCATCGCGGGCAATAGGGCAGCTCCGATCTGCGCCAGCGCACAGAGAAGGACGACGATACGCGCCGGATCGGCGGCGGGTGCGGGGGTAGCAATGGTCTGGGTCATGCAGCTCTAACCGGCGTCGCACAACTTTGTTCCGCTACTTGGGCCGGTCAAAATTGAGAGGCATGCGGACTCCGCCGGACATCCGGCTTTACGATCCTCCCCCCAGGCAGCTTCGGCCGGAAGCGGCGCGACTATGCTTGGATCGGCGAGCCGCTGTCCGGTAGATCACCACCGGGCGCTACGGCGCCTTCCGGGGCGACGCCGTCGACCTCGACAAGATCGTCGCCGACGAGCGTGCCCGTGATGCGCACGCGCTTCTCGACATGGTCGACGGGGGTGCGGCGAAGGTCGAGCCGCCAGCGGCCGCCGAGGTCGCGGCGAAGCGCGAAGCCGCCTGCCACGCGCAGCAGCATTCCCGACTCGTCGATGCGTGATCCGATTCCCGCCATGGCTACGCCTTAACCGAGCCGCGCCCGACTCGCCAGCCACGAGCAAGGTTTGAGACGCCCACCCTGCGAACCGCTCCCTTCGACCATCGACCTTCGGCCCGCACCTTCGATCCTCGAACCACGAACCGCGCGAGCCTCGCGCGATCCCGCCGCGCCCAAGATGCTGGTCATGCGGGAAGCTCGAGAGTGCAGCAGACACCCTCGGGCCTGAATTCGATCGCGGCGCTGCCGCCCTGCCCGCGGAGCGCCCGTTCGAGCATCCGCGTGCCGAACCCCGTACGCGCGGGAGGCGCGACGGGGGGACCGCCCTGCTCGCTCCACCGCAGGCGGAGCCGATCCCGGCCGCTCTCGTTCACCATGTCCCACTCGACCGCAACCGTGCCGGCATCGCCCGACAATGCTCCATATTTGACCGCATTGGTCCCGAGTTCGTGCAGCGCCATCGCCGCGAGCAGCGCCCTCGACGCCGGCACCTCGGCGTCCGGCCCCGCGAGGCTGATGCGGCCGGGCTTCATCTTGTCGAAAGCGTGGAGCGCGCGCTCGATCATTTCGCCGGCCGATACGGTGCCCCAATGGCGTTCGGTGAGGAGGTCGTGCGCGTCGGAGAGGGCGCGGACGCGCGCCTCGAACGACTGGCGCTCGGCGGCCGGCGTCTCGCGAAACGTCTGTGCGGCGATCGCCTGGACCATCGCGAGCGTGTTCTTCACCCGGTGGCGCATTTCGGCGAGAGTGAGCTGGAGCTCCTCTTCGGCCCGCATGCGCGCCGCGATCTCGACGCGCGCCGCCTCGTGAAGATGGGCGTTGTCCATCGCGACCGCCGCCTGCGCAGCCACGGCCTCGACAAGCTCCTCGACCTCGGCATTGAACATGGCGGGCTCGTCATGGCCGAAGAAAAGACCGCCGAGCACCGCGCCCGAGCGCGAGATGACGGGAACCGCGAGATAGCTCACGACGGGCAGATGCCCCTCCGGCATGCCATGGTGCGGGGCGCTCAGGCCGTAGCGCGGATCCTTGCGGATATCGTCCGACCGGATCGTCCCCGCTCCGCGGAACGTCGGGTCGAAGACGGCGGTATTGCGCGGCATGCCGAAGCGCTCGAACGCCTTGCGCGGGGCGCCGGATAGCGAGAAGAGCAGGTAACTTTCGCCCTCGTCGCCCAGCACATTGTAAAAGAAGGCCCCGAAGCGCGCACCGCTGAGCTCGGTCGCGATATCGGTCACCGCCTGGACGATCCGTTCGAGGTCGAGATCCTGCGATACGAGGAGGGCGGCGCGATTGAGGTGGGTCAGCCGCTCGGCCTGACGGGCGAGCTGCGCCTCGACCGCCTTTCGTTCCGAGATGTCGCGCGCGATCTTCGAAGCGCCGATGATCGTGCCGTCGGCGCGGCGCACCGGCGACACGGTGATCGAGAGATCGACGAGGCTGCCGTCCTTGCGCCGCCGGACCGTCTCGAAATGCTGAACCCGCTCGCCGGCGCGCACGCGCTCAATGATGGCGGTTTCTTCGCTGCGGCGTTCCTCGGGGATGAGGGTGAGGATCGAGCGGCCGACGATCTCGTCGGCACAATAACCGAACAGGCGTTCGGCCGCGGGATTCCAGCTGGTGATGATACCATCGAGCGTCTTGCTGACGATCGCATCGTCCGAGCCCTCGACGAGCGCCGCGAGGTGCGCGGCACTTTCGCGAACGGCTAAGCCCCCTTGCGCCGCTTCGTCCTCGATCAGCGTCTCACGCATATGTCATGGTCCCTGCCCCTCCGCTGGCCCCTGCGCTCCCGAAACGGGAATTCGCTATGGCAAAGAAACCCTTGAGTGGTTGATGCGTTCCGCCGAGACTGCCATGCGCCCAGCCGTGACGCCGAGCGACCTCTCAACTTCGATCCATGTTTCAGGGCGAAAGTCATCAGCGTGCCAAACCCGTCCCCCGCCCCTCTCTGCACGGCCATCGTCGCCGAAGACGAATGGCTCGTCCGCATCGACATCGTCGAGGCGCTCGAGGCAGCCGGGTTCGCGGTTCGCGAGGTCGAAACCGCCGAGGACGCACTGCTCCTGATCGGCGAGGAGCGACCGCATATCCTTGTGACCGATATCCGGCTTGCCGGCGCTCTCGACGGATGGAGCCTCGCGGAAGCCTATCGCGACGCTCATCCGGGCGGCGGCGTCGTCTATGCCTCGGCCAATGTGCCGCTTGCCGATCGACAGGTCGAGGGCAGCTTCTTCTTCTCGAAACCCGTGCTGATGAGCGCGCTCGTCGATGCATGCCTCGGCCTCTGCGCCGGGCAAGACGGCCGGCCCGCCTGAGGCGGGCAAGCGGGCGTGATCCACCTGTCACGCGTCCATCGCGCGCCCGTCACCTCCGCAGCGCGGGTCAGGCGGCGGCCGCCCCTGACTGAGCAGAGGGCCCCGCGGTGCCTTGGGATGGGGGGAGGCCGTGCAGCTTCCAGAGATTGGCTTCGGTCTTGCTCATGCGAACGAGAAGCTGCTCGCCGTCCCATAGTTCGACCTCGGCACTGCCGCGATCGTTGAGCGCGAACTGGAACGCCTGATAGGCGTCGGGCGCGCGAAATTCGACGCGGCGCGGCTCGCGCGCATCCTCGCCATGAAAAAGAAGATGAAAAAGGCGCATGACATGCTCCGTTCCTGTTCCGGAGCAAGCGCGACCCTGCTCTTAGCACCGATCGGAACGCCTCAGGCAAAGGGCGGACTGCAAAATCAGGCAGCCGCAAGAGACGCCGATGAGGGTGGGACTCAGCCACTTCTGCATAGCAGATTTCAGGGCCCAAGGCGCGAAAATCGTGATGATCGAGATCAATCCTGCACGCGCTGCGGCGGGTAGCGCCCCATCCGCCCGTCGCGTCGCCAGATCCATCGAGGCAGGTTTTGCCCAACAACCATGTGGGCCGAACGCGCCCGGCCGAGCAGCTTTCGTGCATCCGTCGAAGCGATAGCCTGCCCTGTGCCCTTCAGTGCTGGTCCGCCATTACATGCCCTTCGACACGGCGCAGCCAGTTGTGAAGCCGCGTCGCAGCCGCCGCGCCATGGCCCGTCGCGGTGCTGATCTGGTCGAGCCCGGCGAGAACATCGCCGGCGCCGTAGACGCCGGGCATCAAGGGCTCGGCAAAGGCATCGGCGGGCAGGCAGCGATTGGCGTCGCCTTGGAGACCGAGCCCCGCCAGCAATTCGCTGCGCGGTTCGGACCCGAGCGCCGGATAGAGGATGTCGAAGAAAAGCGCGTCCTCCGCACCCTCCAGCTGAACCGCGATACGTCTGTCCCGGTGCGCGAGGCGAAGCAGCTGCCGCTCCTCGATCCGCACGTCGCTTGCCAGAAGTTCGGCACGCTGCGCGGGCGTGAGCTCGACCTGCCACTTGGGGATGAGGGTCACATCGTCGGTATATTGCCTCAGGAACATCGCCTCTGCGGCGCCGTGAAGGTCCGACCCGAGTACGGCGATCTTGCGCCCGCGATGCTCAAATCCGTCGCAGATCGGGCAGTAGCGCAGCGCGCCGCTCCGGACGGCGGCGTCATGGTCGCCGCTAGCGAGCACCGCCTCGTTGGTGATGACGCCGGTCGCGAGAATGAGCCCGCGCGCCGACAGGCGGCGGCCGTCCTCGAGCCGCGCCGCGAAGGGGGCACCGCCGGCGCCTGCGGACAGACAGTCGACGCGCGCCAATTCGATTTCGGCACCGTATCTCTCTGCCTGATCGGTGAGCCGCGCGACGAGATCGGCTCCCGATATTCCGTCGGGAAATCCGGGCACATTCCAGGCCATCGGCGCGCCAAGCGCGCGCGATCGTCCGTCATGGAGCACGAGGGTGCGGCGGCGATAGCGCGCAAGATAGAGAGCAGCAGTGAGCCCTCCGGGTCCCGCGCCGATGACGAGCGCATCATAAGCGGGCTCGCCCGAAGGGTCGCGGCCAGCGGGCATGCGCGCTCCCGTTCCGGCCCCACCCTTCATCCCTGCTGCGGCCTGATGTCGAAGGCGGCGATGCGATCGTCCTCGCTGAGCGCCGCCGCCAGCGCATCGGCACATTCCTCGCCATAGCCTGCGGCGATCGCGGTAAAGCCGGGTGCGCCGCCGGCGCGGCGCTGTTCGACGGTGATCGCCTTCAGCCCATGTTCGCCGAGCAGGGCGATGACCTCGGCCGAGGCGATGCTCGTTCCCGCCCGATAGTCGATCGTGACATGCGCGATGCGTCGCTGCGGCGCGTGGCGCTCGGTCCAGGTGACCGCCGCGAGCACGAGGAAGGTCGCGACGCCGCCGAAGATGGCGAGTTCGTAGAAGCCGACGCCGAACAGGATGCCGAGCGTCGCGGTCATCCAGAGCGATGCAGCGGTGGTGAGCCCGCGGACATTGAGCCCCTCGCGAAAGATCACGCCGCCGCACAGGAAGCCGATCCCGGTGAGCACGCCATGCGCCATGCGCACGGGATCGATGCGCACGACCTCGGTCGGCGTGTCGGTGAGCCATTCCATCTGGTGAACGGCCGACAGCATGAGGAGGCAGCAGGACAGCGCGACGAGGATATGGGTGCGCAGGCCCGCCGGGCTCGCGCGATATTCGCGCTCGCCGCCGATAATCGCGCCGGCGATGACCGCCCCCGCAATCGGCAGCAGGAGATCGGGGTCGAGGAGATCGAGCTCAGACACCTCGCATCAGCCCCGGGACGAGCGGCAGCAGCTCGCGCGCAAGATAGCCGAGCGGCCCCATGGTTTCGCCGAGCCGCCGCCCCGCCTCGCCGTGCAGCCAGATACCCCATGCGGACGCCTGCAGGGGCGAGAGGCCTTGCGCGCCGAGCCCGGCGATGAGGCCCGCCAGCACGTCGCCCGAGCCGCTGACGGCAAGGCCGAGCCCGCCGCCCGCATACGCCAGGCAGCTCCCCTCGGCGATGAGATGGCTCGTCGCGCCCTTGACCATCACCGCCGCGCCGAAGCGGTCGGCGGCCTTGCCGAGCGACGCGAGCGGGTCGCTCGCGACCTCCTCCTTCGCTACATCGAGCATCGCGGCAAGTTCGCCTTCGTGCGGGGTGAGGATTGTGTGCGCGGCGCGCGCCCGGATCGCATCCGAATGTGCGGCCGCTGCGCGCAGCGCGACGGCATCGAGGAGGAGGAAGATGTCCTCGGGCAGCGCCGGCAGCAGGGCTTCGAGCAGGGTCCGGACGATGTCGGCGTCGATCATCGCGGGTCCAAAGACGATGGCGTCGTGCAGCGCCACCTCGGCGAGCAGCAGTTCGGCCGCCTCGGGCGCAATCTCGCCCGCTTCGGTTTCGGGGAGCGCGACGACGGCGCAGGCCGGAAAGGCGATGCCGATCGGGATCGCGGCCGAGGCGATCGTCGCGATCGTCACCTTGCCCGCCCCGGCGCGGAACGCCGCCTCGGCGGTCAGCAGCATGCCGCCGGGCACCCGGCGGCAACCGCCGATCACGAGCACCCGGCCGCGTCCGTTCTTGTCGACATTGTCATGATGATCGGGAAGCGGATGCGCCTTGAGCCAGGCGGTGTCGAGCGGGGTTGCCTCAGCCACGCGCGGCCACCATCGCATCGGGTTCGCGGGTGACGGGGACTTCGCCCTCCATCGGCGCAGTCACATTGTAGCGCGACAGGACGAGGTTGCCGTCGCGGCCCACGTCAGCGTCGAAGCGATATTCGGTGATCGCGCAATTGGCGACGTCGCCTTCGCTGTCGATTGCCAATATCTCGGCCTCTCCCAGATTTTCGATGATGGTGCGCAGGCAAAGGACGACCACCTGGTGCGCGACGATCATCACGCGCCGCCCGCCATAATGGAGCGAGACCGTGTCGAGGAGCGAGCGGAGGCGCAGAATCACGTCGCACCAGCTTTCGCCGCCCGGCGGGCGGTGATAGAATTTACCGAGCGCCAGCCGGAATTCGGCCTGATCGGGATGCGCCGCCTCGATGCCGCGGCGCGTGAGGCCATCGAGGATGCCGAACTCCTTCTCGCGCAGCCGCTCGTCGATGCAGATTTTCTCGTCGGCCGCGCAGCCTCCCGCGCCGCGGAAGATTTCGGCGGTCTGCACGGCCCGTACATAGGGCGAGGCGAGCATGATCTCGGGGCGGCCGTCTTCCTCGCCCGCGGCGAACCAGGCGCCGAGCGCCCGTGCCTGTTGCTCGCCCAGCGCCGAGAGGGGCACGTCGACATCGCGGTGGTCGAGCGCGATGCGCAGGTCACCCGCCGCGTCGGCGGCATCGCGCGCGACATTGCCCGCGCTTTGGCCGTGGCGAACCACCCAGAGCACCGAAGGCCAGCGCGGGGTCATCGAATGGTCTTCCTCGTCATCGAGACGCTAACGCCTTCGAAGCCGAACTCGTTGCCTTGGCGGTGCGGGGCGCCCGGCAAGCGGCCCGAAGCCGCCGCCGCGGCTCCGCCATGCCGACGAGCGCTGCCTGCCATGCCGGCGCGGCTGCCCGCTAGAGCGAAGACCGGGCAACATGCCGGCAGGAACCTAGACCGGCGTCGGGCGATTGTGAGGCTTTGCCGGCTGCGCGCTGGCGGCAACGAACAGAGGAGACAATCATGAAGAAACTCGTCGCCTTCGATCTCGATGGAACCCTGGCGGAAAGCAAGCAGCCGCTCGCCCCCGAGATGGGCGCGGCGATCGCGAAGCTCCTGGGCGTCGCCGAGGTCGCGGTGATTTCGGGCGGCGACTGGCCGCAGTTCGACAAGCAGGTCGCGAGCCGGCTTCCGGCAGACGCCGATCGGGGTCGGCTCTGGCTGATGCCGACGACGGGCACGAAGCTTTTCGTCCACCGCGGCGGCGGCTGGACGCCGCTTTATGCCGAGCTGTTCAGCGACGAGGAAAAGGCGCGCATCCTCGCCGCCTTCGACGCGTCGCTCGAGGCGACGGGGTTCGTTCCCGAGGAAGTCTGGGGCGATCGCATCGAGGACCGCGGCAGCCAGATCACTTTCTCGGCGCTCGGCCAGCAGGCGCCGATCGCCGCCAAGGAAGTCTGGGATCCCGACTTCGCGAAGCGGCGGATCATCCAGGCGGATCTCGGCGAGCGGCTCCCGGGCCTGTCGATCAACATGGGCGGCGCGACCTCGATCGACGTCACGCGCGAGGGCGTCGACAAGGGCTATGGACTCAAGAAGCTGAGCGCCGAGAGCGGAATCGCGCTCGGCGACATGATCTTCATTGGCGACGCGATCTTTCCGGGCGGCAACGACTATCCGGCGAAGCTGCTCGGGCTCGACACGGTGCGCGTGCGCGACCCCAGGGAGACGATCGCGGTGATCGAGGCAATCGTCGCCTGCCTCGGTTGAAGGTGCGTCAGGCGACCGCGAGCCACGCCGCGCGCCGGCCCTTTTTTGGCCGCACCGGCGCCGCGCCGCTGCCCTCCCGCACGCATGATGAGTCCGGCGAAGCGCCGAACGCGCCTGCCCGCCCCGCCCCGCTGCCGCGCGGCCGTGCCGTCGCGAAAGGCGGCCGGAACACGCACGGCGCCCCGGACCGTTGCCGCACGCCAAAAGCGTATAACTTCGATCAACCCGGCTCCTCTTTCACGCAACAAGCCGGACAGGCGCGGGGTTTCCATATTGGCCCGCCTCGGGCCGCATGGAAAGGATGCGTCATGGCACAGAATGACAAGAAAGACGGCAAGCAGCAGGGCAGCTCGTCCGGCAAGGGCAGCCAGCAGCAGCAGGACGGCGGCAAGAGCCAGTCGGGAGCCGACAAGCAGTCGGGAAGCAAGGACCAGGGCAAACAGCGCAGCTGACCTTCGCCCCCGCTTTCCGGGTGAAAGAGCGGGCCGCGCGCGCCGCGGCCCGGTCTTGCATGCGGAAAAGCCGCGAAGCCGAAGCGCAGAAGATCATTTGAGGAGAGACGAGATGAAGACATGGATTGGAGCCGCGGCGATCGCCGCGATCATCGCGGGATGCGGCGGACCCGATACGCGCGACGAGGAGCAAGCCGCCGCGTCTGCTGACACGGCCGTTGTGGCACCCGAGCCCGGTCCGGCCGCCGCAACGCCGGCGCAAGCAGTCAGCACGGCCGATTATGTCGCGCAGGCGGGTGCCGGCGACCTCTGGGAGATCGAATCGTCGAAAGCCCTGCTCGCCAAATCGAAAGATACAAAGGTCAGGGCCTTTGCCGAGATGATGATCGACAATCACGGAAAATCGACCGCGAAAGTGAAGGCGGCCGCCGCGAGCGCCGGGGTCCAGGCGCCGGCACCGACACTTGCTCCCGACCAGGAGAAGATGCTGGCGGGCATCAAGGCCGCCGGTGCCGCGGGCATCGACAAAATCTATCTCGACCACCAGAAGACCGCGCATGGTGCGGCACTGGCGCTGCACCAAGGCTATGCTGCCTCGGGCGAGGCGGTCGCACTCAAGCAGGCGGCAGCAGAGATTGTGCCGGTGGTGGAAGCGCATCGCGCCGAACTCGGCAAGCTGGCCCCCTGACAGAGGCTCGGAACCGGCATTTCAAAGCCGCCGCGCGCTTTTGCGCGGCGGCTTTCGGTTGCCGCCCCTGATCCTGCCCGGCAACACCGCGCGGCTTCCTTTTACCCTCGCCGCACCTTCTCAGTTCAGGAGCATTCATGACAGACCGGATCGCGCCCCGCAGCGGCGTCGCCTTCACGCTTCCCAAGGACAAAATTCTCTGCGTGACCGACCCCGAGGGCGGCCAGGTCGGCGACCTTCTTGCGTTTCGTGCGGCGGATCCCCGCGAAGCGATCTCGAACGGGCGAACGTTCGACTATGAAGAGACGATCCGGCTGACGACCGGCAACCGCTTGTGGTCGAACCGGTCAAACGCGCTGCTCGAGATCGTCGAGGATAGCTGCGGGGTGCATGATTTTCTGCTGACGCCGTGCAGCGAGGCGACCTTTCGCCATTTCTACACCGACAAGCCCGTTCATCGCGGCTGCTTCGGCAATCTGGCCGAAGCGCTCGAGCCATATGGGATTGCTGCCGACGCCATTCCCGTCGCGTTCAACCTGTTCATGAATGTGCCGGTCGGCAGCGACGGCAAGATCCGCGTCCTTCCGCCGACGACGAAGGCCGGTGACTTCATACGGCTTCGCGCGCTCGACGACCTGATCGTCGGGCTCACCGCCTGCTCGGCCTACGACAGCTGCGGCGGCAGCTTCAAGCCGATCGACTACCGGATCGAGTGAACCGGCGGGTACAGCGCTGCCAGAGCGATTGCGCCGCGCCGCCCGACCGCCGCGACGGCCTAACGGCTCCCGCCAACCGGCGCGTCCGCCCCCTTGCCGGGCGGGGGCCTATCGGGTTCGGCGGCGCGCCCGCCGCCTCCCTGCGGGTCGCTATCATAATCCTCGGCATTGCCCTTGCCGCCGGCACCCGCGCCGCTTCCGCTGACCGGACCGCTGCCGGTGCTGCGCCGATGGCCGCGGTTGGCGGCGCCCGATACGTCGCCGGCCTCACGCTCCCCGGCGGGATAGCGGTCGGGCGTCGTCGTTCCGACATTCTCCCGGCGTTCCACGGGCTCTTGCGGCAGCGACCCGTCGCCGGCGGCGCCCCCATCCCTGCTGTCATTGCGATTGTTCATGATCGTCTCCTCTTCACCAAATGGGGCCGGACCGGCCGGATCAGCTTTGCTTCCCCGACCCCGGCTCGGCCAGCTTCCGGTGCATCTCGGCTGTCGCCGCTTCGCTGAGAACGCCCGAGGCGAGGACCTGCGCCTTGTTCTTGAGCCCGTGAACGACCGCATGCTCTCCTGCGAGGAGCGCATCCCATCCGGTTTTCGCCACATCGGCGGGATCGTCCTTTTCCGATTGCCCGACCTTGGTGTCGAGCATGCCGGCCCGCTCGAAAAAGCGCGTCTCGGTCGCGCCGGGTTTGAGACAGGTGATGGTGACGCCGCTGTCCTTCAATTCATTGCCGATCGCCGCGGCGAAACTGTCGACGAAGGCCTTGGTGCCGTTATACACCGCCTGGAAGGAGCCGGCGAGATGACCGGCGATCGAGCCGGTGATCAGCACCTTGCCTTCGCCGCGCGCGACCATCGCCTTCAGGACCGGCTGGAGCAGCAACAGCGTGCCGGTGATATTGGTGTCGATGACGTGACGCCACGCGTCGACCGGCTGGTCGAGAAAACCGTGTCCGAGGCCGTGACCTGCGTTCGCGACGAGAATGTCGATCGGCCTGCCGCCCGCAGCGGCGAGAAGACGTTCGACCCCGGCAGCGGTCGCGAGGTCGGCTTCGACCGCCTCGACCTCGACGCCCTTGGCTCGGAGGCCCGCGGCAGCATCGACGAGCGGCTCGTCGGCCGCGACGATGAGGTCGTAACCATCCTTCGCCGCGAGTAGGGCGATCTCGCGGCCAATACCGCTCGAGGCGCCGGTAACGACAGCGAGTTTGCGATCAGGCATGTTCCATCTCCTGCAGGGCCGACACGGCCCCCTTTGCGAGGCCGGGCTTGAGCACGATCTTCGTGTAGAGGTCCTGCTCGTCGTGCCAGTGCCGGTACATCTCGGCTGCGTCCTCGAGCGATGCGTGATGCGAGATGAGCGAGACGGTATCGAACTTGCCGGCCTGGATCATATCGAGAAGCTCGCCCGAATAGCGCTGGACATGCGTCTGTCCGCTCTTGACGGTGAGGCCCTTCTCCATGAGCTGGCCCAGCGGGAACTTGTCGGCGAAACCGCCGTAAACCCCGGGAATCGAAAGACGGCCGCCCTTGCGGCACGCAAGGATCGCCTGGCGCAAGGCGTGGATGCGCTCGGTGGACGAGAGCAGTTTGACCTTCACCTGGTCGAGGATGTTGTCGACCGTGAACCCGTGGCTCTCCATGCCGACGCAGTCGATGCAGGCGTCGGGGCCCACGCCGCCGGTCATTTCGGCCAGCGCCTCGCGGACATCGACCTTCGTATAGTCGAGGATCTCTGCACCATATTTCTTCGCGAGCGCGAGGCGCGTCGGAAAGTGATCGATCGCGATCACGCGCCCGGCGCCCAGCAGCAGCGCCGACTGGATCGTGAACAGGCCGACGGGGCCGCAGCCCCACACCGCGACGGTGTCGCCGGGCTCGATGTCGGCGTTGACCGCCGCCTGCCAACCCGTCGGCAAGATGTCCGAGAGGAAGAGCACGTCGTCGTCGGCAAGGCCGTCGGGAATGACCACCGGCCCGACATCCGAATAGGGAATGCGGACATATTCGGCCTGCCCGCCGGCGTAGCCGCCGGTGAGATGCGCATATCCGAACGCCCCGCCCATCGCATGACCCATCATCAGCTCGGATGCATCCCGCGTCTCGGACGGGTTGCTGTTGTCGCAGGCGCTATATTGCTGCTTCTCGCAGAAGAAGCATTGCCCGCAGCTGATCGTGAAAGGCACGACGACGCGCTGGCCCCGCTGCAGCGTCGAGAATGCGCCGGTCTCGACCACTTCACCCATGAATTCGTGGCCGACGATATCGCCCGCGCGCATGCCCGGAATATAGCCGTCGTAAAGATGAAGGTCCGAGCCGCAGATCGCGGTCGAGGTCACGCGAATGATCGCATCGCGCGGGTTGACGATTTCGGGATCGGGAACGGTTTCGACACTGATCTTGTGGCGTCCCTGCCAGGTAACGGCGCGCATGGCCTTCTCCTTGATGTGATTGTGCTGCGGTTCGGCGTTCAGATGTGCGGCTCGGCAGGGCTCTCGGCGCCTCGCGCGGAGGGCGAGGCATTGGTCGTCACTTCGCCCGTTTCCATAAGCTGCTTGAAACGGTGAAGGTCGCGCCGCGCCTGCACTTCGGGCTCGCGCTGAAGGAGCTTGGCGGCGAGGCGCCCGACCTTCCCGGCGGGCGGGTCATAGGCGAGGATCAGGCTGACATAGGTGCCTCGCCCCGCCGGCGCGTCGGTGAAGCGCACCTCGCCGCTGTTCGCGATGTCGGAGGCCGGCGTACTTTGCCAGTAGATCGATGTGTCCTCGACGCGCTCGGTGATGCGGTTGACCAGTGTCACCTCGCGCCCGGCGGGCGCCTTGATCGTCCACTGCGAGACATTGTCGCCGAGGTCGTCGACCGCGACCACATTCTCCATGAAGTCGGGAAAGCGTTCGGGCGTCCATGCCGCATAGAGCTCGGCGCGGGGGCGATTGATCAGCACCGACTTGCCGAACATCGTGCGGGAGGAGGCTTTGTCGAGCGTCCAATGCGGCGCGTCGGTCGCGATTGTTTCTTCCTGCCCTCGGCTCTCGCGGTGCCGACGGCGCTGCCAGAGCGCCGCGCCGGTTGCGAGCACGGCGATGCCCGCGCCAGCGGCGGCGAGAATCAGCGGATCGGGAAGGTCATTCTTGGATCTGGACATGGATCATCTCCCGCCCGGGCAGAGGCCGGGCGTCATCTGGGGAGCGTCGGCGGGGCCGGCGCCGGTCGGGGGAAGCGGCCCCGACTTCGGGGCGATGAACGACTGACGCCCGTCCGCTGCGATCGTTCCGCGGTTCGAGGATTAAATCGGCGCTCCGAGCGCCCAGCGAGACAGGCACCGGGGCAGCGGGGCCGTAACGCCCACGCCGGTTCGCTCGGCCATTCGCCGTCACGATCCCGTCTCCGCGTGCGGAGCGGCGACGGGCTTCGATTCGGGCGACTCTTTCTGACGAAGGAAGATCGACAAGAGCACCAGAACGGCGGTCGACAGAAATTCGCTCTGCCAATTCTGGAAGGATTCGAACCAGAGGCCGGGGTCGCCGAGATAGGCGAAGGTGGAAAGGGCGATTTCGCCATGCTCGCGCGCGTCCTCGGCGGCCGCGCGCGCGCTCTGCGTCCAGTGGAGGATGAAGGAGGCAAGAAACAGCATCGCGAGCACCAGCCCCAGCGACCGAGCATAGAGAGCGCGCGCGAGACGACCCTTGCGCAGCACCGCAGGGGCACCGGGCTTGCGCGCCTGCGCGGCAAGATCGGCGTCGCGTAGCGGCGCGTCGGGACCCCGCGATTCCGACGAGCCACGCTGAACGAGCATCGCCGTCAGCACGACATAGGCCGACATCTGGAGAAACTCGCTCTCCCAGTTTTCGAACACCGAGGACAGGAATTGCGGACTGCCGCCATAGGCCCAGAGCGAGAGACCGGGCTGATGGTGCCGCGCAGCGTCCGCGAGCGCGACGTGCCACCCCGTTACCCAATGGCCGACGATCGACGCTGCGAACAGCAGCAGAAGCACGATGGTGAGACCATTATCCTTGAGCCGCGTCATGGGCCCCTTCCTTTCTGGTACCCCTCGGCCCATCGCCCGCCGCCGCCGCGGGGGCGAGCGACGCCTCCGTGGCTATCTGTCCGCGTGGGGGCCGCGCAGGCCAGGCGGCGCCGTCGAGCGTATCGCGCTTCTCATATTCCGCCGCGCTCATCAGCAGCACGAGCCCGTCGGCATGACAGTCGAGCATCGCCGCCGGTACCGCGCGCAGCGTCTCGTCGATGCCGCCGAGCCCGCCGCTGGCGACGACGACATAAGAGAGGCATCCGCTTTCGCATTCAATCATCGCATCGACCGCCTGGCCGACAACTTCGCCGCGGATATCGCTCACCGGAAGACCGCCTAGCGCACTCGCGGCGAAGAGCGAGGGCGAGGCCGCGATCCGGCTTCGCTTCGCGGCACGCCGCGCGCCATCCTCATAGCCGCGCTGGCGGCCGAGCCATCGCCATATTCCGACGAGATTGACGAGCGTCAGGAACAGGTTCGTCGCAAGAAGATTGGTCTGGCCCGATGTGAACCCGACGACCGACCAGGCGAGCGAGCCCAAAGTGAACACGACGAAGCCCGAGCCGGTCACGCGCGCGCCGAGATTGGCTGCCGTCATCATCGCCGCGATCATCGTCGCGGCAGGCGCAATCAGTCCGGCGGCCTCTTCCACGTGCGGCTCTCCTCGGTCGGCGGCACCCGCTGGCGCCGCTCCCGGGCAGAACCCGCCGCCGTATCACTGCGTTCCCCCGGACGGCGGCGATGCAACATCGATCAATGCATTTATCGGCGCCGCGCGCTGTGGCGTCGGCTCCCTGGCGCCAAATCGGCGACGGCCCCGTCGCCCCCGTACGGGCGCGATCAGGCGATCCTTCAGGACCGCCTGGCCGCGAGCTGTGCTTCCGCGCGCCTCGCCGCCTCGATAAGGCTTTCGCCGGTACTGCGCGCCGCCGCCGGGGTCATCGTCACCGCGACACCGTCGGGGCCATCGAGCAGGACAACGCCATCTTCGGCGGTGGCGACCCCCGCTTCCGTCTCGGGCGGCTGGGGGGAAGACAAATCGTCGGTCATCGGCGGGGCCTCTGGTCTGGGGGCGGCGGAGATGCGGGATCGTCGATATAAAGATAGGCGGGATCGAACTGGCCGCGTCGCGCCAGCTTCGCGGCATCGAGAATCTCGACCTTGCCGTTGCGGAACGTACAAAGCCCTTCCTCGCGAAGATGGCGTACGACCCGGTTCACATGCACGGTCGTCAGGCCGCAGATCTCGGCGACGTCGGCCTGCGTCAGTCCGAGCGTGAACTGGCGCCCGTCGCTCAGCCCCGCCGACTGGAGACGCACATTGGTTTCGCAGAAGAAATGCGCGACGCGGCCGATGGCGTCGAGGCGGCCAAGCCGGAAGAGCCAGGCGCGGTGGATCGCGGCGTCGAGCAAGGTCGCGAACCAGAGCTTGCGCGTGAGCTCGGGCATCTCCTCGGTGATCGCGTCGAGCTCGACATGCGGGACGATCGCGATCGTCGCCGGGGTCATCGTACCGACATCATGGTCGAGGTGTTTCAGCGGGTAGGCGTGGAGGTCGACAAAGTCGCCCGGCAGGTGGATCGCGACAAGTTGGCGAAGACCGTCCCGGTCGTCGAGATAGCGCGACATGATGCCCTCGACGAGGAGCGTGCTCTGGTCGAGCCACTGGCCGGCGCGCGCGATGATCTTGCGGGCCTCGACGGTCGAAGTGGTGCTGATGGCGGCTTCGAGGCGCGCGCGCTCGCCGGCGTCGAGGCTTACCCCGCGACGGTCTCTCAAGAAGCGATCGGTTAACATCACTGACGTTCCCTGTTTCGTCCGAAATGCGTGAGCGGGCCTGCTCAACTGCGAACATTCCGAAAGCCCGGCAACCCCTCACAAGGGAAGCGGAATCGTCATGATCGAGGTTAATTGCAAACCCCGTGCAGCAACTTTCAAAGCGCAAACTCGTTCCATCGCCGGGTCCGGAGGGCGTGCTTGCACGCCCGCCGACCGCGTTCCGCCTAACTGCTGCGCCCCTTCAGACAAAGCGAGATCCGACATGGCCAAATCCCCCACCACCCCCTCTTCCACCCGCGCGGACGCCGCGAAGCCGAAGCCGCGCCGTGGGCAGAGCGCCGCTGCGATCGCGGGCAAGGACATGGGCGGGGAATCGGTTCGTAAAGCGCCGGTCTTTCCGGCCGATGCGCCGATCATGCAGAGCTATGGCGAGGATCGTGGCACCGGCGGCGAGACGCATCAGGCGGGCGCGGGCCATGCGCCGCTCACCACCCAGCACGGCGTGCCGGTCGCCGACGACCAGAACAGCCTCAAGCAGGGCGCGCGCGGCCCGACGCTGCTCGAGGATTTCCATTTCCGCGAGAAAATCTTTCACTTCGACCATGAGCGCATCCCCGAGCGCGTCGTTCATGCACGCGGCTATGGCGCGCACGGCTATTTCGAGCTTACCGACAGCCTCGCCGACGTCAGCCGCGCCGACATCTTCCAGCGCGTCGGCGAGCGCACGCCCGCCTTCGTGCGCTTCTCGACCGTCGCGGGTTCGAAAGGCTCGTTCGACCTCGCACGCGACGTGCGCGGCTTCGCGGTGAAGCTCTACACCAAGGAAGGCAATTGGGATCTCGTCGGCAACAATATCCCGGTCTTCTTCATCCAGGATGCGATGAAATTCCCCGACCTCGTCCATTCGGTGAAGCCCGAGCCCGACCGAGCCTTCCCGCAGGCGCAATCGGCCCACGACAATTTCTGGGATTTCGTGAGCCTGATGCCCGAGAGCTTCCACATGATCATGTGGGTGATGTCGGACCGCGCGATCCCCCGCTCGTTTCGCACGATGGAAGGCTTCGGCGTCCACACCTTCCGCCTCGTCGACGCGAAGGGCAAATCGACCTTCGTCAAATTCCACTGGAAGCCCAAGCAGGGCCTCCAGTCGGTGGTGTGGAACGAGGCGGTCAAGATCAACGGCGCCGACCCCGATTTCCATCGCCGCGACCTCTGGGATGCGATCAACAGCGGCGACTTTCCCGAATGGGAACTCGGCGTTCAGCTGTTCGACGACGCCTTCGCGGACAAGTTCGAATTCGACGTGCTCGATGCGACCAAGCTCATCCCCGAGGAGCAGGTGCCGATCCGCACCGTCGGCCGCCTCGTTCTCGACCGCGTCGTCGACAATTTCTTCGCCGAGACCGAGCAGGTCGCCTTCTGCACGCAGAACATCGTCCCCGGCATCGACTTCTCGAACGATCCGCTGCTCCAGGGCCGCAATTTCTCCTATCTCGACACGCAGATCAAAAGGCTCGGCGGCCCCAATTTCACCCATATCCCGATCAATGCGCCCAAATGCCCGATGGCGCATTTCCAGCAGGACGGTCATATGGCGATGCGAAACCCCGTCGGCCGCGCCAATTACGAGCCGAACAGCTGGGGACCGACGGACGGCGGCCCGCGCGAGGATCCCGCGCGCGGCTTTGCGAGCTTCCCCGAAGAGGCCGAAGGCGCCAAGCGGCGCATCCGCCCCGAGAGCTTCGCCGACCACTATAGCCAGGCGCGGCAATTCTTCGTGAGCCAGACCCCGATCGAGCAGAAGCATATCGGCGACGCGCTTGTCTTCGAGCTGTCGAAGGTCGAACGCCCCGACATTCGCGCCCGCACCGTATCGCATCTCCTCCATATCGACCGCGGCCTCGCAGCCACGGTTGCCGATGGCCTGGGGCTGCCGCTTCCGGCGCCCGCCAAGGCCGCAACAAAGCCGCTCGCCGACCTTCCCCCTTCCCGGCCGCTCAGTATCCTGCTCAACGGCCCGGCGAGCTTCGCCGGACGCAAGCTCGGAATCCTCGCGACCGACGGCGCGGATGCGCGGGTCTTCAAGGCGCTGACCAAGGCGGTCGACGCCGCCGGCGCTGTCTGGGAACTGGTTGCACCGAAGATCGGCGGGATCACGCTCTCGGACGGCACGAGCGTCGCGGGCCGGCACAAGATCGACGGCGGGCCGTCGGTGCTGTTCGACGCGGTCGCGCTTCTCCCGAGCGACGACGGGGCGGCACTGCTCGCAGGCGATGCGGCGGCCAAGGACTTCGTCAGCGACGCCTTCGCGCATTGCAAATTTATCGGACATGGCGCCGAAGCGGCGCCGCTCTTCGCGGCCGCCGGCCTCGCCGACAAGCTCGACGACGCCTGCATCGCGCTGGCCAAACCTGGCGATGTCACCGCCTTCCTCGATGCCTGCGTAACGCTTCGGCACTGGCCGCGTGAAGCCGGCGTCGACCTCGACGCAAAAAGCGGAACGAAGGAGGCGGCCGAGACATCGGCATCGCGCAAGGCGGTATCCGCTCCGGCAGCGAAACCGGCTTCCAAGCCGGCACACTGACCGGCCTGGGCGAAGGAGCGGTACCCATGCAATTCGCGACCGATCGGCTGGTCTTCGGCCCCGACGATGTCGATCTGTCGCGCTCGCCGCTCGCGGGTCAGCTCGGCCGCGAGACCTATGTGCTCGGGGCCTTCAACCCGGGCCTGCTGCGCCTCGCCTCGGGCAATCTCCTGATGATGGTGCGCGTCGCCGAGGCGCTCCGGGTCCCAATCGAGGATGGTCATGTCCATTCGATCCGGTGGGAGGCTGGGCGCTACAAGGTCGATAGCTGGCCGCTCGAGCTGTGCGATACGTCGGATCCCAGAAAGTTCATGGTGCACGGCGGTAGCTGGCGGATCATGGCACTAACCTCGCTTTCGTGGCTGCTTCCCGTCGAGCTCTCGCCCGACGGGCTCGAGATCGTTGCCGTCCATTACGACAAGGCTGTCGATCCGGGCGCGGATTTCCAATGCTATGGCGTCGAGGACGCGCGCATCAGCCGGGTCGGAAGGCGCTGGTTGATGACCACCTGTTCGGTGAGCCCCGAGCGCCACTCGACGACGCTCTACAGTTCGGCGAACGGCCTTGACTGGGTCTTCGAGGGGATCGTTCTCGATCATCAGAACAAGGACATGCTGATCTTCGAGGGCCTGATCGACGGCCGCTATTGGGCGCAGACGCGGCCGCTCGGCGATCTCTATTTCGCCTATCCGCCGGGATCGAAGTGGCGCGCGGGCCCCTCGATCAACCTCGCGACCTCGCCCGATGCGCTGCACTGGAAGCCTCATGAGGCCCCCGGCATCCGTCCGCATGCCGACACGGTGGCGACCGCGCGCATCGGCGGCGGCACCCCGCCGATCCGTACCGACGCGGGATGGCTCACGCTCTGGCATGGGGTCGAGCCGAAAGAGATCGTCGGCATTTACCGCACCTACTGGTCGCTACTCGATCTCGACGATCCCTCGGTCGTCCTCCGCACCGATCACCGGCCGCTCCTCGAGGCGAACCCCGAGCTTACGCGTCCGCTCGAAGACAAGCTCTATATACGCGATGTCGTCTTCACGACGGGCATCGCCGATGGCGGCGATCATTATATCGTCGCGTCGGGGGAAGCCGATCTTGCCTGTCGGATCACCCATGTTCCCAAGGCCTGTTTCGGTGACTGACCAACGCGTGGAGACGCGCCACGACACGCCGCTGACGCCCGATCTCGTTCGCGTTCGCGGCGAGCTCGCGGTCGCTACTCCGATCGTCTCGCAGAGGCTCGACGACCTCTCCGTCGAACTTGCTGCGGGCGGCGAAGCGCTCTGGCTGTTCGTCCGGCGCGCCGACAGCGGCGGCGTCGCCCTCCGCGCGGCCTCGTGGCCCGGCGCGGCGAAGGTCCGCCGCGTCAAGCGCGCGGGCGGCGAGCTCGCCCGCGTGCATGTCGAAAGTGCGATCGGCGCGCATGAGGTCGCGCTCGAGGCGCGACCCGGGCCGCTCCCCTGCCTCCGCCTTGTCTCGACACTCCGCCCCTCGGCGCCGCTGCTCCTTCCGCCCGGAGCGCGCGATCTCTTTCCGTTCGACGCCCAGGACGATCCGATGGGGACCCGCGGAACCGTCGAGGCGGTGCAACGCGGTCTCAACGCCGGGCTCCTCTATGGCGAACTTACCGACCCCGCCTTCGGTACCTTTTTCTATTTCCAGGATTTCACCGCGCTCAATCCCTATTTCCAGGCGACTGGCACCAATCCGGATGCCGCGGTGGGAGGCATCTGGCCGGGGCTGGGCTTCCGCCTTCCCGGCCAGACGCTCCACACGGCCGGCGAAGCCGCGCCGCTGGCGCCCGGGATCACTTATACGCTGAGCGATGCGAGGCTCGTCGTCCGCGACGGCTCTCCGGCAGACGAGCGCGACAGCGCGCGGCGATTTCTCCAGATGCTGGGCGCCGCCTATCGTTCGCTGTCTCTGCCGCCGACCGACTATCGCGACTGGCGGCAGCGGGCCGCGCGGACGGCGCGACATCTCGGCGCCGCGCCGGAGGCGACCGTGCGCCATTATGGTCATCGTTACATCCACCCCTATACGGATGCCGAATATCCGGACGCCATGGTCCAGATGTCGATCGTGCAGGCACTGCACGACTGGGGGAAATGGCGCGGCGAGATTCATCCCCTCGAGGAAGAGTTCAAGGCCGGCCTCGGCAAATTCTACGACCGGAAGCTCGAGACGCTGCGCCGCTATCTGCCCAATGTCGGTGACGACAAGGATGCCGATGCCGTCGACAGCTGGTATCTCTACCACCCGCTGCTGAACCTCGGAAAACTCGCTCTCGATGGCGACGCGAAGGCGCGGCGGCTGTTTCTGAAATCGCTTCCTTATGCCATCCGCGCAGCGCGGCATTTCACTTACAAATGGCCGATCCAGTACAAGATCACCGATTTCTCGGTCATCACCGAGACCGCCGGAGCCGACGGGCGCGGCCAGACCGATGTCGGCGGCATCTATGCCTGGGTGATGCTCGAGGCGTTCGAGCTCACCGACGAGAAGCTGTATCTCGACGAGGCGTGCGCCGCGATCGACACCGCGGTCGGTCTGGGTTTCAACATCAATTATCAAGCCAACCTCACCGCCTGGGGGGCTGCCGCCTGCATGCGCTTGTGGCGGGTCACCGGCCGCGACGTCTACCGCGAGCAGAGCTATGTCTATCTCGCGAGCTTCTTTCATCACACCGAGATCTGGGAAAGCGAGATCGGCCTCGCCGTTCATCACCGCAACTTTCTGGGCGCCACCTGTCTGCAGGACGCACCCTATATGGCGATCTACGAATGTTTCGACAGCTTCGCCGCTTTCGAACATTATCTTGCCGACAGCGGACCCGACCTCGAGCCTGCGGCGCGCATGCTGATTTCGGAATATTGCCGCTATGCGCTCGATCGGGCCTGGTTTTATTATCCCGACGCGCTGCCCGCCGAGGCCGTCTCGGACGAACAGCGCCCCGGTAACGGGCGCATCGACCCCGCCCTCTCCTTTCCCGTCGAGGATCTTTATGCCGACGGTCAGCCCGCGGGCCAGGTGGGGCAGGAAGTCTATGGCGCCGGGGCCGCATTCATCTTCGCGACCCGCGCCTTTCACCGCGTCGACGGCGCGCCGTTCGACGTTTATTGCGATCATTTCGTCCGTGCCCTCGAGCGCATGGCGCCAGCGCGGCTCTCGCTTCGCCTCGACGGCGGCGAAGGCTGCACGGCCCGGCTCAGCTTCGTCCGGAAGAGCCAAGGCGAGCTTCCCGCGATACGCGTCGCCGCGGCGGACGGCGATGCGATCCGGCCCGATGGGAACAGCGGCGACCGCCTCGATTTCCTCGTTCCGGCGAACGGCAGCCTCCTTCTCAGCTGGAACTGAGGCGTCCGCCACGCACGCCCGGTACAAACAGCGCAACATTTGTTAATCGGTGCGGCGCCGCGGCAACTTTGAGGCCGCCGCCCCGTTGCCCTTTCAGCCTCCCGGATTTTTTCTCAAGCTGGAGACAGACATGGCACACGCAATGACGGCGCCCCGCCGTTCGTCGGGGTTCGGAAAAATTCTCGGTATCGGCGTCCTCGGGGCGCTGTTCTGGTTCACGCGCAAGCAGGCGCCGGCCGATGTGAAGGACGACGGCCATTCGGCGGCCTTCGCCGACGGCGAGACACATCCCGAAAATTTCGATCAGACCCGCTCGGCGGGACCGGACGGCATGCGCGACGAGGTAAGGCGTAAGTGGGACCGCGTCGACCAGGCCGCCGACGAATCCTTCCCGAGCAGCGATCCGCCGGCTTACTGAGGGACTGACGATGAACGCTCCCGTCACCGGCCAAGTCGCGGCAGTAACATCGGACGACCCGGCGCCCGCACGCAAGCCGACGCTCATGCTGCACTATGCCGAGGATCATATCGGCCTCGAGAAGCGCCTCCTCTTCGAGGCGGCGAGCCCCGCAAGCGCGCTCGATATCGCCGCCGGCGAAGCGGCCGGCCGCTCCGCACGGCTGTTCGTCGACGGCGCGCCGCTCTGCAGCCTGCTCAAGGCCGACGATGACAATCCCTACTGGGTCGTCGCCGCGCCGTCATTGCGAACGAGAGATGAGCCCACCACGACGTTCGAGGAAATGCCATGATCGACGAAGCCGACGCGCATACCGAGGCTCCCGACATCAAGGGCCGGCGCGCGATCATAACCGGGGGCACGACCGGCATCGGCCGCGCGATCGCGGTCCTCTTGGCAAGTTACGGCGTCAAAGTGTTCATCTGCGGCCGTACCCCCGAACATCTGGAGGATGCGCTGCAGCGCGTCCGCGAAGTGGGCGAAGGCGACGGGATCAATGTGGATCTTTCGGTGGCGGAAGACGTCGACCGGTTTTTCGAGGCAGCGCGAGACTTTCTCGGCGAAATCGACATTGCGGTAATCAACGCCGCCGTCCCGGCGGCGGCGCTTGCCGACGCAGGCGAGAGTGAGGCGCGCTACCAGCTCGAGACCGACCTCACCGCCTATCTCGTCTGCGCCCAGGAAGCGGCGCGCTGCATGTCGGCGGGCAGCGACATCATTATGATCGGATCGATGACCGCGGTGTCGCGCGGTCCGGGCAGCTCGATCTACGTCGCGGCGAAAAGCGGCATACAGGGCTTCGTCCAGTCGTTCCGCAAGGAGCTGGCGGAGCAGGATATCAAGGTCGGACTGATCGAGCCCGGGTTTACCGGTGCCGACTTCCAATATCCCGAATTCCCGCCCGAAAAGCAGAAGGAACTGATCGGCAAGCATCAGATGCTTCGCGCCGAGGACATCGCGGTCGCGGCCCACTTCATGCTCGTTCAGCCGCGACGCACGGCGGTATCGCTCATCCGCGTCGAGACCCGCCTCGACCATCCCTGACCTTCCGAAGGAGCCTTCCATGTCCCTCAACATTTTCGCCAACGCGCGCCAGCCGCTGGGCAACCCGGCCTTCCTGCTCGGTGCGGCCGCGGCGGGATTTGCCGTCGGCCTCGTCGCCAACCTCGGCCGAAAGGCCGCGGTGCAGAGCCTCACCGCGCTCAAGGGACAATGGGACGAGGGACTCAAGGCCGAACACCGGTTGACGATGAAGCTGTTCGACGCGCTCGAGGCGACCGACGAAAGCGACGTCGAAAAGCGCAAGGCGCTGCTCGTCCAGCTCCAGCACGCGCTCGCCAAACATGCGTTCGAAGAGGAGAATGTCGTTTATCCGGCGATGCGCGACCATGGCCAGATCGAGGACGCCGACAAGCTCGTTCACGACCATGGCTATGTGAAGCAATATCTTTTCGACCTCTCGGAAATGGACGCCGCCGACCCCGCCTGGATCGCCAAGGTCCGCGAATTTCGCAGCCAGATCGAGGCGCATGTCGAGGAGGAGGAACAGCGCCTTTTCCCCCGTCTCAGGGCTGCGCTCGGCGACGACGGCAACAAACATGTGACCGCAGTGATGAACAAGGCTGGATTTGCCGCCGCCTGAGCGCCATAGGCGGGCATGAGGCCCGCCCGATCGGCATGTGTCGTGGTGCAGTGACGAAGGGGCGGTGGCCGGATCGAAACCCTAGGCAGACTTGTGAGTTGCCGAAGGTGGGAGAAGTTGGATGCCCCGTTATTATTTCCACAGCAGCAGCGGCCAGCGCGAGCTCGACGATGAAGGCGTCGATCTGCCCGACACGGCCGCAGCAAGGGTCGAGGCGGCCCGCTATGCGGGGCACCTCCTCGGCGACAATCCCGAACTCATCAACGATGTCGATACGCTCCGGATCGAGGTGACCGACGAGGATGGCTGCCTTTGCTGCGCCGTGCTCGTCGCATCGGTCGACGCCAGGCGGAAGATCGAGCGCCCCGCGCCCTTTAAATAGGGCCCCTGGCCTCTAACGCATGCTCGCGAGCAGCCGCTCGATCGGCGTCGTCGCAAAACCGATCGCGCTGTCCGAAATCCCGTAAGGTATGAACAGGTCCCCGCCGACGCGCATCGCGCCGCAGGTATAGACCACATTCGGAACATAACCTTCGCGGTCGCTCTCGGCGGCCGATAGGATCGGGCACTCGGTGCGCGCGATGAGTTTGGTCGGATCGTCGCGGTCGAGCAAGGCCGCGCCAAGGCTGTATTTGCGCATCGCACCGACGCCGTGCGTGAGAAGGATCCAGCCCTCGTCGCATTCGATCGGGCTGCCGCAATTGCCCATCTGGATGAGCTCCCACGCATAGGCGGGACGCATGAGGATCTGTCCCTCGTCGTCCCAGTCGGTGAGACTGTCCGACGCGATGATGGTGATGTTCTTGCCGTCCTGCCGCGCGATCATGAGATAGCGGCCGCCGACCTTGCGCGGAAACAGCGCCATGCCCTTGTGGCGCGCGGCGCGGCCCGACAGAGGCTCGAGCGAGAAGCCTGAGAAATCGGTCGTGCGCAGGAGTTCCGAGCGGATCGCCTGCCCCGAATAAGCAGTATAAGTGCCGATATATTCCGTGCGGCCATCGTCATGGACGAAGGGCACGAGGCGCAGATCCTCGATGCCGCCGCGCTGCGCCTCGGTCATAGGAAAAAGAACGCTGTTCGAGATCGCACTGTCGGGCTGACGGTGGACATTCACCTTGCCGTCATCGCCAAGCCGATGGCGGTCGTCCGCAACCGCCGCCATCGCGGGTCCCGACTGGGGCCAAAGCGTGAAGTTGCCGCCCTCGCCGATGATCCCCTCGCGGAAGGCGACCGAGCTGATATGGCCCTCGCCCACCGCGCGCATCGACATGAGAAAGCGTTGCTGGTCGGCGGCAAGCCCGCTCTGGTCGGGATGCGGGACGACGCTCGGGTTCATGAGCGCGGCGGCGGCATAGCTATATTCGTGACAGAAATAGGCGCCGATCAGCCGCCGCTTGACGGGCGAGACGATGCCGGGATCGAGCTCCAGATCTTCCGCGACCTCGGCGAAGCGTTCGTCGAAGATCCGCCCGATCTGCCAGTGGCGCTCGGAAAAATCCTTCCACACGAGGCCGAGCTGTGCCTCGGCCTCCTCCTCGTCCATCGCCAATATGTCGGCGGCGAGCTGCGCCGCCCGCGATGGTTCGGACACATTGGACTGCCAGGCGAGGTGGAAGGGCCTGAGCACGACCCGCGCAGGGTCGGCCGCAAGCTTGTCATGAAGAATGTGCAGCGGCGTGTGGTTCGGATTGCAGATCAACATCGCTGGCGCCGGTGTCCTTCGCTATCCCCCGCGTCCAGAATGTATCGGCCATCGCGCGGTGCGCAAGGTGAAAAGCCAGCGCGGACTCGGCCCCGACATTCGAATTGACCCCGTGACGGGTCAGCCCGTCGCAGCAGCGCCCCGTTGCCGAACTCGCGATCACCGCGCCGCGGTCGTTCGCGCCGAGAAACCAGCCATAGGCCCGCTCGGCCCGGTCATGCCAACGCAGCTTGCCCGTCAAGCGGTAGGCGGCGGCGGCGGCATCGACCGTCGCCCAGGCTTCGAGCGGCTGTTGATCGAACGGAAAAAGCTCGCCCTCGGCGCCGAAGCCCTCGCAGCCCATCGGACGGAAATGCCCCTCGCTGCTCTTCTGGATATCGCAGAGCCAGTCGAGCGCCCCGATGCCGGCCTCTTCCATCGGAACGGAACCCATCCGCCGCCCGGCGCGCAGCAGCGCCTCGGCAAGCCGCGCATTGTCATAGGCGAGAGCGGGTTCGAACCACTCCCAGCCGCTCCGCCGCGCGCTGCGCCAGAGGGCGTGCAAAAAGGCGCCGCCGCGCTCGACGATCGCGCCTGCCGCGGCATGCCCCGGCTCGCGCGCCAGCAGTTCGTCGGCTCCGAGAAGTGCGAACGCGATCGCGCGCGGACTTTTGAGGTCGGCTGCCAAGCGGGCGGTGCGCGCAAACAGTCCCGCGCACCAGGCGCGGAGTTCCGGCGTGCGCGCGTGCGCTGCGCCATGGCCAAGCGCCCAGAGCGTTCGCCCGTTGCTGTCTTCGGATCCTTCATCCTCGAGCCAGCGCCGGTCATAGGCCATGAAGTTGCGGAAGCGCCCGCGATCGGGGTTCCAACCATGGTGAAGGAAGGCGGCGTAGCGCGCGAAGAGCAGGCCATATTCCTCCTCGCCGAGCGACGGGCTCGCATTGACGAGCATTAAAGCGCGGGCATTGTCGTCGATGCAATAGCCGTGATTCCGGTCGGGAATGAGCCCCGTCCCGTGCTGCAATATGCCGACATCGTCCGAGAGCGCGCGGATCGCGGCGAAGGAGGGGAACATCCGCCGCGGCTCGCGCCGCGCCGGCACGGCCGCGACGTTTTCGATCAGCGATGCAAAGCGCGCCGCGATGACCGGCCAGGCGGTAGACCGGCCGCGCGCATAGGCGCGCTCCTGGAGCGCGCGCCG
Source organism: Sphingopyxis sp. BE235 (assembly GCF_031457175.1). Lineage (NCBI taxonomy): Bacteria > Pseudomonadati > Pseudomonadota > Alphaproteobacteria > Sphingomonadales > Sphingopyxidaceae > Sphingopyxis > Sphingopyxis sp. BE235. The sequence continues at coordinate 28,916 of NZ_JAVDWC010000005.1, forward strand.
TTCGCCGGGGTGCGCGAGCAACAGCAACACCGCCTCGGCGATCGCGTCGCTGTCGGCCCCGCCGAGCAGGATGCCCACGTCGTCGGCGAGCAGTTCGCGCGCATGCACGAAGGGCGTCGATACGACCGCGCGGCCGAGCGCCACCGCATAGGCGAGCGTACCCGAGGTGATCTGCGCGAGATTGGGATAGGGCGCGAGATAGATATCGCATAGCTCGATCTGTTCGAGGAGTTCGGGCAGGTCCAGAAAGCGGTTCTCCCAGGCGATATTGTCCGCGACGCCGAGCTCCCCGGCGAGGTCGGCAAGGCTCTGCCGATAGGCTTCGCCCTCGGCAGCGACGAGATTGGGATGGGTGGCGCCGACGATCCGATAGAGAATGTCGGGATATTGGGCGGCAATCGCCGGCAGCGCGCGGATGGCCGCTTCCAGCCCCTTGCCCGGGCCGAGGAGGCCGAAGGTCGACACGACCGGACGGCCCGCAAGGCCGAGCCGCTCGCGAAGCGGCGAACATACCTCGAAGGCCCGGTCGGGGGCGCCATGCTCGATCAGCTCGATGCGCTCTGCCTTCGCGCCATAGACGCGGATCAGCGTCTCGCGGCCGAAGGCGCTCATCACGACGAGCTTCGCCGCCTTCGCGACGAGATGCTCCATCACGCGCCGCTGGTCGGCGCTCGGCTCGGCGAGGATGGTATGGAAGGTGACGATCAGCGGCGCCGCAACGCGGTCGACGAGCCCCAGCACCATGTTGCCTGCGGGACCCCCGAAAATCCCGAACTCATGCTGGAGCCAGACCGCGTCGGCACCGCTTGCGTTTATCGCCTCCGCGGCAGCGCGATATCCATCGGCATCTTTCTCATCGATGCCAGCAACGGCTGCGGAATCGCTCGCATCGCCCGGCCTGGCTGCCATCGCATAGACATCGATCGCCATGTCGGGACGCGCGGTCGTCAGATGGTCGTAAATGTCGGCGGTGAAGGTCGCGATCCCGCACTGGCGCGGCCGGAAACAGCCGATGAGCGCGAGGCGCCGGGCGCGCGCGGCAATACTGGCAACGGGCCCGCCGTGGCGGCTCTCTTCATTGTCGAATGCGGTAAGGAAGCTGGTCTCGCTGTCGAATTTCATCGTTGTGCCTTCTGTCCGGTCCCCCCGAATGAAGAACAGGAGCGCGCATCGACCTTGCCCTTCTTCCCCTCGAGACGGGTTTCAGAGGAGAACGGTCGAGCCCGAAGGGCGCGCCCCGCTCTGGCAGGAGATGCGTCATCGCCTGCTTCCCCAACGCGCCTCCGCGCGTGCAGTTGCCGACCCGCCGGCAACAATCGCCATGATCCAGGTTAACCCCGGCAACCGGGCCCAGCCGCTCGCGTTGGCAGCTGCAGGACCCAACCCAAGGACAAGCATGCCGCGCTTCCCCCTCTCCCCTCCCGGCCCCATCTTTTCGCGCGCCCGGGCTCGAACCGCGCCCCTCGACCGCGGCAACCGGTCGCTGCCCCCTGCAAGGCCGGCGCATTGAGTTCCGCCCAGCTGCGCGTGCTCGAACGCTCGGTCTATAACGCGGCTTCTCGGCGCGGTCAGTCGTCGTCCCGACTGTCTCGGAATCGGGATCGACGAGGACACCGCGCTCCGGGTCGAGGCCGGCACCGCGCAGGTGATCGGAAGCGGCGGCGTCACGATCGTCGACGCGTCGCGGGCGAGCCGTTCCACTGCGGCGGGCGCGTCGTCCGGCGGCATCGTGTCGCTTCACGGCGCGACGCTTCACGCGCTTCGCGATGGGGAGAGTTTCGACCTGGCGCCGCGCCGCCAGGAAAAATAGGCTGCGCAGAGGCGCTCAGGGCGCCGCGTCACGTCCGGAGAAGGGACACCGCCAATCCGGTCCGACAGCCCGCCCCGAATATTGCCGTGCCTCCGACACGTCGCCGTGACGGGCAAGCATGGGGTTCGCGCTTCCGGCCAAGGCGATGTCGCGTGCGATGATCTTTCCGCGCATCGTCTCATAGACCTCGGTTTCGCGCAGTTTCTCGAACTGGTCGTGGAGGTTGAACACCAGTGCGGGGCGTTCGAAGCGGCGCGCGGGACGGCTGGCTCGGGGGTGGAGGCCGACGACGAAAAAGGCCTCGCCGCCGAAGCTCAGCGAGAAGTGCGGATCATCGGGGCTGTGACTGACGCGTGGATCTGGCGGCTGGCCTGCCCAGTCGTCCTTCCGGCTCAGCGAGTCGATACGCTCCCACAGGCATGTCTCGAACGCTTGCTCGTCGAGCCCACCATCCTCCTCGAAGATCACCACGAGCGAATGGAAGAGGCTCGGCGAACGCGCATAACTCCAGGCGAGATCGAGGAGATTGGGGTAGATGCGCAAATCGTCCCATGCCGAGCGCATGTCGCGGCCGACGACGAAACGGATCTGGCTTCGCGCCAGCGCCGACTTCGCTCCGACGCACGGAAAATCCGCCGAACGGATGAAGTTCTGGAAGCGTTGAGCCAGAGGATGAGAACTGTTGTCGGTTGGTGGTAGCATGCTGCTGAAACCGACCTCTCTTGCCGCGGTTGCAGCAAGTTAACTTGGGTTGCGTCGATTCCGCCGTCATCGCCTCGCCGGCGCGCACGCTGTCTTCAAGCGGCTGGCATGGAGATGGATTCATATTGGACGAAGTTGCGCGACACTGACTTGCCCTGCCGCTACGGCGAGCTATGCTTGCCCTGCATCGGGCAAGAAGGCGCACGGTGCCGAGACGTAAGAATCTCGTTCGGAAGCCTTATGATATTCCCATCCGCTGCCGGGTGGCCGACGCGTATGTCCAGGCCCTCGGGCTAAAGGCGGCGGCGCATATTTCCGAATATGTTCTTACCTCCCGGCACACCCGCCTCTCGGCTCGACCGGTAGGCGATGGCAAATGGATTTCGAAGACGACCCCTCAAATCGGCGCGCGCTGTCGTCGGGCGATCCGCTGCCGCCGGGCGATTGGGAAGGCGCTGGCGCGGCCGGCCGCGCGGAAGCGATCTATGCGGCCGAACGGCGTTATGTGACCGCGATCTTCCGGCGCAGCGTACCGCCGCAAGAGGTGCCCGACCTCGTGCAGGAGACATTCCGCCGCCTCTTCAGCGCAAAGGGAACGGGAACAGGGCTCCTCCAGGCGTCGCGGGCCTATGTCGCGACTGCCGCACGAGCGATCCTCAAGAACCGGGCTCGTTCCGGGGCTCGCAACCAGACCCACGCCCACCATAGTTTCGAGGACCATGACGTCGCGGGTCCCGATCCCCATGCCGCGCTCGAACACCGCGACACGCTGCGCCGCGTCGAGGACGCCATCGCAAGGCTGAATCCAACCACTCGGGATGTATTCCTGATGCAAACTTTCGACGATCTCAGCTATTCCGAGATCGGACGAATCAAAGGCATAAGCGAAAAAGCCGTGGAAAATCATCTCGTCAAAGCCCGGATGGCCATTCGCAAGGCGCGAGACACGCAATCGTGAGGTCCGTCGAGCGCGAAGCGGCCGAATGGGCCGTGCGGATGCGCGGAACACCGTCCGAGGCCGACCGCGAGGCCTTCGAGCAATGGTATGCGAAGCCCGGCAATGCCGAGGCCTTTGCTATGTCCGAGGATGATGTCGCGGTGGCTCGTACGGCATCGCGCGCCCGTATCGATGCGAAGGCGCGGACCGAACGCAGATCGACTGGCGGTTTCCGCTGGGCCGTCGCGACGATCGCCGCGGTCGGCATCGCCCTCGGCTTCGCTTGGCACATGGCGCGGCAAAGCGACACGCCCCAGATAGCAGCTGGTCCCATGCTGCCTCGCCAGCTTCGTCTCGCCGATGGCTCCACCGTGACCCTGATGGACGGTGCCTGGGTCGAGCCGCAATTCTCCGAGACCGAGCGCCGTATCCGCTTGCACGGCGGCCGCGCACGCTTCGATGTTGCGCACGACAGCGCCCGCCCTTTCATCGTCGTCGCCGGCATCTCCGAGACGAAAGCCCTCGGCACGGTGTTCGAGGTCGACGCGCGTTCGAACGCCCCCAAGGTCAAACTCGTGCGCGGCTCGGTGGAGGTTCGCCTCGGCGGAACGGCAAAGACTGTCCGCCTCGTCCCCGGCGAGAGTGCAGAAGTCTCGGAAAGCGGTCCACGCCTCATCCCGGCGATGACAAGTCCGGTGCCGACAGCGGAACCGACGACGATGCTTGCCGCCGACGGACTTCCGCTCGGCGCGGTGATCGAAGCGGCGAATAAAGTGAACTCGAGACCGATCCGCCTCGCGGATCCCGCCCTGACCTCGCTCCCGGTGACAGGCCGTTTTGACGTAACCAACGGCGCAAGCCTCGCCCGCAAGCTCGCCGCGGCATTGGGGCTCCAAGCGACCGATGGATCGGACGCGATCACGCTCAGCAAAAAATAATTCCCATCGGAGAGGGGGGAAATCTCCTTTCCGGTGTTTTGCACCCCCAGACGGTCATCGGTGGCCGCTTGGGGAGGTAGAATGAAGTACAAATTTCTGGCGGCGATGCTCTCGGTGAGCACCGCAGCAATCGCGATTCAGGTTCCCGCCGCGCAGGCGCAGACACAGCCCGTTCAGCAGAGCTACAACATTGCCGCGCAGGATCTCGGCGCGGCGCTGCAACGCTATTCGCAGATTTCCGGCCGCGAGGTGATCGCCTCGACCAGTCTAGTCGAAGGCAAGCGAAGCGCCCGTGTCCAGGGACGCTTGACGGCCGATACCGCTCTCTCGCGTCTGCTTGCCGGTACTGGCCTCAATGTCGAACTGGTCGAAGGGGCATGGGTGCTGCGCTCGGGAAACGCAGATGCCGCCGAAACTGGATCGACTGAATCCGGCGGAGAATCGATCGTCGTTACCGGCTCGCGTATTCGAGGGGCTGGTCCAACCGGGTCGCCCGTCGTGTCCATCGACCGGGAAGCAATCGAGAAGAGCGGCTACAGCACGGTCCAGCAGTTGCTCCAATCGCTCCCACAGGCATTTGGTGGCGGCTCGAACGAGGCGACGACCGGCGCGACGACGCGCAACGGCACAGGCAATGACGCGACGCTCGGATCGAGCATCAACCTCCGCGGACTCGGCACCTCGTCGACGCTGGTCCTGATCGACGGCTCGCGACCCGCCCTCGGCGGCGTCGGCGGCCTGTTCGCCGACATCTCGTTGATCCCGATGGGCGCGGTCGAGCGGATCGAGGTGCTGACCGATGGCGCGTCGGCTATCTATGGCGCCGACGCTGTCGCCGGTGTGGTCAACGTTCGCATTCGCAACCGCTTCGAAGGCGCCGAAACGACAATCCGCGCGGGAACTGCCGACGGCGACTTCAGTGAAGTGCAGTTCAGCCAGCTCCTCGGCAAGCGGTGGAGCGGCGGCCATGTCATGCTCGCCTACCAATATTCGAACCGCGGCGCGCTCGCGGGCGCGAAGCGCGATTTTGCGCGCGAGGATCTTCGCCCCTTCGGCGGCCCCGACTTCCGGTCGACGACCGCTGTGCCGGGCACGATCCGGGCCGCAAACGGACAGATATTCGGCATACCCACCGGGCAGAACGGAACGGCGCTCACCGCTGCGCAGCTCCTGCCCGGCGTCCAGAACCGACGCGATGGCCGCGCCGAGAGCGATATCCTGCCGCGCCAGCGCGTTCACAGCCTCTATGCCGGCGGCGAGGTAGAAATCACCGATGGCTTGACGCTCAAGGTCAACGCGCTCGCCGCCCAGCGTGATTTCCAGCGTATCGCCAAAGGCGATTTCCTCCGCGTGTCGCGCGTGCCGGTCACCAACCCCTTCTATGTCGATCCGATCGGGACGAACCAGCCGGTGCAAGTCACCTACAGCTTCGCGAACGATCTCGGCCGCGAGAACCGTTCGGGCCGCGTGCGTGCGATCAACCTGTCGGGCGGGCTTGAACAGCGCCTCGGACCGTGGAGCATCCAGCTCGGCGGCGCCTATGGCCGTCAGAAGGGCAAGGCCAACTACACAAATCTCGTCAACAATGCGCGGCTCACCGCCGCCCTCGCCGACACCAATCCGGCGACGGCGCTCAACGTGTTCGGCGACGGCAGCGCTAACAATCCCGCGACGCTCGACCGCATCCGCGGCAGCTACGGGACGATCGACGATTATTCGAACTGGTCGGCGGCGCTACGGGCTGACGGGCCGCTGTTTCGCCTGCCGGCAGGCGACGTCCGGCTCGCCGCGGGCGCTGAATATCGCCGCGAGGCCTATGATTATTTCGTCAAGAATGATGTCAGCGCCGCGACCCCGAACAATGCGCCCTACCCCGGCCTCCCCGGTCCGCGGCATGTGAAGTCACTCTATGCCGAACTGCTGGTCCCGATCTTCGGCCCCGACAATGAGATGCCTGGTTTCCGGCGGCTCGAACTGTCCGCCGCGGGCCGCATCGAGGATTATAATCAGTTCGGTCGCACCGAGAATCCGAAGTTCAGCCTGCGTTGGGAACCCGCGGAAGGGATCGCGCTCCGCGGCTCCTACGGCACCTCGTTTCGCGCCCCGCTGTTCGACGAGCTGATCGGCCCGGCGCTCTCGCTTTACTCGGTCGAGAATGTGCCCGACCCGGCATCGCCCACGGGGCAGTCGACCGTCCTCGCGCTGTTCGGCTACGCGCCTAATATCCAGCCCGAGAAGGCGGCGACCTGGACTGCGGGCTTCGACATCGCACCGCCTTCGCTGCCGGGCCTCCGCGCATCGCTCACCTATTATGATGTCGATTATCGCGATCGCATTGGAACGGTGACCGAGGATTATCTCCGCTTCCTGTCCAAACGCGACGTGTTCGGCGGCGTGATCATCGACAATCCGCCGCTCGATCTCGTCAATTTCTATTTCAATCAGCCGACCTTCTTCAATCCGTCGGGTTTCGCGCCGACCGATATCGTTGCCATCCTCGACGGGCAGACGCGGAACCTCTCCGCCGAACGGCAGCGCGGCATCGACTTCGACCTTGGCTATGCGCCGCAGCTGGCCGGCGGGACGCTCGATCTCGGCGTCAGCGGCACGCATATCTTCTCGATCAAGCGGCAATTGACGCCCGGCGCACCGAGCACCGATGTCGTTGGTTTCTACGCCAGCCCCGTGAAGTGGCGCCTGCGCGGGCACGCCGGCTGGTCGAAAGGCGGCTTCTCAGCCAATGCCTTCGTCAATTTCACCGACAGCTATATCAACCAGATCGTCGTGCCTGCCGAGCCAGTGTCGTCATGGACCACGGTCGATCTAACCATCTCGCAGCGTTTCGGTGGCGACGGTGGGACAAGCGGTCGCGGGCTGCAGCTCGGCCTCTCGGTCCTCAACCTGTTCGACAAGGACCCGCCCTATGTCATGAACCGCAGCCAGACCTCGGCAATGGGTTACGACCCCGAGAAGGCGAGCCCGGTCGGACGGATGATCTCGGTCCAGGCAACGATCAAATGGTAGGAAGGCTGACGCTGGTCCTTGCCCTGCTGGCCGCGGCATCGCCCGCGGCCAGTCAGACGACGCCGAGGGAGATCGTCGAGACCGCCGATATTTCGGGGCTCTTTGCGTCTCCCGACGGTCGCTGGATCGCCTACAGGATCGACAAGCCCTCCACGGCAACCAACCGGATCGACGTCGACTGGTATCTAGTCGCGGCCGACGGCCGGTCACCGCCGCGTTCGCTCGGCCGTCTCGGAACCGCGATGTGGGACGATGCGGGCGTGATCATTGCCGGAGACGCCAAATGGGCTCCGGACAGCCGGACCCTTGTCGTACGCGCACTCGTCGATGGACGGGTCGGCCTTTGGGCGAGCGCAACCGATGGCTCGGGATTTCGCCCGGTCGCGGACGGCGACGGCGATATCGAGGCCTTCGCGTTTCGAGCCGACGGCGCACTCGTCACGCGCGAGGGTCCGTCGCGCGCCACCATCGCGCGCGCCGAGGAAACCGAGCGCGAGACGGGCATCCTCGTCGACGGCGCTACCGACCTTGCCCAGCCACTCTATCATGGCGCCCTCATCAACGGGCGCCCGGCCACGCAGCGCTTCTCGGGTGACTGGTTCGATCGAGCGCCGCTGCTAGCCGCCGCACCGCGCCACTTCTTTCGCTACGATGTCGGGGCGTCCGAACCCGTCGCCGCCGATGCCGCCGGTCAGGCGCTCCTCGAACCGCAGCCGCATCCCGCCCTCCTTTCGCCAACCGACTTGCCGGTCGCGCTGCGCACCGCGCTCGAAGCCCGCGGCATGTGTGCCGCAAAAGGCCAATGCGCGCCCGGCGAGCAGCGCCTCTCCTGGTGGGTACACAAGAGCGACGGAAGCGCGGTCGTCGCGCTCCATGACGCGGACTTCGACCAGACCGTGTTCGTCTGGTCGGGACGCAAAGCAAGGCTGGCCCGCCTCGCTGCATCGGACGGACAACTCTCGGGCGGTCGCACCCATTATCTTCCATGCGCCGTAGTGCAGGCCGCCGTCTTCTGCGTCGAAGCAACGCCCAAAATCGCGCCGCGCCTCGTCCGGTTCGGCGAGGGCGGCAGCAAAACTGTCATTTCCTCCCCCAATCCAGATCCTGACAGCGAAGGGCTCCTTGCCGAAACCATCGCGTGGCAGGTGAGCGGCAGCCGTGCGTCGGGCGTATTAATCCGCCCGAAGATCCCCGGGCGGCTGCCGCTCTTCGTCACCTACTATCGATGCGCGGGGTATCTGCGCGGCGGCGTTGGCGACGAGTGGCCGCTGCGCGCGCTCGCCGCGAACGGGATTGCTGCGCTCTGCATCAATTCGGTGCCGAGTGGCGCGGTCGGAGAAGCGAGATACGAACAGGGCATGGAGGCGGTGCGAGCCGCGATCGATCTGCTGTCGAAGCGCGGAATCGTCGATCCGGAACGGGTCGGTATGGGCGGCCTCAGCTTCGGGAGCGAAGTCACGACCTGGACCCTCCGCCACAGCGACTTGCTCAAGGCCGCCTCGATCGCCTCGGTCCAGCTCGAACCGAGCTATTACTGGTTCAACGCACGGCCCGGGCGCGAGACCTTCATCGAGAATGTGCGCGAAGTGTGGAAGGTCGGATCACCCGATGAATCGCCGGATGGTTGGAAGCGGCTGTCAGCGGCGCTCGACACCTCGAACATTCATGCGCCCCTGCTGATGCAGCTGCCCGAACATGAAGCGCGGCTCTCGCTCGAACTGTTCAGCAAGCTTGCGACCGCCCGGCTGGCCGAGATGCATATCTTCCCATACGCGGCGCATATCAAGGCCGAGCCCCGCCAGAAGCTCGCCGCCTATCAGCGCAATCTCGACTGGTTCCGCTACTGGCTGCAGGGCGCGGTCGACCCCGATCCCGCCAAGGCCGGCCAGTATCAGCGCTGGTCGTTGCTCGAACCGAAGAAGGAAGACGTCTCGACCGCGCGGACCCAACGCTCGACATCCGCGATCTCGAGCAAGCGGAAATAGTCGAAATTGCCGACGACATCGGCAGCTTCGATATAGGCCGATATGCTCGTTTGATCGAGAAGCCCGCGCGCGGCGAGACGGCCCCCCAGCAACAGCGCGCCGAGGTCGTGCCGCTGCCGAAGGAAGGCGGCGGTACAGAGCGATTCCAGTCGTCCCTTGTCCCGCCGCCACACCACCGATGCCGGCAGGCGGCTCGCGAAGGCCGCCCGAGCGACCGCCCGGTCGCGGCCGCCCTTAAACCAGACCCAGCTCGGGATCGTCAGGCACAGCTCGACGACCGGCTGCGACAGCAATGGCAGGCCGACATCGCGATCGTACCAGCGATCGGGACGGTCGGCGAAATCCAGGATCCGGCGAATGGCCTCGACATGCTTGCGCTTGCCCCGCGAAGCGCCAGCTGCGCCGTCGTCCCAGGGATGAGCAAAAGGTTCCGCGGGCAACGCCGCCTGATTGCAGAAGCTTGCCTCGCGTGGCCAGCCGCGGCGCGGCCCGGCGCGGCGAGCACGGACGAGCAGGCGGACCGCCTCCCAGATGGTCGCGTCGCCGGCTTGCGCGACGTCGCGAAGCACGGCAAAGGTCCGCCGCGAGAAGCCGAACTGCTCGAACGCATCGACCGCGGGGCCGATCGAGCTGTCGAAGGCGAAGACATTGTCGCCGCCGATTCCGCCGATCACGGCTTTTGCCTTTCCCTCGCCCGCCTCCTCGAAGGCGTGGTCGAGCCCACCTAGAACACCATAGGCTCCCGGACGTGGGTGCAGATTGGCCGGCGGCGACAGAAGGTCGATCCGCGTGTCGTCGTTCCGGGCCTCGATCATTGCCGCGCCAACGCGCTTGGCGACGGCGCGCGCGAAGCGGCGTTCGTCGCCATCGGCGCCCGGCGTCGCGAAGTTGATCGCCGAAAAGTCCGCGCCCGCCGCAGACAGCGAGGCGGCGATGATCGAACTGTCGAGCCCGCCCGACAGTTCGAGCAGAATATCGCTGCGGCCCGAACTCCAGGCCTTCACACTATTGTCTATGCGCAGTTCGAGTGCCGAGGCGAGTTCGGCAGCGCCGCTCGCCGCCGGCTTTGCCACATGCTCCCACGGCAACCAGATCGCCCGGACCTCTGCCCCATACCCATCGAATGCGAGGCTGCAGCCGGGCAGTAGTTCGAGCAGACCCACGATGCCCGTCCGCTCGGTCCTGAGATTACTGTAAGCAAGCGCCTGGCCGACGAACTCCCAGTCGATCGAGACGTCCGACAACAGGTCGCGGACGAGTTCGAGATGCGAGAAGCAGAGAATTCCGCCTGCGTGCCGGCACCAGTACAGAGGCATGCCGGTCAACGCTGCGCGTTCGACGATCAGCATGTCGCCCTGCCGCGCTACCGCGATGAAATTGCCCCAACCGTCCGAGGTGGCGTGAACACTCACTCCGGTTCGGGTGAAAATATCTCCGAGGATGACCGAGCCGTCCGATAGGCGCCGCGAAGGCAAATCCGCGCCTGCGAACAGGATATGGTCATGCTCGATTGCGACCGCGCCAAGTCCGTGCTGCTCGGCGACGGCGGCGACATCCGCCGCCCCGTGGGGAGCTCCCAGAAAGGCGAGCAGACCCCGTTTCATCCGACGACCAGGATCGGCGTGAAGTTGCGGGCTTCGGCGGCCGAGCCAGTCAGTATTGTCTCCGGAGTCTGGAGCCAGCAATGGGCGTTGAAAGGCGACATTCGCACGCCGAAAACAAGGCTCGTGACGATACCGCGCGCAAGAAGGATGCGATCGAGCGCGAGCGCATCGATCAGGCAGCGCGGCGGAATGGGATTGAGCCAGCGGCTTGCGGCATAGGCCGCTGCAACGGACACGGCCGCAGCCTCGGCGCCCGGGACGCCAACGGCGCGCTTTCGTTCGGAAAGACGGACCACAGTCGCGGAAATATGCTTGGGCCTCATTGCCCGCCGCGCCCAGCGAAGCGCGCACGCCGCCGTGGCAATCATCCGCAGGCCCGTTCGTCCCTCCATCGCCATGAGATCATCCTCGGGCACATCGATCTCGGTCGGTCCGATGCTGGTCGATGTCCGCGAAGGCATGATGAGACCCGTTCGCTCGAGCCGCATCATAGCTTCACTATCGTTGGGTTCTCCAGCCCGGAGGCGATCGAACGCCGCGCGGTCTGCCCCGCGCAGCGAGAAATATTTGTCGCGGGCGAGATCGAGGAAGACAAGCTCACCGCCCACCTCGCAAAATCCCGTCCCGGTCGCCAGTTGCCAACCCGTTGCCATGATAGCTGGGGCTTCCGGAGACCCGGCACGTCCGGGCCCCCGGGGTGCCATCAGTCCTGAACGAGACCGGGGCGCAGCATGCGGCCGCCGGATTCGATCGGCAGGCCTTCGTCGCCGGCGGTATCGGTCGTGACAGAGCCCAGCTCGACGAGCTCCTGGGGTTCGCGTTCCATGTTCATTTCCTTTCCTCGATCATCGAAGGGCGATGCCGGGAGCCGGCTGCCCGGCCCCCGGCGCCGTGGTCAGTCCTGGGTGAGCCCGGTGACCTTGAACTTGCCGGCACCTTCGATGCCCAGCGGATCGTCACCGGCGGTGTCCGTCGTGACGGTGCCGAGTTCGATCAGTTCATTGGTTTCGCGATCCATGATCGTTTCCTTCCAAGATGCCGCGGAATTGCGGCTCGATCGAAGCTAGGACGGCCGCGCCGTATAGGAATTTTATACGACCCATATTCTCCGAATATTATCGCAAGGGCTCCGAGCGTTTGCGGATCTCGGCCGCGACCCGCCCCGCGAACCCTGCCCGCCTGCGATGGAAACGCGTGATTTTGCTGCGCAAAGCGCTCCAGCGCCCGAAGCGGTAGTCCTCTTCCATTGCCTTGAGCGCTTCGCCAGCGTCGGCATCAACCCGCACTTCCAATGCGCGAATTGTCATGCTCCGCTCGACGATATTGACGATCGCCGCGCGAAGCTCGCCGTTGGAGCTGCCGATCGCGATGGTCCTGAAGAGAGTTTCGATCGCCTCTGGATATGAGTCGTGGGTCGCAAGATCGATGAGGCCACCCGGCAAGTCAGGCCGAGGAGACCGTCCCTTGAGCGCCATCGACAAGAGGGCGCCAGCCCAGCCGTAGAGGTCGACAAGGTCGGCCTCGCTGAGGAGGGGTTGGCGGAATCCCTCCTGATGCCAGCTTTCGATGATCCGCTCGCCCGAGAGACGATAGAGGGCATCCCGGACCGGCGTGGCGCTTGAGGCGAGAGACTTCGACAGATGCGCGGCCTCAAGTCGGGTGCCCGGCGGATAGGCGCCCGACAGGATGCGCGCCTTCAGGTCGAGATAGACCCGCTCCATCGTGGCGCCCGGGCTCATGCCACCAGCGCCCCGGGCTCGCCTTCTCCTTCCGGCCGCTGCGCGGCGACATAGTCGGCGAGAAGCGCCTGCTGATCAGGCCGGAGCGCGTCGATCGCGGCAATCGGATCTTGCGGATAGCCATCGAAGAGGACCGACGGGCACTGACCCTCGAAATTGCCGAGATTGGGCCGGTGCTGGGCATATCCCGCAAGCGCCGACACGCCGGGCGAGAATGCCCGCGCAATCTCAGGCGGATAGGCCAGCCACAGATTTTCATAGGGCTTGAGCCAACCGAGGCAGTAGCTGACGATAATCCCGCGGCGGACGTCGCGGCTCCGGTTTCCGCCGGCGCCGTGCAGCGTCGAGCCGAGGAAGACGATCGCGTCGCCGGGCTCGGCCTCCGCAATAATCGGCGCCTCTTTGGGCTCCTCGACCAAGGCCTCGACGCCATGGCTGCCGGGCCAGATGATCGTCGCGCCATTCTCCTCGGTGAAGGGTGTCAGCGGCCACATGACATTGACCAGATATTCGACCTCGCCCAGCGCACCTTGCCACATATCCTGGTCTCGGTGCGGGAATTGCGCGAGCGCGCCGGGATGCAGCTCGATCGCCTGCGCGAGATTGAGCTGGATCCGCTCGCACCAGTTTCCGAGCGCAGTCTCAGCCAATTCGAGGATCGCCGGGTTCATCACGAGATCGGCCATATGCCGCGAGCGGATCAGGAGGCGGCCGAACCGCTTGGTCCGCTCGCCGTAGAAACCGCCCTCGCAGAAGGGCGTCGCCTCGTAGCGTGGTCCGAGATCCGCGGCGATCGCTTCGATAAGCGATGTCGGAGCGGCGCCCTGCAGAACCGCATAGCCGCGGTCCATGAGGGCATTTGCGGCAGGGGATCGATGAGATCGCTCGTCGAGGGCGGCGTGGTTGATCAGCATCTTACCCTCCTTAGGCTGCGCAGGCGGCCGAGGCCGCGACTGCATTGCTGACGATGCCTGCGGCCGCGAGTTTTGCGACGGTGGAGGCATCGATATCGATGCGGAGGCCAACGAGCGCCTGCCCACGGTGGAGGAGCGGCTCGCCGAGTGAGTGACAGTCCCAGCCGAAGGTCTGGATCTGACGGAACCAGGGCAGTTCGGCAACGCCGGTATAGGTGCTGACCTCGTTGGCGAGCGCGAACTCTGCAAGCCCGACCAGCAGCGCGTCGCGCGCGATCCGCCGCTGCCGCGCGCCGATGCCCGGCGATAGGCAAAAGCGGGTGATTTCGAGGACGTTGGGGCCCTGCGGCACGTCCCCTGCGACCAGCCCCGGGAAGAGGCTGTCGAGGAGGGCAGGCCGGGTGGTGAGTAGCAACCGCGCCGAGGCGAGATGCTCGCCGTCCGGATCGGTCACGATCAGATAGGTGGCATCGACGTTATCGAACTGGTCCAGCTCGAAGCGATCGGCCAGCGCAGGAATATCCCAATTCAGAAGATCGATGAAGACGCGCTTGCGCGCCTCGAACATCGTGCGCATCGCCTTGTGCTCGAGCGCCCGGTTGGTGGAATCGACAATAAGCAGCATGGATTTGCCTCCGTTTGAAAAGAGGCGTTCCAATTGAAGGGCTTTTCGCCGCTGCACCATAGCATGATCGGGGGGTGTCCCCAATTTTTCTCAGCGCTTGGCGATGTCCTCGAAACTTATGTCGCCGTCGTACAGCGCGCGCACGGTGAGCGTGATACCGCCATTCGCCTCGTAGCGCTGGCGGGCATTGCGCAGATGTTCGCGCACCGTGTCCGGGCTGAGACCAAGTCTCAGCCCTATTCTGGGCACGGACTCGCCCTTGGCTGCCCATATCAGCACCTCGCGCTGCCGACGGGTCAGGCGTGGCCCGATGTGCGCGAGATCCGGATAGGCGATAAGGCGCGCCGCATCGAAAGCGGGACCGCCAATCATCCGCGCAAATTGCAGCGCGTCGGCACTCGCAGAGCTACCCGGCTTCCACGCAAACGAAACAGAGCCATGCGCATGGCCGGGAAGATGCGCCGGCACGGTGAGACCGTCACCGATGCCGTGCCGCCGCGCCTCGGCAAGAATGACTTCGTCTTCGGGCCGCTCGGTCTTCATATCGTGCCAGAGGAAACCCGACATACTGCGCTGGCTCTCGCGGTGAACGGGATCTGTGACACCCAGACGTTGCTCGTCGAACCAGAGAGCCCATTCTTCCGGATAATTGTGGACGCGCACGCCCCGATCCGGAGCCGCCAGGAAGTCGATATGGTGACTAAGTGCGAACCACGAGCAGCCCATTCGCGAACACGCTTCCTGCAACAGGTCGGCGAGACCCGCCTTGTCCTTCACCCGGCTGACGTCGAGCGCAAATGCATGCGCGGCGTCCATCGTCGGCATTATGACCCTTGGCGCGCCGACCGGCGTTTCCGACCTGCCGGGTCCGCGTGCCCCTCGTCAGTGCGAGCGGCCTTGCCCTCTTACAAGGCTGGCCGGCCCGCGACGGCCGATCACCGCTGGTCCAGGCGATCCTGGGAGATTCTGAAAGTGCGGGCTAACCTCATATTATTCAAATATATTCCGGAGATAGAACCAGATTGAGGCAATTTCCGCAAAGCCGCGTAAATCCGCGGCTCAGCCACCGCCCTTGCGGAAGTCCCAGAGCGGAATGCCCATTTTCATCGCCTTGTCGGCGAGATTGTCCTGAATTCCGGTTCCCGGAAACACGATGAGACCAACGGGAAGCGCCTCGAGCATCCGGTCGTTGCGCTTGAACGGCGCTGCCTTGCCATGACGATTCCAATCGGGGCGGAAGGCAACCTGCGCAATTCCGCGGCAGTCGGCCCAGCAGGCAGCCACGCGTTCGGCCCCGGTGGGCGTCGCCCCGTGAAGAAGGATCATGTCGGCATGCCGGACCCGGACCTTGTCGAGTGCGCTCCAGATGGCGTTGTGATCATCGCAGTCGCTCCCGCCGGTAAAGGCGATGCGGGTTCCTTCGGGCAGCAAGGCCGCAGCCTTCTCGCGAAGCCGCGCGTCGAGAAAGTCGCGGCTGTCGATCATCGATGCCGTCAGGTTGCGATGGTGCGCTCGCGATCCGGTACGAGGCGCCCAAGCCTTGCGGAGCAGAAGCCGGAATTGGTCGGCGGCGGCCTCGCGGAAAAATTCCATCGCGTCGCGCCGCTCGATCAGGGAGATGCCCTCGCGCGTTGCCCGCTCGAGTTCGACCGAGCGGATCTCGCTGCCATCCTGCTCGCGTTGGAGCCGTCGCTGGGTCTGCTCATTGTCGTCGAGCTGCCGCTCGACCCGCTCGCCGGCACGGTGGAAGATGTTGACGAGATTCCAGAGGAGGTCGTCGAGATCGGACTCGATCCGGGTCTCCACGAGACACCCCGCTAGCGCATCGAACATGTCGGCGATTGCACCACCGGCAAGATGCGCATCGGGGAGCGGTCTCGGGTCGGGTTCATCCTCGAAGGGCCGATGACCGAAGAGCTGCATCTCCTGAAGCAGATAGGCCGTCGTTCCGGGTTCGGCTGGATGGTCGTGAGGGGTGGCGTCGCCGTGCATGATGGATCTCCGTCTGATTGTGCCGCGCCTCGCGCGGCCTTCGTGGCGACGGCCCGCGGCATGCGGGGTGGGTCCGCATCGCGGCGCGCCGCGACCGGAGCGCAGCGGAGGATGGGGGACGCGCGGCTATTTTGTTTCGCGATGCAAAAGGGGCCGCGAGGCCCCGGCGGAAAATAGCCGCGCGTCCGCCATTGCGGCCCCGCCCCGTCTGCCGCAGTCGCCCTCTCGCGAAGGCCGGGCGCGCACGTCGCAGCGGAAAGCCCACGCGCCCATTCGCTGCCCTGCCCCCTTCCGGCGAACCCGATGCGTTCAAAGAAACTTCAAGCGATCGGCAGGCAAGAGCTGGCTGCGAAGCGAGGCCGCCATCGCAGCGCGGCCGACTGCCCTGAGGTCGCCGTTGAAATCGCCATGCCGGGGTTCGAGCGGGAGGACGTCGATGCCACATTGTGACGCGCGCTCGCTGAGCGTCGCCAGCGCAGCGTCCCCGGCGGGATCATCGTCGCGCGCGACGTAGAGCCTCTTCAGCATGTCGGGAAACGCGATAGCGGCAAGATGCGCGCCCGAGAGCCCGGAGATCATCGGCAGGGTCGGCATGACCTGCCGCAAGGACAGGATGGTCTCGATCCCTTCGCCCGCCGCCATGACCCTTCCCGATGCTCCAAACCGGACGCCATTACCGAGCAGATGCCCCATGGCGCGGCGCGGATAGGCGATCGGCGCCTTGTCGTTCGTTTCGGGATCGAGCCAGGTCCGATGCACACCCGTGACGGTCCCGGCGAGGTCGGTCACCGCCGCGATCATCGCCGGCCACGCCGGTCGACCTCCGGGCGCATCGTCGCTGGATGCCCTGTAGAAGCAGTGCGGATGAAAGCGTAGCGGGCAGTCCGGAAGAATGTCGGTGATCGATCGGCCGACCAGATAGGCCTCACCGAGACTCGCCTTCAAGGGCTTGGTCGCAGCCAGCAGCCGACGCGCCGACTCCGGGGACCCGGTGGGAGCCTTTGCGGGTGCAGGATTTCGCGGTGCCTCGGGCGGCGGCGGCAGGCTTAGAAACCGCCGTGCTTCCTCGAGGGTCTCACGAAATGCCGTATGGCCGCAGCTCGCGGCGATGACGTCGAGGAGATCGCCATGGTCGCCGCTCGCAGCGTCGGTCCATTTCCCGGGCGCGCCGCCATTGGCACTGGAAGCAAGCCGCACATAGAGGCTTCGCCCCCGAGAATTGCTGATGTCGCCGACCATCCAGTAATGGCCTTCGCGGCGCCCGTTGGAGAGATAGCGACGGCACACCGCCTCGGCATTCTCCCCGAGACGGCGCGCAACTTCGGATGCTGGACTGGACATGCGGGGCTCCTTCAGGCGGCCTTGCGATCGGCGACCCGCACAATCGGAAACCGATCGACGAGCGCAGCGAACACATCGGCGCCAGCAGCCCCTGCCGGCACGTAGAGCCTCAGTTTCCATGAGACGATCTCGGAGATCAAGCCCATAGCCTTCAGCCGCTCGACGCCGAGATCGTTGAAGCCCGTAAGCTCGACGCGCCAGTCGTTCATCGCCCGGACCCGCCGGACTATTTGCCCCTCCGCGAGCGACAGCACGACGTCGCCCGACTGCACCATGCGCCAGGCGTCGGCGACCGGCAGCTTTGCCGGCGCCTCGCCTGTCACGGCTGCGGCCCATGCCGGAGAGACCTTGCGACCGATCAGCCGCTCGCCCGCATCGGTCTGCAGCCGGTAGACTCGCGCGGACTCCTTCGGCAGCCGCTTCCAGATCGGCAGCAACAGGCCCGCGACCATGTGCAGCGTCGAATGCTCAAACTCGGGAAGCTCGCCGAGTTCCTTCGTCCACGCCGCAGCGAAACTGTCCTCGGAACACTCCTCCCAATTCGTGCCCTCATAATCGTCGGCGAGCATATGCAGTCGCTCGAGCGGCCGCTGCAGACGGATGCGTCGATGCACCGCGCCATCGTCATCGATGATGCTGCGCGCTCGCGACTTCACTGCTGCCCGGCAAGATCGGCTGTTCAAGACGAGAACGCCCATGCCCGTGGCCGCGACCTCGAGGGCATCGGCAAGGCTGATCGGAGACACCCGGTCCTTGCGCTCGATCGTGAGGAGCTGGGTCACCGCGCCGGTTCCGGGATGGGTGTAAATCGTCTCGCGTGCGGCGACCGTGAAGCTTTCGGCACGCAGCGTTTCGAGACCCATCTCATATGTCCCAGACGCGATTGCCCCCTCGATCCGCTGCGACAACAGACCCTCGAACACCTCGAACAGGATGTTCTGCAGGTCGATCGTCAGCGCGAGCATGCGGTTGAGGAAGGTGGTGATCGGCGGAAGCTCATCTTTGAGACCGCCATCGTCGAGGAGCGAGAGTCCCGTCGCCGCTTCGAATGTGAGCAGCGAGCAGCCATCGACCTTGCCGTCGGCGAGCAGGCCGTAGAGCTGACGGAGCGCATCGCGGGCATAGGGCGATTCCAGATTGTCGAGCGGACGGAACATATTCTGCCCGCCGGTCTGCCGCTGCCCGCGCGTGATTGCGCCCAGCGTGTCGAGCCGCCGCGCGATCGTCGAGATGAACCGCTTTTGCGCCTTCACATCGGTCGAGACGGGACGGAAGAGCGGGGGCTGCTTCTGGTTGGTGCGATTGGTGCGCCCGAAGCCCTGGATCGCGGTGTCGGCCTTCCAGCCCGCCTCGAGCAGATAATGGATGCGCCGCCGCTGGTTCTTCACGCCAAGATCGGCATGATAGGATCGCCCGGTCCCGCCGGCTTCAGAGAAGATGAGGATGCGCTTCTCGTCATCCATGAAAGCATGGGTCTCGCCGAGGTTCGCGCTGCCCGGACGATTCTGCACCGCGAAGCGCACCGGCTCCCCTTCCCCGCCGACGGGCACGATCCGCCGCGATCGCCCCGTGACCTCAGCAACCTGTTCGGTCCCGAAATGCTGCACGATCTGGTCGAGCGCACCCGGAACTGGGGGCAGTGATGCGAGCTTCTCGATCATGGCGTCGCGGTGGCGAGCGGCCTCGCGGTTGACCACCGGGTTGCCATCGCCGTCGAACACCGGCCGCGACGACAGATTGCCCTCGCTGTCCTCGCACGGCTCGTAGAGCTGGACGGGAAAGCTGTGCGCCAGATAGTCGAGGACATATTCGCGCGGCGTGATGTCGACCGACACGTCGCCCCACTCCTCGGTCGGAATCTCGGCGAGCCGCCGCTCCTGCAAGGCCTCGCCGGTCGAGACGATCTGCACCACAGCCGCATTGCCGGCATCGAGGTCGGCAGTGATGCTCGCAATCGTCGCCGGCGTCTGCATCGCGGTGATCAGATGGTTGAAGAAGCGCTGCTTCGTGCTCTCGAACGCCGAGCGCGCCGCCGATTTCGCCTGCGTGTTGAGTGTGCCGTGGAGACTGCTCGTCACCCCGGACGCCTCCATCGCGGCATCCAAATTGTTGTGGATGACCTGGAAAGCGCCGGCATAGCTGTCGTAGATCCGGCGCTGCTCATCGGTCAGCGCATGTTCGAGCAGCTCATATTCGACGCCGTCGAATGAGAGCGAGCGGGCCGCGTAGAGACCGAGCGCCTTCAAGTCGCGCGCAAGCACTTCCATCGCGGCGACCCCGCCGTCCTCGATCGCCGCGACGAACTCGCTCCGCGTCGCGAACGGGAAATCGCTGCCGCCCCAAAGACCGAGCCGCTGCGCATAGGCGAGGTTTTGCACGGTGGTCGCGCCGGTTGCCGAGACATAAACGATGCGCGCATCGGGGAGTGCGTGCTGCAGCCGCAGTCCCGCACGCCCCTGCTGCGATGGCTTCTGGTCGCCCCGATCGCCCTTCCCGCCGGCGGCATTCGCCATCGCATGGGCTTCATCGAAGATAATCACCCCGTCGAAGTCGGGTCCCAGCCATTCGACGATCTGGTCGACGCGGCTGGCCTTGCCTTCACGCCCCTGGCTCCGCAGCGTTGCATAGGTGGTGAAGAGAATGCCCTCGGGGAGCTTGATAGGATTTCCCTGCCGATAGCGCGACAGCGGCGTCACGAGGAGTCGCTCTTGCCCCAGCGCCGACCAGTCGCGCTGTGCGTCTTCGAGCAGGCGGTCGGAAATCGACAGCCACACGGCGCGCTTCCGACCCTTGAGCATATTGTCGAGGATGATCCCAGCAACCTGCCGACCTTTGCCCGCGCCGGTGCCGTCACCGAGGAACCAGCCGCGGCGGAAGCGGACGGCGGCGTCATTGTCCTCGCTCGCGGCAGTGACCATGTCCCACGTCTCGTCGACCGTCCACGCGCCCGAGAGATGCCCGGCATGGGCTTCGCCCGCATAAATGATCGATTCCAGCTGCGCGTCTGACAGCACGCCGTCGGCGATCAGATGCTCGGGAAGATGCGGTCGATAGGATGGCTTCGGCGGCGCGACCGACGCCATCGCGGCCGATTGCACGAGCGCGGTCGGATGCGGTTTCGACGACGGAATTGCGAGCGACTGAAGCGCGTAGGGCTCGTAGATCGCCTCGGCGAGTTGGCCTTCGGGCGCCTGCCAGTCGCGAGATTCATAACCGAGTTCGGGCGCCGCGACCGGGGCCGCAGACGACGAAAGCGTCCGGGCCGCGCCGTTCCCGGCCTGCACCAGAGCTCCGGTAGTAGCCGCGACACCCTCACGGGCCGGCGCCTCCGGAGGTGCCGGAGGCGTCCGGGGCGGCACATCCGCACGGACCCATTGGAGCAAGGCCCCAAGGTCGCCCGCCTCACCGCGCGACGGCGCGATCGCCGAAGCATCTGCGGCAGGCATCTTATCGATCACGAGGAGGCGCGTGCTCGTCGTCGTGCCATGCTTCGCATAGACTTTGCCGGCGATCGCCGCCGAGAACAGGATCGTGCCCAGCGCCTGCAGCCGCACGAACGCATCGCGCCATGCGGGCGCGTCGGGCGAGCAGTTCGCGCTAACGATCGCGACCAGGCGGCCGCCGTCCTGCAGCCGCGACAGTGCCGAGCCGATATGCCGGAGAGCGGCATCGCGCATCGTCCGCTCGACCTTGGCAACCGCCGAAAAGGGCGGGTTCATGAGGATGACGGTCGGACGAACGGCGGGAGCCAGCCTGTCGTCGATCGACGCGGCGTCGTGACGTGTCACGGCCGAGGGCGCGAACAGCAGATCGAGAAGGTCGGCGCGGCACTCGCCCAGCTCGTTGAGCGCGAGGCGCGCGCCAGCGAGCTCGGCGTGAATGGCGAGCATGCCGGTCCCGGCCGACGGCTCGAGGACGGTGTCGTCCGGCTGGATCGAGGCGGCGTGGGCGGCAACGAAGGCCAATGGCAGGGGCGTCGAGAATTGCTGCATCGCCTGACTCTCGGAGGAGCGGCGCGTGTGCGTCGGAATGCGGCCCGCGAGACGCTGCCACATCGCGAGCTGTGCGATCGCGGAGAGCTTGCGAACCGCGGGCGTGGCGCCGTAGCGGCGGAGCAGGAGGATCTGTGCGACCTCGCACGCGTCATAGGCGGCTTTCCAGTCCCACGCGCCCTCGGCGTCGCTTGCGCCGAAGGCACCGGCCATAGCCGCGCGCAGCGCGGCCGTGTCGAAGGGATGGCCCGCTTCGAGCAGCGGAAGGATGGCCTCACCCGCCGCAAGCAGCTGCGCTGCAAAGGGGCTGGATGGAACGGGCGCGGAATGAAGCGCCGCGGCTGACGCCGCGCGCGAAGGGAGGCTTTGCATGTCGGGAATTCCTCGGGAGAGCGGGCAGGAACAAGCCGCCGGCCGCTCTCTCTCGGACCCGGTGGCTCATCCCTTCCCGGCCCGTCTCTCCTCTATCCGAACCGCTCCCCTTGTTCGGTGAAGCTGTAGCCGTTGGCGATAATCGCCTCGTCGACCACCGCGTCGGAGCTCAGATAGTCGCTCTCGTCCTCGAGCTTGCCGTAGAGCCAGCGGGCGAGGTCGCGCAGCGCCTCGCTTAGGTCGTCCTCCGCGGTCGCGGTCATATCCTGATACCCGAGGCTGTCCCGCTGGACGCCGATTTCCATACTATACTCATGATAGTAGCGGCCGCGGTGACTGATGCGTGCTCTGAGCTGGAAAAAGTTGGGCCACTGGATCGCCGCCAGTGCATCGGCAATCCGATGGAGTTCAGTATCCTTTGGCGCATACTCGCGGATCAATGAGGCGGAACGCTTCGCGTAGCTATAGTCGCCCTCGAAGCAGGCACCGTCCCCCTGGCTCGCGAAGCCCGAGAACCAGATGCAGGGCTTTCGCCGCGTACCGCCCCCGTGGAGGCGAACGGGCACGGTCGCGAGGTCGACGCCCAGAATCTCGCATATCCGTTCGAAATCCTCACAGACGGCCCAATACCAGTCGTGGTCAAACGCGCCCTGAAGATACCACGCCCGCGCCTTCTCCTTTGCCTCCTCCGACAGTTCCTCGAGGCTGTAGACCGTCGTCTCGATAATCTCGGCCATGACAATCTCCTGCAAAAGAAAAGGCCCGGCGCGGCGGCCGGGCCAGGTTGGGACGATGGACGGGTCAGGCGGTGGCCAGCTCCTCGAGCCGCAGTCGGTTCCGAACCTCGTCGAGGAATGAAGCGGTCGACATAGTCTCGATCGCATCGGCGGTGATCAGCGTCGCTATCCCGCCGAAGCCATCGGGCCGCATCTTGGTGCAGGTCCAGGCAGCAACGACCTCGACATCATCGAGAGCATCGCAGCGTTTGATGATGTCCTGGAAAATGCCCTCATAGCCGATCACCGCCATGTCGAGGGCAAGCTCGCCCTCCGCCGGATCGAGCTTGCGCAGGTGATCCCGGATCGCCGTGACGGCATAGCTGTCTGGGAAGGGATCGACCTCGAGCAGCTGATGCACCTCGGCAAGGTCGAGATGGAGAAGGTCGTTCACATAGTCCTCCGCGAAGAAGTACACCTCGTCCTCGCCTCCTTCGTGGCTGAACATCCCGATCAGGAGACGATGCTCGAGCAAGGTCATCGCGGCGCGCGGGATATCCGGGCGCACGATCGTTGGCGAATGATAGTCAGCCATGCGCCGTCTCCTGTCCGGCCGCCCCGACGGGAATGTCGGGATCGCCTTCGACAACGAGCGTAGGCACGGTGAACTCGGCCTCGTCGAAATAGGCGAGAATGCCCTCAACGCTGCCGCGCCGGACCACTTCGTGCCGATCGATCAGGACGCGATCGGATTCGTCGACGATGAAGCTGTCAGGCGTGCCTTCGCCGCGGAAGACGATCCGCTCTGCGCTCCATTCGGCGAAGAATCCGCCCGCCCAGAATCGGTAAGGCAGTCCATGATCCTGGCAGAACGTTTCGAGCGGCTCGACCTTTCCCCAGGCGACTTCGTTCGCAAACAGTTCGAGCGGTTCGCCGACGGTACGGTGCGAAGACTCGAAGGCGGGGCCGTCCCATTCGATGGAAAGGCTCTCGCCCGCGATGACCGCCGCGAGTGCGAGCCAGGTCTCGGGCGTGAGATGGCCGCCGAGCTTGAACGATATAGAGACGCGGTCAGCCATGATGACCTCCCGCGACGAGGACCGGCATCGCCGGCGCGTCTGCTTGAATTTCATTTCGCATTTTCATTCTCCGTGCAAAAGCGAAAGCCCGGCGCGATGGCCGGGCTTTCGAGGTGGGACTTCAGGGTGCCGCTATGCGCGGCGGAGATTCATTCGGCGCCGATCGCTTCGGGATCGCCCGCATCCTCACCTCCTTCCTCCGCGAGAAAGGCGGGAAGCTCGCCATCCGCCTCGTCGTTGGCCGGCGCCGTTGCCTCCGGCGCCGGGATGGCAGCGCTCTCGAGTTCGGGCGTCCGCATCGGCTCGGGGAGCCAGCCAGCGTCTTCGAGCAGGCGCTCGGCCTCGCGTGCCATGTCGCCCTTCTTCAAATGGTCGATCATTCCGGCAAAATTCTCGCCGCGTGCCTCGGCAACGTCGGCAAGAATCCGCAGCTTCGGAACGCTGCTCAGATAGCCGTCGGCGGTCGGGCGCCAGCCGGCCCCCACGACATCCAGCCCCACGGCCCGCGCGAGCACATGGCTGTGCGCCAGCCGCCGGGCGATCCCGTGCGCCGAGACGCGGCCGTCATAGCCCCGGACGATCTCCGCCTGTGCATTGACGCCGAGCGAGGCGCAATGCGCAAGAAGGCTCGCGCGGTCCTCGTCGCCGAGTTCAAGCAGCCAGTCCCAGACCTCCTTGTCGCTTTTCGGCAGGCGACCACGCCATTCGTCGATGCGTTCCGCGATCGCCTGCCCCGGGGCGCAGTGACGCAGACCTGCCGGAGCGTTGGAAAAATGGACCGAGTTGATCGACGTCTGCAGACAGCTTTCGCGGCTGTAACCGTAAAAGCAGGACAGGACGAACGCATGGAGCACAGCGATATAGGCCGTCTCCGGGCACTTCGCGAAGGCGTCCTGTAGCGCGAGCGTTCTCCACGCCGTGAGGTCGGACACGAGGCGCTCTGACATCGGCTTCAAGGCACCTTCATCGTCCTCGGGCTCGGCCGCAGATTGGCCGGGAGCCGAAGGCGCGGACTTGGAACTGCCGTCGCCGCCGCCTGCGTCATTCGCGCCCTAGTCCGTGCCCTGATCGCCCTCCTCCGGCTCGGCTTCGGGTTCATCCTCCGGCTTCACATAGCCGCGCTCGACGCTCAGCCTCCCGTCGATCCCGATCGAGACGAACGCGCCGGCGATGGCGATCTCGGCGGCATCGAAGACGATCGGGCGGTCGTTGATGCGGCTGATCTCGGCGTCGATCTCCCCGAGCCGGGTGTGGACCTCGTCGGGAACCTCGTCCGCATCGCTCCATTCGTTGCTCAGCGCTTCGCCCTCCGCTTCGAGGTCCGCGCCGAGCTTCTCCTCCTCTGCGCTCATCGGCACTTCGTCGCCGGCAAGGACGCGCATGCCGCGCCCCGGATTGAAGACATGCTCGATCGCGGCGTCGATCCATTTCCAGCCTTCCTCGCCGATCCGCGCCGCTTCGACTTCGAACTTCTCGGCGACGAGCCGGTCGAGCAGGCCGACGTCGGTGAGCCAGCCGCCGTGATCGACTTCGAACAGGTCGCGAACGACACTGCCACCCGCCTCGACATAGGCGTCGAGCCCGACGAAGCGGACACGCTTGTCGGATACGCGGACGCTGTTCTCGGTCAGCCTCTGGCGGATGAACGAAGCGGACGGCTGGAAGTCGTGCTCGACCATCTCCCAGACCTGAATCTGGCGCTCTTCATCGTCCGTCACCGTGAAGGCCATCAGGGTCTCGAGCGACATGCCGTCGTCACCAAAGATGTCGAGCAGCTTTGGCGAGACGCTCGCCAGCTTGAGGCGCTGCCTGACCACCGCCGGCGTCACGAAAAAATGTGCGGCAATGTCCTCGACGGCATTCCCCTTGGCGGCGAGCGCCTGCATGCCGCGAAACTGGTCGAGCGGGTGCAGACTTACGCGCTCTGAATTCTCGGCGAGACTGTCCTCTTCGGCCAGGATATCGTCGTTCGCAGCCCGTACCCTGCACGGGATCGGCGCATTGTTGGCAAGCCGCTTCTGCTTCACCAGCAGTTGGAGCGCGCGGTAGCGTCGCCCGCCTGCCGGCACCTCAAAGTCACCGGTAGGGTTGCCTTCGCTATCGAGGATCGGGCGGACATTCAGGTTATGCAGCAACCCGCGCCGTGCGATGCTGTCGGCCAGTTCGGCAACTGACTGGCCGGGCTTGATCCGCCGAACATTTGCGTCCGAAAGCCGCAACCGGTCAAGCGGGATGGCCTGCGGTTGATCGAGCGTGATTTTTTGCTTGGAAGCCATGACTTTTCTCCGCGACGGCCGACCAAGAGACTCTCTCTCGGCCTTCGAACCGTCGCGAAGCGCCCCTTCCCTCTTGCTCTCACCCGCGCGGTTGGGGGGAGGCAGGGAAGTGAGCTACCGTTCACAACAAGGATGCGAACTGCTGTTTGGCCCGCGATGATAACCACGTTTCGATGCTTGATAGGGAAAACGGCTCGTCTACTCCGCGTCTCCGCCTCCTGTCTGTTCCCCGTCGTCCTCAACAACTTTGCGGGCGAGGCAATAACTGCCCCACGCACCCATGAGCCTGACACGCTCGCCAGGCTTTTCCGCGGTCCCGAGGTAGGTCGTCCGACGGTAAGCGGCCTGCACTGCATCCGGCGTCTTGTGCGCAAGCGCCGCTTCCACAACGGCATCGGGGAAACCCTCGTTCGCCGCCCAATCGGTGAATGTCGACCGGAAGCCGTGGACATGAAAAGGCTCAGCCATGTCACGAAGGACTTTGAGCAGCGTCATATCGGACATATTCTTCCCACTCGCACCGGGGAAAATCACGTCTGTGTCCGGGAGCCTGAAAGCATGCGCTTTTGCAATCACTTCCAGCGCGGCATCGGACAGCGGCACGATATGCGACTTGCCACGCTTCATATGATCGGCGGGCACAGTCCATAGCCGCGCTTCGATGTCGAGTTCGTCCCAGGTCGCCAGACGCACCTCCTGGCTGCGCGCACCGGTCAGGATGAGTAGTTCCAGCGCAAGCCTGCTGTAGGATGGCTTGCGCTGCAGTGCAGTGATGAAACCGGGCAAAGCCGCATATGGCATAGCCTTGCGATTCTCGGTTTTCTTGAGTTGCCGCGGCAAGCCACGCCCCGCTTTCAGGCTGCTATTACCTGAGGGAGCCTCTCGTGAACGCCAGCCCTTTGCATGTGCATAATCCAGCACGGTGCAGATCCGGTTGCGCACCTGACGGGCGGTCTCGGGTATCTCCTGCCAGATCGGCGTGAGCACGTTTATGATGTCAGCCGCGACAATCGCACCGGTCTGCTCGTCGCCCAGTTTCGGGAAGGCGTAATTCTCAAGGCTGGAAAGCCATTGGCGGGCGTAGATCTCGCTCTTCCATCCCGCCTCGTTCTCGGCGTGATATTGCCTCGCCGCTTCGCGAAACGTCACCTTGGCAGACGCCTCGTCTTTCCGCTCAGCCAATATGTCGCGCCGGTCGACCTTGACCGCCTTGCGAAGCTCGCCGGCCTTCTCGCGGACCTGCGCCAAAGTGAACAACTTCGCGCTGCCCAGTCCGATGTCTTGACGCTTACCGTCGCGCTGCAGACGAAGGATCCAAGATGCCCCTCCACGCCTATCGACCTTCAAAAACAAGCCGTCACCATCCTGATAGGTGCCCGGATTCGCAAGAGCGGCCTTGACCGCAACCGCCGTGAGTTTGCCCATGGGAATCTTCCCCCACACTTTCTCCCCACATTCTGGGGAACACGAGTGTGGGGGAAAGACAATCTTCCCCCACACTTCCCCCACACTACGCTCCGGCTGCAGGCAAATTGCCCCGGACGCATGCGGACGATGCGTGGATGATACGCTAGGTTTTCTGGGATTTCTAGAGGGTTAGGCGGACACCCTCGGATGGGAGGGTGGTGGACAGGGCTGGATTCGAACCAGCGTACGGAAACCCGGGCAGATTTACAGTCTGCTGCCTTTAACCACTCGGCCACCTGTCCATTGGGGCCCGCTTTGGGAAGCGGTCCAATGGCGAAACGAGGCTTGCCTGTCAATGGCAGTCGTGGGAAAGGCGCGCGCATGAGACAATTTTCCCGTCACCGTCGTCCCGCCAGCCAAAACGCGCGCGGACAGGCCATCCGTTTCTGGGGCCGCCACGCCGTATTGGCCGCGCTCGCCAACCCCGAACGCACCGTCAAGCGCATCTGGGGCACGCGCGAGGCCCTGGGCCAGCTCGACCTGCCGCCGGTGATTCCGATCAGCTACGCCGAGGTCACCGACCTTGCGCGACTCGTCGCGCGCGACGCGCCGCATCAGGGACTCGTGATCGAAGTCGACCCGCTCGAGGATGTTTTCCTCGGCGATCTGTTGCAGCAGGAGGTCGACGCCGACAGCAAGCGCCCGCTGATCGTCCTCGACCAGGTCACCGATCCGCACAATATCGGCGCAGTGCTGCGCTCGGCGGCGGCGTTCGACGCCGCGGCGATCGTCACGCAGGATCGCCACAGCCCGCCCGAAAGCGGCGTCATCGCACGCTCGGCGTCGGGCGCGCTCGAAATCGTGCCGTGGGTCCGCGTCGTCAACCTGTCGCGCGCGCTCGAGGAAATCGCCGAGGCGCAATATTGGCGCATCGGCCTGATGGGCGACACCGAAACGACGCTCGGGTCGACGCTCGACGGCAGCCGCGTCGCGCTGGTGCTCGGCTCCGAAGGCGACGGCATGCGCCACAATGTCATGGAGCATTGCGACGTGCTGGCAAAGCTGCCGATCTCGCCGCGGATGGAGAGCCTCAATATCTCGAACGCCGCGGCGGTCGCGCTCTATGCGGTGGCGACGGCGCAAAGCTGATCGTCATCCCAGCGAAAGCTGGGATCGCTCACGTTCTGAATGGACGATAGCGGCCCCAGCCTTCGCTGGGGCGACGGTTCGGATCAATCCTCCGCCGCGATCCGCACCTTCAGCCCGTCGAGCGCCTCGCTGAACGGCAGCTGGCACGACAGGCGCGAACTGTCGTCGCGGTCGGTGGTCGAATCGAGCAGGTCGTTCTCGTCCTCGCTCATCGCGGGAAGCTGGTCGGTCGCGCCCGCTTCGACATGGACGTGGCACGTCGCGCACGAGCAGCAGCCGCCGCACAGCGCGAGCAGCTCGTCGAACCCGGCGTCGCGGATATTTTCCATCACCGTCAGGCTGGTGTCGCCCTCGATCTCATGTTCGGTCCCGTCGCGCGTCACGACAATCAGCTTGGCCATGCTAGTCCCCATATCTTCGATGTTGGTGGCGCTATGTCGCGCGTTGCTTGTCAAATCAAGCGTTGCTATTGGCTACCGAAGGAACAAAAGGAGAATATGCGATGGGTCTCAGCCAGCAGCAGCTGAACGCGGGAATCGATGCGCTCGCGGCGCAGGATTCCAATTTCGCGCGCGCGCTCGGCAATGTCGGCTATCCCGAACCCCGCATCCGCGCGCGCGGCTATGCCACGTTGCTGCGTACCATCGTCGGCCAGCAGGTCAGCGTCGCCGCCGCCAACTCGATCTGGAACAAGCTGGAGGCGCAGTTCGGCGAGGGTTGCCCGGCGGAGGTCGTCGCGGCCGCCGACTTCGACACGCTGCGCGCGTGCGGCCTGTCGGGGCAGAAACAAGGCTATGCCAAAAGCCTCGCGCAGTTGATCCTCGACGGCGAGCTCCAGTTCGACGCCCTGCCCGCCGACGACGAGGAAGCGATCGCGCTGCTCACCAGGGTCAAGGGCATCGGCCGCTGGTCGGCCGAAATCTACCTCCTCTTTGCCGAAGGGCGTCCCGACATCTGGCCCGCGGGCGACCTCGCAGTACAGGAGGCCGTCGGCCGCATCTTCCAGCTCGGCGCGCGGCCGAGCGAGAAGCGGGCGCGCGAACTGGCGGAGGCGTGGCGCCCGCATCGCGGCGCCGCGGCGATCTTCAGCTGGCATTGCTACAATATGGACGTGATCTGATCATCTCGTCGCCCCCGCGAAGGCGGGGGCCGCTATCGGCGTAGCGCAAGGTTGCCAGCGGCCCCCCTTCGCGGGGCGACGAGATATAAAAAAGGCCGGGTGGATCGCTCCACCCGGCCTTTTTTTGTCGATCGTCAGCCGAAGCTTATTTCTTCGCCGCGGCCTTCTTGGCCGGAGCCTTGGCGGGCTTGTCTTCGGCGGCCTTCGCCGGAGCAGCCTTCTTCGCCGCGGCGGGCTTTTCTTCCGCCTTGGCTTCGGCCTTCTTCGCCGGCGCCTTCTTGGCGGGCGCTTCCTCGGCCTTGGCTTCTTCCTTCACCGCGTCCTTCTTGGCGGCCGGCTTCTTCGCGGCAGCCTTCTTGGCGGGCTTGTGGTCGTGGTCATGGTCGTGGCCGCAACCCGGGCCATGGACGTGGCCATCATCATCGGCTTCGATTGCGGCTTCGATCTCTTCGCGCGTCACTTCGCGGTCGGTGATCTCGGCCTTTTCGAACAGGAAGTCGACGACCTTGTCTTCATACAGCGGGGCGCGGAGCTGCGCCGCGGCGAGCGCATCCTGCTGCACATATTCGATGAAGCGCGTGCGGTCTTCGGGGCGATATTGCTGCGCCGCCTGTGCGATCAGGCGCGACATTTCCTGGTTCGACACCTGGACGCCATGCGCCTGGCCGATTTCCGAGAGGAGCAGGCCAAGGCGGACGCGGCGGACCGCGATCGAGCGGTAATCGTCGCGGTCGTTCTCGAGTTCGGCCTTCGCCGCTTCGGGATCTTCCTCGTGGCTGACTTCATGCTCGAGCTGCTGCCAGATCTGGTTGAACTCGGCCTCGACCATCGTCGGCGGCACGTCGAAGTCGTGCGCGGCGGCGAGCTGATCGAGCAGCTTGCGCTTCATATAGGTGCGCGTCAGGCCGTTCAGTTCCTGCTCGACCTGGTCCTTCATCAGCTCTTTCAGCTTGTCGAGGCTTTCGAGGCCGAGCGTCTTGGCGAACTCGTCGTCGATCTTCGACGCCGCCGGAACCTTCACTTCCTTCACCGTCACGGCGAATTCGGCGGGCTGACCCTTCAGGTCCGCGACCGGATAATCGTCGGGGAAGCTGACCTTCAGCACCTTTTCGTCGCCGGTCTTGACGCCGACCAGCTGGTCTTCAAAGCCCGGGATCAGCTGACCCGAACCGATTTCGACCGCCATGTCCTCGCCCGTGCCGCCGTCGAAGGCGACGCCGTCGACGCTGCCGGCGAAGTCGATGATGACCTGGTCGCCCGTGGCGGCCTTCTTGGTCTTCGGTGCTTCTTCGAAGCGCTTCATCTGCGCGGCGAATTCTTCGATCTTGGCCATCACGGCCTTGTCGTCGGCGGGAACGGTCAGACGTTCGAGCTTCAGGCCGTCGATCGACGGCGTAGCGATTTCGGGCAGCACTTCGAGGCTGACGGTCAGCTCGGCATCCTTGCCGGCTTCATAGCCCTCGTCGAGCGCGACGGCGGGCTGCAGCGCCGGGCGAAGCTTTTCCTTCGCCATCAGGTCGCGCACGCCGGCGTCGATCGCCTTGTTGAGCGCGTCGGCGGAGAGCGCCGGGCCGTGCATCTTGCGGATCAGGTTCGGCGGCACCTTGCCGGGGCGGAAGCCGGGCATGCGGACGGTCGGGGCGATGCTCTTCACCTCGTCGTCGACGCGCGCGTCGATGTCCTTGGCGGTGATGGTCACGCGATATTCGCGCTTCAGGCCTTCGTTCAGCGTTTCGACGGTCTTCATTGCCTTGGTCTTATCCTTGCTCAAAATCTCGTATCGAACCCCGCCAGAGTGGCGGAGTTCCCCATGATCCCGGCCTGCATTGCAGATTGGTGCGGGCGAAGGGACTCGAACCCCCACATCTTGCGATACTGGTACCTAAAACCAGCGCGTCTACCAATTCCGCCACGCCCGCAGGTGTTTTCGGCCGGGTGCACGAAATCGCGCGCTGCCGCGCACGCCCGTGCGGGCCGCGCGGGGCTATAGCAGACGCGTGGCCGAGGGCAAGGGGCACAAAGCCCCCCGTTCCGCGCTGGCGGAACGGTGGACGCGCCCGTTCGTTGGTCAACTCAAGGAGAGTGACAATGACAAGCAACCCCGACCCGCTTCCCAAGCCGAAGCCCGACACGATCGAACCGCAGGCGCCGCCCGAACAGCCGGTGCAGCCCACCCCGCAAGAAGACCCCGCCGGCCAGCCGACCGAAATCCCCGGCAGCCCCGGCGGCGGCGACATCGACGAGCCCGGCCGCGGCCCGGACGAAGTGCCGCCGCAACAGGTTTGACCCGCCCATATCCTTTCGTCATCCCCGCGAAGGCGGGGATCCCGCTTTTGCTACATTAGCGGGATTCCCGCCTTCGCGGGAATGACGAAGTTTAGCTTACTAACCACTTGACCGGCCCTCTCCCCGGCAGCCAAAACGGCGCAGGGGAGAGACAATATGAAATTCATCGCCGCCGCCATCGCGCTGCTCCTGGCAACGACTGCACCCGCCACCGCGCAGGACACCACGCTTTACCGCGGCGGCCCGATCGTCACGATGGACGGCGACACGCCGCAAACGGTCGAGGCCGTCGTCACGCGCGGCGACCGCATCGCCTTCGCCGGCCCCGAAAAACAGGCCCGCAAGGCCGCCGGCAAGGACGCCGCGATCCGCGATCTCAAGGGCGCCACGCTGCTCCCCGGCTTCATCGACGCGCATTCGCACTTCACCCTTGCAACGATGATGGCGGGCGGGCTCGACCTGCGCGATGGCGGCGGGCCGCCGGTCGCCGACATCGCGGGCCTGCAAGCCGCGATCCGCGATCATATCGCCGCGCGCGCGCTCCCCAAGGGCGGCTGGGTCGTCGTCTGGCAATATGACCATGAAACGCTCGCGGAAAAGCGGCATATCACCCGCGCCGAACTCGACGCGGTGGCCAGCGACCGACCGATCGTCGTCTTTCACGTTTCGCTGCACGGCGCCGTCGCGAACAGCGCCGCGCTGGCCGCCGCGGGCATCGACGAAAGCACGCCCGTTCCGCCCGGCGCGATGATCTTGCGCGACGACAGGGGCAAGCTGAACGGCGTCCTCCTCGAAAAGGCGATGTTCATCCTCCTCGCCAAGCTGCCGCAGCCCAGCGCCGAGCAGAAGCTCGCGGCGCTCGACGCGGCGCAGAACCGCTATTTCGCCGAGGGCTACACCCACGCGCAGGACGGCGCGACGCAGCGCGCCGACCTCGCGTTCCTTACCAGCCCCGCGGCGCGCGAACGGCTCAAGATCGATCTCGCACTGCTCCCCATCTACACCGAGCTCGACGCGCTGCTCGCCGGCCCCGACCGCAAGTTCGGCGTCTATCAGGATCATGTAAAGCTGCAGGGGATCAAGTTCATCCTCGACGGATCGGTGCAGGCGCGCACCGGCTATTTCACGCGCGACTATGCGCGCGGCAGCCCCGCCGGCGATCATCCCTGGCACGGTCACCCCGGCATGTCGGACGCCGAATTTCAGGGTCTGGCGCGCAAGGCCCACGACCGCGGCTGGCAGCTCTTCGTCCACGCCAATGGCGACGCCGCGATCGACATGGCGATCAAGGGCTTCGACGCGCTCGGCATCAAGGCGGCCGACAACCGCCGCCCGATCGTCATCCATTCGCAGTTCCAGCGCCGCGACCAGCTCGCGGCCTACAAGCGCATCGGCGTCGGCCCCGCCTATTTCTCGAACCACGCCTGGTATTGGGCCGACGTCCACCGCACCAACTTCCCCGCCGAAGTGGTCGATTTCATCAGCCCCTTCCGCTCGGCGCGCGCCGCGGGGCTCATCGCGTCGAACCACAGCGACTATAGCGTCACCCCGCTCGACACGCGCTTCATGCTCTGGACCTCGATGGCGCGCGTCTCGCCGACCGGCGTCGTCAGCGGCCCCGAAGAGCGCCTGAACGCTTACGAGGCACTACAAGCGCTCACCACCGGCCCCGCCTGGCAGGCGTTCGAAGAGGACCGCAAGGGCCGCATCAAAGCGGGCCTGCTCGCCGATTTCGTGATCCTCGACAAGAACCCGCTGACCACGCCGGTCGATGACATCAAGTCGATCAAGGTGCGCGAAACGATCAAGGAGGGACGCAGCGTCTGGCGCGCGAACTTCTGACACGATATCATTGCAATGGCGGGGTTACCCCGGCAGCAGCAGGGGTCTTTGTCATGCGTCGCTATTTCGCGCTTCTCCTCGTCACCGCCGCGCTTCCCGCGCCGGCCTTCGCCCAGTCGGCACCCGATGTCGCCGACCTCGCCGGCGCGCGCGCGGCGAGCGGCGAGACGCAATTGCTCGCACGCGGCTATGTCTCGCGCCATTCGACCACCGTCGGCGAACAACGCTATACCTTCTGGTGGAATCAGCGCCTCGGCCGCTGCCTCTCGGTCTCCACCGTCGATGGCCGCTATGGCGCGCTGATCGCGGTGCCCGCCGAAAATTGCGACAACGGCCCGCCGCGCGACGCCTATGCACCGCAACAACACGCCTATGATCGCCCCGCCGAAACGGGCTATC
This sequence comes from Sphingopyxis sp. BE235, assembly GCF_031457175.1. Lineage (NCBI taxonomy): Bacteria > Pseudomonadati > Pseudomonadota > Alphaproteobacteria > Sphingomonadales > Sphingopyxidaceae > Sphingopyxis > Sphingopyxis sp. BE235. Next base: position 63,165 of record NZ_JAVDWC010000005.1, read on the forward strand.
GCGATCCGAATTCGCTTGTTCTCGTCTGCTATGGCGCGGGCACCCGCCCGACGGTCACCAGCAAGCCGACCTACAAATGGAATCCGTGGAACCATAAGTGGGAATGGAGCACCGAGGTCGGCAATAGTGCGCAGGGTTTCACCAGCGACGTCCAGATCGAACTCTATGGCGATCAGGGCCGCATCCATCTGGGGCCAAAGCTCGTCGCGCCGATACACAGCGGCGACGATCACGGCTGGTGGGACCTCGATAATCTGGTCGTCACCCCCGACCGTATCACCGCAAGTTACCGGATCAACGGCCTCAACAAGCCGAAACTGACGGTCGATCGCCGCTCGGGCCGCATCACGATCAACGCGATCACCAATTTCTCGGGCCAGTGCGACAGCGGCGACTGGGCGGCCGGCACGCGGCGCTTCTAAGGCGCCGCGCGCTTCGCCGCGACCTCGTCCAGCATCGCCTTCAGCGCCGCCGCGTCGAACCAGCGCCCGCCCGCCATCACGCCGAGCGGCGCGCGCAGCGTCGCGGGCTTTTCCAGCGGATTATCGGCGACGAGCAACAGGTCGGCACGATAGCCCGGCGCGATCACGCCGAACTTCGCCGCCCCCGGCACCGTCTTGGCGATGAATTCGCCCGGCGTGCGCGTCGCCGCCGACAGCGCCTGCCACGGCGTCAGCCCCGCCGCCAGCATCGCGTCAATCTCTTCGTGCAGCGCGAATCCCGGCACCTGCCCCGGGATCGTCGGCGCGTCGCCGCCCGCGATCAGCGGCACCCCGGCGTCGGCCATCGCCTTCACGAAGCGCGCCTCGAACGCCACGCGCCGCGACAGGTCGACCGCCTTCTTCTGATAGCCCGACCCCGCCCAGGCCAGCCGGTCGGCGGGCGACAGATAGCGCGCCTCGGGCGCCGCCAGATAGGCTTTCACCACCTCGGGCTTGCCGAATTGCGCCGCGATGGTGCGATAGTTGAACAGGTCCGATGTGACGAACGCATCATGCGCCTTTACCAGCGCGATCGCCTCGGCCATCCACGCGTCGGCGGGCGGCGCGTTCGGGTCGGCTTCGGGCGGTTCGGGGAAGAAGCCGTAGAAGAATTCCTCGACATGCGCGACCATCGACTGCCCCGCCGCGAGCTGTTTCGCAAGCCCGACCGCCTTCACATTATGCCCGACGACCCCGACTCCCTGCGCTCTGGCTTCGTCGGCGAGCGCCGCGAAAGCCTCGGCCGACAAATTGGTGTAAACCTTCATGAAGCTGTAGCCGTTGGCCTTCGCCAGCCGCACGATCGCACGCGCGTCCTCAGGCCTGCGCACCACGAAATGTCCATATTGCGGGTCGCCATCGACGACAAAGGCGGTGAAGATCTGCGGCCCCGGCACCTCGCCCTTGTTCACCGCGATCCGCGTCCGCCCGGCGAACGCGTTCGTCGCCTCGCCCATGTTGAGCATCGTCGTGACGCCATTGGCGAGCAGCAGCGCCAGATCGTCGCGGCTCGTTACATGATTGTGCATGTCGGCGAGGCCGGGCACCAGCCACGCCCCCTTGCCGTCCACCACCGGCGTGTCCGCGGGCAGCTTCGCCTTGATCCCGATGCTGGAAATCACACCGTCGGTGACGATCACCGTCGTGTGCGCGATAACGCGCTCGCGATCCATCGGCACGACATTGACGTCGGTAAAAACCACCGTTTCCGCCCGCGCAAGGGTCGCGCAGGCGAGCAACAACCACAGCGTCAACAGCGCGCGCAGCATCCGCCGCGCCGCGTCAGCCGGCGCAGAATTTGACAAAGCGCGCGATTGCCTGCTTGCCGCCCGGCGTTGCTGCCATATCGACCGTGGCGCCGTCTGCGGTCATCCGCAGCCAGCCGTTCGCCGCGAAGGCGCGGAACAGCGGCGAGGTCGCCGGCATTTCCTGCGCGGTAAAGGTCGGCATGTCGTCGACCTCGGTCGTGCCGGTTAGCCGCACGCGCTGGCCGCCCGCTTCGAGTTCGATCGCGGTCAGATTGAGAGCCCCGCCCGAAATCCCCGCAAAGACGCGGTCGCCGCCCTCCTCGCAGGTGAAGTTCAGCGGCTGGTCATCGGTGCCGTCAACCTCATAGGCGAGGATCGCGCTCTGCGCGCGTTCCTCGTCGTTGACGCGCATCGCCCAGTCATAACCGTTGTTCACCGCGGGCGCGGGCGCGGGCGCCGCGTTCGCCGCGCCGCCCAGTGCGAGCACACTATAAAACGAAACCAGAATCCGCTTCATCTTCACATCCTTCGTCACATAGGCACCGATTGCAATGCCTATGACACAGAAGTAGCTGAATTCGCTGTGAATCCGATCACTTATTCTCAGCCGAGCGCCTTCTTCAGCAGCTCGTTGACCACCTGCGGGTTCGCCTTGCCCTGCATCGCCTTCATCGTCTGCCCGACGAAGAAGCCGAACAAAGCTTCCTTGCCGCCCTTATACTGCTCGACCTTGTCGGCATTGGCGGTCAGGATCTTGGCGATCTCGGCTTCGATCGCGCCGGTGTCGCTCGTCTGCTTCAGCCCGTCGCGCTCGACGATCACGCCCGCGGCGTCGCCGCTTTCGAGCATCTTTTCGAACACCTGCTTCGCGATCGTCCCCGAAATCGTGCCGTCGGCGACCAGGCCGAGCAACTCGGCGGCGTGCGCGGGCGATACCGGCGAGTCCGAAATGTCGCGGCCCATGCGGTTGAGCGCGCCGAACAATTCGCTCGTCACCCAGTTCGCCGCCGCAACGGGCTTGGCGCCCGCATCGAGCAACGTATCGAACCAGCGCGCCGCCTCGACCTCGGCAGTCAGAACATCGGCGTTATACGGCGAAATCCCCGCCGCCAGATAGCGCGCGCGCTTGGCGTCGGGCAGTTCGGGCAGGCTATCGCGGCACTCGGCCAGAAACGCATCGTCGAGTTCGAGCGGCAGCAGGTCGGGATCGGGGAAGTAGCGATAGTCGTGTGCATCTTCCTTCGACCGCATCGAGCGCGTCTCGTTGCGGTCGGGATCGTACAGCCGCGTTTCCTGCACCACGGTGCCGCCGCTTTCGATCAGCTCGACCTGGCGCTTCGCCTCGCCCTCGATCACCGCCATCACGAAGCGCACCGAATTGACGTTCTTCGTCTCGGTGCGCGTGCCGAATTCGTCGCCCGGCTTGCGAACCGACACGTTGACGTCGGCGCGCATCGAGCCCTCTTCCATATTGCCGTCGCACGAGCCGACGTAGCGCAGGATCGAGCGCAGCTTGCGGACATAGGCGCCGGCCTCGGCGGGCGAGCGCATGTCGGGGCGCGAGACGATCTCCATCAGCGCGACGCCGCTGCGGTTGAGGTCGACATACGACATCGTTGGATGCTGGTCGTGCATCAGCTTGCCGGCGTCCTGCTCGACATGGATGCGCTCGACCCCGATCGCCTTGTCGGTCGGAATCCCCGCCTTCTCATCGGCTGCGATCGTCAGCGAACCTTCGCCGACAAGCGGATGATAAAGCTGCGAAATCTGGTAACCCTGCGGCAAATCGGCATAGAAATAATTCTTGCGGTCGAACCGCGACCATTTGTTGATCTGCGCCTCGATCGCCATGCCCGTGCGCACTGCCTGGCGAATGCACTCGCGGTTCGGCACCGGCAGCATGCCCGGCATCGCGGCGTCGACCAGCGACACCTGCGTGTTCGGCTCGGCCCCGAACGCCGTCGCGGCGCCCGAGAACAGCTTGGCGTTGGAGGTGACCTGCGCATGGACCTCGAGGCCGATCACGACCTCCCACTCGCCGGTTTCGCCCTTGATGCGATAGTCAGACATGTTTTTTCCTCGTCATCCCAGCGAAAGCTGGGATCGCTCGCTAATTTCGTCATCCCAGCGAAAGCTGGGATCGCTAACGTCCTGTTGCGCCGCCAGCGGCCCCAGCTTTCGCTGGGGCGACGTGAGTTACCACCACTTCTCGGCGCGCGCCGTAAAGCCCGCCCGCTCTTCAATAGCCAGCCCGGCGTTCAGCACGCCCTGCTCGTCGAATGCCTTGCCGATGATCTGCAGCCCCAGCGGCAGCCCTTCGCGGTTCAGCGCCGCAGGGACCGACATCGCGGGCAGCCCCGCGAGGCTCGCGGGCACCGCGAACACGTCGTTGAGGTACATCGCCAGCGGGTCCGCCATCTTTTCGCCCAGCCCGAACGCCGCCGACGGCGCGGTCGGCGCTAGGATCACGTCGCAGCTTGCAAACGCCGCCTCGAAATCGCGCGCGATCAGCGTCCGCACCTTCTGCGCCTGCGTATAATAGGCGTCGTAAAAGCCCGCCGACAGCACATAGGTGCCGATCATGATGCGCCGCTTGACCTCGGGCCCGAACCCATCGGCGCGCGTCGCGGCGTACATGTCCTGCAACCCCGCACCCTGCGGCAGGTCGCGCAAACCATAACGCACGCCGTCATAGCGCGCGAGGTTCGACGACGCCTCGGCGGGCGCGATGATATAATAGGCCGGCAGCGCATATTTGGTGTGCGGCAGGCTGATCTCGACCACGTCCGCGCCCGCATCCTTCAGCATCGCGATCCCCGCATCCCACATCGCGTCGATGTCGGGATCGATGCCTTCCAGTCGATATTCCTTGGGAATACCGACCGTCTTGCCCTTGAGATCGCTCGACAAAGCCGCTTCCCAATTGGGAACCGCCATGTTCAGGCTCGTCGCGTCCTTCGGATCGAAGCCCGCCATATTCTCGAGCATGATCGCGCAATCCTTGACGTCGCGCGCCATCGGCCCCGCCTGATCGAGCGAGCTCGCGAACGCCACGATGCCCCAGCGCGAGCAGCGGCCATAGGTCGGCTTGATCCCCGAAATCCCCACAAACGCCGCGGGCTGGCGGATCGAACCGCCGGTGTCGGTCCCCGTCGCCGCGGGGCACAGCCGCGCCGCGATCGCCGACGAGCTGCCGCCCGACGAACCGCCCGGCGCGAGCGCGGCATTGCCGCCGTCGTTGCGCTTCCACGGGCTGATGACGTTACCGAAATAGCTCGTCTCGTTCGACGACCCCATCGCGAACTGGTCGAGATTGAGCTTGCCGAGCATGCCGCAACCCGCGTCCCACAGCTTCGCCGAGACGGTCGATTCATAACGCGGGACAAAGCCTTCGAGCATGTGGCTCGCCGCGGTCGTCTGGACGCCGTTCGTCGCGAACAGGTCTTTCATCCCGATCGGCACGCCCGACAAGGGCTTCAGCGTTCCGGCAGCACGGTCGGCATCGGCCGCCTTCGCCGCCGCGAGCGCATGCTCGGGCGTCTCGACGATAAACGCGTTGAGCGCCTTCGCACCCGCGACATTGGCGTTGAACGCCTCCGCCACTTCGACGGCGCTGAAATCGCCCGCGCGGTGGCCGTCGCGGATCTGCGCGACGGTAAGATTCGTAAGATCGGTCATTATTCGATCACCTTGGGAACACCGAAAAAGCCGTGCTGCGGCGCCGGCGCATTCGCCAGCACATCGTCACGGCGGCCGCCGCCGGTCAGCGGATCGGCATCGACAACATCGTCGCGCAGCCGCAGATGGTTCGGGATCACCGCGGTCATCGGCTCGACCCCGGTCACATCGACCTCGCCGAGTTGCTCGACCCAGCCCAAGATGCCGTTCAATTCGCCTTCCATCGCGGCGGCTTCGGCATCGCTGATCGCGATGCGCGCCAGCGACGCTATTTTCCTGACTGTTGCCTGATCGATTGACATGATCGCCCTAACTTTAACGAAGCCGCGCCGCTAGCATCCCAGCCGGATCGCTTCAACCATCCTGATCCTCCCTGTGGCGAAGCCGTGGGGAGGGGGACCGCCGCCGAAGGCGGTGGTGGAGGGGCAGCCGTCAGCGCTTCGCGCTGCCACCTCCCCATCACTGCGCGACAGGGAGGATTAAATCACTCGAAATCGCCGCCCACCGGCTTGCCGTTCACAAAAATCTGGCGGCGCGTCACCGCGCGCACTTCGACCCCGCCCCGTTCCATATCGTCGACGGTCAATTCGCGTCGTTTCTGTTCGGCTGGATCGCTTCCCTCATAATAGTCGCTCCACTTCTTCGTCGTGGGGTCGATCGCGAAGTGCGTCAGCATGCCGCCTTGCGAAACGACCGCGACGCGGCTGTCGCCGACCCATTGCACGATACAGGGCGCCGTGCGGCAGAAGCTCCGCTGGTCGAGCAACGCATAAAGTTCGGCAGGCAGCGGCCGGCTCGCGGGCAGAACACGCACTTTCTCTTCGATCTTGCGCGCGCCAAAGGCGGCATCGCGCGCCGTCATCGCCTCGCCGTCGCGGTGGAGCGCCCAACGGTCCTGGGCCTTCAGCGCCCAGCTCGCGAGGCCCGCCTTCGTCTTGTCGGCCGACTTCGCAATATCCCGCAGCGCCGCGCGGCCGCTCGGCCCGAAATCGAACGCCAGCGCCGCCCAGTCGAATTTCTCGGTCGGTGTCGCACCCGATTTCAGCCGCGCCAGCTGATCGCGCGTCGAAATCGCCCCGAAATCGAGGATCGGCAGCGCAAGGAGCAACGCAAGCAGCGCCAGCCCGATCGCGAGCTTCTGTTGCAGCGGCCGCAGCCAGTCGTCGAAATCGCGCCGCCCCTTCACCACCGCCCACACGCCCGCAATCCCGTAAGCCAGCGCGATGACCGCCGCGATCACCCCCCAGATGCGCTCGGGGGTCCAGCCATATTGGATCACGCGCAAATGCATCGAGTAATAGGCGATCCCCGCCAGCGGCAGCACCGCAACAACGAGCACCGGCGCCGCCCAGCGCAGCACCGGGCTCGTCGCACGGTCGTCGCTGCCATTGCCGATCACCGCATTGGCGAGCAGCACCGCGAACGCCGCCGCCGCCATCATCACCGCCGCGGTCGAAAAGCCCGAATCCCAGAGCTTTTGCAGCCCCGTCCCCGCAAGCGACAGCAGGAACAGCACCAAAGCAACCGCCAGCACCGGCGCCAGCACCGCGAGCACCATCATCACCAGCCGCTGCAATGTCGCAACCAGCCTGTCGCGCTCGCGCAGCAGGCCCACCGCGCCGCCAAACGCCGCGCCCGCAAGCATCCAGCCGAACCATTCGTCGTTGAGCAGGTCGAAGATCAGGCTGATCCCGATCAGCTTGAACATCTGCCCGATCAAGACGGTCAGCAGAAAGGTGATGCCGACGAAGGCCAGCGACGCCGCGCCGATCACCGCATCGGTCCACGCATGGCTATGGAGCCGCTCATACGGCATCTGCCACAGCTTCCAGAACCGCCAGTCGGGCGCGACATCGCGCCGCGTCTGGAACAGCGGCGTCGCGACGAGCACCGCGAGTATCCCCGACCAGAACGGCCATTCGACCGGATTGCCCTGAATATTATACGCCGCGGTCTGCCACGCGATCAGTCCGAGGATGACGCCCCAAAGAACCGCGAAACCCAGCGCCCACTGCCAGCGACGCAGCTCGACCCCCAGCACGAACACGACCGCCGCGACGGCAACGCCCGTCGCCAGCGCGCTGCGCCAGTGCGACAGCGCGTCGTCATAATGATGATCGATCAACAGGTAAAAGCCGAGCCCGGCGAGCGCGCAGATCGCCGCCATGATCCACGGGCGCAGCGGCCACGGCAGATCATTCTCGTCGAGGCGTGCCGAAACGTGGAGCGGACGGAGGGGCGAATCGGGGGCGGCGGGTGCGGTCGCTTCGGTCATGCGTCAAAGCCTTTCGCGTAAAACCATCTTCCTGAACCTGTTTACGGATCCGAATTCCGCATGACGAGTTATTTGTAGCCGGGCACCGGAGCCGCTAGAGAAGCCCGAATTCATCTCTCCCGACCGTATGGAATCCCATTTGGCCCGCAAATTTCTCTACATCATTGCCGCCGTCATCCTGCTGATCGTCGCCGCCGGGGTCGTGTACCAGCTCTTCCCGGGCTGGATCGCGCGCACCGCCTTCGTCCCCAGCACCGAATTCAAGCCGCAGGCAGCGGTCGCGCCGAACGCTTATGACGACCCGAAAATGTGGTTCGCGCGCCCGGGGATGGAAAAGGACCCGTCGGCGTGGCGCCCCGCCGCCGACGGCAGCGAGACCCCCGGCACCGAAGACGCCGCAGCGCAGGCAGGCCAGATCATCCCGCCCGCCAACGCCGCCCCGACCACAACCGAAGCCGCGACGCCGAAGGGCGACGCCGCGATCTTCTTCGTCCACCCAACGAGCTATTACAGCCGCTCGAGCTGGAACGCGCCGCTCGAGGACCGCGATTCCGACCACCGCGCGAACCTCTTCGTGCAGGGCATGGCGAGCGCCTTTGCCGACGCGGGCGAAATCTGGGCCCCGCGCTACCGTCAGGCGACGCTTGGCGCCTTCCTCGCGCAGGACCGCGTCACCGCGGGCAAAGCGATCGATTCGGCCTATCGCGACGTCGAGGAGGCGTTCGACGCCTTCCTCGCCGCGCAGCCGAAGAACAAGCCGATCATCCTCGCGGGCCACAGCCAGGGCGCGCTCCACCTCACGACTTTGCTCCGCACGAAAATCGCGGGCACCCCGCTCGCGAAACGCATCGTGGCGGCGTACGTCATCGGCTGGCCGGTCAGCCTCGACACCGACATCGCCGGGCTCGGCCTGCCCGCGTGCCAGACCCCCGAACAAAAGGGCTGCATCATCGGCTGGGCGAGTTTCGCCGAGCCCGCCGATCCCGCGATGGTCACCGGCGCCTATGACGGCACGATCGGTTTCGACGGCCGCCCGCGCGCCGAAACGCGAATGCTCTGCACCAACCCGCTCACCGGCATCCCCGACACCGAAGCCCCGCCCGAGGCGAATATCGGCACGCTCAAGCCGACCGAAGGCTTCAAGAGCGGGTCGCTGATCGCGGGCAAGATCGGCGCAAAATGCGACGACACGCGCGGTTTCCTGATGATCGGCGACGCCGACATCGCGAAAAATTACGTCGTCGCGGGCTATGTGCTCCCCGGCAACAATTATCACGTCTACGACATCACCCTCTTCTGGGCGAACGTCCGCGCCGACGCCCTCCGCCGCCTCGCGACCTACGAGGGCAAGCCGTCGCCCGTGCCGCCCCCAGCGGCGCCGACGCCTCCTCCGGCCACGCCCGCTTCCCCACCCTCGTCACCCACTACCCCGCCTTCGTCACCCCGGACTTGATCCGGGGTCCCGCTTTTTAATCCGTTCGCATCGAGCCAAGTCGAGATGCCCATCGGCAGGGCATGCCTTCACGGTGTCTCGACTTCGCTCGACACGAACGGCTAGGGATGGTCGCATGATCACCACCGCCGCCCCCGATTTCGCCGCCCACTTCCCGAACGGCGGCCGCATCATGGGCCTCGACGTCGGCACCAAGACGATCGGCGTCGCCTTCTGCGATGTGAACTGGAGCTTCGCGACCCCCGACAAGACGATCATCCGCAAGAAATTCTCGGTCGATCTTGAAACGCTGAAAGCCCTGATCGCACATCACAACATCGTCGGCCTCGTCGTCGGCCTGCCGCTCAACATGGACGGCACCGACAGCCCGCGCACCCAAAGCACCCGCGCTTTCGCGCGCAACCTCGCGCCCCTCGCCCTCCCCCTGTTGCTCTGGGACGAACGCTGGTCGACCGCCGCGGTCGAGCGCGCGATGATCGCCGCCGACGTCAGCCGCGCCAAACGCGCCGAACGCGTCGACAGCGCCGCCGCGGCGTTCATCCTGCAAGGCGCCATCGACGCGATGACGCGGGGTTGACCAGCTATCTCGTCGCCTGGCTGATCGCGGCAAACCTGATCGCGTTCGCGCTGATGATCCTCGACAAGAAATTCGCCGAAGGCGGCGCGCGCCGCATTTCCGAAAGCACCCTGCTCGGCTGGTCGCTGCTCGGCGGCGCCGCCGGCACCTTCGCCGCGTCGCGCCTCATCCGCCACAAGACGCGCAAACAGCCGTTCGCGGCGCGGATGATCGCGATCCTGTTCCTCGAACTCGTGGTTCTTTTGCTGTGGGCGCTCGGGTTTCTTGATCCGCTGATCGCCTGATCCCCCCTATGGCGAAGCCATGGGGAGGGGGGACCGCCGCCGTAGGCGGTGGTGGAGGGGCCGCTACGTCGCGCTATCGCCCCTCCGTCAGCGCTCCGCGCTGCCACCTCCCCATCGCTGCGCGACAGGGAGGATCATACTTGCCAGAATCGCCCCGCCTGCGTAGACGCTCGGCTTTAATGACAAGCTCAACAATCCGACCCGCCAGCGACTATCCGCCCGGTGGCGATGCCTTTCGCCATCGCCACCTGATCGGCATCGCCCAGCTCACCCCGTGGGAGATTTCCTACGTCCTCGACGCCGCCGAGCAATGGGTCGACCTCAACCGCTCGGGCGCCGCCAAGCACGACGACCGGCTCGCGGGCCTCACGATCATCAACGCCTTTTTCGAAAACTCGACGCGCACTTTGCTGTCGTTCGAAATCGCGGGCAAGCGCCTCGGCGCCGACGTCGTCAACATGCACGCCGCGCAGTCGAGCGTGAAAAAGGGCGAGACGCTGATCGACACCGCGATGACGCTGAACGCGATGCGCGCCGACGCGATGGTGATCCGTCACGGCAGCTCGGGCGCGGTCCAGCTCATCGCCGACAAGGTCGACTGCCCCGTGCTCAACGCGGGCGACGGCCGCCACGAGCATCCGACGCAGGCGTTGCTCGACGCGCTCACGATCCGCCGCCGCCTCGGCCGCGTCGAGGGGCTCACCATCGCCATCTGCGGCGACGTCCTCCACAGCCGCGTCGCGCGCTCGAATATCCTCGCGCTCACGCTGCTCGGCAACGAAGTGCGCGTCGTCGCGCCGCCGACGCTCACCCCGCCCGCGATCGACCGCATGCATGTGACGACCTTCACCGACATGGACGAGGGCATCAGGGACGCCGACGTCGTGATGATGCTCCGCCTCCAGAACGAGCGCATGGACGGCGCTTACCTGCCCAGCGCACGCGAATATCACGCGCTCTACGGCCTCACCGAAAAACGCCTCGAGAAAGCCAAGCCCGATGCGATCGTCATGCACCCCGGCCCGATGAACCGCGGGGTCGAAATCGACAGCAATGTCGCCGACGATCCGGTCCGCTCGACGATCACCGAGCAGGTCGAAATGGGGGTCGCGGTGCGCATGGCCTGCCTCGACATCCTGACGCGCCGCAAGCGGGGAGTCGCCGGATGGAACTGAAGCCCCTCCATATCGCGAACGCGCAGTTGATCGACGGCGACGCGCCGCGCGCGGGCAGCCTGCTCGTCGTCGATGGCCGCATCGCCGCGCTCGATCCGGCCGAAATCCCCGAAGGCACCGAGACGATCGACGCCAAGGGCCAGTGGCTCGCCCCCGGCATCATCGACCTCGGCGTCTTTGCGACCGACAAGCCCGCCTTCCACTTCGGCGGCATCACGCGCGCCGCGCTGATGCCCGACAACGGCCCGCTCGACGGCGCCGGGCTCGTCGAGCGGGCAGCGAAAGGCGGCAAGCCCGACCTCTGGGTCCACCCGCTCGCCGCCGCCACAAAAGGACTCGCGGGCACCGAACTCGCCGAAATCGGCCTGATGAAACAGGCAGGCGCGCGCGCCATCGCCACCGGCCGCGCGCGCATCGCCGACAGCGGCGTGATGCGCCGCGTCCTCACTTACGCCGCCTCGCTCGGCCTCGTCACGATCATCCATGCCGAGGATGAGGGACTGACGGCCGGCGCGGTCGCAACCGACGGCGAGATGGCGACGCGCCTCGGCCTCGCCTCCGCCCCCGCCATCGCCGAGGCGATCGCGATCGCCCGCGATCTCGCACTCGTCGAGGAAACCGGCGCGCCCGTCCATTTCCGCCAGGTCACCACCGCGCGCGGGCTGGACCTGATCCGCGCCGCCAAGGCGAAAGGGCTGCCCGTCCTCTGCGGCATCACCCCCGCGCACCTGCTGCTTTCGGACACCGCGATCGGCGACTTCCGCACCTTTGCACGCCTGTCGCCACCGCTCCGCTCGGAGGATGACCGCCACGCGTGCCTCGCCGCGATCGCCGACGGCACGATCGACATCCTCGCCTCGGGCCACGACCCGCGCGGCCCCGAGGACAAGCGCCTGCCCTTCGCCGAAGCCTTGCCCGGCATGGCCGGCGCCGAAACTTTGCTCGCGCTCGGCCTCGGCCTCGTCCGCGACGGACATATCTCGCCCGGCCGCCTGTTCGAACTGCTCGCGGGCACCCCCGCCTGCCTGCTCGGCGTCAACGCCGGGACACTCGCGGTGGGCAAGGAAGCCGACCTCATCCTCGTCGACGAGGGTACGCCCTGGCAGGTCGACGCCAAGAAAATGGCCGCCTGGGCCGGCAACACCCCTTTCGACGGCATGCCCGTGCAAGGCCGCGCGACGATGATGTGGAAGGGCGGACTGCGCATCCGTTAGGTCTGCTTTGGGGTGGTGAGCGGACGTTGTTTCCTTACCCTTCGTCACCCCGGACTTGATCCGGGATCCCGCTTTTTGAGGCATCGGCTGGCTCCGACCTCAAGCGGGACCCCGGATCAAGTCCGGGGTGACGAGAGTGTTGGAGTCCGCAACCGGTCGGACCCGGACACCCCCAAACAAAAGAGGCGCGGCCTCGCGGCCACGCCCCTCCCCCTTATCCGGGTAAAGTCTTTTAGCGCGAAGCGAGCCGCATCGTGCTGGCCTTCGACGCCCACTGGATCGTCTCGCCGCCGCCCATCGCGCGGATGAAACAGGTCTGACCGTGCGCCTTCAACTCGTTGCACAGGCTCGTCGCATCGGCGCGCGTCGCGAGGCCATTGACCGTCAGGCGATAGAAGGTGCGCCCCTTCACATTCGCGGCATGGCTCGACGCCGGGAAATTCGCCAGCATGGCGCTCCGCTTTTTCAGCGTGCCCCATTTTTCCTTGGCAATGCCGAGGCTGTCATAGGCGCCCAGCTGAACCGCCCAGCCGCTCGGCTTCTTCGCGTCGAAACCCATTGCCTTCGGGATCAGCACCGTCGCCAGCTCGAGCGCCTGCTGCTGCGCCGGGCGGATGCGCCCTTCGCCTTGGGCGCGCGGTGCGGCGCGATAGGGCGCGGCGTCGGCAAGGATCACCTCGCCCGCCGGTTTCGGCTGCGGCAATTCGGTCACCGGCACGACGCCATCGGCGTTGCGCTGGGGCATCGGCAGTTCGACGCTGCGGATCGCGCTGCTCGCATCCGCAAGGACGGGCGGCGGCGGCGCATAATCGGCGACCGGCGCCGGATCGGCGCTCGCGAGCTGAGTTGCGGGCTCGGCTGCGGCCATTTGCGTGTCACCAAAATTGCTGAGCGCGAGCTGGACCGGCATGCCGGCATCCTGCCGCGCCTTCGTCCCGATCAGGCTCGCGACGCGCATCTGCGCATCGGGCTGTTCGGCCAGCTTCGACCATTCGGCCATCCGCCCTTCGAGCTTGGCGATCGACAGGTCCTGCGAAGCGAGGATGCGCGCCTGTGCCCAGCGGCCCGACAGCGCGAACGCCAGCGCCAGATTCTGCCGCGTCCGTGCCCCGGCGCCTTCGGCGCGCGCGGCTTCGCTCAGCACATAGATCGCGCCTTCATTATCGCCGGCGAGCGCGAGCGCCAGCCCGAGGTCCGACGCCGGCACCACCGCGCGATGCTCGGTCAGCAGCGTCACGGCTTCCCTGCCCTTGCCCTGCGCGATTTGCGCGAGCGCCAGCGAAAGCACCGTATTGCCGTCGCTCGCGCCGAGTTCGATCGCCTCGGTCAGCGCCGCGGTCGCCGACGCAAAGCGCCCGTCATTGAGGTACGCCTGTCCCAGCAGCGCGCGATAATTTGCATCGCGCGGGCTGCCCGCAACCGCGGCTTCGGCCAGGCCGACCGCCTTGCTGGCTTTCCCGGCTTCGAGCGCGACGCGCGCCTCGCTCGCCGATTTGGCGGCGATCGCGGGCTTGCCGGCGGCGCGCGACGGCGCGTCGGCCATCTTGCCCATGCCGCTGCATCCGGTGGCCACGCTCAGGACAAATCCCGAAACGGCCAGGTTCATCAGCATCTTGCGGTTCATGACAGGTCCCCCTCTTTTCTCTTCAGCGCTGTCCGCGCACCGGGCGCGTCGCCGGCAGGCGGCTCGCCATCGCGTCGATTTCGGGCAGCGAAGCCAGATATTCGTCGAGCAGGTCGGTCAGGATCACCTGCGAAGACCGGTTCGTCACCGCACTCGCGAGGCGCAGGCGCAAATGGCGCTCGGCATCGAGGCGCAGCGTGAAGGCGGCCTTTTCGCGGGCACGGAGCGCGCGCGGTGCCTTTTCTTTCTTCGGCGCCGGCGCCGGACGCGCCTCGACCTTGCGCGCCACCGCGGCGACGCGCTCGATCAGCGATTCCTGCTGGCGGACGACTTCGGGAACCTCGGGGGCTTCGGCTTCGAACTGGTCGACGCCATAATCCTCGCTGAGCCCGACCGGTTCGCCGGTATATTCGGCCGAAAATTCGGGCGTCAGCTCGTGACCGACGCTCTCGTCGACCGCATGTTCGGCCTCGACATTATGCGCCAGCACCGATCCGGTGAGCAGCGGCTTCAGGTCGAGCATCCGCGCGGGTTCGGCCGACTGGTCGGGATCGACATCATAACCCATGTCGTTCCAGCCGAGGTCGTCGTAACCGCCGGGGTTGAGGGGTGCGGGGCCGCTACCGAGCGGCTGGCGGCGCATGGCGGGACGCGCTCCACCCTTGCGGGCAAGGAGGCCAGCGCTCAGCGATGCGAGAGGTTTTGGTTCGCCCATGATTCCCGTACTCCCCGTCACTGGCCAGCGATGCGGCGGCCAAAGCCACCACCCATCGGGCGAACCGCGCCATAATTGCCCTGTGTGGGCAGCGGCGCGGCAAATACGGTCCTGCGGAAATTCTTTTCGAGGCGGTCGTTCATATAGGTCCACAGCTGGCGGATCTCGTCGGCCGAGCGTCCGTTGGGATCGACTTCCATCACCGTGCGGCCGTCGATCATCGACGCGGCATAATCGGTGCGGTGGTGCAGCGTGATCGGGGCGACGGTGCCGTGCTGCGACAGCGCGACCGCGGCTTCGCTGGTGATCTTCGCTTTCGGCGTCGCGCCGTTGACGACGAACACCAGCGGCTTGCCGGCGCGTTCGCACAGGTCGACGGTGGCGCCGACGGCACGCAGGTCATGCGGGCTCGGCCGGGTCGGGACGACGATCAGTTCGGCGACCGAAATCACGCTCTGGATCGCCATGGTGATCGCCGGCGGCGTATCGATGACCGCCAGCTTAAAGCCCTGCTGGCGCAGGATTTCGAGGTCGGAAGCCAGCCGCGCAACGGTCGTTTGCGCAAAGGCCGGAAGGTCGGTTTCGCGCTCGTTCCACCAGTCGGCGAGCGAGCCCTGCGGATCGATGTCGATCAGAACGACGGGGCCGGCGCCCGCAAGCTGCGCCTGCACCGCGAGGTGCCCCGACAGCGTGGTCTTTCCCGACCCGCCTTTCTGTGAAGCCAATGCCAATACGCGCACTGCGTTTACCCCCTCGGAAATCCAGAATTCGGCGAAGGGATGCCATGCGGGGCGCTAAAATTGGGTTAACGATGATAAAAAGAGGGTGAACGACTTCCTCGCGAATATGGTAAACACTCTCCTAAGACGAACTTGTACCAGAACGGATCAAGTTTGGCGTGGGCGCTTTTGTCGCTAACGCCGTGTTAGCCAATTGGCGCTATAAAGACCCCGGGGACTGCAGCCGGCCTCATGCGGCGCAAGTCATTGGAGAATAAGATGCGTTCTTTCCGCACCGCCCTTTCGCTGGCTCTGCCGCTGATCGCGGCATCGATGCTCGCGGCACCCGCTTATGCCGACGTCAAGGACGGCGTCGATGCCTGGCAGGCGGGCAATTATGCGGCCGCCGTTGCCGAATGGCGCCCGCTCGCCCTCGCCGGCGACGCCGATGCGCAATTCAATCTGGGGCAAGCCTATAAGCTCGGCCGCGGTGTTCCCGCCGATCTCGTGCAGGCGGAGGCCTGGTATCGCCGCGCCGCCAAGCAGGGGCATTTGCAGGCGGAGGATAATCTCGGCCTCGTGCTCTTCACCGCGAACCGCCGCGCAGAGGCGATGCCCTTCATCATCAATTCGGCCGCGCGCGGCGAACCGCGCGCGCAATATGTTCTCGGCACCGCGCACTTCAACGGCGACCTCGCCGCAGAGGACTGGCCGCGCGCCTATGCGCTGACCAAGCGCGCGAGCGACGCCGGGCTCGGCATCGCTTCGGCGCGCCTCGCGCAGCTCGACAATCTGATCCCGCTCGACCAGCGCCAGCGCGGCCTCGCGCTGATCCCCGAAATCGAGCGCGGCGAACAGCAGGCGCGCCTCGCCGCGGTCAACGCCGCTGCGCCGCCCGCGCCCAAACCCGTGCCGGCGGCCTCGCCGGTGAAGGTCGCGAGCCTGCCCGCCTCGACCCCCGGCACCCGCTACACACCGCCGCCGGTGATCGACACGCCGCCCGCCGCCAAGCCCACGCCGGCACCGCAGCCCAAACCCGAACCGATCCGCAGTGTCGCGGTGGCCTCATCGCCCGTGGCGAGCGCCGCCGCAGCCGCCGCCGCCGAAGCAACCGCCAACGCCGTCGCCGCCACCGGCCAGCCGGGCACGACCTACGCCGCGCCGCCCGAAAGCGGCAAACTCCCGCCGAAGCCCGAACCGGCAAAGCCCGCGCCCAAGCCCGCCGAACCCAAACCCGCGCCGGTCAAGCCCGCACCCGTCAAGGCCGCCCCCGTCGCCACCGCCGCAGCCACTCCGGCGCCGGTCCGCGTCCACAACGGCACCGCGAGCCCCTGGCGCGCGCAGCTCGGCGCTTTCGGCGTCGAGGCGAACGCCCGCAATCTCTGGACCGCGCTCGAAAAGAAAAATCCCGCCTTCGCCGGCCGCACGCCCTATCTGGTTAAGAGCGGCAAGCTCACCCGCCTCCAGGCCGGCGGCTTCGCGAACAAGGGCGAAGCCGAGAGCTTCTGCGCGAGCGTGCGCAAGAGCGGTCAGGCCTGTCTGGTGATGGATCGCTAGTCGCGCCGACATGTCGTTCGTCGTAGAATCCTTTGCTTCGGCGACCGTCCCGTCCATCGCGCAGTCATGATTCTAACTCTTCTCGCGGCGTGGGCATCGCCGGTTGAAACGCCACCGGCGCTGCGCGTCGGCACCTATCATTATCCGCGCTACGACCGGTCGGTTGCGCTCGCGCCGCTTGCCGCACTCGTCGAACGCGCGTCCGGGCGGCCGACCGAGGTCCGCTTGCTCGACACGCCCGAAGCGCTGGCGAAGGCGCTCTGCCGCGGCGAGATCGACATTGCGATGACCAATCTCGGCGCATTCGTCGAGGCTCGCTCCTGCCCGGATGTCCGGCCGATCGCCGTCCTTTCCACGCCTCCGGCCGTGCTCGATCGCTATCGGGGCGTCCTGCTCGTGCGCCGCGACAGTGGCCTCGCGTCGCTCGACGCCCTCGGTGCGCGCGCCGGCGACTTGCGCTACACCGAAGTGCTGCCGGGCTCGACGTCCGGCGCACTGGTTCAGGCGGCCGCGCTGCGAAGCACCGGTCGCGCCCCGGCTTTTGCGACGCGGCGCCATGCGGGCACCCACGAAGCCGCCCTGGCTGAGCTGCTTGCCGGCCGCACCGACGTCGCGGCGCTCGCCGAAGGCCCCTGGCGCCAGCTGCAGGCCGACGATCCCGGCACCGCCGCAACACTTCTTCAGATCTGGCGATCCGATCCGCTCCCGCCGGGGCCGCTGGTCTGTCGCGACCAGGCATCGGTGCCCTGCGCCGCCGTGCACCGCGCTCTCCTCGACGACGACGGCGAGGTCGCGGTCGCGCTGTCGAAAGGATGGAGCGAAACCGAAGGCGCCGTGCGTTTCGGTGCCTATGACCCGGCCCGCTATGATCCGTTCCAGGCGGAGCCGCCGCTCCCCTGACTAGAGTAGCGGCAGGCGGGTCAGGATCCGGCCGCTTCCTTCGCGAGACGCGCTGCCAGCGCCTTGCGCGACCGCTCGGCGTAAGCGCGGCACGCACCAGGCTGGTCATTATATCGTCCGCTCCCCGCATTGTCGGGGTGCGCGGAAATCAGGATATCGCATGCGAGCGCGTCCATCTTGCGATGACTCGCTTCGAACGCCTTCACGATCGGCGCGCTCGCCGGCGCAGTATAACGATAGTCGTCGGCCGACACCGGGTTGAGGCTCGATGCAAAGACGATCGTCTTGCACGCCTTCGCTTCGCACGCCCGCCAGCTCCAGCTCATGCTCCCCATCGTGTGCCCCGGCGTCGCCACCGCCGTGATCGCGGCCTTGCCCAGCTTCAGCACCTCGCCGTCCTTGACGACCCGCAGCCGCGTCACGGCGGGCCAGCTCCCGCCATAGGCGAGCTGCGGGTCGTCCGCCGCATGTTTGCCCGACCGCAGCCCCTCGGCGCCGCGCGCGCTCGCAACCACCGTCGCGCCGGTGTCGCGCGCCAGCGCGGCGATTCCGCCGGCGTGATCGAAATGCGGTTCGGTGCTCAGAATATATTTGATGTCTTTGGGGTCGAACCCCAGCGCGCGGACATTGGCGAGGATCGCGGGCGCCGCCTGCGGCAGCGCGCCGTCGACCAGCACCAGCCCGTCGCCGGTATCGATCAGCGCGACGCTCAGCCCGCCGAAGCCGACGAGATAACTCGCCCCGAAAATCTTCTCAGGTCTGGCGGGCGCCAGCCATTCGGCCGCCCGCGAGGCCGCAATCGGCCGCGTCAACGGGTCGTCCGCGCCCGGCGCCACCCCGCCCGCCACCATCTGCGCCTTCGCCTCCTGGACGAGCGGCAACGGCACATGGCTCACACCCGCAAGCCAGGCGGCAATTGTCATCATCGCGATCATATCTGTCTCCCTTCCCCGCCGGGATGCCGCGCTCGGGCGCCGCCCACAAAGCATGATTTCTCGACAAAGCCATGAGAATTTTTCATACATTTCTCCCAAAGCTTTCGTCACCCCGGACTTGATCCGGGGTCCACTCGCGCCGCCGTCGGGCCATGGATCCCGGATCAAGTCCGGGATGACGAGGCAGGCCATATCACAATACAGGAAGCCCAATGGACCGCGCCCAACTCCCCCTCAACGCCCTCCGCGCCTTCGAGGCCGCGGCGCGCCACCTCAACTTCACCCGCGCCGCGATCGAACTCTGCGTCAGCCAGGGCGCGGTCAGCCATCAGGTCGCGCAGCTCGAACGCCGTCTCGGCACGCGCCTCTTCCACCGCCTGCCGCGCGGCCTCGCGCTCACCGACGAAGGGCATGCGCTCGTCCCCGTCGTCGCCGATGCCTTCGACCGCGTCGCCGCGACGCTCGACCAATATGCGGGCGGCCGCTTCCGTGAGGCGCTCAAGGTCGGCGTCGTTGGCACCTTCGCGACCGGCTGGCTGCTCCCGCGCCTCGACGCCTTCGCGCGCCTGCACCCCGCGATTGACCTCCGCATCTCGACGAACAACAACCGCGTCGATCTCGCGGGTGAGGCGCTCGACTATGCGATCCGCTTCGGCGACGGCGCGTGGCACGGCACGCATGCCGAGCCTTTGCTCGCCGCGCCGATGGCGCCGGTCTGCGCCCCCACGATCGCCGCGCGCCTCAAGACCCCCGCCGACCTGATCCACGAACGCCTGCTGCGCTCGTACCGCGCCGACGAATGGGCGCTCTGGTTCGCCGCCGCGGGCGTTCCGGTCCCCGTGCTGCGGGGCCCCGTCTTCGACAGCTCGGCCTTGATGGCGACCGCGGCGGCGGCAGGTCAGGGCGTCGCGCTCGCGCCCCCCGCAATGTTCACCCGCGAACTCGCCGCCGAGCTACTCGTCCAGCCCTTCGCGGTCACGATCGACGCCGGCCGCTACTGGCTCACCCGCCTGATGTCGCGCCCCGAAAACGACGCGATGCTGCGATTCCGCGGCTGGCTGACCGATGAAATGGCGACAGGGGAAATTTCCGCCTGAATGGCCATAGGAATGTCCGCTTTGGGGTGGTGAGCTGTCGCTGCTTCCTTTTCCTTCGTCATCCCGGACTTGATCCGGGATCCCGCTTTTTTGAGGCACGACTGGCTTCGACATCAAGCGGGACCCCGGATCAAGTCCGGGGTGACGATGATTGATAGGTCAGCTACCGGCCATAACCAGACCCACCATCCACTTCAGCTCTGGACAGAGGTGCCGCCCCGCCGCTACCCGGCCGCCATGGGTATCACCGCAACAATCATGAACACCGCCACCGGCCAGCCGATCCAGAAAATGACCTTCGGCCGCATGCCGAAACCATGGGCCAGCTTCAACCTCGCAACCGGCGAACTCGTCACCGCCGAGCGGATCGACGTGGGCAAACCCGAACCCGGCAAATTCGCCGCGACGGTTCATGTGTGGGTCAAGGTCAAGGCGAAGGACTGACGCCAATCCTGCCGGCGCCGCGGCCGCTTCCAACCGCCGCGCCGACGCCAATTTCCGCACCAGTGTTGACGACGTAAACATCGATCGCATTTGAACGACAGAAATGTTGACATTGTTAATATTGACAGGAGAAACCGCGATCACGTCATCGTTCGTGATCAGCTCCGCAAGATCTTCTCCATCTTCTTGCCCCGGGCGAGTTCGTCGATCAGCTTGTCGAGATAGCGGATCTCCTTCATCAACGGCTCTTCGATATTTTCGACCCGGACGCCGCAAATCACCCCGGTGATCAGCTCGCGCGCCGGGTTCAGCTTCGGCGCCGCGCCAAAGAAATCCTCGAAATTCGTCCCCTTGGCGAACTCGGCCTCGAGCGCTTTCTGGTCATATCCGGTCAGCCAGCGGAAGATCTCGTCGACCTCTCCCTTGGTGCGCCCCTTCTTCTCGGCCTTGGCGATATAATGCGGATAAACGCTCGCGACGCTGATCGAATAGATGCGGTGCTTCGTCATAGGCCCTCCACATCGGACACCATAACCATCGCCCTTCTCTTCGTCATCCCGGACTTGATCCGGGATCCAGACGACGGCTTAGTTCATGGATGCCGGATCAAGTCCGGCATGACGAGGAGCATGTCCGCTTCGGGGCAGTTTGCGGTCGTTCAGGCCGGGTAAAGTCTCGAAGGGTCGAGGCGGGCTTTCTCAGCCGATGGGGCATCAAAATATACGGCGAACCCGATCGTATTAACACCAGCCCAAGCATCTGTAATCAACTCGCCAAGGGTTCCCGCCTCTAGCTCCTCAAAGTCCACCTCTTCGCTTGTTCCGGCGAAGAAGAAATCGATCCGGATATGCTTGCCAGCTTCGTCATAGTTGGCCGTTGCGGCTTCAAGCCCAGAGAGGCGATGAAAGGCAAAGCGACCGCGCATGGCCGACAATATTTCAGAGGGAATCATTGAGCATGCTTACTTGTCTTGAGGAACTTTCGTTAGCCGCCGCTACCAGCCCTACCCCAGCACCCAGCTCCGCCGCGGATAGCCCTGCGCCCACAGCAACGCCGTCAAATCATGATGCCGGATCACCGCTGCCGCCGCCTCGCCCGCCGCGGGATGCGGATAATAGCCGATCCCCAGCCCCGCCGAGGTGATCATCGGAATGTCGTTCGCGCCGTCGCCGACCGCCAGCGTCTCGGCGAGCGGAAGCCCATGCTTCGCCGCCTCGGCCTTCAGCGTCTCCAGTTTCGTTTTGCTGTCGACGATCGGCTCGCGCACCTTGCCGGTCAGCTTGCCGCCCGCGATCTCCAGCTCGTTCGCGACGACCTTGTCGAACCCGATCGCCTCGCCCACCGGGCCGGCAAAGGCGGTGAAGCCGCCCGAGATCAGGATCGAGTGCGCGCCATGCGCCTTCATCGTCTGCACCAAGGTGCGCGCGCCGCGCGTCAGCCGCACGCGCTCCATGCGGCAATCGACCAAAGTCGTCTCGGGCATCCCCGCGAGCAGGCCGACGCGCTCCTCCAGCGCGGCGCGGAAATCGAGTTCGCCGCGCATCGCGCGCTCGGTGATCGCCGCGATCTGCGGCTTCAGCCCCGCATAATCGGCGAGTTCGTCGATGCATTCGACGGTGATCATCGTCGAATCCATGTCGGCGATGATCAGCTTCTTCGTCCGGTCACCCAGCGGCTGGACGACGATGTCGAGCGAGCCATGGTCCATCAGCGCCAGTTCCTTGCGCGCGCTCACCAGGCTGCCGTGGAATACGATGTCGGCCGCGTCATGCTCGTCGATCCAGTGCGGCGCGCCGACATCGTGCCCCGTCGCGGCGAGCCGGTCGATCCCCTCGCGAACCACCTCGTCGGTCAGCTTTCCTGCTGCTATCAGCGTCGCGACGAACATGGCATCTCCTTCTTTCTCGACCGCCAGTGCGCGGCCTCCCGTGGCACTTATCGCCGGACCCACCGCCAGCGGCAAGAGCGCTTTGGCGGTCGCGCTCGCAAAATCTCTTTGCGGGACAGGCCGGGACGCGCTCGTCGTCAACGCCGACGCGAGCCAGGTCTATGCCGACCTTCGCATTCTCTCGGCGCGGCCGACGGGCGAAGAGATGGAGGGCATAGACCACCGCCTCTTCGGCCACATCGACGCCGCCGACGCGCATAATGCCGTGCGCTGGGCGGACGAGGCACGCGGCGTGATCGCGGAGGCGCATGCCACGGGGCGAATTCCCATCCTCGTCGGGGGCACCGGCCTCCACATGCGCACCTTGCTCCACGGCATCGCGCCCGTGCCCGAGATCGCCCCCGACATTCGCGAGGCCGTCCGCGCACTCCCGGTCGCCGACGCCCATGCTGCACTGGTTGCCGCCGACCCCGACGCCGCCGCGCGCCTCAACCCTGCCGACACCACCCGCGTCGCGCGCGCACTCGAAGTCGTGCGCTCGACCGGCCGCACCCTCACCGACTGGCAGCAAGCAATTGCGGGCGGCATCGGGGGCGAGATCGCGCTCGCCCCGCTGGTCCTCCTGCCCCCGCGCGACTGGCTGCGCGATCGCTGCGACGCGCGCCTCGTCCAGATGTTCGACCATGGCGCGGTCGAAGAGGCCAAAGCCCTGCTCGCACGCGGTCTCGACCCCGACCTCCCCGCCATGCGCGCGATCGGCGTGCCGCAGATTGCCGGCCACCTCGGCGGCGACATCACCCGCGCCGAAGCGCTCGGCCTTACACAAGCCGCGACCCGCCAATATGCAAAGCGCCAATATACGTGGTTCCGCAACCAGCCGCCCGCCAACTGGCCGCGCCACACCGAGTCATTAAACATCGATTCTATCAAGGAATTAGCAATAATATTACGTGATAAGCTGTTGACAGGTTAGAATCATACACCTATTGCCCGCACCCTGTTGCAGCGCACAAGGCGCTGCCTTTTTGTGTCTGGAAGGAGTTTCGTCGTGACGGAAATGAGTGGTGCCGACATGGTGGTTCAGGCGCTGGTCGACCTCGGGGTCGATACGGTGTTCGGCTATCCGGGCGGCGCGGTCCTTCCCATCTATGACGCGCTCTACAAACACCCCACGATCCAGCACATTCTCGTCCGCCACGAACAGGCGGCGACGCACGCGGCGGAGGGCTATGCGCGCTCGACCGGCAAGCCGGGTGTCGTGCTCGTCACCTCGGGTCCCGGCGCGACCAACGCCGTCACCGGCATCACCGACGCGTTGCTCGATTCGATCCCGATGGTCGTGCTGACGGGTCAGGTGTCGACCGCGCTGATCGGCACCGACGCGTTCCAGGAATGCGACACCGTCGGAATCACGCGCCACTGCACCAAGCATAATTATCTGGTGATGGACCCCGACCGCCTCGGCCCGATCATGCACGAGGCGTTCCACATCGCGACGCACGGCCGCCCCGGCCCCGTCGTGATCGACATCCCCAAAAATGTGCAGGTCGCGACCGGCCAATATGTGATCCCCGAAAAGATCGCGCACAAAAGCTATCGCCCGCAGGTCGAACCCGACGCCGACGCGATCGCTGCCGCCGTCGCGATGATCGCCGCGGCCGAACGCCCGATCTTCTACACCGGCGGCGGCGTGATCAACGCCGGTCCCGACGCCAGCGCGGCGCTGCGCCAGCTCGTGGCGCTCACCGGCGCGCCGGTCACCTCGACCTTGATGGGCCTCGGCGCCTTCCCGTCGGACGACGAGAAGTGGCTCGGCATGCTCGGCATGCACGGCACTTACGAGGCCAATATGGCGATGAACCGCGCCGACCTGATCATCGCGGTCGGCGCGCGCTTCGACGATCGCGTGACGGGGCGCCTCGACGCCTTCTCGCCCGATTCGAAGAAGATCCACATCGACATCGACCGCAGCTCGATCAACAAGATCGTCCCCGTCGACCTCGCGATCGTCGGCGATGCCGGCCGCGCGCTCGATGCGATCATCGCGGGCTGGCAGGCGGCGGGGCACAACGGCCGCGACCTGGGCGAATGGTGGCGCCGCGTCGACGGCTGGCGCGCGACGCGCTGCCTCGACTTCCCCGAAAAGAAGGACGCGAGCGCCGAAATCATGCCGCAGCGCGCGGTGAAGGCTTTGTTCGACGCAACGCGCGGGCTCGACCCGATCATCACGACCGAGGTTGGCCAGCATCAGATGTGGGCGGCGCAGCATTTCGGCTTCGCCGCCCCCAACCGCTGGCTCACCAGCGGCGGGCTCGGCACGATGGGTTATGGCTTCCCCGCTGCGGTCGGCGCGCAGATCGCGCACCCCGACCGCCTCGTCATCTGCATCGCGGGCGAAGCCTCGCTCCAGATGAACATCCAGGAAATGGGCACGGTCAGCCAGTACCGCCTGCCGGTGAAGATCTTCATCCTCAATAATGAATGGATGGGGATGGTCCGCCAGTGGCAGGAACTGACCTATGAAAGCCGCTATTCGAACAGCTATTCGGACAGCCTGCCCGATTTCGTGAAGCTCGCCGACGCTTATGGCTGGACGGGCCTGCGCATCGACAATCTCGGGCAACTCGAGGACGGCATCAAGAAGATGATCGAGACCCCGGGTCCGGTGATCGTCGACTGCCGCGTCGCGCAGCTCGCCAACTGCTTCCCGATGATCCCTTCGGGCGCCGCGCACACCGAAATGCTCCTCCAGCCGAGCGACGTCACCGGCACGATGGACGACGAAGCTAAGGCACTGGTGTAATCACATGAAAATCAAAACCGAAGCCGGCGAGCGCCACGTGCTCGCCATCACCGTCGACAACGAAGCCGGGGTGCTCGCCAAGATCACCGGGCTGTTCACCGCGCGCGGCTATAATATCGAAAGCCTGACCGTGGCCGATATTACCGCCGACCACGCGCTGTCGCGCATCACCATCGTCACCTCGGGTCCGCCGCCGATCATCGACCAGATCATCGCGCAGCTCGACCGGCTCGTCCCCGTGCACAAGGTCATCGACCTCAACGACGCGGGCGAAGCGCATGTCGAGCGCGAAATCGCGCTCGTGAAGGTCGCGGGCACCGGCGACAAGCGGATCGAGGCGCTGCGCATGGCCGACGTCTTCCGCGCCAAGGTCGTCGACACGACGCTCACCAGCTTCATCTTCGAAATCACCGGTAACAGCGACAAGGTCGACCGCTTCATCGCGCTGATGCGCGAATGCGGGCTGGTCGAGGTCGGCCGCACCGGCGTCGTCGCCATCGCCCGCGGGTCGGAGGCGCTCTAAAGCACTGTTAACATCGGGTTCCGGCGCAGGCCGGCGCCCACTCTCCACATCAAATCACCCCCTCGCGGGGCCACAGGACTAGAAGGGTTTTCCAATGCAGGTTTATTACGATCGCGACGCCGACCAGGATCTGATCAAGGGCAAGAAGGTCGCCGTCGTCGGCTATGGCAGCCAGGGTCACGCCCACGCGCAGAACATGCGCGACAGCGGCGTCAAGGACGTCGCGATCGCGCTCCGCCCGGGTTCGGCTACCGCCAAAAAGGCCGAGGCTGCGGGCTTCAAGGTGCTTTCGAACAAGGAAGCCGCCGAATGGGCCGACGTGATCATGATCGCCGCCCCCGACGAGCATCAGGCAAAAATCTACGCCGACGACATCGGCCCGAACATGAAGCCCGGCGCCGCGCTCGCCTTCGCCCATGGCCTCAACATCCACTTCGGCCTGATCGACGCGCGCCCTGACATCGACGTCTTCATGGTCGCCCCCAAGGGCCCCGGCCACACCGTGCGCAGCGAATATCAGAAGGGCGGCGGCGTCCCCTGTCTGATCGCGGTTGCGCAGGAAGCACAGGGTGCAGGTTCGTCGGGTAACGGCTTCGCCAAGGCGCTCGCGCTCAGCTACGCGAGCGCTGTCGGCGGCGGCCGCAGCGGCATCATCGAAACGACCTTCAAGGAAGAGTGCGAAACCGACCTCTTCGGCGAACAGGCTGTGCTCTGCGGCGGCATCACCCACCTGATCCAGGCGGGTTTCGAAACGCTCGTCGAGGCCGGCTACGCCCCCGAAATGGCCTATTTCGAATGTCTCCACGAAACCAAGCTGATCGTCGACCTTCTCTATGAAGGCGGCATCGCGAACATGCGCTATTCGATCTCGAACACCGCCGAATATGGCGACATCAAGACCGGCCCGCGCATCATCACCGACGAAACCAAGGCCGAAATGAAGCGTGTCCTCGCCGACATCCAGTCGGGCCGCTTCGTGAAGGACTTCGTGCTCGACAACCAGGCCGGCCAGCCCGAACTGAAGGCGAGCCGCAAGGCCGCCGCCGCGCATCAGCTCGAAAAGACCGGCGCTGAACTGCGCGCGATGATGCCGTGGATCGCCAAGAACCAGCTCGTCGACAAGTCGAAGAACTGATCGCTTCCCCAGTCGCGGGCGAGGAGCTAGGGCCGGATCATGCCATCCGATCTCTCCTTCGCCTGCGACTGCGGAACCGTTACCGGAACGATGCGCGTCACCTCCGGCGAGGGCGACCATGTCGTCTGCCACTGCACCGATTGCCAGGACCTCACGCACCATCTCGGCCACGCGCAGTTGCTCGACGCGCACGGCGGCACGCCGCTCTATCAGACGCGCTGCGCGCGCATGCACCTCGACACCGGCCGCGAGCGCCTCGCCTGTCTCCACCTGACCGACGCGCCGACGCTGCGCTGGTATGCGGCCTGCTGTCGCACGCCGTTGTTCAACACATTCAAGAACGGCAAACTCCCCTTCGTCACCGTCCTGCTTGCCGCCTGCGATCCCGCGGCGCGCGAGCAGGTCTTCGGGCCGCCCCGCGGCCATCTCTTCACGCAGGACGCGATCGGCGACGCCAGCCAGCTACCCAAAATGAGCATGTTCACCTTGATGCGGCGCTTTTTCACACGCGCGATCAAGGACATCGTCTCGGGCGACCGTCGGAAAGCCGCGCTTTTCGACGCAAAAACGCTCGAACCGATCGCTATCCCGTACCGGCTGACCGGCGAAGAACGGCAGGCGCTAGAAGGCGGCAGCCGCACAGACTGAAAAACTTCGTCTTCCCCGCGAAAGCGGGGACCCAGCGAGCCAGCGTTGCTACTGGGTTCCCGCTTTCGCGGGAATGACGAGAGAAGGAAGAAGATGGTGACCTCCCCTTTTACCGCCCACCACGCCGATCTCGCGGCGCTCGCGCACGACAGCCGCCGCCGCTCGCTCGCACCGCGCGCCGGCCGCGATTTCGCGTCGAACGACTATCTCGGCCTCGCCGATAGCGAAGCGCTCCGCACCGCCCTCGCCGCCGGCATCGAACGCGGCCTTCCTGCGGGCTCGGGCGGCTCGCGCCTGCTCCGCGGCAATCACGCCGAGCATGAAGCGCTCGAAGCCCACGCCGCGCGCCATTATGGCAGCGAAGCCGCGCTCTTCTTCCCCACCGGTTTCGCCGCCAACGCCGCGCTGTTCGCGGCGCTCCCCCAGCGCGGCGACCTCGTCGTCCACGACGAACTCATCCACGCGAGCGCGCACGACGGGATGAAGCTCGGCCGCGCCGGCACCATCGCCGCCGCCCACAATGACGCGCAGGCGTTCGAAGACATCATTACCCGCTGGCGCGCCGGCGGCGGCGCCGGAACCCCATGGATCGCGGTCGAAAGCCTCTACAGCATGGACGGCGACCGCGCGCCGCTCGCCGATCTCGCTGCCGTCGCCGACCGCCACGACGCCATACTCGTGGTCGACGAAGCGCACGCAACCGGCGTGTTCGGCCCCGGGGGCACCGGCCTCGCACACGGCCTCGCGCGCCGCGACAATTTGATCACCCTCCACACCTGCGGCAAGGCCTTGGGCGCCGAGGGTGCGCTGCTCTGTGCCCCCGCAGTCGCGACCGACTTCATCGTCAACCGCGGCCGCCCCTTCATCTTCTCGACCGCGCCCTCGCCCTTGATGGCGTGGCTCGTCCGGCAGGCGATCGAGATCGTCGCGAACGAGCCCGAACGGCAGGCGCGCCTCCACGCCCTCGTCCGCCACGCCGCCGAACGCCTCGTCCCGCTCGGCATCCCCGCGAGCGGCACGCAGATCCTGCCCGTGATCATCGGCGACAACGATCGCACGATGCGCATCGCGGGAAGCCTGCAGGGCGCCGGCTTCGACATCCGCGGCATCCGCCCGCCGACGGTGGCGCAGGGAACCGCGCGTCTCCGCATCGCGATCACGCTCAATGTTGACGAAGATAACATAGACGATATGGCCGACGCGCTGGCGCAGGCGATGGCCGCGGCATGACGCGCTTCGTCGTCACCGGCACCGATACCGGTATCGGAAAAACCATCTTTTCTGCCGCTTTGGCACAGGCCGCCGGCACGCCTTACTGGAAACCGATCCAGTCGGGTCTCGAAGAAGAGACCGACAGCGAGGCCGTCGCGCGCCTCGCGGGTGTGGCGATCCACCCCGAAGCGTACCGCCTCGTCACCCCCGCCTCACCGCATCGCGCCGCCGAAATTGACGACGTTAACATCGAGCTCGAAACGCTGACCCCGCCCCCCGGCAACCTCATCGTCGAGGGAGCCGGCGGCGCGCTCGTTCCGGTGACGCGCACCACCCTCTACGCCGACCTCTTCGCGCGCTGGCAGATCCCCGTCATCGTCTGCGCACGCACCGCGCTCGGCACGATCAACCACAGCCTGCTCACGATCGAGGCGCTCCGCGCGCGCGGCGTCCCGATCCACGGCCTCGCCTTCCTTGGCGACGCGGTGGAGGACAGCGAGGCGATCATATCCGACATCGCGGGCGTTCGCCGCCTGGGCCGCCTGCCGATCATCGATCCGCTGACCAGCGAAACGCTCGCCGCCGCATTCAGCGCGAACTTCGACCTCGCGGACTTCCTCTAATTTTCGTCACCCCCGCGAAGGCGGGGGTCCCGCTTTTTCTTTGCATCGTTCGCGACTAAGCGGGATTCCCGCCTTCGCGGGAATGACGAAAGAGAATGGTTCCCACATGACCTCCCCCATCTGGCACCCCTTCACCCAGCACGGCCTCGGCGACCCCATCCCGCTGATTTCGCACGCCAAAGACGCCAAACTCTACGCCGCCGACGGCCAAAGCTGGATCGACGCCATCTCCTCATGGTGGGTCACCACCCACGGCCACGCGCACCCGCGCATCATGGCCGCGATCCGCGCCCAGACCGAAAAGCTCGACCAGCTCATCTTCGCCGGCTGGACGCACGAGCCCGCCGAAAGCCTCGCCGCCGAGCTGATCCGCATCACCCCCGATCCGCTTACGCGCGTCTTCTTCTCGGACTCGGGCTCGACCAGCGTCGAGGTCGCGCTCAAAATGGCGCTCGGCTACTGGTTCAACATCGGCGAGCCGCGCAGCCGCATCCTCGTCCTCGAGCATAGCTATCATGGCGACACGATCGGCACGATGTCGGTCGGCGAGCGCGGCGTCTACAACCGCGCCTGGCAGCCGCTACTCTTCGACGTCGACACCATCCCCTTCCCCCACGAACGCCGCGAACAGGCGGCGCTCGACGCGCTCGAAGCCGCCTGCGCACAAAAACCCGCCGCCTTCATCGTCGAACCGCTGATCCTCGGCGCGGGCGGCATGCTCATCTATCCCGCATGGGTGCTCGCCGAGATGCGCGCGATCTGCGCGCGCCACGGCGTCCTCTTCATCGCCGACGAGGTGATGACCGGCTGGGGCCGCACCGGCACGCGCTTCGCCTGCGATCAGGCAGGCGTGATCCCCGACATCGTCTGCCTCTCGAAAGGCCTGACCGGCGGCGCGCTGCCGCTCGCGGTCACCCTCTGCATCGAGCCGATCTTCGAGGCGCATTTCTCGACCGACCGCGCCAAGACCTTCTATCATTCGTCGAGCTACACCGCGAACCCGATCGCCTGCGCCGCCGCGAATGCGAACCTCGAAATCTGGCGCGACGAACCCGTCCAGCAACGCATCGACACCCTCGCCGATGCGCAGGCCGCGCACCTCTCGCTGCTCAGCCACGACCCGCGCGCCCAAAACCCGCGCCGCCTCGGCACCATCGCCGCGCTCGACATCGTCGTCCCCGACGCGGGCTATCTCTCGAACCTCGCCCCGCGCCTGATCGCCTTCACCCGCGACCACGGCGTCCTCCTCCGCCCGCTCGGCAACACGCTCTACGTGATGCCGCCCTATTGCATCACCGCGGACGAACTGACGCAGGTGTGGGGTGCGATCAGCGCCTCGCTCGGCGCCATATAGGGCAGTGGCGGGAAACGACCAATCCAAGTCATTCGACATCGGGCGGGTGCAGGTCCGCTACTGACGGACGCGGAGTCGAAGCGCCGCAGTTCTGATAATGCGACATTATATGAATGTTTGGCCGACATCAGACGACCGGACGCTTCGCGGCAAAGCCAATCGCATCCGGCTCGTTGAGGCCTTGTGCAGAATGCTTTGAAGGTTTCCGCCCGATTCTATACGGGCACCGGATTGGTTGCTTCCATCGCCTCGCGTTCGGCTTCCGCGCCCAGCCGTTGGTATAGAGGCAGATCGCCAGGATTTTGAATTACAATGAATTATCGCCATTCCTTCCATGCTGGCAACAGCGCCGATGTCGTAAAGCACAGTCTGCTGATCGCCCTTGTGCGGGCGTTGCAGCTCAAAGAGAGCGCGCTCACCCTGATCGACACCCATGCCGGGTGCGGGCTGTACGACCTTGGAGGCGAGGAGGCGAGGCGCACCGGTGAGGCTACACAAGGCGTAGTGCGCGCCTTTGCCGACACGAACCCCTTGCTGGACGACTATCGCGCCGCCGTACAGGCGGTAAATGCCGGGGAAGAGCCGCGCCTCTACCCCGGATCGCCGCGCTTCTTGGCGCAGCTTCTGCGGCCGCAGGATTTTCTGATCCTGAACGAGAAGCATCCCGACGACGCCTATGCCCTGCGCGGCGCAATGCGCGGCACATCCGCCGCCGTGCATCAGCGCGACGCCTACGAGCTTTGGCTGGCGATGCTGCCGCCCCGCACCGCGCGCGGCGTGGTGGTGGTCGACCCGCCGTACGAGCAGACCGATGAACGCGCACAGATTACCGCCACCCTCGCCGCCGCGCACCGCAAATGGGCGCATGGCGTGACGGTGATCTGGTATCCGCTGAAGGACCGCGCCACGCATGTGCGGTGGAAGGCGCAGCTACGCAAGCTCGGCATCCCGAAATTTCTGGTGGTGGAGCATTGGTTGTACGATCGCGATCAGCCCGACATCTATAACGGCGCGGGCCTTTTTATCGTCAACCCGCCCTACGCTTTCACGCAGGCGCTGCCGCCTCTGCTGGAAGCCCTGCGCGCCGCGCTGGCGCCGGAGGGGCATAGGGGAGCGATCACAACCGATTGGTTGGGCGATTAAAATAAACCCTCATCTTCCCCTTCTCCCAAAGGAGGAATTGCCGCGCTTCAGGCTGGATGCCAGTGCTCCAGACGATTGCGCCTAGTCGCCGTTGGCATCGACCATGAAGACTATCGGCTTGCCGCGAGAAGCCGGGTCCCATCCTGCCGACAATGCCGCCCGCACCCCTCGCAGGGCTATCGCGTCGTTGATGTGCGAACGCCCTTTCGGCAATCCCTTCAACAGGCGCTTTGGCGTCGGAAATTCCAGCACGGCTTCGCGTGGCATATCTCTCTGGCGCAGGGCGACCCTCATGCCCCTCCAGCCTTCGGAAGAGGACAGTTGGGGCTCGCTCAGGAGTTCCCAGTCATATTTGACACCATCGATTTGGACGGTGCCGCCGTGGCCGTGCATGTGAAGCATAGGATGCCCTTAGCATGTTAGGCGCGGCGCTCCAGTCGGTTCACATCAAAGATCGGCTGCCGGAAGGTTTACCGGCCAAGACAGCCGCTCCGCGGCGACGATATCGACCGGAAGTTGCCATCCTTCTCCCTTCCCGCTTGCGGGAGGGGTCGGGGGGCATGCAGCGTTGCAAAGGCCCACCCCGCTGCGACGAACTACCGGAACGGGGTCTGGTTTTCCATTTTCGAGACACCATCTGAGTAACATCGGCCCCGCGCCGGGCCGCCGCATTCCCGTTCCCGCCGAAAGCGCAATGGGTTAGGCCGGGCGAGTTCGGCTTAGGTTCATCTTCGCGCATCAATCTGCGCCGCGGGGATACGGGGTCTGGGAACGCGATCGATAATGAAGAAAACAGCCGGCCTCCTCCTCCCCCTCTTCGCGGCACTCGCCTTCGCCGCGCCCGCACTGGCGCAGAATGACAGCTCGCTCGCGCAATCGGGCGAGCCGCCGCAGCGCACCTCGGTCCTCTACACCTATGGCGACGAACCCTGCCCCGAACCCAAAGGCGACGAGATCGTCGTCTGCGCGCAGCAGCCCGAGACCGAACGCTACCGCGTGCCCAAGGAATTGCGCGAAGAGTTGAAGGAAGATGTTCCCGCCGGCGGCGGCAGCTGGGCCTCGGCCGTCGACGGCTATACCAATGGCGCCGCGGCAGCGAGCCGCCCGAACAGCTGCTCGCCCGTCGGCAGCTACGGTTTCACCGGCTGCGCCGCCGCGGCGATGCGCGAATGGTTCGAGGCACGCCGCGCGCCCTAGGGCCAGGCCCCTGACCCTCCGCTCGTCGCATATACCCCGAACGGGGTATGACACTCGCGACAGATCGATGATACCCGCCGCGGATCAACGGCTTGCCTCGGCCTGCCGGTGGATGATGGAGGGCACGGCGTTGCACGGCAATGACGGCGCCCGGCCTGAGGGGGGATATCGGCGGCTCGCGACCCGCCGCCGGTATCTTCCGGTCCGTTCCTTTAGCGCAGCAACCGGTTCACCAGCGCCGTCAGTTCGGCCTCGCGGGCGACGTCGCTCTTGCGCAGGATCGACTTGATCTGCGTGCCCAGCGTTTGCGTGCTCGTGCCGCGCCCCGCCGCGATATCCTCGCGCGCCTCGCCATTCGCCAGGCGCAGCGCGATCTCGGCCTCGGCTTCGGTCAGGCCCAGCGCCGCGCGCAGCGGCACGATCCGCATCGCGGGAATATCCGCGGCGCGCCGCGCGACCACCAGCACGCGCGGGTCGAATCCGAAATCCCATTCGCGCCGCGGCAGGCGGAAGAGTTCGCACAATAACCCGTCCTCGCCCTCCTGCGGCGACCCGATCCAGTGCTGCTGCATCGCCTCCCCGTTCAGCGCGCGTGTCAGCGCCGCCTGCAACGCCGTATCGGCATCGCGGCGCGCGGCGCCCAGCCGGCCGC
The DNA here is from genome assembly GCF_031457175.1 of Sphingopyxis sp. BE235. NCBI lineage: Bacteria > Pseudomonadati > Pseudomonadota > Alphaproteobacteria > Sphingomonadales > Sphingopyxidaceae > Sphingopyxis > Sphingopyxis sp. BE235. The sequence continues at coordinate 96,719 of NZ_JAVDWC010000005.1, forward strand.
GGCGCAGGCGCAGCGCCCCGTCCGCACCGTCGCCGACAATCGCCTCGGCCGCCCCCGACAGCGCCGCAACCGCGCCGTGGCGGTCGACCAGAAAGGCCGCGACATCGATCGCGTCGAACGCGCCGACGGTCATCGCGGCGCCGCGCTGCGCCATCGCCTGCTGCATGCGGACCGCCGCCAGCGCATAGGTTGCGCCCGCGGCGAACAGCTTGCGGTCGCGCTGCCCGGTGCGGCCGTCGCGCTCGGACCGCAGCGCCGCCAGCCCGACGAGCAGCCCCTCGCCCTCGACCAGCACGGTCTGGCAGCCGTGGACGCCGTCCCACTTACGGATATGCTCCTCATAATCGTCGGTGCCGCTGTGCTGGCGCGCGATGTCGTAATGCGCCTCGCTCAATATCTCGAGCGGGCGGCCGCTCGCGGCGACGCGCCAGTTGACCTCGGGCCGCCATCCCTCGATTTCCACGAATTCGCGCTGATAGGCGGGGTCGATATCGGGCATGAAGTTGAACAAAGTCGCGTCGTCGCCCAGCCCCAGCAATTGCGCGCGCGACGAACCGGTCCGCCGCGCGAACAGACGCAACGCCGCGTTCCAGCCGTCCGCTTCGAACGGCGCCGCCAGAAAGGCATTTTCAACCTCGCCCGCTTCGCGGGCGAACAAGCTATCCATCGACGTCGGCCCCCCAGCCTTCGTGCCCAGCTTTCGTAGCTTACCGCATTGCAGCATGAAAGCGGGCGCGGCACAAGCGCCTTGCGGTGATGCGCAGCCGCAACCCAAATCGCAACGCTGCGTTTCCGTGGGGCTTATTGACGCCGTCCCTCGCCTTCGCCTAGCTTCGCGCCGTCCTCAACAGGAGACTTTCTCATGCGTCGCATCGTCCCCCTCGCCGCCCTCGCACTCGCCGTCGTCGCCACCCCGATCGTCCTCGCGCAGGGCGGTTCCGCCCCCGGCGCACCCGACAAGACGCGCGTCACCGCGGGCACCTACGCCGCCGACGCCGGCCACACGATGGTCGTGTGGGAAGTCGATCACCTCGGCTTCAGCAAATATACCGGCATCTTCGGCGACGTGACCGGCACGCTCGTCATCGACCCCAAGAATCTCGCCGCGGCTAAGGTCGACGTCACGATCCCCGTGGCAAAGGTCACCACCGCCAGCGCCGGCCTGACCAGCCACCTGCTGCGCGCCGGCAAGGACGGCGGCAAGCCCGACTTCTTCGGCGCCGCCCCCGCCGACGCCAAATTCGTCTCGACCAGCGTCGTGCTCGACAGCGACGGCGACGAGGCCAAGGTCACCGGCAATCTGACGCTCAACGGCGTGACCAAGCCCGTCACGCTCGACGTCGACTTCCACGGCGCGGGCATGGGCATGAACAAGAAGGAAACCATCGGTTTCCAGGCCGAAACCACGATCAAGCGCAGCGATTTCGGCATCAACATGGGCATTCCCTACGTCAGCGACGCGGTCGAACTCGAAATCCACGCGGCGTTCGAAAAGCAGTAAGCTCACGCTAATCTGTCACACGCGCTGCGTATGAACGGGGCGGGACCAGCGATGGTCCCGCCCCTTTTCGTACAGGAGCCATGTGATGAGCGAACTGGTACGCGAAATTGTCGAAGTGAACGCCTCGATCGACGGCGACGAGGAAAATCCGCTGCTCGTCGTCGAGGTCGAGGGTCTTGCCCCCACCATCGGCTGGGCGAATATCCGGCTCGACCCGCATGTCTACATCACCCCGCCCGACGACGGCGTGCAGGATTTCGACCTCGTCGGCGATCGCCCGGCGGACGCCGCCGAAGTGCTTTCGGAAGTCGAGGCCGCATGGGAAGGCCCGCTTCTGGACTGGTGCATCGGCGTGCGCATCCACGCGGTCGACAATCTGATCGAGGACGAGGTTTTCGAACCGTGGGACGAAGACGACGACGAGAGCGAAGCCGCTTGACGCTCGCCCCGCCACCACCCCCTGCACTGCGCCGGGCCGCAAGATCCCTTGCGGCCCGGCGACATTTTCGGTTCATCGCAGAGCCAGCAACCGCGGCGTAGCCTCCCCATATTCAAGGGAGGATCACCATGCGCACCCTGCTTCTCGCTCTCGCCCTCACCGCCGCCACCCCCGCGCTGGCGCAAGCGAACCCGCAAATCGATTATCCCGCCTTCCAGGCGCTCACCGCCAGCGTCGCCCCGGCGCGCACGACGCGCCTCATCGCCTTCGACGCCTTCAAGGCCGAGGCCGCAAAGCCCGGCACCCTCCTCCTCGACGCGCGCTCGAAGGACGCCTTCGCGCGCGGCCATATCAAGGGCGCGGTCAACCTGCCGCTCACCGACTTCACCGCCGAGAGCCTCGCCGCGGTGATCGGCGCCAGCCCCGATCGTCCCATCCTCATCTATTGCAACAATAATTTCTCGAACCACCGCAGCCCCGTGCCGCTCAAATCGGCGGCGCTCGCGCTCAATATCCAGACCTTCATCAACCTCGTCGGCTATGGTTATCCCAACGTCCGCGAGCTCGCCGACGTCGTCGATTTCACCGATCCGAAGGTCGAATGGGTGACGGGCTGAGCCCGCCGCCGTTCTTCACTCGTCACCCCCGCGAAGGCGGGGGTCCCGCTTTTACCGCAATAGCGGGATCCCCGCCTTCGCGGGGATGACGAAGGAGGCGCAATCACGCAATTTTCACACTCCCCCCTTGCCAAACGCGACATTTTGAACCAATAGCCTCCCCATGCGCGGCAACGCCCTTCTTCTTCTGCGACTTACACGCCCTTGGGCGTGACACTGGCTGCGCGCTAGTCGCGGCCACCCGCTCAAGGGTCCGATCGACACAGCATCGCAACCACCAGAAGAAGTCCAAACATCATGACCATGCTCCGCGACCCCTCGGTCAAGTACAGCACCTTTCCGCAGATTCCCTTGACGAACCGCGAATGGCCCGCCCGCGTCACCACCAAGGCGCCGATCTGGCTCTCCACCGACATGCGCGACGGCAATCAGGCGCTGATCGACCCGATGGATGCCGAGAAAAAGGCGCGCTTCTTCGACCTGCTCGTCCGCATCGGCCTGAAAGAGATCGAAGTCGGCTTCCCCAGCGCCGGCGCGACCGAGTTCGACTTCATCTCCGGCCTCGTCAAATCGGGCCGCATCCCCGAAGACGTCACCCCGCAGGTGCTGACGCAAAGCCGCGCCGACCTCATCCGCACCAGCTTCGACAGCCTCGCGGGCGCAAAGACCGCGATCGTCCATGTCTATAACGCGGTCAGCCCCGCGTGGCGCAAGATCGTCTTCGGCATGGAAATGGCCGAGATCAAGCAGATCGCGATCGAGGGCGCAAAGCAGCTCCGCGACAACGCCGCGCGTCTGCCGCAGACGAACTGGCGCTTCGAGTACAGCCCCGAAACCTTCTCGACCGCCGAAATCGATTTCAGCATCGAGGTGTGCGCCGCGGTGATGGACATCCTCCAGCCCACCACCGAAAACCCGATCATCCTCAACCTCCCCGCGACGGTCGAGGCGGCGACGCCCAACATCTACGCCGACCAGATCGAATATTTCGGCAAGAATCTGCCCGGCCGCGACAAGGCGATCATCTCGCTGCACACGCACAACGACCGCGGCACCGGCGTCGCGGCGGCCGAGCTCGGCCTGCTCGCGGGCGCCGACCGCGTCGAGGGCTGCCTGTTCGGCAATGGCGAGCGCACCGGCAACACCTGCCTCGTCACCATCGCGCTCAACATGTACACGCAGGGCGTCGACCCCGAACTCGACTTCTCGAACATCGACGAGGTCATCCAGACGGTCGAATATTGCAACCAGCTCCCCGTCCACCCGCGCCACCCCTATGGCGGCGAGCTCGTCTACACGGCGTTCTCGGGCAGCCATCAGGACGCGATCAAGAAAGGCTTCGCCGCGCGCGAGCGCCAGAATGACGAGCGCTGGGAAGTCCCCTACCTGCCCATCGACCCCGCCGACCTCGGCCGCAGCTATGAAGCGGTGATCCGCGTCAACAGCCAGTCGGGCAAGGGCGGCGTCGCATGGGTGCTCGAACAGGACAAGGGGCTGAAACTGCCCAAGAAAATGCAGGCGAGCTTCAGCCATGTCGTGCAGGCACTCGCCGACGAGACGAGCCGCGAACTCGGCGCCGAGGACATCTGGGGCGCCTTCGACCACGCCTATCTGGTTACCGAGGGCAAGCGCTTCCAGCTCGTCGACTGGTCGGAAAGCCATGCGGGCACCGACCGCATCTTCGCCGGGAAACTCACCATCGACGGCACGCCGCGCAGCGTCAGCGGCCGCGGCAACGGCCTGATGAGCAGCGTCATCGCCGCGCTCGCCGAGTCAGGCGGCCCGATCATGGACATCGTCGACTATAGCGAGCACGCGATCGGCCAGGGCAGCAATGTGCAGGCCGCGGCGTACGTGGAGTGCCGCACCGCCGACGGGAAGAGCCTGTTCGGCTGCGGACTCGATACCGACGTCGCGACGGCGAGCGTGCGGGCGATCCTTTCAGCCGCCAACGGCGCGTAAGGCCGCCGCCCCTCCACCACTTCGTGGTCCCCCTCCCCATCGCTACGCGACAGGGAGGATAAAGCACCACGCTTCCAAATCCTCCCTGTGCCGAAGGCATGGGGAGGTGGCAGCGCGAAGCGCTGACGGAGGGGCCACTAGCGCGACGCCAAAATCAACCGAACCAACCCCTCAACCACAGCATCCACATCCTTCAAAACATCCGAAGCCGCCACCCGAACCACAACAAACCCCTGCCCGATCAACCACTCATCGCGCACAGCATCCCGCTCCACCCGATGATCATGCGCCAACCCATCCACCTCAACGATCAACCGCACATCCGGCGCATAAAAATCCGCTACATAAGCCCCCACCGGATGCTGCCGCCGAAACTTCACCCCACCCGGCCGAGCCCGGAGCCGCTGCCACAACATCACCTCAGGCAACGACATCTCCCGCCGCAACCCACGCGCCATTTTGACCACCGCCTTAGAAGTAGAACGCCCCACCGCCCCTCCCCCAAATCAATCCTCCCTGTGGCCAAAGGCCATGGGGAGGTGGCAGCCGCAAAGCAGCTGACGGAGGGGCCAAAAGCGCGGGCGCCCCAGCCCCTCCACCACCGCCTGCGGCGGCGGTCCCCCTCCCCACGCCTACGGCGCAGGGAGGAAATCACAAACCCCAACCCGCCCCACCCCGGACCAAAACCCCAAATCCTCCCTGTCGCGAAGCGATGGGGAGGGGGACCGCTCGCGCAGCGAGCGGTGGAGGGGCAAGGCAGCAAGCCCTTACTGTGCGCGGCTGCTCCTGCCATCCACAAGACGCTGAAAATCCGTCAGAACGCCGACAACGGCTTCGCGAAACTCAAAAAGCTTTGGAATTACAGGCTTTTGACTAACTCCCGGAGCCTTTCCAAAGAACACCCCGCTCTTAGTATTGAAATGCCTACTGCAATCGACCCCGAGCCCAGGCTCCAATTGAATGTAGCTTCTTCCGTCCACTCCTGGGTGCAACACGACATTATCACTTGCCCAACGCTCCTTCGTATCCAGATCGATAAATATAATTCGATCAACGCTAGCGGCTTGGACCACAGGGGAAATTATGGTGTGCTTCTCAGCATTGTCTAACTGGCACAGCCAGTAAATCAGTTCACCAACTCCGCCCGGATAAATTGCAAGATTTGTAAAGAAATCCTTCGTGCTCGTATTTGGAGTTCTCATCCCTCTGCATGCAGCGTCGAAGCTCTGTTGATCGTTGCCCGTCGGAAGCTTCAGAAAGCGGTCTTGCACCCCATCATCGATGCCGACCAGCTCCCAAGTGGCGTGATCGAGCGCCGTTCTTAGATTATGAAGAGCGTCACTCAGAATTAAAGACAGGTCGATCGGCAATGGAGCGTCCGAGATCGTCTCAAAGAACATCGGTCCTTTTATTTTCCCATGAACCCTAATTGTGTGCCCATGACCGGCTTGGAATTCCCGGAGGGCCCCCTCAAAGTCCTGTATATGCCGGTCCGCGCGGCCAATTTTCAGCAATGCACTTTCGAACATACGAACTCCAAACATTTCACGACTGACCGAAGTTAAATGATGAGCATTCCAAAGCGAAGCAGCGCATGCCCTAATGGATTGCATATTTGTGGTTGAGCTAGCCAGATAGAGTGTAGAAACTCCTTTCCTACATTTCACCCATATGGTTTATTCTATCGGTTTTATCTAACCGAAAGGACGAATCGATAGACGACGCCGCGCATAATCCGGCCACCATCCCCGCCCCCGGCAGCTATCACTGGACGCCGCGACTCCAGCGCGACTTTCTCGAAGCCTTCGCCACCAACGGGTCGGTGAAGATTTCGGCGGCCAAGGTGAGCATGTCGCCTTCCGCCGTCTATCAGCTGAAGCAGCGTCCCGAGGGCGCGGCGTTCCGGCTCGGCTGCGCCGCGGCGCTGCTGATCGCGCGCGGGCGGCTCGTCGACGAGCTGCTCGACCGCGCGATCTGGGGGCATGACGAGACCGCCGAGATCCAGCGCGAGGAGGGCCGGAGCTTCGTCAAGCGCCGCCGCCTCGACTCGCGCCTCGGCCTCGCGATGCTCGCGCGGCTCGACAGGATGGTCGAAACGCGCGCCTCCCAAAAAGGAGGATGGGCCGGCGAGGAGATGCTCGCGCAGATCATCGCCGGCGACTGGCGGGGCTTCCTCGCGCTCTTCGACGCCGCCGAGGCTGTGGCGCCGGGCGCCGCCGGGGCGGGGAACACCGACGCCGAGGGGCAGAAGGACGGAATGGCCGCCCCCCTCGCCCTCTGGCTCGCCGCGCGCGACAACCGCGCCAATCCCCTCGCCAGCCTGTGGCGCGGAACCGCAATCGCGAATGAAGTTGCGCAGATTTCCGCCATTTTCGACGCCGGACCCGAAAGCGCTGACGAGGAGGGGCCGACCCCCGAGGAAGAGGCCGCGGCAATGACCGTCTGGCACGACGAGGAAACCGGCGAGCTGCGCACCAACTTCCCGCCGCCGGGCGGATTTATCGGCATCGAGGAAGGCGTGTTCGGCGACGAGGATTATGCGCGCACGCTCGACGCGGACGAGGAAGAAGCGTGGGAGGCCGCGCATGCCGAACTCGTCGAACCGCTGCGCCGCGCCGGCGAAGCCGCCCGCTGCGCCTTCTTCGCCCTCCCCGCCCCCGCGAACGACCCGGCGCCCGCCCGTGCGAGCGGCAAACAGGCCACCGGATAGGCTGCGCGTCCTCGCCGCGGCAAGACAGACGGGCCAGTGCATCGCAATGTTAGGCAGATCGTTACCCCGGACGGATAGGAACCGGCCATGGCCGCGCGAAACACCTCACTCGAACGCGAATTGCAGGGCTTCGCCGCCTGTTTTCGCGCCCAGAGCGGACACCTCATCTTCTCGACCTCGCCGGGCGGCGAAGGACGCGTGGTGTCCGAGGACGAAGCCGTCGGGTTCTGGAGCGACTATGCCGCGCTCGCCCACCGGCACGCACGCCGCTTCGGTCATTCGGTCTGGGCCTCGGTCGTGTTGCTGATCCTGTTCGGGACCCTTGGCGTCAAATATAAAGCGCCGCTGTTCATCGGGCTCGCGTTGCTCTCGATGTTCGGCTGGTGGTTCACCGCGATCGCGCAGCGCATCATCCGCGCCCGCTTCAAATATCGGGTGTGGGAAGCGGTCGCGCATCACACCCCGTTGCGCACGCTCACGCGCCACGAAAAGATCGCACGCGGCTTTGCGCTCAGCGTGCGGCAATGGCTCGGGCTTGGCGCGGCCCTTATCGTCTATGGCACCCTGGGCGCCCCGCCGAGCGCGCTGCCGCTCGTCTGGCGCGACCTGCAGATGGTGGCGATCGGGGTGCTGATATACGGCTCGATTGTCGGCCTGCTCGCTTATGGCGCCTTCCGGCTCGTCCGGCGGCTCCGCGGGCGCGGCTGAGGTGGCGGTGGCGAGCGGCTCGCCCCGCGCCTCAGTCGACGACCCAATAGCCGGCCGCGCCGCCCGGCTCATACCCGCGGCGGCAGATCAGTTCGCCCTCGCTCGTGAGCTCGGCCCACGCGCCAATCGGCTCGCGCTCCATCATCACGAGCGCCGCCGCGACATCTTCGGCCTCGAACGCGACACGCTTTTCCATTCCGAACCAGGCATCCTGGTATCGCAGGACAAAGGTCGTCAGCGCGGGCCTGTCGGCTTGTATTTCTGGACGCGGCAGACAGTCGCATTCGCCGTCGTTGGAGCCGCTGGGGTTTTGCTGGGGGAGCTTCATTGGGGGAGAGCCTTCGGTGGGGGAAACGAAGGGGGCAGTCCCGACGGCTGGCCCAGCCGTGACCGCCGCCGGGGGCGAAATATTGGGTCGGCGATGCGTCTCCTGCGTCACACGGACATACGGACGGCACCACGAAGGGCGGCGCACGACCTCGAAAATATACGGCATATCATTGTCATACTGCCCAGTATCATCAGCGGTCCGTTCGACGGGTCGCCATTTCGAATCGACAAACGACTTGACGATGGCATGGCGCGCCGGGCCGGGGCGCCGCCCGATCCGTGCCCCGGAAATATCATATAAAGAATTCTTTATATGTGTGTTGACAGAGCCCGCCGTTTCGTTATGTTTCAACCTGTCGAGGTTCTCCGCGCCCGTTGCACGGCGTGGAGCTAAGACGGGAAGCCGGTGCAAAACCGGCGCTGCCCCCGCAACTGTAAGCGGTGAGCGATGGTCGCTATGTGTCACTGGTTCGCAAGGAACCGGGAAGGCCAGACCGCCGCGTCGATCCGTGAGCCAGGAGACCTGCCTCGTCAGATACGTCCTCCGGCGGGGTGTCCGGTCAGGCCGCATGCATGGCTGCGCCCGACCCTTGCTTTGCGGGCGCAGACGCGTGCCTGCTCGTCTGCCCGGCGCCTTGCCCCTTGCAAGGTGCTTGAAGAAATGACTGTCAGCGTCGCCACCCTCGGCTTCCCCCGCATCGGCCTTCGCCGCGAGCTCAAATTCGCGCTCGAAAGCTATTGGGCGGGCAAATCAACCCTCGCCGAATTGCAGACCGCCGCATCGGGCCTCCGCGCCCTCAATTGGACGCGGCAAAAGGCACTCGGCGCCGACATCCTGCCGTCGAACGACTTCTCGCTCTACGACCATGTCCTCGACACCAGCGCGCTGATCGGCGCGGTCCCGCCGCGTTATGACTGGGACGGCGAGATCGTCGACCCCGACCTTTATTTCGCAATGGCACGCGGCGCGCAGGGGCCGTCCGCCTGCGGCCACAGCCACGACACCACCGCGCAGGAAATGACCAAATGGTTCGACACCAACTATCATTTCATGGTCCCCGAACTCACCGCGGGTCAGACATTCAAGATCGCCTCGACCAAGATCTTCGGCGAATTTGAGGAAGCGAAGGCGCTCGGCTATCAGACCCGCCCCGTCCTCCTCGGCCCCGTCTCCTATCTGATGCTCGCCAAGGGCAAGGCAGTCGAACCGCTCGCGCTGCTGCCTGGGCTCCTCGACACCTACGCCGAAATCCTGTCGCGCCTCGCCAAGGCCGGCGCCGAGTGGGTCCAGATCGACGAACCCTGCCTCGTCCTCGACCTCAGCGCGGAGCAACGCACCGCGTTCGAGCGCGCCTACGCCCGCCTCGCCACCCGCGGGCCGAAGCTGATGCTCACCACCTATTTTGGCGGTCTGGGCGACAATCTGGGTCTCGTCGCCGACCTTCCCGTCCACGGCCTCCACCTCGACCTCGTCCGCGCGCCGGGCCAGCTCGAACCCGCGCTCGCAAAGCTCCAGCCGCACGTCCTCCTCTCGCTCGGCGTCGTCGACGGCCGCAACATCTGGCGCGCCAACCTCCCCGACCTCTACTGGCGGCTCAAGGAGCTCGCCGGCAAACGCGACCTCATCCTCGCTCCGTCCTGCTCGCTCCTCCACGTCCCCGTCGACCTCGTGCTCGAAACGTCGCTCGACCCCGAAATCGCGCAGTGGCTCGCCTTCGCGGCGCAAAAGATCGAAGAGCTTGCCGCGCTCGCCAAGGCGCTGAACGAAGGCGAGGACGCGAGCTTCGCCGCCTTCTCGGCCTCGCGCATCGCCGCGGTCGCACGCCAGACCTCGCCGAAAATCCACAACCCCGCGGTCGCAAAGCGCCTTGCGGCCCTCGATGACAGCGCCACCAACCGCGCCTCTCCCTTCGCTGCGCGCCGCGACGCCCAGCAAAAGCGCCTCGCCCTCCCCGCCTACCCCACCACGACGATCGGCAGCTTCCCGCAGACCCCCGAGGTCCGCAAAGCCCGCGCCGCGCATATCAAGGGCGAGATCGACGATGCCGCCTACGACCGGTATCTGCGCGTCGAAACGCGCGCGGCGGTCAAATGGCAGGAGGAAATCGGCCTCGACGTCCTCGTCCACGGCGAGTTCGAACGTAACGACATGGTGCAATATTTCGGCGAGCAGCTCGCGGGCTTCGCCTTCACCCGCGCCGGCTGGGTGCAAAGCTATGGCTCGCGCTGCGTCCGCCCGCCGATCCTCTACGGCGACGTCTCGCGCCCCGCACCGATGACGGTCGACTGGTGGCGCTATGCGCAGGACCAGACCGACCGGCCGATGAAAGGCATGCTCACCGGCCCCGTCACCATCCTCAACTGGTCGTTCGTCCGCGACGACCAGCCGCGCGAGACGAGCTGCCGCCAGATCGCGCTCGCGATCCGCGACGAGGTGCAGGATCTCGAGGCGGCCGGCGCCGCGATCATCCAGATCGACGAAGCCGCGCTGCGCGAAGGCCTCCCCCTTCGCCGCAGCGAATGGCAGCATTATCTCGACTGGGCGGTCGAAAGCTTCCGCATCACCGCCAGCGGCGTCCGCGACGACACGCAGATCCACACGCATATGTGCTATTCGGAGTTCAACGACATCATCCGCGCGATCGGCGCGATGGACGCCGACGTCATCTCGATCGAGACCGCGCGGTCGCAGATGGAGCTGCTCGACGCCTTCGCCACCTACGCCTATCCGAACGAGGTCGGCCCCGGCGTCTACGACATCCATAGCCCGCGCATCCCCGCGGAGCGCGAGATGACCGACCTCCTGACCCTCGCCGGCAAACATGTCCCCGCCGCGCAGATCTGGGTGAACCCCGACTGCGGGCTCAAGACGCGCAAATGGGACGAGGTGCGCCCCGCGCTGACCGCGATGGTCGCCGCCGCGCAGGCGATGCGCATCCGGGGCGCCTATAATGCAAACTGAGCCTGCCATGCCGACCGGCCAGCCCGCCGTCCGCGTTACCGCGATGCCCGCCAACGCCAATGTTTACGGCGACATCTTCGGCGGCTGGCTGATGGCGCAGATGGACCTTGCGGCGTCGTCGGTGGCCTCGCGCCACGCACGCGGCCGCGCGGTGACGATCTCGGTGGAAGGCATGTCCTTCCACCGCCCCGTCTTCGTCGGCGACGAGGTGTCGGTGTTCGGGCGCCTCGTCAAAGTCGGCCGCACCTCGATGCACGTCGAAGTAGGAGCCTGGGCGCGCGATCGCCACGCCGACGAGGATAACAAGGTCACGCAGGCGGTCTTCATTTTCGTCGCGGTCGGTCCCGACCGCCGCCCGCGCGCCGTTCGCCCGCTCGCCGAGGAGGTCGGCTAAACCAAAGCGCACCGCCGGGGAACCATTCCCCGGCGGCGCCTTACAATGTCCCCACAGCGCCCCCATATAAGCGTTATCGCGGCACGCGTTTTTCGTAGGCCGCCGCGACTGAGAGACATGCGCGCTCCCGCTTACAAGGAGGAGCCGCGCGCCATGAATCCCGAAACGAGCCCCGCCAACCCGGCCGTCACCGAGGAGACTGCTACCCCCGCCAGGACGCGGTCGAACAGCTTCTTCCGCCCAAAGCGCGCGCCGCTGCCCCGCGAAGACGCGCGGCGACAGGGCGACATCAGCCAACTCGCCTTTCTGACGATGGGCGGGCGCGATCCCGCGATCGCTTTCCTCAATAGCGAGAACGCCGAACTCGGTGGCCGCCCGCTCGCGGTCGCAACCGCCAGCGACACCGGCTACGAACAGGTTGCCACCGCAATCCGTGCGTGGGCGCGCGATCCGGGCTTCGAATGAGCCGCGCGATGAATCTCGCGCTGCCCGAGAGCGAGGTGAAGCAAATCTGCCTGTCGCAAGGCGTCAGCATCAGCGCAATCGAGCCGCTGCAATCGGGCGGCACCCGCCTCATCTGCACCACGCCTGCCGGCGCAGAAGAAATGCGCCTGCGTCTGCGTGGTCACATCATCGACGGCGCGGTCACCCGCCATCGCTTCTACCGCCCGCCAGGCGCGCAGGGGGGATATTAGCCACTCCCGCGCAACCTTCGTCTCAGCCCCCCGTTTCTCCTTCACTCCGGGGGAGGCAATGAACGGAGACTGCAATGAACCGCGAAGATACTGACGCCACCCACATCCTGACCAAGGACCACCGCGAGGTCGAGGCATTGTTCGCAAGCTTCGAAAAGGCCGGCGGCAGCAAGGAAAAGGGCCGCATCGCCGACCAGATCTGCACCGAGCTCAAGATTCATGCGCAGATCGAGGAAGAAGTTTTCTACCCCGCGCTCAAGGGCAAGATCGACGACGACCTCTTGAAGGAAGCCTATGTCGAGCATGACGGCGCCAAGATACTGATCAACGAGATCGTCGCCTCCAGTCCCGACGACGAATTTTTCGATTCCAAGGTCACCGTGCTCAAGGAAGAGATCGAGCATCATGTGAAAGAGGAAGAGAAAGAGCACGACAATATGTTCCAGCAAGCGCGCGCCGCCGACGTCGACCTCGACGCCCTCGGCGAACAGATGCTCGCGCGGAAAGAAGAGCTGAAGGCGCAGGCCAAATCGACCGGCCTGCCGCCCGCACAAACGACGACGATGTAACTATCTCGTCGGGGCGATGGCGCGATTGTCTCACGCGTCATCGCCCGACTTGTGCGCTGTCATCCACCGGTGGATGAAAGCGACGTTAAGCGCGCTAAGCCTTGTCCCGCTTCGCCGGGCGCCGTCGCCGCAACAGGATCAATCCGCCGACACCCAGCCCGAACAGGCTAAACATCTCCGGTTCGGGAACCGGCGTCGCGCCGCCGCCCGTCGAGCTGTCGCCGCCGCTTGAACTGCTGCCCGACGGCGATGTCGCATAACCGCCCTTGAACGTCCCGATATGCATCTCGCCACTCTGCTTGAGGTTGCCGAACACCGCCGACCCCTGAATGTAATTGCGCGTCTCGGCATCGGCGAGCGGCGCGAGCACCGACCCGCCCCATGCGGTGGTCAGCTTCAGATCCTCGGCCTCGGGGAAATTCCAGATCACCCGTTCGCCGAGGTTGTTGGTGCCGCCGAGGAAATTGTCGTTGAGGTTGATCGACCGGCCGCTGACGTTGACGATTGCGGTGTCCGCGCCGTTCAGGTTGAACTGGATCTCGCCGATCTTGTCGAGGTCGGCCGCGGTGATGTTGAACACCGCCAGGCCCTGCGCATTCGGCTGCGCAGTGAAGGTGCCGCGGTTGCCCTGCACCGTCAGCTGGCTGTTCGATTTGAGCGTGCCCATTTCGAACGACAGGCTGCCCATGCTGCTCTTCAATTCGGCCTTGTTCTGTTGCAACCCCAGCCCGAACGCCGGGTTGCTCGCGTCGAGGTTCGAAATCACCGTATTCTGGTTGATATTGGTATTGCTGATCGTCCCGCCGACCTTCACCGTCTGGTTCGGGCCGTTGAGATTGAAGCCGCTCGAGACGTTGCCGCCGATCACGGCGCCCGATCCGTTGTTCAGATTCTTGTGGCTGCCCGTGACATTGCCGACGACGGTCAGCCCCGGCTGCCCGTTCGGCGAGGTCGTCGCGCGGATGCCATAGTTCGACGAATTGCCGCTGAGATTGCCACCGACGAACGTCCGACCCTCGACTTCGGACGAGGATTCAAGGTTGCCGAGCACGACGAGGTTCCACTCGCGCAGCGCGTCGATCCCGGTGATCGCCTTGCTTTGCGCAAGAGCGGGCAGCGTCATCGCCGCCGCTACGAGCGCGGCAGGGAACAGGATACGGATCGGAAAAGACACAGGTTTATCGTCCAGTTTTCAGTGGGAAGGCGCGGGCGCCCATAAGCCGTTCGTCGCCCAACTTACACCGAAGTGCGACGGACCGTTGTCCTGTTCCGGAACAGCAGCGCGATACCGTCGCGCAGCCGTGCCAAAATCGCGGCGGATGCGGACTTAGCCGATCGAGAGGAAACACGTGACCGTCAAACGCCCCGCCACCGGGTCCGCCGCCAGCAAGTTGTCCGACGAAATCGCCCCGCTGTGGAGGTTCCAGCTGCGATAGAGCAGCGCGCGATTATAGCGCGCCGGTTCGGTGCGGAGGCATTCGAACAGCGGCGTATCGCCCTGAACATATTCGGGCGGCGGCACCCCGCCGTGGCGCATTTCGATGTCGAGATGCCGAAAGAACAGGTCGCGCCGCGTTTCGTCCACCGTCTCGAAGCCCGTCGAGCGGTGGCGGAAGAAGGCGGTGCCATCGCCGCCAGCAGGCGACAGATAATGGACGAGCGCGATGCGATCCTCGGTGAAGGCGTCGATATGCGGCAGGCGCTGCGGGATGGTCAGGTTGCCGGCAGGGGTAGAGACGATCGAAAAGCTCGCATCGACCACGGTGATCGGCCCGGTCCGCCCGAACGCTTCAGCGGCCGCGGCCGAAATGACCGGGAGCTGCGTCGCGAGATAGTCGGCGGGCAACGCCGCACGCACCCCCGGAAAATGGTTGAGTGCCGGGGCGAAATCGGCCGCCTGCGCAAAATTTCGCAAGGCATCGGGATCGGGCGCGAAATCGTCGAGGATGACGAGCGGCTGCGCCTCGGTTCCGATCGTCTCGATACGGACCGACGTCATTCGGTGCATGCCGCGGCGCGGGCCAGCAGGAAATCGCGTTCGCGCTCGTTGCTCGACAGTGCCGCCGCCGCCTCGAATTGAACCCTCGCTTCATCCGGCCGCCCGGCGCGGAACAGGAAATCGCCGCGCGCGGCAGGCAGCGGCGCATAATTGCGCAGCGCCGCCGCATCGGCGATCGCGTCGACCAGCCGCAATCCGGCCTCCGGGCCGAACGCCATGCTATGCGCGACCGCCCGATTGAGCTCGACCACCGGCGACGGCATCACCTGCCCCAGCCGGTCGTAGAGGCCGGCAATGCGCTGCCAGTCGGTTGCCTCCGCCGAACGCGCCCGGGCATGGCACGCCGCAAGCGCCGCCTGTAATACATAGGGCCCGCCCGTTCCGCCCAGTTCCTCGGCCCGATCGAGCGCATTCAATCCGCGGCGGATGAGCAGCTGGTCCCACCGTGCCCGGTTCTGTTCGGTCAGCGGCACGAACCGCCCATCGGGTCCCGCCCGCGCCGTCAGCCGCGACGCCTGAATTTCCATCAGCGCGAGCAAGCCCAGCACCTCGGGCTGCTCGGGCATCAATCCGGCGAGGATGCGCCCCAGCCGCTGCGCCTCGCTGCACAGCGGCGGTCGGACGAGCGAAGGCCCTGCGGTCGCGGCATAGCCTTCGTTGAAGATCAGATAGACGACCTCGAGCACCGACCCCAGGCGCGCCTGAAGCTCGGCGCCGCGCGGAACCTCAAACTGGGCCCCCGCCTTGGCGATCGCCTTCTTCGCCCGCGTGATCCGTGCTGCAATCGTTGCCTCGTTCGACAGGAAAGCCCGGGCGATCTCCTCGACCGTCAACCCTCCGACCAGCCGCAGCGTCAGCGCAGCGCGCGCCTCGGGCGAAATCACCGGATGACAGGCGGCAAAGATCAGCCCGAGCAGCTCGTCGCCGAGCGGATCGTCGAGCGCCGCCTCGACGGCCTCCGCGCTCATATCGCGCTCCTCATCGAGTTCGCGGGCGATTTCGGCATGTTTTCGCTCCCGCATCGCATGGTGCCGGGCGCCGTCGATCACCCGCCGTTTCGCCGCCGCGGTCAGCCAGGCGCCCGGATTATCGGGCACCCCCGACTTCGGCCATTCGGTCAGCGCGATCAGCAGCGCCTCCTGCGCCAGTTCCTCGGCCCGGTCGACGTCGCGCGTCATCCGGGCGAGCGCGGCAATTAACCGCGCCCGCTCGATCCGGAACACCGCCTCGATCGCCCGGTGAGTTTCGTCGACTGCCATGCCCGCCTTCTCGGCCAACGCGGCCGGGGAGGCAAGCATGGCGGCCTGCACGACTTAATCGCCGCCCAGCTTTTCGCGGAGACGCTGTTCGCGCTCGGCAATCTCGGGCGTCATCGCATCGCCGAAATCCTCCATTTCATAGAAAGGACGGATTTCGAGTTCGCTCGGCCCGGGCATCGGGTTCGGGCAGCGCTTCGCCCAGGCGACCGCCTCGTCCATGTCCTTGACCTCCCAGACCCAATAGCCCGCGACGAGTTCGCGCGTCTCGGCAAAGGGGCCGTCGATCACCGTGCGGCTCGCCCCGTCGAACGCGATGCGCTTGCCGGCCGACGAGGGTTTCAACCCGTCGCCGTCGACCATCACGCCGGCGTTCACCAGCTCCTCGTTATACTTGCCCATCGCCTCGAACATTTCGGTCATGTCCTCGGTCGGCGGCAGGCCCTTCTCGCTATCCTCGGTCGCTTTGACAAAGACCATTACACGCATCGTCCATCTCCTCTTTGATCGGGCCAACAGCGGCTCCTGCCAACACGACGAACGAGCCGCCGCCAAATCGACACGAGCGCGAAAAAAATTTCAGGCGACCTCCGCCAGCGACTGCGGGGTCGAAAAACGCTGCCGATATTCGTGCGGCGACAGGCCGATCAGGCGGTGGAACAATTTGCGGAACGCCGCCGCATCCTCATAGCCGACGCTCCACGCAATCTGGTCGACCGTCCGCTTCGTGAACTCCAGCAATTCGCGCGCTTTGCCGACGCGCAGATGCTGGACATATTCGACCGGAGTCATTCCGGTGGCCGCCTTGAAGCGGCGCTGAAAGGTGCGCTCCTCCATCCCCGCCTCGCCCGCCATCTCCGCGACCGCCACCGGCCCGGCTCCGCGCGCCTGCAGCCAATGCTGCACCTTCAATATAGCCTCATCGCCATGCGTCAGCTTCGGCGCGAAGCTCGCATAATGTTTCTGCTCGCGCCCCGATGGATCGATCAGCAGGAAGCGCGCGGTCTCCATCATCACCGTCGGACCCAGCAAGCGTTCGACGATGCGCAGCCCCAGGTCGGTCCACGCCATCAGCCCGCCCGCGGTGACGATGTCGCCATCGTCGATCACCATCCGGTCGGCCTCCATCCGCACGTCGGGAAAGCGGCTGCGAAACTCCTCGGCGAAAAACCAGTGCGTCGTCGCCGGCCGCCCCGCGAGCAATCCCGTCGCCGCCAGCGCAAACGCCCCGCCGCAATTCGACGCGAGCACCGTGCCCTGCGCATGCCGGTCGAGCAGCCAGCGCGCATAGGGCTCGACTTCGCCCGGCTCGAGCAATTTGTGGAGGCTCCCCGGCGCGATCAGCACCGCGGGCGAATTGCCCGCGGGCTCAGCCGGGTGGCTGTCGTACCAGCGCGCGAAGCCTCCGGCCTCCTGCAGCTGCCAATGGCTGACGCGGATCGGGCTGCGGCCGTGATCCACCGCAAAGCGCCCCGCGACGTCGAACAAGTCGGTAATCCCGTGGACCATGCCCATCTGGCAGTCGGGATAGGTCATCATCCCGACCTCGACGAGCGGCACGGTCGCGGCGTCGGGCACCTTCAGTTTGGGCATATCGGCTCCTTTGTCGGAATCGGCCCGGATAATGTCGCGTCCGCCAATCCCGATCAAGCGCGCATCGCCGTATCTGTTGTTTCACCGGGACGGACACCCCCGCCCAAAAACGGCAAGCTCATCGAAAGGAACCATATCATGACCACCATCACCACCAAGGACGGCACCAACATCTTCTTCAAGGACTGGGGTCCGAAGGATGCCCAGCCGATCGTCTTCTCGCACGGCTGGCCGCTCAGCGCCGACGCCTGGGACGCCCAGATGGTCTTCTTCGCCAATCAGGGCTTCCGCACCATCGCCCACGACCGCCGCAGCCATGGCCGCTCGGATCAGGTCTGGGACAACAACAACATGGACCAGTACGCCGACGACCTCGCCGAACTGATCGAACAGTTGGATCTCAAGGACGTCATCCTCGTCGGCCATTCAACCGGCGGAGGCGAAGTCACCCGCTATATCGGCCGCCACGGCACCGCCCGCGTTGCCAAAGTCGCGCTGATCGGCGCGGTCCCCCCGCTGATGCTCAAGACCGAAGCCAATCCGGGCGGCCTGCCGATCGACGTCTTCGACGGCATCCGCAAGGGCACGTTCGACAACCGCCCGCAATTCTTCAAGGACCTGAGCCTGCCCTTTTACGGCTATAACCGCGACGGCGCGGTCGTCTCCGAAGCGGTGCGCGACGACTTCGTGCGGCAGGGCATGAACGGCGGCCTCAAGGGCCTGCTCGACAGCATCCGCGCCTTTTCGGAAAGCGACTTCAACGAAGACCTCAAGAAGTTCGACAAGCCGACGCTCGTCCTCCACGGCGACGACGACCAGATCGTGCCGATCGGCGCCGCGGCGCTCTCGACGGTCAAGATCGTCAAGCACGCCGTGCTCAAGGTCTATGAAGGCGCCGACCACGGCCTCACCGTCACCCATCAGGACCGGTTCAACGCCGACCTTCTCGATTTCATCAACAGCTGATAAGGGAGAGGCGCGGGTCCCAAGAATTTTTGGGACGGGCCGCGCCTCCTCACCCGTAAAGGAGACGTGTCATGATCCTCGGTTTGACCATCCCGCAGTTCACCGCCCTCCATGTCGCGATCAGCTTCGTCGGCATCGGCGCGGGTCTCATCGCGCTTCCCGCCTACGCTCGCGGCCGCATCCTGCCCCGGACGAACGGCGTCTTCCTCTGGACGACATTGCTTACCAGCCTGACCGGCTTTCTGTTCCCGATCGTCGCTTTCACCCCGGCGCTCGGCACGGGGATCGTCTCGACGCTGGTGCTCGCGGTCGCCTTCTGGGCCTGGTATGGCCGCAAGCTCGCCGGCCGCGCAGCGACGGTCTACGCGGTCAGCGCCACCGCCGCGCTCTACCTCAACCTCTTCGTGCTGGTCGTGCAGTCGTTCCTGAAGGTCCCCGCGCTCAATGCGCTGGCCCCGAACGGCACCGAACCCCCGTTCGCCGCAGCGCAGGGCGCACTCCTCCTCACCGCGATCCTGTTCGGCTACCTTGCTGTCAAAGCCAGCCGCCGCCCGCTCGCGGCCTGACCCACCCGCAAACGACGAAGGGCGGCCTCGCGGCCGCCCTTCGTTGCGTCACGGCCGCTCCCGGCCGGAAATGCCGGGGTGGGCGCCGCCCACCCCGCGCATCTTACATACCGTCCAGACCCTTGCTGACCAGAATATTCACCGCAACGCGGCGATTCTGGGCCTTGCCTTCGGGGGTGGTGTTGTCCGCCGCCGGGTCGGCTTCGGCCATCCCGGTGGGGGTCAGCATGCGATAAGGCTTCCAGCCGCACGCCTGCTGAAGATGATTGACGACGCGGCTTGCGCGCTTTTCGCTGAGCACCTGGTTGAGTTCCTGGCTGCCCGTCGAATCGGTGTAGCCAACGACCAGCAGCAGGGCGTTGTCCATCCCGTCGGCCTGCGATGCCGCGCTGCAGAGATCGGCTTTCGCCTGCTCGGTCAGCACCGCCTTGCCGGTGTCGAAGTTCACGTTCGTCGTGCCTTTGACATTATACTGGTCGATATCGCCCACGCGGCTGCGCAGCGCCTCGGTTGCCGCTGTTTGTTCGGCAAAGCGCTGATCGGTGCCGGTGTGGATCATCGATGCGGTGCGGAGGTCCTTGTTCTTGAGTTGGACCTGGCTTGCCACCAGTCCGCCATCCCACTGCAGCGTGTCGATGGTGACGGGCAGGCCGTTGAGCAGCTGAGCCGCGCCAAGCTTGTCGCGATCGAGGCCCAGGAAGCCGCCGCTGCTCTTGATCTTGGTGTAGTCGGCGATCGCCACGGTCGTGCTGTTGCCGTCGGCGGTCGCGACCTTGATCCGGCCATCGGTGCGCGCGGCGATGATGCCCTCGACCTTCGGACCCTTGGTCATCTGGTCGGGCGAAGGCAGCGTGCCGACAACGGTCGCCATGACTTCGCCATCGTTCGGGGCCTGCTCTTGGGCAGCGAGGCTCCCCGTTGCGGTGCCGGCCAAAAGGGCCAGCGCCAATAGAATTTTCGGACTCTTGGAAACGGCGCCCATATACTTCTCCTTCTAAACAGCCGCCCGCGCAGATGGGCCCGCGTATTCGCGTGGTCCGTTCTGGGACAAGATTACTCGCGGCGAAGTCGAAAGTTGCGCAGGTCGTCGTACGGACGGTGCGACGAACCGATAAGACCGTGTCGCAAAAGCGTAATTTTTTTATTTTGTAGCTTTTCGAGGGCAGAAAATCAGCGCCCCGCGTCCGTCAACGTGGCGATCATCCGCCACGCCCACTTCGCCCGATACCCGCTTGCACAGCTTTCCGTTTACGTTAAGGTTAGTTGCAGACCGCAACCGGAGAGTGATTCATGGCCCTTCCCCCGATTTTCGACCGCCTGCGCCTGCCCGTGATCGGCTCGCCGTTGTTTATCGTATCGGGACCCGAGCTTGTCATCGCGCAGTGCAAGGCGGGCGTCGTCGGCAGCTTCCCGGCGCTCAATGCCCGCCCGCAATCGCTGCTCGATGAATGGCTGCACCAGATCACCGAGGAACTTGCGGCGTGGGACCGCGCCAATCCCGACCGCTTGTCGGCGCCTTACGCCGTCAACCAGATCGTCCATAAATCGAACGACCGACTGCTCGACGACATTGCGACGTGCGAGAAATGGAAGGTGCCGATCACGATCACCTCGCTCGGCGCGCGCGAAGAGCTCAATCAGGCGGTCCATGGCTGGGGCGGCATCACGCTCCACGACATCATCGACGACCGTTTCGCACGCAAGGCGATCGAAAAGGGCGCCGACGGCCTCATCCCCGTCGCCGCGGGCGCGGGCGGCCATGCCGGCCGGCAATCGCCCTTCGCGCTGGTACAGGAAATCCGCGAATGGTTCGACGGACCCGTAGCCTTGTCGGGCGCCATCGGCCACGGCCGCTCGATCCTCGCCGCGCAAGCATGCGGCGCCGACCTCGCCTATATCGGCAGCGCCTTCATCGCCACGACCGAAGCCAATGCCGAAGACACCTACAAGAACGGCATCGTCGAGGGGCGCGCGGGCGACATCGTCTATTCGAACCTCTTCACCGGCGTTCACGGCAATTACCTCCGCCAGTCGATCGTCGCCGCGGGCATGGACCCCGAAAACCTGCCCGAAGGCGACCTCAAGACGATGAACTTCGGCTCGGGCGGCAACACCAAGGTCAAGGCGTGGAAGGACATCTGGGGATCGGGCCAGGGCATCGGCCCGGTCACCGCGGTACGCCCGGTCGCCGAATATGTCGCCGAGCTCGAAGCCCAATATCTCGCCGCGCGCCGCGAACTTGAGGCGAAGGTCAGGCTTTAAGCCAAGTACCGACGCCGCTTGCCAGGCCGTTCAGCTATGTCTGCTTTGGGGTGGTGAGCTGTCGTTCCTTTTACCGTCGCCCCCGCGAAGGCGGGGGCCGCCGTCGGCCTTGCGCTACCTCTCCAGCGGCCCCCGCCTTCGCGGGGGCGACGGTTTAGCGTCGTCCGCAATCGGTCGAAAGCCGATATCACCCTACGCACCGAACAGCCTGTCGATCGCCTCGTCGAGATAGGGGCGGTCGACGAACAGCCGCATCGGGTCGCGCCGGTTGAGCCAGAAACCCGCGCCGTGCCGATCGGTCAGTGCGCGGCGCGTCGTGTCCTGCAACAGACGCAGGCGCATGACGGCGGTGCGCCGTGCCATTCGCGGATCGCTCGGCGCGTGAATTGCGAAATGCGCCCTGATCCGCTCGACCCGCGCCGCGATGACATCGCTATAACCATGGTGTGGTCCGCGGTGCAGCGCATGGCCGGACTGCAAAGCCGCGGGCTCGCACGCGGGGAGCATCAACCCGTTGCGCCCAAAATGCTGGAGCGCGAAGCCTTCGGCATGCAGTTGCTCAAACATCGCTGCCATTTGCGGGCGCTGGGTCAGAGCGATGGGGATCAGGTGATGGCGCTGGAACCCACTTTGCGGCGGCGGTGCGCCCTGCCATCCCCGCGGCGGCATCAACTATCGCGGCCGAACTCGACGATGACGGTCGACCTGTGGTCCGTGCTGCGCAAAGGCGGCAGCAGTTCAATCCACTCTCCCGCCTCCAGCCCGCGCATTGTCCGCGCATGCTGGACGGGGCCGTTGAGCATCATGTCGAGCGCAAGCCGCGACAGCCGCCGGACCATTTCGGCGACGGTCCAGCCGACGGGTATTCGCGCTTCCAGTTCCTGCCCCGCGAACAGCACCAGCCCCCGTGTTCCCATGCTGGCATCGGCGCCATTTTCGCGGCGCCGGAACGCCACGAGGTGCAGCACCGGCGGCATTCCGCTGGCCAGCATTTCGGCGATCGAAGCACGAAATTGCGGCGCATCCGACCACAGCCGCGCCGGCGACCAGAAAATATGGCTGGCATCGAACAGGTCGATCAGCAGCACCATCATCTTGAAGAATTCGCGCATCCGTGTCGGCTGCACGGTCGATGCCCCCGGCACCCCATCGCGCTTGGGGTCGCGCTCGGGGATAAAGACCCAGCACGCCCCGCTCTCGCGCCATCGTCGGGGCAGGCTCGCGGCAAGCAGGCTGGTCGATGGGTGGTCGGGATCGGCAAGATCCAGCGCAGCACCGGCCGCGGGGCCGGCCAGAACCGACACCGCCCCGAAGGTCAGGCGGAAACGGGGCGCCGCAACGCGCGCGGCGACATCGGCGCCGCCGCCCTCGACCCGCTCGGGCCGCAGCCCCATGCGGCGTAGCGCGGTTTCGACGGCCTCGCTCGAACCGCCCTGCATCGCCGCGCCGACGATCAGGGCAAATGGTTCCGGCGGGACCGGCAGGATCAGAGCGTCAGGGTTGCCGACATCCATAGTGTTGCGCGGCCTTTTTTGGGTCGCCCTTGCATCGCAAGACTTGCCCCGATGTACAAACGCTTATTGCCCGATGTCGGAAAGTTAACCTAGATCGCGACCTGGCTTCCCAGTTCGACGACGCGATTGGTTGGCAGGCGGAAATATTCCATCGCGCTTTCCGAATTGCGCAGCATCCACGCGAACAGCTTTTCGCGCCAGATCGGCATGCCGGGCTTGCTCGCCGCGATCAGCGTCTGCCGCGACAGGAAAAAGCTCGTCTCGATCATTTTGAACTCGCCGCCGCAGCTCGTGACGCGGGTCAGCGCCTCGGGCACGTCGATCGGCTGCATGAAGCCATAGTTGAGCACCAGCCGGTGGAACCCCTGTCCCAGATCCTCAAGCATGCAGAATTTCTCCTCCTGCACGAACGGCACGTCGGCGATCTTGATCGTCAGCAGGATGATCCGCGCATGGAGCACCTTGTTGTGCTTGAGGTTGTGGAGCAGCGCGTGCGGCACGCCGTCGCTGCTCGATGTCATGAACACCGCGGTGCCCGGCACGCGCGTCGCGCTGTTCGCCGCCGACTTCACGAACACCGGGATCGGCATCGCGCCTTCGGCCATCTCCTGCTGCATCAGCTTGCGTCCGCGCGACCAGGTGGTGAGCAAAGTGAAGATGATGAGCCCGATCGCGAGCGGCACCCAGCCGCCGTCCGGCACCTTGATCAGGTTTGCGCCGAAATAGGCGATGTCGACGATGAAGAAGACCGCGAGCACCGGCAGCGCCTTCCACGCCGGCCATTTCCACAATGTGAAGAGGACGACGCTGAGCAGGCAGGTATCGATGAACATCGCCCCCGTCACCGCAATGCCATAGGCCGCGGCAAGGTTGCTCGACGATCCGAAGAAGAGGACGAGGATGATCACCATCACCATCAGCCCCCAATTGACGATCGGGATATAGATCTGCCCCTGCGCTGAAGCGCTCGTGTGCTCGACGCGCAGGCGCGGCATGAAGCCCAACTGGATCGCCTGCTGAGTCAGCGAGAAGGCGCCCGAAATCACCGCCTGGCTGGCGATGATCGTCGCGAGGATCGCCAGGATGACGACGGGCACCTGCCATGCATCGGGCATCATCTGGAAGAAGGGATCGGCGATCAGGTCGCTTCGCGGCCCCATGTCCGCCTCGAGCACCATCGCGCCCTGCCCCATATAGTTCAGCATCAGCGCCGGCAGCACAAACGTCAGCCAGCTGAGCCCGATCGGCCCGCGCCCGAAATGCCCCATGTCGGCATACAGCGCCTCGGCCCCCGTCACCGCGAGCACGACCGCGCCGAGCGCGATGAACGCCGTAAACCCGTCGACATAGAAGAAGCGCAGCGCGTTCACCGGGTTCAGCGTTTCGACGATGATCCCCGGATGATCGACGATATGGATCATCCCGAGGATCGCGAGCATCGTGAAATAAGCGAGCATGATCGGCCCGAACAGCATCCCGACCTTCGCCGTCCCGCGCGACTGGATCGCGAACAGCCCGATCAGGATCGTCAGCGCGATCGGCACGATATAGGGCTCGAACCCCTTGTTGACGTAGCTGAGGCCCTCGGTCGCCGAGAGCACCGACATAGCGGGGGTGATCATGCTGTCGCCATAGAAGAGCGCGGTCGCGAACACGCCGAGCAGGATGATCGGCCATGTCCAGCGCTTCTCGCCCGACGAACGGCTGATCAGCGCGAGCAGCGCCAGGCTGCCCCCTTCGCCCTTGTTGTCGGCACGCATGATCGTCAGCACATATTTGAAGGTGACGACGAGCATCATCGACCAGAAGACGAGGCTCAGCACGCCATAGATGTGCAGCCGGTCGGCCTCGATCGGATGATGGCCGGCAAAGGTTTCGCGGAACGCGTAGAGCGGGCTCGTACCGATGTCGCCGAACACGACACCGATCGCGCCGACGGCAAGCTTCAGCTTGCCATCGCTGTGATGCCCATGCCCGTAATGGGCCGTTTCGGCGCCAGCAGTCACGGCGCCTGCAGCGCCGCCCGCCGCCTGTTGCGACTCAGCAGTCATTGCGGGCCTTTAGACGAGGCTGCGCCTTTGTAATAGGTTTCAATTTGGGACGTCCGGCGCCGGCACGCCGGCCGGGATTTCGGCGGGCAGCGGCGGCCCAAGCGCCTGACGCAATTGCGCCAGCCGCATCTCCAGATCGGGCCGCCATGGCGCATCGGCGGGACTGCGCGCGAGCAGTTGGCTCCACACCGTCTCGGCGCCTTTCAGGTCGCCGCCCTGCGCCAGCGCCAGCCCCGCGAAAAAGGGCGGCGCCGGATGCGACGGATCGCGCTTTGCCGCCTCGTCGAACGCCAGCGCCGCCGCGGGCGACATCACGCCGCCGCCGTGCGCCGCCAATGCGTTGCCGAGCCCGACCCACAGGTCGACATTGTCGGGATAGGTCTCCAGCCCCTTTTCGAGCGTCTTCGCCGCGAGTTCGGTCTTGCCGGTGCGCGCGAAACCGTCGGACATGCCGAGCCACTGCGCCGCGGGACCAAAGCGTTCGGACATCCCCTGCCGCTGGTCGGTGATCGCCTCGCCAAACCCCTCGGGCTCCTCGGGCGCCGCGACGGGCTTGCCGGGCAGCGACGGATGCCCCTGCAACGCATAGCCCGCGAGGCCCAGCATCACCGCCGCCCCCGCCAGCGGCCGCGCCGCGGCGGGCAGCTTGCCGAGCCAGAAGATGCCGCCGATCGTCAGCAAGGCGACGAGTACGACCCACAACCAGATCATGCCGCCTCCTCCTCGTCGTCGTTCGCGCCGCGGCGGAAACGGCCAAAGGCCAGCCATCCGCCGAGCGCGAGGAATAGCAGCGGCCCGAGCCAGAGCAGCGCCGTGGCGCCGTCGAACGGCGGATCATAGCTGACCCAATTGCCATAGCGCGCAACAAGCCATGTCTTGATTTCGTCGGGGCTTTCGCCCGCCGCGATCTTGCTGCGCACTTCGTGACGCATATCGCCCGCGAGCGGCGCATCGGAATCGGCGATCGACTGCCCCTGACAGACCAGGCAGCGCAGCTCTTCCATGAGCGCCTTCGCGCGCGCTTCCTGCGCCGGATCCTTGAGCTGCTGATAGGCATAGGGCGCGGGCGGCAGCCGGTCCTGGGCCGCGAGCGGACTCGACGCCATGCTGGAGAAAACAAGCAACGCCATCAAAAGAACCGCCGTGCCCCTGCGAAGGCAGGGGCCCATCACCGGCCATCGCGTCCTGAAACGTCCGGCGGCGCAAAGTTCTACGGTTTGGAGATGGGCCCCTGCCTTCGCAGGGGCACGGAAATGTTCGAGAGCACCCCTCACTTCATCGCCTCAAGCTTGGCGACAATCCCGGGCACCTGATCCGCAAGAATAACGCCCTGAATCTGCTCGCGAATAATCCCCTTGCCGTCGATCAGGAAGGTTTCGGGCACACCCGACGACCCCAGCGCGATCTGGACGCTGCTCTGCATGTCGGCCCCGATGCGGTCGAACGGATTGCCATATTCGCGAAGGAACATCGCGACATCCTCGGGCCGGTCGCGGATCGCGATGCCATCGATCGGCACGCCCGCAGCCTTCAACGCCTCGAGCTGCGGCGCCTCGGCACGGCACGGGATGCACCAGCTCGCGAAGACATTGACCAGTCGCGGGCGCCCGTCGGCGAGCTGGCTGCTCTTCAGCCCCTCGACCCCGGCGGTCGCGGGCGGCAGGTCGAAAAGCGGCATCGGCTTGTCGATCCATTGCGACTGGATCAGCGTCTCGGCCGGCGTCACCAGCCGATAGATGAAGGCGCCAAACAACAGCCCCATGATCGCCAGCGGTACGAAAAGGACCCAGCGGTTCTTCATGGCGCGAAACGCTCCTGTGATTTGCGGCTGCGCCGCGCGCGCCAGATGTTCAGCAATTGCGCGCGGCCGAGCAGCGACAGCGCCGCTCCAACCGCGATCAGCGCGCCGCCGAGCCAGATCCACCACACCAGCGGCTTCCACCACAGGCGGATCTGGTAGCGGTCGGCGCTGCCGTCGTCGCTCGTCACCGGCTGACCGAGCACGGCATAAAGCTGCCCGCCCGGCCGCGTCAGTAGTGCCGCCTCGTTGGTCTCGGTCGGTGCCGTGCCCATCAGGCCGGGGAAGGTGCGCGCCTCGGGCCGCATCGTGAAGCTGCCGCCCGACGATGTCGTCGCGACCAGCGTGCCCTCGATCGCGGTATAATTCGGCCCGGCGATCGGTTTGACGCCGACGAACTTCACCGCGAAATCGCCAACCTTCACCACGTCGCCGGGCGCCGCCGCGACCAGCCGTTCCTTGATGAAGGCGCTTTCGGCGCCCATGCCGGCAAGGCACACCGCGACGCCGAAATGCGCGACGACCATGCCCCACGTCGGCAGCGGCGTGCGCCGCAGGTTGCGTCCCCACAGCGGCGCAAGGCTCGCGACCGCGACGACGCCCGCGACGGTCATGCCGAGCAGCGGCAAAATTCCGACCTTGCCACCGAACAGGACAAGGCCGAACAGAACGACCGCTCCCGCAAAAATCGCCAGCGGCAGGCGTGACCACAGCCGTTTCCCGTCGTCCTTGCGCCAGCTCAGCAGCGGACCCGCGACCATCATGAGGCAGAGGATCAGCGCGAGCGGCCCCGCTACCTTGTTATAATAGGGCGGGCCGACCGAAATCTTCTCGCCCATCGCCTCGGCGACGATCGGATAAAGCGTGCCGAGCAGGACGAGCGCGAGGATCGTCGTGAGCAGCAGATTGTTGATGACGAGCGAGCCTTCGCGGCTGAGCAACGCGAATTTCTTGCCCTCCGCCACACTCCCCGCCCGCAGCGCGAACAGGGTCAAAGCCCCGCCGATATAGATTGCCATCAGCGCGAGCAGGAACGTGCCGCGCTCGGGATCGACGGCAAAGCTGTGGACGCTCGTGAGCAGTCCCGAGCGGACGATGAAAGTGCCGACCATCGACATCGAAAAGCCGATCACCGCGAGCATCACCGTCCACGCGCGCAGGGCATTGCGGGTGGCGGTCACCGCGACCGAATGAAGCAACGCCGCGCCCGCAAGCCACGGGATCAGCGAAACATTCTCAACCGGATCCCAGAACCACCAGCCGCCCCAGCCAAGCTCATAATAGGCCCAGTAACTGCCCGCGGTGATGCCGAGCGTCAGGAAAATCCAGCTCCCGAGCACCCACGGCCGCATCGCACGCGCGAACGCCGGGCCGATCTCGCGCGTGATCAGCGCGCCGACGGCAAAGCTGAACGCGACCGACAGCCCGACATAGCCGACGTAAAGCGTCGGCGGATGGAAGGCGAGCCCGATGTCCTGGAGCAGCGGGTTGAGCCCCTGCCCGTCGGGCGGCGCCACCGGAAGCCGCTTGAACGGGTTCGACGAAAAGAGGAGGAAGGCGAAAAAACCGAGGCTCAGCGCCGCTTGCGCCGCCAAAGTCGCGACCAGCGTGTCCTCGCGCAGCCGCTTTTCGAAGATCGCGATCAGCCCCCCCGACAGCGACAGGATCATCAGCCACAGCAGCATCGAGCCTTCGTGATTGCCCCACGTCCCCGCGACCTTGAAGATCATCGGTTTCAAACTGTTGCTGTTGCGCGCGACCAGCTCGACCGACATGTCCGAGCGCACGAACAGCGCGATCAGCAAACCGAAGGCGGCCGCGGTGAGCACGCCCTGCGCAACGCTCGCCGGGCGCACGAGCGCCGCCAGATCCTTCGAACCGCCGCGCAGGAACAAGGTCCCGGCGACGAGCGACAGGCACGCGAGCGCGGCCGCGATCCACAGCAGCGCGAGACCGAGTTCGGCGATCATTGGAAAAGCTCGTCGTCCCAGCGAAAGCTGGGACCGCTATCGTTCTGCTCGGACGCCAGAGATCCCAGCTTTCGCTGGGATGACGTGAATTTAGGGGCGATCATGTCGTTGCCGGCGCCTTCATATTCTTCGGCATATCGCCCATCTGCGGCGGCATATAACGCTCGTCATGCTTGGCGAGGATGCGGTCGGCGACAAACGTCCCGTCGGCGCGCATCCGGCCGTCGGCGACCATGCCGCTCTCTTCGCCGAACAGGTCGGGCACGATGCCCTTATATTCGACCGGCACCGATGCCTTGCCGTCGGTCGCGACGAAACGGATCGTGAGGCCGTCGGCCTGCCGTTTGATGCTGCCCTTGGCGACCATGCCGCCCAGCCGCATCGGCTCACCCACCGCCGCCTTGCCGCCCTCGATTTCGACCGGCGTGCGGAAATAGGCCGCCTCGTCGCGCAGCGCGCTCGCCGCGAGCACACCGGCACCGCCGACGCCGCACAGCGCGACCAGTGCAAGAATCAGCCGTTGATGCTTGGCCTTCACTTACGATCCTTTCGCAGCGCGTCGCTGCGCTTCTCGGCCTTTTTCATCGCGCGCCAGCTCGCCCAAAGTACCGCGCCGGTCAGCACGACCGTCAGCCCATAGGCCGCGGCGACAAACGCCCATTGCCCGCCCCCGCTGATCACCCCCGTCACGCGTCAAATCCCCTCGTCGTCCGCGAGCCGCCTGAGCCGCGCCGCGACACGGTTGTCGGCGATGATCCGCCGCATCCGCATCAGGACGATCGCGCCGAATAGCAACGAAAAGCCGAGCACGGTCAAGCCCAGCGGCCACAGCAGCGCGCCGTCGATGCTCGACCCGCCCAGCGTGATGCTCGGCCCCTGATGCAGGCTGTTCCACCACACGACGCTGCGGTTGATGATCGGAATATTGATCGCGCCGACCAGCGCATAGATCGCCGCGCCGCGCGACAGCGAACCGCCCTGCCGCTGACCGTCATCGCCGCTCGTCAGCGCGATAAAGCCCGCATAGAGAAAGAGGAGGACGAGCATCGAGGTCATCCGCCCGTCCCATTCCCACCAGGTGCCCCAGGTTGGGCGCCCCCAGATCGAACCGGTCGCAAGGCACAGCGCGGTGAACAGCATTCCCGGCACCGCGATCGCGCGCGCGGCGATGCCCGACAGCGGATGCCGCCACACAAGCTGGATCAGCCCGGCGATCGCCAGCGACGTCCAGCCGCCCATGCCGAGCCAGGCCGACGGGACATGGACGTAAAGGATGCGCGCGGTTTCGCCCTGCTTGTAGTCGCCCGGCACCATCGCGAGTCCGGCCCAGGCACCGCCAAGCACAAGCAACAGCCCGGCGCCGAGCAACCACGGCGTCAGCGGCTTGGCAATCGCAAGAAAGCGCGTGGGATTAGCGTA
Organism: Sphingopyxis sp. BE235; assembly: GCF_031457175.1. Classification (NCBI taxonomy): domain Bacteria; kingdom Pseudomonadati; phylum Pseudomonadota; class Alphaproteobacteria; order Sphingomonadales; family Sphingopyxidaceae; genus Sphingopyxis; species Sphingopyxis sp. BE235. The sequence continues at coordinate 127,000 of NZ_JAVDWC010000005.1, forward strand.
GGCGTGCATCGGATCGCGTCGTCCTTAGGCGAGCCGGAGAAAGCGGTCCAGCAATTTGCCCGGTGCGTGCGCCGACCGGTAGCCGTCCCACTTCGTCATTCCCGCGAAAGCGGGAACCCAGTGCGGGGTCAGCCCACGCACGCTCTGGGTCCCCGCTTTCGCGGGGATGACGAATATTGGTGTGTCCGCCCTCCATCTCCAAATCGCCGGAAACTCAACCCTCCGGCCGCGTCCATATCCAGCTTCCGGTGACGGCGGCGGCGATCACCGGCACCATCACCCACGGCCAGGGCGAAAAGATCGCAGCAAGGACAATACTGAAGGCAAAGGCGGCCGTCGCGGCGATCTTGCCTTTGCGGCTGATCGCGCCCTTCGCGCGCCACGCGGCAATATGGTGCCCAAAGTGCGGGTGCGTCAGCAGCCAATTCTCGAGCCGCGGCGACGAGCGCGCAAAGCAAAAGGCGGCAAGGATGACGAACGGCACCGTTGGCAACAACGGCACGAACGCGCCAATCGCACCAAGCCCCAACGACGCCCAGCCCGCGACCAGATAGAAATGCCGTTTCATCGGGGGATGGCTTAGCGGGTTTTCTCGCCGAGGCCATCCCACAACCGTCGCCCCCGCGAAGGCGGGGGCCGCCGGCGGCCTCACGCTATGTCTCTGGCGGCCCCCGCCTTCGCGGGGGCGACGTCCTTACACCCGCCCGATCAGCTTCTGCGCCATCCGGTCGGCCACCGACGCCGCCGGCGTACCGCTGGCCTTGCTCTCGGCCCAGATTTCGGCGAGCCGGCCGGGGATCAGGTGGATGCGGCTCTCGACTTCCTCGCGGCTGCCCTGCCCCAGATATTCGAGCGCGACGTTGATGATGCCGCCTGCGTTGATCACATAATCGGGGGCGTAGACGATGCCGCGGTCGTGGATGCGCTGGCCGTCGGCCGCGGTCGCAAGCTGGTTGTTCGCGCCGCCCGCGACGATCGGCACGCGCAGTTTCTCGATGCTCGCCTCGGTCAGGATCGCGCCAAGCGCGTTCGGGCTCAGCACATCGGCCTCGACCTCCATGATCGCAGCCGAATCGGCGAGTTCGGCGCCGAGTTCGTCGGCGAGTTCCTTCGCGCGCGCCAGATTGACGTCGGCGAGGGTCAGCTTCGCGCCCTCGGCTGCCAGCCGCCGCGCGACGCCGCCACCGACGCTGCCGACGCCCTGGATCGCGATGCGCACATCCTTGGCGCTGTCGGTCTTCAACCCTTCGCGAATCGCCGCCTTGATGCCGAGGTACACGCCGAGCGCGGTCAGCGGGCCGGGATCGCCGCCCGCCTCGCCGCTCGCCACCGGCAGGCCGCTGACATGCTTGGTGTGCTTCGAAATCTGGACCATGTCGGCGTCGGTGATGCCGACGTCTTCCGCAGTGACATAGGCACCGCCGAGCGATTCGACCGCGCGGCCGAACGCCGCGAGCAGTTCGGGGGTCTTCGCTGCGCCGTCATCGGCCAGGATCACGCCCTTACCGCCGCCCATCGGCAGCCCCGCCATCGCATTCTTGTAGCTCATGCCGCGCGACAGGCGCAGCGCATCGGTGATCGCTGCCGCGCGCTGCGGATAATGCCAGTAACGCACGCCGCCCGCGCCGGGGCCGAGGTGCGTCGAGTGAACGGCGATAACCGCCGTCAGCCCGCTGGCGCGATCGCGGAACATGTGGACATGTTCATGATCGTCGAAATCGGCGAAATCCCAGACAGCGGACATAGACTCATCCTCGCATTAGAAAATTACGTTAGGACGCAATAATCCGATAGGGACTGAGAGTCACCCCAAATCCCGCATGTGCGCGAAGATAGAGAAAATGGGGCGACCAACGGGGCTCGAACCCGCGACCTCCGGTACCACAAACCGGCGCTCTAACCAACTGAGCTATGGTCGCCACATAAGCGAAGAGCGGCGCACGAAGCACCCTCGACAGCGCGCGGCGAATAGGCGCGCATCCCCCCGCTCGTCAAGCATTGTTCGCACGCGCTTCCCTGCTAAAAAGCGCGCCATGGCTGCGAATGAACATGTCGACATGGCGACCTCGGGCGCCGACCGCACTGCCGAGCGGCTTGCCGCCGTCCCCGGCATCCGCCGCGCGCCAACGCCAAAGCTGCAACAGTTCATGCTGTCGGGCTTCCTCGACGCCGAAACCTGCGCCGCGCTGATGACGCAGATCGACCGCGACGTGCGGCCGTCGACGATCGCCGACCCGAACGGCGACGACGCCTTTCGCACCAGCACGACCTGCGACCTCGATCATCGCGATCCGGTCGTGATCGCGGTCAACAACCGCCTTCACGAGCTCACCGGCATCCCGCGCGAATATGGCGAGCCGATGCAGGGCCAGCGCTACGACGTCGGACAGGAATTCAAGGCGCACACCGACTATTTCGATCCGCACGGCGCCGACTGGGAAACCTATTGCGCGATACCGGGGCAGCGCAGCTGGACGCTGATGATCTATCTCAACGAACCCGGCGCGGGCGGCGCGACGCGTTTTCTCGCGACCGGCAAGATGCATCAGCCCGAGGCCGGCAAGCTGCTCGCGTGGAACAATGTCCATCTCGACGGCACCGCGAACCCCGACACGCTTCATCACGGGATGAAGGTCCGCAAGGGCCGCAAATATATCATCACCAAATGGTTTCGCGAACGGCCCTGGCCATGGGCCGAGGGCGAGTTGGCGATTTGACGTCATCCCAGCGAAAGCTGGGATCGCTCGCGACATAGCGCAAGGTCGATAGCGGCCCCAGCTCTCGCTGGGGCGACGCCTATCTTTGGCTTACTTCACCAGACGATACTGGAAATTCAGCGTCAGCGTGTTGGCGACGCGACCCGGCTCGACCGGCGTGGCCTTTGCCGAACCGGCATCCATCGCCATGCGCACCATCGGCATCGGCGGCTGCGGGCCAAAGCTGCCGCCTTCGCTGATCGACACCAGCTCGACGTCGCGGAAGCCCGCGAGGCGCGCATAATCCTGCGCCTTCGCTTCGGCCGCCTTGATCGCGGTACCGCGCGCGCCGACCAATTGCGCGTCGGGATCCTTCATGCCGAACGACGGGCCGTCGATGTTCGTGCCGCCCGCGGCGACCAGTGCGTCGAGCAGCGGCCCGATGTCTTCGATCTTCGACGTCGTCACGCGCACGCTGTTCGACACCTGATAACCGAGGAAGCGCGGCGGCTGGCCATCACCGCGATTATTATAGTCATACTGCGGCGACAGGTTGATGCCGCTCGTCTGGATATCCTCGGCCTTGATCCCGCGCGCCTTTACGGCGGCGATCAGCTTGTCCATCGCCGCGGCATTCGCGCGCATCGATTCGACCGCGGTAGGCGCGGTCGTCGTCACGCCGGCGCCCACGGTCGCCTGGTCGGGACGCGAACGCACTTCCTCGCTGACCGCAAAGGACAGGATCGGGCCCTGGGTCGTTGCTGCTGTCACCGTCGAACCTCCCTGCTGAGCAAGCGCGGGCGTTGCCGCCATCAGCGCCAGTCCGGTTGCCATAACGGCGAACATTTGCTTCGTCATTTCATTCTCCTGTGAACCGGGCTTTCGGTCATCTGTTATGTCCGCCCCGTAACGCAGACGGAGCGAACCCGTTCCGGCCTTTGTGCGCTGCGCGCTTGCATGATGCTGAACGCGCCAGTAGCGAGCCGTTCATCATGGCAGCACCGATTTTATCTTATGAAGGCCTTGGCCTTGTGCAGGGCAGCGGCTGGCTGTTCCAGGACCTCGACATCTATGTCGGCGAACGCGACCGTCTCGCGCTGATCGGGCGCAACGGCGCGGGCAAGACCACCTTGCTCAAACTGCTCGCGGGCCAGATCGACGCCGACAAGGGCAAGCGCGTGATCGTGCCCGGCACGCATGTCGTGATGCTCGAACAGGAACCCGATTTCCGTCCCTTCGCGACGCTGATGGATTTCGCCGTCGCGTCGCCCAACGCCCCCGAAGCCTATGAGGTCGCCGCGATCGCCGACCAGCTCGGCATCGACATGAGCCGCACCGCCGCCAGTGCGTCGGGCGGCGAGCGTCGCCGCGCCGCGCTCGCCCGCGCACTCGCGCAAAACCCCGACGTGTTACTGCTCGACGAGCCGACCAACCATCTCGACCTTGCCGCGATCGACTGGCTCGAAAGCTGGCTCGCGCGTTACACCGGCGCCTTCGTCGCGATCAGCCACGACCGAACCTTCCTTACGCGCCTGACGCGCCAGACCCTGTGGCTCGACCGCGGCAGCATCCGCCGCAAGGAAATCGGCTTCGGCGGCTTCGAGGAATGGAGCGACGCCGTCGCGGCCGAAGAAGCGCGCGCCGCCCAGCGCCTCGATTCGAAACTGCGGCTCGAAGCGCACTGGCTCGAACGCGGCGTCACCGCTCGCCGCAAGCGCAATCAGGGGCGCCTCGAAAAGCTGAAGGAAATGCGCGCGACCCGCGCCGCGATGATCGGCGGCCCCGGCGTCGCCAAGCTCGGCCTCGCAAACGACGATGTGCGCTCGAAATCGGTGATCGTCGCCGAGGGCGTCTCGAAAAGCTTTGGCGACCGCACGATCATCAAAAATTTCGACTTCCGCGTCCAGCGCGGCGACCGCATCGGCATCGTCGGCGCAAACGGCGCGGGCAAATCGACTTTGCTCAAATTGCTGACCGGCGAGATCCAGCCCGACGCAGGCAGCATCACCCTCGCCCCGACGCTCGACGGCATCGTCATCGACCAGCAGCGCAGCCTGATGTCGCCCGACAAGACCGTCCGCGACATCCTTGCCGACGGCGGCGACTGGGTCGAGGTGCGCGGCGTCAAAAAACATATCCAGGGCTATTTGAAGGAATTCCTCTTCGACCCCGGCGTCATCGAGGCCAGCGTCGGCGCGCTCTCGGGCGGCGAACGCTCGCGCCTCCTCCTCGCACGCGAGTTCGCCCGCGAATCGAACCTGCTCGTGCTCGACGAGCCGACCAACGACCTCGACCTCGAAACGCTCGACCTCTTGCAGGAAGTCATCGCCGACTATGCCGGCACCGTGCTACTCGTCAGCCACGACCGCGACTTCCTCGACCGCACCGTCACCGTGACGCTCGGCCTCGACGGATCGGGCAAGGTCGATATCGTCGCGGGCGGCTATGCCGACTGGGAAGCGAAGCGGGTCAAGCCCAACAGCGTCAAAGCCAAGGCCGCAACCGCCGCCCCGCCGCCGCCCCCGACCGCGCGCAAGAAATTGAGCTACAAGGACCAGCGCGACTACGACATGCTGCCCGGCCGGATCGAGGAGATCGAAAAGGAAATGGCGGGAATCGAAATCGACCTTTCCGACGGCACCCTGTTCACGCGCGACAATGCGCGCTTTACCGCGCTGACGGCGAAGCTCGACAAGCTGCGTGAAGAAAAAGCGGCGGCGGAGGATCGCTGGCTGGAACTGGCCGAAGAGGTTGAGGCGCTCGGTTAAGTCGCGCCCTCCGCTTCCGCGACGGGTCGGCATTGGCGTGGATTAGAGCCATTCCCAACAATCGTCATTCCCGCGAAAGCGGGAACCCAGTAGCAACGTCGGCTCGCTGGGTCCCCGCTTTCGCAGGGATGACGAAGTAAAAAGGTGGACCGGCAACTTCCAGTCGCTTCCAGTCATGCGGTTTTATCATCCCGTCCCGTAAAAGCGCGCCAATCGGTCGAGCGCCAGCCCGAGCACCAGCTTGCCCGACCGCGCCGGCCACCCCAGCGCCTTCTCGGCCCCACCAATCCCCTCGCCCGCGCAAATGACGCGCCAGCAGATATCCGCGAGCCCCGGTCCCGCCGCGTCGAGCGCCGCATGAAAGCGCCGATGCGCATCGATCCGCGCCAGCGACGCGTCGGACGCGCGCGCGCCGCCGCGGTTCTTTCCCGGCGGTGCCGCATCCCAACGCATCGTCACCCGCGCCGCCAGCCCCGCGCGCTCATAATCGCCGCGCAGCCTTTCGCCCGCACCCAATTGCGCCGCCGTCAGCAGCCCGCGCGATGCCAGCCAGGCGATCGGGCTTTCGCCGACGTTGACCGTCACATGGCGCATCACCTGCGGCCCCGCCTTGCCCGGATCGATCCGGTCGTCGGGGTGAAGATGCGTTTCAAGGCGGCGTGCGGTCATGCGATTCTCCTTTGCTGCACGCCGGGCTTGACACTGGAATATTTTGTAGGAAAGAAGAAACCGATTTGGTTATTTGAGGGTTTTGCGATGATCAACAGCATCCGCTCGGTCCGCCGCGCCAAGGGCCTGACGCTCGAGGAGGTCGGCCAGCGCTGCGTTCCGCCGACGACGGCGCAGACGATCGGCCGCCTCGAAACGGGGACGCGCACCCTCTCGCTCGGCTGGATGAACCGCATCGCCGCGGCGCTCGGCGTCGACGCCGCCGAACTCGTCCAGTTACCGCAGGACACGCAGCTCACGATCACGGCGCTGCTCGGCGCCGAGGGCGCACAGGCGCCGACGCGCGTCGAACAGGCGCTGACCGCCCGCCCGGGCGAGGATATGGTCGCGGTGCGCGTCACCTCGTCGATCGGCGACTATCGCGCGGGCGATGAAATCTGGTGCCGCCGCATCGAGGGCGACTGGGCGAGCGTGCTCAACCGCGACCTGCTCGTTCCGCGCCCCGCCGGCCGCTTCTTTTTCGCGCGCCTGCTCAACGTCGACGGCGAAAAGCTGCACCTGCTCCCGCTCGGCACCGGCCAGCGCCAGCAGGTCGTTAGCAACCCGCCGTGGGCCGCTGTCGCCGTCCGCCTGCTCCGCACGCTCTGAGTGTCCGCCGCTCCGCCACTCCGCGTCCTGTCGATCGCGACGTTGTTCCCCGACGCCGCGCGGCCCAACTTCGGCCTGTTCGTCGAAAAAAGCCTGCGCGCGCTCGCGGCGCAGCCGGGCATCGACCTCACGATCGTCGCGCCGGTCGGCTTGCCACCCTTCCCGCTCTCACTCCACAAACGCTATCGCGCGCTCCGTAGCCTCCCGCGAAGGGAGGGCTGGAACGGCCTCACCGTCCTCCGCCCGCGCTTCACGTTGATCCCGCGGATCGGAGCAAGATTCAATCCGGCAAAAGTCGCAAACGCCGTGCTGTCTGGGGTGCGCGGCCAGTCCTTCGACGTGATCGACGCGCAATTCTTCTATCCCGACGGCCCCGCCGCGATGCGTGTCGCGGACGCGCTCGGCCTCCCCTTTTCGACCAAGGCGCGCGGCGCCGACATCAGCCACTTCGGCCATGACCCGGCGACGCAGTCGCAGGTGATCGAAGCGGGCAGGAAAGCCGCGGGCCTGCTTGCCGTCTCCGAAGCGATGCGCGGCGACATGGCCGCGATCGGCATCGACCCGGCGAAAGTCGCCGTCCACTACACCGGCATCGACACCGCACGCTTCCACCCCGGCGACTGTGCCGCCGCGCGCGCAGCGCTCGGCATGGACGCCAGCCCCGCAATCCTCACCGTCGGCGCGCTGATCGAACGCAAGGGTCAGGCGCTTGTAATCGAGGCGCTGCCCGCGCTGCCCGACGTCCACTATTGGCTTGCCGGCGCGGGCGATGAGGAAGGCCGTTACCGCGCGCTCGCGCAAAAGCTTGGTGTCGCAACCCGCGTCCACTTCATGGGCCCCGTCGCCAACGCCGACCTGCCGCAGCTTTATCGCGCCGCCGACCTTGTCGTGATGCCGTCGGTCAGCGAAGGCCTCGCCAATGCGTGGGTCGAGGCGCTCGCTTGCGGCACGCCCATCGTGATCAGCGACGCGGGCGGCGCCGCCGAGCTGGTAACGTCGCCAATCGCCGGGCGGATCGCCCCGCGCACACCGGGCGCGATTGCCGAAGCCGTGCGGGCAATCCTCGCGGCCCCGGCCTCACCGTCCGACGTCGCGGCCAGCCTTGGCGGCCGCTTCGACTGGGACCGCAACGGCCGCGAACTCGCCGCGCATCTCCGCCGCTGCGCAAGTCGCTAGATACGGCAACGCCGGCCCACTCGCAGAGCAGGCCGGCGCCGTTTTTTAAAAGCTACGGGCCTCAGACGACCGCGCCGTCGTCCTTGCGCTCGACACGCTCGCCGCCGTCCATCCCGGCCGTCGTGCGCGGCACGAAGCTGTGCGGCCCGACCTTCAGCCACACGAGCACCGGGGTCGACATCAGCACCGACGAATAGCCGCCGATAAACACGCCGAACAGCATTGCCGCGGTAAAGCCGAAAATCACGTCCGGGCCAAAGAGCAACAGCATGCCGAGCGCCAGGACCATGGCGACCGTCGTCATGACCGTACGCGACAGCGTTTCGTTGATGCTGAGATTGAGAAGCGGAACGATCTCCATCTTGCGGTATTTTTTCAGATTCTCGCGAATTCGATCATAAACGACGATCGTGTCGTTCAGCGAATAGCCGACGATGGTCAGCAGCGCCGCGACGCTGTTCAGGTCGAACTGCATCTGCGTCACCGCGAACAGGCCGAAGGTCAGCGATACCTCATGGAACAGGCGGCCAAGCGCACCGACGCCGAACTGCCATTCGAAGCGTATCCATATATATATGGAAATGCCGAGGATCGCGAGGCCCAGGCTGATCGCCCCGGTTCGTATCAATTCTCCCGAGACCTTGCCCGAAACGGTTTCGACCGAGCCGGTCTTCGCGGTCGGGAAGGCTTTTTGAATGCCCGATACCAGCTGCTGCCCCGCGCGCTCGGCGGCGGCCTTGTCGCCGTCAGGGAGCGCGGTGCGGATCGACACCGCCTTGTCCGATCCGAACTGCTGGATCGTCGCTTCGCCAAGGCCGATGTCGCCGACCTTTTCGCGAATTTCGTCGATTGGCGGCATCCCCTGAGTGAATTCAACGCGAACCGACTGGCCACCGACGAAGTCGACGCCGAGGTTCAGGCCCTTCACGGCGACCAGTGCGATCGACACGGCCACGAGGAAAAAGCTCATGAATGACGCGACTTTCCGCCACCGCAGGAAATCGATGTTGGTGTCGTCAGGAACGAGTTTCAGCAAGCGCATCGTTTCGCTCCCTTAAATATTGATCGACGTCGGGCGCTTGGTCCGCAGCCAATGGGCTACGAACATGCGCGTGACGGTAACGGCGGTGAAGACGCTGGTGACGATCCCGATGGTCAGAACCACCGCGAAGCCCTTGATCGGGCCCGAACCGAACCAGAACATCAACGCGGCGGCGATGACATTGGTGACGTTCGCGTCGAAAATCGCGCGGCTGGCTTCCGAATAACCGAGCTCGATCGCCTGAAACACCTTTCGCCCGCGTTTCAGTTCCTCGCGTATGCGTTCGTTGATCAGCACGTTCGCGTCGACCGCGGCGCCGATCGTCAGCACAAAGCCCGCGATCCCCGGCAGCGTCAATGTCGCGTTGAACGCCGCCATGACCGCGATGATCAGGAAGACGTTGAAGACCAGCGCGACGCACGCATAGACGCCGAAGCGGCCATAAACGACGAGCATCAGCACCAGCACCGACACCGTGGCGATGATCCCCGCGATCGCGCCCTTGCGGATCGAATCGGCACCGAGTTCCGGGGTCACCGTGCGTTCCTCGACGACGGTCATCTTCACCGGCAGCGCGCCCGAGCGCAGCGAAATCGCCAGTGCGTTGGCGCTCGCGACGCTGAAGCTGCCCGAAATCTGCGCACTGCCGCCGAGGATCGGTTCGTTGATCGACGGCGCCGACAGCACCTTGCCGTCGAGCACCATCGCGAAACGCTTGCCGACGCTCTGCGCCGTCACCTTCGCAAAGGTGCTCGACCCGCCCGAATCGAACCGGATCGAAACGACCGGCTGGTTGTTCTGGGGATCATAGCTTTGCTTGGCGTCGATCAGCTGCTCGCCGCTGATCATCACCTGGCGGCGCAGCACTTCGAACGCGGCGCCGCTGCCCTCGCCCTCGGCATAGGGGACGATTTCACTGCCGACGGGAACGCGGCCCGCGGCGGCTTCGGCGGGGTCGGCGTTGGCGTCGACCATTCGGAATTCAAGCCGTGCGGTCTTGCCGATCAGTTCCTTCAGCGCGGCCGGGTCCTGCAGGCCGGGGACCTGCACGACGACGCGGTCGTCGCCTTCGCGAATGATCGTCGGTTCGCGCGTGCCGAGCGCATTGACGCGCTTGTCGATGATATCGCGCGCGGTATCCATCGCGTTCGCGACGGCCTGTGCCTGCCCGGCTCCCGTCGGGGTCATCTCGATCCGCGTCGAATCGACGACCGTGATGTTCCAGTCGCGCTGGCCCGTCAGCTGCGCGCCGCGCGTTTCGCTGAACAGCCGCTCGCGAGCTTCGTCGAGCTTCGCGAGATCGCGGACGAGGAAGCTGATCTTGCCGCCCGCGGTCGACAGTTCGCCGATCGCGATATCGTCGTCGGGTCCGCTTTCGCCGCGCATCGCGGCGCGCACGGTCTTCTCCATATTCGCGAGCTGCGTCTTGCGAAGGTCGGCGATGTCGGCTTCAAGCAGCAAGTGGCTGCCGCCGGCAAGGTCGAGGCCCAGATTGACCTTCGCCTGCAGGAACGACGGCAGGCTGTCCCTCGTTTTTTCAGGCAGGAAGCTGGGGATGGAAAAAAGGATACCGAGCAGCAGGATGATGCTGATGCCGATGGTCTTCCAGCGCGGGAAATCGAGCATGGTCTAGAAATCCGATAGCAAGAGCGGGACCGCGAAGGACGCGGGGCCCGCCGCGTCAGTCGTTGGCGGGCTTGCCACCGGGCTGCAGGACGTCGGCGAGGGTCGACTTGACGACCTTGATCTTCACGCCCTGTGCGATTTCGACATCGACGAAATCATCGTCGACGCGCGTGATCTTGCCGACGATGCCGCCGCCGGTCACGACCTGGTCGCGCGGCTTCACCGCCGCGACCTTGGCGCGATGTTCCTTGGCGCGGACCTGCTGCGGGCGGATCAGGAAGAACCAGAACACCGCGAAGATCAGCAGATAGGGAACCAGCATCAGGAAACCGGCAGCCCCGCCGCCCGATCCGGCCGCCTGGGTCAGAAGCAATTGCGTCGACATGAGTGAAAAACTTTCCGTTCGTAAGCATTGCCAATTCCCCTTGCGGAACCGGCACGCAAATATGGCGCGGCGCCTATCACGCAGGGAAGCCCCGCGCAACCGGTCGCTGCGCCCCTCCCCCTTGGCAAGCGTGGCCGAAATGGGAATGATACCCGCCATATCAACCCCGCCCCGTCAATCGAGGCAATAACGCGCCATCCCCGCTTGCATCGTCCGCCAACCCGCGCTAGGGGCCTCGCCTGCCCTTACGGGGGCCCGGTCGGGACGTAGCGCAGCCTGGTAGCGCATCACACTGGGGGTGTGGGGGTCGGAGGTTCGAATCCTCTCGTCCCGACCAATTTAACGGACAATCTGACAGCATCCTGACAGGATAGCGCGCCATCGGGGCCGGGCGCGACGCATCGGCGTCGTCCACCCCATTAACGCGCGGGCAGCGCACGAGCGGAAAGCGCGGGGATATGCAGGCGGGCCTTCTGATCGTTGCGGCCGCATTTCTGACTTCCATCCTTTCGGGCATTTATCCTCGACCGCATCAGCGACGCGCACTTCCGCGCCGGCCGCCGCTGGATCGTCACGATCATCGGCGCGACCTTCCTATTCCAGGCGGCGCAGATCGTGCTTGCCTGAAGCGCCGCGCTCGACTGAGATACGGATATGACATCGAATCGCGAAACCACGATCATCCGCATCGTCGACATGCACACCGCAGGCGAGCCCGTCCGTATCGTCGAGGCCGGATATCCCCCACTCGCCGGCAACACGATCCTGGAAAAAAGGCGCGATGCCCAGACACGCTTCGATCACCTGCGCACGATGCTGATGCTCGAACCGCGCGGGCATGACGGCATGTACGGCGTGATCCCGACCGAGCCCTGCGCAGCGGGGGCCGACCTTGCGGTGCTCTTCACGCATCAGGAAGGATATAGCACGATGTGCGGCCACGCGACCATCGCGATCGGCCGCTGGGCGGTCGACACGGGGCGCGTCGCGCGCGTTGACGGCAAGGCCCGCTTCGGGCTCGAGGCCCCTTGCGGCGTCATCCAGGTCGATGTCGAGACGGACGAAGCCGGCGTCACCCGTGTCGCATTCGAGAGCGTCGAATCTTTTGCGAGCGCGCTCGATCGGACTGTTGAGGTTCCCGGCCGCGGCCCGGTCCACGTCGACATCGCTTTCGGGGGCGCCTTCTACGCGATCCTGCCCGCGAGCCGCATCGGCCTGTCGCTGATGGAAACGCCGCTGGCAGAGCTCGTACAGGCCGCGACCGCGATCACCGAGGCGATCCGCGCCAACGGGCCCATCGTCCATCCGACCGAACCCGATCTCGGCTTTCTCTACGGCACGATCCTGACCGACGATGTGGCGCTCGGCATGCATGGCGGCCAGCCCAGCTACAATCTTTGCATCTTCGCCGATGGACAGATCGACCGCTCCCCGACCGGCAGCGGGGTAACGGCGCGTATCGCGCTCGCCGCAGCGAAGGACGAGATGACAGTGGGAGACAGCTGCGAAATCCGGGGCGTATCGGGCGAAGGCTTCGTCGGGACACTCGCCGCGATGAACGGAGCCGGACTCGATGCCGTGTCGCGCGTCCGGGTCGCCGGGCAGGCCTGGTATTCGGGGCGCAGCGAGATGATCGGGGAGCCCGGCGACCGCTTCGGTGCGGGCTTCACTCTCCCGCGCCGCCTTGCCGAGCTCGACACGCCGGTGTGACGCAGCGCGTCTGCCGCATTGCTATGCGGCGCCGCTCCATGCTGGCCAAGCCAGGCGATCGCATCTAGGAGCGCCGGCATGGAATTCGCCCCCGAAATCTTCGCCTTCCTGATCGGCGTCGCCTTTCTTGCCGGAACGGTCGACGCGATGGCGGGCGGCGGGGGCCTCCTCACCATTCCCGCGTTGATGGCGGTCGGCGTTCCGCCGGTCTCGGCGATCGCGACGAACAAGCTGCAAAGCACGATCGGCACCGGCTCGGCCTTCCTGACCTTCTGGCGCGCGGGGCATGTCGATCTTCGCCGCTTCGCATGGCCCGCGGCGGGAGCCTTTGCCGGCTCGGTGCTCGGCGCGACCGCGGTCCAATATGTCCGGTCCGATTTCCTCGCCGCGCTCGTCCCGCTGCTGCTCATCGCGATGGGCTTCTATTTCCTGCTCGCGCCGCCGATGAGCAGCGTCGATCGCCACGCGCGCGTCGGCCCGCTCGGGCTCACCCTCATCGTTACGGCGCTCGGCTTCTACGACGGCTTCTTCGGCCCGGGCGCGGGCTCGTTCCTGACGCTCACCCTCGTCGCGCTCGGCGGGCTCGGGCTCGTTCGCGCGATCGGCAACGCAAAGTTCCTCAACCTCGCGACCAATGTCGCCGGCCTGCTCGCGATGATTATCGGCGGTCATGTCCTGTGGCTGCTCGGCCTCTCGATGGCCGCCGCCAATGTCGCGGGCAACCAGCTCGGCGCGCGGCTCGCGATCCGTTTCGGTGGGCGCGGGGTGCGGCCGCTGCTTGTGGTCATGTCCTTCGCCCTGACCGCCAAACTCCTCGCCGACCCCGCCAACCCGCTCTGGACGCTCTTTTAGGGCTGACCCTCCTCCGCCGGCGGCGGCGGTTCGGCCCGCGCCTTTTGCTTCGCGGCCAGTTCGGCCTTGTCGACCACGCCGTCGCCGTTCGCATCGAGAAACTTGATGAAGGCATCGACCTTTTCGGGCGAGGCCATCGTCGGATCGCCCTGCTGCTGGGCGCGCATTTCAGCCATCTTGGTGATCTCGGCCTTATCGAGCTTGCCGTCGCTATTGGCGTCGATCATCGCGAACATGCGGCCGCCATCCTGCGGCGGCTGCGCGGCAGCGATGCCTGGAACAGCCATACCGATCGAAGCGGCGATCATCGTCAATTTCTTCATTCCATGTCCTTTGGTCATATCGGCAATAGCGCCGGGACGCCCCGCCGAGGACATGGCAGCTCCTGTGTCGCAAAACTATGGCAGCGGCTTCGGCTCGTCACGGTTTCAGCACGACCTTGCCCACCACCTCGCGCCGCTCGAGCATCGCAAAGCCCTCTCGCCAGTCGGCGAGGTCGAGCGACGCATGGACATGCGGCCGGATTTTCCCGGCGGCGGCGAGCGCATCGATCGCCGCGACATTCTCCGCTCCGCGCTCGGGAAAGCGCCGCCCATATTCGCCCGCGCGCACCCCGACGACCGAGAAGCCCTTGATCAGCGGCATGTTCACCGACACCTCGGCTATGCGCCCCGATGCAAAGCCGATGACGAGCAGGCGCCCGCCGAACGCGATACAGCGCGTCGATTCGTCGAATATGTCGCCCCCGACCGGATCGAAAATCACATCGGCGCCCTTACCGCCGGTCAGCACCTTCACCTCGTCGCGAAATCCCGGCCCGGCGGAAATCACTGCATCGGGCGCGTAGAGCCGCGCGATCGCTTCGCGCTTTTCGGCGCGGCTCGCCGCCGCGATCACGCGCGCACCCAGCGCCTTCGCCAGATCGACCGTCGCCAGCCCGACGCCGCCCGCGGCGCCATGGACCAGCACCCACTCGCCCGGCTCGACCCGCGCGCAGCGAACCAGCGCGACATAAGCGGTGAGATAAGCGACCGGATAAGCGGCCGCCTCGTCCCAGCTCAGTCGTTCGGGCTTGCGGCGAAGGTTTGCCGCCGGAACGACGGCATATTCAGCCATCGCGCCGAACCGGTTGCCGCCGATCACAACGTCGCCTGACGCCCAGCCGTCGACGCCCTCGCCCACCGCATCGACCTCGCCCGCGAATTCCAGCCCGGACACGAACGGCAGGTCGGGCTTCAACTGATAGCCACCGCCGGTCATCAAAAGGTCGGGGAAATTCACTGCCGCCGCGCGCACCCGCACACGAACTTCGCCGGGTCCGGGCAAAGGTACGGGCAAATCCGCAAGCGCCGCCCCCGCATGATCGGACAGCAATTCGCGTATTTGCAAAGCCCGCATGGCGAAAATCCTTTCCTACAATATTCCCATATGGTTCGTTTCACCTGCCCAACAAACCACAGGAGCGAATCATGCCAAGACCAGACCCGTCTGCCTGCGATGCAGATATCTTGATCGATGCCGTCATCGACCGCGAAGGCCGATATGTAAACCACCCCGCCGACCGCGGCGGCCCGACCTGCTGGGGGATCACCGAGGCGGTCGCACGCGCGCAAGGCTATGCCGGCGCGATGCGCGAGCTGCCGCGCGGCGAGGCCGCCGCAATCTATCGCCGCCTCTATTGGCTGCGTCCCGGCTTCGACAAGGTCGCGCTGCGCGCCTCCAAAATCGCCGCCGAATTGTTCGACACCGGCGTCAATATGGGCACCGGCACCGCGGCGGGTTTCCTCCAGCGCGCGCTCAACGCGCTCAACCGCGCGGCGCGCGACTATCCCGACATCGCGGTCGATCGCGAGGTGGGCCCGCGCACGCTGTCGGCGCTCGACGGTTTCCTGAAAGCGCGCGGCAAGGACGGCGAAACCGTCCTCCTGCGCGCGATGGAGGCGCTGCAAGGCGAACTCTACATCGCGCTCGCCGAACGCCGCCCGAGCCAGGAAGCCTTCCTCTACGGCTGGCTGGCCAATCGCATCGGCGAGCACTGACCCCGCCGACATGTCGATTCCGAGTGAAGTTGTGAGGATTCTCTAGCAAAAAGGAAAAGGACCATGAGCATTATCGAAGGCCTGATCGGCCCCATCGCCAAGCTGATCGACAAGATCATCCCCGACCCTGAAGCGCGCGACCGCGCCAAGCTTGAGTTGCTGAAGATGGAGGGCAGCCAGGAGATGGAAGCGATCCGCACCCGAATGACTGCGATCGTCGCCGAGGCGAACAGCGCCGACCCGTGGACCAGCCGCGCGCGGCCGAGCTTCCTCTATGTCATGTATGTGCTCTTGCTGTGGGCGATCCCGATGGGCCTGATCGCCGCCGCGCGTCCCGAAATGGCGAAGGGGATCGCCGACGGCATGAACGCCTATCTCGCGGGTATCCCGGAGTCGCTCTACGCGCTCTTCGGCACGGGTTATCTGGGTTACACGGCCGCGCGGGCGTGGGGGAAAGCGAAGGGGGTCGAAGGTTAGGGCTGCCCACCAATTCCGTTCGTGTCGAGCGAAGTCGAGACACCCATCGGGGTGGCGCCGTACTGACGGGCATCTCGACTTCGCTCGATGCGAGCGGAAACGGGGAGTTACTTAACCGCTTCCACCACCCCCGCCAAATTCGCCAGCGAGCTATTCAACCCCTCGACATGATCCTTCGCCGAAATCCCCGGCGGCACATGATGCGCGTCGATCGTGACCAGCGTGCCGCCGCTCTGCCGCGACAGATACCAGTGCATCTCCATCGTCCCCGAAAAGCGCGGATCGTCGGACTCGAATTCGACCTGCCACACCACCAACCGCCCGTCGTCGAGTGTCGGAATATAGACTTCCACAACGTCGCTATCGTCGTCGCTCTTGGTCTCGACATCGGCGTCGTCAAAGGTCAGCCGCATCAAAAAGCCGCCGCCTGCGCGCAGGTCGACGTGCTCGAACGTCCCTGTCGCCCCCTCGGGCGGCAACCATATCGCGAGCTTCGCCGCGCTCGTGAACGCCGAAAAGACATCGACCAGCGGCGCGGCGATCAGCCGTTCGGCATGATCGATGCGCCGCGTCTTCTTGGTCGGTTTCAAGCGAGCGCGGCTTTGACCGCCGCGACGGCGTCGTTCGCTGCGCCGCCGTCGGGTCCGCCGCCCTGCGCCATGTCGGGCCGCCCGCCGCCGCCCTGCCCGCCAAGCGCCGCAACCGCGGCCTTGACGAGGTCGACGGCGCTGAGGCTGCCCGTCTTGTCGTCGGTCACACCAACCGCGACCGAAGCGCGCCCGTCGTTGACCGCGACCAGCATCGCGACGCCACTGCCGACCTGCTTCTTCAGCCCGTCGACCGTGCCGCGCAGGTCCTTCGGATCGAGCCCGTCGACAACCTGCGCCAGGAACGCCGTATCGCCGACCTGCTCGACCGCGGGACCAGCCGCCGCGCCGCCACCGCCGCCCCCAGAACCGCTAAGGGCGAGCGCCTTTTTCGCATCGGCCAGTTCGCGCTCGGCCTTCTTGAGCGCCTCGGCGAGCTGCGCAACACGCGCCGGCACATCGTCGGGCGAGGTCTTGAGCGCCGCCGCAGCCGCCTTGAGCGCCTCGTCGCGGCCGTTCAACCACTGGCGCGCGGCATCGCCGGTCAGCGCCTCGATGCGCCGCACGCCCGACGAAACCGCGGACTCGCTGATGATCTTGAACAAGGCGATGTCGCCAAGCGCCCGCACATGCGTGCCGCCGCACAGCTCGACCGAATAGCTATGATCGTCCGCCGCCCCCATGCTGAGCACGCGCACCTCGTCGCCATATTTCTCGCCGAACAGCGCCAGCGCGCCCGCCGCGACAGCATCGTCGGGGGTCATCAGTCGCGTCGTCACCGCCTCGTTGCCACGGATTTGCGCGTTCACATCGGCTTCAACGTCGGCGATTTCCTCGGGCGTCAGCGCCTTGGGGTGCGAGAAGTCGAAGCGGAAGCGATCCTCGGCGACGAGGCTGCCCTTTTGCGTGACATGCCCGCCCAGCCGATTGCGCAGCGCGGCATGCACAAGGTGCGTCGCGCTGTGATTGGCGCGAATGCGGTCGCGCCGCGCGGCATCAACCGACAACTGGACCGTATCGCCGACCTTCAGGCTGCCGGCCTCCAGCTTCGCCGTATGCGCATGCAGCCGTCCGAGCGGTTTGCCGGTGTCGCTGACCGAAGCCTTGGCGCCTTCGAGCGTCGCGAGCGTGCCCGCGTCGCCCATCTGGCCGCCGCTCTCGCCATAAAAGGGCGTCTGGTTGGTCAGAACGACCAGTTCGTCGCCGGCCTTGGCTTCGTCGACGGGCACGCCATCCTTGACCAGCGCAATCACCTGGCCCTCGCCCGCGGTGGCGCCATAGCCGGTGAATTCGGTGCTGCCATTGGCTTCGGCGAGGTCGAACCAGATTTCCTCCGACGCCTTCTGCCCGCTGCCCTTCCACGCCGCGCGCGCCGCCACCTTCTGCTGCGCCATCGCGGCATCGAACCCGGCGCGGTCGACCGCGATGTCCTGCGTGCGCAGCGCATCCTCGGTCAGATCGTAGGGAAAGCCGAAGGTGTCGTAGAGCTTGAACGCGACATCGCCGGGCAGCGTCGCGCCCGCGGACATCCCGACCGTCGCCTCGTCGAGCAGGCGCAATCCCTTGTCGAGCGTCTGACGGAACTTCGTTTCCTCGCGCTCCAATGTCTCGGCAATCAGCGGCTGCGCGCGGATCAGCTCGGGATAGGCGGCGCCCATCTCGGCGGTCAGCGACGGCAGCAGCCGGTACATCAGCGGATCCTTGGCGCCGAGCAGATGCGCGTGACGCATCGCGCGGCGCATGATCCGGCGCAGCACATAACCGCGCCCCTCGTTCGACGGCAGCACGCCGTCGGCGACAAGGAAGCTCGACGCGCGGAGGTGATCGGCGATCACGCGATGGCTTGCCTGCGTCGCGCCCTCGGCGGGGACGCCGGTCAGGTCGACCGACGCCGCGATCAGCGCCTTGAACGTGTCGGTGTCATAATTGTCGTGGACGCCCTGCAGCACCGCGGCGACGCGCTCCAACCCCATGCCGGTGTCGATGCTCGGCCGCGGCAGGTCGACGCGGTCGCCGGGACCGCGCTGGTCATACTGCATGAACACCAGGTTCCAGATTTCGACGAAGCGGTCGCCGTCTTCCTCGGGCGATCCCGGGGGGCCGCCCCAGATATGGTCGCCATGGTCATAGAAGATTTCGCTGCACGGCCCGCACGGACCCGTGTCGCCCATCGACCAGAAATTGTCGCTCGTCGCGATGCGGATGATCCGCTCTTCCGGCAGGCCCGCGATCTTCTTCCACAGGTCAAACGCCTCGTCGTCGGTGTGATAGACGGTGACGGTCAGCCGCTCGGGCGCAAGGCCCCAGGTCTTGGTGACCAGCGACCAAGCGTGATGGATCGCCTGTTCCTTGAAATAGTCGCCGAAGGAGAAATTCCCCAGCATTTCAAAGAAGGTATGGTGCCGCGCGGTGAAGCCGACATTGTCGAGGTCATTATGCTTGCCGCCGGCGCGCACGCATTTCTGCGACGACGCCGCAGTGCTGTACGGACGCTTTTCCAGCCCGGTGAAGACATTCTTGAACGGCACCATCCCGGCGTTGACGAACATCAACGTCGGGTCGTTGTACGGCACCAGCGGCGCCGACGGTTCGATATGGTGGCCGGTCCCCGCGAAATAGTCGAGGAACGAGCGGCGAATGTCATTGGTCGATGTCATGCGCGCGAATTAGGGATTTTGCGGCGATGCGACAAGCCGGTTCGTGTCGATGACGATCATCGGGCCAATCGGTCAGAAGTTGGTCGCGATCCCCTTGCCCAGATAGCAGGGCAGTTCGCGCAGCACATCGGCCTTGGGAACCCCGTCTTCGATCAGGTTGGCGGGCACTTCGGAGGTGTCGGTCCGCACCACCGTCCAGCCCGCAACCGGCGTCGCGCGGTGGACGACGACATAACCGCAATCCATCGTCTTGTCCGCGCGATCGCCGCGGAAATCGAAGGCCGCGTAAAGCCCGGCGGGCTGGCCCGCGGGATCGAGATACCAGCTGAGGCGCAAGATACGGATCGTGCCGTCGGCCCACAGCCCGGCACGCTTGCGCTGGTTCATTTCCCATTCGAGCCGCGGGTTCGACGCCTGGAACGACAGGCGCAGCATTGCATAGGCGCTCGCATAATCGCGTTTCGCCAGCGCCATCGTATAGGCGGCGAACCGATCGATCGCGCCTTCCTCGTCGGCCGGGACGGGCTGGAACGTTACGCCTTCGGGCGCGATAACCTCGCGCTCGACTTCGGGCGCAACCACCGGCGGCGCGGCAAGTGCCGCTGGGATAGGGAGAAGCCAAGCGGCCGCCACGAGCAGGCGGTGGCGGCGCACCCGGCGATCAATAGCCATAATAGGCGCCGCCCTTTTCGCGCGCGCGCTGCCAGGCGGGGCGGCCATGACACGCGTTCACAAAGCTCGCGAGCTTCGGATAGCGCGGCGCCATGCCCTGCATGATCGCGATTTCGGCGGGGAAGCTCAGCATGATGTCGGCCGCCGACAGGCTGTCGCCGATGAAATGCCCATTTTCGCCGACGCGGCTTTCCATATAGGCGAAATGCGAATCGAGCTGCTGCGAAATGCGCGGCTCGATCGGCGCGGCGGCTTCGCCAAGGCGGGCGGTATAGATGCGCAGCAGGATCGGCGTCATCGCCGACCCTTCGGCGAAATGCAGCCATTCGAGGTGGCTGATATGATCGTCGCTGCCGCGTTCGGGAACCAGCGCGCCGCCGCCATGCCGCTCGCACAAATATTCGGTGATCGCGCCCGATTCGGTGATGACGCGGCCGTCGTCCTCGATCACCGGAGACTTGCCGAGCGGATGGACCGCGATGAGTTCGGGCGGGGCGAGGTTGGTCACCGCATCACGGTCGTAATATCGGATCTCGTACGGCGCACCGATCTCCTCGAGCAGCCACAGGATGCGCTGCGAGCGGCTGTTGTTCAGATGATGGACGATCAGGCTCATGGCGCTCTCCTCAAAGGGTCAATTCTTGTAAGTACCGTTGCGGTCGATCAGCGCCGCCAGTTCGCGCACCAGCTTGGCGCCAAGGATCGCGGTGACATCGCCGATATCGCGGCCGGGATGAAGTTCGACGATATCGGCGCCGACGATCGGCGCCGTCTGCTTGTGTAATACGGCAAGCATCTCCCGTACCGTCAGCCCGCCCGGCTCGGGATGCGCGACCCCGGGCGCCGCCGACGGGTCGAGCCCGTCGAGATCGATCGAGATATAGAGCGGTCCATCGAGCACCGGCACGGTATCCGCGGTAAAACCGGCCATCGGGATAATCTCGACCCCGAAGCGCGCCGCCTGTTCGCGGCAATGATTGTTGAGCGTGCGGATGCCGACCTGCACCAGCCGCTTGGCGTGGCCCGCCTCGCAGATGCGGGCAAAGGGCGAGGCGTGGCTGCGCGGGTTGCCCGCGAAATCGTCGTAGAGGTCGGGGTGCGCGTCGAAGTGGAGGATCGTCACCGGCCCGAAGCAGGTTGCCGCGGCTTCGACGAGCGGGAAGGTCACCGCATGGTCGCCGCCGAGGGCGAGCGGAACTTCTCCATCTTCGCGCACATACGCGATGTAACGACGGATAGCGGCGTCGTCGCTCGGCGTGTCTTCAGTCAGCGGGAGGTCGCCGTCGTCGGTGAGCGCGATGTCGGGGCCGATCTCGGGGCCGAGCTCGCTCGCCATATTGCCGCGGTCGCTCCACAGCGCAGCGCGGATCGCGGCGGGGCCGGCGGCGGCGCCGCGTTCGAAGCTGCTGTTGATGTCGGTGGGAAGGCCGAAGAGGCGGATCGCGGGCATGGCGCGTTGTACCCGCTTGCGGTCATCAGGCAAGGATCAACGGCAGGCGGGCCGACCTGTGGGGAGAGGACACAGGTCCAAGGGGCATTGGGGCCCGCCGCCGTTTCCCCGGCCGACCCGCCAAAGGCGAACCGGCCGGATGGCTATCAATTGTCGTCGTCGCCCTCGTCGTCGGGGCCGGCCATCATTTCTTCGGCGACCGCCTCGGTCCGGCCGCGGATTGCGGTTTCGAGCCGGTCCATCAGTTCGGGATTGTCCTTGAGGAAGGTTTTCGAATTTTCGCGGCCCTGTCCGATGCGGATCGAATCATAGCTGAACCAGGCGCCCGATTTCTCGACGATGCCGGCCTTGACGCCCAGATCGAGAATCTCGCCGATCTTCGAAATGCCCTGCCCGTACATGATGTCGAATTCGACCTGCTTGAACGGCGGCGCGACCTTGTTCTTCACGACCTTCACGCGCGTGGTGTTGCCGACGATCTCGTCGCCATTCTTGATCTGGCCGGTGCGGCGGATGTCGAGACGGACCGACGCGTAGAATTTGAGCGCGTTGCCGCCGGTCGTGGTTTCGGGGTTGCCGTACATCACGCCGATTTTCATGCGCAGCTGGTTGATGAAGATCACCATGCAGCGCGAGCGGCTGATCGAACCGGTGAGCTTGCGCAGCGACTGCGACATCAAACGTGCCTGAAGCCCGACGTGGCTGTCGCCCATTTCGCCTTCGATTTCGGCGCGCGGAACGAGCGCGGCGACCGAATCGACGACGAGCACGTCGATCGCGTTCGAGCGCACCAGCGTGTCGACGATTTCGAGCGCCTGTTCACCCGTGTCGGGCTGCGACACGATGAGTTCGTCGATGTTGACGCCAAGCTTGCGGGCATAGACGGGGTCGAGCGCATGTTCGGCGTCGACGAAGGCGACGGTGCCGCCGCCCTTCTGCGCTTCGGCGAGCGTGTGCAGCGCGAGCGTCGTCTTGCCCGAGCTTTCGGGGCCATAGATTTCGATGACGCGGCCGCGCGGCAGGCCGCCGACGCCGAGCGCGATATCGAGGCCGAGCGAGCCGGTCGAGATCGACTCGACCTGCATCGTTTCCTTCGAGCCCAATTTCATTACCGAGCCCTTGCCGAACGCGCGATCGATCTGCGCGAGCGCGGCGTCGAGCGCCTTCTGCCTGTCCGTGTTGTTCACTGATTTCCCCGATTCGACGAGTGACAATTGTCCGGCCATTTGCCGTCCTTTCCAGCTCTAGAGCGACAGCAGAAGCATCGCAACGCCGGAACTATGTGCCACATTTGTTCTCATGGAACAAGCGGGGAACAAATTATTTTCGTCGTCGCCGCGAAGGCAGGAGCCGCAATCGACTTTACGCAAGGTTGCCAGCGGCCCCCGCCTTCGCGGGGGCGACGGTCAATCAGAACCAAACTCGTCCAGTGCCGCCTCGATATCGCTGATCCGGAACGGCTTGGTGATCAGCTTGCGATGCGCGTGCGCGGCCGGAATGACGTCGCCGCCCCCCGAGGTGAAGGCAAAGGGAATGCCGCGTTCGGCGAGCGCGTCGGCGACCGGCCAGCCTTTTTCCTCGCCGAGGTTGATATCGACGAGGGCGCCGGCCAGCGGCTCGGCCGCAATCAGCGCCAGCGCCTCTTCGTTGCTTGTCGCCTGCGCGGGTTCGGGAAGGTCGAGCGCGTCGAACATGTCGGCGAGCATCATGCCGATCAGCACATCGTCCTCGACGAGCAGGATGCGGTTATTACTGGCCATTGGACACCCGATGCGCAGCCTCGTCGAGCGCCGCCGACGTCGCCTCGGCGAGTTGTGCGACCGAAAAGGGTTTCGGCAGGAAGGCGACATCGTCGATGTCGATCGACTGGCGGAGCTGCTCCTCGGCATAGCCCGACATGAACAAGACCGGCAGGTCGGGCCGCTTGGCACGCATCGCGCGCACCATCGCCGGACCGTCCATCGTCGGCATCACAACGTCGCTGATGATCAAATCGACCTTCTCCATTTGCGCAAAACGCTCAAGCCCCTCCTCGCCCTGCGAGGCGGTGACGACGCTATAACCCGCGCGGGTCAATGCGCGTTCCGCAACCGCACGCACCATATCCTCATCCTCGACGAGCAGGATCGTTCCGGTGCCCCACTGGCTCTTCTTGGGTTTGGCGGGCGGCGGCACGACGACGGGGGCATCGCCCTCGGCACGGTGGACGGGCAGATAGATAAAGAAGCTCGTCCCCTGCCCCGGCTTGCTTTCGGCGAAGATATAGCCCGCCGATTGCTTGATGATCCCATAGACGGTCGAGAGCCCGAGCCCGGTCCCCTTGCCGACATCCTTCGTCGTAAAGAAAGGCTCGAAAATCTTGGGCAGCACATCGGCGGGAATGCCGGTGCCGGTGTCGCTGACTTTCAACGCGCAATAGTCAGCGGGCGGCATGAATTCATTGCCCATCTGCCGGACGTCGGCGGCCGACACCGGATAGGTTTCCATGGTCAGCGTCCCGCCGCCCGGCATCGCGTCGCGCGCATTGACCGCAAGATTGATGATCACCTGCTCGAGCTGCCCCGGATCGGCGCGCACCGCGCCAAGGCCGCGGCCGTGATGCACTGCCAGTTGGACCGTCTCACCGATCAGGCGTTTCAAGAGATGCGACACTTCGGAAATCACATCGGGCAGTTGCAAGATCTGCGGGCGCAACGTCTGCTGCCGCGAGAAGGCGAGCAATTGCCGCGTCAGGCTGGCGGCGCGATTGGCGTTGCTGCGGATCTGCTGGATGTCGTCATAGTCGCTGTCGCCCGGCGTATGGCGCATCAGCATCAGATCGCACGCGCCGAGAACGGCGGTCAGGATATTGTTGAAATCATGCGCGACGCCGCCGGCGAGCTGCCCGACCGCCTGCATCTTCGACGCCTGCGCCACCTGCTGTTTCAGGCGCGATTCCTCGCTCGAATCCTTGAGGCTCAGCAGCACCGCGGCCTCGCCCAGTCCGCGCACACCCACGATCCGCATCGACACCGGATCGCCGCTTTGCCCCGCGAGCCGGATCGAGAGGTCACCGCCGACTTGCTGCCCGCTGCTGTGACGGCGGATCATATCGGCGAGCGCGCCCTTGTCCTCACCGACGACGATGTCGCCCGGATAACGCGGCATCTTGCCTTCGGGAAGATTAGCTGCCCGAACGAATGCCCGGTTCACATAGAGAAAGCGCCCGTCGCGATCGACCATGGCGAGGCCAAAGGGGAGCAACGAGAGCAGGGTTTCGACGTAGGTCTGCGCGGTGCCGCGGTCGGTGGGGCCCATTTCCTCATCGAGCATCGCGAGCAGCATCGGCGTGTTGCTGTCGGCGGGCGCGAGCGGAATCTGGATCAGGCGTACCGGCGTCGCGCGATCGCCCTCGCGCGCGAAATAGAGCGCGCCGGCGTCGTCGAGCCGGATCATCGGCGCAACATCGCGGCCGGCATAATGAACCGCATCATCCTCGCCCAGCGCGCGGAGGAGGAATGCCTTGTTCGCGACGCGCAGCCGCCCCTCGGCGCTGACGAGCGCGGCCATCACCCCCGCATGGCCGAGCGTGCGGCCTGCGGGACCGTCGAGATGGCGAAGGATTTCCGAAACGAGGTCGAGCCGCTCGATCGCCGAGAAGCGCCAGACGAGATAATCCTCCGACTGCCCCGTGCGCGTCACCTGCGCGCGCAGTTGCAGCGGGCCGACCGCGATATCGTCGACGGACCCTTCGCCGTCGCGCCAGGCGATGCGGCCGGCATTTTTCAGCAGTTCGGCGCCGCGCCCTTCAAGCGGCAGGCCGGGCGGCGTGACGAAGCCGCCCATCCAGGTGCCGAACAGATCGTTCGCGCAGACCATCCGGCCGCCGCGATCGGTAACCGCAATCGCGACATCGTCGTGATTCACCGCCTGACGCAGCATCGTCCAGTCGGGCGCGACCGCCTCGCCCGTCACCGCCGCCGGGAACAGCCGGCGCGCGAGGAGCACCCCGCCCGCGGCAACCGCAAGCCCGGCGAGGAAACCGACTGCCAATATCGCATCGCGCGTCGCCCAGAACAGCAATGCGGCGGACAGCAAAGCCAGCCCGCCGAGCACTGCCTTGTCGACCGGCGACAGGCCCGCGGGGGCCGATAAAGGCCCGGCGGGCCCCGCCCCCCTGATGACATCACCATCAGCGGAGGACAGGCTTTGCGCGGTCAACGGTTATCTTTCTATTGGTGCATCACCAGATGCGGACGCGGTCTTTCGGCTCGAGATAGAGCTTCTGACCCTGCTTGATCTGATAGGCCTTATACCACGGGTCAAGATTGCGCGAGACCCAAGTCCGCTGGATCGAGGGCGAATGCGGATCGGTCGTGATCCGCTGCGACAGATTCTGCTCGCGATAGTTGCGGCGCCACACCTGCGCCCAGCCGAGGAAGAAGCGCTGGTCGCCGGTCAGCCCGTCGATCACCGGCGCTTCCTTGCCGCCGAGCGACTTCTTGTACGCGTCATAGGCGATCGTCAGGCCGGCGAGATCGCCGATATTCTCGCCGAGCGTAAAGGTGCCGTCGAGCTTTTCGCCGGGAAGCACTTCATACGCGTCGTACTGCGCGATCAGCGCCTTGCCCGCGGCCTCGAACGCCGCGACGTCGGCGGGGGTCCACCAGTCGGCGAGCTTGCCGGTCTCGTCATATTTCGCGCCCTGATCGTCGAAGTGATGGCTGATCTCGTGGCCGATCACCGCACCGATGCCGCCATAATTGACCGCCGCGTCGGCGTGCGGATCGAAGAAGGGCGGCTGCAGAATCGCGGCGGGGAAGACGATCTCGTTCATCCCGAAATTGGCGTAGGCGTTGACCTCCATCGGGGTCATCCCCCATTCCCAGCGGCGGATCGGCCCGCCGAGGCGGCTGACATTGTCGTCGTGCGCGAACTGGTTGGCGCGCAGCTGGTTGCCGAACAGGTCGTCGCCGCGGATTTCGAGCTTGCTATAATCCTTCCAGCGGTCGGGGTAGCCGATCTTGGTGGTGAAATTGGCGAGCTTCTTCTTCGCCTTCACCTTCGTCCCGGGCTGCATCCACGTCAGCTTGCCGATGCGCGTGTCGAGCGCGGCGAGCACATTCTTGACGAGCACGTCCATCGCCGCCTTGGTTTCGGGCGGGAAATATTTCGCGACATAATCCTGGCCGACGGCCTCACCCATATTGTTGGTGGTGAAATCGACCGCGCGCTTCCAGCGCTCCTGCATCTGCGGGGTGCCCGACAGCGCGGTGCTGTAGAAGGAGAAGGCCTCCTGCGCGACCGCGTCGGGCAGCGCGCCCGCGAAGCCGTCGAGGCTGCGCACGATCAGCGCGTCGCGGATCACGCCGATCGGCGCGTCGGCGAGCAGCTTGGCCTCGCCGGTGAAGGCGCTCGGCTGCGACACGAGGATCGAATCCTCATTGACGCCGATGCCGCGGATGAACGCCTGCCAGTCGAAGCCCGGCGCCGCCTTCGCGAGCTCGGCGATCGTCATCTTGTTATAGACTTTGGTCGCGTCGCTGCTGTCGTTCTTGTCCCAGTGGACGGTCGCGATCTGCTTTTCGAAATCATAGATCGCCTTGGCGCGCGCCGGCGCATCCTTTTCGCCCGCGAGCGTCAGGACATTTTCGAGGTGCTTCAGATAGGCGGCCTGCAGCTTGGTATTGCGTTCGCCGTCCTTCAGATAGAAATCGCGGTCGGGCATGCCGATGCCGCCCTGGAACATCGTGTAGATATAGACGTCGGGGTTCTTGTCGTCCTGCCCGACATAGCCGCCGAAGAAATGCTGGATGCCGCTGCGGTCGGCCTCGGACAGCAGCTTCGCGAGGCCCGCCTTGTCGACGGCGCGGACCTTGGTCAGCCACGGCTGGATCGGCGCGAGGCCCTTCGCCTCGACGGCGGACGCATCGAGATAGGATGAGTAAGCGCGGCCGATCATGCTGTTCGGATCGCCCTTTGCGACGTCGAGGATTTCGCGCGTGCGCTTCTGCGACAGATCGGCGAGCGCGGTGAACATGCCATAGTTCGACTTGTCGGCCGGGATCTGTGCGTTCTTCGCCCAGGTGCCGTTGGCATAGGCATAGAAGTCGTCGCCGGGCTGGACGGTCTTGTCCATGCCGGTGAGGTCGAAACCGAAATCGCCGATCTCGGGCTTTGCCGTCGTTTCGGTGGCGGGCGCAGTGGCGGCCTTTTCCTTGGCGGTCGCCGGAACGGCGGCGAGCATCAATGCGCCAAGCGCGGCGGTCGCCATCAGGCGCGAAGAAATATGCAGAGTCATGATATTCCCCAGTTTTCGATATGAAGCGAAAATCCGCGCCGCGCTGGCACGGCGCAGATTAGCGATGCGACAGCTATACGCTTGCTATTTGGGGGTTCAACCGGCCGCGGTGTCGCTGGTCGATGCCTCATGTCGTTGGTCGCGCGCCCGCGCTAGTTTGCGCCGCCAGCGAAGGCGAATCCAATTGTCCCAGAAGATCGACGCCAAGACATAGCCTATGATCGCCGACACCAGCGAAATGACGAACAGTCCGGCGAGCATCGCGGGCGCAGCGTCCGAAAAGACCCAGCGCGCCCATTCGCCCGCCGACGCGCCATGCTCGATCATCGCCGAAAAGGTCGCGCTGTTGGCATGGAGCCCGAACAGCCAGTCGCCGAGCCACACCGACGCAAGGATGATGAACGGCGTCGTCACCGGGTTCGACAGGAAGGTCATCGCCGCGCCGATCGGGATATTGGCACGAACGGGCAGCGCGAGCAGCGCCACGCCCAATATCTGCACCCCGGGAATCAGGAAGAAGATGCCGACGAACAGCCCGAGCGCGGTGCCGCGCGGGACCGAGGTGCGGGTGAAGCGCCACAAATGGCTGTGCGCGACCCTATGGGCAAATGGCTTGACGAAACGGCTCGCGAGCAATTCCTCGCGCGTCGGCGAGTTGCGGCGTATCCAGTTCATCACTGCCGCCTTGTCGCGAGGGCTGCCGCTCATCCGCGGTCCTTCATCAACCGCTGCTTGTCGCGCTTCCAGTCGCGTTCCTTTATCGACTCCCGCTTGTCGTGCGCCTTCTTGCCCTTCGCGATCGCCAGTTCGACCTTGGCGCGGCCGCGGCTGTTGAAATAGATGGACAGCGGGACAAGCGTCATCCCCTGCCGCGCGACCGCGGCGTGCATCTTGTTGATCTCGCGGCCGCTGAGCAACAGCTTGCGCGGCCGCTTGGGTTCATGATTGTGCCGGTTGCCGTGGCTGAATTCGGGGATATTGCTGTTCACCAGCCATACCTCGTGCCCCTTTACCTCGGCGTAACTCTCCGCAATCGTCCCTTCGCCAAAGCGCAGCGACTTGACCTCGGTTCCTTGCAACGCAATCCCCGCCTCGAACACCTCGTCGATGGCAAAGTCGAACCGCGCGCGCCGGTTCTCGGCGACGACTTTCTTCTTGTCGAATTCGGCGGCGGACTGGGGACGAGCCATTTCGGGACCTAGATTACTCCGGCCGCGGACAGCGCGGCATCGACGGCGGCGCGCGAAGCATCGTTCGCCGCGATGATAGGTAGGCGCACTTCGGGCGAAAACCAGTCGTGGATGCGCGACAGCGCATATTTAACCGGACCCGGCGAGGTGTCGGAGAACATCGCCTTGTGCAGATCGAACAGCCGGTCGTGCAGCACCAGCGCGCGCGCCCAGTCGCCCGCGGCGGCGGCGGCGGCGAAATCGGCACACAGACGCGGCGCGACATTGGCGGTGACCGAGATGCAGCCCGCGCCGCCCATCACCGCGTGCGGCAGCCAGAGATCGTCGTTGCCCGAAAGCTGACAGAAGCCCGTGCCGGCGCCCGCACGGTGGATGGTCACGCGCGCCAGATCGCCGCTCGCATCCTTGATTGCGACGACGCTCGGGATTTCGGCGAGCTTGCACATCGTCTCGGCGCTGATGTCGGCGACGGTGCGGCTGGGGACGTTATAGACGACGATCGGCAGGTCGCTCGCGTCGGCGAGCGCCTGAAAATGCGCGATCATACCGGCCTGGCTCGGCCGGTTGTAGTAAGGCGCGACGATCAGCGCCGCGGTCGCGCCGGCCGCCTGCGCATGGCGCATATGCCGTATGGCGGTCGCGGTGTCGTTCGACCCGCAGCCCGCGATCACGGGAACGCGTCCCGCCGCCGCCTCGATGCAGCTGTCGATCACCTGATAATGTTCGTCGTAGCCGAGCGTCGGGCTTTCGCCGGTCGTTCCGCACGGAACCAGCGCGCTGGTCCCTTCTTTGATCTGCCAATCGACAAGGCGTGCGAAGGCCGGAGCGTCGAACGCCCCATCGCGAAATGGCGTCACCAAAGCGGGAATCGAACCCGAAAACATGCTCCGCTCCTTTACAATACCCCGCTGTGACCGATAGAATCCGGCCAGCGCGCCGCTATTGGACGTCTATTCAGCGCCCCGCAAGGAGTTTGGCATTACCATGGCAGCTATGACCTCGCTGACCCGTATCTCCCGCCTCGCGCTCGCCGCGGCCCTCCTCATTCCGACCACCGCCCATGCCAGCGAACTCACTCCCGAACAAATGGCCTGGTATCGCGCGCAGATGGGCTTGGCGGCGACGTCGGGTCCGCCGCCGTCGACGAGTTCGGTCGGCGATGCGGTGATGGAATGGCGGCGGCTGACGGCGAACACCGGCGCCTCGTTCGACCAGCTTTCGCGTTTCCTGATGGCGAACAAGGGCTGGCCCGATAACGACAAGATGCGCACGCGCGCCGAAAAGGCCATCTCGCTCGACAGCTACGATCCGCAGCGCACCCTCGCCTATTTCAATGCCTATCCGCCGCAGACCGCGAGCGGACAGCTCCGCTACGCGCTCGCGCTCAACGCGTCGGGGCGCCGCGAGGACGCCGCCGCGGCGGTTCGCCGCGCGTGGACGAGCGGGCCGCTCGACGATTATGAAACGAGCCGCGCGCTCGCCATGTTCCCCGGCGCGATCACGCCCGCCGACCATGACGCGCGCATGGACCGGCTGCTCTGGCTTGGCGCCACCGCCGCTGCGGGCCGCCAGCTCGCCTATACCTCGCCCGACAAGCGCAACGTGTTTGCGGCACGGCTAGCGATGCGCAACGCCTCGGTCGACGCGGCCTTTCAGGCATCGGCCGCCGAAAGCGCCAATCCGGCGCTGACCCGCACCGATGCGGGCTATATCACCGACAAGGCGACCTGGCTGCGCAAGGCGGGCCGCGTCGGCGAAGCGCGCGCGCTGCTCGCCGCGCCGCGCTCGCTGACGAAGGCGCCGACCGATCCGGAGGAATGGCTCGAAACGCTGCTCACCAACGCGCGGCAGGCGAGCGATGGCGGCGACAAGACGACCGCCTATAATATCGCGCGCCAGCTCGACGACGCCTTCCCACCCGGAACGGTGATCCGCGAGACGTCGCTTGGCGTGCGCGACGATTATACCTCGCTCGCCTGGCTCGCCGGGCAGCTTGCCTATCGCGATCTGCGCCGCCCGGCCGAGGCGGTGCGCCTCTACCGCGCCTATGGCGAAGCCGCACGCTCGGCGCAGACACGCACGAAAGGCTTTTACTGGGCCGGCCGCGCGGCGCTGGCGGCGGGCGACCGCTCGACAGCGAATGCGCATTTTGCCGATGCCGCGCAGCATTATGACCAATTCTATGGCCAGTTGTCGCTTGAGCGGCTGAACCGCCCGCAGCCCAAGCCGACCCCCGATCCGACCATTCAGGTCAGCAATGACGAGCGCCGCGAGTTCGAGGACGACCGGCTGGTGCGCGCCGCGCGCGCGCTCGGCGAAATCGGCGCATGGCGCGAACAGTCGCAGTTCCTGCGCGCCCTCGCGCAACAGGCGACCTCGCCCGCCGACCATGTGCTCGCGGGCAAACTCGCGTCGCAGATCGGACGCCCCGACCTTGGCGTGATGATCGGCCGCAGCGCGCAGGCGAACAGCCTCGATGCGGTCGAGGTGTCGGGTTTCCCGACGGTGCGCGTCCCTGCCGGGCATGAAAGCAACTGGACCTTCATCCACGCGATCACGCGGCAGGAAAGCCAGTTCGACCGGCAGGCGATCAGCCACGCCGGCGCGCGCGGGATGATGCAGTTGATGCCGGGCACCGCACGCGAAGTCGCGGGCAAGCTTGGGATGAGCTATGACGCTGGCTCGCTGACCACCGACACCAATTACAATATGATGCTGGGATCGACCTATTTTCAGCAGATGCTCCGCTATTTCGGCGGCAGCTATCCGCTCGCAGTCGCGGCGTATAATGCCGGTCCGGGCAATGTGAACAAATGGCTGCGCGCCAATGGCGACCCGCGCGGCGGCGGGATCGAAATGGTCGACTGGATCGAGGCGATCCCGATCTTCGAAACGCGCAACTATGTCCAGCGCGTGTTGGAAAATGCCGTCGTCTACGACACGCTGCGCGATGGCAGCGGGTCGCGGCAGCAGGCGCCGCTGAGTTTCTACCTCGGCAAACGCACGCCCGGCTAAATCCGCATGGCGGGGGAGAAGACGAACATCATTTCGCCAGCGGGTTATGCCGCGCTGCGCTCCGAATATGACGTGCTGCTCGGCGACGAGCGGCCGAAGCTCGTCGAGGTGATCAGCTGGGCGGCGGGCAACGGCGACCGCAGCGAAAATGGCGACTATATCTATGGCCGCAAGCGGCTGCGCGAGATCGACCGGCGCCTCTCCTTCCTCGCGCGGCGGATGAAAGCGGCACGCGTCGTCGACCCCGCCGAGCAGCCCGACAAGAGCCGCATCTGGTTCGGCGCCACCGTCGAACTCGCCGACGACGATGACGCGCGGCGCATCGTCACGTTGGTCGGCGACGACGAGGCCGAGGCCGGCGAAGGCCGGATCGGCTGGAACAGCCCCCTCGCCCGCGCGCTGCGCGGCGCCGCGATCGGCGACCTGCGCACCGTGCAGCTACCCGCGGGACCGAAAGAGTGGGAAGTGATCGCGGTCGGCTACCCCTGACATTCGCCTGTGCGCGGCATCACCGACAGCGGCTGGACGAGCGCGTAACAGCTGATAGTCTGATACCGACTGAGGGAGAGATGAGGGCAATGCGAAAACCGGTATTCCTGGCCGCGCTATTGCTGTCCGGCACGGCGCACGCCGCGCAAGACCGCCCAACCTTGCCTCCGGTCGGCGACCAGTTCCTTCTCGATCAGCTCGAACTCGGCGAAGAAATCGAAACGCGCGCCGATGGCGACCTCAACGGCGATGGCAATATGGACACCGTCTTCGTCGTCGCCAGCCCCGACGAGCGGCACCTCTATGTCGTGCTCAGCTATCGCGGCGAGGTCGACATCGGGCACGAACCGGGGGGCAATTTCAAGCTGGAGCCCGATCCGCTCGGCCCCGCCGGGCTGACGATCAACAAGGGTGTCCTGACGATCCGCGACCTGACCGGCGGCACCACCGCGCTATCGGCGACCTATCGCTATCGGTCCGCGACGACGAAGGCGGGGCAGCGGATGCGCCTGATTGGGCTCGATGCGACTGTGTACAGCCGCACCTATGCGCATGACGGCAGCGAAATGAGCTGGAACGTCGCGACGGGCGACACGATCACCAGCTTGCTGAAGGTCGCGACAAGCGGCGACCGTGGGTATGACAAGCTGCATACGCGCAAGTTCAAGCGGCCAGTGCGCACGATCTATATGGAGGACACGCCGGGAGCAGAGGAAGAACTCGTCGGCGTTACCAAGGCAAAGTGATTAAAAAATCAGGGCTGCAACAGCACCGGAATGATCCAGATCGCGGACATGACGATGATCACCGCAATCAGTGAGAACCCCAGTACATAGCGGACATTATGGCCTTTGACGCCGCCGCTCGCTTCCGTCTCGGTCACTTCGACATGCTCATCGACGACTTTCATGGTGCGTTTCCCTTCCAACTCGTCCGCCTAGAACGCGGCCCAGGCTTGGGCGTTCCGCCCGGGTATTGGGGAGAGAGGTGCCAGAGGGTCTATAAGCCGGGTTCTGTCCATCCCCTTGCGGAGACTGTGCGATCATTCCTCTAGGCGAACGGTTACCCGAACGCTCAAGCAGTCAACCCGGACGGCTGGGCCGGAATCAGCCCTGGATAAATCCGTACCGTCCCTATTCGACCTTGCTCCCGGTGGGGTTTGCCGTGCCGCGCCTGTTACCAGCCGCGCGGTGCGCTCTTACCGCACCCTTTCACCTTTCGCCGGGCCGAAGCCTTTGGCGGTCTGCTCTCTGTGGCACTTTCCCTGAACCTGGCCGAAGCCCGATCCGCCGGACGTTATCCGGCACCGTGATTTCCGTGGAGCCCGGACTTTCCTCCCCTTTCTTGCGAAAGCGGCGATCGCCCGACCCTCTGGCGAGAGCGAGTATAGCCCTCATCGGGCGCTTTGACGAGGAATCAATTGCCTTCGGGCTGGGGAAGCAGCAGCGCGAGCAGGATCGCGCGGCATTCGCCGTCGATCGTGCCGTCGATGAGTTCGGGGCGAAAGCGCCGCTGGAACGCGACGGTCGCCGCGAACCCGTCGGTCACATCGTAACCGAAACGTTCGAGCGCGAGCAGGAAGCCCGCGTCGGTCCACAAGGGATCGGTGAGCTTCTTGGTCGGGCGCGGAAGCGCGAGGCGGCGGCGCGCAAGCTCTTCCCACGGAAACAACTCGCCCGGATCCTGCTTGCGCGTCGGCGCGATGTCCGAATGGCCGATGACATTTCCGCGGGTGACCGAATGCCGGTCCTTGATCTGGTGGACGAGGCGGACGACCGAGGCGACCTGCGGATCGGGGAACGGCACATAGCCCCATTCATGCCCCGGATTGACGATCTCGATCCCGACGCTCGCCGAATTGATGTCGCTGATGCCGCGCCAGTGCGACTTGCCCGCGTGCCAGGCGCGCTTGTCCTCGGGCACCATCTGGGTGATCTGCCCGTCCTCGCTGACGACATAGTGCGCCGAAACCCCGGCTTCGGGATTGGCAAGCCAATCAATGGCTTCGGCACCGCTCTTCATACCGGTATAATGCAGCACGATCATCGAGATGGGCAGCGCGCGCTCGTCGAAATTGGGAGACCAGCGTTCGATAAAATCGCTCATGCGCTCGGGGGACCCGTCCTGTGCTTGCCAAGCCGTCGATTGCGCCAGTGGCGCGCAAAAAGCAAGGCAGAGCCTGTCCTAGGCCGCGGCGGCGCGGCGCCCCTGCTGATCGGCGGGCTCGTAAAGGCCGCGCAGGCGCGGGCTCGCGACGAACTGATCGGTCTGGCCGAGCACCGTTTCCCCCGCACCGAGCACGAGGAAGCTTTGCGGCGCCGCCATCGCGCGGAGCCGCGCAAAGGCTTTCTGCCGCATCGGCGCCGAGAAATAGAGCAGCAGGTTGCGGCAGAAGATCAGGTCGGCGGGGCTCGCCAGCGGCGGCCGGTCGGTGAGCATATTCTGCACCGAAAAATCGACGCGGCGGCGCAGGTCCGCCTTGGCAAGCCATCCGCCCTCGGTCTGGTCGAACCAGCGCACCATGCGCTGCACCGGCAGACCGCGCTGGATCTCGAACTGGCTGTAGAGGCCGACGCGCGCGCGCGAAATCGCATGATAGCTGACGTCAGTGCCGACGATATCGACCTGCCAACCCGCCCATTTTTCGCCTTGCTCGGCGATCAGCATTGCCAGCGAATAGGCTTCCTGCCCCGTCGATACGCCGCAATGCCAGACGGTCAGCCGGCGGCGCAATTTGTTGATTTCGCGAATCTTCTCAAGCGCGGTCGCAGCTATTTCGTCGAACACACTATATTCACGGTAGAAATATGTTTCGTTGTTCAGCATCGCATCGACGGTATCGTCGAGCAATTGCCGACTGTTCGAGGTCACCAGCGCCGCGACGAGCGCATCAAGATCCGCGATACCGTGGCGCTGCATCACGGGCTTCAGCGACATTTCGATCCGCCAGATGCGGTTCGGCGACAGCGTCTGCCCCGTCCGCGATTCGAGCACGCCCATCAGGACGCGGTACGCCGATTCGCTGGCGCTTCCGTCCATCATGGCTTGCGGCGCCCCTGCCCGCGCCCTTGCAGGAAGCTGCCGAGCATCAGCGCGATCGCGTCGGGGTTCAGCGTCGCCGCCGCGATGCCCGCCTTGGCGACCGCGCCCGGCATGCCCCAGATCACGCAGCTTTCAGGCGCCTGCGCGAAAATCGTGCCGCCAGCGTCCTTCAGCCGCGCCGCACCGATCACCCCATCGCGGCCCATGCCGCTGAGGATGACGGCAACCCCGCCCTTGCCATAAATCTCGGCGACCGAATCGAGCATCGGGTCGGCCGAGGGGCAGCAGCCATTGTCGACGACACGGTGATCGAGCGCGATTTCGGCTCGGCGCCCATTGGCGACGACGAGCAAATGCGCATCCCCCGGCGCGAGATAGATGCAGCCGCGCTCGACGGCCATTCCGGCTTCGGCAACGCGGACGCGGCGCGTCGTCATCGTCGCGATCTGCTTCGCGTAAAATTCCATGAAGGCGTCGGGCAGATGCTGGGTGAGCAGAATCGGCGCGCTGATCCTGGGATCGAGGTGCGCGAGGAAATTGGCGAAGGCGGGGATGCCGCCGGTCGATGCCGCGACCGCGATGCATTCGATCGGCTGATCGGTATCGATCGCGAAGGCGGCGGGCGGCGGAGCCGGGCGCTCGGCAACGGGGACCGTTGCAGGGAAATCGCGCTGATGGCCGAGCGTCATGATCCGCTCGGTCAGCACTTCGGCGAAACGCCCCGAAAAGCTGCCGCGCCCGGGTTTGGCGAGCGTGTCGCTGGCGCCGAGCGCGAGCGCGTCGATCGCGGCGGGACCGCCCTCGACGCAGTTCGACGAGAGGATGAGAACGCGCGCCTTTTCGGCGCGCTCCAATATGTGCGGCAGAGCGTCGATGCCGTTCATTCCGGGCATTTCGACGTCGAGCACGACAACATCGACGGGCTCGCGTGCCAGATAATCGAGCGCTTCGTGCGCCGAGGCGACCGACGCGCAGATCTTGAGCCCCGGCCGCTGATCGACGATCCGCTCGAGGATGCTACGAACGACGAGGCTGTCGTCGACGAGCATCACGCGCACGGTGCGGGCGGTTGGCTCTGGATCTTGTATCAGGGGTTGTGGACGGGCCACGTAAAAAACCTCAAGCGATGCCGACGAGTTGCAGCTTTCCTTCGAGCGTTTCGCGGTCGAACGGCTTCATGACATATTCGTCCGCGCCGGCTTCGATCGCGGCGCGGATATGGTCGATGCTGTTTTCGGTCGTGCAGAAAACGACGCGCGGGCGTTCTTCGCGCCCATAGTCGAGATCGTTGAACGCCCCGAGGAACTCCATTCCGCTCATCACCGGCATATTCCAGTCGAGCAGGATGACGTCGGGACGATTGGCGCGGCAGAAGGTCAGCGCCTCCTGCCCGTCAGCCGCCTCTTCGACGGCGAAGGACATGCTTTCAAGGATATGGCGCGCGACCTTGCGAATGACTTTGCTGTCATCGACCACCAGACAAGATTTCGACATTCAGTTAACTCCGACCCCCGGGATTTGGGCATGTTTACGGTGAAGGCGTGTGCAGCCAGTTAATAGACGGCCGAATTCATGCGGCTTTTAAGGCCGGCAGCGTGATAAAGTTCGACGGATCGACAACGAGCAGCGAGCTGCCCTGATGTTCGATCATCGCATCGGCGACGCGCGCCCAGCCGGGGAGCAGCTTTCCGGCGATGCGCGTTTCGGCGGCGTCGATGAAACAGACATCCTCGATCTCGTCGGCGAGCAGCGCATAACCATGCTCGGCGACGTCGACGACGATCACGCGCTGGCCCGGCGCCACCGGCACCGCGGGCAGGCCGATGACGACATGCGGGTCGATGAGGGTGAAGACACGGCTGCGGAGCGCGAAGAGCCCCGCGACATGCGGCGGCGCGGCGGGCACTTCGACGGGCGTGCCGACGGTGACGACCGAATTGATCGCGCGGCTGCGCAAGGCGACGCGCGTGTCGGCGATGCGCGCGATCAGATAGAGTTTGTCCATCATGCGCTCTCTCCCCCGACCTGGCGGCGCAGCGCGTCGAGCAGCGCTTGGCGATCATAACGATAGACGGTTTCGTCTTCGGGCCCCGCGGCCGCGATCGAGGTGCGCAGGCGGATCACCGGCACATCGCCGTCGACATGCCCGCAAGGCTCGCCTTCTTCGGTGAGGCAGAGCAGGACATCGGGCGCTTCATCCGACGCATCGCCCACCATGACGACGCGGTAGCCGGCATTGCGCAGGATCGGAGCAAGGAAATTGCCGCCCCAGCCGTCATGATCGTCGGCAAGGCGGCAGAGCGGCCGGCGCAGCGCGGGCGCGGGCGCGCCGGCGGCATATTGTTCCATCAGCCAGAAGGGATCGATGAGTTCGACAGGATCGCCGCCGACGAGCACGACGCCCGCGATCAGGCCGGGCGCCGCCGACGGCTGCACGGCGTCGGGCAAGCGGACGATGTCGATCACCTCGGCGATCGGATAGCAGAGCACCGAGCGGCCATCGTAGAGGCGAAGAAGCTTCAGCGTTCCCTCGCCGCCCGGCAGCGCCGCGGCATGGACGGGGAAAATATCGTCGCCAATCTGCGCCTGCACCCTGCCCGCGCTTTCGAAAAGCGCCTTTGCCGGAACCTCCTCGACGCGTTCGATCACCGACAGGCGGACGCCGCGGACACGGCTGTTCATATCGCGGAATAGCAGCAACTGCACGGCGTTGCGCGCCGCCGCGGCTTCGGCCTCGGCCTCGGCCATCCGGTCGTGGCTGCGGCCCGTTTCGCTGGCGTCGATCGCCGCCGTGGCCAGCAGGCCCTGGACGTCGAGCAACAGGACGGGGCGGCCGTTGTCGGGCAGCGTCGTGCCGGCATAGAGCCCCGTCGCCATGATCATCGGCGCCGCGGGCTTGATCACCAGTTCCTCATGGTCGTGGATCGCCGCGACGCTGAGCGCATAGCTTTGCCCCTGCCCCGGACGCACGATGACGAGCGCGCGGTCGTCGCTGTCGTCGGCCTCGTCGCGCTCGCGGCCCAATATATTTTCAAGGCGAAGCAGCGGAAATTGTTCGCCGCGCACCGTCGCGAGTTCGCCGCCGCCGAGCTGATCGATGCGCACCGTATCGCCATTTTCGAGCAGGATTTCGCGCACCGCGCCGCGCGGTATCGCGAAATATTGTCCCGCCGCGCGGACCATCAGGCCCGAAATGATCGTCAGCGTCATCGGCACGCGGAGCAGGATCGCGAGCCCGCGCCCCTCTTCGTTGCGCAGTTCGACGATGCCGCCGATCTTTTCGACATTCGCCTTCACGATATCCATGCCGACGCCGCGGCCGGAGACCGAGGTGATCTTCGCCGCGGTCGAAAAGCCGGGACGGAAGATCAGGTCGAGCTTGTCCCTGGGCGCCAGCGCGCGCGCCTCGGTCGCGGTCAGGAGGCGCGAGGCGATCGCCTTCGCGGTCAGGGCGTCGGGCGACAGGCCGCGGCCGTCGTCGCGCACTTCGATTTCGATCTGGTTGCCCGACTGGCGCGCCGAGACCGAGATTGTCGCGGTGATGTCCTTGCCCGCAGCGACCCGGTCCTCAAGCGGCTCGATGCCATGATCGATCGCGTTGCGGACGATGTGGATCAGCGGATCGCGGATATTCTCCATCATCTCACGGTCGAGCTCAACCTCGCCGCCGCTCGTCTGGAAAGCGATCTTCTTGCCCATGTCCTTGGCGAGATCGCGGACGATGCGCGGCAGCGGGGCGAAGAGCTTGTCGATCCGCTGCATGCGCATCTGGCTAACCGACTGGCGCATTCCGGCGATCGAGTCGGAAAGACGATCGAACGACGCGATGACCGACAGGTCGGCGCCCGATTCGCGCAGCATCCGCGCAAATTCATTGCGCGCCAGCACGATGTCGGTGACCCCGGTCATCACGCTGTCGAGCAACGGCAAGGGCACGCGGATCGAGCGCCAGCTTTGCAGTTCGGCGCTGAAATCATCGTCGCGGCGGAGCGGAACACCCGCGACCTCGAACGGCGCATCTTCGGGAATGTCGCCGGCGAGCGCGCCGATAACATCGCGGTCGTTGCCGGCCGGCTCGACGCCCTTCTGGCTCAGCGCCGTGCAAAGGTCGCCCAGCCGGTCGAGGATGCCAAGCACGCCGGTGACGAGCGTGGCGTTCGCCGGGCGGTTGCCGCGCCGCACCTGATCGAGCGCATCCTCGGCGGCATGCGACAAGGCGGTAACGCGCGGCAAGGCCAGAAAGCCCGAGCTGCCCTTGATCGTGTGGACGAGCCGGAAAATCGCGTCGAGCTGCGCGCGGTCGGCGGGGTCCGCCTCCCACGCGACAATGGCCCCGCCGGCTTCGGCAAGGATTTCCGCCGTTTCGGCCAGAAAGTCGTTCAGCAGATCGTCCATCGCGATACCGGTGCGCCCCAAAAACTGAGGTTCGACCATGCCCGACAATGGTTAAGGAGGGTTTTACTGGTGCGTGCGGCGGAAGGAAATTTGTGATCCTCCCAACCTTCGTCATTCCCGCGAAAGCGGGAACCCAGTAGCAACCTCAGCTCGCTGGGTTCCCGCTTTCGCGGGAATGACGATGTTGGGGACTAGCGACCGCGGAGAACGGCGCCGACCAGCAGCGACGTCGGCGTTTCGCGCGCCAGCATGACCGTACCGTCATTCTGCCGTGCCACCGCCTGCACCAGCACCGCGGGCGCGGTGCGCGAGGTCATCGGGCTGGCGCCCTCGCCTTCGGCCAGGATGCGTTCGACGTCGGCATCGAGGAAGATGCGCTCGGCCTCGACATGCAGCGCGATCTCGATGCCCTCCCCCTGCTTTTCGCAGCCGACATCGAGCCGGCCGCCGCGCACCAGCGCATCGACGAGGAGAAGCGAGAGGTTGAGGATGATCTTCACCGCGGGCTTGGGCAGCGGATCGGTCCCGATCATCCAGTTGAGGTCGATCGCGCGGTCGCCGATGATGCCCTGAATCGCCGATTTGGCCTCATCGGCGGGGACAAGCTCGCCGAACCCGCCCGCCGAACCGAAGGCGAGACGAAAGAATTTGAGCTTGTTTGCCGAGGTCCGCGCGCTTTGTTCGAGCAGTTCAAAGCAACGCTCGCGCATCGCCGGGTCTTTCTCGTCGGCGAGCAGTTCGAGGCCGTTGGCGAAGGCACCGACGGGGCTCAGCAGGTCGTGACACAGGCGCGAGGCCAGCATCGAGGCGAAATCGACGCGATCGTCGGACATGGATGAAAAGGCTCCCCAGCGCAGTGTTCCGGACATTTCCGGCGTGGGCTGCTCCTAGGACAGCCATGACCCTAAGGGCAAGCGCGATGCGCCGAAGCGCCCCGCCCTTTTTCGTCGTCACCCCGGACTTGATCCGGGGTCCATGCCGCCGCCGCCGAATGGATGCCGGATCAAGTCCGGCATGACGAAGGGTGTGTGAACGAGCCTGTCCCCTTGAATTTCAGCGCCCGAAAACCACATTCCGATCAATGCAGGGGGATGACGACATTTTGACCGTGGCGCTGGACGACAGCGCGGCCGGGCTGCGGCTCGACCGGGCGCTCGCCGAAGCGCTGCCGAGCCTGTCGCGCGAACGTTTAAAGAGCCTGATCAAGGGCGGCCGCGTCGTCGGCGCCGACGGCAAAATCCTTTGGGATCCCTCGGCAAAGGCGGCGGCGCCCGCAACGATCGAGGTTCGCCTGCCCGCCGCCACGCCCGCGCATAATGTCGCGCAGGACATGGGATTGGTCATCGCTTATGAGGACGAGCATCTGATCGTCGTCGACAAGCCCGCCGGGATGGTTGTCCATCCCGCCGCGGGCAATCTCGACGGCACGATGGTCAACGCCTTGCTCCACCATTGTGCGGGGCAATTGTCGGGGATCGGCGGCGTCGCGCGGCCGGGGATCGTCCACCGCATCGACAAGGACACGAGCGGGCTGATCGTCGCAGCGAAGCACGACAAGGCGCATGAAGGTCTCGCCAAGCAGTTCGCCTCGCACAGCATCGACCGCCGCTATCTCGCGATCGCGACCGGCCGGCCGATCCCGGCGAACGGCACGATCGACGCGGCGCTCGGCCGGTCGACCACGAACCGCAAAAAGATGGCGGTGGTCGCCGAAGGACGCGGCAAGCATGCGATCACGCATTACCGCACGATCGAGCCCTTGAAGAATGCGACTCTGGTCGAGTGCCGGCTGGAAACCGGACGCACCCACCAGGTGCGCGTCCACATGGCGCATATCGGTCATCCGCTGGTCGGCGATCCGGTCTATGGACGCGTCAGAAAGCCTTTGTCGGAGGTGCTGAAAGCACGGAATTTCGTGCGGCAGGCATTGCACGCGGCCCATTTGGGCTTTATTCATCCGGTGACCGGTAACAACATCGCGCTCGACAGCGAACTCCCAGCCGACATGCGGGAACTGATCGATGAATTGCGCGTTTAGGTTTCGAATGAAAATCTATCTCGACCGCTGGACCCAACCGCGGCATGTTCTGACTCAAGATTCTAAAGGGAAGACGCTCTCCAATGGCTAAAAGCAACGTTCCGGCCACGGTTCCAGCGCTTGGCGGCGAAGCCAGCCTGAATCGCTATCTGGCGGAAATCCGCAAATTCCCCCTGCTGACCCCCGAGCAGGAATATATGCTCGCGCGCCGCTTCCAGGAGCATGGTGACAATGAAGCTGCGGCGCAGCTCGTCACCTCGCACCTCCGTCTCGTCGCGAAGATCGCGATGGGCTACCGCGGCTATGGCCTGCCCGTCAGCGAGCTGATCAGCGAAGGCAATATCGGCCTGATGCAGGGCGTGAAGAAGTTCGACCCCGAACGCGGCTTCCGCCTTGCGACCTATGCAATGTGGTGGATCCGCGCGTCGATCCAGGAGTTCATCCTGCGGTCGTGGAGCCTTGTCAAAATGGGCACGACCGCGGCGCAGAAGAAGCTGTTTTTCAACCTTCGCCGGATGAAGAACAACCTCGCGGCGTTCGAGGACGGCGACCTGTCGCCCGAACATCTGACCAAGATCGCGACCGACCTCGGCGTTACCGAGGAAGAGGTCACCAGCATGAACCGCCGCATGGCGATGGGCGGCGACACCTCGCTGAACGTCCCGATGGGCGAGGACGGCGACAGCCAGTGGCAGGATCTGCTCGGCGATGAAGGCCCGCTGCAGGACGAGCGCGTCGCCGAGGCGCAGGAACGCGATGTGCGCCATTCGCTGCTGAATGAGGCGCTGGAATCGCTCAACGAGCGCGAGCGCCACATCCTGACCGAACGCCGCCTGACCGACGACCCCAAGACGCTGGAAGACCTGAGCCAGGTTTACGACGTCAGCCGCGAACGCGTGCGCCAGATCGAAGTGCGCGCATTCGAAAAACTGCAGAAAGCGATGCTGAAGCTTGCCGGCGACCGGCGGCTGGTCGGCGCCTGATCCGCGTCCATCCTTTGCGCCCGTGATTTGACTCGCGGGCGCAAGGAACTAGCCTTCCCTCGATGGATTTGCTGACCAGATACCGTCATCACTTGGCCGTCGAGGCGTCGGGTCGTTCTGGCTTGTTCTCGAAAATCCTACGATATTTCAAAAGATTTTGGTTCGCCTGCCTTTTCGGAGCCGTGCTTTTTCTCGCTTATGGCGTGTGGGTCGCATTAACGAGCGATCTCCGCGGCGGCGCGGGAATGGCTTTGATCGTCTTCCCTTTTGGCGCCGCTCTGATTTGCGCGCTTGGGGCCGTTCCTTACGGCGTCGCCCAGCTTTTCCTGTCAACGAAGCGGTTACCGGATAACAACCTCGACGATTAGGCTTCGCGTCGATCGATGTCCGTTCCCTACCCTAAAGCCGACATGGGAATGCGGGAGCGGCGCGCAAACGTCAGAAGCGGCGCACGAAACCGAAATAGAGTTCGACGTCCGGGCTATCGCGATTGAGCCCGAAATTGGCACCGACATCCCACTGGCTATCGGCATCGGGCTGCCAGCCGGCCGAAAGCCCGGCCAGCGCCTCGGTTGTGTGACCGCCGGGGTCACGGTCGCGGGTAAGCGACAACTCCGCCGCCATCGAGACATCGTCGGACAGGCCGAACCCCACCCCCGCGACCGAGCCATAGGCCGTATGCCGGCCATTGCCGTCGCTATCGACGGCGGCATCGACGTGCGGCGTGAAG
This sequence comes from Sphingopyxis sp. BE235, assembly GCF_031457175.1. Lineage (NCBI taxonomy): Bacteria > Pseudomonadati > Pseudomonadota > Alphaproteobacteria > Sphingomonadales > Sphingopyxidaceae > Sphingopyxis > Sphingopyxis sp. BE235. The sequence continues at coordinate 170,616 of NZ_JAVDWC010000005.1, forward strand.
CCCAGCGACACCGCACCGAGTTCGACGCTGACCGGCACGATCATCCCCACCCCCCAATCGCCCGCGCCGACGCCATCGCCGCCCAGTGGCAACGTCGCATAGGGCATCAGCGCGAACGAAAAGCCCGACCCGTCGGGACTACGCAGATTCTGCCGCAACGCGAGCGTCACGTCGCCGGTTCGCGTCCGGCGGGTCACGTCGCCCGTCGCGCGGTCACGTTCGCGCGCATGGCCGAGCATCGTCCATCCAAGCTGCACCTCCAGCGACGAGGTCAGCCCGGCGCGCAGCAGCGCGTCGCCGAAGGTCCAGCTATCGCTTCGGCTGTCGGCGGTGCGATCGAGCGTCCAGTCGGCCAAGCCGATCTCGAACAGCATCGACCCCGGCTCGACCGTGCAGGCGGGTGTACCGAGCCCCGGCCGGTCGGGGCAAAGGTCGCGGCGATCCTCGTTCGCGAGGGCAGGCGCAGCGGCCGTCGCGGCGGCTAGCAGCAATAGGGATCGAAGCGACATGCGGGTCTTTCCTTCGGCAAACATCAGTGTTTTTTGCTCCGCAAGATCAAGCCCGCTTGCCTCGAAATCGCAAGCGGCTAATTTGCCTGCATGGTAACGTCCTCTCGCGCGAAGAAGCGCAAGCTCCCCTGGTATCTCCGGCCGTTCAAATGGCTGTTCTGGTTCATTGCCGCCTCGGTGCTGTGGGTGCTGCTCTATGCCGTCGTGCCGCCGCCCGTGACGTTCACGATGCTGGCCGACAGCAACGGGATTACCAAGGACTGGGAAAGTCTCTCGAGTATCGACCGCAACATGGTGCGCGCTGTGATCGCGGCCGAGGACGGCAAATTCTGCAGCCATAACGGCTTCGACCGCGACGCGATCGAACAGGCGATCGAGCGCAACGCCAAGGGCAAACGCATGCGCGGCGGATCGACGGTCAGCCAGCAGACGGCGAAAAATGTCTTCCTGTGGCAAGGGACGGGCTGGACGCGCTATGTCCGCAAGGTGCCCGAGGTGTGGTTCACCTTCCTGATCGAAAAGATCTGGGGCAAGCGCCGGATCATGGAGGTTTACCTCAACGTCGCCGAGACCGGCATCGGCACCTATGGCGTCGAGGCGGGGGCGCAGCGCTATTTCAACCATGGCGCGGGCAAGCTGACCCCCGCCGAGGCGGGGCGGATCGCCGCGATCCTGCCGCTGCCCAAGAAACGCGAGGCGGTGAGCCCGTCGGGCTTCACGCGGCGTTACGGCAACACGATCCGCGCGCGCATCGGCGTGGTCAAGCGCGACGGGCTGGATGCGTGTGTTTATGACTGAGCGGGCACCTGGATGGTGACACGCCATTACCTCCTGGCCGGATTGGCGTTCCCCGCGATTTTCATATCGGCATTTGACCATACGCCGGCGATTGCGGCCGAGGAGGTTGCTCCCGCGAGAGCGACCGTCAGTTTCCTCAAACGGGCCGACCGAAAGCCCGTCCCGATCGATCTTTCCAACGGGCTCATTGCCTTCGAGGTGGAGATAAACGGGAAAAGGGGTTGGGCGATTCTCGACAATCTTGCAGGCCGCAGCACCGTCGATCTGGCTTTTGCCCGCGCGACGGGGGCCGAGATCGGGCCCCGCTCGGTGCCAATCACGCCCGGCCATGGCCCCGGTTATGAGCAGGTCGAGGCCCATCGCCTTGCGCGTCCGCTGGCCATCCATTTCCCGGGGCAAATGACGGCGACAGCGGCGCTGCAAACCGCCGACCTGCGGTTTCTGCCCAAGGTTCGGGACAATGCCGTCGCTCTGGTGATCGGGCAGGACTTCTTCCGCCATCTCGCCTTCGCGGTCGATTTCCGCTCCGCATCGTTCCAGATCGGTCCCAGCGGCACTATCAATGCGGGATCCGCGTCAACCGCTCTCCCGATAACGGGCCCCCGGGCCGCATTGCCAATAACAATCAACGGGAAAAGCCTCGTCGTAGACATCGACCTAGGGTCGAATGGCGGGTTGGCGATCAAACCCGAGCCTTGGGACCGGACAGGTTTAACTGGAGGCAATCAGGTCGGTTTTTCAAGGAATATCAGCGGCGAAGTTTACTCTTTTGCCAAAGTGGAACTGCCCGAACTGTCCGTGGGCCCATTTGTGGTCGAAAAGACACCGGTAAGAAAAATGGAACGCTATGTCGGCAGCAGCGACGGCATCGCCGGCATGGTGCTTCTGAGGAAATTCGACGCCTTCGCCATCGATCTGAAACAGAATCGCCTTTGGCTCGTGCCCAAACAATTCGGCGGCGCGACGCCTCCGTAAAGCTGGGAGAGGCAGCTAAGCCGGCTTCCAGCTCTTGCGCTCTTCGGCCTGCTTCAGCACCTCGAACGCCGCCTGCCCTGCCGCAAAGCGTTTCGCGGCGTCGGCGTCGCCGGGTTTCACGTCGGGGTGCGTTTCTTTGGCAAGATTGCGCCATGCCTTTTTCGTCGCTTCGAAATCGGCATCGGGTTCGAGGTCCAATATTTCGAGCGCACGCATTTCGTCGGCACTGCGGCTGCCGTCGCCCGACCCGCCCCAGGCATAATGCTGGGCCTTTGCATACGCCCCCGCGTCGCGCGTCTCATTAGCAGCCCGCTCGGCGGCATCCTCGGCGCTCAAACCCTCGAAATAGTCCCAGCCGCGGTTATATTCGGCGGCGTGCGTCTCGCAGAAATACCAGCGTTCGGGGCTGTTCGGCGACTTCGGAGCGGGGCAGTTGCCGAGGTTGGTGCAACCGTGGCGATCGCAGAGGCGCACCTTCTGCGTCTCGCGCGACGAGCCATAGGGGCGCCAGCGGGGAAAACCCCAATCGTCGGATCTCTTGGCGCGGCTCATCACCCCCATGTAGCGGCTGGGGCGCGCGATTGCTAGCCGAGGAGGCCGAAAAACCTAGTCTTTGGGCTTGTAACCGAACGCCTTGCCCGCGAGTTTGACGACCGCGGGGTCGAGATCGGGCGGGGTCATCGGCACGATCGCCTCGAGCGCTTCGGCGATATGGGTCAGTGCCGCGATGCGCGCGGCCTTCTTGTTATTGCCGTCGATCACCTTCCACGGCGCCCAGCGCGTGTTCGTCTGCGCGAACATATCCTCCATCGCGGCGAGATAGGCCTTGCGCTTCGACCGGTTGCGATAGTCCTCAGGTCCCGTCTTCCACCGCTTCCACGGATCGTCGAGGCGGTCGGTGAAGCGCTTGTCCTGTTCTTCCTGCGTCAAATGGACGAATATCTTGACGAGGTTCGTGCGGCTGCCCGTGAGCTGCGCCTCGAACTCGTTGATCTCGTCATAACCCTTGCGCCATTCCGCCTCGCTCGCAAAGCCCTCGACACGCTCGACTAGGACGCGGCCGTACCAGCTGCGGTCGAAGATCGAGATTTCGCGGTTGCCCGGCAGGCGCTTCCAGAAACGCCACAGGAAATGGCGCGCCTTTTCCTCGTCATTCGGCGCGCCGATCGGCCAGACCTCGAAATAGCGCGGATCGAGCAGCGCGGTCATGCGCTTGATGATGCCGCCCTTCCCTGCCGCGTCCCAGCCTTCGAACATAATGATGCTGCGCTGGCCGTGCGTAATATGCGCGGATTGTACGCGCTCAAGCCGTTCCTGCAACGCATCGAGCGCATCGGAATAGTCGCCGTCATATTTGGCGCCGGCTTCGTGATCGGAGAGGGAAATGCTCATCGCGCCTCCCTAGCGCAACCGGAGGCGTCCTACCAAGAGCGATGCAGCCCTGTCATTTTCTGGGACAGCGCGCGCGCGTTTCGTTACGCGGTTAGAGCAATTCCGCGAGCAGCGCGGCGACGCGCGCGGGATCTTCCATCGGAATGAAATGGCTATGCTCGGCCCATAGTTCGTCGCGCTCGGCGCCGAGCGCCGCACCAAGACCGGTCCAGGTCGGACTCAGCGAAAAATCGAGCGGGCCGCCGCGCTCGCCGGTCGGGGCGCGGATCACCATCGACGGCGTGGCCAGATAGTGCAGCCACTCGTGCGGACTGATGCGTAGGGCATTTTGATAGACCGATGTTTCGAGCGCCGGCGGGCAGGCAAGCTCCAGCCCCTCGCCCTCGGCTGCCGGGAGCAGGCCATGGGTGCAATAGTCGGCAAGGACGCGCGGGTCCCAATTCGCATAGGGCGGCCGGTCGGCGAAACGCGCGCGCATCTCTTCGGCGCTCGCCCAGCTGTTGCGGCGGCGCGCGACGGGATGCTCGGCGGGATCGGGGATGGGCTTGGCCGCCTCGCCTTCATAAAAGGCGGGGTCCATGATCACCGGATCGATCAGCACGAGGTGACGAAAGGCTGCGGGTCGCTGCGATGCGAGCCGCGTCAGCGCGTAGCCGCCCATGCTGTGACCGCAGCCAACGAGCGGATGCCCGCCGAGCCCGTCGAGCAGCGGCAACAGCGCGTCGGATGTCGCCGCCCAGTTGGCGAGCGTGGCGGGACGGTAGCTGCGCCCATGCCCGCGATGATCGGGCGCGATGACGTGCGTGCCGGCGGGCAGCGCCGCGACGACCTGATCCCACAGCCGCGCGTGAAAGCCCGTCGCGTGGAGCAGGAGCAGCGAAGCCTCCTGCCCCCGCGTTCCCCATTCGAACCAGCAGATATCGCCTTCCGGCGTTTCCAGCCGGTGCTCCCGGGGTTCGCTCACGCCTTAGCCCTTCGGGCCGTCGACGATGCGGATGCCGAGTTCCTTGAGCTGCTTGTCGCTCACCGGCGCGGGCGCGCCCATCATCAGGTCTTCGGCCTTCTGGTTCATCGGGAAGACGACGACTTCGCGGATGTTCGGCTCGTCGGCGAGCAGCATCACGATGCGGTCGACGCCCGGCGCCGAGCCGCCGTGCGGCGGCGCGCCGAACTTGAAGGCGTTGATCATGCCGCTGAAATTCGCGTCGACCTCTGCCTGCGAATAGCCTGCAATCTCGAACGCCTTATACATGATGTCGGGGCGATGGTTCCGGATCGCGCCCGACGACAGTTCGACGCCGTTGCAGACGATGTCATACTGCCACGCGAGGATGTCGAGCGGGTCCTTGGTTTCCAAGGCTTCAAGCTCGCCCTGCGGCATCGAAAAGGGGTTGTGGCTGAAATCGATCTTTCCAGTGTCCTCGTCGGCCTCGAACATCGGGAAGTCGACAATCCAGCACATTTCGAACTTGTTCGGATCGATCAGCTCCAGCTGTTCGGCGACGCGGGTGCGTGCGAAACCGGCGAGCTTCGCGGCAACCGCTTCCTTGCCCGCGGCGAAGAAGAGGCCATCGTCGGGGCCGATGCCGAGTTCGGCGGCGAGCGCGTCCATCTTGTCGGCGCCGTGGTTCTTGGCGATCGGGCCGCCCCATTCACCGCCCTTGCGCGTCGCGTAGCCGAGGCCGGCAAAGCCCTCGCCCTGCGCCCAGCTGTTCATATCGTCGAAGAATTTGCGGCTCTTTTCCGCGGTCGCGGGTGCCGGGATCGCGCGCACGACGTCGCCCGCGGCGACGATGTCGGCGAAGCGGCCAAAGCCCGATCCGGTGAAGTGCGACGAAACGTCGGTGATGATCAGCGGGTTGCGCAGGTCGGGCTTGTCATTGCCATATTTCAGCATCGATTCGCGGTAGGGGATGCGCGGGAACGAGCCGGCCGGGGTGACCGACTTGCCGTTTGCGAACTCCTCGAACACGCCCGCGAGCACGGGCTCGATCGCGTTGAACACGTCGTCCTGCGTGACGAAGCTCATTTCGAAATCGAGCTGGTAGAATTCGCCGGGCGAACGGTCGGCGCGCGCGTCTTCGTCGCGGAAGCAGGGCGCGATCTGGAAATAGCGGTCGAAGCCCGCGACCATCAGCAGCTGCTTGAACATCTGCGGCGCCTGCGGCAGCGCGTAGAATTTGCCGGGGTGGACGCGGCTTGGCACCAGATAGTCGCGCGCGCCCTCGGGCGACGAGGCGGTGAGGATCGGCGTCTGATATTCGGTGAAGCCCTGATCGACCATGCGGCGGCGCAGGCTTGCGATCACGTTCGAGCGCAGCATGATGTTCGCATGCAGGCGATCGCGGCGAAGGTCGAGGAAGCGGTATTTGAGGCGGATATCCTCGGGATATTCCTGCTCGCCCGCGACCGGCATCGGCAGTTCAATCGCCGCGGACTGGACCGCCACGTCGCGTGCGCGCACTTCGATCGCGCCGGTCGGCAGGTTCGCGTTGGTCGTTTCGGCCGAGCGCGCGACGACGTCGCCTGTGATCGTCACGACGCTTTCGGCGCGCAGGCCGTCGAGCGTGGCGAAGGCCGCGTCGCTCGAGTCCGCGACGATCTGGGTCAGACCATAATGGTCGCGCAGATCGACGAAGAGCAGCCCGCCATGATCGCGCTTGCGATGCACCCAGCCCGAGACACGGACATTCTGGCCGACATCCTCGGCGCGGAGCTGGCCACAATTATGGGTGCGATAGGCGTGCATTTTCTTGGGTCTCTCACATGTCCGGGGAGGCACGCGCAAACGTACCGATATGGCCGCGCCTAAGGCAGCGCGGCGAGCGATTTGTCAAGACTTGGCTCGTCGCCCCCGCGAAGGCGGGGGCCGCTGGCAACCTTGCTCAACGCCTCTTGCGGCCCCCGCCTTCGCGGGGGCGACGGATGCTTCAGCAGGTCAGCCCCAACCCGTCGAGTACCTCGCTGCCAAACAGCGCGCGGTGCGCCGGATCGGGAAGCAGCCGGTCGCGCGCGGTGCGCCAGCGGCGGAAATCCTCGCCATAATCGGCGGCGACGCGCGCGGCGTCGAGGCGGCAGCTTTTCGCCCAGTGGCGGGTGAAGGTGATCCCCTCTGCATCGAGGCATTCGACCACGCGGGTATAGGCGTCGGCGGTGCGCTGGCTGCGCGGGCCGTCGAAATCGATCACCGCATTGTGCGTGAAACGCGCAGGAGCGAGCAGCCCTTGCGCGCGCTCCATGAAACGTATGGTGACGACGGTCGAGCCGCCGTGGCGCGCATAGACCGCGCAGATGCGTTCGAACGCGCGCGCAAGGTCGGCGCGGTCGATGGTGACCGAGGCGTTGAACAGGTCTGCCAAGGGACGATGCGTATCGAGTCCCTCCCCCCAGCTGCCATAGACCGGCGGCGCGTCGATATCGGGGCCGCTGGCATAGCCCTGTTTCATCGCGAACTGGAGCAACGGCCCGCGCGCCCACGGATAATCGTTGAGCAACCGGCCGAGCAGGCTGAGCGCGTCATAACCGGCGCCGAGCTGGCCGGGGGTCGCGCGGGGATAATCGTCGCGCCAGGGTTCGCGATAGAGGAAGCGCAGCATCGCCGGCCGCTTGAACGGCTTGTACGGATTGACGATCATCTGGACGAAATCGGGATCCTGATCGAGCGCATAGGCGGCCGAGAAGCGGCGGAAATCGCCGGCGGCGAGCCAGTCCAGCGCCGCCCGATCGACCTTGCGCAGATTCTGGATCGGACGGACGAGAAATTTCGGTACGCTGTCAACGACGAGCGCCGTCACGATGCCGAGCGAGCCGACGGGAAGCTGCGCCGCGGCGAACATATTGTCGTCGCGGAGCGCCGTCGATCCTGTCGCGGCGATGAAGGCGTCGCTCATCACGCCGGTGTCGGGCTCGATCCAGCGGATACCGCTTGGGGTGACGATCTGCAGCGCGCGGATATGGTCCTGGATCCCGCCGCGCGCGATCATCGATCCGTGGGTGCCCGTTGCAGCGGCGCCCGCGAAGGTCTGTCCATTGCCCGCGCCGCTGGTCCACAGCGAGCGGCCTTGTGCTTCGAGCTTGTCCGACACCTCGTCGACGAGCGCACCCGCTTCGACAAGCATCAGGGCGCCGGCGTCGATCCCGGGGCGGACGTCATCGGCGCCGATGCGAAAACAACGATTGAAGCGCCGCGTGTGGAGCAGCCAGCTTTGCGAGCTGATATTGACATTCGACGGCGACCAGCCCGCGCCGAGCGGACGGACACGGCGCTTCGCCGCCTGCGCCGCCGCGAGCCAGTCCTGCACCGACTTCGCGGCGATCGCGATCTCGTCGCGCCCGCGCTCCGCGTCACCGCTGCGCAAGGCGAAGCGCGTCGCCGCTTCGCAGGTGCCGGTGCCGTGATAATTGGTCCAGCGGCCTTCGTCCCCAAGCTTGACGATAGGCATCACGCGCCTCCCAGCGGCAGGATACCCGCATGCGCGCGCCACGCGACGGTGACCGGGCGGAGGAAACCGAAGGTCGCGATCGTCACCAGCATCTGGCGCCGCGTCGCGAACATGCGGACGTCGCACAGGCCGTGATCGGATTCGGGGGTCACAAACGGCTGCGCAGCCTGCGCGGCGAAACCCCAGCCCTTCAACGTCACCACCATCGATTCCTCGTCGAGCGGCCGCGGATTGGCGATCGAGAGGAAGATATCAGCCTGCCCCGCGGCATATTGCCCGACAAGCAACGCAAAACCGAGCGCGGCGAGCGCCCAACCGAGCCACATCATGCCCCAAATCCCTTCGTCTTTTACCCCGGCCGGTATTCCGGCTCTGCGACCCGAAGAGCACGCGCAAATTTTCCTGCCCGTTCCTCTCAACTAGCTGTATAGGCGCGCTATGCAAGTCCATCCGTTGATCGAAACCAACGCCGCGCTCGTCGAATTCTGCGACCTTATTCGGAACAGCGATTTCATCGCGGTCGATACCGAATTCATGCGCGAAAACACTTTCTGGCCAGAGCTTTGCCTGATCCAGGTGGCCGACCGCGACCATGCCGCGGCGATCGACCCGATGGCGCCGGGCATCGACCTGGGGCCCCTGCTCGACCTGCTCGTCGACAATGAGGACATGCTGAAAGTCTTTCATGCGGGCGGGCAGGATGTCGAAATCATCTTCAACCTGACCGGAAAGACGCCGCACCCGATCTTCGACACCCAGATCGGCCAGATGGCGCTCGGTCAGGCCGAACAGGTCGGATATTCGAACCTGGTTGAAGCATGGATCGGGCTGCAACTCGACAAGGGCGCGCGCTTTACCGACTGGAGCCGCCGCCCGCTCGACAAGCGCCAGATCGACTATGCCGTCGGCGACGTCACCCACCTCGCCAAGATTTTCCCGATGATGCTCGACAAGCTGATCAAGACCGGCCGCGGTCACTGGCTCGATGAGGAGATGGAAAAGCTCGCCGATCCCGCCAATTACAGCGTCGATCCCGACAAGGCGTGGCAGCGAATCAAGATCCCGACGCGCAAGCTCGACGTGCTCGGCCGCTTGCAGTCGCTCGCCGCGTGGCGCGAACGCGAGGCGCGGCAAAAGAATCTGCCGCGCGGCCGCATCGTAAAGGACGAAACGCTCGCCGACCTCGCCGCGCATCCGCCGAAGGATCAGGACGGGCTGGGCCGCGTGCGCGGACTGTCGGCAACGTGGCGCACCAACGACATCGGCGGCCGGCTGATGGACGCGATCGCGGGCGCCAAGCCGATGTCGAAGGACGACATGCCCGAGCGCGCACCGCGCGGCCCGGGGCTAGGCAAGGAAGGCACTTTGGTCGCCGACCTGCTCAAGCTGCTGCTGAAAATCCGTGCGCGCGAATTGAACGTCGCGGCGCGTTTGATCGCGCGCAGCGACGACCTCGAAGCGCTCGCGGCGGGCGCCCGCGATGGCATCCAGATGATGGACGGCTGGCGTTACGACGTGTTCGGTCACGCGGCGCTCGATCTGGTCGAAGGCCGGATGGGCTTTGCGGTCAAGAACGGCAAGCTGGTGATGAGCGAGATCGACGGCGCGGCCTGAGAGCCTACGGCCTTGCTATTGCACGGCATTGGCCGTTGCCCCATAATCGGGGGGCAGTGATGTCATGAAGGAGCAGGCCATGCGTTTCCCCGTCGCTATCGCCCTCGCAATCGGCGTTGCAGGCTGCAACTCCGCGCCGACCAAAACCGAAGCCCCCAACGCGGACACCGCACAATCGACCGCCCCCAAGGCTGAGGCGCCTGCCGCACCTGCCGCGGAGCCTGTTCGCTACACCTGCGCCGACGGATCGACCGTCGAGGCACGCTACCCGACCACCGACACGGCGCAGATCGTCGTCGCGGGCAAGACGGTCGAGATGAAAAGCGCAATGTCGGCGAGCGGCGCCCGCTATGTCGGCGGCGGCTGGCAATGGTGGACCAAAGGCATGACCGAAGGCTCGCTCGCACCGCTCAAGCCCGGTGAAGAAACCGCATCGGCGGCCGGGACGACCTGCACCGCGCCGGCGACCTAGGTCGCTCAGCCGCCTTCGAGCAAATCCACCACGGGTTCGGCGTCGAGCGCGTTCGCGAGTGCGCGCAGTCGCCGCTCGACCGCCTCGCCCATCAGATGGTGCCATTCGCGCGTGAGGGTGAGCCGCAGTTTGCCCCCGCGCATCGCGATCGAGCTGCCGTCGAGCGGCGCCTGGATGCCGCCGGTCAGGCGTTGGGCCAAACGGATCGCGAGCCCCCATTGACGCGCCCGCGCCAGGCGCTCGGGCGTCACGAGACTGCCCATCGCGGGAAACTCGGCGTCGGTGCCGCCAAAGCCCGCGTACAGCGCGCGGGCAAGGAGGATGCGGCCCGGGATATCGATGCTCCGCCAGTTTCCGTGCAGGCCGATCTCGGTGCCGCGCTCGGCGCGAAAATCGGGATTCGCCGACCAGGCGACATCGCTGAGCAGGCTGGCGGCCAAACGGACGCGGCTGTCGGCGGGAGTCTCGTCAGCAAACAGCGGCGCGATCCATTCGGCGATCGCGCGGCCGTGCGGCGCGAACCGCGCGAGGCGTCGGCCCTCGAATTCGGCGGCGACGATCAGTGGGTCCTGCGCGCGCGTTTCGGCATCGAGCGCCTGATAGAGCAGGCCTTCGCGAAGCCCCGATGACGACACGGTCATTTCGGGCACGTCGAGAATGTTGACGAGCGCCGCGAGCAGCGCCGCCGCATCGGGCAAGGCCGCGGCGCGGTTCGACGCCATGCCGGGGATGGCGCGGAGCTCTTCAAAGCTCAACCTTTTGGTCGCGCGGAGCAGGCGGCGCAGCGCGCTGCGCGGCAATGTGTGCTGATCGAGGACCGCGAGCGGGTCCTTGGTGAGTTCGAGATCGAGCCGCGAGAGCGCGCGCCACGAACCGCCGACCAGATAGAGCGGCAGCCCGGTCAACCCCTCGCCCGGCCAGCCCGCGGCGCGGAGCATCTTGCGGATCGCGCGTTCAAACGCCTGCTCGCCATCCTTCTGCAGCGCGGGCAAGCGGAGCACGCCGAGCGGGAAGGATGCGCGGCGGCCGACCTTGCCGCGGGACACTTCGGCGAGTTCGAGGCTGCCACCGCCAAGATCGACTGCGACGCCGTGCGCGTCGGGGATCGCCGACAGCACGCCATGCCCCGCAGCCTCGGCCTCCTCCTCGCCCGACAGCAGCCGGATATTCAGTCCCGCCTCGGCCGCGGCGGCGATGAAGTCGGGACCATTGACCGCATCGCGCACTGCTGCGGTGGCGACGCATTGCACGTCCTGGACGTCCATATGCTCGGCGAGCAGCGCGTAGCGCCGCAGCGCGACCAGGCCGCGCTCGGCGTCTCGCGAGGCGATGCGGCCATCGATGGCGAGCCCGCGGCCAAGACCCGCGGCGACCTTTTCGTTGAAGATCACGGCGGGGGCGCGCGCCGGTCCTTCATAGACGACGATGCGGACCGAGTTGGAGCCGATATCGATCACGGCGGATCGACTGACCGCCTGCCTGGAGGAACGCTGTGGGGTCAATTTCGTCAATCTTCGCGCGTGTTGAAGGCGAGGGTCGGGACGTCGTGGCGCTTGTGGAGCGCCGTTCCGCGACCCGATAGCGACGCGTTCGTCATGAAATAATGATGCAGATTGAATGGCTTGTCGTCCGGCTTCACCCGCACTGAGGTGCCGTCGGACTGCAGGATCCAGCTTTGTTCATTGTCGATCAGGTTCGCGACGAGCACCTGGTCCAAAATCTGGTCGTGGACGGTCGGGTTCTCGATCGGGATCATATATTCGACGCGGCGGTCGAAGTTGCGCGGCATCCAGTCTGCGCTGCTGATGTAGAGTTTTGCCCCGCGATGCGGCAGCGCCGCGCCGTTCGCGAAGGCCCACACGCGGCTGTGCTCGAGAAAGCGCCCGACGACCGATTTGACGCGGATCGTTTCGGACAGCCCGGGCACATCGGGGCGCAGGCAGCAGATGCCGCGCACGATCAGTTCGATCGGCACGCCCGCAGCGCTCGCCTCGTAAAGCTTGTCGATGATGTCGGGGTCGACGAGGCTGTTCATCTTGGCCCATACGCCCGACGGCAAGCCGGCCTTCGCCGCCGCCGTCTCGGCGTCGATCAGGTCGGACAGATGCGCGCGCATGTTGAGCGGCGACATGGTGATGAGGTCGAGCCGTTCGGGTTCGACATAGCCGGTGATGTAATTGAACAGCTGCGCCGCGTCGCGACCCGCGCGCGGGTCGGCGGTGAAGAAGCTGAGATCGGTATAGATGCGCGCGGTCACCGGGTGATAATTGCCGGTGCCGAAGTGGCAATAGGTGCGATACCCCTGCCCCTCGCGGCGCACGACCATCGAAATCTTGGCGTGCGTCTTCCACTCGATGAAGCCGTAGACGACCTGTACCCCGGCGCGTTCGAGCTGGTTCGCCCAGAGCAGATTCTGCTCCTCGTCGAAGCGCGCCTTGAGCTCGACGACCGCGGTGACCGACTTGCCCGCCTCGGCCGCCTCGATCAACGCGCGGATCACCGGCGACTGGTTGCCGGCGCGGTAGAGCGTCTGCTTGATCGCGACGACGTCGGGATCGGCCGCCGCCTGCCGTAGGAAAGACAGGACGACGTCGAAGCTTTCATAGGGGTGATGGACGACGATGTCCTTCGAACGGATCGCCGCGAAACAGTCGCCGCCATGTTCGCGGATGCGTTCGGGGAAACGCGCCGAATAGGCGGGGAATTTGAGGTCGGGGCGATCGACATCGACGAGCGCCGACAGCGCCGCAAGCCCGATGAAGCCGCCGATCTTGGCGACGATCGCCTCGTGCCCCTGAATATCGGCGTTGAGCACCTCGGCGATTTCGCCAGGCATGTCGGCTTCGAGTTCGAGCAAGATCACGCGGCCGCGGCGGCGGCGGCGGATCGCGGTGCGGAACAGGCGGACGAGATCCTCGGCCTCTTCTTCCAGCTCGATATCGCTGTCGCGGATGATGCGGAACACACCCAACGAGCGGATGGTGAAACCGGGGAACAGCAGGTCGCCGAAAATCTCGATCAGATATTCGATCGGCACGAACGCGCCCGGCTGCCCCGGGACCGGCACGAAACGCGCCAGCGAGGAAGGGATCATCACCAGTTCGCGGATCGTGTCACCCGTCGCCTTGCGCTGCAGATCGAAGATGACGCCGAGGCCGCGGTTCGGGATGAAGGGGAATGGATGCGCCGGATCGAGTACCTGCGGCGTCAGGATCGGGAAAATCTGGTCGATGAAATATTGGCGCAAGGCGGTGCGCAGCGCTTCCTTGTCGGACCCCGTGCCGTGGACAATGATGCCCTGTTCGCCAAGCTGGCGATGGAGCAATTGCCATTCGCTCTGCTGCTGGTCGACGAGGCGGTTCACCTCGGCCTCGATCTCGGCAAGCTGCTGCCCCGGCGAGCGGCCGTCGGCCGAAGGATCGTCGATCCCCTGAAGCTGCTGCCCCTTCAGCCCCGCGACGCGGACCATGAAGAATTCGTCGAGGTTGCTGCCCGAGATCGACAGGAAACGAAGACGTTCGAGCAAGGGATGCGCGGGGTTGCGCGCCTCCTCCATCACCCGCCGGTTGAAGGCGAGCCAGGAGAGTTCGCGGTTGAAGAAGCGTTCGGGGCCAAAGCTGGGCGGCGTCGCCGCGGTATCGGCATCATTGTCTGCGCGCAAAGGGCCGCCGGTTATCGACATGTCGCGTCATCCTGTCGTTCGAGCAAATCGGGATCGATGAGCCCCTGTGACAGTAATGTTTCACGCGTAAGACGAATGCTAATACCGCCGCCCTTTTCGAGCGATGCGGCATCGAGCGCCGCGACGACGCGGTGGATCATCGCATAGCTGCGCTCCATCCGCGGCACGATATAGGAGGCGACGCCCGGCGCAAGCGCCATGCCGCGCTGCGCGAACAGCGCCTCGATCAGGTCGCGCGCAAGGCAGTCGTCGGGATCGCCGATCGCGAGCACCGGCACCGCCGCCAGGCGCGAACGAAGGTCGGGAAGCGCGACATTCCATTCCGACGGCGGCGCATCGGCTATGATCAGCAGCGGTGAGCCGCTGGCCTGCGCGGCGTTCCACGCGTGGAAAATCTCTTCTTCCGAAACGCTGTCATGCCCGTCGATGATTTTTCCGCCGGTGTCGCGCGCGAAGAGCCGGCCCATCAGGCTGCGCCCCGATCCCCGCGGTCCGGTGAGCACCGCCGTGCGGACGGGCCATGTTGCGACGTGGCGCAGGTAGCGCACGGCATCGGCGTTGCTGGTGCCGACGATCAGCGGACCGTCGTTACTGCCCCCCGCGCTCCAATCGAGCGGCAGCGCAATCTGGGACGCGCGCGCCATCAGCGGCTGATCCTGAGCTGACCGCCGCCTTCCTGCACCTTGAACCCGCGTGCGGCGAGCGCCGCACCGAGCGCGGCGAGGTCACCCCGGAAGCTGACGCGCATCACCGAGGTGCCGCCGAGCGCAAGGCTGGTGGTCGAGGCGGACTGGACGCCCGCGGCGCCCGCAACCGCGCGTTCGGTCGCGGTGACCGAATCGACGTCGGGCGAGCTGTACTGGACGGTGAAGCTCTGTACCCCGACGGCGGTTGTCGTCGGCACACTCGCATCGGTTTCGCTGGGCAGCATCTCGTCGTCGGCCGCGATCTCTTCGGGCAGGTCTTCCTTTTCGACCGGCTTTTCGAGGACGAGATAGGTATCGGTGCGCAGCACGCCCGCCGCGAGCGCGTCGATATAGATGCGGTCCATCCGCGCGACCGCCTTTTCCATCATGTCGGGCAGCGCCGCGGGGCTGGGCCCGGTCATGGTGAAGGTGGAGATCAGCTTGCTGTCGGGGCCGAAGCGCGCGGTGAAATGGCCTTTGATCGGGCCACCGGGATAGGAATATTCGACGCGCGCGATCGGCGTCAGCACGTCGGCGGCGCCATATTGGTCGAGGATCACGCGCCACCAGACGCGGCCGCGGCGGCCGGTCTGACCCGCGTTGATCAGCAGCGTATCGGCGCCGGTGCCCGCGGTGCGGACATAATCGATCGCGCTCTGCCCCGTATTATATTCGGCCCACGCGCGCTGCCATGCGCTGCGCTGTTCGAACACCTGCGGGATGCCGTCGATCGAATAGACGGGGATGACGAGCAAGGGCGGCGAGCGCAAAGTGCGGCCGCTGACGCCGAGAATCTGGCCTGCGCGCACGCGGTCGAACTGGACGCCGAGCCGGGCGACATAGCGGCGCGGGCCAATCTGCTCTTCCTCGACGACGATCGCGGTGACGATGCCATCGAGCACCGAATCGCCGAGTTTGGGGCCGTCGCTGCCGTTCAATTTGCGGTAAAGCTGGGCCCACGCCAGGCGCTGCGCCTCACGCCAACCCTTGGTTCGCGCATCGTCGGCATTGTCGCCGGTGACGTCGACCATGATGCCGCTCGTCAGGAAATCGCCGCTGCTGTTGATCGGGGTGATGCCGCGGTCGCCGCGAGTGATCTGACCATCGACCACGCCAACGAGCAGAATCGCAAAGAACAGGCCGAAAAGCGCCGCCCAGCGCCAATCGCGGCCCCGCAGGGCGTCGAAGGCGAAGCTCGGGGCGAAGCGGGGGAAAGCAGCCGAAATCATATCTTCTCTATGCTTTGCCCAAAAGCGCGGGCCCCGACAAGGAAATCATGGCATTTATCGGCCGGAAGCGTTAGTCGCGCGGGCCATGGATTCCAAGCACAACCAACCCGCCCCCTACACTTATGCTGGGGCCGGCGTATCGATCGAGACCGGCAATGCGCTGGTCCGTGCCATTGCTCCGCTCGCCCGTGCGACGCGCCGACCCGGTGCCGACGCCGATCTCGGCGGCTTTGGCGGCTTTTTCGACCTGAAGGCAGCGGGGTTCAACGATCCCCTGCTCGTCGCGGCGAACGACGGCGTGGGCACCAAGCTCAAACTCGCGATCGAATCGGGCAAGCATGACGGGGTGGGGATCGACCTCGTCGCGATGTGCGCGAACGACCTGATCGTTCAGGGCGCCGAGCCGCTGTTTTTCCTCGATTATTACGCAACCGGAAAGCTGGACAACGACGTCGCGACTGAAGTCGTCGCGAGCATTGCCGAGGGCTGCAAGCAGGCCGGATGCGCGCTGATCGGCGGCGAGACCGCCGAAATGCCGGGCATGTATTCGGACGGCGATTACGACCTTGCGGGCTTCTGCGTCGGCGCGGTCGAGCGCGATCAGGTGCTGACCGCGGACAAGGTCGCGGCGGGCGACGTGATTCTCGGCCTCGCTTCGTCGGGGGTGCATTCGAACGGTTTCTCGCTCGTGCGGCGGCTCGCGGCGGACAAGGGCTGGAAGCTCGATCGCCCTGCGCTGTTCGACCAGACGATCCTGCTGATCGACGCGCTGATGGCGCCGACGCGCATCTATGTGAAGAGCCTGCTCCCGCTGGTGAAGACCGGCAAGATCCATGCGCTCGCGCATATCACCGGCGGCGGACTGCTCGAGAATATTCCGCGCATCCTGCCAAAAACCCTTCATGCGCACGTCGATGCCGACGCGTGGGAACAGCCGCGGCTGATGGCCTTCCTGCAGGCGCAGGGCAATATCGAGCCCGAGGAAATGGCGCGCACCTTCAATTGCGGGATCGGCATGGCGGTGGTCGTCGCCGAGGCCGATGTTGAAGCTGTTACCGTGGCGCTCGAAGCCGCGGGCGAGACGGTTTTCCGGATCGGTCATATCGCCGAAGGCGAGAAAGGCTGCACCGTGACGGGTAGCGCCGAAACCTGGAGCGCGATGGGCGCGTGGAGCGCCACGCATAATGGCTAAGGCGCGTGTCGCCGTCCTGATTTCGGGCGCCGGCACCAATATGGCGGCGCTGCTCTATGCGGCGAAAGCGGCCGATTGCCCTTATGAACTGGTGTTCGTCGGCAGCAACGATCCTGAAGCGCCCGGCCTGAAGATCGCCGAGGCCGAGGGCCTCGCGACGTGGGGCGTATCGCACAGGGGCATGAACCGCGACGCGTTCGATACGCTGGTCGACGAGCAATTGCGCGCGGCGGGCGCCGAGTTCGTCGCGCTCGCCGGCTATATGCGCATCCTGTCCGACGATTTCGTCGCGCGCTGGGCCGGGAAGATGATCAACATCCACCCGAGCTTGCTACCGCTTTACAAGGGGTTGAATACGCACGGCCAAGCGATCGAAGCTGGCGACAAATTCGGCGGATGCAGCGTCCATATCGTGACGCCCGGCGTCGACGAAGGTCCGGTCCTCGCGCAGACGCCGGTCGCGATCCTGCCCGGCGATACCGTCGAAACGCTGGCGCGGCGGGTGCAGTTCGCCGAGCATCAGCTTTACCCCGCCACGCTCGCGGCGTTCGTGACGCGCGAGCAGTCGCCCGATTATCTGCGCGGCCGCGTGCGCGAACTCGCCATGGCGCTGCCCGAGGCCGACGAGGTGACCTCGCACGGCATGCCCTGCTTCGGCATCGTGAAGGGCAAGAAATTCGCCTATTTCACCGAGGATCATCATGGCGACGGCAAGATCGCGATACTCGTCAAGATCAGCGGCGGCGAAGAACAGGCGATGCTGATCGAGCTCGACGAAGACCGCTATTACCGCCCCGCCTATTTCGGCGACGGCTGGGTCGGCATCCGCCTCGACCTCGGCGATACCGATTGGGATGCGATCGGTGAATGGCTGCGCAAGAGCTGGCTGTCGGTCGCGCCGAAGAAGCTGGCCGGGCTGATGGGGGCCGTAGAGGAATTCTGATGCATAGCCCCTTAGAACTAGAGCCCGAAGCCGTTGCCGCGATTGGACTTATCAATGTTCGATGGGCAGCCTTGGAAAAAGGGTTGGCTGAGCTTCTTGGGCGCTTTCTGCGTGTCGATCACGCAGGTGAAGCAGCTCTTTATGCGATCACGACCTTCTCCCAACGAATACAACTTATCTCGGCGGTAGCAGAATATTCAATTCAAGAGGATCTTCATGCTAGAGTCGTAGAGCGCTTACTGAGCAAGATTGAAGATCTCTGGAGGCAGCGCAACTTATATGTGCATTCACACTATGTGCACCGAACCATATATTCTGATGGCATCGAGGTTACACTTGTCGGCGATGGAGGGAAGCCGTTTGATAGCCAAGCGATAGAAGAAGGTCCGGGAGTTACCCAAAAGGGCTCGTTTGGTTACCTAAAGCGCCAGCGGAACAAAGAATCAAAATTCGTCCCGATCAACAGGGGGGCGCTTTCAAACCACGCATCTCAAATAGTTCGCCGCGGGCGACAGCTCATGGCTGTTGTAAAAGCGATAGATACGGGGATCGTTACGCTTCAGAAAGACGCCCCTGCAAAATACCAAAATATTTCACCGAGGGCGCGCTTGAAAAAAGAGAGAATGGCGACCGAGGTAAGCGGCGCTTTTACTAGCCGCGTTTACCCCGGTCCGCCAATTCGAAGAAAACCCTACTAGCCGACGATTTCTTCGGGCTTGAAGAAATAGGCGATTTCGATCGCCGCATTCTCGTCGCTGTCCGAACCGTGAACCGTGTTCGCTTCGATGCTTTCGGCGAGTTCCTTGCGGATCGTGCCGGGAGCGGCGTCCTTGGGGTTCGTCGCACCCATGATGTCGCGGTTCGCCTGCATCGCGTTCTCGCCTTCGAGGACCTGGACGACGACGGGGCCGCTGATCATGAAGTCGACGAGTTCGCCGAAGAAGGGGCGTTCCTTGTGGACCGCGTAGAAGCCTTCGGCCTGTTCGCGGCTCATGTGGATGCGCTTCGACGCGACGACGCGGAGGCCGGCGTCTTCCAGCATCTTGGTGACGGCGCCGGTGATGTTCCGGCGCGTGGCGTCGGGCTTGATGATCGAAAAGGTGCGAGTGACCGCCATGGGGGAAGCTCCTGTGTTATTATGGTCTGCGATGCGCGCGCCTCTAGCGGCGCTTTGGCCGTATCGCAAGGATAGAGCGTGGGCGCGTTACGGCCCTTCGGACCAGCGGCCGTTTTCGTCCTGTTTCCAAAAGCGGTTGTCGACGTCGTCGCGCGCCGCCAGCGTGCGCCAGAGCGTGCGCGCGTCGTCGATGCGGCTGTTGTCGAAGAGCAGAAAGGTGCGCTCGAACCCCAGCGCCTCCTCGCGCCATTCGCCATCGGCGAGCGCGATGAGCGTCGCGCGGTTGGGCGGCGACGGATCGAGCGTGCCCGCTATCAGGATCGGTTCGATCTCCTCGTCGGGCGAGCCCGCGTGGCCGTGCGGCAGGAAGCTGGCCGGGGTCAGCGTCCACAGCGCCTCATCGATCGCCTGGCGCTGCATCGCGGGCGCGGCGACCACCAGCAGGCGGTCGCCATTCGCCAATATACGCGTCGCGAGCGCGGGGAGCACCCGTTCGACCGGGTCGCGGGTCAGCCGGTAAAAGTCGACGCGCGGCATAGTCGCTACGTCGCCCCCGCGAAGGCGGGGGCCGCCGCCGGTTTACGCAGCGGCAACGGATTAAAGCTGCCAGCGGCCCCCGCCTTCGCGGGGGCGACGAGTGGGATTCGAAATGACGAGCTGAAAGACATCAGCCTTCGTGATTGGCGGCGATGTAGCGGTCGAGCAGGCGCACACCGTAACCCGTCGCGCCCTTCGCCCACACCGGGCCGTCCTTGTCGGCCCATGCCATGCCCGCAATGTCGAGATGCGCCCAGGCGACGCCTTCGCCGACAAAGCGCTTGAGGAACTGCGCCGCGGTGATCGAGCCGCCTTCGCGCGGGCCGATATTCTTCATGTCGGCGATCGGGCTGTCGATCAGCTTGTCGTACGCGGGCGACAGCGGGAAACGCCACAATTTGTTGTTGCTCGCCTCGCCCGCGGCGAGCAAGTCGGCCGCGAGCGTGTCGTCATTGGCGAAGATGCCCGCATATTCGTGGCCGAGCGAGATCACCATCGCGCCGGTCAAGGTCGCGAGATCGACGATCACCTTGGGATTATAGGCGCTCTGCGCCCAGCTGATCGCATCGCACAGGACGAGGCGGCCCTCGGCGTCGGTGTTGAGCACCTCGACCGTCTGCCCCGACATGGTGGAAACGACGTCGCCGGGGCGCATCGCATTGCCGTCGGGCATATTTTCGACAAGACCGACGACGCCGACGACGTTCGCCTTCGCCTTGCGGCCCGCGATCGCCTTGATCGCGCCCGCGACGGCGCCCGCGCCGCCCATGTCCCACTTCATCATGTCCATGCCCGCGGCGGGCTTGATGCTGATACCGCCAGTGTCGAAGGTCACGCCCTTGCCGACGAAGACGACCGGAGCATCGCCCGGATTGCCGCCGTTCCAGCGCATCGCGAGCAGGCGCGGCGGGCGGGTCGAGCCCTGCGCGACGCCGAGCAGCGCGCCCATGCCGAGCGCCTTCATCTGGCGTTCGTCGAGTATTTCGAGTTCGACGCCAAGGTCGGTCAGGTGCTGGCAGCGTTCGACGAACGTCTCGGGGTAGAGGATGTTCGGCGGCTCGGCGACGAGCGTCTGGGTGAGCGCGACGCCATCGGCAATCGCCTCATTTTCGGCCCAGCGGCTGGGCAGGTCGCCGTGGGGCGACGCGATCGTCACCGTCTTCAGGCTCGGCTTCGCCGTCTCGGCGAGGCGCGTGCGATAGGTGTCGAGGCGCCAGTTGCGCAGGCGCGCGCCCATTGCGAAGGCGAGGACGTCGTCGGCGTCGCTCTGACCCGTGCTGGCGAAATCGACTTGGACCGCGGTCGCGCCGCTCGTCTGCAGCTTTGCCGTCAGCGCCGCACCGCCGCGCTCAAGATCCTGCTCGCTGCCCTCGCCGATGCCGACGAGCAGCAGGCGCTTCGCCTGGTCGCCGTCGATCGCCGCGGTCTCGGCAATCGCACCCGCGACGCCGTCGAAGCGTGCCTGTGCCGCCGCGGCGCCGAGCAGCGCGCCGAGCGCGCCGGCCTCGCCCTTGCGGACCGGAAATGCGACGACGTCGGCAGACGCATCGATTTGCGCGACAAACTGAATGTCCATGCCTTAACTTTCTTATGCGATGATTGATTGGAACGTGGCGGACCGATAGGGGTTTCGCTTGCGAGTTGCAAAAACAAAGCTGCCGGTCCAAGCCGGGTGGACGCTAAATAAGGTGCGGGACAAAGATATCAAAATGAGCTGGGCTTTGTTCCAACAAGCAGCGCGTGCGCGGCCCTTCTGGCTGGCGACGGCGAGCGGCGCGGCCCTGGCCGCTTGCCCCGTGCTGGCCCAGACCGAAGCGAATCCGGCCCAGCCGGAAGAGGTCGTGGGCGAACCCGAGCTGCAAACGCCCGACGTCGTCCCGACAACGACCGATGCCCCCGCGGTCAAGGACGAAGACCAGATCGGTTTCGCCGCCGACAATCTGAATTATGACAGCGACACCGAAGTCGTCGTTGCCGAGGGCAATGTCCAGATGAACCGCGAAGCGGTCGAGATGCGTTCCGACAAGGTCACCTGGAACCGAAAGACGGGCCAGGTCTTTGCCGAGGGCAATGTCGTCATCAAGAACCCCGAGGGCGACACCGCCTATGGCGACAAGATCGAACTGACCGACACGCTGCGCGACGGGGTCGTCGAAAACATGCTCGTCGTGCTCGACAATGGATCGCGGCTCGCCGCGGTCAAGGGCACGCGCTTCGACAACGGCAATATCGAGCTGGAGAACGCCGCCTATACCCCCTGCCCGGTCGAAGATGACGAAGGCTGCCCCAAGAATCCGAGCTGGCAGATTCGCGCCGTTAAGGTGCTGTACGACCGGGCGGAGAACAAGGTCCGCTACAAGGGCGCGCGCGTCGAGATTTTCGGCCTGCCGCTGATCCCGCTTCCCGGCCTCAGCCATTCGATCAATAACGAGCCGAGCAGCGGCATCCTGGTGCCCGAAATCCGGCTCGACCGCAGCAACGGGTTCGAAATCGCGGTTCCCTATTATTTGCGGCTCGCATCCGACCGCGACATCACGATCACCCCGCACCTCTACACCAGCGCGGCGCCGATGCTGGAAGGCGAGTTCCGCGCGCTGACCGACATCGGGTCGTTCCGCATCAACGGCTATGCCACCTATGGCTCGCTCGTCCCGCTGACCGGCGAGGATCCCGACAGCGAAAAGCGCTTCCGCGGCTACCTCGAGAGCGCGGGCAAGTTCCAGTTCGACCCGCATTGGAGCCTGACCTATTCGGGCCGCATCGCGACCGACCGCACCTTCATGCGCCGCTATGACATCAGCCGCGACGACCGGCTGCGCTCGACCTTCGAGCTCGAGCGGATCGGGGGCAATAGCTACCTGTCGATCGCCGGCTGGGCGACGCAGACGCTGCGCCGCAACGACGAACAGGGCCAGCAGCCGATCGCGCTGCCGATCATCGACTATCGCCAGCGGCTTGCCGATCCGATCTTTGGCGGGCAGTTCGAGCTGCAGCTCAACACACTCGCAATCGGCCGCACCGCGGGGCAGGACACGCAGCGCGCCTTTGCCGGCGCGCGCTGGGATTTGCGCGGGCTGACGGGGCTGGGTCAGGAAGTGACGCTGACCGCCCTGGTGCGCGGCGACGTCTATCACAGCGACGAGAATCTGCTGACCGCGATCCCCGGCTATCGCGGCAAGTCGGGCTGGCAGGCGCGCGCGATCGCCGCGGTCGCGGCCGACATGCGCTGGCCCTTCATCGGCGAATTCGCGGGCGGCACGCAAACGCTGACCCCGCGCGTCCAGATCGTCGCGACGCCGCCGATCGAAAATATCGACATCCCGAACGAGGATTCGCGCGCCTTCGACCTCGAAGACAGCAATTTGTTCGCGATCAACCGCTTCAACGGCCACGACCGGTTCGAGGACGGCGCGCGCATCACCTATGGTGTCGAATGGAATTACAGCCGGCCGGGCTTCAACATCAGCAGCGTCGTCGGCCAGAGCTATCGCCTGTCGGACAAGCCCGGCCTGTTTCCCGACGGCACCGGTCTGACCGACCGGACGTCGGACATCGTCGGGCGCACCACGGTTGCCTATCGCGATTTTCTGCGCCTGACTCACCGCTACCGGCTCGACAAGGATAATTTCGCGATCCGCCGCAACGAATTCGACGCGACGATCGGCAGCCGCTCGACCTATGCCGTGCTCGGATATTCGCGGCTCAACCGCGACATCCTGCTGCTCGGCGAGGATTTGCAGGACCGCGAGGAAGTACGCGCCGGCGGCCGCGTCGCGTTCGCGAAACACTGGTCGGTCTTCGGGTCGGCAATCGTCGATCTGACGCAGCGAACCGACGATCCGCTCAGCAGCGCCGACGGTTTCGAGCCGATTCGCCACCGTTTGGGCGTCGCCTATGACGATGACTGCCTGTCGATCGCGCTGACCTGGCGCCGCGACTATGCCGACACCGGCGACGCGCGGCGCGGCAACAGCTTCTCGTTCCGCATCGCCTTCCGCAATCTGGGGTTCTGACGGCATTCGCTCAGCCTAGGTTCAGCGTCTGCGGCCTATGTCCCGGCATCAAACGGTCTATTTGGCGGATTGCGCTGGACCATCGGGCGTTTCCGCTGATACGGAGCGTCCGGACTTTCTCGAATAGGGTAAAGATGACCAAATTTTCGACCATGACCGGCCTGATCGCGCTGGCTGCAGTTGGCGTAACGCCCGTGGTGGCCCAGACCGTTGCAGACAGTGACGTTCCGACGACCAGCCTCAACATCCCGGGCAATGTGCAGCTTTTCGGTGATGCCAAGCCGAACGTCTATCGCCCTTCCGCCACGGTGAATGGCGAGATCATTACCGCGACCGATATCGAGCAGCGCATGGCGCTGATCCGCATCGCCAACAACAATGTCGAACTGCCGCCCGAGGAAGTCCAACGGCTGCGCAGCCAGGTGTTCAGCAACCTGATCGACGAAAAACTGCAGATTCAGGAAGCCAAGGCGGCCGAGATCACGATCGACGAGAATGTCGTGAACCAGCAATTCGCCCGCCTCGCCACGCGTTTCAAGCAGACGCCCGAGCAGTTTTCGAGCTATCTTACGTCGAAAGGCTCGTCGGCGGCGGCGGTGAAGCAGCAGATCCGCGGCGAGTTCGCCTGGGACCGCCTGTTGTCGCGTAACATCCAGTCGACGACCAACGTGTCGACCGAAGAGGTCAAGATCGTCGCCGACCAGATGACCGGGACTAAGGGCCAGGACGAGTTCCACCTCGGCGAAATCTATCTGTCGTCGACCCCTGAAACCGCTGCGGCAGTGACCGAAAATGCCAAGAAGATCATCCAGGCGTTGCAGGCCGGTGGCAGCTTTGCCGCCTATGCGCGCCAGTTTTCAGAAGCCTCGACCGCCGTCGTCGGCGGCGATCTGGGCTGGGTAAAGGCCGGACAGCTGCCCGGATCGATGGGCGAGGCGGCAACGCAGATGGCGCCGGGCCAGCTCGTCGGCCCGATCGAGGTGCCGGGCGGGATTTCGATCATGTTGATGATCGACCGGCGGCAGGTGCTGACCGCCGATCCGCGCGACGCGATCCTCAGCCTCAAGCAGATCTCGCTCGATTTCCCGGCGGGCACCACCCCCGCGAAGGCTTCGGAACTGGCGAGCCAGTTTGCCGAAAAGACGCGCGGCATCGCCGGTTGCGGCGCGGCCGACGCGGTGGCGCAGGGCTTGGGCGCCACCGTCGTGTCGCGCGACAATATCGAGATGCGCGCGCTGCCGGCGCCGCTGCAAGCGACGCTCGCCAGCCTGCAGATCGGCCAGACGACGCAGCCCTTTGGCGCCGCGAACGAAGGCGTCAGTGTCCTCGTGCTCTGCGGCCGCGACATGCCGCAAACCGCCACCGCCCCGAACCTCGAGCAGATCGAACAGAAATTGCTGGAAGACAAGGTCAACAAGCGGGCCCAGCGCTATCTGCGCGACCTGCGCCGGGATGCCGTGATCGAATATAGCTGACCCTATGCCTGATTTCAGCAATCGACGGCCGATCGCGGTTACCATGGGTGACCCGGCCGGCGTCGGCCCCGAAGTCGCGGCCCGCGCATGGGCCGCGCGCCGCGAAAACAACCTGCCCCCCTTTGTCGCCATCGGCGACGCGGCGGCGATCACCGCCGTCTGGGACGGCCCGGTCGCACGCGTCGGCGACATGGACGAGGTGGTGCGGGCGTTTGGCGATGCCCTGCCCGTCTGGCATCTGGAGGACAGCGGCCCGCTGACCCCCGGCGTACCGACCCCGGCGGGGGCGACCTGTGCGCTCCATGCGCTCGAGACCGGGATCGGGCTGACCCGCAACCAGGCGAGTTCGGCGCTCGTCACGGGTTCGGTCTCCAAATATGCGCTCCACGGCATCGGCTATACGCACCCCGGACAGACCGAATTCATCGCCGAACGCTGCGGCGTCACCGCGACCAATGCGGTGATGATGCTGGCGGGTCCCAGCCTGCGCGTCGTCCCGCTCACCGTGCATATTCCGCTCTCCGAAGTGTCCGAACGGCTGACCGTCGAACTGATCGTCGCCAAGGCGCGGATCGTCGCGCGCGGGCTGCGCCGCGATTTCGGAATCGACGCGCCGCGTATCGCGCTCGCCGGCCTCAACCCGCACGCGGGCGAAAGCGGGCAATTGGGCAGCGAAGAAGAGCGCATCATGGTGCCCGCGGTCGCGCAGCTGGCCGAGGAAGGGATCATCGTCGACGGCCCGCTCGCCGCCGACGGGCTGTTCGCACCCGCCATTCGCGCGAACTATGATGCGCTGCTCTGCCCTTATCACGACCAGGCGCTGACCCCGTTCAAGGCGCTGCATTTCCACGACGGCGTCAATCTGACGCTCGGCCTGCCGATCATCCGCACCTCGCCCGACCATGGCACCGCGTTCAATATCGCGGGCACCGGCACCGCCGATCCGGGGCCGACGATCGCGGCGATCGCGATGGCGGCCCAGCTCGCCGCGGCGCGCGAGCGCAGCTACGCGCCGGCAAAGTGACCGTCGAGCCCCAGGTTCCGTTACCGCCGCTGCGCGAGACGGTGCGCACGCACGGTCTGCAGGCGAGCAAGGCGCTGGGGCAGAATTTCCTGTTCGACGAGCAATTGCTCGATCGCATCGCGGCGATCCCCGGCGATCTGGCCGGCGCCACGGTGTTCGAGGTTGGTCCCGGTCCCGGCGGCCTGACGCGCGCGCTGCTGCGCGCCGGAGCCAAGGTGATCGCGGTCGAGCGCGACGACCGCTGCCTGCCGCTGCTCGCCGAGCTCGGCGAGGCCTTTCCGGGGCAACTGACGGTAATCGCCGACGATGCGATGGCGGTCGATGTCGACGCGCTGACCGGCGGCGCGCCCTATCATATCGTCGCCAACCTGCCCTATAATGTCGGCACCGCGCTGTTCACGCGCTGGCTGGAGCCCGCGGCCTGGCCGCCGCGCTGGCTATCGCTGACGTTGATGTTCCAGCTCGAGGTCGCCGAGCGCATCGTCGCGCCGGTCGGGGCGGACGCTTACGGGCGGCTGGCGGTGCTCGCACAGTGGCGCTCGACCGCGAAGATCGCGATGAAAGTCCACCGCTCGGCTTTCACCCCGCCGCCGAAGGTGATGTCGGCGATCGTCCATGTGACGCCCGCCGACCAGCCCGACGGCGTCGCTCCGAAGCTGCTGTCGAAGCTCACTGAAAAGGGATTTGGCCAGCGGCGCAAGATGCTGCGGCAGAGCCTGAAGGGCGTCGAGGGTGCGGTTGCCGCCGCCGAGGCGCTGGGCATCGAACCGACGCGGCGCGCGGAGACGGTCAGCGTTGCCGAATGGGTCGAACTGGCGCGGGCGCTGGGCTAAACCGTCGCCCCTGCGAAGGCAGGGGCCGCTGGAAATGTTTTACAAGGCCGATTGCGGCCCCCGCCTTCGCGGGGGCGACGGTTATTTTCCAATGCCGGCGGTCAATTCTTGCTGCTGGTCGTCCCGACAGTTGCGACCACCGGCTTCGGCACCAGCACTTCGGCGGCGACGACGCGCTTCGACGCGCTCGACGCGATCGTCTTTTCGAGCGCCGCGACCTGCGGGCATTTGTCGCTGCACACGCGCTGTGCTTCGGCCAGCTTTTCGCGCGCGAGCTCGAGCGCGCCCTTGTCGGCGAGCGCTTCGCCCTGCCCCGTCAGCGCGACAATGTCGTTGGGTTCGAGGACAAGCGCCTCGCGATAGAGCCCGATCGCCTTGCCCGGCAGCCCCTGCGCGCGCGCGACCTGCGCCAGCGCGATGATCGCCGACCGGTTGCGCGGGTCGGCGGCGAGCGCCGATTCATAAAAACCGATCGCGGTGTCGAGATCGCCGGCGTCCTGCGCCTTGTGACCTTCTTGCTGGAGCGCGATCGAGCGGGGGAAGATGTCGTTATCGGCGCGCTGTGCGTCGGATGCCGTGGGCAGGCTGGCGAGGATCAATCCCGCCGAAAGAGCCAGAAAGCCGACACGCATCGCATTCTCCCATCGCTTCATTGCAGGCGATGCTAACATGGTGCCGTCAGTCGTGCGAGAAAAAATCCGTCGCAGCCGTCGTGTCCCGGAGTCATCAGATAGCCCGCCCCCGCGGCGCGTCCGACGCCATCGGGAAGATAGCCGTCGTCGGCCGTCCAGCCCGGATGCCGGTTCAGAAAATCGTCCACCTGTGCCCGCCCCTCGCGCGTGATGATCGAGCAGACAGCATAGAGAAGTTTGCCGCCGGGCGCCACAAGATCGGCACCGATGTCCATCAGTTTCGCCTGTTCGGCAACATGACGGTCGAGCCGTGCAGGGGTCGAGCGCCAGCGCAGTTCGGGGCTGCGCCGCCAGGTGCCGCTGCCCGAACAGGGGGCGTCGACGATGACGCGATCGGCCTTGCCCATCCGGTCGGCGAGCATCGCGCGTTCCTGCCCCGGATTGAGCAGCAAAGTTTCGATCGCGGTTGCCCCGGCGCGGTGCGCGCGCGGCGGCAATTGCTGAAGCCGCGCGCGATTGGTGTCGCAGGCGAGGATCGCGGCTTCGTCGCCCGTCGCCGAAGCGATCGCGAGCGTCTTGCCGCCGGCGCCGGCGCACAGATCGATCACCACCTGCCCGGCTTCAGCGCCCAGCGCGGCGGCGGCATATTGGCTCGCGGCGTCCTGCACCTCGAACTGACCCTCGGCGTAGGAGCTGTGCTGGACCGCTGCCGTTTCGCCGGGCAGGCGCCAGCCGTCGGCAAGGCCGGCAATCGCTTCGCCGTCCAGAAAGATCAGCGCGAGTTCGTCACGGCTGGAGCGCAGGCGGTTGGCGCGCAGGTCGAGCGGCGCCCGCACCAGCATCGCCTCGCGCTCCGCCTTGCCGACCAGCGGGTCGAAGAGTTTCATGAGCGCGGTGGTGGCGATCCCGGTTTCGGCGCGCGGTTCGTCGGCCGAAATCGCTGCCGGGCCGTAGGGTGCACCATCGAACAGCGCGGCGAGTTCGGGGTCGGCATCGGCAAGCGCCAGCATCGCGGCGCGGCCCGAGACCGGCACCGACCGCACGCCGCGGATCGCATCATAGACATGGTTGCGGATCGCTCTGCGATCCTTCGATCCGGCATAGCGGCGCGCGCGCATCGCCTCGGCAAAGATCGCGTCGGCAGGTGCCCCGCCGTCACGCGCGGAGGTAGCGATGGCATCGAGGATTTCGATAGCAGTCTGGACGCGCGCAGCGGGGGTCATAAGTTCAACCTTTCTTCCCCGTCATTGCGAGGAGCGAAGCGACGAAGCTGTCCGGTGCGGTCATAGCCGCTCTGGATTGCTTCGATGGCTCGCAATGACGACGGGGCAGATTACCCCGCCGGATAGTTCGGTGCTTCGCGCGTGATCGCGACGTCGTGGACATGGCTTTCGCGCAGGCCCGCGTTGGTAATGCGCACAAATTTGGCGCGCTCGCGGAAATCCTTGAGCGTCCGGCTGCCGGTATAGCCCATCGCCGCCTTCACGCCGCCGACCATCTGGTGGATGACGTCCTTGGCGGGGCCCTTGAACGGCACCTGGCCCTCGATGCCTTCGGGGACCAGCTTCATCTGATCCTTGATGTCCTGCTGGAAATAACGGTCGGCCGAGCCGCGCGCCATCGCGCCGACGCTGCCCATACCGCGGTAGCTTTTGTAAGTGCGGCCCTGATAGAGGAAGGTCTCGCCCGGCGCCTCGGCGGTGCCCGCGAGCATCGATCCGACCATCACGCTCGACGCGCCCGCGGCCAGAGCCTTGGCGATGTCGCCCGAGGTGCGCAGGCCGCCGTCGGCGATCACGGGGACGCCCAACTTCGACGCCGCTTCGACGCTGTCGAGGATCGCGGTGAGCTGCGGCACGCCGACACCCGCGACGATACGCGTGGTGCAGATCGATCCCGGGCCGATGCCGACCTTCACCCCGTCGGCGCCCGCATCGATCAGCGCGCGCGTCGCATCGCCGGTGGCGACATTACCCGCCAGGATCTGGACGCGGTTCGAGAGCTTCTTGATCGCCTCGACCGTCTGGCCGACCATCTTGCTGTGGCCGTGCGCGGTATCGACCACGATCAGATCGCATTCGGCGTCGAGCAAGGCTTCGGCGCGTTCGATCCCCGTCGGGCCGGTGTTGGTCGCTGCCGCAACGCGCAGGCGGCCGCTGGCATCCTTGGTCGCCTCGGGGAAATTGACCGCCTTTTCCATATCCTTGACGGTGATCAGGCCAATGCAGCGATAATCATCGTCGACGACGAGCAGCTTTTCGATGCGGCGCTGGTGCAGCAGCTTGCGCGCCTCGTCCTGCCCGACCCCGGGGCGCACGGTCGCAAGATTTTCGGCGGTCATCAGTTCACGCACCGGCTGGCCCGGATTGTCAGCGAAGCGCACGTCGCGGTTGGTGAGGATGCCGACAAGCTTGCCGCCGGTCTCGACGACGGGGATGCCCGAGATGCGATGCTGGTCCATCAGCGCGATCGCATAGGACAGCGGCGCGTCGGGGGTGATGGTGATCGGATTGACGATCATCCCGCTTTCGAAGCGCTTGACCTGACGCACCGCCGCCGCCTGTTCCTCGATCGTCAGATTGCGGTGAAGCACGCCGATACCGCCGATCTGCGCCATCAGGATCGCCATGTCGGCCTCGGTCACCGTGTCCATCGCCGACGACAGGATCGGGATGTTGAGGCTGATTTCGCTGGTCAGTTGGGTCGACAGGTTCGCGTCCGACGGCAGGATATCCGACGCGCCGGGCACCAGCAGCACATCGTCGAAGGTCAGGCCGGTGATGATTTCCATGGGTGCCACTTTCTGGTGCGGGCGGCGCCTGTCCCGGTTTTCGGGGCGGCACGCGCGATTCGTTTGGTGGCGGCCCATGTAACCAGTCGCGCGCGGGCGCGCCAGTGGGTGACGAACGATTATTTCGCGTGGCGCGGGATGATTGGCGGGAGCACGGGAACGGGAGCCGACAGTCACCGAAATGTAACCGGTTGCATTGCCTCGGGCCGCTCGTTAGACCGCTGCGCATAACATAGTTTCGGCGAAGAGGATATTCCGGATGAACGTGCCCAGCCAGGCGACCACCCATAGCGGCGGTCGCTCGAATGCCATGGCGGCCTTTGCCGCGGTGACCGTGCTTTTCTTCGCCTGGGGCTTCATCACGTCGTTGATCGATCCGCTCGTCGCCGCGGTGAAGGGCATCTTCACATTGAGCGACGCCGAGGCGCAGCTTTCGGCATCGGCCTTCTTCATCGCCTATGGCCTGATGTCCTTCCCCGCCGCCGCGCTGATCGCGCGTTTCCACTCGGTGCCGTCGATCCTGACCGCGCTGTCGACGATGGTGGTCGGCTGCCTCGTCATGCTCGCCGCGGCGAACCTCGCGATTTATCCGCTTGTGCTGGCGGGCCTCTTCATCCTCGCAAGCGGCATCACGATCCTGCAGGTTGCGGCGAACCCGCTCGCGGCGGCGCTGGGCGATCCGAAACGCAGCCATTTCCGCCTGACCTTCAGCCAGACCTTCAACAGCTTCGGCACCTTCCTCGGCCCGCTGATCGGCGCGCACCTGTTCCTCGAGGGCGTCGAGGTCAAGGAGGGCACGGTAGTCACCGAAGCCGTGCGCGCGCAGGCGCTCGCCGGGATCGATTCGGCCTATTTCTGGATTTGCGGGCTGATCATCGCGCTCCTGCTGTTCTTCTGGGTCAGCCGGCGGATCGTCAACGAAGCGGTGCCGCCCGCGCCGATGGGCGAGCGCGCCGGAATGGGCGAGCTGATCCGCGAGGCCTTTTCGTCGCGCTGGGCGCTGCTCGGCGGACTGGCGATCTTCCTCTATGTCGGCGCCGAGGTTGCGATCGGCACGCAGATGGCGCTGTTCCTCAACAGCGATGCGATCTGGGGCCAATCGGACGCCGCCTTTGGCACCTTCGGCTGGATCATGGGCAATGACGGCGTTCCCGGCGTTTCGCTGCAGGAAGCGGGCAAGGCCGTCGCGCTTTACTGGGGCGGCGCGATGGTCGGCCGCGCGATCGGGTCGGTGCTGCTCGCACGCTTCTCGGCGTCGAAGATGCTTGTGGCGTTTACCGCGATTGCCGTGCTGCTCTGCCTCTATATCGTCCTTGTCGGCGGCGTGACGGCGGGCTTTGTCGCGCTGTCGATCGGCCTTTTCAATTCGATCATGTTCCCGGTGATCTTCACCCTGACGCTCGAGCGCTCGACGGCGCGCGCCGAGGCGACGTCGGGGCTGCTCTGCACCGCGATCGTCGGCGGGGCGGTGATCCCCTATTTCATCGGCCTTCTGTCGGGCGCGGTCGGCTATGCCGCCGCGCTGATCCTGCCCGCCGCCTGTTATGCCCTCCTCTGCGTCTTCGCCATCGCGGCCGGACGCGCGCCGGCCCGGCAGGCGAGCGCGGGCGTGACCGTTCACTGAGGCATTAGGAACGAGGGAGCCATGGCCGGACTGTCGATCCGTGACGCGCGCAAGAGCTTCGGCGCCACCGAGGTCCTGAAAGGCGTGTCGATCGACGTCGCCGACGGCGAATTCACGGTGATCGTCGGCCCGTCGGGGTGCGGCAAGTCGACGCTGCTGCGGTCGGTCGCGGGGCTGGAAGAGCTGACCGGCGGCAGCATCGTCATCGGCGACCGCGACGTTACCCATCTGCCGCCATCGGAGCGCGGCATCGCGATGGTGTTCCAATCCTACGCGCTTTACCCGCACCTGACGGTGCGCGAGAATATGGCGTTCGGCTTGAAGATCGCGAAGGCGGCGAAGGCCGAGATCGACGAGGCCGTGCACCGCGCCGCGGAGATATTGAACATCGAGGCGCTGCTCGACCGCAAGCCCGCCGCGCTGTCGGGCGGCCAGCGCCAGCGCGTCGCGATCGGGCGTGCGATCGTGCGCCAGCCGCAGATCTTCCTGTTCGACGAACCGCTGTCGAACCTCGACGCCGATTTGCGTGTCCGGATGCGCTACGAATTCGCCAGCCTGCACCGCCAGCTCGGCACGACGACGCTGTACGTGACGCACGACCAGGTCGAGGCGATGACGCTCGCCGACCGGATCATCGTGCTGCGCGACGGACGGATCGAGCAGGTCGGCACCCCGCGCGAACTTTATGCGCGGCCCGCGAATATCTTCGTCGCGCAATTTCTCGGCACGCCGCGGATGAACATCTTGCCCACGACGATCGCCGCCGATGGTCGCGCGGCGCTGGAAGATGGGCGCAGCATCGCCCTGCCCCCGCTTGCGGCGGCGCTGACGGCCGGAACGCCGCTTTCGATCGGCATCCGGCCCGAGGACATTGCGATCGGCGACGCGCCCGATGCGCTGCCCTTCACGATCCGCTTTATCGAGCGGCTCGGCGGGCTCGCAACCCTGCATCTGGGCGGACGCGAGGGCGACGAGCCGATCGCGTGCCAGTTGCGCGACGACGGCAGCCTCGACGAGGGCGACACGGTCCTTGCCTCGCTGCCGCCCGCGCATCTGCACCTGTTCGGTGCCGATGGTCAGGCGCTCGGGACGGCGGGCGAATGACCTTGCATTTTGCCCGTGTAACCGGTTACGTTACGACGGTTTCCGCGCCCGGCATGGATAAAAAAACAGAGTCGCATCAGCGGCTTGGCGCCATTTGAGGGAAAGGGGCCCGACGGCATGGCTACATTGAGGGACGTCGCCCGCGAAGCGGGGGTTTCGGTGGCGACGGCATCGCGGGCAATCAACGGGCTCGGCAATGTCACGGCACCGACAAAGGCCGCAGTGATGGCGGCGGTCAAGAAGCTCAACTTCGTCCCGCACAGCGGCGCGCGCAGCCTGACGCGGCGCAAGACCGACACCGTCGGTGTCATCCTGCCCGACCTGTTTGGCGAATTCTTCTCCGAAATCATCCGCGGCATCGATCTGGTCGCGCATGAATCGGGCATGCACTTGCTGCTCGGCAACATGCACGGCAGCACGCACGAAACCGCCGCCGCGATCGCGGCGATGCGCGGGCGCGTCGACGGGCTGCTCGTGATGCCGCCCGATTTGAAGCCCGAATTGCTGTCGGACTATCTCGACCCGGCGCTCCCCACGGTGCTGCTCAATTATGACGCGGGCTCGCTCGACCTGCCCTTTGTGGCGGTCGACAATTATCAAGGGGCCTATGCGATGACCGAGGCGCTGCTCGCGCGCGGCATGCGGCAGATCGTCCATATCGCGGGGCCCAAGCACAACCGCGACGCGCGCGACCGCCAGCGCGGCTTTGTCGACGCGATGACACGGATCGCCAAGATTTCGAACCCCGCGATCCTGCCCGGCGATTTTTCGGAAGAGAGCGGCGCGCAGGCCGGCCGGCTGCTCGTGCAGGGACAATTGCCCGCCGACGCCGTCTTTGCCGCGAACGACCAGATGGCGGTCGGGCTGATGGCGGAGCTGGCCAATGCGGGCATGTCGGTTCCCGGTGACGTGCTGGTGGCGGGGTTCGACGACATCCCGCTCGCACGCCACCTCAATCCGTCGCTGACGACGATGCAGGTCAAGATCGATCGGCTGGGGTCGACCGCGATGATGATGTTGCTGCGCATCCTGCGCGGCGAGACGCTGGGGGGCGCGAGCGCGACGATCCTGACCCCGACGCTGGTTGCGCGGGGCACAACGGGCGGGGCGGCAACGCCGGTGAGCGTCGCCGCAGCGGGCGCCTTGCCGACATGATGCAACCGGCGCGGCCATGCCTATGCAGCTGACGCGGCGCCATCTGACGGGCGCGCTCGCCGCGCTGCCCCTTGCTTCGCTGCTGACCGGATGCGGCGTGCGCGACGATGCCGAACTGACCGTCTGGGCGATGGGTAATGAGGCTGCGAGCCTTCCCGAACTGCTGAAAACGATCGACTGGCCTGCGGACGCGCCCCCGATCACCATCCAGCCGCTGCCATGGACCGCGGCGCACGAAAAATTGCTCACCGGCTTCGCCGGCGGGTCGCTGCCCACGGTTGGACAGGTCGGCAACAGCTGGATCGCCGAACTGGCGGCGATCGGTGCGATCGCGCCGGTTCCCGATCGCGCGCTCGGGCTGCTTGACGATCAGTTCGGCGCGGTGGTCGAAACCAACCGCATCGCAGGACTGGCGTGGGCGATCCCCTGGTATGTCGACACGCGGCTGCAATATTACCGCAAGGATCTGTTCGCGCGCGCCGGATATGATGCGCCGCCGGCGGACTGGGCCGGATGGAAGACCGCGCTGCACAAGGTGAAGCGTCAGGTCGGCGCGGGCAATTATGCGCTGCTCTACCCCCTCAACGAATATGAGCAGCTGACGACGCTCGCGCTGTCGGCCGGAGCGCGCATGCTGCGCGACGACGGCGCACGCGGTGCGTTTTCTGACCCCGAATTCAAGGCCGCGCTGGCGTTCTACAAAAGCTTGTTCGATGAGGGGTTGGCGCCGCTGGCATCCTCGGCCCAGATTTCGAACATATGGGACGAGTTTGCGAAGGGCTATTTCAGCCTGTTCCTGTCGGGCCCATGGACGATCGGCGATATGAAGTCCCGCCTCGCCCCCGCCATGCAGGGCAATTGGGCGACCGCGCCGAATCCCGGCCCCGACGGCATCGGATCGGCGGCCCCGGGCGGATCGAGCCTCGTCGTATTCGCAGGCAACGATCATGGCGATGCGGCGTGGGATCTGGTGTCGCGGCTGATGGCGCCCGCCGCGCAGCTCAAGTTCCAGCAACTCACCGGCGACCTTCCCGCGCGGCGCTCGGTATGGACGAAAGCCGGGCTCGCGGATGACCCGATCGTCGCCCCCTTCGGGGTCCAGCTCGACCATGCGACCCCGCTGCCCAAGGTGCCCGAATGGGAGCGCATCGTCACCGAAATGCAGATCGTCGCCGAGCGCATGGTGCGCGGCCAGTATAGCGTCGATGAGGCGGCGAAGGAGATCGACGTCCGCGCCGACCGCCTGCTCGAAAAGCGGCGCTGGATGCTGGACAAAGGGCGTGCACTGTGAGCGCGCAGCGGCGAACCAGCGAAAGCGCGAGCGCCGCCGGACGGGCGAGCGAAGCGCGCGCGGGCTGGGCGATGTCGTCGCCCGCGCTCGCCGCGATCATCCTCTTCTTCGTCCTGCCCGCGATCGCGTCGCTGGCCCTGAGCTTCACCGATTTCGACATCTATGCGCTCGCCGACATCGGCAATCTGCGCTTTGTCGGTTTCGAGAATTACGAAAGGCTGATCGGCAACCCGCTGTTCTGGAAAGCGGTGACGAACACCTTGCTGTTCGTCGGTTTCGGCGTGCCCTTCATCGTAGCGCTGTCGTTGTTCGCGGCGATGCTCGTCAATTCGCGCTGGCTCAAATGGCGGCCGGTGTGGCGCGTCGCGCTGTTTGCGCCCTATGTGACGACGCTCGTCGCAACCGCGGTCGTATGGCGCTATCTGCTCCACACGCGCTACGGCCTCGTCAATTACCTGCTCTCGCTGTTCGGTATCGCGCCGATCGACTGGCTCGGCGATCCGCATGCATCGCTGCCCGCGATCCTGATCTTCGTCGGCTGGAAGACCTTCGGCTATAATATGATCATCTTCCTCGCCGCATTGCAGACGGTGCCGCGCGAGCTCGACGAGGCGGCGCGGATCGATGGCGCGGGATGGTTCACGCGCCTCCGCCACGTCACCCTGCCCGCGATCGCCCCCACCGTGCTGCTCGTCTCGGTGCTGACCGTCGCGGGCATGTTCCAGTTGTTCGCCGAACCCTATGTGATGACGCAGGGCGGCCCCGCGCAGTCGACCGTCACCATCCTCTATTTCATGTATGAGGAGGGGTTCAAATGGTGGAACCTCGGGTCGGGCGCGGCAGTCGCCTTCCTGCTGTTCCTCTGCATCCTCGCGGTGACTTTGGTGCAACTGCGGCTGGCCAGGCGGAGCGGCGCGATATGAGCCTGCGCCGCTGGTCCGTGACCTTGCTCGCCGCGCTCGTCGCACTGCTCACGATCGCGCCCCTGCTGTGGATGCTGTCGGTCAGCTTCATGGCGCGCGGCGAGGCATCGCAATTCCCGCCGCCGCTGCTGCCAAACGACCCTAGCCTCGACAATTACCGCATGCTGTTCGGCACCTTCGGCATCGGCCGCTTCCTGCTCAACAGCCTGCTGATCTCGACCCTCGCGACGGGCCTCGCGCTGCTCTTCACGATCCCCGCGGGCTACGCGTTCGCCAAGCTGCGCTTCAAGGGACGCGACGCGACCTTCCGCCTGCTCGTCGCCGCACTCGTCGTGCCGGGGCAGATCGGGATGCTGCCGCTCTTCCTCGAACTCAAGGCGATGGGGCTGGTCAACAGCTATGCCGGCGCGCTGGTGCCGTGGCTCGCGGGCATCTTCGGCATCTTCCTCGTCCGCCAGTATTGCCTGTCGATCCCCGACGAGATGCTCGAGGCGGCGCGCATCGACGGCGCGAGCGAGGGCCAGATCCTCCGCCGCATCGTGCTGCCGATCCTGACCCCGATCATCGTCACGCTCGCGCTGTTCGTCTTCCTCGGCAGCTGGAACGATTTCATGTGGCCGCTGATCATCCTCGCCGATCAGGACCTCTACACGCTGCCCGTCGCGCTCGCCGCGATGAGCCGCCAGCATGTGCAGGACAATGAGCTGATGATGGCGGGCGCGGTGGTCACCACCCTGCCCGTGCTCATCCTCTTCCTCGCGCTCCAGCGCTTTTACCTGAGCGGCCTTTTGACGGGGAGCGTCAAGGGATGAGTTTTTCAACCAAGGACAGATGCATGACATATTGGACTGCGGCGCTGCTGGGGCTTGCCCTTGCCGCCGCTCCGGCTGCCGCGAAGACGAAAGCCGCTCCGCCGGTCGAAGGGCAGACGCCGCAGCAGCCGATCGAGGCGGGCAATTATCCGTATCAGCTGTTCGTGCCGAAGGGCTATCTGACCGACACCGCGAAGCAATATCCGCTGCTGGTCTTCCTCCATGGCTCGGGCGAGCGCGGCGACGATGTCGCGAAGGTCAAGGTCCACGGCCCGCCGAAGATCGCCGAGCGCGACCCGGCCTTCCCCTTCCTCACCGTGTCGCCTCTGCTCGGCACGGATCAGGATTGGGACATCGACAAGCTCGACAAGCTGGTCGACCATATCGCCAAGGCATATCGCATCGATTCTACGCGCGTGTACCTCACCGGTCTCAGCCGCGGCGGCCATGCCAGCTGGCGCTGGGCGATTGCCGAGCCCAAGCGGTTCGCGGCGGTCGCGGCGGTCGCCGGGCGCGGCAATCCGGGCGAGGCGTGCCGCCTGATGGACCTCCCCGTCTGGGCGTTTCACGGCGACCGCGACGATGTCGTGATCCCCGAAGGCAGCTTCGCCATGGCGCGCGCGATCCGCGCGTGCGGCGGCCGCAAGGTCCGCCTGACCATCTATCCCGACCTCGGCCACAACGCCTGGGATCCCGCCTATGACGACCCGGCGCTCTACGCCTGGTTGCTCGAGCAAAAGCTCCCCTCCCCAACGATCACCAACAAGGACAAGAAATGAGCAAGAGTGTCTTCCCCGACGATTTCCTGTGGGGCGCGGCGACCGCCGCCTATCAGATCGAAGGATCGCCGCTCGCCGATGGCGCGGGCGCGAGCATCTGGCAGCGATTCAGCCACGACCCGCGGCTGATGGCGGTGAAGGGCGACACCGGCGATGTCGCGTGCGACCATTATAACCGCATGCCCGCCGATGTCGCGCTGATGAAGGAATTGGGGCTCAAAGCCTATCGCTTCAGCGTCAACTGGGGCCGCGTGCTGCCCGAGGGAACCGGGCGCGTGAACGAGCCGGGTTTGGATTTCTATGAGCGGCTGGTCGACGAATTGCTCAAGAACGATATCGAGCCCTTGCTGACGCTGCACCATTGGGATCTGCCCGCCGCGCTCGACGACAAGGGCGGCTGGCTCAACCGCGACATTGCCGGCTGGTTCGCCGACTATGGCGCGGTGATGTACCGCCGCCTCGACGGGCGCGTGAAGAAGTGGGTGACGCTCAACGAACCGTGGGTGATCACCGACGGCGGCTATCTCCACGGCGCGCTCGCCCCCGGCCACCGCAACCTGTTCGAGACCCCGATCGCGAGCCACAATCTGATGCGCGCGCACGGCGCGGCGGTCGAAGCCTACCGCAGCGAAGGCGCGCACGAGATCGGCCTCGTCGTCAATATCGAGCCCAAATATCCCGCGAGCGACAGCCCCGCGGATATTGCCGCGACCGCGCGCGCGCACGCTTACATGAACCGCCAATATCTCGACCCGGCGCTGAAAGGCTTCTACCCCGCCGAACTCGCCGAGGTGTTCGGTGAGGCATGGCCCGAATGGTCCGCCGAAGACCTGAAGGCGATCAACCAGCCGGTCGATTTCATCGGGATCAATTATTACACGCGCAATGTCGTGAAGGCCGACCCGAACCAGTGGCCCGTCGGCGCCTCGCCGGTGAAGCAGATCGCGACGCACACGACGACCGATTGGGAAGTCTATCCGCCCGCGCTCACCGACATGCTCGTCTGGTTCCGCGACACCTATGGCGATATTCCCGTCTATATCACCGAGAATGGCGCCGCCTTCTACGACCCGCCGACCGCCGGCCCCGACGGGATCGACGATCCGCTGCGCTGCGACTATCTGCGCACGCACATCTCGGCGATCGGTGATGCGATCAGGAAGGGCGTCGACGTGCGCGGCTATATGGCGTGGTCGCTGCTCGACAATCTCGAATGGTCGCTAGGCTTTTCGAAACGCTTCGGGATCGTGCATGTCGACTATGAAACGCA
Organism: Sphingopyxis sp. BE235; assembly: GCF_031457175.1. Taxonomy (NCBI): domain Bacteria; kingdom Pseudomonadati; phylum Pseudomonadota; class Alphaproteobacteria; order Sphingomonadales; family Sphingopyxidaceae; genus Sphingopyxis; species Sphingopyxis sp. BE235. The sequence goes on from NZ_JAVDWC010000005.1 coordinate 209,930, forward strand.
GGTCCGCACGCCGAAGCGCAGCGCGCGCTTCTACAGCAGCGTGATCGCGGCCAATGGAGGGAACCTCGGATGAAAAAAGCACTGATCCTCGCTGCCGCGGTGCTGCTCGCGCTCCCCGCCGCCGCCAAAGAACGCGCCGATCATTATGAGGCGATGACCTACAACATCCGCCTCGATCTCGCGTCGGACGGCGACAATGCCTGGCCGCACCGGCGAAGCGCGCTGATCGCGCTCGTTGCCTATCAGGCGCCCGATTTCGTCGGGATGCAGGAGGTGTTGCAGCACCAGAAACAGGCGGTCGAGGCCGATCTGCCCGGCTATCAATTCGTCGGCGTCGCGCGCGACGACGGCAAGGAAAAGGGCGAATATTCGCCGCTGGGTTTCCGCCGCGATCGCTTCACTCTCGCCGGATCGGGAACCTTCTGGCTGTCGCCGACGCCCGAGACCCCGAGCAAGGGATGGGACGCCGCGCTGCCGCGGATCGCCACCTGGGCGCGGCTGCACGACCGGAGCGCGAAGCGCAGCTTGCTCGTCGTGAACACCCATTTCGATCATATCGGCGAGGTCGCGCGGCAGGAAAGCGCGCGCCAGATCCGCCGCTGGATCGACGGGCAGCGCAAGGCGGGCGAAACCGCGGTGCTGTTGGGAGACTTCAACAGCCCCGCGACGAGCAATCCCTATGCCGCGATCGTCGAGCCGGGCAAAGGCGCGCTCCGCGACAGCCGCATCATCAGCCGCACGCCGCATTACGGCCCGCTCGGCACCTTCACCGGCTTCAAGATCGCGCAGATGGACCCGAGCCCGATCGACCATATCTTCGTCAGCGACGATGTGACGGTGCTGCGCCACGCGACGCTGACCGACCAGAATGGCGGCAAACTGCCGTCGGATCATTATCCGGTGGTTGCGGACCTGTGCATCGGGAAGGGTTGCTGACCACACCTCATTCGTCATCCCGGCGAAAGCGGGGACACCAATGATAGCATTTTTTTGGCCGATTGGAGACTGTCCGCTTCTAGGTGCAGATCGTCAAAAGGCGACGTCGGCAACCGTTCCCAGCGACGTCAGCGTTTGTTAGCAAGGAACTAAAGCGAATTCCCGGAGGCGGAGCAGCAAATCGCTTCAGTTTTGATCCACAGCCCCGCGACGCACCCCGGCACCCCCGAGGGTGCCGGAGCCACGCGTCACGCCAGCAACGGAGCGCCCACGTACCGCTCATATTCCTGCTGATAGCGCTTGGTGAGCATGGCCTCGTCGGCGACCGATGCGCTCTCTTTGAGCTCGAGGAACCAAGTGCCTTCTTCCTGATACATATGATGCTGCACAGCACCCTCGATATGCTCGAGCTTGTCGATGAAATCCTGGGACATGGGGTCGAGCTTCTCCAGCATCGCCATCTCTACCTTGACCATTGCCTGCTCGTCATAGCCCATGGCCGCGTGCGCTTTGTGCGCCTCATCGGCCATAGCGGGGTAGATGACGGCCTCTTCGGCGATCGCATGGCCGGTCAGGATGACGCCGAGTTTCTTGAGCGCGGCCGTGCGGCTCGCGCTGTCCTTGCACGCTTTCACCTCAGCAAAGGCGTCCTCGAGGTCCAAATGATGCTGAAGGATTTGGTCGAGCCAGTCGCCGGGCATCGCGGCGCCGTTCGCCTTGGTGCGCGCTTCGCGACGTGCCTCCTCGCTTTCGGGAGGCGTGACGGCGGCGATAAAGCGGTCGAGAAGCGACATGGATATTCTCCTGATGAGGGCAACCAAAAGCTGGGCGCCGTACGAGGAACCCCCGCGCGAGAGGCGATGTTCCGTACGCTCCGGATAATCCAACCTGGGTTAGTATGATTTTTCGCGGGACCGACTGAATTCGGCTACTGCCCACTCTCACTGAACTCATGCGCTCGCACTTATGGGGCCGAGCCGCCCCAGAGGTTTCAGGGCGCGCAGCACTCAATTTTTCCGAGCCTATGAAATGACCGCTTTCGGGGAAAACCGCTTTGGAACGAACAACCGAGACGAGGCGCAAACCCGCCGTTTTATCGGGCGCTTGAGGGTTTCAAATGGCGACTTCCAACAAATTATAGCATAAGTGTCCCCGCGAAGGCCGGGATGACGGGGTGGGTTATTTCGCCGGGGTCTGACCCAGCCAGCCGCCGGTGAAACCGATGCGCTGGAGCCCACGGACGATATGCGGATTTTTGCGCATCACCTTCCACACAAAACCGCTGCGATGGTTTTCCATCATCGCAAGGATCGGCCCCTGGTCGATACCGAGATAGTCGTTCGCCACCCAGCCATGAACCGGATCGACCGCGCCGCTACGCATATTCGGATCGGCGAAGGTGAAGCTGGGGTTGAATGCGTCCTTGAAGCCGTAGCGCGTGTAGAGGCGCGTGCCATATTGCGTGCGCATCGCCATCAGTGCGGGGATTGCCACCTCGGGCGCGAAGGCGACCGAGCCGCCCGCCGCGGTCGGAACGACCGTCCCGTCGTCGACGACGCGGATCGCGCTGACGCCGCGCGCCATATAGCCGTTGAAGAAGCGCGGGGTTCCGCCGACGCTATATTTATCCTTCGAATATCCCGGCCCGTCCGACGCGGTCCAGCCCCAGATATCGGCGCTATAGCCCGTCCATTTGTTCGGATTGTCGGCGCCATAGGCGCGCTGCGCCAGCGTCGCGCGGCGGCTGTTCTCGAAATAATCGATGCCCTTGCCGCGCATGAAGTCGTCGCGGATGCCGCGAAAATCGACCCAGACATGGCTGTACTGGTGCCCGAACAATGGCTCGAACTGCAGATGCTCTTGCCCGTAATAGGTGCCCCAATCCTTTTCGAGATCGGTGGCCCAGCCCCTGTCCCACGCGTCCTTGCCGACGGGATGCGTCGGCGAACCGAGCGCGAGGACATAGACGAGCATGCCTTCGTTATAGCCGACCCAGTCGTGCGTCTCGAAACCCTTCTCGGGCTTCCACCCCATGGTGATACCGTGCGAACCCGCGAGGTTTCGCGCCTCGGTGCCGGTGTTGGTCCGCTGGACGAAGGTCCAGTCGACGCGGGTGTAGATCTTCTCGGCAAGGTCGCGGATCTCGGCCTCGACCGGGTCGTTCCGGTCGTAATAGCTTTGCGCGAACAGCGCCCCGCCGAGGAACAGGCTGGTGTCGACGGTCGACAGCTCGTTGGTCTTGTAGCGCGTGCCGTCATCATTCTTCAGGAAGTGGTAGAAGAAGCCCTTGTAACCGGTGGTGCCCGCAGCGTCCGGGCCCTGCGGTGCGGTCCAGTAGAAGCGCAGGCAATCGCGCGTGCGCAGCGCCGCGTCGGCGCGCGTCACATAGCCGCGCTCGGCACCGATGCCATAGGCGGTCAGCGCAAAGCCCGTCGCCGCGATCGACGAGAAGGGATTGCTCGGCCAGCGATCGGGCGCGAGGCAGCGCTTGGTGTCGGTGGTGTCCCAGAAATAGCGGAAGGTGCGCTCGGTCAATTCTTCGGAAAAAGCCGCCTCGGTCATTGGCGGCAGCGTCGCGGCGGGGGTGGAGGTCGACGGTGCTGGAGTGGCGGTGCAGGCCGCGGTCAGCGCGACCAGGGGCAGGAGCGATGCCCCGATACGAAACGACATGCGATACTCCAAAAAAGGGAGGCGCCCGGCCCGCGGGAGGGGGGTGCGGGCCGAGCGCCTGTCAGCCGGTCAGAAAGAGAATCCGGCCGATAGCTTTACCGTTCGCGGCGTGTTTCCGCCAACGCCAATGCCCGAAATTTCGAGATAGCGGGGCGACGTCGGGTCGTTGTTGTAATCGACATAGTTGCGATCGTTGAACAGGTTCAGAATGTCGACGCGAAGGCGCAGGCGCGATTCCTCGCTGATGAACTTGAACGGGATATATTTGGTGATCGCGACGTCCATCTGGCGGAAACCCCAGCGATCGCCATTGCCGTCGGCCTCGTTCGAAATGACGGTGCGGCTGGGGTTCGCTCCGCCCTGGTTGATGAACGCCTTGAGGTACGGCGGCGACGCGATCTGGAACTTGCCCGACAGTGTGACGCCGATCGGCAGATCGACCGAGCCCGTCGCGACCAAACGATGCTTGCGCACCCCGCTCGACCGCGTGACGGTATAGTCCTCCAGCGACGGAAAATCGAGGCTGAAGGTTTCGCCAAACTGCCGGTTTTCCTCGGCTTGGGTATAGGTATAGGTTGCCGAGAAGCTCCACGGCGACGCGGCGGTGTAGTTCTTGACCAGCTTGAGATAGCCCGTGTCCGCGCTGGTTTCGATGCCGTTGGTCCCGATGATGATCGACCCGAAGCCCGGAGGCGCGAAACCGAAGGGCGAGTTCGGCGCCGCGGGTGCCGGCGGGAAGAAGGTGCCGTCGGGACGGCGGTTGCCGAGCAAATAGGCGAAGCCGTCCTTCGATTCAATATGGCTATAGCCGACCTCGGCCTCGAACAACGGGGTTACCCTGGCGCGGAAGCCCAGGCTGAACTGGTCCGAATAGGGAACCTTCAGGTCGTTCTCGATGAAGCGCAGCTCGCGGCCGCCGCCCGCGCCGGCGCCGGCGAGCAGCTGCTGGCGGCCCGCTTCGGTCAGGTAGATCGGGTTCCACGGCACACAGGTCGGCCCGGGGGCGCATGTGTTGTTCGGGTCGCCGGTGATGAAGTTGAATGTCCGCGTGGTGAACGATCCGACGCTGATTTCCTGCTGCAGGAAGTCGAACTGGTTGCGGTCGTACGAGCGCCCCGCCCCGCCGAACACCACAAAGCGCCCATCGTCGTCGAGCTCGTAGCTGAAGCCGATACGCGGCTGCCACGCGCCCGTGAACGCCTTGCGCTCGCTGCCCGTCGAGATGAAGTCGCGGATGTCGTAATCGGCGTTGACGAGGTTCGGGTAATTGGCCGGCGACACGGCATTCACCGCATCGGCGGGGTGGACGAAGTCGAGGAAGGCCGGCGTCCGCTCATAATCCCAGCGCACGCCGAGGTTCAGCGTCAGCCGGTCGGTAACCTCCCAATCGTCCTGCACATAGATGCCGAACTGGAAATTCTTCGAATTGATGATCGGGTCGCCGTTGCCCGTCGAGGCGCCGAACTGGACGCGGTAGGGCACATCGTCGTTGAAGGTGCCGCCACCGGGGTTGAACGCCGGGTTATAGGTATAGACCGGATTGAAGGCGTTGAGCTGCAGCGAATTGAGTTCGACCCATTTCGCCTTGGCGCCGACCTTGATCGTATGGCCCTCGAACCCGGTCCAGGTGAAGTCGTTCTGGACGCCCCAGCCCTTTTGGCCCTTTTCCTGGAAATTGCTGCCGCCGCCAATGCGCAGGATGTCGCCGCGGACGACCACACCCGGCTGCGGATTGGTGGGCGACGGGCCGGCATAGGCAAAGAGGAAGCCGTTGCCGAATTCGGTCGGCGTCGGCGCCCATTTGGCGTCTTCATAGGTCAGCTTGAAATCGTTGATCCAGTTGTCGGCCGTATGCTCCCAGCGCGCGGTGACACGCAGTTCCTCGACATCCTGCGAGCTGATCGTGCTGCGCGCGTTGAAACCGCTGCCCAGAAACTCGCCGGTTTCCTTGCGATATTTGCCCGACAGCTCGATCAAGTCGCTGTTCGACGGCTGGAAGTTGAGCTTGCCGAAATAGAGATCTTCGTTGAACGTCGCGTTGGTCGGGCCGAACACGCCCTGATATTCGGACGGAAAATAGCTGACCGGCAGGTTGAGTCCCGGCTGGACGTCGACCGGCTGCTGCTGCCGCTTGCCTTCATAGGTCACGAAAAAGTGCAGCATATCCTTGATGATCGGACCACCCAGCGCGCCGCCGAACTGGAAATCCTTCGTCTTGACCTTGCTCGTCGTCAGTTCGGTCGGCCGCGCGTCGCGCAGGCTCTGATCGGTGTAATCGATGAAGGCTTCGCCGTGGAATTCATTGGTGCCCGACTTGGTCACCGCGGTGATCGCGACCGAGCTGACCTGGTCGAATTCGGCCTTATAGTTCGACGAAATGACGCGATATTCGCCGACCGCAAGCTGCGGGAAGGGATTGCCCTGCGTCGAATCCTGGCCGGTTATGCCGTTCTTGAGAACATAGTCCTTCTGCCCGACGCCATCGATGAAGATGTTGACGCCGCGGCTGTCCTGAGCGCCGCCTTGCAGGCGCGATTGGCCGCTGGCCCCGGTCACGAACTGGACACCCGGCGCGAGGTCGGCAAAGGCGAGGAAGTTGCGGTTGTTCTGCGGCAATACCTCGATCTGGCGCTGAGTGATGTTCGAACCGACCTCGCCGCCCTCCATCGACCGGATGCGGGTGCCCGTGACGATGATCGCGTCATCGCCGCCCTCGGCGATGTCGGGCTGCGAGAAATCGAAGTCGAGCACGGCGCTCTGTCCAACCGAGAGGGTGAATTCGTCGGTGTTGCGCACGCCGCCCGGCGTCGTGATTTCAAGCCGATAGGTGCCGACCGGAAGCGAAGCGATATTGTAACTGCCGCTCGCGCCAACCGTCGCGGTGCGCGTCAGGCCGGTGTTGACGTTGATCGCGGTGACCTGCGACACGCCGCCCTCGGCCTTTATCGTGCCGCGCAGCGAGGCGTTCGACACCTGCGCATACGCAGGTGTCGCCACCCCGACGGCGAGCGCGGCACCGGCGCTGCTCCATGCCAGCGCAGCGGCGAACGTGCGGGCGCGCGACCGGCGCGCGGAAACGGTCTGAAATTCATGCGGAAACTTCACGGCATCCTCCCTTTTTGGCCCCCGACATTCCCCGCGCTCGTTTTCTTCGCTGGCCGGCCTTGCCTCCGGTGCAGCGACGAGTCGCGGGAAATCGCGTCGTTGTTTTTTTAGTTTGTAACCGGTTTCACGATCACTGTATAGGGGGAAGCGACACAGAGGGATGCAATCGGGGGCCAGCCGGTTTTCGGCCGATTTCGGCCAATCCTCGTGACAATGTATAAGCAAATCCGACTGGGAAGGACGAATCATGCCGCCGATGACGCGCAACCTCACATGCCTGACGCTGGCCACTCTGATGGTGGCTGCGCAGCTCTCCCCCGCCCCGCTGATGGCAAAGCCGACGACGAGCACGAACGAGGCGGCGCCGATGGATTCCGCGGGCTGGATGCGTCCCGATCCAAAGATGGATCGCTTCATCGCCGACCTGATGGCAAAGATGACGCTCGACGAGAAGGTCGGGCAATTGTCGCTGCTGACCAGTGACTGGGATTCGACCGGTCCGACGATCCGTCAGGGCTATCAGGACGATATTCGCAAGGGCCGCATCGGGTCGATCTTCAACGCCTTTACCGCCAAATATACGCGCGAGCTGCAGCGGCTGGCGGTCGAGGAAACGCGGCTGAAGATCCCCTTGCTCTTTGGTTATGACGTCGTCCACGGCCACCGCACCATCTTCCCCATCTCGCTCGGCGAGGCGGCGAGCTGGGACCTGAAAGCCATTGAAAAAGCGGCACGAATCTCTGCGACCGAAGCATCGGCGGAGGGTATTCACTGGACTTTCGCGCCGATGGTCGACGTCGCGCGCGACCCGCGCTGGGGCCGCATGTCCGAAGGCGCGGGCGAAGATGTCTACCTCGGCAGCAAGATCGCGGCCGCGCGCGTGCGCGGTTTCCAGGGCGACGATCTGAAGCGTGTCGACACCGTGCTGGCGACCGCCAAGCATTTCGCCGCCTATGGCGCGGCGCAGGCGGGGCGCGACTATCACACAGTCGACATCTCCGAACGCACGCTGCGCGACATCTATCTGCCGCCGTTCAAGGCCGCCGCCGACGCGGGCGCTGCGACCTTCATGACCTCGTTCAACGAATATGATGGCGTCCCGGCGTCGGGCAGCCACTATTTGCTCACCGACGTGCTGCGCAAGAAATGGGGCTTCAAGGGATTCATCGTAACCGATTACACGTCGATCAACGAAATGGTCCCGCACGGCTATTCGCGCGACCTGAAACAAGCGGGCGAACAGGCGATCAACGCCGGGGTCGACATGGACTTGCAGGGCGCGGTGTTCATGGATCACCTCGCCAAGTCGGTCGCCGAGGGCAAGGTCGACGTCAAACGCGTCGACGAGGCGGTGAAAGCGATCCTCGAAATGAAATATCGCCTCGGCCTGTTCGAGGATCCCTATCGTTACTCGGACGAAGCGCGCGAAAAGGCGACTATTTATCGCCCCGACTTCCTCGAGGCGGCGCGCGACGTCGCGCGCAAGTCGATCGTGCTGCTGAAGAACAAGGACAATGCCCTGCCCCTCGCCGCGACAGCGAAGTCGATCGCGGTGATCGGCCCGCTCGGCAACAGCAAGGACGACATGATCGGCAGCTGGTCCGCCGCGGGCGATCGCAAGGAGCGGCCGGTGACATTGCTCGAGGGGATGCAGGCGCGCGCGCCCAAGGGCACGACGGTCGCCTATGCCCGGGGTGCCGGCTATCAATTTGCCGACGCGGGCAAGAACGACGGCTTTGCCGAGGCGATCGCGCTCGCGCAGAAATCCGACGTCATCATCGCGGCGATGGGCGAGCATTGGAACATGACCGGCGAAGCGGCGAGCCGCACCTCGCTCGACCTGCCGGGCAACCAACAGGCGCTGCTCGAAGAGCTGAAGAAGACCGGAAAGCCGATCATCCTCGTGCTGATGAGCGGGCGCCCGAACAGCATCGAATGGGCCGACGCCAATGTCGATGCGATCCTCGAGGCCTGGTATCCGGGCACGATGGGCGGCCATGCGATCGCCGACGTTCTTTATGGCGATTACAACCCGTCGGCCAAACTGCCCGTGACCTTCCCGCGCAATGTCGGGCAGGTGCCGATCCATTACGACATGAAAAATACCGGGCGGCCGATCAAGCCCGAGGATCCGAACGCCAAATATGTCTCGCGCTATCTCGATACGCCGAACACCCCGCTTTATCCGTTCGGTTACGGGCTCAGCTACACCAGCTTCGCTTACTCGCCGGTGACGCTCGACAAGGCGAAAATCCGCCCGGGTGAGAAACTGACCGCGACCGTCACGGTGACCAACAGCGGCGCGCGCGATGGCGAGGAGGTCGTGCAGCTATACGTCCGCGACCTCGTCGGATCGGTGACGCGGCCGGTGAAGGAGCTCAAGGGCTTCGAGAAGGTGATGCTCAAGAAGGGCGAGAAGCGCACGATCCGCTTCACCCTGACCGACGCCGACCTCGCCTTCACGCGCCAGGACATGAGCTGGGGCAGCGAACCCGGCCAGTTCAAGCTGTGGGTCGGTCCGTCGTCGGCCGAAGGGTCGGAGGCCAGTTTCGAGCTGTCCGAATAGGATGACGCCGATGCGTGTCCGCAACCTGATCGCCCTTGCCGCCGCGCCGCTGGTCTTCACCGCACCGGCGCGCGCGCAAGGGGCCGAGCGCCCGAACATCGTATATATCATGTCGGACGATCATGCCTATCAGGCGATCTCGGCTTATGGCTCGCCTGTATCGAAGCTCGCGCCGACGCCGAATATCGACCGGATCGCGCGAAACGGCGCGATCTTCACGAACAGCTTCGTCGGCAATTCGCTCTGCGGCCCCAGCCGCGCAACCTTGCTCACCGGCCGCCAGAGCAACGCGCACGGCTTCAAGCAGAATGGCAACAAGTTCGACAATGATGTCTGGGTCTGGCCCCGCGCGCTGTCGCAGGCGGGTTACACCACCGCGATGTTCGGCAAATGGCACATCAACCATTCGCCCGCGGGCATCGGCTTCGACGATTGGAAGGTGCTCGACGACCAGGGCGAATATTATAACCCCGACATCATCACGCCGAAGGGGCGCAGCGTCGTCGAAGGCTATGCGACCGACCTTATCACGCAGTACAGCCTCGACTGGCTGAAGAACGGCCGCGACAAGTCGAAGCCCTTCGCGATCCTGATCCATCACAAGGCGCCGCACCGCAATTTCATGCCCGCGCTGCGCCATGTGCAGAAGTATCAGGGCGTGAGCTTCCCTGTTCCGGCCAATTATTTCGACGATTATGCCGGACGCCGCGCGGCCGCGGCGCAGGAAATGAATATCTATCGCGACATGTACGAAGGCCACGACCTCAAGATGACGGTCGCGGCGGGATCGGCACAGCTTCGCTACAACCGCTGGCCCGGCGCGTTCGACCGCATGACGCACAAGCAGCAGGCCGAATGGGACGCGCTGATGCAGCCCGACAACGACCGGATGAACGCGGCGAAGCTCGCGGGACAGGACATGGCGCGCTGGAAATATCAGCGCTACATGCAGCAATATCTCGGCACCGTCGCCGCGGTCGACGAGGGCGTCGGCGCGGTGCTCGACTATCTGAAGGACAGCGGCCTCGATCGGAATACGATCGTCGTCTACACATCGGATCAGGGCTTTTACCTCGGCGAACATGGCTGGTTCGACAAGCGCTTCATCTATGAAGAATCGATGCGGACGCCGTTCCTGATCCAATATCCAGGTCATATCCGTCCCGGAACCCGCATTACCGCGCCGATCCAGAATATCGACTATGCGCCGACCTTCCTCGATTTTGCCGGGGTGAAGGGTCCGGGCACCATCCAGGGCCGGTCGATGCGCGCACTTTTCGCCGCCCGTCCACCCGCCGACTGGCGCAAGGAGGTCTATTATCATTATTATGAATATCCGGGCTTTCATTCGGTTCGCGCGCATTATGGCGTGCGCGGCGAGCGCTACAAACTCGTGCGCTTTTACGGCGCCGACATCGATGCCTGGGAATTCTATGATCTGAAGACCGACCCCGGCGAAATGCACAACCGCTTCGACGACCCGGCGATGAAGGCGCCGATCGCTACAATGAAGCGGAAGCTGGTCGAACTTCGGCGCCAGTATCAGGACGATAGCGGACCCTCGATCTAGGCCGGCGACTTGTCGCGGGGGCCAAGCGGGGTTAGGCGCAGATACGTGAGTCCCGACACGCCACCCCCGCCCTCCGCGCTCGCGCCGTTCCGCTACCCGGCGTTTCGCGCGATCTGGATCGCGAACCTCGCGTCGAACATGGGGTCGATGATCCAGTCGGTCGCCGCCGCGTGGCTGATGACCGAACTCACCCAATCGCACCTGCTGATCGCGCTGGTACAGGCGGGCGCCACAATCCCGATCCTGCTGCTCGGTATCTTCGCGGGCGCGATCGCGGACAATTTCGACCGGCGGCGCGTGATGCTCGCGGCGCAAACGGGGATGCTCATCGTCTCGGCGGCGTTGACGCTGACGACCTATCTCGACGCGATCACGCCGCTGAGCCTGCTCTTCTTCACCCTCGCGGTCGGGTGCGGGACCGCGCTCAACGGCCCGGCGTGGCAGGCGTCGGTGCGGCTGCAGGTCGGGCCGAGGGACCTGCCGCAGGCGATCGCGCTCAACACCATCGCGTACAACCTTGCGCGCAGCGTCGGCCCGGCGCTCGGCGGCCTGCTGATCTCGATTGTCGGCACGGCCGCCGCCTTTGGGCTCAATGCGATCAGCTATATCGTGCTGATCGTCGTGCTGCTGCGCTGGCATCCCGAAACCACGCCGCGGCGCCGCACTTCGATGCTGACCGCGATCGCCGCGGGCATAAGTTTCTGCGCGCATTCGGACCCGGTACGCCGCGTGCTGATCCGCGGCTTCGCGTTCGGCTTTGGCGCCGCGGGGTTTCAGGCGCTGCTGCCCTCGCTCGTCCGCGACCGGTTGCACGGGACCGAGGTCATCTATGGGCTATGCCTTGCCGCCTTCGGCGCGGGGTCGATCTTCGGTGCGCTGTTGGTGAGTTCGGCGCGGCACCGCTGGGGCAGCGACCGGGTGGTGACCGCCGCCTCGCTGATCTTTGCCGCCGCGATGCTGCCGGTCGCGCTCACGACAGGCCTTCCATGGGTCATCGTTGCCGCCTTCGTCGCGGGCGGGGCGTGGGTGTCGACGCTGACGACGCTCAACGTCGCGATGCAACTCCGTTCGCCCGAGGAAATCCTCGGCCGCTGCCTGTCGATCTATCAGGCGGTAACCTTCGGCGCGATGGCGCTCGGCGCCTATGCGCTCGGGCTGATCGCCGATCTGGCGTCACTACCGGCCGCGATCCTGATTTCGGCCGGCTGGCTGATCCTCTCGGCGCTCGTGCTGCGCTTTGTCGCGCCGATGCCGCGGCGCGACGAAGGCAGGTTGTTGCCCTAGACGCGCGGCCTTCCATAACACGCATAGAGCGTCGGCAGCGCGAACAGGGTAAGCAGCCTCGGCGCGATGGGGTGGGCGCGGCGATGATCGTCGAACGGCAATAGGCATTGCGAAAAAGCGCGGCTCCTTTATGGGCTGCGCGGGCGGGGCTTGCCCCGCGCATGATCGCGTCGGTGCCCGAGAGGGCTTAAAATGGGAACGCGGTAACGGGGTTCGTCCTGAACCCCCGAAGCCGAGGCTGTCCCTGCAACTGTAAGCGGCGAGCGCGATGCACCGGTCCGAAACTTTCGGATCAGCCACTGGGGCCACCCTGGGAAGGCGTGCATCAAGCCCTGACCCGCGAGCCAGGAGACCTGCCGGCGTGGGTCGCTCAATGCCCTGGCCCAGGGAAAGGCCGCGGCACGGAGACATCCGTCGAGCGACGACCAAGCGGCTGGAGCCGCTTCGGTGCCGGAGGCGCAGGCATTACGCCGCTTGCGACGCCAGCACCGGTCGATCGCGCCCGCGCATCGGCAGGCTCCGCCTTCGTTGCCGGCGTGCGGGGGTCTTCCCATGAAAACGCGTACCGACGCCGAACACACGGCGAAGATGAAGAAAATCCAGGCCGCGCAGGCGAAGAAGGTCGCGACGAAAACCGTCGAAAAGGGCCTGATCATCGTCCACACCGGCCCCGGCAAGGGCAAGACGTCGGCCGCACTTGGCATGGCGGTGCGCGCGATCGGCCACGGCATGAAGGTCGGCGTCATCCAGTTCGTGAAGGGCGCGATGGCGACGGGCGAGAAAGCGGTGTTCGACCGCTTCCCGGACCTGATCGAGTTCAAGCCGATGGGCGAAGGCTTCACCTGGGACACGCAGGACCGCACGCGCGACATCGCGGTGGCGCGCGAAGCGTGGGACGAGGTCAAGCGGATGATCGCCGACCCAGGCTATGCGATGGTCATCGCCGACGAGCTCAATATCGTGCTGCGTTACGACTATCTGCCGGTCGATGAGGTTCTCGAAGCGCTCGCCGCCAAGCCGGAGATGACGCATGTCATTATCACCGGCCGCAATGCGCCGCAGGAGCTGATCGACGCCGCCGATCTGGTGACCGAAATGGCGCAGGTGAAGCATCCGTTCCGCGAACAGAATGTGAAGGCGCAGCGGGGGATCGAGTTCTGATGCGACGGCGCGGCATGCTGGCGCTTGCTGTGCTGTCAGGCGGCGCGGGTCTGTTGTGGGCTGCCTCCCCCGCCCAGCCCACAAAAGCCCCGGCGATTCCGCAGCGCATCGTGTCGATCAACCTGTGCGCCGATCAGCTCGTTCTCGCGCTCGCCGATCGGGAGCAGATCGCGGGGCTGACGAAGAATGCAACCGACATCGAAATGTCGGGCGAGGCGGCGAGGGCGCACGGCATCCCGCTGCTGAGCAATTCGGCCGAGCAGATATTGGCGATCGAGCCCGACCTGATCGTCGGCATGCCGGCGAGCCGCAGCGCGGCGCTGGCGGCGCTACCCAAGCATACCTATCCGCTACTCGACCTCGCCACCGCAAACACCGTCGATGAAATCTACACCTCGATCCGCGAAACCGCGGCGGCGGTCGGCCATCCCGAGCGCGGCACGGCGCTGATCGCGCGGATGGAGCGTGAGCTGGCGGGCCTGCCGAAGCCGGGGAAGGGCCGCGTCGCCGCCTATTACCAGCGGCGCGGTTATATGACCGGGACGGGCACGCTGATCGACGAGCTGATGACGCGCGTCGGCCTCGTCAACCTCGCGGGCAAGCTCGGCAAGCCGCCGCTCTCGCAGCTCAGCCTCGAAGAGATGGTCGCGGCGGAACCCGACTTCCTGATCGTCGAAAGCGCGACCGACAAGGTGACTGACCAGGGGAGTGAAATGCTGCATCATCCGGCGCTCAAGGACATTCCGCGCATCAGCGTCCCGCAGGCGTGGACGGTGTGCGGCAGTCCCGCCTACACGCAGGCAGCGCGCAGCATGGCGGCGCAGATCGCGCACATCGATGGGGGCCGTTCATGACCCGCCTCGCCCTCCCCCGCTGGTCGCTGATCGCCGCCTTGTCGGCGCTGGCATTGGTGTCGGCGGTCGCATCGCTGCTGTTCGGCGCGGTCGACCTGTCGGTCACGCGCCTGCTAGCGGCCGCGACCGGCGACGGCGACAAGGTCGCGAGCGTCATCCTGTTCGATCTCCGCCTACCGCGCACGTTGCTCGCGATTGCCGTTGGCGCGATGCTCGGGCTCGCGGGCGCGGCATTGCAAGGCTATCTGCGCAATCCGCTCGCCGAGCCGTCGGTGCTCGGCACGTCGAACGCGGCAGCGCTTGGTGGTGTCGCCGCGATCTATTTCGGGCTGGCCGACATCCATCCGATCGTGCTGCCCTTGCTCGCCACGGGAGGCGCGCTCCTCTCGCTCGCTTTGCTCTTCATCCTTTCGGGCAAGGCCGAAAGCCCGCTGACGTTGATCCTCGCTGGCATCGCGGTGGGAACGCTGGCGGTGGCGGGGACCAGCTTGGCGTTGAACCTGTCGCCGAACCCGTTCGCTGCGATGGAGATCATGACGTGGCTGCTCGGCAGCCTCGAGAACCGGTCGTTCGACCATGTATGGATCGCGCTGCCGTGCATCGCGATCGGCACCGCGATGCTGCTGTGGAACGGGCGCGCGCTCGATGCGCTGACGCTCGGGGAAGATGCGGCGCAGGCGCTCGGGACGGACCTGCGGCGCACGCGGCTCCGGCTGCTGATCGGCACCGCGATCGGGGTCGGCGGCGCGGTGGCCGTAACGGGGGCGATCGGTTTTGTCGGGCTGATCGTACCGCATCTCATCCGCCCGCTCACCGACCGCAGCCCCTCGGCGATCTTGCTACCCTCGGCGATCGGCGGCGCGGCGTTGCTGACGCTCGCCGACCTCGGCGTCAGGATCATCCCGACGACGAACGAGCTCAAGCTCGGCGTCGTCACTGCGTTCCTCGGCGTCCCGGTCTTCCTTGTCCATCTCATGCGGGAGCGACGGCTATGGTGAGCCTGGTCCTCGACCATGTCGGCGTCACGCTCGGCCGCCGCGCCGTCGTCCACGACGTCAGTGCCCAATTCGGGCCCGGCACGCTGACCGGGATCGTCGGCCCCAATGGCGCGGGCAAGTCGACGCTCGCGCGCGCGATGCTCGCGCTGGTGCCCGCCAGTGGAGCGGTGCGCGTCGACGGCGTCGATGCCGCGGCGATGCCACGCGCCGAACTGGCACGGCGCATCGCCTATGTGCCGCAGGGGCAGACGCTACACTGGCCGCTGACGGTCGAGCGGCTTGTCGGGCTGGGGCGGCTGCCGCATCTCGCGCCGATGTCGCGGATCGCCGATGCCGACACCGCCGCGATCGAGCGCGCGATGGCGCGCGCCGACGTGCTCGACCTGCGCGACCGAATCGCGACCGAATTGTCGGGCGGCGAGCGCGCCCGCGTGCTGTTCGCGCGGGCGCTCGCGGTCGAGGCGCCGGCGCTGATCGCCGACGAACCGCTCGCAAGCCTCGACCCGGGGCATCAGATCGACGTGATGGACATGCTGCGCGCCGAAGCCGCGGGCGGCGCGCTGGTGATCGCGGTGCTCCACGACCTGACGCTCGCGGCGCGCTATTGCGACCGGCTGCTGCTGATCGACGAAGGCCGGATCGTCGCCGACGGGACGCCCGGCGAGGTGCTGACCGCCGAGCGGCTGCGTGCAGTCTATGGCATCGATGCAGCGGTCGAGACGGGCGGCGAGTGGCCGACGATCACCTTGTTCGGCCGCGCACGATGAGCGCCGAAACGCTGTTCGCCGGGCAAGGCTATGCCGCGGTGCCGCTATTCGATCCGGAGGTTGTCCGGGCGGCGGCGGGCGACATCGCCGAGCACGTCGACCGCGTGTCGCGTGCGCTGTACCTGCCGTTCGAACAAAGCTGCCCCAACGCTCCGCTTAGCGAACGGATCGACCGCGTGTGCGCTCAAGAGCGCAGCGTCGCGAATTTGCTGCGTGTCGCGGTATGTACCGACGCGCATCGCGGGCCGAGGCTTCAGGCACTCGCGAACGACGCGCGGCTGATCGAAACCGCCGAGCGGCTAGGCGGCCGCGCGCTGGCCGGAAAGATCGTGCGCGTGCGCGCCAGCATCGCCTGCTTTCCTGAGCATCGCCACGCCTGGCACAGCGACGTTGCGCGCGACGACGGCACCGGATGCGGCAAGGTCGCGGTGACCGCGTGGATCCCGCTGAGCGATGCGGGGCCCGAAAGCGGCGGGCTCGAGATCGCGGCGGGGCGCCAGCCCGCGCCGCTGGCGAGCGATGGCGATGACGGCTTTGAAATCCCCGAATGGCGGCTTGCGGGCCTGCCTCGTGTTCACCCCGAGTGCCCGGCGGGGACGGTGCTGTTCCTCGATCGCTTCACCCCGCATCGTACCTTGCCTGCGCGCGCGACGCGCTTTGCGCTCGTCATATGGATGAAGGCCGCCTGACCCGATCCGCCGCGGCCCGTCCTACCGCGCAGCCTCGACCCGAACCGTCCGGCTGGTGCGCTTGCCATCGGCGGACCGGCTGCGCAGCTCTACGGCACCGCTGACCGCCACCGGCCCGGCATAGCGTGTCCACGCGCCGCCCTCGACACGATATTCGATCGCGGTGCCGGGGAACATGCTGTTCGCCTCGAGCTTGCCGTTCGCGATCCGCGCGCCCGGCGGCGCGACGCGATAGGCGACGCCCATTTTTTCGAGCATCGGGAACTGTGCCGCGGTGCGCCCGGCGAAATCCTGCCAGCCCGCCTTGAGCTCCGCAGCGTCGACGCGCTTGTCGCCCCATTCATAGCTCGCCCCCGCCTGATAGATCGGGGTCCACGGTGCCGGCGCCCACGCGCGTTCGGCGAGCGCGAGCAGGCGCGGGAAGAGCATATAATCGACCTGCGCGTCGGTACGGATCGTCTCGCTCCAGAGCTGCCCTTGCAGTCCCGCGACGCGGCGGCCCGGTTGCAGAACGGGCTTGTCCTCTATCGCCTTGCCCTCGGCCTGGATGTTGCGGATCGTCGCGGCGTTGGCGGGCAGGTTGCCCGGCATGAAGCCGAACACCTGATACGGATCGACGCCGCGCGAGGCCCAGTTATAACCGCTCTCGTCGGGGTGCGGCGCATAGGGCATGTCGAAATAACCAAGGTCGGGGATCGACAGCACGGCGTCCCAACCACGGTTCATCTGGTCGTGCGCCTCGCGGATCGCGCCGGCGTGCAGCACGCCCCAGATGTTCGTTTGCACCTTCTTTGGCATCGCGGTGGCTTCGGTATGCCCCATGCCGTCGCTCCAGCCGGCGGCTTCCAGCCCCTTGGCGGCGAGGCTTTTGCTCACGCGCTCGATGAAGCGCGGGGTGAGCTTGCCCGCATCGCCGCCATTTTCGGCGATCATCGCCATGCACGCGGGCGATTTGACCCACGCGCCCGCGGTCTCGTCGGCGCCGAGGTGGAAGGTCTTGAGCGGCACGCCTGCCTGGCGGTGCATGGCCGCGAGCGCATCGACCACGGTGTCGACGAAGCGATAGGCCGCGGGCAGGCAGACATTGAGCGTGTTGTCGCTGTAATGCTGGATGCTGCGATATTCGGTGGTGTCGGCGGGGTCGATCAGCCGGTACGTCTCGGCCTCGGCCTTTTTGCCCGCGGCGGTCAGACGCGCATGGCGCACCTCCATCGCCTTGATCGCGGCGCGGCTGTGGCCGGGCATGTCGATCGACGGGATCACCTCGATCTGCCGCGCCGCCGCCGCCTGCACGATCGCGACATAGTCGGCGACGCTCAGATAGCCGTTGACGCCCCCCGCGCCGTCGGGACCCGCGCCGAGCTGCGGCAGAAGGCACGTCTGTTCGGCGGGATCGTGGCAGCGTTTCGACCCGACCGCGGCCAGTTCGGGGAGCGCCGGGATTTCGATACGCCAGCCCTCGTCGTCGGCGAGGTGGAGGTGCAGCTTGTTGAGCTTGTACGCCGCCATCGCTTCGACCAGCTTCAAAATCTGGTCGCGCCCATGGAAGTTGCGGCCAAGGTCGATGTGGAGGCCGCGAAATCCATATTCGGGCGCATCCTCGACGTGGAGCGGCGCGAGCTTGCCCTTGTCGAATGCCGCCTGCTGCGCGAGCGAGCGTAGCGCGTGGCTTGCCCCCGCCGCGTCGTGCGCGGTGATGGCAATGCCCGATGCCTTGACGTCGATAATATAGCCCTCGGCCTTTTTCGCGGCGGCAGGATCGATGCGGATCGTCAGCGGCAGCGCGCCGCCCTCAGGCGCCCCGAGCGCCGCCAAAGCAGGCGCAACCGCGCTGCGTTCGACGCCGTTCAATGTCAGCGCGATACCGCGGCCGAGGTCGATCGCCCGCCCCCTGCCCTGCACCGCCTTCGCCGGCTTCGGCAGGATCACGACGCCCTTCGCCTCGGGCGCCAGCCGTCCGGCCTGCACATCGAAGGCGCGTTCGGCGGTCAGCCAGCGCGTCTTGTCGGCATCGCTCTTGGTCGCGAGCTTGGCCTCATCGGTCATCGGCGCGACAAAAGGCAGCGTCTCGAGCCCGGTCTCTGGATCGATCACCGCCCGCGTCGCCGCGATGGTGCGCGGTTTCAGCCCGTCAGCGACCAGATAGGCGTTGGGCATCGCGAACGCCTTTGAAAAATTCGAGCCAACGCCCCACAGCCTGATCTCGTGCGTCGAACCGGGGCGCAGCGTCACGCCGGGTTTCAGCGTCAATTGCTGGACGTCGCCATTGACGTGGCGATGCGTGAAAATGTCGCTTTCGACGCGTGGCAGCGGATTGACGAAGCTGAAAGTGAGCGCGAACCCCTTGGTCGGCAGGTCGGCGGGCAGCGTTTCGGGAAGGGTCAGCGTGATCGTCGACAGAAAACAACCCTCGATCCCGGCCGGGCACGCCGGGCGATTGTCGACCACCTCGAGCCGATAACCCAGCGTGTCGGCGAAACGGTCGAGCGCGGCTTGCGACGACGTGTCTGCCGCCAGAGCCTGAGGGGCGGCCAGCGCCGCAATCGCCATCCCGATCAACCCCGTGGCCTGCATTCCCATTCTCCCGATCGATAATTTGTATCTAATTTGTCATGTAGAAACTGACCGGTCAACGCCTTTCCATTCGGCTGTTTTATAGAGGAAAATAGCAAGATTTCGAGAAATGTCGCATTTCTCTTCATAGCAGCCACCAAATTGGTTTTATATTAGTATTGCAACTCGGCGTCGCTGGAGCGCAATCGTCGCGCATTGGGCGGGGCGGCGCCTTGGCCGTTAGGAATTCGACGGAGAAAAGCCGAATTGGTCCTATCTCAATCACGTGAGGCGCGGGCAATCGGGTGGACCCTTTTACGCGAGAGGTTCGCAACAAAGATTGACGCGACGATACCAATGCAACACATAAGGCTGCGGCGCTGGTCCTATCGGCTGAAGCGCTTTTACAACCGGATGGAGCAAACGTCCTTGTCACTGATCGAACGCGTGGGTCCGCTGCAAAAGGACGATCCCACCCCGCTGTACCTTCAGTTGCAGAAGATCCTGCGCGACGCGATCGAGGGGCAGTTGGTCAAGGCCGAAGAGGCCATCCCGACTGAACGCGACCTCGCCGAGGAATTCGACGTGTCGCGCATCACCGTGCGCAAGGCGATCGACGGCCTGGTCGCCGATGGAATCGTTGCACGGCGCCGGGGCGCGGGAACCTTCGTCACACGGCCGCGCGTCGAGAAAAGCTTCTCCAAGCTCACTTCCTTTTCGGAAGACATGGTGTCGCGCGGGCGCAAGCCGCACAGCAAGTGGATCAGCAAGACCGCGGGCGCGGTGACGCCCGAGGAAGCGCTGTCGCTCGGCCTGTCGCCGGGCTCGCTCGTCTATCGCTTCCACCGCATCCGTTATGCCGACGACACGTCGATGGCGCTCGAATATGCGACGATCCCCGCTTATTGCCTGCCATCGGTCGAGGGGGTCGGCGCGTCGCTCTATGAGGCGCTCGAAGCGGCGGGACATCTGCCCGTGCGTGCGCTCCAGCGGCTGCGCGCGGTCGCCTTCACCGCCGAACAAGCCGAGGTTCTGGGGATCGAGACCGGCACGCCCGGCCTGTTCATCGAACGGCGCGGATTTCTGCCCGACGGCCGCACCGCCGAATTTACCCAGAGCTATTATCGCGGCGACGCTTATGACGTCGTGGCGGAGCTCAACGGATAGGCCGCGCAAAAAACCTCTGCGCAGACCCCAGCCAAGCCGCGCGGCGGCGCGCCCGCGCAACGCGAGATGCGCAACCGAATCTTCGCAGCCTGCGCAATCTGCACAAGACCAATATCGGCCGCCATTTACTACCAATACGCTACAAGCCCGCGTGCCATCGGCGGCCGGCAGCGATCATGCAAAATGTGATCGATGGTGGCCACACGCGCTGAAATGGGTACACCGCAAGGGATGGACGGTCAAAATCCGGGCGCAGCAAACATATTTCTTGATAGGACATATATAACCTATATAGTACCAATATATCGAAGGCTGCACAGCACCGACCGGGAGACAAGATTCTATGACGCCGAACGCCGCATCAGACGGACGACAGACGCTGATGGAGCAGGAAGCAGGCGAGGCGGCGGACGCCGTCGCAAGGATGCTGGAGGCGAATCGCGACGCGTTCGCCGCGGTCGCCCGGCGCCTGCGCGCGTCGCCCCCCGCAGCGGTCGTCACCTGCGCGCGCGGATCGTCGGATCATGCGGCGACCTATGCCAAATATCTGATCGAGACGATGACGGGGACCCCGACCGCGTCGGCGGCGCTGTCGATCGCGTCGCTCTATGACGCCCCTGCGGTCACGGGAAACCGGCTGTGCCTCGCGATTTCGCAGTCGGGAAAAAGCCCCGACCTGCTCGCCGCGGTCGAGCAGCAGCGCGATGCCGGGGCCTTCGTCGTCGTGCTGGTCAACGCAGAAGGCTCGCCGCTCGCAGCCCTCGCCGACGTCGTGATCCCGCTGTCCGCCGGGGTCGAACGGTCGGTGGCCGCGACCAAATCCTATATCGCCTCGCTCGCCGCGATCGCCGCACTCGTCGCAGCCTGGTCGGAGGACGCGGCGCTTGAAGACGCACTGACCGCCCTGCCCGATCAGCTTGCACAGGCGTTCGCGCTCGACTGGTCGCCCGCGGTCGGCGCCTTTCGGGATGCCACGAACCTGTTCGTTCTCGGGCGCGGCTATGGCCTTGGCGTCGCGCAGGAGGCGGCGCTTAAATTCAAGGAAACCTCGGGACTTCACGCCGAAAGCTTCAGCGCTGCCGAGGTGCGCCACGGCCCGATGGCGATCGTCGGCGATGCCTTTCATGTCCTCGCGCTGGGCGGCACCGACCGCGCCGCCGCCGGTGTTCGCGAAGTCGCCGACGAGTTCCGCGGGCGCGGCGCCACCGTATTGCTCGCCGATCCCGCGGGCGGCGACCTGCCCGCGATCTCGGCGCATCCGGCGATCGAGCCGATCCTGTTGATCCAGAGCTTTTACCGCATGGCGAGCGCGCTGGCGCTGGCGCGGGGGCTCAACCCCGACTCGCCTCCGCATCTCAACAAGGTTACCGAGACTTTATGATCTTTCGTTTCCATAACGGCCGGGTCGCACTGCCGGCCGGTGCCGTCGGCGCGGTGGACATCGCCGTCGCCGACGGCACCGTCACCGCCGTCACACCCGCGGCCGACACGCCCGCAGACCGGGAGATCGACCTGGACGGCGGCTGGCTCCTCCCCGGCTTCGTCGATACGCAGGTCAATGGCGGCGGCGGGGTGTTGTTCAACGACCAGGTCGATGTCGAGGCGATCGCGGCGATCGGCGCCGCGCATGCGCGCTATGGCACGACCGCCTTCCTTCCGACGCTGATCAGCGACACGCCCGCGCAGATCGCCGCCGCGCTCGCCGCGGTCGATGCCGCGATCGAGCAAGGCGTTCCGGGCGTCGTCGGCATTCATATCGAAGGCCCGTTCATCAATGAGGTGAAGCGCGGCATCCACGAGGCGCATCGTATTCGCCGCCTCGACGACATCATCCTTGCGACGCTCACCGCGCCGCATCGCGGGCGCGTGATGCTGACGCTGGCGCCCGAACTGTGCGACGAGGACGACATCCGCACGCTCGTCCGCCACGGGGTGATCGTCAGCGCGGGGCATAGCGATGCGACCTATGACGAGGCGCAGCGCGCGATCGGCGCGGGACTCTCCGGCTTCACGCATTTGTTCAACGCGATGTCGCCGCTTCATCACCGCAATCCGGGCGCGGTCGGCGCGGCATTCGACTCCGATAGCTGGTGCGGGCTGATCGTCGACGACGTCCATCTGCACCCCGCGGTCGTGCGGCTCGCGGTCCATGCGAAGGGCAAGGATCGCATCATGCTGGTCACCGATGCGATGCCGAGCGTCGGCACCGATGTCAGCGAATTCACGCTGCAGGGAAAACGCATCGCGGTGAAGGACGGCGTCTGCATCTTTGAGGACGGCACGCTCGCGGGCACGCACCTCGACATGGCGTCGGCGCTGCGCAAGACGGTCGAGGTGACGGGGCTTTCCGTCCCCGATGTGTCGGCCATGGCGAGCGCGACACCCGCCGCTTTCCTGTCGCTCGAGGACAGCATCGGCGCGATCGCCCCCGGGCAGCGCGCCGACTGGGTGTGGCTGAGTGCCGACCTCACGCCGCGCGCAACATGGATCGGCGGGCGGATCGTTCCGGAAACCGCATCGGACCTTGTCCAAGCCGCACAATGATAAACAAGCCGCACAACAACAAGCGGCGAAAGTTTTGGGGAATAAGCCGATGAGCTTGATCATCACCTCTCCGCTCAGAGGATGGGCGACGACGCTGGACAGCGTTCCCGACCCCGTTTTTGCCCAGCGCATGATGGGCGACGGCGTCGCGATCCAGCCGCTCGGCGATACCGTCGTCGCGCCGTTCGACGGCGAGGTGGTGACGCTTCACGACGCGGGCCACGCGATTTCGCTGCGCAGCGCCGAGGGCGCCGAGATACTGATCCATATCGGGCTCGATACGGTGATGCTGAAAGGCGAAGGCTTCACCCCGCTCGTCAGGGTCGGCGACAAGGTGTCGCGCGGCGACCCGCTGATCCGCTTCGATCTCGACGCGGTCGCGCTCGCCGCCACCAGCCTGATCACCCCGGTGATCGTCACCAATGCCGAGGCTTTTGCGATCAGCCGCCGCTCCGTCGATTGCGCGATCGGCGCGTGCGAAGCATTGATGACGCTCGTGCCGGTACAGGCCGAGGCGCGCCGCCGATCGGACGACGGCACGGTGGTCGAACAGGCGGTAACGCTGTCGCTGCCGCACGGCATCCACGCGCGCCCCGCCGCGCGGATCGGCGAGACGGCACGGCGGTTCGAGGCCGACGTGCATCTGCTGAACGGCGACAAGCGCGGCGATGCGCGCAGCACCGTGGCGCTGCTCGCGCTCGGCACAGGCTTTGGCGACGAGGTTGTGGTGCAGGCGCGCGGCGACGATGCCGAGGCGGCGCTCGCCGCCGTCGTGGCGCTGCTTGCGACCGATATGGGCGAAAGTGTGCCGCCAGCGACATCGGTCGCGGCGATCAACGAGCAGGTGCTGCGCGCGGGACAGATCGGGGGCGTGATCGCCTCGCCCGGGCTCGCGATGGGTCCGGCGGCGCGGTTGCGGCAGGCCGAGATTGCGGTCGCGCGCGATGGTTCGGGTCCGGTCGAGGAGCGCGCTGCGCTGCTTGCGGCACGGAGCGACGTTCGCGGCCGGATCGCGGCGCGCGCCGAGAGTGCCGACGGCAGCGTCGCGGCGGTCATGCACGCGCATCTGGCGCTGATCGACGATCCCGAACTGCTTGCGGGGGCGGAGAAACGCATCGCCGAGGGACGAAGCGCGGGCTTTGCGTGGCGCGGCGCGATCCACGACCAGGTCGATGCGATCCGCGCGACGGGCAATGCGCATCTGATCGAACGCATCGACGACCTGATCGATATTGAGCGTCAATTGCTGTCGACGCTGACAGGCATCCCGCTCGACGGCAATGCCATTCTGGCCGGGGTGATCGTGGTTGCCGAAGATTTGCTGCCGTCGCAGCTTGTGGCGCTCGCAGCGGCGAAACCCGCCGGCATCTGCCTCACGCGCGGCGGCCCGACCTCGCATGTCGCCATCCTGTGCGCGGGCATGGGCCTTCCAGCGCTCGTCGCGATGGGCGACGCGCTCGACGCGGTCGACGACGGCGCGCGCCTGTTGCTCGACGCCGAGATGGGCCACCTCACGGTCGCGCCCTCGCCCGCCGACGCCGAAGCCTTCGCAGCGCGCCTCGCGAAACGCGATGCGCGGCGCGAGGCCGCGCAGGCGGCAGCGAAGGACGCTTGCCAGACCGCCGACGGCACGCGCATCGAAATCTTCGCCAATATCGGCACGGTCGAAGACGCCATACTTGCCGCCGCACAGGGCGCCGAGGGATCGGGGCTCGTCCGCAGCGAGTTCCTCTTCCTCGACCGCGATACCGCGCCGTCGGAGGATGAGCAGCACGCTGCCTATCAAGGCATCGCCGACGCGCTTGCGGGCAAGCCCGTCATCATTCGCCTGCTCGACATCGGCGGCGACAAGCCCGCCGCCTATATTCCGATCGATGCCGAGGAAAATCCGGCGCTCGGCCAGCGCGGTATCCGCGTCGCGCTCGCGCATCCGGCGCTGCTCGAAACGCAGCTCCGCGCTATCCTGCGCGTCGAGCCCGTCGGCCAGTGCAAGATCATGATTCCGATGGTCGCGAACCTCGATGAGCTGCGGCAAGTCCGCGCACTCGTCGAGCGGCTCCGCGGCGAAATGGGGATCGCGGCGCCGGTCGAGGTCGGCGTGATGGTCGAAACCCCCGCGGCGGCGATGACCGCCGACCTGCTTGCCGCCGAGGCCGATTTCCTGTCGATCGGCACCAATGACCTGACCCAATATGTGCTCGCGATGGATCGCGGCAATCCGGCGGTCGCCGCCGGTGTCGACGCGATGCACCCCGCGGTGCTGCGCATGATCGGCGAAACCTGCCGCCTCGCCACCGCGCGCGGGCGCTGGGTTGGGGTGTGCGGCGGGCTCGCGTCGGATCCCGCGGCGCTGCCGATCCTGGTCGGGCTCGGCGCCACCGAACTCTCGGCCGTCCCCGGCTTCGTCGCCGAGGCGAAGCAGATCGTGCGCGGACTGACCCTGATCGAAGCACGCGCGCATGCCGAACTCGCGCTGCAATGCAAGTCGGCGGCCGAGGTTCGCGCGCTCGCCCGCGCATTCGAGGAGACACGGCGATGAGGAAAATTCTCGAAACGCTCCAGCCGCTCGGCCGCGCGCTGATGCTGCCGATCGCGGTGCTGCCGATTGCGGGCCTGCTGCTGCGTATCGGGCAGCCCGACCTGCTCGACATCGCCTTCATCTCGGCAGCGGGCGCCGCGATTTTCGAAAATCTCGGCATCCTCTTTGCGATCGGCGTCGCGGTCGGCTTTGCGCGCGACGGCAATGGCGCCGCGGCGCTCGCGGGCGTCGTCTGCTATCTCGTCACCACCACTGGCGCGCAGACCTTCCTCACCGCACCGCCCGATATTGGCGCGGGACTGCCCGAGGCGGCGGCGGCGCTCGCCGCGAAAAATTGGGCGCTGACCCAGATCGACAAGCTCGAGGTGCCGATAGGCATATTGTCCGGCCTCATCGGCGGCAATTTCTACAACCGCTTCGCAACGATCGCGCTCCCCGAATATCTCGCCTTCTTCGGCGGCCGGCGCTTTGTCCCGATCGCCAGCGGGGTCGCGGGGCTGCTGCTCGCCGCCGTCATCGGCTATGGCTATGCGCATATCAGCGGCGCGATCGATACCGCGAGCCGCACCGTGGTCGAAAGCGGCAGCGCCGGTCTCTTCGTCTATGGCGCGCTCAACCGGCTGCTCATCGTCACCGGGCTGCACCACATCATCAATAACGCCGCCTGGTTCCTCGTCGGCGATTTCGGGGGCGCGACGGGCGATCTTCGCCGCTTCTTCGCGGGCGACCCCAATGCGGGCGCGTTCATGTCGGGCTTTTTCCCGGTGATGATGTTCGGCCTGCCCGCCGCGTGCCTCGCCATGTATCACGAAGCGCGGCCCGAACGGCGCAAGGCGGTCGGCGGCATGCTCTTCAGTCTCGCCTTCACCAGCTTCCTGACCGGCGTCACCGAGCCGATCGAGTTCACCTTCATGTTCGTCGCGCCCCTGCTCTACGCGATCCACGCGCTGCTGACAGGCGCCTCGATGGCGCTGATGAACGCGCTCGACGTCAAGCTCGGTTTCGGCTTTTCGGCCGGGCTGTTCGACTATGTGCTGAACTTCAGTCTCGCGACGCGGCCATGGATGCTGCTGCCCGTGGGGGCGGCCTACGCCGCGCTCTATTACGGCCTGTTCCGCTTCTTCATCCGCCGTTTCGACCTCGCGACGCCGGGGCGCGAAAAGGGCGTCGTCGCCGAAACCGCGACCCAATCGGCGGGCGGTGCGCGCGGCGGAGCATTTGTCGCGGCGCTCGGCGGCGCGGCCAATCTGGTCAGCGTCGATGCCTGTACCACGCGCCTGCGCCTGATCGTCGCCGACAGCCAAGCGATCGACGACGACGCGCTAACCTCACTCGGCGCGCGCGGTATCATCCGTCCGTCCGAAAAGGCCGCACAGGTGGTGCTCGGGCCGATCGCCGACCTGGTCGCCGAGGAAATCCGCGGCGCCCTGGCGTGGAGCGGCGCCGCGGCGGCGGCGACGCTGACCCCGGTAGTGGCGGGCGGCACCGACGCCTCGGGGCTCCCCGCGGAAATCGTCGGCGCGCTCGGCGGCGATGCCAATGTCCGCACTGTCCACGCGCTTCACGGCCGCTTCCGGGTCGAACTCGCCGATGCGGGGCGCGTCGACGAAGGCGCGCTCGCCCGGATCACGCACGGCATCGTCCGCCCGCGACCCGACATCTGTCACATCCTGCTATGACACAGGGCGGGCGCCTTCCCGTCCTGGCTAATCCCAGTCGAGCGCGCCCTTTTTCCATTCGTAGATGAACCCGATCGTCAAAATGCCCAAAAAGACCATCATCGCGCCCCACGCTTCCCAGCCGAGGTCGTCGACGACCACCGCCCAGGGAAAGAGGAAGGCGGCCTCGAGGTCGAAAATGATGAACAGGATCGCGACAAGATAGAAGCGGACGTCGAACGGCTTGCGCGGCGCCTCGAAGGCCGGAAAGCCGCATTCATATTCCGAAAGTTTTTCGCTGTCCGGGGCGTGGGTTCCAGTGAAGCGCGACACCGCCATCGGCAGGAAGACGAACAGAAGCGACAGCGACAGCGCGACGCCCATAAAAATCAGGATCGGAAGATATTCGATCAACAGCGCGGATGACGATCCCACATTCACGCCAGACACGGATTTGGACAGCACGGCGGCCTCCCTTGGAAGTCGCCGGGCCGTCCCGGACCTGATGCCGGCGCATTTGCGGAACGCGCCGGGGAGGACGTGGCCTCGCTGGTTATGGCGTTCCGATCAGGCGGGCGCGGACAGCTTCATCATCACCAATCCGCTGACGATCAGCAGCGCGGCGGTAATCCGCATCGCATTCGCCTGTTCGCCAAGCACGAAGATACCGACCAGAAAGGCGCCGACCGCGCCGATCCCGGTCCAGATCGTATAGGCGGTCCCCAGCGGCAGCGATTTCATCGACAGCGACAGCAGGGCGAAGCTTATTATCATCGCGACGAGCGTAATGGCGGTCGCGCCGGGGCGCGTGAAGCCCTCCGACTGCTTCATCGAATAGGCCCATATGATTTCGAAAATTCCGGCAATCGTCAAATATATCCAGGCCATGACAGCCTCCTTCAAAGGCTGCCGGGCCGTCCCGGACTTGCAAGCCCGCGCAGCGCGCGGGCGAGGACGTGGCCTCTTTTTGGCGGCCTGGCAGGGGCAGTAGGACTCGAACCTACGACCCTCGGTTTTGGAGACCGATGCTCTACCAACTGAGCTATACCCCTAGGCCGGAGTGCGCCACTAGCCGGATTGGAGAGGCGGGGCAAGAGGGATCACGGGTTGCGCGGGCGGGCCGGGCTGATATGCGCAATTTCGCATGAGCGCCGCGCCGTCCCCTGCCCCGCCCGACGGGCCCCCGCAGAATTATCTGGGCGGAATCGGACTGCGGCTGCTCGCGATGGTCAGCCTGTCGCTGATGTTCGTGCTCGTGAAATATATCGACGCCGCGGGCATCCATATCGTCGAAAGCCTGTTCTGGCGGCAGGCGCTCGTTCTGCCTTTCCTGCTGCTCTGGGTCCAGGCGACGAGCGGGCTGTCGTCGCTCAAGACGCAGCGGATCGGCGCGCACGCGCGGCGGATGTTGATGGGGCTGACCGGCATGGCGTGCAATTTCGGCGCGATGATCCTGCTGCCGATGGCCGAGGCGACGACGATCAGCCTGTCGGTGCCAATCTTTGCCGTCATCTTCGCCGCGCTGATCCTCGGCGAGGCGACGGGGTGGCAGCGATGGAGCGCGGTGATCGTCGGCTTTATCGGCGTCCTCGTCGTGCTCGATCCGATTTCGAGCTTCGCGGGCGGATTCGGCGGCACGCACGGCCTCGGCACGATCGTCGCGCTCACAGGCGCGATTATGACCGCGCTGATCACCATTGCCGTGCGCGACCTCGGCCGCACCGAAAATGCGGGGACGATCGTCTTCTGGTTCAGCCTGTTGTCGATGATCCCACTCGGCATCGCCCTGCCCTTCGTCATCACCCCGCACGACCGCCATGAATGGCTATTGCTGATCGGGCTCGGCTTTCTGGGCGCGGTCGTCCAGATGTCGCTGACCGGCGCGCTGCGCCTTGCGCCCGTATCGGTTGTAATCCCGATGGATTATTCGAGCCTGCTGTGGGCGATCGCCGCGGGCTGGTGGTTCTTCGGAACTTTGCCCGCCGACACAACGTGGGTCGGCGCGCCGTTGATCATCGCGTCGGGCCTGTTCATCGCCTGGCGAGAACATCGCCGCCATATCGACCGCCCGAAGGAGGTTGCCGCATGACGCTTCCCATTCTCTATCACTGCCCCGACGCCCGCTCTTTGCGCTGCCTGTGGGCGGTCGAGGAAGCCGGGATCGACGTCGACCTCAGGCTGCTCAAATTCCCGCCGCGCGCGTTCGAACCCGACTATCGCGCGGTCAATCCGCTGATGACGATTCCCGGCTGGGTCGAGGACGGGCAGCTGATGACCGAATCGGCGGCGATCTGCGAGCGGATCGCCGAGGGAACGCCGCTCGAGGTGCGCCGCGACGAGGCCGATTATTGGGCGTGGCGCAACTGGCTGCACCGCAGCGACGCGACCCTGACCTTCCCACTCGCGATCATGATCCGCTATACGCGCGTCGAGCCCGAGGAGCGTCGGCTTGCACAGGCGGTCGACGATTACAAAGCCTTCTTCGGCGGCCGCGCCAAGAGCATCGAGGCTGCGCTGGACGACGGGCGCGAGTGGCTCGTCGCGGGGCGTTTCACCATCGCCGACATCGTGATCGGCTACGCCGCCTTCCTCGCGACGACATTGGGCGCCGACGATGTGCTGGGCGATGCGACAAAGGCTTGGCTGGCCCGCTGCACGGCGCGCGAAGGTTTCCGCAGCGCCCGCGCGCGGCAAAAAGCCGCAGCCTGACGCAAAAGGGCTCCACCACAGGGTGAAGCCCTCCGTGCCCCCGTGCATGGCAACGCCAACGGAGAAAACGCATCGGCCTTTCGGGGTGTAGGTCGCGTGAAAGGCCGGATGTGGGGTGAATTTATGCCGCCGCGGGAAGGTTGGCTTTCACATTTTCACGGCCCCGGATGCCGCGTCGGTTTCCCGATCGGTTCAGCGATAGGACGCGCGAACAGCCTTCCGACTTTGGGTGCAAGCTGCTGCCGGACCCGGCAGGCGCTTAAAGCCACAAAAGCCCCGCATGGGCGCAACGATTTTGTGTCCTTTGCGGCTTTAGCGCCGGCCTTCGGCGGCCTCAGGACAGGCTTTGTCGCTTTAGATTTCAAAGAGCGATCACGAGGCTGGCATGGCGCGACAAAGTAGGACAGCGATTTTTCCCGCATCGTCCAATGTCGGTTTGGGGGTGGGAAGCGGCCAATACAGTAGCGAGCTGATCACCCCTCCCGCTTGCGGGAGGGGCAGCGAGGCTTGCCAGCTTGCTGGCTAGCCGCAGCGGGGAGGGTATCGCACCGTCACAGGCCCTCCCCCGAACCCTCCCGCAAGCGGGAGGGGAGAAGAAGGTCCGCTAGCGGTCGTAACCGGACACTTAATTCACCATCCGAGCATAACCCTCCCAATAGGGCGCGCGCAGGTCCTTGCGCAAAATCTTGCCGCTCGCGTTCCTCGGCAGCGCCTCGATCACGTCGATGCTGCGCGGGCATTTGAAGGGGGCGATGCGTTCGCGCGCCCAGGCGATGATGTCGGCTTCGTCGGCCGTCGTGCCGGGCTTGGCGACGACGACCGCTTTCACCGTCTCGCCCCATTTTGCGTCGGGAATGCCGATCACCGCAACCTCCTGCACCGCGGGGTGACCAAAGATCGCGCTCTCGACCTCCGCCGGATAGACATTCTCGCCGCCCGTGATGATCATGTCTTTCATCCGGTCGTGGATGAAGAGATAGCCGTCCGCGTCGAGATAGCCCGCGTCGCCGGTGCGGATCCAGCCGTCGTCGGTCATCGTGTTTGCGGTCGCGTCGGGCAGGTTCCAGTAACCCAGCATATTGTTCGACGAGCGCGTCACGACCTCGCCCACCTCGCCCGTCGGCACGGGTTGCCCGTCGGGTCCGAGGATGACGATTTCGACCCCGGGGAGCGCCTTGCCCGCCGAGCGCATGCGCGCATTGCCTTCGGGATCATGGTCCTCGGGCGGCAGCATCGAGATGGTGCCCGTCGTCTCGGTCATGCCGTAAGCCTGGATGAACTGCGCGCCGAAGACCTTGATGCACTGGCGCAGCAGTTCGAGCGGGATCGGCGCGGCGCCATAGAGAATATATTTGAGACGGCTGTAATCGACGCTGGCGCAGCGCGGATGCATCAGCAGCATCTGGAGCGCGGCGGGGACGATGAAGAAGCGCGTGACGCCATGCTGCTCGACCGCGTCGAACACCCCGTCGGGGTTGAATTCGGCGAGGATGACGCCGGGGAGCCCCGAGGCGAGCGCCATGATCCCGAGCCCGGTGCCGCCGATATGCGCGCACGGCATCGCGACCAGCACCGCCTCGTCATCCTCCCATTTGGTATAGGGCAGGTCGAGCGTGCTGGAATGTTTGCGGAGCGCGAAGAGGTTGTGGTTCGACAGCACCGCCCCCTTGGGATTGCCGGTGGTGCCCGAGGTATAAAGCTGAAGCACCGCGTCGTTGGCGCCCGAGGGTTCGAAGGGCACGCGCGTCGCGCCGTCGATCATCGCCCAGGCATCGGCGGCGCCGACGATCGCCGGATCGTTCTGCAGCTTACCCGCGAGTTGTTCGGCGAGCGTATCGAACCCCGGCCCCGCGAACACGATCTTTGCCTGCGTGTCATTGACGATGAAAGCCCATTCGGCCGGCGACAGGCGCCAGCCGATCGGCGCCATCACAATGCCCGCGCGCGCCGCACCATAGAAGAGCGTGAAATAGAGATCGCTGTTCTTGCCGATCCACGCGATGCGGTCGCCCTTCTTCAGCCCCGCCGCAATCAAAGCCGATGCTGCGCGCGCGGTGCGATCGTCGAGTTCGGCATAGGTATAGACGCGCCCCTCTTCGCGCAGCGCCACCCGGTCGGGGCGCTCGCTGGCCCAATGGGTCAGGAATTCGTCGAACGTAAACAGCTCCGAAACGTCGCGGCCCATCGGCTCTCTCTCCTCGAATCGCGTCTTTTGCGCGCAATCGAGGGGAGGCTAGCGACTGTACCCGCGAGGTAAAGCGCCGATCGCCGATCCTGTCAGGTCCGTCAGGTGCGGCGGAACAGCAGCATCAGGTTGTTCGCGGGCATCGCGCGGCGCTCGGCGAAGGCGAGACCGGCAGCGGCGGCGGCGGCTTTGACGGCGTCGGTATCGCGCAGGCCCCATGCGAGATTGCGGCTGCGCAGGCTGGCATCGAAGGCGAGATTGCTTTCCGCAGTAGGCACGTCGGGTTCGACATAGGGGCCATAGAGGATCAGCGGTGCAGCGGGGGCGAGCAGCCGCGCCGCGCCCGCGAACAGGCCCAGCGTCGCATCCCACGGGCTGATGTGGACCATATTGATGCAGAGCACCGCACCGGCGCGGTCGATGGGCCATTCGGGCGCCGACGCATCGAGCGCGAGCGGCGGCGCGATGTTCGCAAGACCGGCTTCGGCGCGGTACGCCGTGATCGAGGTCAGACCGGCGGGATCGGGATCGCTCGGCTGCCAGCCCATATGCGGAAAAGCGGCGGCGAAGTGGACGACATGCTCGCCCGATCCGCTCGCGACCTCCAGCACCGTGCCGGCTTCGGGCAGCCAATCGGCAAGAACCGCGGCGATCGCGTCGCGGTTGCGCAAGGTCGCGGGCGCGTGGCGCTTGTCGGCCGGATCGCCGTCACCCGGCATCCACGGCTGCGCTGTCACTTGCCCTTTGCCTGTGCCCGCGCGCGGCGTTCGCGCGCGATCAGCCAGGCGAACAGCCCGACCGGACCGACCATCAGCGTCAGGAAGAGGAAGGGAAATTGCACGATGCGGCTGAACCCCTTCTGGTCGGCGTCGCGCGCGATCCACATGCCGGTGAACAGGTCAAAGGCCAGATAGTGTGTCCACCCCAGCGTCGCGCCGCCCGGGCTGTCGAACAGCTTCATCACCCCGGCCAATGTCGTGAAATCGTTACTGCTTGGCCCGCCGGGGTCGATGCCGCCGGTCAGGTAGCCCACGATCATCACCGTATAGGCAAGGCAGAGGAGGAACACGCCGGCATAGAGAATTGCTGCGAGGGTTTTCGGGCCGCGCGGCAGAAAAACGAGCGCGAACCAGCTCGCGAACGCCCAGTAATTCACCAGCAGAAAAATCGTGTCCCAGCTCATGTCTTGCCCCCTCGCCTGTTCAGATCAGCCCGCCGAGCCCAAACAGGACGACGCCGCCGAGCAGCGCAATGGCCCCCGTAACGACGATCAGCAAGGTCATTCGCGCCGCCGAAGCGCGGCGCGACGCCGCGAACGCCGCCGCCGCGCCCAGCCCGATCGCAAACAGCGGCGCATAGACAAAGGCCCAGTCGTAGCTGAACTCGCGGCGGACCTCGATCATCTCCCATTGCTCGACGACGAGGCCATAGGCGGTGATCGCGATGAGCCAGCCGAGGATCGCGACGATCGCGAACAGCGCGCCGGCCGCCAAACACCCCGCGCCGGAGCGCGTTTCGGGGCGTTCGGGGCCGGACGCGGGTTCGGTCATCAGCCCTCCCAGGCGAGTATGGGCTTCCGCGCCGCGAGCGTCTCGTCAAGGCGCGCACGCGGGGCGAAATGCGGCGCGGTCTTGAGCGCGGGGTCGCCGTTCTTCGCACGCAGCGCGATGCTGCGCAGCGCGCCGATGAACTGGTCGAGCGCCGCCTTGCTCTCGGTCTCGGTCGGCTCGACGAGCATCGCGCCGTGGACGACGAGCGGGAAATAGACCGTCATCGGATGGTAACCCTCGTCGATCAGCCCCTTGGCGATGTCGAGCGTCGAGAAGCCTTCGGCGAGCCCCTTGTCGCTGAACAGCGCCTCGTGCATGCACGGACCCGACGCCGCGAACGGCGCATCGAGCACGCTTTCGAGGCTGCGCAGCACATAGTTGGCGTTGAGCACCGCGTCCTCGGCGACCTGCTTAAGTCCGTCGGCACCGTGGCTGAGGATATAGGTCAGCGCGCGCGTGAACATGCCCATCTGGCCGTGGAAAGCGGTCATGCGGCCAAAGGTCTGCGGATGATCCTCGCCCGCATTCTCCTCCTCGATCAGGCGGAAGTCATCGCCGTGCTTCGTGACGAAAGGCAGCGGCGCGAAGGGTGCGAGCGCCGCCGACAGCACGACCGGGCCCGAGCCGGGACCGCCGCCGCCGTGCGGGGTCGAGAAGGTCTTGTGCAGGTTGATGTGCATCGCATCGACGCCGAGGTCGCCGGGGCGCACGCGGCCGACGATGGCGTTGAAGTTCGCGCCGTCGCAATAGACATAGCCGCCGACGGCATGAACCGCGTCCGAGATCGCCTTCATCTCGCGCTCGAACAGGCCGCAGGTGTTGGGGTTGGTGATCATCACGCCAGCGACATCGGGGCCAAGGCGCGCCTTCAAGGCTTCGAGGTTGACGCGGCCCGCCTCGGTTGCCGGAATGTCCTCGACGGTGAAGCCCGCGAAGGCCGCCGTCGCCGGATTGGTGCCGTGCGCGCTTTCGGGGACGAGGATCACGCGGCGGTCCTCGCCGCGCGCTTCGAGCGCCGCCTTGATGCAAAGGATGCCGCACAGTTCGCCATGCGCGCCCGCCTTGGGCGACATCGCGACGCTGTGCATGCCGGTGAGCGTGATCAGCCATTCGGCGAGCTCGTGGATCACTGCATAGGCGCCCTGCACCGTTTCCTGCGGCTGCAGCGGATGAACGTCCGCGAAACCGGGCATCCGCGCGACCTTTTCGTTGAGGCGCGGGTTGTGCTTCATCGTGCAGCTGCCGAGCGGGAAGAGGCCGAGGTCGATCGCGTAATTCTGCCGCGACAGGCGCGTGTAATGCCGCACCGTTTCGGATTCGCTGAGCCCCGGCAGGCCGATCGGCGCGGTGCGCGCAAGCGCACCAAGGTCGGCGGCGGGTGCGGCCTCGTCGAAGTCGACCCCGGTCGTCTCGCTGCCGCCAATCTCGAAGATCAGCGCTTCCTCGAGCATCAGCGCGCGGTTGCCGGTAAAGGTCGTGCTATCGTCGGCGCCGCCGGCGACGTTCATTTCGGGGCGCCAGCCGGCGCGGTTGAGCGCGGTCATGCCAGCACCTCCTTCAGGGCAGCGGCAAAGGCGGAAATATCCGCCTCGGTCACGGTTTCGGTCACGGCGACGACGAGGCCATTTTCGAGGCCGGCGTTGTCGGGATAGAGACGGCCGAGCGAGACGCCGCCCAATATGTCCTTTTCAGCGAGCTGGTGGATCACGGGCCGCGCCGGGGTCGGCAGCAGCAGCGTGAACTCGTTGACGAAGCTGTTGTTCAACACCGACACGCCGGGCACCTTCGCCAGTTCGGCGGCGGCAGCCTTCGCGCGGCCATGGTTGATCGCAGCGAGCTGGCGGAGGCCCGCTTCGCCGAGCAAGGTCATATGGATGCTGAATGCCAGCGCACACAGCCCTGAATTAGTGCAGATATTGCTCGTCGCCTTCTCGCGGCGAATATGCTGCTCGCGCGTCGACAGCGTCAGCACGAAGCCGCGCTTGCCGTTCGCGTCGACGGTCTCGCCGCAGAGGCGGCCGGGCATCTGGCGGACATATTTGGTCTTGCAAGCGAAGAGGCCGACATAAGGACCACCGAATTGCAGGCCGACGCCGAGCGACTGCCCCTCGCCCACCACGATATCGGCGCCCATTTCGCCGGGCGATTTGATCAGGCCGAGCGCGACGGGTTCGGTCACGACCGCGATCAGCAGCGCGCCCGCGGCCTGACACGCTTCGGCGAGCTTTGTCATATCGTCGATGCGGCCGAGGATGTCGGGATATTGCACGACGACGCAGCTCGTTTCCTTGTCGATGCTGTCCGCGAGCGCCGCCCAGTCGGTGCCGGCGTCGAGGCTCGGGTCGCCATCGACCAGCACATCGCCGGTATATTTCGCCATCGTGCGCGCAACGCTGCGGTAATGCGGGTGGAGGCCGGTCGAGAGCAAAGCCTTCGCGCGTTTGGTGATGCGCCGCGCCATGACGATCGCTTCCCAGCACGCGGTCGAGCCGTCGTACATCGACGCGTTGGCAACGTCGGTGCCGAGCAGCCGCGCAACCTGCGACTGGAATTCGAACAGCATCTGGAGCGTGCCCTGCGCGATTTCGGGCTGGTACGGCGTATAGGCGGTGAGGAACTCGCCGCGCTGGATCAGATGATCGACGCTCGCCGGCACATGGTGGCGATAGGCGCCGGCGCCGAGGAAGAAGGGCCCCTCGCCCGCGGCGCGGCTGCGGCGCGCGAGTGCGCCCATGTGGCGCTCGACCGCGAGCTCGCTGGCGTGCATCGGCAAGCCCGCTATCGGACCGGCGAGCCGCGCCTCGGCAGGGACATCGGCGAACAGGTCGTCGATCGACGCAGCGCCGATGGTGGCGAGCATCGCCGTGCGATCGTCGGACGTAAGAGGAAGATAACGCATGAACTACTCCGAAGAAGAGGCTGGTTTTGCGGAAAAAAGTTGGACGGTGTCCGCTAACGTGCCCGAAAAGACCGCGGGACCGGCGTGCGTCGTGCGGATCCAGGGCGCGAGCCAGATGCGAAACCCGGCATCGCGGACGCGGCGGCAAAAGGCGTAATCGTCGGCCAGGAGCGCCTGGCTTTCGGGCTCGATCAGCGGGCAGAAAAAAGCGGGTTCGAGTTCGCCGACGCCGTGCGCGTCGCGTTCGGCCGGATCGGGCCGGAAAAGGAGGTCGGGCAAAGCGGCGCGCATGCCTTCGAGCACTTCGCGGCGGATCAGCATCATCGCGGTGCCGAGCCGCGCCAGTTCGACCAGATCGGTCATCTTGAAATTCTGGTCGGGGTGCAGGAAATGCAGCGCGAAATCGCCCGAAAACCGGGCAAGGTCGGCGGGATTATCCTTCGCCAGCCCCAGTTCGACCGCGCGCGCGACGTTGCGCCAGTTAATCATTCGCCGCGGATAGGCACCGCCGAGGACGCCGCATTCGGAATGCTCCGCCATGACCTTGATCAGCGAAAAAACATCATCGACCGAAAAGTCGATGTCGGCGTCGACGAACAGCAGGTGCGTGCAGTCGCTGGCGAGGAACATCGCGGTCAGCATGTCGCGCGCGCGCGTGATCGACGGTTGATAGAGGATGAATTCGAACCGCACCACCATGCCAATCGCCTGCGCGCGCAGCGCGAGGTCGAGCGCCGCGCGGACATAGGTGCCCTGCGCCCCTTCATAGATGGGCGTCGCCACCATCAGACGGCAATTGGCAAGGGCAGGATCGGTTGCGATCACATTATCTCCCCCTCCCGCAAGCGGGAGGGGAATCCTTCAAAGCGCGTCGCAGAAGACTTTGTACGCCTTCGCGTCCATCAGCCCTTCGAGCTGGCTCTTGTCGCCAAGCGTCATGCGGAAGAACCAGCCTTCGCCCTCAGGGTCCGAATTGACGAGCGCGGGATCTTCCTCGAGCTGGCCATTGCCCTCGGTAACGGTGCCGTCGACGGGGGCATAGACGTCGCTTGCCGCCTTGACCGATTCGACCACCGCGGCGTCGCCGCCCTTGCTGAGTTCCGCCCCGGTGTCGGGAACTTCGACGAACACGATGTCGCCAAGCTGGCCCTGTGCGAAGTCGGTGATGCCGACCGTCGCGACATCGCCGTCGACGTCGATCCACTCATGCTCCTCGGTAAAATAACGCGGCATCACTCAACCTCCTGTTTTACGTACATAATTATGCGGGACAAAGGGCATCGCGGCGACGGTGCAATGCACGCGCTTGCCGCGCACTTCGGCAGCGACCGCAGTGCCCGGAACGGCATGATCGCGCGGGACATAGCCCATCGCGATCGGCGCGCCGACGCTCGGCGCAAAGCCACCCGACGTCACGACGCCAATCTCGTCCTCGCCATCGAACAGCTTCGCGCCCTCGCGCACCGGCAGCTTGCCGTCGACGAGCAGGCCGACGCGCTTGCGCGGGCTGCCGTCGGCGAGGTGGCCGAGGATACGCGCCGCGCCGGGGAAATTCTCTTCTTCGCGGCGACGCTTGCTGACGGCGAAGCCGAGATCGGCTTCGGCGGGATCGATCGCGGGGGTGAGGTCGTGGCCGTAGAGCGGCAGGCCTGCTTCGAGCCGCAGCGAATCGCGCGCGCCGAGCCCGATCGGCTTCACTTCGTCCATCGCGCAGAGCGCGTCGGCAAAGGCTTCAAGCGCCTCGTTGGGTAGCGAAATCTCGAATCCATCCTCGCCGGTATAGCCCGAGCGGCTGAGCGCAATCGCATGGCCGGCCCAGGTCGCGCGGGCCGCCTGCATGAAGACGAGGCTCGCGGCCTCGGGCACCAGACGTGCGAGCGCGTCGACGGCTTTCGGCCCCTGCAATGCAAGCAGGCCATAATCTTCATTGTGGTTGAGCGTGATATCGTCGGGCAGGTTTTCGCGCAGGTGGCCGATATCTTCCCACTTCACCGCGCCGTTGACGACGATGCCGAACTGGTCGCCCTCGTTGGTGATCATCAGATCGTCGAGGATCCCGCCGTCTTCGTCCAGCAAGAGCGAATAGCGCATCCGGCCGGGCTTCAGCCCCGTGATGTCGCCGGGAACGAGCGTTTCAAGCGCTTCGGCGACATTGTCGCCCGACAAGGCCAGCTGCCCCATATGGCTGACGTCGAACAGGCCGGCGTTTTCGCGGACCCACAGATGCTCGGCCATGATGCCTTCATACTGGATCGGCATCCAGTAACCGGCGAATTCGACCATCCGGCCGCCCTTCGCGCGGTGCCAGGCGTCAAGCGGCAGCGTCGCGGTCTCAAGTCCCGCTTCATCGCCTGTGAATTCGGTGTCGGTCATGCCAGTCTCCCGCGGTTGCATAGCGTGCGCGCGGCCCATCGCCGCGCCTTGTCGCCATGCCCCCTCTGTCACGGGAACCTGAGAGTTTTCCCCCATATCATGGGGTTACCCCTTCGGTGGTTCCGGTTTAGGGCCGGAACGCTTTCCAGAGTGTCCGTTCCAGCCTGCGCGGTCCTGCTGACCTGAGAGTTTCCGGGGCGGTTGCTCCTTCGGTGGTGAGGTGCCGGTTGCCCTGCCCTCACGCTCTCCCGCGCGGCCGGTCGAATCTCTTGCGAGGCCCGACAGACGCTGCGAGCCTTGGCGCTGCCGATTTACGGAGTCAATCGGCGAGCGCGCGGATCGCGTCGTTTTCGTGGATATGCACGCCCGAACCGCCCTGCCCAGCGAGCGCGACGATCGCCGCGGCGACCGTAGCGCCCGAAATCGAGCGATAGCGGCGGAAGGAGCCGTGAAGCAATGCGTCGGTCAACGGCGCCGCGATCGTCGCAATCCCTTCGCCCAGCCGCTGCGGCCCGGGCCGGTCGCCGCGCAGCAGGCCGGGGCGGATCAGGTCGAGCCGGTCAAAGCCAAGCGCGCGGAGGTCGTCCTCGGTCTCGCCCTTGGTCCGCAGATAGAAATTGCCGCTCTTTGCCGCCGCGCCGACCGAACTCACCGAAATCATGTGCGGGGTGCCGCCCGCCCTGGCCCCGCGCGCAGCGGCCAGCACGAGATCGTGATCGACCGCGCGAAAGGCAGCTTGCGACCCCGCTTGCCGGATCGTCGTCCCGAGGCAGCAGATGAGCACGGCGGGCTTTTCGGCGGCGATAATGTCGGCCCAGCGTTCGGGCGGGGCGACCAGTGGCTTGTGCTGCGCCGCCAGCCCTTCGACTTCGCGGCGTGCAAGCACGGTGACGGGATTGGAACCGAAACGTTCGATCACCGCGCGCCCGATCAGCCCCGTCGCGCCGACGATCAGCGCGTCAGGCATGCGCCAGCGCCTGTGGCACCGCACCGCGGCCGAAGATTTCAGCATAGCGGTCGATGGCGAAACGGTCGGTCATGCCCGCGATATAATCACCGATATGCCGGTTTGTCGCGCATTCTTCATGCGGAAGGCGCCCCGACCAGTCTGCGCCCATCAGGCGCGGATCGGCGGCATAGGCCGCGAAGAGATCGCCGACGACCTGGTTTGCCGCCTCGGCGGCGGCGACCTGTTCGGGATGGTGATAAAGATTGGCGTACATGAAACGCTTGAGGTCGCGCTCCTGCGCCGCAAGTTCGGACGAAAAGCCGCCGAGCGCGCGGCCCGCGGCGCGAACCTCCTCGACGCTCCCCACCCCCGCTTCGGTCACATTCGTCTCGGTCGCCGCGATCACATCGTTGACCATCACGCCGATCTGGTCGCGGACGAGCTCGCGGAGCAAGCGGTCGCGCGGCGCGCCCCGGAAACGCTCCTCGACCGCGCGGTAATTGGCGGCGACGAAGGGCTGTTCCATCAGCTGGTCGAGGTCAAGCAGCCCGGCGCGGAGGCCATCGTCGATATCGTGGTTGTCATAGGCGATGTCGTCGGCGACCGCCGCGATCTGCGCCTCGAGGCTGGCATGGCTGCCAAGATCGAGTCCAAAATCGCGGTCGATTTCGGCGAGCGCCCAGCCGGGGTTTGCCACCGGCCCATTATGCTTGGCGAGCCCTTCGAGCGTCTCCCATGTCAGGTTAAGGCCGTCGAAAAGCGGATAGGGACATTCGAGCCGCGCGAGCGTGCGCAGCGTGTGGCCGTTGTGGTCGAAGCCGCCATGCGCCGCCATCGCGGCCTTCAACGCGTCCTCGCCCGCATGGCCGAACGGCGGATGACCAATATCGTGCGCGAGGCACAATGCCTCGGTCAGATCCTCGTTGAGCCCGAGAGCGCGCGCGATGCCGCGGCCGATCTGCGCGACCTCGATGCTGTGAGTCAGGCGGACGCGGTAATGGTCGCCGTCGGGCGCAACGAACACCTGTGTCTTGTGACGCAGGCGGCGAAAGGCGATCGAGTGGATGATGCGGTCGCGGTCACGCTGGAAGTCGTCGCGCGGGCCGCGCACGACGCGGCCGAGCTCGGCATGAAGGCGCCCGCGGCTAGATGCGGGATCGCTGGCGCAATTGCCTATGCTCACTTGACCGGATCGACGGACTGGCCCGCCTCGCTGTTGAACAGGAAACCGTCGCCGCCAGCCTTCTTGTGGTCGGCGAGCCAATCCTGCGCCGCCTTGCGGTCCTTGAACGGGCCGACGAGCAGACGGCGGGTCTTGCCCCATTCGGTCGTGGCGCCAGTCTTGCCCTTGAACACCGCGGGGCTTTTCTTGGCGAATTTTCCGAAATCGGTCGCGAGCGCCTTGGCATTCGCACCGGTCGCGACCTGGACCCAGATACGCGCCGGATTGGCCTTCTTCTCGGCCGCTTCTTCCTTGGCTTTCGCGTCGGCTTCTGCCTTCAATTTCGCGGCAGCACTGTCTTTTTCGCGCTTCGCCGCCTCGGCCGCCTCAGCCTTCCGCTTGTCTGCCATCAGCCGGGCGAGCGTGTCGGCGCCGACGGCGTTGCCCGACTGCGCCAGTTCTTCGGCCGGGATTTCAATCGATCCGACGATGTCGGCGAGCGAGGCGAGCGGCGCCGCCGAAACGGATGCTGGTGTGGCGGCTGCCACGTTCACCGCCGGCGACGAGGCAGGCGCAACGGCTTCGGTCGCGGCGGGCGGCACCGGAGTCGACACTGCCCCCGTCGAACGGCCCATGTCGGCGATCGAAAAGCCCGGGCCGACCGGGCCCTTGCCGGGATCGACGGCCACGCCGATCGGATCGGGCGCCGAGGCGGCGGGTATCGAAGCGGGTGGCGGGACAGGGCTGACCGCCTGCGTCGGGGCCGGGCTCGGAGACGGGGCTGGTGCTTCGATTGGCTTGCGAATAGCCTGCTCAGACGGCGAACGCAGCACCGGGGCATTCGAGGCGGACGGACCGGGCGATGTCGACGCCGCGGCGGG
Organism: Sphingopyxis sp. BE235; assembly: GCF_031457175.1. NCBI lineage: Bacteria > Pseudomonadati > Pseudomonadota > Alphaproteobacteria > Sphingomonadales > Sphingopyxidaceae > Sphingopyxis > Sphingopyxis sp. BE235. Next base: position 251,699 of record NZ_JAVDWC010000005.1, read on the forward strand.
CGTTGCGGCGACCAGCCGGGTGACCGGTTCCGAAACGGGTTTGCGGCCTGACGGCGCGGGCGTCGCCGACATGACGGGGCGCCGCTGGTCGCGCGTTGCCTGACGCTTGCCCGTCGCTGCAGCCGGCGGAGCGGCCGGCGGCGGCGTGGCGGCGGCAACCTGCACCGGCTTGCGCTTTGGCCCCAATTGCCCGTTCGGGAAGCGCCCGAAATGGGCCGCGGCCGCCTGTTGCGCGGGATTGAGCCGGTCCATCTGGGTCAGATAGGGCATGATGTTCTGCGCCATCGCGGGCGGCATCGTCGCGTTGACGATGTCGGTCGCTTCCTTGTCGCGCCCGTTCATCGCGAGGATCATCGCGCGCAGGCGCCATGCGCCGCGATCCTGCGCCCGCAATTGCGGCGTCAGCAACGCTATCGCGCGATCGGCATCGCCGCTGATCCCGAGCGACAGCGCATAGCGCCGCGTCAGTTCGTCGTTGGGCGCGATCGACAGCGCGAGCTGATAATCGCGCTGCGCCGCATCCTGCTGCCCGAGCAGGTCGCGCGCGAGGCCGCGGTCGGCGAGGAACAGCCGCTCGGGCGCGCCCATCAGCTGCGCTTCACCGAAATAATCGAGCGCGCGCGTCGGGTTTTCCATATGGACCATCGCCGAACCCAGCGCGGCCTTGACCGCTCCGTCGCGCGGACTCGCCTGTTCGGCACGGACGAGGAAGCCGACAGCGGCGCGATAATCCTCCAGCTCGATCGACGCACGGCCGGCATTGAGCAGCGCGGACGTGTCGCTGTTGTTCGAGGCGATGCGCGCGAGTGAGGAAGAGAGGAGCGCGCGCGCCGCAGTCCGCTTTTCCATCGCCGCCCTGGTCGCCGGATCGGGCGGAGTCACCTGCGCGTGAACGGACGGCAGCGCGGCCGTCCCAAACAACAGCGCGGCGAGCGCGCCGACGATCCGCCGTGCGCGCGCCGGCTTCGCCGTCAATTTCGCTTGCCGCATGGGCAACTCATCCCGATTTCCGGCCCGCCGTGCCCGGCGGGCGGCCCCTCGATAGCCCCGTTACTGGTTGTTCTGCCGCCCGAGGAAGCGCGGAATATCGACTCCGTCCTCCTTGCCGCCGTCATCGCTTTCGGATGCCGAAGCCCCGCGCGACAGGCGCGACATGCGCTCGAACAAGGTTCCACCACCGACCGACCGTGCGGGCGCTTCGTCCGCCGGCGTCGGATCCGCGGCAGGCGCCGAGCGATATTCGGCGGGCGCTTCGGGCGCGTCGAGCACGAGCTCGTCGGCGGTATCGTCATAGCTCGCGGCGACCTGCGACAATTCCATCGGCTCCTCTTCGGCAGCGGCTGCCGGAGCATCGCGCTCAGCGGTGTCGCCCAGCGAAAAACCGGGGGCCGGATCATTGTCTTCCACCGACGCGGTTTCGGCGAGGGTTTCTTCCTGAACCGCCGGTGCGACGGTCTCTTCGGCCACCGGAGCGGGGGCGGCCGCACGCGCGGGCGCGAAGGAGAAGCTGCGCGTCGCGGGCGATGCCTGCGCCGCCGCTTCGCCGTTGCTGTCGATTCCGGTCGCGACGACCGACACGCGGATCTTGCCGTCGAGGTTATCGTTAAAGGCGCTGCCCCAGATGATGTTGGCGTCGGGATCGACCAGCTCGCGGATATGGTTCGCCGCCTCGTCGACTTCCATCAGGCGCATGTCCTCGCCGCCGGTGATCGAGATGATGACGCCCTTCGCGCCCGCCATCGACACGCCGTCGAGCAGCGGGTTGGCGATCGCTTTCTGCGCGGCTTCGAGTGCACGGCCGTCGCCTTCGGCTTCGCCGGTGCCCATCATCGCCTTGCCCATTTCGCGCATCACGCTGCGCACGTCGGCGAAGTCGAGGTTGATCAGGCCGGGCATGACCATCAGGTCGGTGATGCCGCGAACGCCTTGCTGCAACACTTCATCCGCCATGGTGAAGGCTTCTTTGAAGGTCGTGTTCGGGTTGGCGACCAGGAAGAGGTTCTGGTTGGGGATGACGATCAGCGTGTCGACATGGTCCTGCAGCTCGGCGATGCCCGAGTCCGCCGAACGCATGCGGCGCTGGCCTTCGAAGGTGAAGGGCTTGGTCACGACGCCGACGGTCAGGATGCCGCGGTCGCGCGCCGCCTTGGCGATGACGGGCGCGGCACCGGTGCCGGTGCCGCCGCCCATGCCCGCGGCAACGAAGCACATATGCGCGCCGTTCAGCGCCTCTTCGACCTGCGCGATGCTTTCCTCGGCGGCCGCACGGCCGACCTCGGGCCGCGAACCCGCGCCCAGTCCCTGGGTGATCTGCGTCCCCAGCTGGATGCGCCGTTCGGCCGGCGAGGCGTTGAGCGCCTGCGCGTCGGTGTTCGCGACGATGAAATCGACGCCCTCGACGCGTGCCGCGATCATGTTTGCGATGGCATTGCCGCCCGCGCCGCCGACGCCGATCACCGCGATGCGCGGCTTCAGCTCGTCGACCTGCGGCGGGCCAATATTGATGCTCATCAAAAAGTCTCCCTGCAGCGGCGGACAGGTGCCGCTTCCCCAACCTTGCGACCCAGCCGGGCGGTAGTCCGTCCGCCCGGTTTTCTACTACCGCATTGCACTATTGTGACGTGGGAATCACCCAAAAAATTAACCTTTTCGTCGCGACGGGGCCAAAAATTGCCACTGGCGCGTTCGAGGCGTCGAAATGGCGAAGATATCGGCTTCGCGTGGCCGCCGCGGATGGTGGTTCCATCCGCAAGGCCGCGTGGAGACGAGATCGAAGCCATTTCGACGTCCCTTCGGGATTTGACCGATTTTGCCCATGGCTGCGTCAGCGAGCCTTGGAATATACTCATATGCCTGCGTCTCGCTTCCTTGCCCTGAACAAAATCGCTTCAAACCTCGAACGTGCCAGTGGCAATTTTTGACCCCACCATTCAAAAACTGCTTTTCAGTGCTGCCATAAGACGATGCAGGATCGACGTGCCCGCGGGCTTGTACACATCCTGCGCCATCATCGGCAGATCGCGGAGGTCCACGGGGTCCGATGCGGCATAGAGAACCAGACCTGCGAGCGTCGCGAAAGCGGGGCCACTATGCGCATCGGGCAGTCCGTGCAAGCCGCGCGGTCGCCCGACGCGCGCAGCACGCCCGAGCGCGCTCTGGGTGTAGTCGGCGATGCCTTTCAGGTCGGCGCCGCCGCCGACAAGCACCACCTGACGCCCGATCGGGCCGACGAAATGCAGATCCTTCAGCGTCCGGCCGATCTCGCCCATCATCGCGTCGAGGCGCTGGCGGATGACCGACACCAATTGCGCACGCGTTATGCGCGGGGAGTCGCCGTTCGTCGGGGCGCCGGGCTCCAGCTCGATGATCTCGTTATTATCGCGCGGGCTAGCCGACGCCGAGCCGTAGAAGCTCTGCAGCCGCTGCGCCTGGCTACGGCGGATGCCAAAGGCCGAGGCGATGTCGTCGGTGATGTCGCTCGCACCGAAGGGCAGCGACGCCATCTCGACGAGCATGCCGCCGGCATAGAGCGACACCGTCGTCACCGCCGCGCCGAGTTCGACCAGCGCGACGCCAAGGTCGCGTTCCTCATCCGAGAGGCAGGCGAGCCCCGCGGCGATCGGCGAGGCGACGACGGCGTTGACGTCGAGATGCGCCTGACGGACCGCGGCCTCAAGGTTCCGCACCGGCGCGCCGTCGGCCATGATGATATGAATATCGACGCCCAGCCGGTCGGCGTGGAGGCCAATCGGGTTCTTCACGCCGTTGAGCCCGTCAAGCGTGTAGAGCGCGGGCTGCGCGTGCAGGATCATGCGGCCTTCGGGGTCGATGCCGGCGCGGCCCGCGGCGAGCAGGTCGTCGATATCTTCCTGCTCGATCCGGTGGCCGCCGAGTTCGCTTTCAATTGGCGCGACATCGCTCAAAAGCCCGCCCGCCGAAAAGCTGACCCAGACATCGTCGATGTTGAGGCCCGCGATGCGTTCGGCCTGTTCGATCGCCTCGCGTACGATATGCTCGGTCTGTTCCATGTCGGCGACATAGCCGCGCTGGACCCCGCGGCTTTCGCGCTGCCCGGTGCCGAGCACGTGCAGCTGGCCGTCGGCGGTCTGTCCCGCGATCAGCGCGCAGACCTTCCACGACCCGACATCGAGCGCGGTGATGATCTTTTCAATGCGCGGCGGCGCCATGGCTTATCCCTTCTCCGCCGAGGCTTCGGCGACCGCATCGACCGCGGCGCGCGCATCGTCGAGCTTTGCGGGCGCCACCTGCCCTTCGTGCGGCAGGCGCAGCACGAAGCGCGCGGGATCGCGCATGTCGAAGCGCAATATGCCGCGACCGAGCAAGCGGTTGGCGCCATCCATATGCGCGAATTTGGCGAGCGCGGCCTTTGCCTCGGCCTCGCCTTCGGGAAGCGACAGCGTCTCGCCGCTGCGGAAACGCAGGTCCCAGCGGCGATTGCCGACCCACGTCGCGCCGGCAAGCAATTCCTTGAGGCTACTCGCCTCTGTCAGCAGCCGGTCGAGATCCTGCGAGCGCTGGTTCGCTTTCGGCCCGATGACGAGCGGCAGGTCGGGCATCGTCGCGACGGTGACGGGTTCGAGCACGACGCCCTTTTCGTCGATCAGCGACAGGCGATTATTATGCTGCCAGATCGCCGCCGGGGTGCGCTCGACGATGTCGACGACGAGCGTGTCGGGCAGACGCCGCGACACACGCGCATCCTTGATCCAGCCATAGCGCATCAGGTCGCCGCGCACATCCTCGAGATCGACCGCGGCCATCGAGCGGTCCTTCTGCGCGAGCGCGATGTCATAAACTTTCAGCCGGTCGATGCGGTCGGCGCCGACGACTTCGACCTTCTTGACCTGGAAGCCGGCGCGGCCGACCGCCTGCGCATATTCCTCGTGAATCTTCGCGGTGACGCCCGTCGCGTGTGCGCCGATCGCGACCACCGCACACAGGCTGAGCCCGATCGTCCAGTTCGCGACCTTCTGCAGCCGCTGCGGGCTGATCGGCAGCGCGTTGATGATCGCGTTGAGGCGCGAGGTCTGTACCTTCCGCCGCTTCTTCGGCGCGCGCGCCGGGCGGCGCGGCGGCGCCTTCCCGCGCTTGATCTGTGTCTTGCTCATGATAACGCTTCCCCCACGATGCGTTCGACCAGTTCGGCATAATCCATGCCGACGGCGCGTCCCTGTTCGGGCACGAGGCTGAGCGCCGTCATTCCCGGCTGGGTGTTGACCTCGAGCAGGAAGATGCCCGCGAGGCCATGTTCATCGTCCCAGCGGAAATCCGAGCGCGAGGCGCCCTTGCAGCCGAGCAGGCGGTGCGATTGCAGCGCCAGATCCTTCATCCGCTGCGCCACCTCGTCGGGAACGTCGGCGGGGCAGACATGTTCGGTCAGGCCATCGGTATATTTGGCGTCATAATCGTAGAAACCCGATTTGACGCGCAGTTCGGTGACCGCGAGCGCCTGATCGGCGAGCACCGCGACGGTCAGTTCGCGGCCCTTGATAAAAGGCTCGGCGAGCAGCCGGTCGAATTCCTGCCAGGGGCCGACGGCTTCACGCGCGATCGGGTTGCCATAATTGCTGTCGTCCTTGACGATCGCGACCCCGACCGACGAGCCTTCGTTGACGGGCTTCAGCACATAGGGGCGCGGCAAGGGGTCGACTGTAAAGAGGCTTTCGCTGTCGACCATCGTCCCCGTCGGCATGGGAATACCATGCGGCACCAGCGCCTGCTTCGTCAATTCCTTGTCGATCGCGATCACCGAGGTGACGAGGCCGCTGTGCGTATATTTGAGGCCCATCAGGTCGAGCATACCCTGCACGGTGCCGTCCTCACCGGGAACGCCGTGGAGCGCATTGAACACGACATCGGGCTTCGCCTCGGCGAGCCGCAGCGCGACGTCGCGGTCCATGTCGATGCGCGTGACCTTGTGCCCACGCGATTCCAGCGCGTCAGCAACGCCATTGCCGCTCATCAGCGACACTTCGCGCTCGGCCGACCAGCCGCCCATCAGGACGGCGACATGCCACGGACCCCGGCTCACTTCGCCACTCCCACGCGTTGAATCTCCCATTGCAGTTCGATGCCGCTCTTGGCCTTTACACGGCGGCGGACTTCCTCGCCGAGCGCTTCGATATCGGCGCTCGTCGCATCGCCGGTATTGATCAGGAAATTGGTGTGTTTCTCGCTGACTTGCGCCCCGCCGACGGCAAAACCGCGGCAGCCGGCCTCGTCGACGAGCTGCCACGCCTTGTGGCCGTCGGGATTCTTGAAGGTCGAGCCGCCGGTCTTCGAGCGCAGCGGCTGCGACGCTTCGCGGCTGGCCGAGATGCGGTCCATTTCGGTCTGGATCGCCGCAGGGTCACCGAGCTGGCCGCGGAAACTGGCGAGTACGACAATCGCACCATCGGGCAGCTCGGAATGGCGGTAGCTATAATCCAGATCGGCGAGCGACAGCGTCCGGCATTCGCCCGTACGGAGCACGACTTCGCAGTCTACCAATATGTCCTTGACCTCACCGCCATAAGCGCCGCCGTTCATGCGCACGAAACCGCCGACCGTGCCGGGTATCGAGCGCAAGAATTCCAGCCCCGCGATTCCAGCATCACGCGCAGTTGAGGAAACCAAGATGCCTGATGCGCCGCCGCCGCACTCAAGCGTAACATGGTCGTCTGGATCCCAAGCGCGGGTCACTTTGGCAAATGGCTTGCCCAATCGGACGACAACGCCCGGAAAACCGCCATCTCGGACGATCAGATTCGATCCGAGACCGAGTGCCATCACAGGGATCGCGGGATCGAGGTCGCGAAGAAAATCTGCGAGGTCTCCGACATCCTTCGGCTCGAACAGCCAGTCGGCGGGACCGCCCGATTTGAACCAGACGAGCGGCGCCAGCGGCGCCTTTGCCGTCAGCTTGCCGCGCACCGCCGGAAGGGTGTCGACGGCGCTCATGCCGCCTCCACCGCGGCGGCGAGGCCCGCCGCCATCTTGGTGATGTCGCCCGCGCCGAGACAGATGATCTTGTCGCCGGCGCCGAGATCACCCGCAGCGATGCTCGCCGCGATAGCGGAAGCCAGTGCGCCGGCGTCGGCGACGACATTCGCCTGGCGGTGCCCACGATCACGCAGACCTTCGACCAGCGCATCCGAAGACACGCCGTCGATCGGGCTTTCGCCTGCCGCATAGACGGGCAGTGCGAGCACGATATCGGCGTCGTTAAACGCCTGCTGGAAATCGTCCATATGATCGCGGAGGCGCGTGAAGCGGTGCGGCTGGACGACGCCGACGACGCGGCCCGCACCGACGCCCTCGCGTGCGGCTGACAGGACGGCGCGAATTTCGACCGGGTGATGCGCGTAATCGTCGATCACGGTCACCACGCCCTCACCGGCAGCAATCTCGCCGACCTTCGTGAAGCGGCGCTTGACCCCGGCAAAACCGTGGAAGCCCGACACGATCTTGTCGTCCGAAACGCCCATGTGCAGTGCGACCGCGATCGCCGCGAGCGAGTTCTGGACATTGTGCCGCCCCGACATCGGCAGGTGAATGCCCTCAATCGTGCGGCTGTTGCCGTCGCGGTCGCGCACGACGACGTCGAAGCGGTTGCCGTCGGGGCCGGGCGTCACATTGGTGCCGCGCACGTCGGCTTGGGCAGAGAAGCCATAGGTAATGATCCGGCGGTCGCGAATGCGCGGAATGATCGCCTGCACCTCGGGATGGTCAAGGCACAGCATCGCCGCGCCATAGAAAGGCACATTCTCGATAAACTCGACGAAGGCGTCCTTGATCGCGTCGAAGCTGCCATAATGGTCGAGATGTTCGGGATCGATGTTGGTGACGACCGCGATCGTGCCGTCGAGGCGCAGGAAGCTGCCGTCGCTCTCGTCGGCCTCGACGACCATCCAGTCGCTGGCGCCGAGGCGCGCGTTCGAGCCGTAATTGTTGATGATGCCGCCGTTGATCACGGTCGGGTCGATCCCGCCCGCATCGAGCAACGCCGCGACCAGGCTGGTCGTCGTCGTCTTGCCGTGGGTGCCCGCGATCGCGACGGTCGACTTCAGCCGCATCAGCTCGGCGAGCATTTCGGCGCGGCGGACGAGCGGGATGCGGCCCGCGAGAGCTGCCTCGACCTCGGGATTGCCGCGCTTGACCGCGGTCGAGGTCACGACGACCGCGACGCCGTCGACGTTCGACGCCTCGTGCCCGATCGCGACCTTGATCCCGCGCTTGCGCAGCCCTTCGATGACATAGCCGTCGGCGATGTCGCTGCCCTGCACCTGATAGCCGAGATTGTGCATCACCTCGGCGATCCCCGACATGCCGATGCCGCCGATGCCGATGAAGTGGATGGTGCCGATGTCGGTCGCAACGCCGCGCATCATTTATCTCCCGTGCGGGCCGAGGCCATGCCGCTTGCGGCGGCACGCTGGCCCGAGGACGCCCCGACGCGGATCACGTCCATCATCGGCGGCGCGACGAGCGATTCGACAAGGTCGGCAAGATCGCGTGTGGCATCGGGCAAGCCGCAGCTCGCCGCGCGCTCGGCCGCCGCTTCGAGCGCACCGGGCTCGAGCGCCATGCGCTGGATATGCTTCGCAACCTCGGCCGGCGTGAAATCGGGCTGCTGGAAGGCAATCGCCCCGCCCGCTTCGACGAGGTCGACGACATTATAGGTCTGGTGGTCGTCCATCGCGTGCGGATAGGGCACGAAGATCGCCGGACGGCCGGCGCACGCCAGCTCAGCGACGGTCGAGGCACCCGCGCGCGCGATCACCATATGCGCCCAGCGCAGCCGCTCGGGGAAATCGGCGATATAGGGGGCACATTCGGCGGCGACGCCCAGTTCGGCATATTTCGCGCGTACCGTTTCCAGATCGGCCTCGCGGCACTGCTGCACGACTTGCAGACGGCTGAGCAGTGCGGGGGGCAGCATCGCGATGGCGGCGGGAACGACCTCGCTGAGCACCGTCGCGCCCAGGCTGCCACCGACGACGAGGAGGCGGACGATGCCGTCCTCGGGAAGTGGGGGATAACCTTCTTCGCGGATCGCGATGATCTCGTCGCGCACCGGGTTGCCGGTGATATGCTTCTTCAGCTCATGCCCCTCAGGGTAGCGCTGGATATTGTGATAGGCGACCGCCACCGCATCGACGCGCGGCGCCATCATCCGGTTGACGCGGCCGAGCACAGCATTTTGTTCGTGGAGCACGCGTGGCCGCCTCATCGCGCCTGCGGCAAGCAGGCTGGGCAGCGACGGGTAACCACCGAAGCCGACGACGACGGCAGGATCGAACTCGCGGATCAGCTCGATCGCCATACGGCGGCCCTTGCGGATCGCGAATGCAGCCTTCAGCCAGCCGACGGGCCCACCCGATACGCGGCCGGCGGGCAGAACGTGCGTTTCCATCTCAGCGGGGGCGCCCGGAATCTTCAGCCCGCGGTCGTCGCTGACCAGCGCGACGCGATGTCCGCGCGAAATCAGTTCGCCCGCGAGGGCGTAGGCGGGCAGCATATGTCCTCCCGTCCCGCCGGCGGCGAGAAGGAAGTGGCGTGTTGCGGTCATTTCTTGTTCCAGTTTCGGGTCATCGACACCCGTGCCGCATAGGGGTTTCGGCGGGTCAGCGACAAGAGCAAACCCATGCCGATCGACAAAGCGATGAAGGACGAGCCGCCATAGCTGATGAACGGCAAGGTCATCCCCTTCGACGGGAAGATTTGCGTGTTCACCGCCATGTTGATCACCGCCTGTCCGCCGAACTGCGCGATCAGGCCCGCGACGGCGAGGATCAGGAAGCTGTCTTCCTCGTCGAGCAGGCGGACGAGGACGCGCACGATGATCGCGAGATAGAGCACCGCGATCGCGATGCACGCGATCATCCCGAACTCCTCGCCGATGACCGAGAAGATATAATCGGTGTGCGCCTCGGGCAGCTGGAACTTGGCAAGCCCCGCGCCGGGGCCGGTGCCGATGAGGCCGCCCGCGGTCAGCGTCGCATGCGCCTTGTCGACCTGGAAGCTGTCGCCCTCGGCGAACAGCCAGATGTTGATGCGCTGCTGCGCGACCGGATAGAAGAAATAGGCGAGCACGAGCCCGACGACCCCGGCTCCGGCAAGACCGGCAAGGATGCGCATCGACAGCCCCGCGACCATCACCAGCACCAGCCAGGTCGCGACGAAAATGACCGTCTGCCCGAGGTCGGGCTGGCTCATCAGCAGCAGCGCGATGACGCCGGTGAGCGCGAGCGCCAGCGGCACGACGGGCAGGCTCTGGTCGTGCAGCCGTAGCGACAACACCCACGCGAGCGCCACGGCAAAGAAGGGTTTGAGGAATTCCGACGGCTGGAGCCGGAACGCGCCGCTGCCGATCCATCGCTGCGCACCGTTCACCGACGTGCCGACCAGCGGCACGAGGAAGAGGAGGATGAGGAAAGCGATGGTGCCGTAAATGGCGAACCGCCGCGCCTGCGGCTTGGGCAGCATCGACACCATCAGCATCACCGGCACGCCGACGATCACCCACATCAGCTGGCGATAGAAATAATAGAGCGGGTCGAGCGACGCGGTCGAGGTCGACAATTTCTGCGCCGCGACGGGCGAAGCCGCGGCCACGGCGACGAGCCCGACCGCGACGAGGATCGACACGAGCAACAACAGCACGCGGTCGATTTCCCAGAACCACAGGCCGAGCGGCGTGCGGTCGGCGCGGCTGAGGCGCGGGCCACGGCGTTTCGTGGTGCGCGTGGCGGCGATCACCGGCCTTTCGGTCGCGCTCTCCATATTGTCCCCCCCGCTCATGCCCCGAGCGCCTGAACGGCGGCGCGAAACGCATCGCCGCGCTGCTCATAATCCTTGAACTGGTCGAACGACGCGCACGCCGGCGAGAGCAGAACGATATCGCCCGGCTTTGCCGCCGCCGCCGCGCGGGCGACTGCGGTCGCCATATCGCCCGACAGGTCGACGGGCAGCGCATCGCCGATTTCGGCGGCAAACGGCTCCATCGCCTCGCCGATCAGATAGGCGCGTTTGACGTGGCCGAACCAGGGACGGCACGCCGCGAGCCCGTCGCCCTTGGCCTTGCCGCCCGCAATCCAGTGCAAACGCTGGTCCGGCGCTGGCGGGAAAGCCGCCAGCGCCGGTGCAGCGGAAGCCGCATTGGTAGCCTTGCTGTCATTGAACCAGCTGACCCCCCCGACTTCGCCGACCAATTCCATACGATGCGGCAGCGACTTGTAGGTCGCGAGGCCGCGTTCGATCTGTTCGTCGTTCATCCCCAGCACGCGGCACACGGCGATCGCGCACACGGCGTTCTGGGCATTGTGCGGCCCCTGCAATGCGGGCCAGCGCGCCTGGTCGACCGGGTCGATATCCTTTGCCGACACGCGGTGGAGGCGGTGGTTGATGCGGCTGGCGATCATCTTCGACGGATCGTCGTCGACCGCGACGATCGCGACCTGATCGCGGTGCTGGAGGCCGAACAGCCGCGCCTTCGACGCCGTATAGCCCGCGAAGCCGTCGTAGCGGTCGAGATGATCGGGGCTGAGGTTGGTGAGCACCGCGATGTCGCACGCGAGGCTGTGCGACAGGTCAATCTGGTAGCTCGACAGTTCGAGGACGTAGACCCCGCCCTCGGCAAGCGGGTCGCGCGACAGGATCGGCAGGCCGATATTGCCGCCCATCAGCGACGGCACCCCGGCGCTTTCGAGCATATGCTGGATCAGCGCGGTGACGGTCGACTTGCCGTTCGTGCCGGTGATGCCGACGACCTTGTGCGCGGGCAACTCGTCACGCGCCTCGGCAAAAAGCTCGACGTCGCCGATGACCGGGACATGCGCCTCACGCGCGTGCGCCGCGATCGGATGACGGTTGAGCGGCACGCCGGGCGACACCACGACCCCTGCAAAACCAATCAGGTCGATCTCGAGCGGATTGCCGATGTCGGCTCCCAAGGCCATCGCATCGTCGCGCGCTTCCTCGCGGTCGTCCCATGCGGTCACGCCCGCGCCGCTGGCGACGAGCGCCTCGACGGTCGCCAGGCCCGAGCGCGCCAGTCCCAGCACCGCGTAGCGGCGACCGGCAAAGGCGCGCGAGGAGATCAACGGAGTTTCAAGGTCGCGAGCCCTGCGAGCGCGAGGACGATCGAGACGATCCAGAAACGGATGACGACGGTGGATTCGGGCCAGCCCAATTGTTCGAAATGATGGTGGATTGGCGCCATACGGAACACGCGCTTGCCGGTGCGCTTGTACCAGAAGACCTGGATGATCACCGACAGCGCCTCGACCACGAACAGCCCGCCGACGAGGACGAGGACAAGTTCATGCTGCGCGGTGACCGCGATCGTCGCGAGCGCGCCACCGAGCGCGAGGCTGCCCGTATCGCCCATGAACACCGCCGCGGGGGGCGCGTTGAACCACAGGAAGGCGAGGCAGGCGCCGATGATCGCCGCGGCAAACACCGCAAGCTCGCCCGCGCCGGGGACGTGCGGAATGCCGAGATAGCCCGCGAACTTCACGTTGCCCGAGAGGTAAACGATGACGAGGAAGGTCAGGCTGGCGATGATCACGGGAAAGGTCGCGAGGCCGTCGAGCCCGTCGGTGAGGTTCACCGCATTGCCGAAACCGACGATCAATATCATCGCAAAGACATAGTAAAGCGGCCCGAGCGGGATGACGATTCCGCTGAAGAAGGGCAGATACAGGTCGGTACCGGTGCGCGAGACGATCAGCAGCACCGCGACCGCGGCGATGGCAAATTCGATCAGCAGCCGCACCCGACCCGGAATCCCGCGATGGCTGGCCTTGGTCACCTTGTCGAAATCGTCGAGGAAGCCGACGACCGCGAAACCCGCAGTGACGAACAGACAAGCCCAGACGAAGCGGTTCGACAGGTCCATCCACAGGAGCGCCGAAATCATCAGCGAAATCAGGATCATCAGCCCGCCCATCGTCGGCGTGCCCTTTTTGGCGAGGTGGCTTTGCGGCCCGTCGTCGCGGATCGGCTGCCCCTTCCCCTGCCGCATCCGCAGCATCAGGATGAAACGCGGGCCGATCCACAGCCCGATGATCAGCGCGGTCGCAACCGCTGCCCCCGAGCGGAAGCTCAGGTAGCGAATGAGGTTGAGAGCCCCCGGAAAGCCAAGCCATTCCGCCAGCCAGTAAAGCATTAGGGTTCAAACCTCTTACCAGCGCCAACGAGGCGGCCAAATGGCGAACAGGTCGCGCGAAGGCGCGCGCCGGACAGGCTGGTTGCCTGTCCAAGCGCGCCTTCGCGCGAGATGGAAGCCATTTGGCCGTCCCGAAGGGATTTGGCCAGAATGGCCCACCCCTGCGTCGAGAAGTCTTGTAATATCGACATATGACTGCGTCTTCTCTCCTAGTGCTGAGCCATTCTGACTCAAACCTCGTTGCCGCTGGTAAGAGGTTTGAACCCTGAGTCCCCGTTGGTCAGCGCCGTCACGACATGCGACAGCCCGACGCTGTTCGACCCCTTGACCAGCACGGCGTCGCCCGGACGGATCAGGTCCTTCAGCCGCCCTACCGCGGCAGAGTGCGCGGGCACATGCTCGAAATCGATGCGGCCCTCAAGCGCTTTGGCGAGCGGCGCCATCTCTTCGCCGACAAGCAGGGCGAATTGCACTCCGGCCGCGACGAGCGGAGCCGCGAGACCCGCGTGATACGCCTCCCCGCCCGGCCCAAGCTCCTTCATCGCCCCGAGAATCGCGATCTTGCGGTCGGCGGATTCGGTGCCGAACTGGTTGATCGTCGCGACCATGGAAGCGGGGTTCGCGTTATAGCTTTCGTCGATGACGAGGATGTGGCCGCCCGGCACTTCGACGCGGTGGCGCGCGCCGCGCCCGGTGAGGCCGCCCATTTCGGCAAAGGCAAGGCCCGCTGCGGGAAGGTCGCCGCCGACCGCCTTGACCGCTGCAAGCACGGCGAGCGAATTGGCGACCCAATGCGCCCCGGCCTGCGCGATGGTGAAGCAGAGGAGCGAATCCTGGACCTGCGCGGTGACGAGTGAGCCGCCCCGCCCGTCCGAAAGCCAGTCGACCGCGCGGACGTCGGCCCCTTCGTTCAGACCGAAGCTGACGACGTGCGCCGCGTGCTGTTCCGCCTTGGCGCGCAGCCTTGCATAATGCGGACTGTCGAACGGGACGATCGCGGTGCCGCCGGGTTCGAGTCCTTCGAAAATCTCGCCCTTCGCGTCTGCGATGGCCTCTTCGCTGCCGAAATATTCCATATGCGCGGGGGCGATGGTGGTGACGATCGCGACGTGCGGGCGCACCATGCGCGTCAATTCGGCAAGCTCGCCCGCATGGTTCATCCCCATTTCGAACACGCCGAAATCGGCGGTCGAGGGCATGCGCGCGAGACTTAATGGCACGCCGACATGGTTGTTGTAGCTTTTGACCGAGCGGTGCGCCTTGCCCGGGCGAAAGCGGTCGAGCGCAGCGAACAGCGCTTCCTTCGTCCCCGTCTTGCCCGCCGAGCCGGTGACACCGATGATCCGGCCATGGCTGCGCGCGCGCGACGCGATGCCGAGCGCATTCAGCGCCTCGGCGCTGTCGGCGACGCGAACGTGCGGGTGATCGATCACGGTTTCGCAGACGATGCCCGCGGCGCCCGCCGCGATCGCCTTGTCGATGAACTTGTGGCCGTCGGTCGCCTCACCTTTCATCGCGACGAAGAGATCGCCCTTCGTCACCTCGCGCGAGTCGAAGGCGACGCCATGGACGGTGAAGTCGGCGCTCGCTTCGCCACTCGTAGCAGCCGCGATGGCGCGTGCGGTCCAGAGCGGGTTCATGCCGCCTCCTCGCGCGCTACGCTCACATCGTCGAAGGGAATGACGCGCGTGGCGTCGCCGCGGCCGACGATCTGACCCTGTTCGTGGCCCTTGCCCGCGATGCAGACGATGTCCTCGGCCTTTGCTTCGGCGATCGCGGCGGCGATGGCGGCGCGGCGGTCGCCGATGACTTGCGCGTCGGGCGCGGCGGCAGCGATCGCGCCTCGGATGACGGCGGGGTCTTCGCCGCGCGGATTGTCGTCGGTGATGATCAGCACGTCGGCGTTGGCTGCGGCGGCCTTGCCCATTTCGGGGCGCTTTGCCTGGTCACGGTCGCCGCCGGCGCCGAAAACGAGGATCAGGCGGCCGGTCGCGTGCGGGCGCAGCGCGTCGAGCGCGGCCTCGATCGCATCGGGCGTATGCGCATAATCGACATAGACGGGCGCGCCGGTCCGCGTGATCGCCGCGCGTTCGAGGCGACCGCGCACCGGCTGCAGCCGCGCGAGATTGCTCAGCGTCTGCGCCGCGTCGCCGCCGGTCGCAATCACGAGTCCCGCGGATACGAGCGCGTTCGCGATCTGATAGGCGCCGATCAGCGGCAGATCGACCTTTTGGGTGAGATCGCCCGCCGCGATGACGAGCGACTGGCCGAGTTGGGTCGGCTCGCGCGAAACGAGGCGGAGCGTTTCGCCCTTCGTGCCGACGGTCAGCAGGCGGACGCCGCGCGCGGTCACCGCATCGATCACTTCGGCCGAATAGGCGTCATCGGCCCAGATCACCGCCGCGCCGTCTTTCACCACCACTTCGTCAAAAAGCCGCATCTTGGCGGCGAGATAGGCCTCCATCGTGCCGTGATAGTCGAGATGATCGTGGCTGAGATTGGTGAAGGCGGCCGCCTTCACCGACAGGCCTTCGGTCCGATACTGGTCGAGCCCGTGGCTCGATGCTTCGAACGCGGCGTGGGTGATGCCTTCGGCGGCGAGACCCGACATGTTCGAGAGGAAGGTGACGATGTCGGGCGTCGTGAGTCCCGTCGATGCGCTGTCCATCGAGGTCGTGATGCCCAGCGTGCCGATCGACGCGGCGTTGAATCCGGCCATCCGCCACAGCTGGCGCGTCATTTCGACGGTCGAGGTCTTGCCGTTCGTGCCCGTCACCGCGACGCAGGTCGCGGGAAAGCGGTGAAAGAAGCGCGCGGCGATATGCGCAAAGGCGCGGCGCGGGTTGGCGTCGGTAATATGTACCGCGCCCTCGACCTTCGCTTCGGGACGCGCAACGATCGCGACCGCGCCCGCTTCGATCGCGGCAGCAATGAAATCCTCGCCGTTGAATTTTTCGCCGACGAAGGCGCCGAAAATCGTCCCCGGCGCGACTTTGCGATGATCGATCGCAAGCCCCGTAACGACGGGATCGCTGCCCCCCAGCGCCTGATCTTCGAGCAGCGCGGCGAGACGCATCAGTGCGTTTCCTCGTTTCTCCGCAGCAAGGGGATGAGTTCGGAGACATCGACGTCGCGGCTTTCGTCGGGGAAGACACCCAGCATCGGCCCCGCGCGAGTCACGACCTTGCGCACCACGGGCGCTGCGGTCCAGCCTGCGGTGCGCTGTCCCGAACTATACGCGTTACCCTTCGGCTCGTCGATCATCACGATCACCACATAGCGCGGATTGTCCATCGGGAAAGCCGCCGAGAAGGTCGAGACGAGCGAATGGCGACGATAGCCGCCCGCGCCCGGCTTTTCTGCCGAACCGGTCTTGCCCCCGACACGAAAGCCCGGCGCGTTCGCCTGCTTGCCGGTGCCGTCGGAAACGATGAGGCGGAGGAGCTGGCGCATCCGCGCGCTGGTCGCCGCCTTGAACACGCGGCGGCCCTGCGGCGGCGCCTTGTCGCCGAGCTTCATCAGCGTCGCGGGGCGATAGATGCCGCCGTTGACGAGCGCGGCATAGGCGCTCGCGAGATGCATCGGGGTCACCGCGATGCCGTGGCCATAGCTGGTCGTCATCGTGGTTACGCGGCCCCAGTCCTTCGGCCACAGCGGGAAAGCCCGTTCCTTGAGGTCGATCTGCGGGCGCTTGTCGAAATCGAGATTGCGGAAGAGCCGCTCCAGATTTTCGCGCCCGAGTTCGTCGGCGATACGCGCGGTGGCGATGTTCGAGCTTTCGATCAGCGTCTCGGGCACATTGTACCAGCGGCCGGGATGGCTGTCGCGGATGCGGAAACCTGCGATCGGCAACGGCGCCGACGCGTCGTAGCGGCGTGCCATACTAGTGATCGTGCCGTCGTCGATCGCGGCCGCGATCGACAGCGGCTTGAAGGTCGAACCGAGCTCGTAGAGATTATAGGTCACCGCGTTGCGGCGCGTCGCCGGGTCGCTACCGGTCAGCTTGTTCGGGTTGAAGGTCGGCAGCGAGGTCATCGCGGCGACTTCGCCCGTGTGGACGTCGAGGATGATCCCCGCGCCGCCGATCGCCTCGAGGTTCGCGACCGCCGAGCTCAGTTCGCTTTCGAGCACGCCCTGCACGCGCGCGTCGATCGACAGCGCGAGCGGCTCGCCGCGCGTCGCCTTGTCGATCAGCCGCTGGTCGAACGCGCCCTCGACGCCGGTGACGCCGTGCCCCTCGGCATTGGTGAAGCCGAGCACATGTGCGGCGAGCGTCAACTGAGGATAGAGGCGTTCCTTTTCGCGCGGGAAGTCGAAGCCGACGTCGCCGATCGCATTCACCGCCGCCACCTGGTCCGGCAGCGCGCGGCGGCGAATATAGGTCGGGCGCGAGCCGCTAACCTTTGCGAGCAATTCCTCGCGCGGCATATCGGGGAAAATCTTGTGGAGCTCGTCGGCGAGATATTGCCGGTTGTTGAGCAGCTTCGACGGGACGACGCGGATCGAATAGCCGTCGATCGTGCGTGCAAGCGGCACGCCGTTGCGGTCGACGATGTCGGCGCGCGCCGGAACGAAGGCGGTCGCCGCGTGGGCGCTCGACGAGGTATCGAATAGCGCGAAATAGAGCAGCCGCACCGACACAACGAAAAATGCCGCCATGAACAGCAGCATCAGGATCATCAAACGCTGTTGCGCGGTCAGCAATATCTGCTGCCGCACTCCGGCGGTTCGGACCCTCGTTGGACGGACGACCAGCGTGTTCATCGGCCGGACTTGCCTCCTGCCGCTTCGACCGCCGCGGCACGCTTGAGATCGGCGAGTGTCGATTCGGCGAGCAACTGGTCCTCGATCATCTTCAATTGTTCGCGGCGGCGCGTCGGCGCCATCCGCGGCGTCACGTCGCTGCGGATGGCGGTGTCGGCCTGTGCGAGCACGACCGGCTTGGGAGTGACGGGCTTCACGGCGGCGATCTTGCCGGCGACCGGGCTTTCTTTCGGCGCACTGACGGCGGGCGTGCCGACGGGCGACACCATCGCCATCAGCACCGGCGCGACCTCGTTGGCGCCGCGGGCGCGCGGCAGGCGGTCGAGCGACGCAAGCTGGCGCTCGCTCGCCAGATATTGCCCCGCATCGGGTGCCGAATAGCCAAAGGTGTCGGCGTTCCACTGTTCGAGCTGGCGCATCGAGGCGCGCACCGCGAGTTCGGATTCGAGGTAGCGGATATTGTCGCGCGTGCGGTCGATCTGCTTTTCGATGCGCGTCAGCTCGCTGCGCGTCGCCGCGACTTTGAGCGACACGGGATAAAGCATCATCGCGAAGATGAGCACGAGCAGGACCAGGCCGATTCCCTGGAGCTTGCGGGCCGCCATCAGCATGACATCGCCTCCTTGATCGTCGAATGGGCCGGAGCCGATGTCCGGATCGCACTGCGCAGCGTCGCCGAACGCGCGCGCGGGTTGCGCGCCTCTTCGGCCTTGCCCGGGCGCACCTTGCGCGCCGGGGTTTCGAAAGTTGCGGCCCGCGCCAGAGGGAGCGGCGCGGGCCGGTGGCGCGAACCCGCGGCATCGCCACCGCTGCGTTCGCGCAGGAAGTTCTTCACAATGCGATCCTCGGTGCTGTGGAAGCTGACGACGGCGAGCCGGCCGCCGGGGCGCAGCAGGCGCTCGGCGGCGTTGAGGCCTGCGATCAGCTCGTCGAGCTCGCCGTTCACATGGATGCGGATCGCCTGAAAGCTCTTGGTCGAAGGATCCTTGGGCGCGCCGGGCGGATGGCGCAGCGCCTTGCGGATCACCGTCGCGAGTTCGCCGGTGCGGGTGAGCGGACGCGCCGCGACGATCGCGCGCGCAACGCGGCGCGACTGGCGTTCGTCGCCATAATGGAAGAGCACGTCGGCGATGACATGCTCGTCGGCGCTGTTCAGCCAGTCGGCGGCGCTTTCGCCCTCCTGCGCCATGCGCATGTCGAGCGGACCGTCCTTCTGGAACGAAAAGCCGCGCTCGCCCTGATCGAGCTGCATCGACGACACGCCGATGTCGAACGTGATACCGTCGACCGCGTCGATTCCGCGTTCGGCGAGCAGCCGGTCGATCTCGCCGAAGCGGCCATGGATCAAAGTCAGCTTGCCGCCGGCTTCCTCGACGAGCGCCTGCCCTTCGGCAATCGCGTCGGGATCGCGGTCGCAGGCGATGACGTCGGCGCCCGCGGCGAGCATCGCACGCGTGTAGCCGCCGGCGCCGAAGGTCGCGTCGACGTGGCGCTCGCCCGGGGCGATGGCAAGTGCGGCGAGGACTTCTTCACGGAGGACCGGATCGTGGCGTGGGTCCCGAGGGAGTTCGGGGGGAAGGTCGGTCACTTGCGCCCCTTCCCTTTTGTCGCGTCCCACGACGCGGCGAGGCGCTGCAACACCGGGTCCGCCTCGGCGCATTCGGCCAAGGCCGGCAACCACCAGATTTCGAGGCGGCGACCCGAGCCCACAAAAGCCGTCGCGCCGGCATCGCCGACGCGGTCGCGGTGGATAAAGCTGGGAAGGAAGCGACCGCTGTCGTCGAGCGTGTATGGCTCGGTGTAGCTGAAGCGCTTCTTGAACTCGGCATCTTCGTCGAAGTCGAGGTTGCGCAGCCGCGCGGTTTCGCGGTCGCGTTCGATCTCGCCGTTCAGCCGGTCATATTGATCCTGGCCATAGGCGACGAGGCAGGGCAGCTTTTCGTGGAAACCGACCCAAAGCACGCGCTGGCCGTCCGCAATGAGGGGCACATTGTTGCGGAATTGTGAGGGGACGGCGATGCGCCCCTTGCCATCGATCGCGGCAAAGCTGGTGCCCGCATACTGGCCGGGCGTCACAATCGCCATCGCTCTGCCCCCCGTATCGTGCCACCGGGCAAAACTTCCCCGTCCCCGAAATCGCATGATTCCAGCTGGTTCGGCACGGGTGGAGAATGCCCCTCTCCGATTCCTGAGTATCAACTATAGATCGGGGTGAAAAGGGGTAATTTAGGGTGAAATAGGGAATCTGACCCCCATTTGCCGCAAAAAGACCTCCGAATTGGGTAAATACCGGTCCCACGGCGCACAGCGGCACTGCGGGACAGGCTTCGATCGGGGTAAATCGGGGCGGATACGCCCGACTCAGGTGGTACGGGCGCGAATCCAGAGCGGATGAAGCAAGCTGTTTCCGGAACCGCGCCACAGGCGGGCCGAAAGCCACTCCATCGTATCGGCTTGGCGCAGATGAAATGCGCCCGGAACGAGCGGCTGCCATAATGGCTCGAAGAGCAGGTCGGCATCGCCAACCAGCCAGACCTCGCCCTGCCCGATCCGGCATTGCGCCACGCGGCGGTCGGCGTGGGCGCGGCACGCCCGCGGCAGGCGATCGAGGCGTCCTGCACTGAACAGGCGCAGGCGCGCGCCATCGACATCGACCGGCAGCGGCTTGCTCTCCTGCGCGGGCGCGGCGCCCAGCATCACACCCCAATGGTCGAGCAGCGGGGTGAGCAGGCTCGTCACCGGCGCGTTGCGCGGATCGCCGAGCGGATGGCGCGCCGGCCAGCCCGACAGCGCATCGGCGAGTACGACCGCGCGCCCGCCGCCCCGCACGAACGCATCGATCGCGACCAGTTCCTGCGGCGCCAGCGCGCGCGGGTGCGCGATGAACAGAGTCCCGCCCGGCGGCGGCACATGATCGGCGAGGCTGTCGACCAGCGACACCGGCCCCGCCGCCGCCAGCCGCGCGAGCGCCGGATCGTCGTTCGTCCCTTCGGCGATCATCGCCGCGATGCTTGGACTTGCCGACCAGCGCAGCGGCAGGCCGGTGAGCATGGTGACGGCAGGCGCGCCCGCCGAAGCCGACGCGGGCCGATAGAGGGTCGCGAGCAGCGCGTGCCCCGCCCCGAACCAGCCGACCACGAGCAGAAATCCGGCGAGCCACGACAGCAATTTACTCGGGCTGCGCCATTGGATGATCCTGTCCGCGAGCCAAGCCGCGATGCCCCCCGCTATGATCGCCAGTAGCAGCTGCAACCACGCCGCCGATCCGGCGAGAACGACGCCAAGCAAAGCCTGCGTTATCGCCACAAGCGCGAGAGTGAGAAGGCAAGCGCGACGCCGCGCCGCGACGGGCTCACCGCGCTGCCACCAGGCCAAAAGCAGCATCGGCGGCGCGAGCAGCGGGATCGCAAGCGCCGGATCGATGCGGCCGAGCAGCGCCTGCCCGCCCGCGACCCAGGCCAGCGCGACGATCGTGGCAGCTATCATGAAAGCGCGCAGCACGGGCCGGCGCGATGCCGCCGTCACTGGTTCGACTGGCGCGCGCGCTGGAGTGCAGGATCGGGTTCGAGGTCGGGCACGGTCGCCGATGGGGCGGCCTGCGGCACCTTTACCGGGGTCGCGGCATTTTCATCCTTCGACGAGGGCGACACCGCCTGAACGCCCAGTTCCTCAAGCGGCGCGCCGCTGGTTTTCTCTTCGTCACCCGGCATCTTGACTTCGGCGGTGGCGGCGGTGTCGCCGGCCGCGCTTTCCCGGGCGCGATCACCGATCAACCCGGCCATGCCGACGAGCAGCAACACCGTGAGCACCCCGGCGATGCCGATCTGCAAGCGGCGTATCGTGTCGTCGACGGGCGCGGTGGGGGGTGGCGGCGGCGCCTCTTTTGGGGACGAAGGAATTTCGATCCGCACGCTCATGCCGCCGTCTCCTTTGGCGTCTCCAGTCCTTTGCTCGCCAGCCATTCGGGGTTGTAGAGCGTCGAGAGATAGCGAAACCCGCTGTCGCAGAGGATGGTTGCGATGCGCTTGCCCGGACCCAGCTGCCGCGCGAGCGCCATCGCCCCGGCGACGTTGATCCCCGACGACAGGCCGAGACATAGCCCCTCTTCGTCCAGCAGTTGGCGGACCACCGCGAGCCCCTCGGCATCCGAGATGCGGAACTGCGTATCGATCGGCGCGCCGTCGAGGTTGGCGGTGATGCGGTTCTGACCGATCCCTTCGGCAACGCTATTGCCTTCGGCGCGCAGCTCGCCGCACTGATAATAATTATAGAGCCCCGCGCCGTGCGGATCGGTGAGCGCGATGACGACGTCGGAATTATGCGCCTTCAGCCCGAGCCCGGTGCCCGCGATCGTGCCGCCGGTGCCCGCCGCGCAGGTGAAGCCGTCGATGCGGCCGTCCATCTGCTCCCATATCTCTTCGGCGGTGCCGAAGATGTGCGATTTGCGGTTGGCGATATTGTCGAACTGGTTGGCCCAGATCGCATTGTCGGTTTCCTCGGCGATGCGGCGCGAGGTGTGGACGAAATGGCCGGGGTTGGCGAAGGGCGCGGGTGGGACGAGCACCAGTTCGGCACCCAGGGCGCGGATCGTCGCCATTTTCTCGGCGCTCTGGTTGTCGGGCATGACGATGATCGTCTTGTAGCCCAATGCATTGCCGACGAGCGCCAGCCCGATGCCGGTGTTGCCCGCGGTGCCCTCGACGATCGTACCGCCGGGACGCAGGCTGCCGTTCGCTTCGGCATCGCGGACAATATAGAGCGCGGCGCGGTCCTTCACCGATCCGCCGGGGTTGGCATATTCGCACTTGCCCCAGATTTCACAGCCGGTGGCTTCGCTCGGCCCCTTGAGCAGCACCAGCGGGGTGTTGCCGATGAGGTCGAGGCTGTTTGCAGCAATAGTCATAAGCATGATCTAGGGCGCCGCCCGCAGCCTCGCAAGACAGCTTCGCTTGCCCTGTCAATGTTCGGCCTTTGTCGACCAACGGGCATCGACGTCCGACGAACGACAGCCCGGGACCACCTCAAGGGTTGCGATTGTAACAGTATATCATTACTGGGTGCGCCGACAGGTCGCCATAACAACAGGACTCTCCCCTTATGCGTTTGCTTTGCTCCGCCGGTTTCACCTTTGCCCTCTTCCTCGCCGCCCCCGCGTACGCGCAGGACCGCGCCGCCGCGGGCAGCGACGACGATGTGCACACCGGCGAGCCGATCGTCGTCACCGCGCCCTATGTCCGTAGCCTCGATATCCTCGGCAATGTGTCGGTGCTCGAAGGCGACGAGCTGGCGCGCGACATTCGCGGGCAGATCGGCGACACGCTCACCCGCCAGCCGGGCGTGTCGGCGACGAGCTTCTCGCCCGGCGCTTCGCGCCCCGTGCTCCGCGGCTTTTCGGGCGAGCGCGTGCGCGTGCTCACCGACGGCATCGGGTCGATCGACGCGTCGAACACCTCCGCCGACCATGCGGTCACCATCGACCCGCTGACCGTGGAACGCATCGAGATTCTGCGCGGCCCCGCGGTGCTGCTGTTCGGCAGCCAGGCGATCGGCGGCGCGGTGAACATGTTCGACCGCCGCATCCCGCGCAAGGTTCCGACCGATCATGTCCATATCGATGCGATCGGCGGCTATGCGACCGCCGCGAACGACCGCAACATCGGCAGCTCGATCGACGTCGCGCTGAGCCCGCAGATCGTCGCGCATCTCGACGGCAGCTGGCGCAAGACGGGCGACGCCCGCAGCGGCGGCTTCGTCTATGCTCCCGGCATTCGCGGGGACCTGCTCCACCTTGCCGAGCATGAGATCGAGGACGGGCATCCCGACGAGGCGGCCGAGCTGACGGCACAGGCGGGCAAGCGCGGCAAGATCGACAACACGCAGAGCGAGACATGGACCGCCGGCGGCGGCCTGTCGCTGATCAACGACGGCGGCCAGCTCGGCATATCGATCGGCTATTTCGACTCCAATTACGGTGTGCCCGACCGCCCGAACACCGCGCATGACCATGGCGGCGAGGAAGAAGGCGGTCATGACCATGGCGAAGGTCCCGTCACCATCGGCTTGAAGCAGTGGCGCGCGGATCTTCGCGGCGAAGTCGAGCTGGGCGACGGCTTCTTCGACAAGCTGCGCGTCCGTGCGGGCTTTGCCGATTACAAACACACCGAGTTCGAGGGCGACGAGGTCGGCACCATCTTCACCAACCAGGGCATCGAAGGCCGGATCGAGCTGGCGCAGAACGACCGCGGCGGCTGGCGCGGCGCGAGCGGCGTGCAGTATAGCCATCGCGACTTTGACGCGATCGGCGCCGAGGCGTTCGTGCCCCACAACCTGACCGACCAGTTCGCGCTCTTCACGCTGCAGGAATATACGATGGGTCCGCTCGGGCTCGAAGCCGCGGCGCGGTACGAAAAGACCAATGTCCGCGCCCACACGCTGGGTTTCGAACGCAATTTCGACAGCTTTTCGGGCGCGCTCGGCGCGACCTACGACATATTCGAGGGCGCGAAATTCGGCGTCTCGGTATCGCGCGCGGTCCGTGCGCCGTCGGCCGAGGAGCTGCTGTCGAACGGCCCGCACATCGCAACGCAGAGCTTCGAGCTCGGCGACCCGAATTTGAAGCGCGAATCGAACTGGGGTGCCGAAGCTTCGTTCAAGATCAAGACCGATGCGTTCAACCTCAGCCTGACCGGCTATTCGAACTGGTTCGACAATTTCATCTATTCGGCCGCAACCGGCGCGGAAGAGGATGAACTGCCCGTCTTCCAGTATTTCCAGCGCGACGCGCGCGTCTATGGCTTCGAGGCCGAAGCGAGCGCGCGGTTGGCGCAGATCGGCGGCTTCAACATCGTCGGCGATGTGACCGCCGACATGACGCGCGCGAAGATCAAGAATGCCGGGCTCGACCGTAACGTGCCGCGCATCCCGGCGCTCCGCGTCCTCGGCGGGCTCGAAGCACAAGGCGAACGCGTCGATGCGCGCGTCGAGGTCGAATGGACCGACGACCAGACGCGCGTCGCGCAGTTCGAGACGCCGACCAAGGGCTTCACTTTGGTCAATGCTTCGCTCAGCTGGCGCCCGCTTCCCGATACGAAGAATCTGACGCTCAGCCTGTCGGCGAACAATATCTTCGACGTCGAAGCGCGCCGCCACGCCAGCTTTACCAAGGATTATGTGCCGCTGGCCGGACGCGATTTCCGGCTGACAGCCCGGGCGAGCTTCTAACCCCTCTCTCCGCTCGTCCCGAGGGCCGGGTCCGGTTCAGCCGGATCCGGCCCGTTCGGGTTCAGAAGGCGAGTTGCTTGCGCTTGTTCCAGTAGATCGAGGTCGCCGCGGCATAGGCGCCGACCTTTTCCCACGCCGCGCCGTCGACCTTTTCGATGTCGACGCCGCTCTCGATATAGGCCTGGACGATCTTCATGATCTGATCCTCGGTCATGTCGCCCGACAGATCGGGGTTCGCGCCGCCGGGACCGAAATCGAGCGCCTTGTCGACGATCACACTCGCCAGACCGAGTTTTGCGATGTCGCCCATCAGCCATTCGCGCGAAATGCGCGCGAGGCTGTAGTCGAAATAGACACTCTTTTGTTCGGCGGCGATGCCATGGCGCGTCACACAATCGTCGGTGACCGCGCCAAGCTGTTTGAACAGCGCCTCGCGCGATGCTTCGTCGCCGCCACCGGCCATCGCGAGACCGATCGAATTCTTGGTGCCGATCGGGACCGACGTGACGACGCAGTCGAACTTCTCGCCCTCTTGCGCCCGGACCGCGCCCGGAAGCATCGCCAAGGCAAGTGCAACGCCCGCGATCAGACCCTTATGCATCGACGAATCCTTCCGCCCTTTAGGGTGCGCCCCCTCAGGACAGCATGGCCATCCCGCCGTTCACATGCAACGTCTGACCGGTGACATAGCCCGCTTCCTTCGACGCCAGATAGACGACGGCGGCGGCGATATCGTCGCCAGCACCCATCCGGCCGGCCGGAATGCGCTGGTTGAGTACCTCTTTCTGCGCGTCGGGCAGGTCGTCGGTCATCGCGGTGGCGATAAAGCCAGGCGCGACGCAGTTCGCGGTGACGCCGCGGCTCGCGAGTTCCTGCGCCAGCGCCTTGGTCATGCCGGTGACGCCCGCCTTTGACGCGGCATAATTGGCCTGCCCCGGATTGCCTGTCGCGCCGACGACGCTGGTGATCGAGATGATGCGGCCGAACCGCGCCTTCATCATCGGCTTCGCCGCAGCCCGCGCAAGGCGGAAATTGGCCTCGAGATTGATGCGGATGACATCCATCCACTCCTCGTCCTTCATGCGCATGATCAGGTTGTCGCGCGTGACGCCGGCATTGTTGACGAGAATATCGAGCTGGCCCAACGCCTCGACCGCCGACGGGACGAGCGCATCGACCGCGGCCGCATCGCCGAGGTTGCAGGGCAGCGCGACATGGTCGCCGCCGAGCGTATCGCGGAAGGCATTGAGCTTGTCGGCATTGGAGCCCGACACCGCGAGCCGCGCGCCCTGCGCCGCGAGCGCCTGCGCGATGGCCGAGCCGATGCCGCCCGAAGCGCCGGTGACGAGGGCGGTCATGCCGGTGAGATCGAACATGGTTTTGTTCCTTAGTCTGGGGTCCGAATCTCGGACGTCGGTGTAAGATGATTTTCGCGCGGAGAACGCAGAATCCAATGGTTAGAACCGCACAACCGCCCGCTAATCCAAAGGCGAGATTTTAAAACTCACTGAACCGTCTCTTCGTGATCTCCACCATGCCCCTCGTGAGCAGCCAGGCGCCTATGTAGTTTGTGACCTCGTTATTAATGGGAAGCCCTGATCGCCGCGTGATATGCTCGTTCAAATAGCTTATGTCGTCTTCTGACGGTACAGGCACTGCTTTTACGGCGAAAATGGCATCAAGAGCAGGAAGCATGATGGACATCAAACGCTTTGAATCTGTGCTTGAATAGGCACCGCGAAGCTGAGCCATTTGTTGAGAACTCAAAGGGGTGTTCTTATCGATGGCAGCCGCCGTAAGAATGCTAACCTTGTAATACACGGCCTGCTCGATTGCCCTCTGTGGCCATGCGTTTGCGTCCGCGCAATATCGCAGGCGCGTAGCAATCGAGTTCTCGATATCATTCGGCAGACGTTTGGCAGCTTGCCAGTCCGCCAAGCCATATTTCTCAACAAAGCGGTCCATTGCCGCCAGCTCGGTGCCAGAATATCCAAGATCCATACATTCGAGATTTTCTGCCGCCTCAACATTTGTTGAAGTCAAACTGAAAAGCAGCAGCGCTGACGCGGCCCACAGTCTGTGGTTCAACGTCGCAAGTCGCATTTCAAAAACCTTTCAGCAGCGCTTCGATGTCATCCATCGAAATCACGCTCACCGTCTCGACTTCGTCCGATGCGCTGCGCTTGACCATCGGGCCGAGCACCTTGCCGCCGAATTCGACGAACTGCTGGACACCGATATCTTCCATCGACGCGACGCTTTCGCGCCAGCGGACGCGGCCGGTGACCTGTTGGACCAACAGATCGCGGATCGTGTCGGCGTCGCTCACCGGGCTCGCGGTGACATTGGCGACGACGGGCACCAGCGGCGCGGCGGGCGGGTTGGCGCCGAGCGCCTCGGCCATTGCGTCGGCCGCGGGCTGCATCAGCGGGCAGTGGAAGGGCGCCGAGACGGGGAGCAGCACGCCGCGCTTGATGCCATAATCTTTCACGAGGGCGACGGCGCGCTCGACCGCGCCCTTGTGGCCCGAAATCACGACCTGCGATGGATCATTGTCATTGGCGACAGTGCAGACTTCGCCCTCGGCCGCGGCGTCGGCGAGTTTCTGCGCGGTGTCGATGTCGGCGCCGAGCAGCGCCGCCATTGCGCCGACGCCGACGGGCACCGCCGCCTGCATCGCCTGCCCGCGCGTCTTGAGCAGGCGCGCGGTGGTTGCGAGGTCGAAGGCGCCGGCTGCGCAGAGCGCGCTATATTCGCCGAGGCTGTGGCCCGCGACATAATCGGCCTTGGCGGCGAGCGTCACGCCGCCTTCTTTTTCGAGCACGCGCAGTGTCGCGATGGCATTGGCCATGATCGCGGGCTGAGCGTTTTCGGTAAGGGTGAGCTGGTCCTCCGGGCCTTCGCTCATCAGCTTGAACAGCTTCTGGCCAAGCGCGTCGTCGACCTCCTGAAACACTTCGCGCGCGACCGGCGAAGCGTCCGACAACGCCTTGCCCATGCCGACGGCCTGGCTGCCCTGACCCGGAAAAATGAATGCGCGCATATTGCGTCCCCTGCGGTGATATTCGTTACCGCGCGCCTATTCCTTCACCCCGCACGATGCAAGCCGAAGGGCACGACCTTGTTCGCAGCGTCGTGGCCGATGTCCGCCCGGCCGAGCCAGGGGATGCCGGTGCGCCCGCACCAATCGCGAGCGATCTCATCGGCCTCCATGCCGAAGGGGCGATCGTTTTCCGGAATGTCGCCGACCCGTCCCAGCCGCAATCCGGCAAGCCCGCGCGGGCCCAGACAGGTCGCGACGTGAAAGAAGGCGCGGTCGAAGGCGTAAAGATATTCGCTCACCTCCTCGACCAACACGACATGACCCGAAAGATCGGGTTCGAGCGGGGTGCCGATCAGCATCGACAGCGTCATCAGGTTGAACGCCGCATGGCGGGCGCCATGCTGCAATCCGGCTTCGCAAGCACCCGGATCGCGCGCAACGAGCCAGTCGAGCGCGCGCAGCACTGCCGCGTCACCGCCCTCGCGGCGAATATCGGCGACCATCGGGCCGTGCGCGACATGGTCGAACCCCTCGCGATAGAGCGCACCGAGCAGATTTCCCTGATCCGAATAGCCGAGGAACGCCTTGGCCCTCGCCGCGTCGGTCATCGCCGCGACCGCATCCTCGGCGATCCGGCATGCACCATAACCGCCGCGCGCGAACCAGATCGCGTCGATGTCGGGGCGGTTCGCCATCTCGACGAGCGCGGCGAAGCGGTGCCCATCCTCGCCCGCGAAATGGCCGTGAACAGCGAAGCATTGCGCGTCGAAGACAAGTTCGACGTCGGGGTAACCGAGGCTTGCGAGCGCGCGAACGGCCTCCGCATCGTCGGGCAGGATCGGGGTCGACGGGGCAACAATGCCGATACGCATGGACTGGCTGATTCCTCGATCCGCCCGGTACGAGCGGTTATTGCGGCGGGTGCGGTTGCAAAGCCTTCGTCAAAGCCATATCGCGCCGCGATGGCCGAAAACAAATCCTATTTCTTCTGCGGCATCGGCGGGTCGGGGATGCTGCCGCTCGCGATGATCGTCGCGGCGCGCGGTGACGCGGTGTCGGGGTCCGATCGCAGCCGTGACCAAGGGCGGACGCCCGGTAAATTCGCCTGGCTCGAAAGCCAGGGCATCGCCTTTTACCCGCAAGACGGCAGCGGGCCGAAAGCGGGCCAGATCCTCGTCGCCTCGGCGGCGATCGAGGACAGCGTTCCCGATATTGCCGCGGCCAACGCACTCGGTCTGCCGCGGATGACGCGCGCCGACCTGAATGCCGAGCTATTCAACGCGGCCGACAGCGCGATCGGGGTCGGCGGGACGAGCGGCAAGTCGACCGTCACCGGGATGATCGGCTGGATCCTTGAAAGCGCGGGCCGGAAACCGACCGTGATGAACGGCGCGGTCATGCGCAATTTTTCGGGCGACGACAGGCCATTCGCGAGCGCGCTGGTTGGCGACGCCGCGATCTACGTCAGCGAAGTCGACGAAAGCGACGGATCGATCGCGCTCTATCGCCCCGATGTAGCGGTGGTCACCAACATCAGCCTCGATCACAAGAGCCTCGAAGAACTCCATGTCCTGTTTGCCGATTTTCTCCTCAAGGCGCGCGTTGCCGTGGTCAATATCGACGATGAGGAAAGCACACCCTTCCTTTCATTGGACAATCATATTTCATTCGGTTTTAGCGAAGGCGAAGACACCCACATTCGCGGAAGCGATTTCGAAGCCTTGCCCGACGGCTGCCGTTTCGCCGTTCATGCCGATGGCACCGCGTATCGGGTGAGGCTTCGCATGCCCGGCCGTCACAATGCAGCCAACGCGCTCGCCGCGATCGCCGCCACCCACGCGGCGGGCACGACCATCGCACAGGCGGTCGAGGCACTCGCCGACTTCGCCGGCCTCGCGCGCCGATATGAGGTGCTCGGACAAGCAGGCGGGGTCACGGTGATCGACGATTTCGCGCACAACCCCGACAAGGTGGCCGCGACGCTCGCCGCCGTGTCCGAACTGCCGGGCCGCGCTTTGATCTTCTTCCAGCCGCACGGTTATGGCCCGCTGCGCCAGATGGGCAAGGAACTCGCGGCGAGCTTCGCAAGCGGAATGCGCCCCGATGACAAGCTGTTCGTGTGCGACCCCGTCTATTTCGGCGGCACCGTCGACCGCAGCATCGGCAGCGAGGCGCTCGTCGCCGATATCGTCGCGGGCGGGGGTGACGCCGTGCATATGACCACCCGCGCGGCATGCGGCGCGGCAATGCTCGACGCGGCCAAGGCGGGCGACCGCATCCTCATCCTCGGCGCGCGCGACGACACGCTCACCGAATTCGGGCGGGAACTGTTGGGAAAGCTGGCGCTCTCCGCTTGATTTCTCCCCGCGAATCTGTATAGGCGCGCTCATTCGGGGCGAGGCCACGTGCCATTCGCCCCGTTTGCTTTGCACCAATCCGTAAAGCTTGACGACAGCCGGAGGGGTTTCGCGATTGGCGCGGAACCAGCGATCGGCCAAATCGAAGGAAGCGCACCATGCCGTTTTACGAGCATGTTTTTATCGCGCGTCAGGACCTGAGCCAGGCTCAGGTCGACGCGCTGGCGGAAACCGTCACCAACGTCATCGGCGAATTTAAGGGCACGGTTCACAAGACCGAGACCTGGGGCCTGAAGCAGCTCGCCTACAAGATCCAGAAGAACCGCAAGGGTCATTATGTGATGTTGTCGGCTGAAGTCGCAGGCGAAGCCATCGCAGAGATCGAGCGTCAGGCTGCGATCAACGAAGATATCATCCGCTGGCTCACCATCAAGGTCGACGAACTCGAAAAGGGTCCGTCGGTGATGATGCGCAAGCAGGAACGTCGTGGCGGCCGCGGCCGTGACCGCGACGGCGAAGAATAAGGAAAACGACCATGGCACGACCCTTTTTCCGCCGCCGCAAGACCTGCCCCTTCAGCCAGAAGGATGCACCGGTCATCGATTACAAGGACGTCCGTCTGCTCCAGGGTTACCTGTCGGAGCGTGGCAAGATCGTCCCGTCGCGTATCACCGCGGTGTCCACCAAGAAGCAGCGTGAGCTGGCGAAAGCGATCAAGCGCTCGCGCCACATCGGCCTGCTCCCCTACATTGTTAAGTAAGGAGGGCTGACCGATGGAAATCATCCTGCTCGAACGCATCGAGAAACTGGGCGGTATCGGCGACGTCGTCACCGTCAAGAACGGCTTTGCCCGTAACTATCTGCTGCCGAACAACAAGGCGCTTCGTGCGAACGACGCCAACAAGAAGCTGTTCGAAGCGAACCGCGGCAAGATCGAAGCCGATAACGCCGAACGTCGCACCGACGCCGAAGGCCGCGCCAGCGGCATCAACGGCAAGCAGATCGTCCTGATCCGTCAGGCATCGAACACCGGCCAGCTTTACGGCTCGGTTTCGGTCCGTGACATCGTCGACGCGCTCGCCGAAGACGGCGTCGAAGGCATCGGCAAGTCGATGGTCGAACTCGAACGTCCGATCAAGTCGCTCGGCCTGGTCGACGTCAAGGTCAAGCTGCACCCCGAAGTCGTCGTGACCGTCGGCGTCAACGTCGCGCGCTCGCCCGACGAAGCCGAAATGCAGAAGCAGGGCATCGACGTCATCGCGGCGATGTTCGAGGAAGAACAGGCCGAGGCAGTCGCCACGGCACTGGAACCCGACAGCGAAGACGAATTCGAAGACGCCACGCCGCCTTCGGAGCTCGCTCCCGAAGCTGCTGCGGACGAAGCCGAAGAAGCTTAAGCTTCCTCTGGCCAAAGCCTTTTGAAAGGGCCGCGTTTCCGAAAGGGGGCGCGGCCCTTTTCTTATGGTCCGCCCTTTCCTATGGCTCGGCGATGGCCGACGATCCTTTCCAGCGCCGCTTTGCCGCCGATGCGAGCCTGCTGCCGCATATGGCGGACCTCGCAAACGACCGGGTGCTGATCGCACTGCTGACCGAAGCCGATTATCGCGCCGCAAGCTTCCTCGACCAGCGACTGCTCACCGATCGCATCGGGCGCGAGTGGATGGCGTGGGACACCCTGCCCGATCTGGGCGCCGCGGCCCCTGCGCCGCACTTCATCTTCCATATCGGCCATGTCGGATCGACGCTCGTGTCGCGACTGCATGCCGAGGTCGGCGAGGTACTGCCTTTGCGCGAGCCGATGCTGCTCCGCACGGTGGCACAGGTCGCCGAGCGGATTGACCGGCCCGAGTCGGTCTGGTCGCCCGAGCTTTATCGCGAGCGCCTTGCACAAGCTGTCGGATGGCTGGGCCGCGACTTCGCCCCCGGCCAGCGCGCGATGGTGAAGGCGTCGAGCGTGATCACGGCGATCGCCGACGAGCTGACGGGTGCCGATGGCCGCGCGCTGTTCCTCTACGTCCCGCTCGCGCGCTACATCGAGACGATCCTGGCCGGCGAGGCGTCGATGGCCGAGACGCTGGCGCAAGCCCCGGCACGCATGGCGCGACTTGCCGCGCTGCTGCCCGATTTCCCGTTCGCATTGTGGCAGCTGCCACCGGTGACGCGCGTCGCGATGAGCTGGCTTTGCGAGATGGCGACGGCGCAGCAGACGTTGCCGCGCGCCGATCCGCGGCATCTGTGGGCCGATTTCGAAGGCGTGCTGGCCGATCCCGCCGCCGCGCTCGCCGCGCAGTGCGGGCATTTCGGATTGTCGGTCGATGCGGCGCGGATCGACGCCGCGCTCGCCGGACCTGTGATGCGCCAATATTCTAAGGCGCCCGAGCATGGCTATAGCCCCGATCTTCGCCGCGAGTTGCAGGCGCAGGCGGCCGTCGGACACGCGCCCGCCATCGCCGAAGCGATCGCGTGGGTTGAAGCGCTCGCCGCACGCTATACAAGCCTCGGCGACCTGCCGATCCGCGGCAACCAGGAAAGCGCATAATGTTCAAGCTCGTCCAGCTGCTCGACGATGGCGCGGTCCGCGCGCTGCGCGAGATTGCCGCCAGCGGCAAGTTTGTCGACGGAAAGATCAGCAACCCGCATTCGAAGGTGAAGAACAACCTGCAACTTCACGACTCCGGTGCTTATGAACGCTCGTCGAAGATATTGCTCGATGCGATGGTGCAGAACCCCGATTTCATGGAATTCTCCTTTCCGGCACGGATCGCGCCGCCGTTGATGACGCGGTACACGCCGGGCATGCATTACGGGCTGCACCCCGATGCCGCCTATATTCCCCTGCCCGACGGCCAGCTGCGCACCGACGTCAGCTGCACTATCTTCCTGAACGATCCTGCCGATTATGAGGGCGGCGCGCTGCACGTGCAGTTGGGGGGTGCCGACCTGCGCTTCAAGGAAGCTCCAGGGGTCGCAATCATCTATCCCTCGCACACGCTGCACGAGGTCGAACCGGTGACGCGCGGCGAGCGGCTCGTCGCAATCACCTTCATCCAGAGCCTGATCCCCGACGTCGCGCACCGGAATTTGATGTACGAACTGAACGAAATTGCCGCGATCGAGGGCGGCAAGATGGAACCCGCGAACTTCACGCGGCTGCAGGCGGTCCAGTATCAGCTCTTGCGGATGTGGCGGCGCTAAGGCCGTCCGCCCATCAATAGCCCATCAGGCTCAGCACTTCCTTGCGGCTGCTTTGGTCCTCGAGGAAACAGCCGAGCAGGCGGCTCGTCACCATGCCGACGCCCGGGGTGCGCACGCCGCGCCCGGTCATGCAGCCATGCTGTGCATCGATGACCACCGCGACGCCTTGCGGCTGGAGATTGTCCCAGATGCACTTCGCGACCTCGGCGGTCAGCCGCTCCTGCACCTGCAGCCGCCGCGAAAAGCCGTTGAGCACGCGGGCCAGCTTCGAAATGCCGACGACCCGGTCGCGCGGCAGGTAAGCGATCGAGGCCTTTCCGGTGATCGGCGCCATATGATGCTCGCAATGCGACTGGAACGGAATGTCGCGCAGCAGCACGATCTCGTCATAGCCGCCGACTTCCTCGAAGGTGCGCGACAGGTAAAGCGCCGGATCGTCGGCATAGCCCGAACAATATTCCTTCCACGCGCGCGCGACGCGGCGCGGTGTGTCGAGCAGCCCCTCGCGTGCCGGATC
This sequence comes from Sphingopyxis sp. BE235, assembly GCF_031457175.1. Classification (NCBI taxonomy): domain Bacteria; kingdom Pseudomonadati; phylum Pseudomonadota; class Alphaproteobacteria; order Sphingomonadales; family Sphingopyxidaceae; genus Sphingopyxis; species Sphingopyxis sp. BE235. Next base: position 285,967 of record NZ_JAVDWC010000005.1, read on the forward strand.
GTCGCCCGCCCACTCGATCAGCGTCCGCACGGCGTCCGCAACATGGTCCGGAACGACCACCTTGCCGTCCGGTCCCAACTCTTGTCCGTTGTCGCTCATCGCCCCGCTTTCACTGTTGCCTTCATGTCGCACATTTCGGGGCGAATGCGACGATAAGCAAGGGCCAGAGAAGAAGAAATTGTCCTCTCCCATCAACTTTACGTTGCGGAATCTTGGCTTTTTCACTTTTCGGAGAGGCGCGGTTTCGCGTCCTTTTTTGAGCCAAACAAGTCACTTGACGCTTTCGTCAACTCGGCGCACCTTTGCTCCATACAGAACCCGCTCAAGCGGGTCGTATTCCGGAGAGGCCGGCGTTTTCCCCGACGCCGGTGGGAGAGGACGATGACCAGCCCAGCTGGCAAGTGGGATTCACGAGGGCACATGGCCGTTTTGGCCGGGTGCCCTTTGCCATGTCTGGTCGTTTCCCCTCCCCTTACCACAATTTGACGTTGGGCGGCCCCGCATCGCGCGGGATCGAAAAAGGGAGGCTATAGATGAAGTTCAAGGCACTGATCGGAACCTCGATCCTTGCGATGACGGTGGCGACACCGGCATATGCGCAGGACGCGGCGGATGAAGTGGAACGCGATGCTTTCGGCGGCGAAATCGTCGTTACGGCGCAGCGCCAGTCGGAACGTCTGCAGGACGTGCCGATCGCGGTCAGCGCCTTTTCGACCGAGGCGCTCGAAGCACAGCAGATCAAGACGCCGTCCGATCTTCAGCTGACCTTGCCCAACGTCACCTTCACCAAGACCAACTTCACGGGCGCCAGCTTCACGATCCGCGGGATCGGCGACCTTTGCGTCGGCACAACCTGCGACAGCGCGACCGCGATCCACCTGAACGGCGACCCGCTGTTTTCGACCCGCCTGTTCGAAACCGAATTCTTCGATCTCGAACGCGTCGAAGTGCTGCGCGGCCCGCAGGGCACGCTGTTCGGCCGCAACGCGACCTCGGGCGTGGTCAACGTGATCACCGCCAAGCCCAAACTCGGCGTCTTCGAAGCCGCCGCCGAAGCCGAATATGGAAATTATGATTCCATGAAGGGCAAGGCGATGGTCAACATCCCGCTCGGCGACACGATGGGCATTCGCGTTGCGGGCATCTACCTCAACCGCGACGGCTATACGAAGAACAGCTTCCTCGACACGCGCATCGACGACCGCGATCTTTATTCGGTCCGCGGCTCGTTCCGCTGGGAGCCCTCGCCCGACACGACGATCGACCTGCTCGCATCCTATTTCCGCGAAAAAGACAAGCGCACGCGCATCCAGAAGCAGCTTTGCCAGCGCGATCCGACCGGCATCCTCGGCTGTTTGAACAGCCGTCTCGACAATTCGCCCTTCAACGGCAACGCGACCTTCACCGCCGCGCTGACGTCGCGCGAATTCCTCGCGATCCGCGGCATCCCGCAGGCTTTTGCCCTCGGCAGTCTCTATGGGCCCGACGTCTATGCCAACACGACGATCCCGTCGGATCCGCGCGAGGTGAATACCGCCTATACGCCGAGCTATTTCACCAGCGAACTGACGCTGCAGGGCCAAATCGAGCATAATTTCGGCCCCGTGTCGCTGCAGGTTTCGGGCCAGTATCAGAAGGTCAAGCTCGACGCGTCGCAGGATTATAACAGCAATATCGGCAACCGCGCGCTCTATGCGACCGGCCTCGCCACCTTGCAGGCGGCCGCGAATGGCGCGCTGGGGGCCGGCCTCGCGCCCTATTTCCGTCCCGTCGCCGCGGCGATCATCCCCAACGGCCCCACCGGCCAGCTTTGCACGTCGCTGGCGGAAGAAAGCGGCTACGGCAGCTTTGGCGGCAACAAGATCTGTAGCGACCAGTCGCTGCAATTCGACCGGTCGAACCAGTATAACAGCAGCTGGTCGGTCGAAAGCATCCTGTCGAGCGACCTCGACGGGCCGTTCAACTTCCTGGTCGGCGGCATTTATGCCGATTACCACCTGACCGAGAACAGCTATTATGTGAACGCCTTCCCGATCGATTATCTGACGGGCGTGCTGGGCGCCTTCACCGCGGCGACCAACCCGCCGGCCGCCGGTGGCCCCCTGCCGCCGTCGTTCCTCGCGACACCCTTCTTCCGCAACAACACCGACGATCTGAACATCAAGTCATGGGGTCTGTTTGGCGAAGCCTATTTCGAATTCAGCGATCGGCTGAAACTCACGGCGGGCCTGCGCTACAACAACGACAAGAAGAGTGTGTCGGCGCGGTCGACGCTGGCAAGCTTCCTTGCACCGCACGCCGGAACGACCGACACCGTCTTCGGTTCGCCGTTCGTCGGATCGTTCGATGCCGATCCGGGCACGCCGGGCAACCAGATCATCCAGGAACGCAGCGTCAAGTTCAACAAGCTGACGGGCCGCGCGGTGCTCGATTTCAAGGTCACCGAAGACAATCTGCTCTACGCTTCCTATTCGCGCGGTTATAAATCGGGCGGCATCAACCCGCCGCTCCAGCCGATTTTCGCGGTGCCCGAATCGTTCAAGCCCGAACAGGTAGACGCCTTTGAAATCGGGTCGAAGAATAGCTTCGACAACGGGGCGCTCCAGCTGAACCTGACGGCCTTCTACTATAAGTATAAGGATTTGCAGCTCAGCAAGATCGTTGCCCGTACCGCGGTCAACGACAATGTCAGCGCCGATATCTATGGTTTCGAAGCCGAAGCCATTGTCCGGCCCGACCCCGACGTCGTGGTCAACCTCGGCTTCAGCTACCTGCACAGCAAGGTGTCGGAAGACAAGCTCACCAGCAACCCCCGTGACTTTGGCGGCGGCCGCAGCGATGCGGTGATCATCAAAGACATCACCAACGCCGCGAACTGCGCGGTGGGATCGAGAACTGGCAATGTGGCCGGGGTCAACGCCTTCGTGAATGGCGTCCAGACCCTGATCAACGCGGGCATCGTCCCCGGTGTTCAGGGCGGCGCGGGGCTGCGGCCGACGACGGCCTTCCCGTCCGATGGCGGCATCGCCTCGACGGGCGCCTTCAGCATCTGTTCGGTCATGGAGGCCGCAGCCGCGGGCGCCTTCGCCAACCTGCCCGCTCCCGTTGCCGGCCTCTCGGTCAATCCCGCGACGTTGGGCGGGGTCGACTATTTCTCCGCGGGTATTCCGGTCAACATCAAGGGCAACCAGTTGCCGCAGGCGCCGAATTACAAGTTCAGCGCGGGCATCCAATACACGGCGCGTATGGGCGACATGTCGCTCGTTCCGCGCGTCGACCTCGCCTATACCGGTGAAAGCTATGGCAGCATCTTCAACGGCAATGTGAACAAGATCAAAGGCTATGCTCAGGTCAACGCCCAGGTGCAGCTGAACGGCGCCGACGACAAATGGTATGTGCGGGGGTTCATCCAGAACGTCTTCGACGCCAACAGCGTCACCGGCCTGTACATCACCGACCAGTCGTCGGGTAACTACACCAATATCTTCACGCTCGAACCGCGCCGCTATGGCATCGCCGCCGGTGTGAAATTCTAAAGCGCAGGCGACAACGCCACCAAAAAACCCCGGCCTCTCAATCGAGAGGCCGGGGTTTCTTTTTGCCTTTCGTGCGGCAGCCGGGGGAGCAACGCTACCCCGGCGCTCCCGATCAGAATTTGTAGCGAATGGTCCCGCCATAGGTACGCGGCTGGCTCGGGTAGCCCGAGACGCTGCCCGCCTGCGCCACCGCCGGGAAGATCGTCGTCAGATACTGCGCGTTGGTGAGGTTGCGGCCCCACACGCCGACGTCGATGCCGTTGGTCAGGCGGATCGTGAACGACGCGTTGAGCGAGTTCACTTCGCGCTTCAGGTTCTGCGCGACACTCGCCGGGAAACCGCCGAGGCCTTCGACGATCTGGACCGGGCTTTCATACGCATAGTCGACGTGCGCGATCGCCTTGGTCCCGCCCGCGAATTCATGCGTGTAGGTGCCGCCGAGCGACAGCGACAGTTCCGGGATGCCCGCGGGCGTGCTGCCCGAGATGTCGCCGAACGCCGAGTTGATGAAGCTGTCATATTTGGCGTCGAGATAGGTCGCCGCGAGCGTCAGGTTGAGCCCGGCGACCGGACGCACCGAGCCGTCGAACTCGATACCGAAGGTCGACTGCTTGCCGGCGTTGGCGAGCGCAAAGCCGGTGCCGGTGAAGACGTTCGACTGGAAGCCCTTGATCGACTGCTTGAACACCGCGACGTTCACCGCCGCGACGTCCCACTGGCCCTTCAGGCCGAACTCATAGACGGTCGATTCTTCGGGATCGGCAAAGCGCGAACCTGCCACCAGGTTCGGGGTACGCAAACCCGCGGCGGTGATCGCCGCGAGGTCCGATGCAAGCGGGCGGCTATCGCGCGACAGGTTGACCGAGCTCGCCTTGAAGCCCGTCGCATAGGTCGCATAGATATTGACCGTGTCGGTGAGCTCATAGGCGGCGCGAACGCTGTACGAGAAATCGCCGTCGTTGGTCTTGCCGCTTTCGACCGCGTTCGGAATGTTGAGGAAGGGCGGCAGGAACTGGAACGCCTTGAGGCCGGCCAGCGGATTCGCGCTGCGCCCATCGGGCAGCGTCAGCGTCGGATTGGCCGCCAGGAAGGCGGCAGTCGGTGCGGGAACACCCTGACCAATCAGCAGCGCCTGACGGAACGGCGTGTAGGCAGCCGCGTCAAGATTGACGCCCGAGAACACATCGCTGCTGACGACATTGGTCGAGAAACGCTTGCGATCCTTCGTATAGTTGCCGCCGAGGGTCAGCGTCAGGCGATCGGTGACCTCGAAATCGACAGTGCCGAAGATCGAGAAGGCCTCGTTCTTCATCTGATAATCTTCGTCGAGCCCGTTACCCGCGCGGAAGAAAGTGCCCGCGTACTTCGCCGGATTCCCTTCAAGCGCGCCGAACGTCGCCTCGAGCATCGCGACGTTGAGCGCGTTGCCGCTCGCCGCGCGAATCAATGCATCACCGTAAGGACGGAAATGGTTTCCGAACTTGATCGCGCTCTGCTGATCGACCTTTTCGTTGAAATAATAGCCGCCGATCAGGAAGTTCAGCGGTCCATCGAAGTCCGACGTCAGGCGGACTTCCTGCGTAAAGGTGTCGATGCCGACATTGTCGCTCTTCTCGCCGATCAGGTCGGCCGCGGTGAAGTCCGAATCCTGGTTCGTGTCGGCCTGCACCTTGCGGTACGCGGTGATCGACGTCAGCGCGAGGTTGCCGAGATCATAGTCGATCTGCGCCGAACCGCCGTAATTCTTGATCTTATTCGACGACAGGAAGTTGTTGTAGACGTCATACGAGAAGGGGTCGTTCGCATCGACGCTGGGGCCGCCCGCGAGCGCGTTGGTGATCGCGACGGTCGGGCCGGCGATGACGTTACCCGCGATGCAGCAATTTTCGTCGATCTTGTCATAGTCGCCGATCAGGCGGATCGACAGCGCGTCGGTCGGTTCGAACAAGAGCTGGCCGCGAACGCCCCAGCGATTGCGGTCGTTGACGTCGGTGTCGAGCTTCAAATCCTGCGCATAACCATCGCGGCGGTTGTAGCTGCCGCCGATCGAGAAGGCGATGGTGTCGCTGATCGGGCCGGTGACGTCGCCCTTGACGGTGATCGCGTCGTAGTTGCCATAGGTGACTTCGGCCGAGCCGCCGAATTCGAACTGCGGCTTTTGCGTGACGATGCTGATGACGCCCGCCGATGCGTTCTTGCCGAACAAAGTCGATTGCGGGCCGCGCAGCACTTCGATGCGCTCGACGTTGGGAAGGTCGCCGATCTGGGCGGCCGAACGCGAGCGATAGACGCCGTCGATGAACACGCCGACCGACGGTTCGATACCGGCGTTGTTCGCGCCGTTGCCGAAACCGCGGATGATGAAGTTGGTGTTCGCGCTCGACTGGAGCTGCGACACGCGCAGGCTGGGGACCGACGACTGCAGGTCGATAAGGTCGCGGATCTGCGCTTCTTCAAGCTGCGCTGCCGAGGTCACCGAGACCGCGACCGGCGTGTCCTGCAGCGTCTGCGAACGTTTGCTGGCGGTAACGATGATGTCGTTGCCATAATCGGTGTCGTCGACCGTCGTTCCGGCGTCGGCCGGCGCGGCATCCTGAGCGAAGGCATAGACGGGGGTGGTGGCGGCACACAGCACGGTGGCGCCCAACAGAATGTTGCGCAAAGTCATATTCAGTCTCTCTCCAAACCCACCGAAGCGCAGCCAAAGGCTTATCGGGAGATGCCCGGTGGTAAGCTCCCGATCTAACGCCCACCCCGGCGGCGTCAACGCGCGCACGCGCGAAACGGCCGATTTTCCGCCAATTCGTGACTAAAAAGCAACAGTTTACGTTACGGCCAACGTTCGAATTGGTTACAGTTATGTGTCAAATGCGAAACGTGTATTAGGCAATCTGCCAAATAGCTCCGCCCCGGAAGACGAAGGACAAGCGATGCGGGCACAGACCCGGCCGAGCCCGAACACGCTGACCAAAACGCTGCTGCTGGCATTCGGCCTGGCCTTTGAGCTTCCCGGCATCGCCGCGCGGATCGCTATGCTGGGACTGTCGCCGCCCCTCCTGCTCTACGCCGGCCTCTATGGCGGCCTGATCGCTTGCCTGTGGGGCGCGGCCTTCATCCGCGGCCCGCTGCTGCGGTGGGGCTGGGCTGCAGTGTTTGCTCTCGCCGCCATCTTCGTCGGCAGCTTTCAGGATGCCACCGCCGATGCGATGAGCTACGACGCCTTCGTCACCATGGTCCATTCGGCCGGCTTCGCCGACGACGCCGTCGCGCAATATGGCGCATCGATCGCATGGGCGGCGGCCGGCGCATTCTTCCTCTTTGTCGGCGTCGGGCTGAAACCGGGTGCCCGGCGCCCCCTGCCCAGCATCGCTGCTGCGCTCGCACCGCTGGCGGGGCTCGCGATGCTAACTATCCTGCTGTTCGTGCGCGGGGGCGAAGGCGGCCGCGGGCTGCCGAACGCCTGGGTCGGAACCGCCTATTCGGCGCTCGCGGCATTCGAAGCCGCGACGCAGCCGTCGATGGCGCGCCAACCGGTGACCATCGCGCATGGTCCAAAACCCGACCAGGGCGACATCATCCTGATCATCGACGAAAGCATTGCCGGCCGATACCTCGACATCAACGATGCCGCGGGCGTTCGATCCGGGCTGGCATCGCCGCCCCCCGGCATCGTCGTCAGCAATTTCGGGCTCGCCGCCTCGATCGCCAATTGCAGTTTCGGAAGCAATCTGACGCTTCGCTACGGCGGGACACGCGGCGCCTATCACCGCATCAATGCCACGATGCCGTCAATCTTCGCCTATGCGAAACAAGCCGGCTTCGCGACGATCTACATCGACGCGCAGCGGACCGGCGGCGCCTATCAGAACGGCATGGACGATGCCGAGCGGCGTCAGATCGATCATATCGTCCAGTTTGACGATATACCCGTCGTCGACCGCGACATGGCCGCGGCCGATGCGCTGATCGCGGCGCTCAGCAACGAGCGGCGCGAATTCATCCTCGTCAACAAGATGGGTGCGCATTTCCCCGTCGCCGACAAATATCCGGACAGCGCCCATCTCTTCAGCCCCGCTCTGCCGCGCGACGAATCGGAGGTCGTGACCGAAACCCGGCTTCCCGAAAATCTTTATAACGGCGCCGAAAGCTGGCGCCGCTATCGCAACGCCTATCGCAACACGGTGACGTGGACGGTGGGCGGCTTCTTCGACCGGTTGTTCGCGCGCGCCCGGCTCGACGGGGCGCTGATCATCTATACGTCCGATCACGGGCAGAATCTGCACGAGCGCGGCGATTCGGGAACGACGACGCATTGCAGCCCGTCGCCCGCCAGCGAGGAGGGCGCAGTGCCCCTCGCAATCATCGGCGCGCCCGGCCGCTGGGAAGCCGCCGCGAAACGCCATTTCGACGCATCGAGCCACTATCGCATCTTTCCGACGCTGCTGAATGCGATGGGCTATGATCGGGCGGCGGTGCGCCGCCAATATGGCGAAGCGCTCGACTCCTCGCCCCCCGATCCGGCCACGTTCAACAGCCTCTTCAACGCGCGGCTGGGGCGCGAGCCGATATGGGTCAAGGTCGAGCGCGCATCGGTGGCCCGGCCGCCAGTTGGCGACTATACCACGCGCAAAATCGGCGCCGCGCCGCGATGACACGCGCGTGCAATGCTTTGCCAACGAATAGTTGCTAAGGCTCGCCGTCATGTCAGGCTCCTCCATCCCCCCCGAAACGGCACTTGGCCCGGATATCGCGACCGAACCCGATTTCGGTCAGCGGATCCGCCGCGCCGTGATCTGGCGCTCGGGGTCGCAGATTGCGGGGCAAATCGTCGCCTGGGCCTCCACCTTCCTCGTCATCCGTATCCTGACGCCCGAAGATTATGGCCTGTTTGCGCTCACCCAAGTGATGTTGATGCTGTTCAACCTGCTCAACGGCTATGGCCTCGCCAGCGCCGTAATCCAGCGCGACGAGGTAGCCAAACAGGAGCTGCGGCAGATTTTCGGCCTGCTGCTGCTGCTCAACGGCGCGCTCGCGGTGGCCCAGATTGCCTGCGCGCCCCTGGCGGCCGCCTATTATCGCCAGCCGCTGGTCGCCGATCTGCTGCGGGTGCAGGCGCTGATCTATCTCACCATTCCCTTCTCCGCGCTCGCCTACGCGCAGCTCGCACGCTCGCTCGAGTTTCAGCGTCAGGCGCAGGTCAACCTCGTCTCCGCGCTGATCGGCGCGGGCGTGGCGCTCGGTGGCGCGCTCGCGGGCTGGGGCGTGTGGGCGCTGGTCTGGGCGCCGATCGCCATGTTCGCGACGCGGGCCCTGGGCCTGACGATCGCGGCGCGCAGCTGGATGTGGCCCAGCTTCGACTTCCGCGGCGCGGGTTCGATCGCGCGCTATGGCGGGCTGATCGCGGTCGCGCAGTTTTTCGGCTTCGTACAGAGCCAGGCGGACATATTGGTCGCCGGCCGCTGGTTCGACGCGCATCTGGTCGGCATCTATACGACCGCGCTGCTGCTGACGCAGATCTTCAACAACAAGGTCGTGCCGCCGCTCAACGAAGTCGCCTTTGCGGCCTATTCGCGAATGCAGAACGACCGGCCCGCGCTGGCCGCCGGCTTCACGCGCTCGACGCGCGCGATCATGGTCGCAGCCATGCCGTTCTTCTTCGGTCTCGCCGCCGTGGCCGAACCGCTCGTGCTCACGCTGCTCGGTGAAAAATGGCGCGAGATCGTGCCGCTGCTCCTGCCGCTGGCGCTCGCCATGCCCTTCTGGACCTTGTTCACCCTGCTTCGCCCCGCAACCGATGCGCTCGGCCGCCCGGGTATCGCGTCGGGAAATGCCGCAGCAGGCGCGCTGCTGATGCCGGTCGTATTTCTGGTCGGCGCGCAGTGGGGAATCATCGGCATCGCGTGGGCCTGGTTGATCGCCTATCCGTTGCTGCTCGTCTTTGCCGCCGTCCGGAGCTTGCCCGTTGTCGGCGTCCGGGCGGGCGAGCTGTTGCGCGCGATCGCCCCGCCGGTTCTCGCTGCCACGGCCATGGCCGCGGTGGTGATGCTGGTCGATCGCATGCTGCCCGCTCTGCCGCAGCCCATGCGACTGGCGGTGCTCGTCGCAACCGGGGGGCCGATCTATTGCCTGTGGCTGGCGTTGTTCGCTCGCGAGACGGTGCGGGACCTGATCGAACTGGTGCGCGGACGACGTATGCCGGCCGCTCCGGCCGTCGCTACCTAAGCGCGACCGAGCGCCGCGATCGCTGTGCGCGTCGCGTCGATATAGGCATTGCCGCTAAAGCGATAGCTGCCGATGAAATGGACGAACCGGGCGTCGGGAGGCACGCCTTCGTCCCAGAAGTTAAGGTAATGATCGTAAGGCAGCAGCAACGGATCGGGTTCGTTGGCGATAACGATGTTCGACGTCACCTGTTCGCTGCCCCATCGCGCCCAGCGCTCGGCTCCGAGCAATCGTTCGGCCTCGCGTGAAAACGCCTCGGCAAGCGCGCGGCCATCGCCGCCACGCGCGAAACCGGCAAAGCCCGCACATCCCCGCACATAGTGCGGGTTCGTGACCATGGGCAGCGAAACGCGGTCGAGACCACATTCGATCGCACCCTGCACGTGGGCCGCAGGATTGTAGAGAAACGCGTCGTCATCGGACTTTTCCGCCATCTCGGCGAAGGACAACAGCTCGGAATCGGGATCGCCGCGCAATGTGAAGCTGCGATTTTGCACGATCGCGGCGGCGATCTCGGGCACGTCGCCCAGCGTGACCGTGTCCGAATCGAGCTGGATCACATAATCGCCTGCCCGCATGTCCAGAAGCGCGAGGAGGCGTTCCCATACCTGCCCGCGCGGACAAGGCGCGGTATCGATATCCGCGATCGCCACAATGTGCGGATTTCCAAGGTGCGCCGCCAATATCTGCCGGTCGGTGTCGGTGAGCGTACCGTCGTCGAGGATGACGATGCGCCCTTTGCCAAGCTGCGCGTGGAGCGATTTGACCGCGACGAGATACGGTAGCAGCACGCGCGTGCCGATCATGGAAAACAGGACCAGTCCGTCATCGGCCGGTACGATCGGGGGCGTATCCAGTACCGCCCGTGCCGCGGCGCGGTGCGCGCGCTCCTTCCACAACCGGTTGAGCTTGTTCACAATCCTGTTCATCGCTGGGCAGTAACACGCACGACAACCCATTGGTAGAGGCGAAAATCCACGCATTTGCGTCCTTTCAGGACGCTTCGCGCTGCCGGATATCGGGCTCGCAGGCAACAGCTTTGCGGCTTCCATGCCTGCGAGATTGCCTTCGGTTTTGATTTGCCGATAATCTAGAACTCGATGATTATCCTTACCTTGTTGAGTTCGACACCCAGTTTTTGAGCGATCTGTATCCGGCTGCGGGCGATCACGTCACCGTACGCAACCGGCTGCGGCTCTTCCATCAGGTCAAATTGCGACACACCGAGCAAGTCCGCGAGAGCCCCCAAGCGCGCATTTTTTGGCCGCGTGCGCCCCTTTTCCCAGCCCGAAATCGCCGGTTTGCTCACGCCGAGACACGACGCGACATCTGCTTGGCTGAGGCCCTTCACGGTTCTCAGATACCGTAGACGTGCCCCAAAGCTGCCGGAAGGTAGCGAGCTACCACCATTTCCAGCCCTCCGTGGTCCTGTCAGGTTTTGCAACAATATATACCTCGGCGACACCGCAGCTCTTGATATAGCCCCGGCCTTTTCCAGCATGGTCCTTTTGCGTTTTCGTCAGACCATATGAGATACAGCTATCCTTATCTTCCTGGAATGCACCCTCAATTGTCGAAATTTTACATATTTTTACAGATACATAACCCGACAGGCCTTTCACACCAACGTGCAACATTTTGAGCGGGTGCCGATAAGTATTTGATAGTCGCGGTCGATTCCCTGCTCGAAAGAAGCGCACTCATCGGGATCAACGCGGCCGTCAAACCGACGTTCGGGTATGCCTCGAGCGCGAGGGTCCGCGCTTGTTTGCCACGCGATAGCTGGAGCGCCTATAACGGCCCCAGTTCTACATCCGGATTTTCCGGGATGTTCTGAAAAGCGAATGGTGCCCGGGGACGGGGTCGAACCGCCGACACTGCGATTTTCAATCGCATGCTCTACCAACTGAGCTACCCGGGCACGGCCGCTGCGACCGGTCGGTCGCGCTGGCGAGCGGCGGCTATAGGCAGGGCTTTGCATCCTGTCCAGAGGCTTTGTGACGCTCTATTTCGGGGTCAGCCTTCGTCGAAACGATCGTCCTCGGCCGTGCCATCAGGCGCCTGATCGACGGGTACGCGATAGCCTTCGCCGAACCAGGTCAACAGGTCGCGATCGCGGCAGCCGCGGCTGCAAAAGGGCTTATATTCGGGCTCGCGCGGCTTGCCGCACAGCGGGCAGGATTGCGATTTGGCGGATATCTTATTGGGCATGGCCCATTCCTTTGATCTGGGCGTCGGCGATCAGCTCGACCGGCCGGCCTGTACGTCTTTGCAGCATTTCGATCCAGAGCGGGTGGCGGCCGATATGATCGATGACCACGGGGGGCGCGGTCAGTTTCAAAACCCCTGCCCCCACCGCGCGTTCCGCCTGCCGCAGCAGCAGGGCGCCGTCGGTGGCGACAGGATCGAGCCGTATCTGTTCGATCAGCGAGGGCCGCACGCGGCGGCGGATGATCTGCATAAGGCCGAACCCGTTGACCGCGGTGCGCTCGAAGGGCTGCGGCAAAAGCGCATCGATCAGCGCATCGATCGCAAGCCGGTCGGCCCGGCTTGCCAGCGACGGAAAATCGATTCCGATCGATCCCGTGATGTCGCAGCAGCGAATCACCCTGACCGCGGCCGCCGCGCCCGCCCTGGCCAGCGCCAGCGGGTCACCATCGCCGTCGATGTCGATCAGCACCATCGCCGGCGTCGCGTCGACCCACAGTGCGCCGTCGCCGAACGGCCAATGGCCGCTTCGCACATGGCCGACGATCTCCGACCAGCCGGCTTCTTCCAGCCGGTCGGGTCCGGGCGCCCCGAGCTCGACAACCTTCACCCCGGTCGCCGCGATCCGCGCGCGCAGGTCGAGCCCGGGGCCCACCGCCGCGTCGGGATCGGCGATCTTCGCTCGTCCGAGCTTGTCGCGGCCGCGCTCCATCAGCGCCGCGCGGGTGATTTCCAGCTTCAATTGCGAACCGATCGGGATGCCGGGCGGCAATCTGGCAAGCGAGACAAGCTGTTCGCCGGGTCCGTCGAGCATGACCAGCGGCTTTTTTCCTGCCTCGATCAGCCGGGCATGTTGTACGGTTCCGACGGGCGGTCCTTCATGGTCGCGTTCGATCCGGGCCTCGACGATCGCGCCATCCTCGACCAGCGCGGCGCGCGCTTCACCGATTCCGGCCTCGTAAAGCCACTCAGCCAAGCGCGATTCCGGCGCTGGTCAGCAGTGCGCGCGTTTCGAACAATGGCAGGCCGACGACGTTCGAATGGCTGCCCGACAGGAACCGGACAAAGGTTTCGGCGCGGCCCTGGATCGCATAGCCGCCTGCCTTGCCCATGCCCTCGCCCGATTCGACATAGCGGTCGATTTCGGCGGCGCTCAGCGCCTTGAATGCGACGACCGTATCGACGACGCGCACGCGCGCCTTTCCGTCGGTTCCGACGACGCAAATCCCCGAATAGACATGGTGCCGCCGCCCCGAGAGCAGCCCGAGCATCCGGCGCAGGTCGGCCTCGTCGGCGGGCTTTTCGAGAATGCGGCGGCCCACCGTGACGGTGGTATCGCCCGCGAGCACGACCTCGTCTGGCGCGCGCTCGACCGCGAGCGCCTTGCTCTTGGCGAGCCGCGCGACATAGTCACGCGGCAGTTCGGCCTTCAGCGGAGTCTCGTCGATTTCGGGGGCTGCGATGCGCGACGGCACAAGGCCGATCCGCGCCAGCAGTTCGCGCCGGCGCGGCGATGTCGAAGCAAGCACCAGCACGGGAAAGTTCGCCGCGCTGCTCACTTGAAGCGATAGGTGATCCGACCCTTGGTCAGGTCATAGGGGGTGAGTTCGACGAGCACTTCGTCGCCCACCAGAACGCGGATTCGGTTCTTGCGCATCTTGCCGGCGGTGTGACCCAGAATCTCGTGGTCATTTTCCAGTTTGACGCGAAACATCGCGTTGGGCAGCAGTTCGACCACTTGGCCGCGCATTTCCAGAAGTTCTTCTTTCGCCATCAGTCCTCTATGGGCTCGAAATCAAGGATGCGGGCCCATAACGCCAATTTATGCCAATTGAAAGCAATCTGTCACACCCTCCAATTTCGTCGCCCCGGACTTGATCCGGCATCCATCTTTTCCATCAAGGACGGGCGAACCCCGGATCAAGTCCGGGGCGAAGACATAGACGGGTTATGACACGAGCTTGAGCCTGCGCGCGATGCGCCAGCCAATTGTTTTCATCCAGGCATAGCTCGGCCAGCGCGGCGGCATCGCAGGGTCTAGACCCAAGCGGCGCAAGGTCGCATTGGCGGCGTGCGCCTCGGACTCGCGATAGCTCCACTCACTGCGCCAGGTGATCGACAGCGAGATCGACGGCGCATCGCCATTGGCGACGAAATGCGGCGCCATCACCGGCATCAGCACCGCATCGCCCGGCCCGAGCGGCACCTGCTGCGCATCGCCACGATAGTCGTCCTGCCACGGCAGATTGCGGTGGCCGCCGGTGTGATAGCGTTCATGCTCGCGGCGGTGGGCAAAGCGTTCGTCGCCCGACGGCCAGACATTCATAACCTTTGTACCCCGGAGCTGGAGCAGGATGTTATGCTCGGGATCGAAGTGGAAGGGCGTGATCGATCCCGGCGACGAGATGAAGATGAAGCCCTGTGGCGTCAGCATCGCACCCGTCCGCGGTTCGACAACAGGTTCGAGTTCGCCGAGCAGGTCCATCAACAGGGTGCGATAGGCGCCCACATTCTCGATATTCTTGAGCACCGCCCAGCTGCCGTTGCTGTCGATCGTGCGGATCGTCTCGCCAATCGAGAGGCCGTTCGACGGGACATCTTCGGGCAGGATGCCGATCGGGACATTGCCCGGATTATACTCGACCTCGCTCGCGGGCAGGCTTTCGCCGAGCTGCGCGAGCGCTTCGAGCGACAGCAGCGGATGGTCGGGCAGATGATGGTGGAGCAGCCCCGCCTGCAGCGGATAGAGCGTCGCCATCCGTTCGAGCGTTTCGGCGGGGAATACAGGGCGAGTGATCGGCTGGTGCGCGGTCATGACAGGCTTTCTACTTCATTTTCGGGCGCCGCGGCACCCTTCCAGCGCCGCCACAGCCGCTCGGTCTTCGTCAGCATGGCGAAACGAATCCGGTCCGGGGTGGCCGACAAGGGAATATTGACCCACACAAGCGCGCGGCGTTCGCGCCAGACGCTGTCGATCATCGGATGACCCGGCGCCGCGCAGCTGTCGACCCAATCGATTTGCGGGTGGTCGAGCAGATCGAGATTAGCCTGTTGCAGCAGCACGCCAGGCGAGAAACGGCTATAATCCTCGTCGAACGCAGTCTTGAATGAAAAGCCGCCGGGCGGGCAAAGGAAATTGACGAGCATCGCGAGCGGGCGATCGTCGAGGTCGAGCGCGCGCATGCCGAGCCGGCCCGCATCGCCCGCCGCGACGAGGATCGCGCGGAACCATGCCTCGGTGTCGCTCTGGCTCGCGAGCGCAGATTTGGAGCGCCCTTTCCATCCGCGTGCCTCGAGGTCGAGAAAGGCATCGACCCACGGATCGATTGCCTCGCCCGATTGCCAGCGGCGAAATTGCACGGCGCCCTGTTCGGCGAGCCGGTTCGCCTGCCGCCGCAATTCCTTGCGCTTCTTGGCGCGCACCGCAGCGTCCCAATATTCCTCGGGCGACAAATTGCTTTCGAGCAGCGCGCGCTCCTCGCGGTGCACCACCTCTGCCCTGCCGCCGCGCATACGCGCCACATCTACAAGAGCGCGATGGAGCGGGCCGCCTTCGGTCAGCCGCGGCACATGCACCAGCGTGCGCGCCCACGGCGCCGCGTCGCACCAGCCGAGCAGGATCGACCAGAACAGCTTTTCGAAACCCGCGCGCACGAGCGGGGCACCGTGGAAATGATTGTGGTGCGTCCAGCCGGTGACGTGGCGCAGCGGTATGCGGCCATAATTCGCGGCAGGCGCGAGCGGCATGATGCCGATCACCGGCCCGTCGCTTCCGTCGCGAACGAGCACCAGCCGCGCGTGGCGGTCGGGATCGAGCAGGTGCAGCGCCGATTGCAGGCACCAGCGCTCGGCAAAGGGATTGGGCTCGCTCGCCTCGCCGGCCAGCCGGTCCCACTGCGCGGCGAGGTCGGGTGACAGCGCCAGCGGATCGACCACCCGGACCGTCAGCGGGGCGGCCGGAGCGGCATTGTCGGGAAAGGCGGGATGGACCGTCATCGGGTGAAGGTTAGCAGGGAAGCGTTAAAATGGGGTGGCGATTCGACGTCGTACTGCTCGCAGGACCGACTTTGAAACGGCCGCTCACGGCCGGAGCAGATATCTCATTCCTCGTCACCCTAAACTGGTTTCAAGGTCCATGGCCCCCCGTTTCCTTCGGCGCAGCGTCGAGTTCGAGCTCAGGCCATGGATGCTGAAACAAGTTCAGCATGACGAGGTCTAACGTCGGCTTTCCATCCTAAAGGGTCACAACGCATCATATCCCGAAAAGCTTCGCCAGCGACTTCTCCAGCATGAAAAATTGCCAGATCAGGCGCCCATGGTCACGCCGCCCCGACTGATGCGCGGCGACGATGCGTTCGATTTCGGCCATATCGAACCAACCCGAGCGCGCGAGCGTCGACGAGGTCGCCAGCGCCTTCGCTTGCTCGACGAGCGGGCCGCGGAACCAGTGCGATACCGGCGTCACGAACCCCATCTTCGGGCGGTACAGGATATCGTGCGGCAAATAGCGTTCCATCGCCTGCTTCATGATCGCCTTGCCCGTGCCGCGCTTGACGCGCATCGACGCGGGCAAGCTCGCCGCGAATTCGATCAGGCGATAGTCGAGCAAAGGCTCGCGCGCTTCGAGACTGACCGCCATGCTCATCCGGTCGGTCTTGGTCAGAATGTCGCCGGGGAGCCAGATTTGCAGATCGGCATATTGCGCGCGATCGAGGGGCTCGCGTGCCGGCGCCTCGGCCATCGCCTTCCAGTATCGCGTCTCGGCGACATGATCGCCGAGCGCATGATGCGCGGCGTCGTTGAACAGGCGCGAACGCTGCGCCTGCCCCGTCACGCCAACGGCTTCGGCGTAGCCCTCCGCCCCGCTCTTCGACAGGCTGGCGAGCGTCGCACGGGCGCGCAGCGGGCGCGGTGCCCAATCCATTTGCGGCCAGACATGCGACAATGGGCCGAGCACCCCGCGGCGCATAAAGCCCGGGATCAGCCCGCGCAGCTTCTCCTCCTGATGCTGGAACACAAGACGGCGGTATCCCGCGAATGCCTCGTCGGCACCATCGCCCGAGAGCGCCACGGTCACCTCTTCGCGGGCGAGTTCGCACACACGATAGGTCGGCAGGGCGCTCGCATCGGCAAAGGGTTCGTCGAAATGATCGGCAATCTTGTCGACGAGCGTAAAATCCCCCGACGACACGGTGCGCGTCCGATGGTCGGTCGCGAAGCGTTCGGCAATCTGCTGTGCGTAGGCGGTTTCGTCGAGGGCCGCCTGATCGAAGCCGATCGTGCAGGTCTTGACCGCCTTTGCGCTCGCCTCGGCCATCAGCGCGACGACCGCGCTGCTGTCGACCCCGCCCGACAGGAAAGCGCCGAGCGGCACGTCGGCGACCATCCGATCGGTCACCGCGGCGCGCATCAGGTGGACGAGATGCTCGGCGGCCTCGCCTTCGCTCGCGCGGACGCGCTTCGAAAAATCGGGCGCCCACCAACGCGTCGGCGCGGGCACCGGCTTGCCGCGTTCGAGCATCAGATAATGGCCGGCGGGCAGCTTCTCGACGCCCGCTACGATGCAATTATCGTCGGGGACATAACCGAAAGCGAGGAAATCCTCGATCGCGGTCAGATTGGCTTCCTGTCGCAGCAGTGGATTGCGCAGCAGCCCTTTCAGTTCCGACGCGAATGCGACCGATCCATCGGACAAGCGCACATAATGGAGCGGCTTCACCCCCAGCCGGTCGCGCGCAAGGAACAGGCATCCGCGCTGATGATCATGGATCGCAAAGGCGAACATGCCATTGAGCCGCGACAGGCAATCGGGGCCCCATTGGCGCCACGCCGCGATGATGACCTCGGTATCGCCGCTGGTGCGGAAGCGGTGCCCGCGATCCTCGAGTTCGGCGCGCAGCTCGCGGAAATTATAGATTTCGCCGTTATAGGTTAGCGTGACGAGCTCGTCGTCGCTCGCCATCGGTTGCGGGCTGCCCGCGATATCGATGATCGAGAGGCGAAGGTGGCCGAGGCCGACGCCGGGCGCGGTCCACTCGCCCGATCCGTCGGGGCCGCGATGCTGCATCGGCTGGAGCATCGCGCGGAGGCGTGAGGGGTCGACCGGCTTGGCCGTTTCCAGATGATAGATGCCGGCAATCCCACACATATAGGAACCGCCCTTAACGCGTTTTCAGCGCGCGGTCAGCCATTGCGTTGACTCCGCCCGACGCGGAAAGGAAATTCTCTATCGCATTGCGGCCGCCGCGCCGCTCCTCGCTCGATATAATCAGCGACAATGCGCGCGGATCGCCACCGAGCAGTCGCGCCTTGAGGCCCGCAAGCTTCGCCGCGCGCGCGCTGCCGGTCACCTTGCCATCGACGACATACCAGGTCGCCGCATCGCGCAGCACGGGACCAGGGTGCAGCAGCCGCTCAGTCTTCGCGCCCTCGACCGCAGGCAGCGAAGCGCTCCACGCCCATTTGCTGTCGGGGTCGATCGCGCCTTGCCCGAAGGCGACGACTTCGCGCCCCTCCGCCTGGTGCTCGTACCCCCCGATCGCGACGGTCACCGCCTGCCCCTTGTCGTTGGCGAACTGGCGCAGCAGCCTTTGATCAGCGCCATCGAAGCGCGGCTGCCAGTCCATGGTTTCGCCGCGCGCCTCGTCCCAGCCCTGCGGCGCTTCGACCGTCATCGTATCAAGCAAGGCTGCACTGCGTCCGCCGACCAGCGTCCCCCAACCGGCAAAGAGCAACGGAACCGCGAGCGCGGCGGGCAGCACGGCTTTCGCTCGCCCGGCAAAGCGCGGCACGCCGCCCAGCCCGCGCACATCGACCGCCGCGTCGTTCGCCGGCCGGTCGAACCAGCGGCGCGCGACGAGCATGACGAGCAGGATCACGGCGCCGAAGAAAAACCAGCCATAGAAGACATGGTCGATCCCGCCCGCCGCCTCGATCCCCCAGATTTCCGCCGCGACCATCGTGCCGTAGGCGCGCAGCGCATTGGCAAGGATCGTCGTCGCGAGCGCAGCCACGACGAAGACGATCCGCCGCGTCCAGCTGCGGAAGCAGAGATGCGCCGCGAACACCGCATAAGCGAGCATCGCAATCAGGAAATTGACGCCTGAGCAGGCTTCGGCAACCTCGAAAAAGCCCGCGGGCGTGGTAATGAACACGCCCTCCATCTCGGCCCGAATGCCCGACAGGTGGAGCAGGACCATGCTGATATGCGCGGTGAGCGTCTGAAGCAGCGGCACCAGTTCTTCACCGAACGGCACCAGCAGCAGGGCATAGCCGAGCGGGAAAAGCAGCGCGCGCACGAGCTTTCCGCCGAGCGTTACCGCGACGGCGCCCTGCAGCATCAAAACGAGACCCAGCTGACGGAACAAGCCGACCCCAGCCGCTTCTCCGACCAGCCACACCAGCCCCGCGCCCGCCATCCACAGCAGCGCGGGCCACCAATAGACCGGCGCCAGCGGCCGCAGCAGCGCCACGCGCTGCGACACCAGCCATCCGATCATCGGCACGATCAGCAGGCAATGGGTAAAGGTCGAGCTGTTCCACCAGATACCCGCCACATCGGCGGCTTCGCGCCAGAAGATCGCGAAGATCGCCGCCGACAAGAAGGCAAGCGCAGCAAGATGACGTCGCCACAGCGTCATGCGGACAGCCCCAGCAGTTCGCCGAGCGGCGCGAGACGCGCGTCCCAGCCATAGCGTGCGATCATCCGCGCGCGCGCCGCCTGCCCCATCTTCACGGCCACCACGCGGTCGTCGAAGAGGGCGCACACGGCTTCGGCGATACCCGTGGCATTATCCGCAACGAGCAGATGCTCGCCCGGAACCGCGTCGATTCCCGTGGCGGCGGCGGCACTCGCGACCACGGGCCGCGCCATCGCCATCGCCTCCAGCAGCTTGTTCTGCACCCCGCGCGCGAGCAACAGCGGTGCCACCACGACATCGGCGGCGGCGAGCCACGGCCGCACGTCGGGCACCTCGCCACTCACCGTCACACCAGGCAGCGTCGCGAGCGCAAGCACGTCGTCGGCCGGCGCACGGCCGACGATTGCGAAGCTGGCTTGCGGGTGGCGCTGACGGATCAGCGGCAGGATGTCATTTGCGAACCAGCGAACCGCGTCGACATTGGGGCGGTAATCCATCTGGCCGGTGAAGACCGCCAGCGGCCCCTCGCCCGCGCCGACCGCATCGAGTGGGATCGCCGGGTCGAACCGGTCGGTGTCGATGCCATTCTCGACCGCGCGAACCTTGTCGGTGCCGAGTTCGCTTTGCTTGCGAAACAACGCCGCCTCGGCCTCGCTCACGAACAGGCTGGCGCCGACGCGGCGCGCCACCGCCGCCTCATAAGCGCCCAAAACACGGGCCTCGCGCGCATGGACCCAGCTCAGCGGCTGGCGCTTATCCTGCTCGGCGTAAGTGGCGAATTTTGCCGAATCGACGTCGACGAAATCCATCAGCACAGGGCCATCGAACCGGGCGGGCAGATATTGCGCCATCTGGCCGGAGAAGGCGACGATATGACTGACATCACCCCGCCCGATTAGCGCGTCGACATGGCGCGCCAGCGCGGCGCTGCGAAACAGGCGGTTCGATACGGGTTCACCGCGCAGCACCGCCTGCGCGAGCGCAACCGGGCGCGACACGTTGCGCACTTCGATCGTCAAGCTTTTGCAAAGCGGCGCCATCTTTTCGCGAGTGATGGCGGCATCGGCTTCCGTGTCGGCGAGCGCGGCGACGTGCACCGGCGCGAGCTTTGCCAGTGCTTCGAACATATGCCAGCTGCGGATCCGGTCGCCGCGGTCGGGGGGCCAGGGCGCGCGGTGAACGAGGAACAGGATTTCGGGCACTAGCCGAGCCCCTAGCCCAGACCACGCGCGATCAGCGGACCGATCCGGTTCGCCGCCCACAGCGGCAGCTTTTTCCACAGGTCGACTTGCAGTCTGTATTTGGCGCTGTTCGGGTTGGTGTCGCGCGCGGTTTCGCCGGGCGCGAGCCAGCGGGCGTAGGTAAGCGGTTGGGGCTCGAAGCCCCAGTTCTTCTTGTACGCGAAGGGGCCGGTGCCAAGTTTCGAGCGGCCGAAGTCGAAGCGGGTACAGCCGCGTGCGCGGGCGTGGCGCATCAGGGCGAAGTACATGAGTTCGTTGGCGCGCAGCTTACGGGCGTCGGCGGTGCCGCCGCCCCAATAGGGCATGACGGTGCCGCGCCAATAGAGGCTGAGGACGCTGGCGACAACTTCACGATCATTGCGCACATTGAGGATGTCGGCGTCGTCGCCGAAGGCATCAATGACACATGAAAACAAAGGCTTGGGAAAAACGGGGGTGCCGAGGTTGCGGACGCTGGTTGCGTAGATGCGATAATGGTCGCGGCGGTCCTGTTCGGAGCGGCCGGTGGTGACGGTGAGGCCGCTTTCGAGCGCCTTGCGGACCTCGGCGCGCTGTTTGCGCGGGATGGCGAGAAGTTCGGCGTCGTCGTCGGCGGCGAGGTCGCGGGCGAAGCCGGCGTAGGTGCCTTCATCGACCTGCCAGCCGGCGGGCTGCGGTCCGCCGCGCAGTTCGACCGACGGGACGTCGAGCGATCGGGCCATGTCGGCCGCGCCCTGCGCGAGCGTGGCCGCGACCGCCGGATTGTCGGCGAGGATGCCGCCACCCACCGCGAAGCCGCTGGCGACCAATGCCTGACCGAACAAGGGCGAGCGGATATGGTGGAGCGGGAGGATGCCGGTGAGCGCGCCGGTTGCGTCGCGCGCGGTGACGAGGTGGCAGCGGTGACCGGTCGCCTTGGTGATCGCCTCGCACCAGGCGCGGGTGTGAAAGGGTGTCGCTTGCGCGTGCGCGGCGACATAGGCGTCCCACGCCGCCGTGTCGGATAGCGGAGCGGCGGTGAAATTTTGGTCGATCGACACGGGGGCGTTCACGCCGCAGCGCGCCACGGCAAAGCGCGCTGCTGCTGCCCGGGGAGCAAGGCGTCGGCGCGGGTCCATTCGAAATCAACGAGCAATTTCTTTAGCTTGCCAGCCATCGCCGACAAGCCGCTGTAATGGCGGAGCTTCGACCGGATCGGCGCATCGGCGACGCGCGGCTGACCGGGGTCGATTTCCCATGGGTGGAAATAGAGGATCGCCGGGTGCCCCTCTGCGTTCATTCGCGCGATCGCCCAGCGCGTGAAGCCATAGGGCAGCATCCGCATAAAGCCGCCGCCGCCCGCTGCCAATGTCCGCCCGGCAAAACGCGCGGTCGTGACGGGCCATTCGACGAGGTCGCTGTCGGGAAGCGGGCGCCACGCATGGCGCGGGCTTTGCGGCCAGCCATAATGGTCGTGGACGACCGGCGCGACGCTCGACGAATAGGCATAGCCCTGTTCGGCGAGCACCGCATGCGCCCACGGCGTGCGCGTATCGACCGAAAAGCTCGGCGCGCGATAGCCGTGGATTGACACGCCGCCGAGGTCTTCGAGGATCGCCTGCGTCTGCTTGAGGTCGGCCGCGAATTCGTCGGCGGTCATATTGAACACGCGCTTGTGATCGTAGCCGTGGCTGGCGAGTTCGTGCCCCGCCGCGACGATGCGCTTGATCAGCGCGGGATAGCGTTCGGCGACCCAGCCCAAGGTGAAGAAAGTGCCCTTGGCGCCCGCGTCAGCGAAAATCTGCAGCACCGCGTCGCAATTCGCCTCGACACGGCATTCGAGCGTCGGCCAGTCGGCACGGTCGATCGTGCGCTCAAAGGCGCCGACCTGGAACCAGTCCTCGACATCGACCGACAGGCCGTTCTGCATTTTTCCTCACCTTCATCAGCGGGATAGCCGATTTTGGCCGGGTTGTCAGGCAGCCCAGGTCCGCGAATTCTGCGGGTTGGGGGCATTGTCCGGATCGCGCTCGACCCATTCGATCAAGAGGTCGAGCACGCGGCGGAGCGCGGCATCCTGTTCGACGAGCCGTTCCTCGAGCGATGCGATCTGCTTTTCCAGTGCCGCGAGATGTTCGGGGTCGATCGCCGGTGCCGCCGGAGCGGGTGCGTCGGCCGCGGCGTCGGGCGCGAGTTCCAGAACCTCGGCCTCGGGCTCTGCGGGCTTGGGCGGGGTCAGCGTGACGACGCGCGCCGGTTCGGCGGGCGCTGCGAAGGGCGGAGGTCCATCGGCGGCGGGCTCGGCGGCGCGCTGCGGCCATTCGAGCGGCGCTTCGTTGGCGGGCGTCGGAACGGCGAAGGGCGCGGGGGTCGGTGCCACCGCAGCGGCGGCCGCCGCAACGACCTGGTCGACGGGCAGCGGCGCGAGCGTCGTCGCATCGATGCCGCGATCGGCCTCGATCTCGGCAACCACCGAACGCACATTCTGCGCGGTGATGCGGTTCATCTGTTCGACCGCGCCGTAAAGCAGCAGGCGGCTGACGAGCACGTTGAGCTTGCGCGGCACGCCCTCGCTATAATCGAAGATTTCCTCGAACGCGTCGGGGCTGAAGCTGGGGTTGCCCGTCCAGCCGACCTTGCCGAGACGATGGAGGATATAGGGTTCGACCTCCTCGGGCTCCATCGGGTCGAGGTGGTGCGTCGCGATCACGCGCTGGCGCAGCTGTTCGAGCGCCGGCGAATGGAACAAGGTCTGGCGGAATTCGGGCTGGCCGAGCAGGAATATCTGCAGCAGCGAATGGCCGCCGAGCTGGAAGTTCGACAGCATGCGCAGCTCTTCGAGCGCCGAGATCGCGAGATTCTGCCCCTCGTCGACGATCAGCAAGGTGCGGCGGCCGGCGCGCGCCTGTTCGCGCAGATATTGCTCCATCGAGCGCAGCAGTTCGGCCTTGCTCTGCCCTTCCCATTCGATGCCGAATTGTTCGGCGACGAGGCGGAGAAGATCGTCGCCCTCGACCTGCGTCGACACCAGCTTGACCGCGGTGAGGCGGTTGGCGTCGATCGTGTTCATCAGATGGCCGACGAGCGTCGTCTTGCCCGCGCCGACGTCGCCGGTGATGACGATGAAGCCTTCGCCCTGCGCGAGGCCGTAACCGAGGTAGGACATCGCCTTGCGGTGGGTGCCGCTTTCGAAATAGAAATGCGGGTCTGGCGTCAGCTGGAACGGACGCCCGGTGAAACCATAGAACTGATCGTACATCGCAAAAATTCCCGTTGCCTGGTCAGAAGTTGTAACGAAGTCCCACCAAAGCTGAACCGATAAGCTGACTGTTGAAGCCTTCTTGGTCGAAGGCGTTGAGGCTGGCCGCCGCGGTCCCCGTGAGGCCGCGCCAGAAGCGCCGCGAATAGGATGTGGTCAGGCCCGCCGACTGGACGTCGCTGGCGCCCGGCGCGCCATTGTCGAAATAATTGACATAACCCGACAGCGAGAGGTCCGAATCGACGTCGAGCTGACGCGCCGCCGACACGAAGAGATAATAATTCTCGTCCTTGATCCCGTTGAGGCTGCCGATCGGCGACAGCAAGGGCGCGAGCAGCTTACGCTGGTCGTAACCGAGGCCGACGCCGTAGCTCCATCCACTGAAGCGCGACGACAAAGTCGCCTGCACACCGCGGCTGCGATACTGCGCCGAGGTCGCATTGCCGAGCTGGTTGCTGAGGCAGCCGCCGCCCTGCTGTCCGAAAACGCACGGATTGATGTCGCCGCTGATCGGATTGCGGGTCGGGTCGAATTGCGTCGGCAGCGCGGCAAGCCCGCCCGACAGGCCGCGGCCAAGGCTGGACAATCCGTCATAGACGCCGACCTGGATCGCGGTCGCATGGTCGGCGCGATAGGTGAAGCTGCCGGTGTAGATGGTGTCGCCGTAACGGCGGCCGACTCTGGCCGTAAGCGATGTACGGCGGCTCGGCTGCCACATCACGCCGGCATCCCAGATCAGCCCGTCGGTATCGAACGAGAGCTGGCGCGGGGTCGATTTATCGGTGATGAAGCGGCCGCTGGCATCGCGCACCGGCACGCCATTGGCATCGACCACCGGATTGCGCTGGCCGATCTCAATATCTTCGTAGCCGACGCCGCCGAGCAGCGCGACCGTCGGGCCGATCGGCACCGTGACGTCGGCGCGGGCATATTTGCCCTCGTAGCGCTGGTCGAGCTGGCTCGCGTCCTCGCGCTCGTACCCGCCCGACACTTGCCACCCGAACGGCAGGTCGCCCGGCCGCGCGCCGACGCTGGCCCACGCGACATGGTTCGTCGAGCTGTCGAAAATATCCTGCGGCTGCGTTCCCGGCGACAGGATCGCCGGCTGGTCCACATCGACCTTGGTATAACCGAAACGATAGCCAGCGCCGACGTCGAGCCCGCCGATGCGGCGCGCGAAGGTCGGACCGGCGTAGAGCGAATAGAGGTTCGCGACATTGCTGGCGTCGCCGATCAACAGGCCGCTCGCGGCGCCCTGCCCGTCGGCGCGCGAGCGGGTAGCGAGCGCGCCGCCTTCGAGATTCAGGCCGCGCGCCGCCTCGATCCGTCCGCGGGCGAGGCCGCTGATCGTGTCCGAATCGCCGAGGCCGCCATTCCATCCGATGCGATGTTCGTAGCGCAGCGTGCCCGCGAGTTCGGCGCGATGCGTCACGATCGACGCGTCGACGCCGACCGCCAGGTTCGTATAGGTGAGGACGTCGCCGCCGTTCTTGAGGTCGGCGGTCAGGACCTGGCCGATTTCGAGATAGGGGCTGACGTCGACCTGGCGCTGCGCACGGCGGCCTTCGGCGCGCTTCGCGGCGCGGCCTTCGGAGGCCGGCGCGCCGGCCGCAGGCGCGTTGCCGCTGCCCGTTCCCGGATCGCCTGAAAATTGCGCGTGCGCGCCCGTCGCCGTCCCGGCGAGCAGCACGGCCGCCAGCGTCGACATATGACGCATGGTGGTGGTGGTGCGCATCACGCGCCTCCCTGTCCGTAATAGGTGCCGAAGCGGCGGCCGCCCGGCGAGAATTTGACCCCGTTGAGGAGCAGCTGGATGTGCGGACACGCGCCCATCAGGCCGATCGCGTCGCGGAGCGCCGATTCGAGCGTTTCGTCGGCGCGCACGACCATGATCGTCTGCCCGACATGCCCGGCAAGCACCGCCGCGGGCGACGCCGCGAGCACCGGCGGCGAATCGATGATGAGGATGCGCCCCGGCGCGCCCGCTTCGAGCTGCGCAAGCAAAGCCTCGGTCCGCGCCGAGGCGAGAAGTTCGGTGTCGTGCATATGCCCGGTGCCCGCGGGCATCACCTTCAGCCCCGGAATGTCGGTCTGGATCAGGCAGTCGCCGAGCGGCAGGTGCGGATCGGCGAGCGCGTCCATCAGGCCGGGACCGTCGTCGAGCCCCAAGGCTTCGAGCACGCTCGGCTTGGCAATGTCGGCGTCGATCAGCAGCACGTCGTGATCGGCCTCGACCGCGAGGCTCAATGCAAGGTTGACCGCGGAGAAGGTCTTGCCCTCGCCCGGGTTCGCCGACGCGATCAGCACGCGGTGGCCGCGCGGCAGGATCGGGCGATTGCCGACGCCGCCGAAATTGCGGATCAGCTCGCGCTTCACGATGCGATATTCTTCGGAAATGCCGGTGACGGGCGTGCCGGGCACGATCATCCCGCGCGACGCGAGGCGCTCGCGGTCGATCGTTCCCTGCCGCGTCGGCACGATGGCGGGCGCCGCCTTGGCGACATCCTTGCGCGGCGACGGCTTGGGCGCGGCGGGCGCGGCCTCGACGGCGGGCGCCGCCTCGACGACCGGATCGAGGATTTCGGGCTGCGGGGTTTCCGCAACCGGATCGGCCGGAGCCTTCTTCGCCTTTTTGGGCGCTTCGGGCGGCAGTTTCGACACGTCGATCGTCGGCGCATTGGCTGCGGGATCGAGGCCGAACATGTCGGCTGCGCGTTCGAGGAGCGAGGGCGGGCGCTTGACTTTGCGTTGGT
Source organism: Sphingopyxis sp. BE235 (assembly GCF_031457175.1). Classification (NCBI taxonomy): domain Bacteria; kingdom Pseudomonadati; phylum Pseudomonadota; class Alphaproteobacteria; order Sphingomonadales; family Sphingopyxidaceae; genus Sphingopyxis; species Sphingopyxis sp. BE235. The sequence goes on from NZ_JAVDWC010000005.1 coordinate 312,784, forward strand.
CGTTCATGTCATCGTCCCCCGTCACGCAACCATGCCGCGTTGGATGAATTCGACGACCAGCAGCAAGGCATAGAGGCCGACCAGCGCGCCTCCGCCACTCGCCAGCCAGACGAGTTTCTTGCGCCGGTCGAGATGGCGGTCGGGCGTCACGACTTCGGTGATCGACCCGATCACCGGCAGGCCGCTCGCGCGTTCGAGCTTCGCGGCGGTCGCGTAGCTGGTGCGCACCTGAGCGAGACCGAAGGCGGCGCCGATGCCGCCGCCGATGCCGGCGAGCAGGACGAGCGTCAGGAACAAGGGCCGGTTGGGTGCCGCGGGGCTGGTCGGTTTCGACGGCGGGTCGAGCAGTTCGATCTTGATCGCGTCGGTTTCGGTCTGCACCTCGCCGCGCATGCGCACCTGTTCGCGCTGCGCGAGCAATTTGTCATACTGCGCCTTGAACGCGGTATATTCGCCGTTGATGCGGTCGTATTCGGCAGCGATGCCGGGATTCTGGATCTGCTGCGAGGTGATTTTGGCGATGTCGCCGGTGAGCTGCGCCTTGCGCGACGACAGCGCGCTCACCGTCGCCTGCCGTTCGGCGCGCATCGCCGACAGCGAGGCATAGGCCGGGTTCTGCGAATTGCCGCCGCCACCGCCGCCCGCACCCTCGCGGTCGGCCATCGCTTTCAGCGAGGATATCTGGCTTTTCAGCGCGATGACGTCGGGGTGCGCGTCGGTCAGCCCGCGCGCGCGCATCGACGACAGTTCATTCTGCGCCCCGGCAAGCTGCTGGCGCGCGACGCCGCCGCCGACGCTGCCCATGCCGGGGATGTTGATCGTCGCGGGGGTCGAGGAGAGCTGGCCGTTCGCGGCGGCGAGTTGCGCCTGCGCCGACACGAGCTGCGAATCGATCTGGCCGAGTTCGGCGCGCGCGGCTTCGACACGCTGCGCGGGCGAACCGCTGCCACCCGGGATCAGGCCGATATTCTGCGCCTCGAACGCGCCGCGGCGCGCTTCGACCTCGCGCAGCGCCTTTTCGCGGTCGGCGATCTGGGCGTCGAGGAATTTCAGCCCCTCGCGCGCGTTCATCCGGCCACCGCGCAGCTGGTCGTCGCGGAACACGGTGATCAGGCTGTCGAGCACGCCCGAGGCGAGCTTCGCATTGTCGGCGTCGGACAGGCTGCCGACCGCGACGCTCGAGGTGATTTCGAAGATATTGTCCTGCTGCGGGATGACCTTGATATTCTTTTGCAGCATGCCGACCGCGCCGGCCTTTTCGCGCTCGTTCGCGCCGGCGGGAAGCAGGCCGGTCGTCGCGGCGACCTTTTCCATGTTGCGCGCGCTGGTCAGCGTTTCGCGAATCTGGTCGAGCTGCGGACGCCCGCCGCCGCCCTGCGCGTCGTCGGGCAGGATTTCGTTGACGTCGACGAGCAGGCGCGCGCGGCTGTCATAGCGGTTGGGAATCGACGCGATCGCGAGCCAGCCGAGGATGCAGATGCCCCACGCCACCGCCAGCACGAGCCACCGGCGCGTCCAGACGCTGTGCAGCGCTACCCGGAATTCGTCGTAAAGGCTGTTCATCGCTCGAAATCGATCCTTGGGAGATGGGTGGGTTGGCGGCTACGGTCAGAACATGCTTTCGGGGATGATGATCACATCGCCGGGCTGCAGCCGCACATTCGCCTTGATGTCGCCGCGCTTGATCAGGTCATTAAGCCGCAGGCCGAACTCCTGCTGCTTCCCACTGCCCTTGTCGAAGCGGACGAGTCGCGCTTTGTTTCCAGCGGCATATTCGCCGAGGCCGCCGACTGCAATCATTGCGTCGAGCACGGTCATATTGGCGCGGAACGGGATCGACGCGGGTTTTTCGGTGGCGCCGACGATACGCACCTGCTGCGAGAAGGTGCTGTTGAAGCTGGTGACGATCACGCTGACGATCGGATCGGTAATATATTGGCTGAGCTGGAGCTTGATGTCCTGCTGCAGCATCGTGGGGGTTTTTCCCACGGCGGGCATGTCGGTGATCAGCGGCGTGGTGATGCGGCCGTCGGGGCGCACCTGGACCTTGCCGCCGAGTTCGGGGTTGCGCCACACGAAGATCTGGAGCTCGTCGAGCGGGCCGATGATATATTCCTCGCCCGGCCCTTCCTGGTTCTGGACAAAGTTCGCGCTCGGCAGCTGCGGCGCGTTGCCGCCGGCGCCCATGCAACCCGTCAGCGCGGTCGCGGCGATGCCCGATACGAGCGCGGCGCGCGCGATGCGGAGCGAGGGGAACGAAGCCATAATCCATCAACCTTTCGAGCCGTCAGGGGAACCGCGGTCCGGAACTCCGCGGCGACAGCCATTGCGTCAGCTTCCGCCATTGCTCGAAAAGGGTGAACATAATGTTAGTATTGAACTAAGTTTGGACCACGCTTGTCGGAAAATGTCCCGATAAGGAACAGATTCAGACGTGTCAGACGAGCATTTCGCGCGCCGGTCCCTGCCCCAGGAAGGTCGCAGGGCTGGCGCTCGCGCCATAGGCGCCGGCGAGGAAAATCGCGATGAGATCGCCGACCTCGGCGCGCGGGAGCGCGACCTGGTCGCCGAGACGGTCGAGCGGGGTGCAGAGGCAGCCGACCACCGAGACGGTCTCGACCGGTTCGCGCCCGAAGGCGCCCGCGACCGCGATCGGGTAGTTGCGACGGATCACGGTGCCGAAATTGCCGCTCGCGGCGAGCTGGTGGTGGAGGCCGCCGTCGGTGACGAGGAAGGTTTCGCCATGGCTGGTCTTCCGGTCGACGACGCGGGTCAGATAGACCCCCGCCTCGGCGACAAGCCAGCGGCCGAGTTCCATTGCGAAATGGCTCTTTGCGAGAACCGGATCGCGCACCGCCAGCGTCTCGCCGAGCGCCGCCCCGACGGAGGCGACATCGACCGGCTTGTCGCCGGGGAAATAGGGGACCCCCATGCCGCCGCCGAGATTGACGAGCGGCGGCGTCTCCCCGATCTCGTTCGCGAGCCGTGCCGCGAGCGCGACGGTCTGCGCCTGCGTCTCGGCGATGGCGGCGGCGTCCAGCGCCTGCGATCCCGCGAAAATATGGAAACCCTGCCAGTCGGCGCCCGCATCGATCAGGCGCCGGACGAGCACCGGAACCTCGGCGGCATCGACCCCGAAGGGCTTGGCGCCGCCGCCCATCTTCATGCCCGACCCCTTGAGGTCGAAGTCGGGATTGACGCGCACCGCGAGGCTGGGCGTCAATCCCAGATGCTCGGCGATCGACAACGCCCGTTCGGCCTCGCCCGCCGATTCGAGATTGAGCGTCGCGCCGGCGGTGATCGTCGCTTCGAGTTCGCGGTCGCGCTTGCCGGGCCCGGCGAAACTGATATCGCCCGCGGGCATCCCGCTGCCGAGCGCGGCTTTGAGTTCGCCGCCCGACGCGACATCGAACCCGTCGACCAGCCGCGCCATGAAGGCGAGCAAAGGCGCGTAAGGGTTCGCCTTCATCGCATAATGAAGCTGCACCCCGGCAGGCATCGCGGCGCGCCATTCGGCGACGCGCGCGGTGAGCATCGCGCTGTCATAGGCGAACAGCGGCGTGTCGCCCGCGACGTCGGCGAGCGCTTCGGCGCGGTCGCCCCCGATCAGCAGCATGCCGCTGACATCGGCGCGGAAACCGGGCGGGATCGGGCCATGCGGTTTCATGCCGTCAACTCCTTGGCCCAATCGGCGGCAATCGCCACGCGGTCGAGCTTGCCATTGGGATTGCGCGGCAGAGCCTCGCGCCATTCGATCGCCTGCGGCTGCATGAAATTGGGGAGGTTCTGGCGGAGATAGGCCGCGAGCCCCTCCTCGTCGGCGACGCCGTCCTTGCCGCGCACGATGAGGACAATCGCCGCGCCGAGCCGCGGATCGGGCACGCCAAATGCCACGGCTTCGTAGATCAACCCCGAAGCGACCGCGACATCCTCGACCTCGGTCGGGCTGACGCGGTTGCCTGCGGTCTTGATCATCGCGTCGTCGCGGCCGACGAAATAGAGAAGATGATTGGCGTCACGGCGCACCGTGTCGCCCGACCACACCGCCATGCCGCCATATTCGGACGCACGCGGCGCCGGTTTGAAGCGCTGCGCGGTGCGTTCCTCGTCGCGCCAATAGCCTTTGGCGACGAGCGGCCCGCAATGGACGAGTTCGCCCGGTTCTTCGTCGGCGGTGATCGTCCCATCGGGGCGGCATACCAAAATCTCGGCATGCGGGATCGCGCGGCCCATCGAGGTCGGATGATCGGCGACGAATTTCGGATCGAGCCAGGTCGAGCGGAATGCCTCGGTCAGCCCGTACATCGGGTAGATGTCGGCGCCCGGGAAGGTAGCCCGCAGCGCGTCGATGAGCGACGGCGTGAGCGCGCCGCCGCTGTTGGTCAGGCGTTTAAGATGGGCCGCGGTTTCGGCGGGCCATTCGGCCTCGACGAGCTGCACCCAGAGCGGCGGCACGCCCGCGAGCGTCGTCGCCCTGTGCCGCGCCACCGCCTTCACGACGTCACGCGCGGTCAGATAATCGAGCGGCGCGACCGCCGCGCCGGCATACCAGCTCGAAAGCAGCTGGTTCTGGCCATAATCGAAGCTGAGCGGCAGGACGGCGAGCACACGGTCTTCGGGCACGATCTTCAGATAGGAAGCGACGCTTTCGGCACCGAGCCACAGGTTCGCGTGGCTGAGCATCACGCCCTTGGGCCGCCCGGTCGAACCGCTGGTGTAGAGGATCGCGGCGAGATCGTCGGGCTCGGCGATCGAGAGCGGCAGCCCCTGCCCGCCCGAATCAATCACTTCCTCGCCGATCTTCAGGTCCTGCACGACGCATTCGTCGGGAAGACCTTCGCCGAGCATCTCGGCGCGCGCACCATTGGTGACGAGCAGCTTCGCGCCGCTGTCCGACAGGATGTGCGCGACCTGCGGTCCCTTGAGCAACGGATTGACCGGCACGTGGATCAGCCCCGCGCGCGCCGCCGCGAGCGGCATCAGGCAGGCGAGCCGCGTCTTGGCGCTCCAGCTTGCGACGCGTTCACCGGGACCGCCGGCCTGTTCAAGCAGCCATGACGCGAGCCGTCCAACTCCGGCGTCGAGTTCGGCGAAGGTGGTTACCCGATCGCCGATCAGCAGCGCAGCCGCGTCCGATGCACCGCAGCGGGTGAGATGGTCGATCGGCCTGGAAGATGTGTTTTCGGCTTTGGTCATCGGCTGTTAGGACAGGAGTGATAGAGGGCGGCACCATGCAAGGGAACGGTGAACATCACGCTAATGATGAGCGGCTGCCCGCCACAGCGCGCGCGGCCGGCTTTGCGTCGCCGTTCGACCGGGCCGAATGGTTCGACCTGCTCACCGCGCATGGCTTTGCCGGCCATGACCGAATCGACGCACGTGGCAGCGCGGGCGCGACGCGTGCGTGGTTGCCGCTGCGGGTCGAGGCGCCGGGCGATCTGGCCGGCCTCACCAACTGGTACAGCTTTTCGATCCGGCCACTTTTCGATGGCGACGGCGATCGCAGCGGCGCCCTTGGCGCGCTTTTCGCCGATCTTCGCCAAAAAGCCGCGCGTCTGACGCTTTACCCTGTTGCCGACCCCGATGCGCTGACCGCCGCGCTACGCGCTGCGGGCTGGTGGGTGAAGACGGCGCCTGCGGGGGATCGCCATTGGCTCGACCTGGGCGAGATGGACCATGACGCCTGGTGGGCGAGCCGGCCCGGCGCGCTGCGCAATACCGTTCAGCGCAAGGCGAAGAAGGGTGTCGTCGATATCCAGCTGCTCACCGATTTCGATCCGGGGAGCTGGGCGGCTTACGAACAAATCTATGCCGCGAGCTGGAAGCCCGAAGAAGGCCACCCCGCACTACTGCGCGCCTTTGCCGAGGTCGAAGGCGATGGCGGACGCCTGCGCATGGGAATCGCGCGTATCGACGGAATCCCCGTCGCCGCGCAGTTCTGGACCGTCGAGGACGGCACCGCCTTCATCCACAAGCTCGCGCATGTCGAGGACAGCCTGAAAGCCTCGCCGGGTACGTTGCTGTCGGCGGCGCTGTTTCGCCATGTGATCGAGGTCGATGGCGTGAAGCGCGTCGATTTCGGCACCGGTAACGACGGGTACAAGCGCGACTGGATGAATCGGCACGACCCGCTGTGGCGCATCGAGGCTTTCAATCCGTCGCGCGTCGCGGCATGGGGTCCGGCATTGAAGGCATATGCCCGTTCGCTGCTCAGGAAAGACTCATGACCGAACCCGCTACCAAAGCACCCGGCGTCGACGCCACCCTTCGCGCTCTGCTCGCCGATGTGCTCGGCCTCGGCGAAGCGCGCGCCGCGGCGCTGACCGAGGATAGCGGACTGTTCGGCGAACTGCCCGAGTTCGATTCGATGGCCGTCGCGACGGTGCTGACCGAGATGGAAGACCGGCTGGGCATCCTGATCGACGATGATGAGATCGACGGCGAAATCTTTGAAACCTACGGCAATTTGCTCGCCTTTTCGCTGCGCAAAGTGACCGACTGACCCCGGATGCGCGCATGAGCGAACATCGATTGCGCATCGACCCCGCGGGCACGCCCCGCGCCACCATCCTGATCGTCCCGCCGCTGTTCGAGGAAGCGAACCGTACGCGCCGCACGCTGGTGCTCGCAATGCGCGCGCTGGCGGCCGACGGATTTGCGGCAATGCTGCCCGACCTGCCGGGGCAGAATGAGAGCCTTGTGCCGTTGGAGCAGGTCGATCTGGCGCGCTGGCAAGATGCGCTTGCCGAGGTTGCGGCGGGTATCGACGGCCCGACCCTTGTGGCGTCGGTTCGCGGCGGGGTGTTGATCGACCACCAGGTGAAAGCCGCGGCCTGGTGGCGGCTGGCGCCTGCCGGTGGAGCGTCGCTGCTCCGCACCCTGATGCGTGCAAGGGTGAGCGCCGACCGCGAGGCCGGACTGACCTCTTCGCTCGAAAGCTTGCAGGAAGAGGCGAAGACCAGGCCGCTCCTCGTCGCGGGCAACCGATTGTCCCCGGAAATGGTCGCGCAGCTCGGCACGAGCGAGGCGCAAGCGGTGGAGCCGTTGCGCAACATCGGCCTCGGTGCCGACGGCATCGCAGGAACGCCGCTGTGGCTGCGCGCCGAGCCGGGCGAGGATGCCGCGATGGCGGCTGCGATTGCCGCCGACATTTCCGCATGGAGCACGACATGCGGCATCAGCTGAGCTTCGCCTGCGAAGGCGCGACGCTCGCCGCGAGCCTCGACGAGGCGGCGGGCAGGACCGGCCTGCTGATCGTGTCGGGTGGCAATGAAATCCGCAGCGGCGCACACCGCGGCATGGCGATGCTGGCGGCGCGGGTCGCCGAGGCGGGGCATCCGGTATTCCGTTTCGACCGGCGCGGGATCGGCGACAGCGAGGGCATGAATGGCGGGTTCGAAAGCAGCGGACCCGATATTAATGCGGCGATTGCGGCGTTTCGCGAAGCGGCGCCGCACGTGACGCGCATCATCGGCTTCGGCAATTGCGATGCGGCGAGCGCGTTGTTGCTTCACCAGCCGTTGGCGCTCGATGGGCTGATCATCGCCAATCCGTGGACTTACGACAGTGACGCCGCAGAAGCCGCGGAGCCTGCGCTGCCTCCGGCTTCGGCGATCCGCGCGCGCTATCTGGCGCGGCTGAGGGATCCGAAAAGCCTGCTGCGGCTGATCAAGGGCGAGGTCGATTTCCGCAAATTGTTCCGCGGGCTTTCGGCGCTCAAGGCGACTGCCGTGCCTGCTGCGCCCGATAGTCTCGCGGCGCGGATCGATGGTGCGATCGCCGTGCTCGGTCCGCCCGCGACGATCATGCTCGCCACTGGCGACCGGACCGCGCAGGCTTTTATGGAAAGTTGCCCGTCGGCGCTAAGCCGCCTTCCCGTCGAACGCCTCGCCAGCGCGTCGCACAGCTTTGCCGGGGAGGATGCCGACTGGCTGTGTCAGCGGATATTGGCGGCTCTCGAAACATGAAGTCATCCCAGCGAAAGCTGGGATCGCTGGCGTTCATTGGCGACGATAGCGGTCCCAGCTTTCGCTGGGATGACGTTTTGTCAGGCGTCCACCATCGCGTGATATTCGGCCTCGGCCAAGAACCGCTCCGCGTCGAGCGCGGCCATGCAGCCCATGCCCGCGGCGGTCACCGCCTGACGATAGATTTTGTCGGTGACGTCGCCCGCGGCGAAAACGCCGGGGACCGCGGTCAGCGACGTACCCGGCGTCACTTCCAGATAGCCGTCGTCGTCGAGCGGCAGCTTGCCCTTGAACAGCTCGGTCGACGGGCTGTGGCCGATCGCGACGAAGCCGCCGTCGGTCGGCTCAAAGCTCGCCGCGCCGGTTTCGGTGTCGATCAGGTCGACGCCGACCAGCCCCGACACGCCTTCACCCGCGACGAAACGGTCGACGCGCTTGTTCCAGAGCACCTTGATCTTCGGATTGGCGAACAGGCGGTCCTGCAAGATCTTTTCAGCGCGCAAATGGTCGCGGCGGTGGATCAGCGTGACGTCTTCGCTGTGGTTGGTGAGATAGAGCGCTTCCTCGACCGCGGTGTTGCCGCCGCCGATCACCACGACCTTCTTGCCGCGATAGAAGAAACCGTCGCACGTCGCACACGCCGAAACGCCCTTGCCGCCGAGTTCCTGTTCGCCCGGCACGCCGAGCCATTTCGCCTGCGCACCCGTCGCGATGACGAGGGTTTCGGCCATATAGACGTCGCCGCCGTCGCCGGTCAGCTTGAACGGACGGCGCGACAGGTCGACGTCGACGATCGTGTCCCAGATCATGCTGGTGCCGACATGCGTCGCCTGCGCGGTCATCTGTTCCATCAGCCACGGACCCTGGATCACCTCGGCAAAGCCCGGGTAGTTTTCGACGTCGGTGGTGATCGTCAGCTGGCCGCCGGGTTGCAGCCCCTGCACCACGATCGGCATCATGCCCGCGCGCGCGGCGTAGATGGCGGCCGACAGGCCGGCGGGGCCGGAACCGAGGATGAGCATCTTGGTGTGATGAACGGCGGGCATAACGATCTTTCGTTGGCGGTGCGGACAGGCACAGATGGGTGTTGCCAACCGCGCTAGCAAGGGTCACCTTCCGCGCCAAGGGGAGACTGGCGAATGGCAAGCTGGTGGGAACGTCACGGAGTACCGCGCCTGATCAAATGCGCCTGTTCGCAGGGGCAGATCATGAAGGTGCGCAGCAAGGTCGTGCCGAACGCGCGCGGGCATGTGCTCGAACTCGGTTGCGGCGGCGGGATCAACATGGAATTTTACCGGCCGGGGCAGATCGAGAGCTTCAGCGGGCTCGATCCCTCGCCCGAACTGCTCGCGATGAGCGTCGCGGCGGCGGCGGCGCGCGGGATCGACGCCGATATCCGTGAAGGGATCGGCGAGGCGATGCCGTTTGAGAGCGGTTCTTTCGACACCGTCGTTACCACCTTCACCTTATGCTCGGTTCACGATCAGGCCGCGGTGCTCGCCGAAATCCGCCGCGTGCTGAAGCCCGGCGGGACCGCGCTGTTCCTCGAACATGGCGCCGCGCCCGATGCCGGGGTCGCGAAGTGGCAGCGGCGGATCGAGCCGGTGTGGAAACGCATCGGCGGCAACTGCCACCTGACCCGGCCGATCAGCGACGCCTATGAAAAGGCGGGTTTCGCAGTCGACCGGCAGGCGGCCGCTTACATCCCGAAAACGCCGCGGCCGTTCGGCTGGTACGAATATGGCGCGGCGCGCGCGACGGGCTGATTGGTAGCGAGGCACCATCTCACGAAGAGGGTTCAACCGTCCCCATTGTGAGCGCCTTTGCGTCTTCCTTCGCCGCAGGCGCCGGGCCATTCGCCGTCACCGGCAATCCAAAGAAGGCGCGGCGCGCGGCCTCTCCCGCTTTGCGCAGCGGGGCGATGATCTCGGCGTGCGCGGCTTCCCACGCTTCCGCCTCTTCGTCGTCGAGGGTGCGTTCATAATCCTTGTCGCCGAACGCGCCTTCCTCGATCCCGACATAATCGTCGGGCGGCGGGAAGTTGGTGCGCCATTCGCCGCTTTCCTCGTCGGCCCAGATCGTCATTTCGGCGGCTTCCTCTTCGGGGGTCGGTTCGGGTTCGGGGTCGCTTTCGGAAAGCGCGGAAAACTGCGCAACTTCATTCGCGATCGGGGTGTCTTTCCATAGGCTGGCGAGCGGGTTGGCGCGATTGTCGCGGCCGGCGAGCCAGCACGCGAGCGCGGCGCCATGGCCCTGCGCATCGGGATGGCCGGCGCCGATATCGAAGAGCGACAGGAACCCGGCCCAGTCGCCCGCGATGATCTGCGCGAGCATCGCCTCGCCCGCGCGGGCGCGCACGTCGACGGCGCGGTCGAGCCGCGCGAGCATCGCGAGGCCGAGGCTTGGGATCTGGCGGCGGCGCTTGGTAAAGGCGCGCTGCGTTTCGGCTTCGGCCTGGCGTTCGACACTTTCCTCGACCCCATAGATCGCGCGGTCGAGCAGTTCGTCGGCGAGCCGGTCGCGCGCGATGAGCAACGCCGCGGCCCAGCCGAGCGAAAAGGCCGCGCCCTCGGGCCGACGGCGCATTTGATAGGCGGCGCTCGGCGACATCGAGACATGCGCGGCGGCGATGCGCACCGAGCCGCTCGTCGCGAGGCGGCCGAGGAAATCGCGCTGAAGCGCCGGGGTCCAGTGGTAGCTGGCGGGCGCGGCGATGGCGGCGGGGTCGGGAATGGCGTCTTCCATCGATTCGTCCTTTCGGTAAGTTAAAACCGCGCAAGAGAACCATATGGGTTAAATGTAGGAAAGAGTTTTACCGCACAAGCGACCCTATTTCGTCATATCGCCGGTCGCGGGCTTCGCCCGGGGTGCGGGAACGGCATGAATCGTCCGGTTGCGGACATTCAGGCCGACGCCGTCCGAACCCCATGCCGGACATCGCCAGCAATCAGTCGCGGCTTTGTGTCCGGGGCAAGTTACTCGATTGATATCTCTCTTCGGCGAGAGCTACCCACATGACAGGGGGTCGAAGCGTTGTGGCCTGTCAGTCGTCACGTTTTTCCCATTCTTTTATCGCGCGTACCATCGCATCAATGCGCGCATGGTTGCAGTAGAATTCTTGCTTGGCTTCCGGCGTTTTGAAACGCTCAATTTCCTCGGGCGTATTTAAGCTACAATATAGCGCGTTCGCCCTGACCTTGGCTATTTCCTCCGCCTCATACACATCCCACGAAACGCCTTCCCCCTTTATGGAGTTGGTGATGGTTATCCTGCCAACCGATGATCCGGCCATGGGGTAGTGACCGGGCGGAGTCGGGTCTTTCGGTCTTAACTGCTCGGCGCTAGATATCATCTCAGCAGCCTTTTCCTTCCGCCGTTGCTTGCGGACTGCGGCGGCCTCGGCAATTTTCCGGTCACGCTCCGCCCTCAATGTGATTTCTGCCCTAAGCAAATCAGTGTCCAAAGGCGCCGGGGTCAGCGGCGTTAACTCCGGCTGTACCGCTGCGGCGGGCGCTTCTTTCACTTCCTGATCAGGCGAAGTCAGAGAGGGTGCGGGGTGGTTCATTTTCCAGTCGATGAATTCTCTGACGTTCTCATAAAACCACGCGAGAGCGATGCCTAAAACACCAAAGGCGATGAACGCGAACTTGTTGTCGGAAAGAAATTGGGGATCGATCATAGCCCAAACCCCAGAAGCAATCACCTCTGCGCTAAGCGTGTAAATCGTTCGGATCACCCGCGTTCTAAGTTCCCGCCCCATCAGTTCTCGATACCATCAGTGGTAGGGCGAGTCACACTACTTGTCCGAAGGGGATAATCACCGACCTGATCCGGCGTCGCGCGAGATCGAAGCCAGTCGATGCCTAAAAAAAGCGGGATCCCGGATCAGGTCCGGGATGACGAAAAATGGGTAACAAGGAAAAATGGGTAACATGAACGTCCGCTCAGCACCCCCAAAGCGGTCGATCACCCCGTCGGACGAACCGTCGTTCCTGCCCTATTCCTTCTCGCCGACCTCGACGAGGCCGTGCCCGACGCTCACCCGCTCGTCGAAGACGAAGCAGCTGCCGTGCCAGCGGCTTTCGCCCTCGGGCACCTGTTCCAGATAGGCGAGGATACCGCCCTTCAAGTGGACGACATCCTCAACGCCCTCGTGGCGGAGGAAGGCGGTCGATTTTTCGCAGCGGATGCCGCCGGTGCAGAACATCGCGACGCGCTTGCCCGCGAAACGGTCGGCGTTGGCGCGCCACCAGTCGGGGAATTCGCCGAAGCTTTTGGTCTCGGGATCGACGGCGCCCGCGAAGCTGCCGTAGCCGACCTCGAAGCCGTTGCGCGTATCGATCAACACCGTGTCCGGGTCGTCGACGAGCGCGTTCCAGTCGGCGGGATCCACGTAAGGAGCGGCGTCGCGCGCGGGGTCGAGCCCCGGCACCTTCATCGTCACGATTTCCTTTTTCAGCCGCACCTTCATCCGCTGGAACGGCATCTCGGTCGCGGCCGAATATTTGACGTCGAGTTCGGCGCAGTCGGGCAGGCCGCGAATATGGCCGAGCACCGCGGCGATTCCCGCCTCGGTCCCGGCGATTGTCCCGTTCACGCCTTCGCGCGCGAGGAGCAGCGTGCCCATGACGCCCTCTGCCGCGCAGAGGTCGATCAGCGGCTGGCGCAGCGCGGCGGGATCGTCGAACGACGCGAAGCGGTAGAGGGCGGCAACGGTGAAGGTCATGGCGGCGCCCCCTTACCCGTTTGCCCCATCCAACAAAAGCAAGGTTATTGCGAGGAGCCAATCCTCCCTGTCGCGCAGCGATGGAGAGGGGGACCGCCGCCGCAGGCGGTGGTGGAGGGGCTGCAACGTCGCGCCATTCGCCCCTCCGTCAGCGCTGCGCGCTGCCACCTCCCCATCGCTGCGCGACAGGGAGGATCAACACACCCTCACCCGAACGGATCACTCCGTCCCGTCGCATATTGCGCCATCGCCATCGTCGTCCATTGCGCGTTGACGCGGATGCAGCTGGGGAAAGTGCTCGCGTCGGTGACGAACACATTGGTCGTTTCGTGGACGCGGCAGTCGAGGTCGACGACGCCGTACGCCGGATCCTCGTTGATCGCATTGCCGCCGTGCGGGTGGCTGCTCGACAGCGTGACATCGTCCTGTTCGCGGATCGCATCGCGGAAAAACGCATCGACATCCATGCCGGGCGTGATCTTTTGCCCTTTGGCCAGCGCGGGATAGCATTCGAGCGCCCCCGCGGCGAAATGGACCTTGGTCAGCGTCGCCATCGCGTCGCGCAGCACCGGCAGATCGTCGTCCACGTCCAGCCGGAACTCCAGCTTGCCGTCCTTCACCTGCCCGCGGCGGTCGGCAGGAAAAAGGATGCCCGCCGAATGGACGCGGCCGAAATTCTTCATCCGGCTCGCATGGTCGCCGAACCAGCCGGGCATCAGCGACGCCATCGACATCGGCGGCTGAAAATGGCTTTCGAGCAGGAAGTCGCCGCAGTCGACATAGCTCGACATCTGGTCCTCGTCCCACGCATCGCCGCCGACGCGGTCGGGCATCAAGGCAACGACGGGCGAGGCGACGTTGAGCGACACCTGATAGCCGGTGCGGTCGATATCGCTGCGGTCGAGCAGCTTTGACGACGCGATCGTGCCCGCGGCGACGACGACGCCGGCGCGCGCACGGACCAGCGTCTTCGACCCGTCGGGGAGGACCAGCTTGACCGCTTCGGCCTCACGCCGGCCGTCGTAGGCGGTTTGCCAGACGATGCGCTCGGCCTTGGTCCCCGGCAGGATGCGCGCGCCGAAATCGCGGCACGCCTCGGGCAGATAGGTTTGCGCGATGCCCATGCGGCGGCCATAGGCGCAGCCCGAATTGCAATAGCCGCAATAGGCGCAGGCGCTGGCGGTGTTCGGCGGGCCGAAATTCTTCGCGAACCAGTCGGCGATCGCGCGCTGGTCGCGCGGATTGGTCGACCCCGCCGCATAGGTGCGCCATCCCTCGATCAGATGCGGGCCGTTGTGGCGCCCGCTGCGCGGTTCGATCGGTGCGATGCCGAGCTTGTCGCGCACCGAATCGTAACTGGCATGGAACGCCGCGGCGTCGACGGGCGCGCCGATGCTCGCCCATTTGGCGAGCACATCCCTGGCGTCGGGATGCGTGCGCCCCGGCTCGTTGACGCGCAGGCATATCCCGTTGTTGATCGTCGACGATCCGCCGACGCAGCGCCCCTGGAACACCACGAAATCGCGGTTGGTCGAGGTTTGCAGCGCGCCATGCTTGTAGAGCTTCGCGATCATGTCGAGTTCGTGATGCGTGATCGCGTGGCTGGGATAAAAGGGGCCCGCCTCGACGATCAGCACCTTATAGCCCTGCGCCGCGATATTATAGGCGGCGACCCCGCCCCCGGCGCCCGAGCCGATGACGATCACGTCATATTCGTCCTCGAGCGTCGACGCATCGAGGATATGCGCGGGGTCGATCTCGCGCCCGTGCACGGGGTCGAGCGGCACGTCATAGCTGCCGCGCTGGCGGAATTTGGGGAGGGTGAAGCCGATCTGGCGGTGCACCGGATTGGTGGCGTTGGCGCTCTGGTCGCCGGGTTCGAGCCCGGGCTGCCAATGGCCGTAATAGCAGGCGTAGATGACGCCGCGCAGCCGCGCCATGTCCTGGAACAGGTCGATCTGGCTGTTCTTGAGGCGATCGGTCAGCCTTTCGACGCGGTCCGCGACATCATTCTCGGTAAAGAAGGGACCGCCGAGCACCAGTTCGGTCGCGGTCAGCGACAGGCGGATCTCGTCGAGCTTGGTGCCGCCGACCTTTTCGAACAGGTCGCAGACGTTGGCGACGACCTGATCGGCCGAAATCACCATCTCGGCGTCGTGAAACAGCGCTTCGGTCAGCGCCTTCAGAAATTTGAGCTGCCCGAAATTAAACGGTGCCGTCATTGCCCTGCCCCCGGTTTGCGCACGCCGCAAAATGCCGGATTATAGCAGGCCGGGGCAAGATCTATTGTACGGGATCGCCAGTTACGCGGTGCGCGCGAGATTTTCTTCCGCAAGGAACGGCCGCACCGCCGCCATCGCGCGCGCCACATAGTCCGCTTTCTCGCCGACCGGTGCGACATAGTGCAGCGCCTCTTCGGCCGCCGTGGTCCCGGCGAGCCGCGCGATGATCCACGCGGCGAGATATTGCGACGCGAGGCAGCCGCCCGCGGTCGCGACATTGCCGTGCGCGACGAAGGGCGCGTCGAGCACCTCGACTCCCGCCTCGATCACCCACGGCTTGGTCGTGAGGTCGGTGCACGCGGGGAGCGCGCCGATCAGCCCGAGCTTGGCGAGCAGCAGCGTCCCCGAACATTGCGCGCCGATCAACTGGCGCGCCGGGTCGAGCCGGATGCGCCCGAGCATCAGCGGGTCCGCCGCGATCTCGCGCGTTTTGACGCCGCTGCCGATGATCACCGCGTCGGCCTTGGCCGCGAAGTCGAGCGGTTGCTGGCGTTCGATCGTCACGCCGTTCATCGACGTGACGCGCGGCGTCGGCGACGTGATGTGCGCTTCCCAGCCCTGCCCCCGCAAACGGTTCAGGATTCCGGCCGCAACGAACGAATCGAGTTCGTTGAAGCCATCGAAGGTCAGCACCGCAATCTGCACGTCAAAACTCCTGTGAAACGAGCGGCGCCTATACAGCGCCTTCGAAGATATCATCAACCCAGCGCGACCGCGCGGTGTCGTCGCGCGGCGACGCGAGGTAACGGCCCCACGCCGCGCTCTCGTGCGCGACGATTCCAAGCTCCCAGACGCAGAAGGTCGGGCGCACCACGCCGGCGTCCGGCGGATAGGCCGAATCGAACGGCGCGAAGGCGGGCATGTCGCCGTGGCGATACCAGACGGCTTCCCAGAGTTCGTTCGACCCCCGCCACACCGACACGAGCAGGAAATAGAAATCGGCGCCGCAGCGGTGGAGGATGACGAAGCCGCAATCGCCCGGCGCCACGGCCGCCGGCGCGTGTCCGGCGAACCAGTCGGCGCAGAGCCTGGCCACATCGTCCGGCACCGGCGCGTCGGTGGCGGTCAGGTGATAGAGCTTGAGCGCCGCGCCACCCGCTTCGATAGGTTCGCGAAACTCGGCGTGCTTGGGATAATGGCGATAGGCAGGATCGACGGCGGCGGACAATGGGCATCTCCAACGATGTTCTATATATGTTCTAACACGTGTGCGCCGCAAGCAGCAAGTCGCTAAAGGCCGCTCGCCGTTCCGTTATCGCCGGATCGTGGACCCCAGCGTGACGCTGCCGTTGCCCGCCGCCGCGCCCTGCCGGCCGGCGAGCAGGTCCAGATCGATACGGTCGCGGTTCGATGGTCCCATCGTCTGTCTCCCACCGGCATCACAGCCACCCGCGCTTGCGAAAATAGGCGAAGGGCAGGATCGACGAGACGAGCATCAGCCCAATCGCGAAGGGATAGCCGTACTGCCAGCGCAGTTCGGGCATGAGGTCGAAATTCATGCCGTAGATCGACGCGATCAGCGTCGGCGGCAGGAAAGCCACCGCGGCGACGGTGAAAATCTTGATGATCTGGTTCTGCTCGAGGTTGATCAGCCCGAGCGTCGCGTCGAGCAGGAAGTTGATCTTGCCCGACAGGAAGCTGGCGTGATCGGTCAGCGCCTGCACGTCGCGCTGGATCGTCTTGAGCCGTGCGCGCGCCTCGCGGGCGCTGCCTTCGCTCCGCGTGCCATGATAGGACAGCATCCGCGCGAGCCCGACGAGGCATTCGCGCAGCTTGGTGAGCAGGTCGCCCTCGCGCCCGATGCGGCCGAGCATCGCTTCGAGATCGCGCGCCGGACCTTCCGCCCCGCCGCCCGCCGCTTTCCGCGCAAAAACGTCGCGCGACACGGTGTCGCAATGAAGCGCGCTGCGTTCGAGCACGTCGGCGACGCGGTCGACGATCGCCTCGATCAGGTCGAGCATCAGCGTTTCGGCGGTGGTCGCACCGTTGGTGCGCAGCCGGCGCGCGACGACCTGTTCGAACGGCGCCGCCTCGGCATGGCGCACCGTCGCGAGGCTCGCCGCGCCGAGGATGAAGGTGACCGGCGCGAGGCGCGGTGCATCGCCGTCGAGCCCGACGACGATCGGCACCGTCATGAACTGCGCACCGACCTCTTCGTAAAGCCGCGCCGAGGGTTCGATTTCCTGCATTTCGGGCAGCGTCGGGATCGAAATCCCGAGCAAGGCGGCGGCATTTGCGGCGTCGTCGGCGGTCGGATGGACGATATCCGCCCACAGGATCGCGGGCGGGTTTGCCGCGCCGATATCGGCGCGGACGAGGCGATCGGCCTCGCGAACGAAAGCGTTGAACATGGAGTGTCTCCTGAATGCTGGCGTCCGCCAGCGTCCGGAGATGCGCAGGAGATTACCCCTGACGGACCGCCGTGGCTGCCGGACATATGGTGCGACGTCTACTGTCGGGGTCCATTTTTCGGTCCTTGGGTTGATGCCGGAGTCGCGCCCCGGCGGGCGGCGATATGCGCCGGGCGGCCGGGGGTGTCAATTTGTGAAGCAATGACGCCGGGCTGCCCTGTTTTTGGGCGGTGACAGATCAAGGCGGGGCGGCGTTGCCCCCCCTTCGTCATCCCGGGCTTGACCCGGGATCCCGCTTTTCTGACGCGTCGGCACGGCCTGACCCAACAGCGGGACCCCGGATCAAGTCCGGGGTGACGATGAAAAAGAAGGTCGAAAGCCGCCTTTGGCGCTACGCCGCCTTTTTCGCTTGCCTATATTTGTGCAGCAGCGGTTCGGTATAGCCCGACGGTTGCGTCACGCCCTCGAAGATCAGCGCGCGCGCGGCCTGGTACGCGATGCCGTCGGGGGTCAGTTTCTCGTACAGCGCATCGCCCGCATTCTGCGCGTCGACCTTGGCCGCCATGCGTGCCAGCGCGGCGTCGACCTGTTCGGGGGTGCAGACGCCGTGGAGCAGCCAGTTGGCGAGCGCCTGACTGGCGATACGCAGCGTCGCGCGGTCCTCCATAAGGCCGACGTCGTCGATGTCGGGAACCTTCGAGCAGCCGACGCCCTGATCGATCCAGCGCACGACATAGCCGAGGATGCCCTGGCAATTGTTATCGAGCTCGCGGGTGATTTCGGCCTCGCTCCAGTTGCGTCCCGTGGCGACCGGAATGTTGAGCAGGCGGTCGAGCGCGGGCACGGCCTCGCCTGCGATTTCCCTCTGCCGCGCAAACACGTCGACCTGATGATAGTGCAGCGCGTGGAGCGTCGCGGCGGTCGGCGACGGCACCCACGCGGTGTTCGCACCCGATTTCGGATGGCCGATCTTGGCTTCGAGCATCGCTTTCATCAGGTCGGGCATCGCCCACATGCCCTTGCCGATCTGCGCCTTGCCGCTGAGACCGCAGGCAAGGCCGATGCGGACGTTGCGGTCCTCGTAGGAGGCGATCCAGTCGCTCGCCTTCATCTCGCCCTTGGGGATCATCGGACCCGCGCGCATCGAGGTGTGAATTTCGTCGCCGGTGCGGTCGAGGAAGCCGGTGTTGATGAAGACGATGCGGTCCTTCACCGCCTCGATGCATGCGGCGAGGTTCGCGCTGGTGCGGCGTTCCTCGTCCATCACGCCGACCTTCATACTGTGGCGCGCGAGGCCGAGCATATCTTCCACGGCATCGAACAATCGGTCGGTGAAGCCGCATTCCTCGGGCCCGTGCTGCTTGGGCTTGACGATATAGATGCTGCCCGCGCGGCTGTTGCGGAGCGTGCCGAGCCCTTTGAGGTCGTGGAGCGAGCAAAGGCTGGTGATGACCGCGTCGCAAAGCCCCTCGGGCGCTTCGCTGCCATCCGGCAGCCGGATCATCGGCGTCGTCATCAGATGACCGACGTTGCGCACGAACATCACGCTGCGGCCGTGGAGCGTGAAGGCTTCGCCCGACGGCGAGGTCCATTCGCGATCGGGCTCCATCGCGCGCGTCACAGTCTCGCCGCCCTTGGCGAAGCTCTCGACGAGGTCGCCGCGCATCAGGCCGAGCCAGTTGGTGTAGCCGAGCGTCTTGTCCTCGCCGTCGACCGCGGCGACGCTGTCCTCGAGGTCGATGATCGTCGTCAGCGCGGCTTCGAGCACGACGTCGGCGATCCCCGCGGGGTCGGTCTTGCCGATCGCGCTCGCGGGATCGATCACCAGTTCGATGTGCAGGCCGTTGTGGCGGAGCAGGATGCCGCCGGTCCTGCTGCCGGCCCGTTGCGCCGGATCGGCGAGCGCGGGCTCTCCGCCCTGCCAGTCGGCCCAGCTGCCCGACGCAAGCGGCACCGCTTCGTCGAGGAACGCCTTGGCGCGCGCGATCACCGCGGCGCCGCGGTCGGCGTCGTAGCCGCCCGGCTTGGCGGGCGGCGCATCGAGCGCGTCGGTGCCGTAGAAGGCGTCGTAGAGGCTGCCCCAGCGCGCGTTGGCGGCGTTCAATGCGAAGCGCGCGTTGAGCGCGGGCACGACGAGCTGCGGTCCCGCCATCGTCGCGATTTCGGGATCGACATTCTGCGTGCCGACCTGAAAGGGCGCGGGTTCGGGGACGAGATAGCCGATTTTGCGCAAGAACGCCTGATAGGCGGCAGCGTCATGCGTCTGCCCCGCACGCCCGTGGTGCCAAGCGTCGATCTGGACCTGCAAATCCTCGCGCTTGATGAGCAACGCCGCATTCTCAGGCGTGAATTTGCCGAGCAGCCCGGCGAAATCGCTCCAGAATTTGGCGGCGTCGAGCCCCGTCCCCGGCAGCGCGCGCTGCTCGATAAAGTCGGACAGTCGCGAATCGACGGACAGGCCGGAGCGATCGAGAAATTCAGTCATGCAAGCACCCTCTGGTCGGCGCGGCTGCGCCAGTGGACCCGGGGAGGAAAGGGCCGTCGCCCTATGCCGCGATTGATTTCGATTGGCAATGGGCGGTGTTTCCCGCATAGGTTTTCAGCCGCTGCGCGGACTTTCGGCACTTGCCCACCGCGCCCGCATGTGATTATGCTGCATTGCACAATAAAACCTTTCTCCCCCGAACGGCTCTGAAACCATGGACGACACACGACTGAAATTGATGGAAGCCATCGCCCGCAAGCGAAAGGTGACCGCGCATTACAATGGGCAAGTCCTGACGCTGGCGCCGCATCTTCTGTTCGAACGGCGCGGCGACCTGTTTATCAGCGCGCTGAACCTCAACAAGAACTGGCGATCCGACGAGGAGCCGCGGCTCGGCCATTTCAAGCTCGGCGGCCTCGCGTCGATCGAGCTGATCGAAGAGACTTTCGATCCGCTGCCAAACTTCGAAGCGGCGCCGCCGCAACCCGAAGACACGCCGCTACTCGCGGTCTGAAATCAGGCAACACCCACGGCGGGTGCCGGCGCCAGTTCGCCAATCGCGACCCGCACCTGATTCCGCCCGCCCGCCTTGGCGCGGTACAGCGCGGCGTCGGCGCGGCGCGACAGGTCGAACAGCGAATCGCCCGTGGTACGCTGCGCGACGCCGAAAGACGCCGTAAAGCCGCGATCGACCCCCAGCACCGGCAATTGCGCCGCCGCAAAGGTCGTGCGCACGGTTTCGGCGTAGAGGCGGCCGTCGGACAGCAGCGCGTCGGGAAGCAGGACGGCGAATTCCTCGCCCCCGATCCGGCCGACGATCGCACCCGCGGGCGCGGCATCGACCAGCATCGCCGCGAAATGCGCGATCACCCCGTCGCCCGCGGCGTGGCCGAAACTGTCGTTGATCTTCTTGAAGTCGTCGAGGTCAGCCGTGACGAGCACCGTCACGTCCCCGCCGCGCAGCAACGCCAGTTCGGCATGATGTTCGAAACCGCGCCGGTTGAGCACGCTCGAAAGCGGATCGGTTTCCGAGCGCGCGACCATCTCCGCGGTGGTGTCGCGCATGATCACAAGCAGCATGACGAGCGCGATCGCCATCAGCGTGACGACGCTCCCGCTTTGCGAGATCGCGGCGTAGGTCGTCGCCATATAGCCTTGCGGTGCGCTCGCCGTGCCCACGATCGCCGCGATAAAGGGCTTGGCGACATAGATGGCGGCCGCGATCACCTGGAGCGCGACGAGCAGCAGGTCGAGCGCCTGACGCCGGCCCGAGCGCCAGATCACGAGCCCGAGCAGCGTCTGCATCGCAAAATAGGGAAGCTGGTAGAGCATCAGACGCACGATCGAGCCGTAGGTCATGCTGAAGATCACTGGCACGGCGAGGATGGTGACGACCCAGATCGCGGCCATCGCGCCCCACGGCGGCCGCGCGCGATAATGATGCGCGACGCCGATCAGCGCGAAGCTGAGCGCGAGCAGGAAGACGAGGAAAATGCCGATGCCGACGGGGTTGGGATCGACCTGCCGGGTCAGAAGAAACTCGAGCGCGACATTGACGATCCCCATGCCGTAGCCAAGCGCAAGCCACCGCGCGCCGCGCGCGTCGCGGTTCGTCGCCGCGACCACGGCGAACGCAACGGCGAAAATGCCGGCGACGGACATGTTGATGCCAAGCACAAAGGCGGCGGTCATCGGCTCACTCACTTATCGGTTCGGTCAGCGTAACGAGGCTGTTCCGAACTTTCGGTTAATGTGTTGCGATTCGGTGCAATTCGACTGCCCCATTACCGAAGGGAGCGGCCCGGAACAGTGACTTGCCGCACAGTGAAGACAAAAGTGCCGCCCCGGGGGTGCAAAAGCCCCTCGCCGCTCGCTATAGCCACCCCATGGTCAGTCTCACCGCGACAGAAAATGCGACGCTCGAACGCGCCGCCGATGCGCCGATGCTGGTGCAGGTGGAGAAATGGGCCGCGATCAACAGCGGCACCGGCAATCTCGCGGGATTGAAGACCGTCGCGGGCGAACTGGCCGATGCCTTTGCGGCGTTGCCCGGCGAAGTCCGGCTGGTTGCCGCCGATCCGGTCGAAAGCGTCGACAGCGCCGGCACCGTCAAAACCATCCAGCGCGGCGACCATTTGCACCTGCGCGTGCGCCCCGAGGCGCCCGTGCAGCTGCTGCTGACCGGGCATATGGACACGGTGTTTGCCGTAGATCACCCATTCCAGACGTTGAAGTGGCTGGAAGACGGCGTGCTCAACGGCCCCGGCACCGCCGACATGAAGGCCGGCATTTCGGTGATCCTCGCGGCGCTCACCGCGCTGGAGGCATCGCCGCTCGCGAGCCGCGTCGGCTATGACGTGATGATCAACAGCGATGAGGAAACGGGAAGCCAGGCGTCGGCGCGGCTGATCGCCGAACTTGCAAAGGGCAAGACCGCGGCGCTGACCTATGAACCCGCGCTGCCCGACGGCACGCTGGCGGGCGCGCGGCCGGGCAGCGGCAATTTCTCGGTGATCGTCCACGGCCGCGCCGCGCACGCCGGGCGCAATCCGCAGGACGGGCGCAATGCCTTGCTCGCCGCCGCCGATCTCGCGCTGCGGCTCGGCGCGCTGAAGTCCGATACGCTCAAGGTCAATCCGGCGAAGATCGACGGCGGCGGCCCGAACAATATCGTGCCCGACAGCGCGATCCTGCGCGTCAACATGCGCCCGTCGACCCCCGATGCGATGGCGGCGGCCGAAGCGGCGATGCGCGATGCGATCGCGGCAATCTCGCGCGAGCATGACGTGCATTGCCACGTCCACGGCGGCTTCAATCGCCCGCCGAAGCCGCTCGACGCCGCGGCGACGCGCCTGTTCGAGCTGGTGCGCGACTGCGGCGCCGCGCTTGGCCTGCCGATCGGCTGGAACGCGACCGGCGGGGTGTGCGACGGCAATAATATCGCGGCGTGCGGCGTGCCGGTGGTCGACACGATGGGCCCGCGCGGCGGCGCGATCCATTCGTCGGACGAATTTCTGATCGTCGACAGCCTCGCCGAGCGCGCGCAGCTGTCGGCACTCACCATGATAAGAATAGCGGAACGGGGGACGGTGTGAATTATGTGATCCGGGCGGCCAAGCCGGGCGACTTGCAGAGCATTTACGAGATGGCGAAGCTGACCGGTGGCGGCTTCACCAACCTGCCCCCCGACAAGAATGCGTTGCGTGCCAAGCTGGAGCGCACCGAAGCCTCGTTCGCGAGCGACAAGGAATATCCGTCGGACGAGCTGTACCTGCTCGTGCTCGAAGACATGGACAGCGGCGAAGTGCGCGGCACCTGCCAGATTTTCGGGCAGGTCGGCCAGCGCTGGCCCTTCTATTCGTACCGCATCGGCACCGACAGCAAGCATAGCGAGCAGCTCGACCGCACCTTCCACGCGCAGGTGCTGATGCTGAGCAACGACCTGAACGGCGCGAGCGAGGTCGGCGGGCTGTTCCTGCACCCCGCGGCGCGCGCCGGCGGGCTCGGGCTGTTGCTCGCGCGGTCGCGCTATCTGTTCATCGCGCGGCACCGCGCGCGCTTCGGCGACCGCATCCTCGCCGAGCTGCGCGGGGTGATCGACGAGGCGGGCGGATCGCCCTTCTGGGACGGGGTCGCGGGCAAGTTCTTTGGCATGAATTTCCAGGAAGCCGACCAGTTCAATGCGGTCCACGGCAACCAGTTCATCGCCGACCTGATGCCGAAGCATCCCGTCTATATCGCGATGCTGGGCGAGCATGCGCGCAGCGTCATCGGCGTGCCGCACCCGACCGGGCGCGCGGCGATGCGCATGCTCGAGAATGAGGGCTTCGCGTTCGAAAATTATGTCGACATCTTCGACGGCGGCCCGACGATGACCGCGCGCACCGATCAGGTCGCGAGCATCAAGGACGCCAAGCATATCGAGATTTCGGCCATCGCCGAAACGGGAGAGGACGCGCTGGTCGCGACGGGGCAACTCGCCGATTTCCGCTGTTGTTTTGGCAAGATCGGCGACGGCGCGACCCTCGACAGCGAGGCCGCGAAGCTGCTGGGTGTCGGCAAGGGCAGCGGCATCAGCTGGATCGGACGTTAAACGATGCTGACCGAAATCAATTTCGACGGGATCATCGGCCCGAGCCACAATTATGCGGGGCTCAGCCGCGGCAATATCGCGTCGGCGAGCAATGCCGGCGACGTGTCGCAGCCGCGCGCCGCGGCGCTGCAGGGCATCGAGAAGATGCGCCACAATCTGACGCTCGGGCTGCCGCAGGGCTTCTTCACCCCGCTCGACCGGCCCGACGCGCCGTGGCTTGCGACGCTCGGCACGACCCCCGAAGATGCCGAGGGGCATTTGCGCGCGCAGGCGTGGTCGGCGTCGTCGATGTGGGCCGCGAACGCCGCGACCGTCTCCCCCGCGCCCGACAGCGCCGACGGTAAATGCCATCTGACCGTCGCGAACCTCGTCACCATGCCGCACCGCAGCCACGAATGGCCGGGCACACTCGCACAGCTTCGCCTCGCGTTCGCCGACCCCGCCTTTGCGGTGCATGCGCCGGTCCCCGCCCCCTTCGGCGACGAGGGCGCGGCGAACCATATGCGGCTGTGCAGCGGGCACGACGGGCAAGGCGTCGAGATCTTCGTCTATGGCGTCGGCGGCGGGCGCTTTCCGGCGCGCCAGCATCTCGACGCGTCGAAGGCGATCGCGCGCAACCACGGGCTCGATCCGGCGCGTACGCTGTTCATCCGTCAGTCGGACACGGCGATCCAGGGCGGCGCGTTCCACAACGATGTCGTCGCGGTCGCGAACGAGCATGTGCTCTTCACCCACGAAACCGCGTTCGAGGACCGCGAGGCGGCGCACGCCGAGATCCGCGCCGCCTTCCCCGCGGTCGAGATCGTCGAGGTGCCCGCGAGCGCGGTGAGCCTGCCCGACGCGATCAAATCCTATCTGTTCAACGCGCAGCTCGTCAGCCTGCCCGATGGCGGCGGCATGGGGCTGGTGCTGCCGACCGAGGCGCAGGCCACGCCCGCGGTGTGGAACTGGCTGGAGGCACATGTCGCGGGCAACGGCCCGATCCGCCGCCTGCTGCCGGTGAACGTCCGCCAGTCGATGGCGAACGGCGGCGGGCCGGCATGCCTGCGCCTGCGTGTCGTCGCCGATCCGGCGACGGTCGATCCGCGCTTTATCGCCGACGAAGCAAAGCTCGACCGGATTGCGGGCGTCGTGGCGAAGCACTGGCCCGAAGCGATCGCGCCGGGCGATCTCGCGTCGGCCGCGCTGGCAAGCGACGTGCGCAAGGCGCGCGCGGCGCTGCTCGAAACGCTCGATCTCGGCGAGCTGGTTTGACGGCATATTCGCTTCGTCATGCCGGACTTGATCCGGCATCCATCGCCGCCCCCGCAGCCTGGACCCCGGATCAAGTCCGGGGTGACGACAAGAAAAAGGGCGACGTAAGTTGAAGATTCGCGAACTGATCGGCACCGCCGAGGTGCCGGGCGGCGACGAACTGCGGCTGTACCGGCGCGGTGACGATTTCATCATCGCGATCGATCGCAATGAATTGATGAGCAGCCGGATGAGCGGTTCCGAAGAAGCGTTGGCGACGATGACCTGCGACCGGCTGCGCAGCCAGAAGGGTGCCAGCCTGCTGATCGGCGGCTATGGCATGGGGTTCACCCTGCGCGCCGCACTGGCGACGCTCGGGCCCGATGCAAAGATTGCGGTGGCCGAACTGGTGCCGGGCATCATCGAGTGGGCGCGCGGCCCGATGGCCGAGCTGGCGGCGGGCTGTCTCGACGATCCGCGCGTCGAGCTGGTCCTCGGCGATGTGTCGAAGGTGATCGGCGCGGCGACGCGCCGCTATGACGCGATCCTGCTCGACGTCGACAATGGGCCCGATGGCCTGACGCGCGATGCCAACGAGGGTCTCTATTCGGCGGCGGGCCTCGCCACGGCCAAGGCGGCGCTGCGCCCCGGCGGCATTTTGGCGATATGGTCGGCAGCGCCCGACGCCCGCTTCACGCGCCGGTTGGCGGCGGCGGGCTTTCAGGTCGAAGAGGTCGGCGTGCGCGCGCGCAGCAACGGCAAAGGCCCGCGGCACGTCATCTGGTTTGCGCGGGTGAACTAGCGGCGGTCGCGCTTGGCTCCCGACCGATTGCAGACCCCCATACTCTCGTCACCCCGGACTTGATCCGGGGTCCCGCTTGATGTCGCAGCCTGCCGATGCCTTCTCAAAGCGGGATCCCGGATCAAGTCCGGGATGACGAAGGGTAAGAGTCCGGGATGACGAAGGGTAAGGACGCCACCGTCCGCTCACACCCCGATGTCATCGCCGCCTTTTCGACCAGACGCCGTAGGCCGGACCGATTCCGCGCTATTTTTAGGCACAGAAACGGCTACACTTCAGGCGGGGCGGCGTACGATATTTGGCGAAGGAAAGCCGCGATGTCACCGACCGAGCAATCCGCGATCTGGCCCGAACTGCGCTGGGCCGACTGGCGCGATACCGCGATCACGCTGCAGCTGTGGACGCAGATCGTCGGCAAGATCCGCCTGTCGCTGACACCCTGGCTCAACCATGGCTGGCAGGTGCCGCTCTATGTCAGCGCGCGCGGCCTCACCACATCGCCGATCCCGGTCGGGCACGAACTGCTCGAAATCGAATTCGACTTCATCGTCCACCGGCTGATCTGCCGCACGAGCCAGGGGCAGACCCGCGAGCTCGTGCTCGAACCGCGCAGCGTCGCCGATTTCCACGATCGGCTGTTGGGATTGCTCGCCGACCTTGGCATCGCGGTGCGCATCCATGGCGTGCCGAACGAGGTGCCCGACCCGATCCCGTTCGCGCGCGACGAGAGCCACAAAAGCTATGACGCCGAGGCCGCGCATCGTTTCTGGCGCGCGCTGATGCAGGTCGACCGCGTGTTCAAGCTGTTCCGCAGCGGGTTTCTGGGCAAGGCGAGCCCGGTGCATTTCTTCTGGGGCAGCTTCGACCTGGCCGTCACGCGCTTTTCGGGCCGCGCGGCGCCGCCGCACCCCGGCGGCGTGCCGGGCCTGCCCGACCCGGTGACGCGCGAGGCCTATTCGCACGAGGTCAGCAGCGCCGGCTTCTGGCCGGGCGGCGACGCTTTTCCCGAGCCAGCCTTTTATTCCTACGCCTATCCCGAACCGGCCGGGTTTCGGGACTATCCGGTGCCCGACGCGGCGCGCTTCGACGCCGGCATGGGCGAATATATCCTGCCTTATGACGCGGTGCGGACGGCGGCGTCGCCCGATGCGCTGCTGCTCGATTTCCTTGAGCGCAGCTATGGCGCCGCGGCCGACGCCGCGGCCTGGGACCGCGCCGCGCTGGAGTGCCCGCTGGGCGCGCCGGCGCGGGTTCGCGAGACGAATTGAACCGCCTGTTCGCCGAACGGATGCCCTGGTGGCTTGCCCCCATCTGTCGGATTAACTTACAGTTTACCATAAGCCCGGCGCGCCGAATCCCGCATTTGCGCCAGTGGCACGGCGCTTGCTTAGGCTATGGTGATGCTGAAAAAAATCGGACGCCTGTTCGTCATCAAGACCCGCTTCGAAGCGTGCCTCATCATCTATGCGCTCGCCGTCGGGGCGATGGCGCGCGGCGCCGCCTATCTGCACGAATATCCGGGGACCGGCGGCAAACTGTTGCTGCTGGCCTGCACCGGATCGGTGTTCCTTGCGGGCGCGAAGATTTTCGATTGCCTGCGCTTCGAGCAGGCGGCGGAGGCCGCGCGGCAGACGACGGAATAGCAACGACGTCGCCCCTGCGAAGGCAGGGGCCGCAATCGGTTTACACGGCACGGGCGGGGCAAGGCTGCCAGCGGGCCCTGCCTTCGCAGGGGCGACGGAATATACAGCCCCCGCCTTCCCCACGTCATCCAGATATGCGAAGGCGTGCCCATGAGCAGGATCAGCGGCCGGCCGGCCATCAGCAACGAGCATATATACGGCCTGAGCCTCCGCGTCGCGCGCTGGCGTGCGGGCACGCCCGGCACGCCCTTGCTGTTCCTCAATGGCATCGGTGCCGATCTGGTCGCCGCTGCGCCGCTGCTCGCGCAGATCCATGACCGCGAAGTGTGGACGCTCGACATGCCCGGCGTCGGCGGTTCGCCCGACGCGCTGCTGCCCTATGGCGCGCCGACGATCGCGGCGGTGGTGATGGAGATCGCCGACCGCCTTGGGCACAAGATGATCGACGTCGCCGGGTTCAGCTGGGGCGGCGCGCTGGCACAGCAGATCGCGATCCAGTTTCCGGGGCGCGTGCGCCGTCTTGTGCTGATGGCGACGACCCCGGTCATGGGCGCGCCGGGGATCGGCTGGGCCGCGATGTTCGACGACGACATGCTGGCGAGCGGGCTCAAGATCCAGACCGCGACCCCGCTCGGCATCGCCTACCAGAGTGCCGCGATGATCGGATGGAGCAGCATGGGTTTCCTGTCGGGGCTGAAAGAGCTTCCGGCGCTGGTGCTGATGGGCGAGCAGGATGGCGTGATGCCCGCCTGCTATGGCGAGATGCTCGCCGACCAGATCGATGGCGCGGTGCTGGAAATGGTGCCGGGATCGCACCTCTTCCCTTTCACGCATGCCGCGGCCATCTCGGCGCGGATCAGCGCGTTTCTGGATTCGCCGGCGGCGGGGCAACAAGCCGCCGCGTAAGGAAGTCGGCGATCGCCTTCGCGGTCGCATCGGGGGCTTCCTCCATCGGCAGATGACCGATGCCGGGCAACATCACGACCTCGGACCCCGCGATGCGTTCGTTGAACGTTTTCGCGGCGCTGGGGTTGATGATCCGGTCCTTGTCGCCGAACAGAATCAGCGTCGGCACCTCGATCTCGCCGACACGCGCCGCCACCCTGGGCTCGCGGTCCATCCGCGCGCGCAGCACCGTCGCTTCGCGATTGCCCGGAAAGCGCAGCAGCTCCCAATAGCGGTCGATCATCGCGTCATCGACGATCTCCTGTTTCTCGAGCGACCCGCGCAGCGACTGTTCGACGAGCATCCGCGGCGTGACGCGCGTCGCCAGCCAGCGGCCGAAGGGATATTCGAGGACGCGGAAACCGACATTCGATTCGGGCCTCTTTTCGCCCGGCCGCAGCGGCATGCCCGCGGCGTCGATCAGCAACAGCGCATCGACGCGCGAAGGCTGCGCGAGCGCGTAGCGCCAGCTGACCCAGCCGCCCATCGAATTGCCGCCGAGGATGAAATGATCGAGCCCGAGCTTCGCCGCGACGACGTCGACCGCGTTCATCATGCCCTCGGCCGAATAATCGGTGTCGGGGGTCGCACCGGTCAGCCCGTGTCCCGGCAGGTCGAGCGTGACGATCCGGTAGGTGGCGCCGAGCCGCTTCACCAGCGGTTCCCACGTATGAAGGCTGGCATTGGCGCCATGGACGAGGATGATCGCGGGGCCGCCCGCCTTGCCCTGATCGCGATAGTGAATCCGCTGCCCCGCCGGCCCCGCGACGAATGCCGCGTTCGGGCCGCCATATTTGGCGATCATCGCGTCGCGGTCGGTATCAGGCGTCAGGAGCAGGAGGAAACCGACCACGATCGCGAGCAACAACGCGAGCGGGATCAGCACCCGCTTGCGCCGAAAGAACGGACGCCGCGGTGGCGGCGGCGGATCGAAATCTATGTCGTCGGCAATCATCATGCCCCCCTCAAGGCTCCGCGCGAACCTAGCGAGCATGGCTGCTCCGTCAATGTGAAGATCCTCCCCGTGGCGCAGCCATGGGGAGGGTCAATATTGTCTACTCGTGAATTTTCCGCCGGAAGGTTTCGGGCAGGAACAACAGCCCGACGATCAATGTGATCACCGCGACGATCACCGGATACCAGAGGCCGTAATAGATGTTGCCCGTCGCCGCGACCATCGCGAACGCCG
This sequence comes from Sphingopyxis sp. BE235, assembly GCF_031457175.1. Lineage (NCBI taxonomy): Bacteria > Pseudomonadati > Pseudomonadota > Alphaproteobacteria > Sphingomonadales > Sphingopyxidaceae > Sphingopyxis > Sphingopyxis sp. BE235. The sequence goes on from NZ_JAVDWC010000005.1 coordinate 342,500, forward strand.
TCGTCGGCAGGAAACCGCCGAACCAGCCGTTGCCGATATGATAGGGCAGCGACATCGCGGTGTAGCGGATGCGGCTGGGGAAGAGTTCGACGAGCAATGCCGCGATCGGGCCGTAGACCATCGTCACCAGCAGCACGAGGTAGAAGAGGATCGCGACGACGAGCGGCTTGTTGATCGCCGCCGGATCGGCCTTTGCCGGATAGCCGGCGTCGGTCAGCGCATTCTGGAGTTCGGAGCGGAACGCGGCGATCGCGCCGGCGCGATCCTCTTCGGCAAGGCGCCAGGGATCGGGCGCGGCGAGGACGCGCGAGCCGATGCGCACGCGCGCGGGCTCGCCCGTCATGCGTTCGCGCGTGAAAGACGTGTAGCTCGCACCCGCCTTTGCCAGCGTCGACTTGATAATGTCGCAGCCGCTGCCTTCGAACTTGTTGCCGCCGATCGGATCGAACTGGAACGAGCAGGACCCGGGATCGGCCGCCATGATGACGGCGGCGTTCTGCTGTGCCTTGGCCATCGCGGGATTGGCGGCGGCGGTGAGCATCTGGAACGCCGGGAAATAGGTGAGCGCGGCGAGCGCGCAGCCCGCGAGGATGATCGGCTTTCGCCCGACCTTGTCGCTGAGCCAGCCGAAGAAGATGAAGAAGGGCGTGCCGAGCGCGAGCGCGATGGCGATCAATATGTTCGCGGTGGCGCCGTCGACCTTCAGCGTCTTTTCGAGGAAGAAGAGCGCGTAAAATTGCCCCGAATACCAGACGACCGCCTGCCCCGCGACCGCGCCGAACAGCGCGACGATCACCCATTTGAGATTCTCCCAGCGGCCGAACGCCTCGGTGAGCGGCGCCTTCGAGGTCGTGCCCTCTTCCTTCATCTGCTTGAAGACCGGGCTTTCCTCGAGCTGGAGGCGGATCCACAGCGACACGCCGAGCAGGATTACCGAGATGAGGAAGGGAATGCGCCAGCCCCAGTCGGCGAACGCCGCCTCGCCCATGACCGAGCGGATGACGATGACGACGCCGAGCGCCGCGAACAGGCCGAGCGTCGCGGTGGTCTGGATGAAGCTGGTGAAGAGCCCGCGTTTGCCCTCGGGCGCATGTTCGGCGACATATGTCGCGGCGCCGCCATATTCGCCGCCGAGCGCGAGCCCCTGGACGAGACGGAGCAGCACGAGGAGGATCGGCGCCGCGACGCCGATCGACGCATAGCTGGGCAGGACACCGACGAGGAAGGTCGACGCGCCCATCAGCCCCATGGTGACGAGAAAGGTGTTCTTGCGCCCGACAAGGTCGCCGATGCGCCCGAACACGAGCGCGCCGAACGGCCTTACCGCAAAGCCCGCGGCGAAGGCGCCGAGCGCAAAGATGAAGCCGGTGGTTTCGTTGACGCCCGAAAAGAATTGCGCCGAAATAATCGTCGCGAGCAGGCCGTAGAGGTAGAAATCATACCATTCGAACACCGTGCCGAGCGACGAGGCCAGGATGACCTTGCGTTCGCTCTGCCGGGTTTCGAGTGCCGCCGCGCCGTCACCGTTCGTCATCCGCTACCCCTTCGCCCATTATCTTGTGGGCGAAGGGTCTAGCGGACGGGTAGCGTGCGTCAACCGACGCGCTTGACCGCACCTTTGTGTGCGCCGACGCTCTTGTTGCGCGGGCGGAAACGGCGCTTGCGCTGGCCTTCGGCACCCTCGCCGGCTGCCGCACCATCGCGGCGCGGACCGCGTTCGCCGCGCGGCTGGCCGCCATCGCGCTGACGATGCGCGTCCTGACGCTGGCGATTGGGGTCGCGGCCCTGGCTGCCCGTGTCGCGCGGCGGCTGTGCCGGCTTGGGCAGATTGCGCACCAGCTCGTTGAAATTCTCGGGCAGCGGCATCGGTTCGGACTTGCTCCGCGTCACGCGCTCGATATCGCGCATGTACGGACGCTCATCGGGCGCGATGAAGCTGATCGCCTTGCCCTCGGCGCCGGCGCGCGCGGTGCGGCCGATGCGGTGGACATATTGTTCGGGCACGTTCGGGATCTCGAAGTTGATCACATGGCTGACCCCCGACACGTCGATGCCGCGTGCAGCAATGTCGGTCGCGACGAGCAGCTTGATGTCGCCCGAGCGGAACGCCTGCAGCGCGTGGGTGCGCTGCGACTGGCTCTTGTTGCCATGGATCGCCATCGCCTTGATGTTCGCGCCCGCGAGGTGACGCACGACGCGGTCGGCGCCATGCTTGGTGCGGGTGAAGATCAGCGCGCGGTCGATGTCTTCGCTGGCAATGACCGAGTGCAGCAGCGCCTGCTTTTCCTTCTGTTCGACGAAGGTCGAATATTGGCTGATCTTTTCGACCGTGGTCGCGGCCGGGGTGACCGACACGGTCACCGGATCCTCGAGGAACTGTTCGGCGAGGTGGGCGATTTCCTTGGGCATCGTCGCCGAGAAGAAAAGGTTCTGGCGGCGCGACGGGAGCAGCTTGGCGATGCGGCGCAGCGAGTGGATGAAGCCCATGTCCATCATCTGGTCGGCTTCGTCGAGGACGAAGATCTCGACGTCGTCGAGGCGCAGCGCGCGCTGGTCGATCAGGTCGAGCAGGCGGCCCGGGGTCGCGACGAGGATATCGACGCCGCCCGACAGGTCGCGGATCTGCTTGTTGATCGGCACGCCGCCGAACACCGTCGTGACGCTGAGCTTGGTGAAGCGGCCATAGTCGCGGCAGCTTTGCGCGATCTGCGCGGCCAGCTCACGCGTCGGCGCGAGGACGAGCATGCGGCAGCCGCGCGGGGTCGGGCGGTGCGGATAGGTCAAAAGATGATGGATCGACGGCAGCGAGAAACCGGCGGTCTTGCCGGTGCCCGTCTGCGCGATACCGCACAGGTCGCGGCCCTTCATCAGCGGCGGGATCGCCTGCGTCTGAATCGGGGTCGGGGTGGTATAATCCTTGGCGGCAAGCGCGCGATTGATGTCGGCGTGCAGGCCAAAGTCGTTAAAAGTCGTCATAAAATACTCACATAGGGCGACGCGCAGGCGCATCCGTTCGGTCCGAACGGACGGCGCACGGCCGCGGGTTCGAAACGACCCGCGTGAAAGGGTGCCTCTGGGGACAAAGCGCTGGTCCGGCTCGTCCCGCGCCTGTTTCGGGCGGGAAAATCACGCTGCCGGTGGTTACGGCGGGAGGTCCCGCCATGCTGCGCTGCACAACATATGGCATGGGTTGCGCAGTTTTGCAAGATAATTGCGCGCTTACCTATTCCGTTTGCCCTGAGCTTGTGAAGACGCTGTTCCTTCTTCAAGATAATCGTCGCCCCCGCGAAGGCGGGGGCCGCTATCGACGTCAAGCGACGTTGCTTTAGAAATGCCAGCGGCCCCCGCCTTCGCGGGGGCGACGGATTGGAACAGGGTGGGATAAATGGCCGAGAAAATCATCGTCATCGACGAGGGCACGACGTCGACGCGGACGATGCTTTTCGGCGCCGACGGCACCCCGCTCGGCAGCGCGCAGCGCGAGATCCGGCAACATTATCCCGGCCCCGGCCTGGTCGAACATGACGCCGCCGAAATCTGGGAGGCCACCCTCGCCTGCACGCGCGAAATGATCGCGCAGGCGGGCGGCGCCGACCATGTCGCCGCGATCGGGATCACCAACCAGCGCGAGACGGTGGTGTTCTGGGACCGCACCACCGGCGAGCCGCTCGCGCGCGCAATCGTGTGGCAGGACCGTCGCTCGGCCGCCGATTGCGCGGCGCTGAAAGACGCCGGCCATGAGCCACAAGCGCAGGCGAAGAGCGGGTTGCTGCTCGATCCCTATTTTTCGGGAACCAAGATCGGCTGGGCGCTGAAGCACTGGCCGCAGCTGAAGGAAGCCGGCGACCGGCTCGCGGTCGGGACGGTCGAATCCTATCTCGTCTATCGCCTGACCGGCGGCGTTCATGTCACCGATGCGAGCAACGCATCGCGCACCTTGCTGATGGACATCAACGGCCAGGGCGGCTGGGATAGCGAATTGTGCGACCTGCTCGGCGTGCCGATGGACCTGCTCCCCGAAATCACCGGCTGCACGACGCGCGTCGGCACGACCGATCCGGCGCTGTTCGGCGGCGCGATCGCGATCTGCGGCATGGCGGGAGACCAGCAGGCGGCAACGATCGGGCAGGCGTGCCTGTCGCCGGGACAGACCAAGGCGACCTTCGGCACCGGCGCCTTCATCCTGTCTGCCAGCGGCACGGTGCGCCCCGTGTCGAACCATCGTCTGCTCGCGACAATATTGGTGCAGGAGGGCGACGTGCGCTCCTATGCGCTCGAAGGATCGGTGTTCGTCGCGGGCAGCCTGATCAAATGGCTGCGCGACGGGCTGGGCCTGCTCGCCAATGCGGGCGAGAGCGAAGGGCTCGCGCGCTCGGTGAGCGACAATGGCGGCGTCTATCTGGTCCCCGCCCTCACCGGGCTCGGCGCGCCGCACTGGCGCCCCGATGCGCTTGCGGCCATATCGGGCCTGAACTTCGCGACGACGAAGGCGCATGTCGCGCGCGCCGCGCTGGAAGCGCAAGCCTATCAGGCGCATGATCTGAAATCGGCCTTCGCCGCCGACGGGGTCGACTGGGCCGAGGTGCGGATCGACGGCGGCATGGCGGCGAACGACTGGATGGCGCAGGACCTTGCCGACATGCTGGGCATCACCGTCGAACGGCCCGATTTCGTCGAAAGCACCGCGCTTGGCGCCGCGATGCTCGCTGCCACCGGCGCGGGGCTTTATCCAGACCTCGCGAGCGCGGCCAAGGCGATGCGCGGCACCGCGACGCGCTTCACGCCGGCGCTGGATGCCGGGAAACGCAAAACGCGCCTTGCCGGCTGGCAAAGCGCGCTTGCAAAGGTTCTGAGCTGACACCCCCGCATTCGCGGAGGTGGGCACCATTAGCGCTTGAGGGTGAGACCACCGAAACGCTTGTTGAACTTGGCGACCTGACCCGCAGCGTCGAGCATACGTCCGGTGCCGCCGGTCCAGGCCGGGTGCGCAGTGGGGTCGATTTCGAGCGTCATCGTGTCGCCCTCTTTGCCCCAGGTCGAGCGCGTCTGATATTCGGTGCCATCGGTCATCTTGACCGTGATCATGTGATAGTCGGGGTGAATGTCGTTTTTCATGTCTCTTGGCTCCTGTGCCGCTGGTTACCGACCAGCAGCGTGAGTCTGTGCGTCCGGGGACGCGAAGCGGCGTCCCCTAACGGCGAATGCCGGATTTGGCAAGTGGTGGTTAGTCGCTCGGCGGGTCGGCGATCATCGCGGTGAACTGGCACTCGGCCGCCAGGCTGTCACCCAGCATCGCCCTGCCCTCGAACTTGCAGATGTTCCGCTTTGCCTGAACGATGGTGACGTGGAGGTCTAGCAGGACGCCGGGTTCGACCGGTTTCCTGAACTTCACCCCATCGATCGCCATGAAATAGACGAGCTTGCCCGAGCCGCCGAGGCCGAGCGATTCGATCGCCAATATGCCGCCGGCCTGCGCCAGCGCCTCGACGATGAGGACGCCGGGCATGATCGGCCGGCCGGGGAAATGCCCTTGGAAAAAGGGCTCGTTCATCGTCACCGCCTTGACCGCGTGGATCGAGGTGTCCTTCACCATCGATTCCACCCGGTCGACGAGCAGCATCGGATAACGATGCGGCAGCAGCGTCAGGATCCGGCGGATATCCACCGGGCCCAAGGCGCCGTCCGGCTTTTCCCCGTCCGTCATCGATCTTAGCGGGTCGTCGGTGCGGTGCCGGTCGGTGCCGGAGCCGGGGTCGCCGGACGCGTTCCGCCCTGCGCGGCGCGTGCCTGGTCCATCAGCTGCTGGTTGCGCTGCTGGACAAGCTGGCCCGGCTGGTAACCGGCGGGAACCGCAGTCGACACGTTGGGCAGGATGCGGTTGAGTTCGGCAACCACCGCGTCGGTGATGTCGACATTGTTTTCGCGCGCGATCACCGCCTCGGGGTTGACGAGCAGGTCGACCTTTTTCGCGGTCATCCCGGCCTTGATCGCTTCGTTCATGCGAACGCTGATCTGGTCTTCGACATAAGCGATCGCGAGGTCGACGGGCGCACCGATCTGACCGAGCTCGGCCTGCGCGGCCTGGCGCTTGTCCTGGACGGCCTTGGCGGCAGCCTGCAGCGAGGCCTGGTTGACCGGCGTCTTCTTCGCTTCTTCGTTATATTTCGCGATCAGGACGTTGATTTCGGCCTGCAGCGTCTGGCCGCGCGACTGCTGCTGGTCGATCTGCGCCTTGTAGGTCGTTTCGATCTGCTTCGAGGCAGTCTGGAAGGCGTTCGAGCGGGCGGCGGCGACGCGGACGTCGGCAACGCCGACACCCTTTGCCTGGGCAATGGCGGGGGCCGACAGGAGGGGCGAGACCGACAGCGTGGCAATCGCCAGCGCCGAGGCGGCAAGGATTTTCTTCATCAGAATTGGGTTCCTACATTGAATGAGAAGCGTTTGGTATCATCGCCCTCTTCTTTGCGAAGGGCGTAAGCGAAGTCGATCCGGAAGGGACCGAAGGGAGAGTTCCAGTTCACCCCGGCACCGATCGACACGCGCGGCATCCACGTGTCGCCGAAGAAGCGTTCCTCGAACGGATCGAGGCGCGAGAAATCGGTCGGGCAGGTCGTGTATTGACCGGTGCCCGTCGGGACGCCGCCCGTCGGCGTCGTTACCGTTTCCGTCGCGAACTGGGTGACACCCGTGGTCGCGTTGCGGCAAAGCGACTTGGTGAGACCGAAACCGGGCGCGTTGGGGTCGGTTTCCCTGAAATTGGCAAGCGTTGTCAGCGTCGGGCGGCGGACGCTGAACACCGATCCGACGTCGACGAAGATCGACGGGCGAAGCCCCATTTCCTTTGCGCCGGTGCCGAGCGGAATATCGAGTTCGATCCGGCCCTGATAATAGGCGCGGCCGCCAAGCGCGTCGTCGATCTGGCCGCGCTCACCGTTGGCGTCGGTGACGACAATGGGGTTCGCCGGATCGGTATTGTCGACCGAGTAGCGGATAACACGCGGGCCGACGCCGCGAATGTCGAAACCGCGCATCTGCGGTTCGCCAAGGAAGAAGCGGTCGGTCAGGCGGACCTTGTCGCTCGTCGGGGTCGGACGGCCACCGAACGGATAGATATACCCGCCTTCGGCCGACAAATTGAGGATGAAGCGGCTGCCGAGGTTGAAGTGCTTCGAGCCGTTCAAGCGCGTGCGGACATATTTGACGCTGCCGCCGAGGCCGGCGAAATCCTGGCTGAGCGACAGCGACTGGCCGCGCGTCGGACGGATGCGATTGTCGCGGTCGTCATAGGCGAGCGTATAGCCGAGCAGCGAGGTCGTGCGGTTGCCGATCGCGTCGCACAGGTAACGGCCGGCCACGAGCGGGTCGCACTCGCCGCCGAAATAATAGATTCCCTTGTCGAGCGTCACATCGTCGAAGTTGATGCTGTAGCGCGCGAAGAACGACATGAATTCGGTCAGCGGCACGCCGGCGTTGATCTGCGCCCCCGTCGTGACCTGCTGGAACGTCGTCCGGCGGTCGTTGTTGATGAAGTTGAACGAGTTCAAATCGCGGCGATAGATGCTGCCGCCGACCGAGATGTTGCGGTCGAACAGATAGGGTTCGGTGAAGCCGAGCTCGATCGACTTCGAATAGCTCGAATAGTTGACCGACGCCTGAAGCTGCTGGCCGAGACCGCGGAAGTTGCGCTGGCGGATCGACGCCTGGAGCAGGAAATTCTCGATCGACGAGAAGCCGGCCGACAGCGAGAGTTCGCCGGTCGGCTTTTCCTCGACGTTGGTTTCGAGGATGATGCGGTCGGGGGCGCTGCCTTCCTTGCGTTCGATTTCCAGGTTTTCCTGGAAATAGCCGAGGCTATTGATGCGGTTTTCGGTACGCTTGACGCCGAAGCTGTTGAACGCATCGCCTTCGTTCAAACGGAATTCGCGGCGCACGACCTTGTCGTGGGTCAGCGTGTTGCCGTTGACGTCGATGCGCTCGACATAGGTACGCGGGCTTTCGGCGACGTTGAAGGTGATCGCCATCGTCCGCGTTTCGGGGTCGCGGCGGAATTCGGGGTTGATGTCGGCAAAGGCGTAGCCGAACAGACCCGCGGTTTCGCTCAGGCTTTCGACCGTGTCCTCGACCTGCTTGGCGTCATACCAGTCGCCGGTCTTCATCGGCAGCAGCTTCTTCAGCATTTCGGGCTGGAAGTCGCGGATTTCGCTCTTCACGTCGATGTCGCCGAACTTGTAGCGTTCGCCTTCCTCGACCACATAGGTGATGATGAAGTCCTGCTTGTTGCTCGTCAGCTCGGCCACCGCCGAAATCACGCGGAAATCGGCGTAACCGTTGGTCAGGTAGAAAAGGCGCAGCTTCTGCTGGTCATAGGCGAGGCGGTCGGGGTCGTAGCTGGTGTTCGACGACAGGATCGTCATCAGGCTCGACTGCTTCGTCGCCATCTCGTCCTTGAGATCGCCGTCGCTGAACTTCTCGTTGCCGATGATGTTGATCTGGCGGACCTTCGATTTCGGCCCTTCGTTGATTTCGAACACGACGTCGACGCGGTTCTGGTCGAGCGACACCATCTTGGGCTCGACCGTCGCGGCAAAGCGGCCCTGACGCTTGTAGAGCTCGATGATGCGCGCGACGTCGGCGCGGACTTTCGAGCGGGTGAAGATCTGACGCGGCGCGAGCTTGATCTCGGGGCGGACCTTGTCTTCCTTCAGGCGCTTGTTGCCCTCCAGGATGACGCGGTTGATCACGGGGTTCTCGGTGACCTGGATCGTCAGCGCACCGGCATTGTCGGTGATCTGGAAATCCTTGAACAATTCGGTCGCGGCCAGATCCTTCAGCGCCTGGTCGAGGATCGAGCGGTCATATTGCTGCCCGACGCGCAGGCGCAGGTACGACAGGATCGTCTGCGCCTCGAGCCGCTGGTTGCCGACGACGGTGATCGACTTGACCGTCGTCGCGGTGGGAGCCGCTTCGGGAGCCGGAGCCGGGACGACTGGCGGCGCAACCTGTTGCGCCATCACCGGCGCGCCAAGCATCGTGCCGGCCAAAAGAAGTACCGACAGCTGCGTCCGCGCCGAGAATTTGTGTGAAGCCACGCTGTTCATCCCGAAAAAATAACTCAAAAGCGACAAACCCGCCTGACCGCGGGTTCGTGCGCCACTCCCTGCCCCAGACTCGCTAGCCAATCAAGCGGGCGATCCTGTCCCACACGCCAATTGAGCCCAAATCGTTGAAAGTCACGACCAGCATAAGGGTCACGATTGCCGCAAAGCCGAATCGGAACGCCCATTCCTGCGCCTGCGGCGGCGCGGGGCGGCGCCGGATCGCTTCATAGGCGTAAAAGGCCAGATGACCGCCATCGAGCATCGGCAATGGCAAGAGGTTGATGAACCCCAGATTGATGGAAACGAAGGCGATGAAGAAGATCAGCGCGGCGACGCCCAGCGTCGCCTGTTCGCCCGACTGCTTCGCGATCTTGATCGGCCCGCCCATTTCCTTGACCGAACGTTGCCCGGTCGCGAACTGGCCCAATATCTTGCCGGTCAGCTGAACGATGTTCCAGGTCTGCCCCGCGCTCGCCCTCACCGCCTCCAACGGGCCGACCCGCGCATAGGTCAGCGCGCCCGACTGGATGCCGATGATCGCCACCTCGGCCTTGTTCCCGAAACCGTCGGTTTCGGTCGTGACCCGCGGGCGCAGGGTGATCGCGAGCCGCTGCTCGCCGCGCGCGATATCGAGGCTAGCGGGCCTGCCGAGATCATAGGCCACAATCTTCGGGATATCGCCGAAGCTGTCGACCAACTGTCCGTTGATCCCGGTGATACGGTCACCGATACGGAGCCCCGCCGCCTCGGCCGCACTGCCTGCCTGCACGCCGCCGATCACAGGCGGAACCGTGGCAACGCCATAGGTCATGTTGCACGCGGCAAAAATCGCAATTGCGAACAGGAAGTTGGTCACCGGCCCTGCGAGAACGATGAGCGCGCGCTTCCACACCGGCTGCGCGGGGAATGTGTGCGATTTCTGGTCGGCTGGCAGTTGCTGCCATTCGGCATCGGGCTGGCTGACCGCATCGCGGTCGCCCGCGAACTGGACATAGCCGCCGAGCGGCAGCCAGCCGATCTTCCATTCGGTGCCGCGCTTGTCGGTCCAGCCGAGGATCTTGCGCCCGAAGCCGATCGAGAAGGTGTCGGCCTTCACCCCGCACCAGCGGCCGACGATATAATGGCCATATTCGTGCACGAAGACGAGCGGCCCCAGCACCGCGAGGAACGCGAGCGGATAGAGCCAAAGCGGAATGTCAGGCATGTTCATATTGGTCCACAAAACGCTGAGCAGCCGCGCGGGATGCGGCATCGACGCTGAATATGTCCTGAAGCGATGTCGGCACCGCGGGCGCGTCGGCATCGATCACGCGGCGCACCGTATCGACGATCGCGGGGAAGGCAATGCGCCCCGCGAGGAAGGCGGCGACCGCCACTTCGTTCGCGGCGTTGAGCTGCGCCGGGCGCGCGCCGCCCTCGGCGATCGCGGCGCGGCAGAGCGCGGTCGCGGGAAAACGCACCTCGTCGGGCGCCTCGAAATCGAGCCGCGCGATGCTGGCGAGGTCGAGCGGCGCGCACGGCGTCGCCATGCGCTGCGGCCAGGCGAGCGCGCTGCTGATCGGAATGCGCATGTCGGGCGAGCCGAGCTGCGCGAGCGTTGAACAGTCGATATATTCGACGAGGCTGTGGATCACCGATTGCGGGTGGACGAGGATTTCGATGCGGTCGAGCCCGACGGGGAACAGGTGATGCGCCTCGATCAGTTCGAGCCCCTTGTTCATCATCGTCGCCGAATCGACGCTGATTTTCGCGCCCATCGACCAGTTCGGGTGCGCTACCGCCTGTTTGGGGGTCACGCGCGCCATATCGTCGGCGGTCATCGTGCGGAACGGGCCGCCGCTCGCGGTCAGGATGATGCGGCGCACCTGATCGATGCGCCCGCCCGCGAGGCACTGGAAGATCGCATTATGCTCGCTGTCGACGGGCAGGATCGTCGCCCCCGACGTGCGCGCCACCGCAGTCATCAGTTCGCCCGACGATACGAGGGCTTCCTTGTTGGCGAGCGCGACATCGTATCCGGCGGCAAGCGCCGCCATCGTCGGCGCGAGTCCTGCGGTGCCGACGATCGCCGCCATGACGAGGTCGGTGGGGCGCTGCGCCGCTTCGACGAGCGCCTCGACGCCTGCGGCGGTTTCGATGCCGGTGCCAGTCAGTGCCTCGGCGAGCTCGCCATAGCGGGCTTCGTCGGCGATCACCGCGATGTCGGGACGGAATTCCTTTGCCAGCTTCGCGAGCTCGGCAACGTCGCTGTTCGCGGTCAGCACGCCGACAGCCCAAGCCTCGCCATCGCGCCGTACCAGATCGAGGGTCGATTGCCCGACCGATCCGGTGGCGCCGAACAGCGAGAGGCGGCGCTGCGTCATGCGGCGGCTCTGACGGCGATCTGGCCGGCGAACGCCAGCGCGCCGAGCAGCAGCGCCACCGGCAGCACGCCGTCGACGCGGTCGAACAGGCCGCCGTGGCCAGGGATGAGCTTGCCCGAATCCTTGACCCCCGCGCGGCGCTTCATCCAGCTTTGCGCGAGGTCGCCGAGCTGTGCGAGCAGGCCCATGAACAGGCCGATCCACAACGGAACGCCGATAATGCCCGCACGGTCGCCGATCGTCGCGCTGGCGATCAGCGCCGCAATCATGCCGCCGATGAGGCCCGACCAGGTCTTCGACGGGCTGATTTTGGGCGCGAGGCGCGCGCCGCCAAAGGCGCGGCCAGCGAAATAGGCACCGATGTCGGTCGCCCACACCATGCCGAAGACCCACAGCGCGGCGGTCATGCCGAGATGGTCGCGGATGAACCAGAGCCCCGCCATCGCGCCGAGAACGAGAATGGGACCGAGAACATTGAGGCCCGTCTTGGCGCCGCCGCCGAGGGTCATTGCGCGAACCAGCGCGAACCATTCGACGAGGACAAGCGCCCCGCCGACGAGCAGCAGCAGACCGAAAGCAAGCCCGCCGAACCACAGCGCGGTGCCCGCGATCGCGAACAGGACGATCGCCGACCCGATCCGCGCCCAGAAGTCCGATTTAGCCGCTGTCGCCATGCCCTATAGTCCCCCGTAACGGCGGTCACGCCGCGCAAATTGGTCGAGCGCTGCCTTGAGGTCGGCCGGTTTGAAATCGGGCCACAAGATATCGGTGAAATAGAGTTCGGCATAGGCCGACTGCCAGAGCAGGAAATTCGACAGCCGGACCTCGCCCGAGGTGCGGATGAGCAGGTCGAGCGGGGGCATGTCGGCGGTGTCGAGATGCGCGGCGATCGCCTCCTCGGTGATCGGGCCCTCTGCGGCGGCAGCGGTCGCGGCGCGAACCAGCTCGTCCTGCGCGCCATAGTTGAGCGCGACCGCGAGCGTCGTGCGTTTGTTGCCCGATGTGCGTTCGAGCGCATTTTCGATCAGTTTGACGACATCGGGCGCGAGCGCGCGCCAGTTGCCGATCACCTTCAGCTTCACGTCGTTCGCAGCGAATTCGTCGAGATCGGACAGAATGAAGCGCTTCATCAGCCCCATCAGGTCGCTGACCTCTTCCTCAGGGCGCTTCCAGTTTTCGGAACTGAAGGCGTAGAGCGTCATCGCCTCGATGCCGAGGTCGCCCGCGGCGCGCACGATCGTGCGCACCGCCTCGACCCCGGCCTTGTGACCGGCGACGCGGGGCAGCAGGCGCTTCTTGGCCCAGCGGCCATTGCCGTCCATGATGATGGCGACATGGCGCGCGCCGTGATGGGTTTCGGTCATCGTCTATCCGTCATCCCAGCGAAAGCTGGGATCGCTTTCGACCAAGCGCCGCGCCTGCACGCCTGCGGTCCCAGCTTTCGCTGGGATGACGAAAATTGTGCAATGCGACCATGCGATCCACTAGCCCAGGATTTCCTTTTCCTTGGCGGTCGCGGCGGCGTCGAGTTCGGCGATCGTCGCGTCGGTCAGCTTCTGCACCTCGGTCTCGTGGCGCTTGCGCTCGTCCTCGCTGATTTCCTTCTTATTCTCGTCGGCTTTCAGATTGTCCATGCCGTCGCGGCGGACGTTGCGCACCGCGATGCGCGCCTTTTCGGCATATTGGCCGGCGAGCTTCGACAGCTCCTTGCGGCGCTCCTGCGTCATTTCGGGGATCGGCAGGCGCAGCATCTGGCCGTCGACGATCGGGTTGAGACCGAGGCCCGCCGAGCGGATCGCCTTGTCGACCGGACCGACGTTCGATTTGTCCCACACCTGCACCGACAGCATGCGCGGTTCGGGCGCACTGACCGAGGCGACCTGGTTCAGCGGCATCTGGCTGCCATAGACCTCGACCGTCACCGGATCGAGCAGCGCGGTGTGCGCGCGGCCGGTGCGGAGGCCCGAAAGGTCGCTCTTCAGCGCTTCGACCGCGCCGTGCATGCGGCGTTCGAGATCGGCCTTGTCATATTTCGCCATCGTTTATTCCTCTCTTATGTCTTCAGGCCGCGTCGGCGACGACGGTGGAAACACCCTCGCCCGCCAGCACGCGCGCCAGATTGCCGGGTTCGCGAATGTTGAACACGACGATCGGGATATGATTGTCGCGGCACAGCGCGACCGCGCTCGCGTCCATCACCTTCAGATTGTCGGCGAGCACGCGGTCATAGCTCAGCGTATCGTAACGGACCGCGGTCGGGTCCTTCTTGGGATCGGCGTTATAGACGCCGTCGACGCTGGTGCCCTTGAGCAGCGCGTCGCACTTCATCTCGGCGGCGCGGAGCGCGGCACCGCTGTCAGTGGTAAAATAAGGCGCGCCGACGCCGGCGGCGAAGATCACGACGCGGCCCTTTTCCATATGGCGCTCGGCGCGGCGGCGGATCACCGGCTCGCACACCTTGTCCATCTCGATCGCCGACTGGACGCGCGTTTCGACGCCCAGCTGCTCGAGCGCATTCTGCATTGCGAGCGCGTTCATCACGGTGGCGAGCATGCCCATATAGTCGGCCTGCGCGCGGTCCATGCCCTTCGCGGCGCCCGCCATGCCGCGAAAGATATTGCCGCCGCCGATGACGAGGCAGATTTCGAGCCCGCGGTCTTTGGCTTCCTTGACCTCGGCCGCCATGCTCGCGACGGTTTCGGGGTCGATGCCGAACGGGCTGGAGCCCATCAGCGCCTCGCCCGACAGTTTCAGCAGAATACGTTTCATGCCGGGCAGAGCCATGATCGGGGGAACCTTATGTAATCGATGAATATGCGAATGGCGCGCACCCTAGAGCCAGTCCCTGCCAATTGGAAGTATCGGGATCGGCGTGAGAAGCGCTCCGGGTAGGAGGAACGCGCAGCGCGGGCCGGTAGCCCGTGCAAGTGATCCGACGCCCTCCGGAGCGCTTCTCACGCCGACCGCGAAGCGGCGGGCCGAATTTGCTCCAGCGCTTCGTTGCTCGTCGGTCACGATGGCATTCCATCGCTCCCTCCTCGCGCCTAGCGCTGAAGCAAATTCGACTCCGTCACGACACTTCCAATTGGCAGGGACTGGCTCTTCGGGCACGCGCCATTGCCAAGCGGACTACCGCGACGAATGCGGCAATCCGAATCTTCTTTTTTAGACGCCGGCGACGGCTGCGACTTCCGCCGCGAAATCGCTTTCTTCCTTCTCGATGCCTTCACCGAGCTGGAAGCGGACGAAGCCCTTGAGCGTCACGTCGGCGCCGACATCCTTGCCGGCGGCGGCGACGACTTCGGCGACCGGAGTCTTGCCGTCCATCACGAACAGCTGCGACAGCAGCGCGTTTTCCTTGCGGAACTTCGCGATCGAACCGTCGACCATCTTCGAGACGATATCGGCGGGCTTGCCCGACTGGGCGGCCTTTTCCTCGGCGATCGCGCGTTCGCGGGCGACGAGGTCGGCGTCGAGATCGTCGCCGTTCAGCGCCAGCGGGTTCGCGGCGGCGACGTGCATCGCCAACTGCTTGCCCAGCGGTTCGAGAACGTCGGCACCGGCGGTCGATTCGAGCGCGACGAGCACGCCGATCTTGCCCATGCCGGGTGCGGCGGCGTTGTGGACATAGCCCGTGACGACGCCCGAGTTCACCGAGACGATGACGCTGCGGCGCAGCGACTGGTTTTCACCGATCGTCGCGATGTTGCTGGTCAGCTTTTCGGCGACGGTTTCGCCGCCCGGATAGGCGGCAGCGGCGAGCGCCTCGATGTCCGAGATATTGCCGGCGAGCGCGACCTGCGTCACGTCGCGCACGAATGCCTGGAACTGCTCGTTCTTGCCGACGAAGTCGGTTTCGCTGTTCACTTCGACCATCGCGCCGCGGGTGCCGTCGGTGGCAACGCCGACGAGACCTTCGGCGGCAACGCGGCCGGCCTTCTTGGCGGCGGCGGCGAGGCCCTTGGTGCGCAGCCAGTCGATCGACGCTTCGATGTCACCGTTGTTTTCGGCGAGCGCCTTTTTGCAGTCCATCATGCCTGCGCCCGTGCGGTCGCGCAGTTCCTTGACGAGAGCGGCCGTAATTTCAGCCATGGAAAAATCCTTTCAAAAGGGGCGAGCCCAACTGGCCCGCGGGACGCCCGCGCGCATGGCGGGGCGATAAGTCAAAGGGATGACAGGGACGGCGTGAGCCTTGCCCGCGCCGTCCCGTCATGCCCGAGAGCGACTAGGCGTCGCTCTGACGTTCGGTTTCGGCGGCTGCTTCGGCCGGGACCTGTTCGTCTTCAGTCACCGGAGCGGCAACTTCTTCAGCAACCGGAGCGGTCGCTTCTTCGGCCAGCACGGCTTCGGCGGCGGGCTCGACAGCGGCGCCGAGATCTTCGCCGCGGTTCGCGCGGGCCTGCTGGCCGCCACGGGTCGCCGCCTGAGCAACCGCATCGCAGTAGAGGCGGATGGCGCGCGCAGCGTCATCGTTCGCCGGAACCGGGAAGGCGATGCCGTCGGGCGAGACGTTCGAATCGAGGATCGCGACGACGGGGATGCCAAGGACGTTGGCTTCCTTGATCGCCAGCTCTTCCTTGTTCGCGTCGATCACGAACATCACGTCGGGAATGCCGCCCATGTCGCGGATGCCGCCAAGGCTCATTTCGAGCTTGTCGCGTTCGCGCGTCTTGTTGAGCACTTCCTTCTTGGTGAGGCCCGAGGTGTCGCCCGAGAGCTGCTCTTCGAGCGTCTTGAGACGCTTGATCGAACCCGAGATCGTCTTCCAGTTGGTGAGCATGCCGCCCAGCCAGCGGTGGTTGACGAAGTGCTGACCCGAAGCGCGTGCGGCGTCCGCGATCGGACCCTGTGCCTGGCGCTTGGTGCCGACGAACAGGACCTTGCCACCGGCGGCCGACGAGGACGCGATGAAGTCGAGGGCGCGCGCGAAGAGCGGCACGGTCTGCGACAGGTCGAGAATGTGGATGCCGTTGCGCGCGCCGAAGATATACGGCTTCATGCGCGGGTTCCAACGGTGGGTCTGGTGGCCGAAGTGGGCGCCAGCTTCGATAAGATTCTGCATCGTGACGACAGGTGCCGCCATAGTCTTTCTCCTTCCGGTTGGTCCTCTGGAAAGCAAGAACCGAAGGCCCGCAAGCGGACGATCCGGCACCGGTTTATGTGCGCCTTCCATGTGGAATGGGCGGGCCGTTAGCCGCCTTGGCCGCCAAAAGCAAGGGGTCTGCGTGGCTTTTCGCGTTCAGTGGAGGCTCAAGGAGCCAGGCGCTCCAGCCTCAACTCGGCGACAAAGCGACTCCGTTCGTCGCAAAAGTGTTGAGAACAAAACGGGAACATGGAACGAAAAGTCCAACGAAACCGTCGCTGGTTAACAAAAGGTTTCGCACACAGAAGCCGAAAGGACAAGATCATGGTTCAGGTCGCTGCCGCTCTCCTCTTCGCCCTCGCCGCCGGTCTCGGCGTCACGGTGATCCTGGCCATGCTCAAGAATAACGAGAATGCGATTCTCTCGGCGCTGCTCGGCGAAGGCGCCTTCCCGGCCGAAACCGCACCGCAGTCGGGCCCGCTTGAGCAGAAGATGACGCTGCGCCGCTCGCCGGCGCGCCGCGATGCCCCGCGCCCGATCCGTGCCGCGGCGCGCATGCAGCCGGCGCTCAGCCGCGCCGCTTGACCTTCGCGTAGCTGGCAAGCCCGAAGGGCAGCATCAGCAGATAGAGCGCGCACACCGCGAGCAAAGTCTGCCAGGGCGCGGTGACAAGCGCGGCGCCGAGCAGGCCCACCCCCGCCAGCGCGAACAGGCGCCACGACCGGCGAAGGCGGATCGACGACCAGCTGTAGGTCGGGATCGCCGAGATCATCAGCATCGCGATGGCGAGCGCCCACGGCATCACGACATACCATTCGCGGAACATGTCGTTCCCGGTGACCAGCCACAGATAGACGGGAACGAACGACAGCCCCGCGCCAGCGGGCGCGGGAATGCCGGTCATGAAGCCCGCCGATTTGTGCGGCTGGAAATCGGCATCCATGCGCGAATTGAAGCGCGCGAGGCGCAGCGCGCAGCACACCGCGAGCGCCAGCGCCGCGGTCCAGCCGAATTTGGGCGCGTCGGCCAGCGACCAGAGGAACAGGATCATCGCCGGCGCGACGCCGAACGCGATCACGTCGGACAGCGAATCGAGCTCGGCGCCGAACTTGCTCTGCGCGCGCAGCAGCCGCGCGATGCGCCCGTCCATGCCGTCGAGCACCCCGGCGACGATGATCATCGTCACCGCCGCGGCCCATTCGCCGCCGATCGCGAAGCGGACGCCCGTCAGCCCCGAACAGAGCGCGAGGATGGTGATCGCATTGGGCGCAAAGGCGCGCAGGCTGACCCCGGCGATGCGGCGACCCGCGGCATCGGGAATGACCTGCTCGTCCTCGGTCATTTTATTGACCGATCCCGTCGATCGTCTCGGCGGTGCCGATCCGCGCGACGACCGTCTCGCCGGCGAGGGTGCGCTGCCCGAGCAGCACCTGCGGCGTCGTGCCCGCAGGCAGATAAACATCGACGCGGCTGCCGAAACGAATGAGGCCGACGCGCTGGCCGGTGGTGAGTTCATTGCCCATCGTGACGAAGGGCATGATGCGCCGCGCGACGAGGCCGGCGATCTGCGTAAAGCCGATGCGCACGCCATCGGCGCGCTCGACGACGAAATGCTGGCGCTCATTCTCCTCGCTCGCCTTGTCGAGGTCGGCGTTCACGAATTTACCGGGAATATAGACGAGCTTGCGCAGCGTTCCTGCGACGGGGGTGCGGTTGATATGGACGTCGAAGACGCTCATGAAAATCGACACGCGCAGCATCGGCGCGGCGCCCAGCCCGTCGGGGCCGGAGATTTCGGGCGGCGGCGGCACTTCGGCGATCTGGGTGATCAGTCCGTCGGCGGGCGCGATGATGACATCGCTCCCCACCGGGGTCACGCGCACCGGGTCGCGAAAGAAGGCACCGACCCACAAGGTCACGCCCAGCATCAGCCAGCCGATGATTTCCCAGCCAAGCAGCCAGAAACAGAGGGTCACGATACCGGCGATCAAAAGGAATTTGCGGCCTTCGGGATGGATCGACGGCCAGTGCCATTTGATACCGCCGCCGGGGCGGTTCGAGGATATGATATTGGACATGGCCGTTCTTCTAGGGGGCAGCTTCTATACTGACAATGGATAAGGCGCAGGGCCAGTTCCACCGGCAGTTGATCAATCGCCCCGCTTTGCCTAAGGCGCTCGCAACTCCGACTCCCCAAGGAAAAAGGCTGAACGCATGGGCAAGATCAAGGTAGCCAACCCGGTCGTCGAACTCGACGGCGACGAAATGACCCGGATCATCTGGCAGTGGATCCGCGAGCGGCTGATCCTCCCCTATCTCGACATCGACCTTCATTATTACGACCTCGGCATCGAGAAGCGCGACGAGACCGACGACAAGATCACCGTCGAGGCCGCGAACGCGATCAAGAAATATGGCGTCGGCGTGAAGTGCGCGACGATCACCCCCGACGAAGCGCGCGTCGAGGAGTTCGGCCTGAAAAAGATGTGGAAGTCGCCGAACGGCACGATCCGCAATATCCTGGGCGGCGTCGTCTTCCGCGAACCGATCGTGATGAAGAACGTCCCCCGCCTCGTTCCCGGCTGGACCGACCCGATCGTCGTCGGCCGCCACGCGTTCGGCGACCAGTATAAGGCGACCGACTTCCGCGTCCCCGGCCCCGGCAAGCTGCGCCTCGTGTTCGAAGGCGAGGACGGCACGCTGATCGACGAAGAAGTGTTCCAGTTCCCCTCGTCGGGCGTCGCGATGGGCATGTACAATCTCGACGATTCGATCCGCGACTTCGCACGCGCCAGCCTGAACTATGGCCTCGCGCGCCAGTGGCCCGTGTATCTGTCGACCAAGAACACGATCCTGAAAGCCTATGACGGCCGCTTCAAGGACCTGTTCGAGGAAGTGTTCAACGCCGAATTCAAGGCGCAGTTCGACGAGATCGGCATCGTGTACGAACATCGCCTGATCGACGACATGGTCGCCTCGGCGCTCAAGTGGAGCGGCAAGTTCGTCTGGGCCTGCAAGAATTACGACGGCGACGTCCAGTCGGATACCGTCGCGCAGGGCTTCGGCTCGCTCGGCCTGATGACCAGCGTGCTGATGACCCCCGACGGCCAGACGGTCGAATCCGAAGCCGCGCACGGCACCGTCACGCGCCACTACCGCATGCACCAGCAGGGCAAGGCGACGTCGACCAACCCGATCGCGTCGATCTTTGCGTGGACCGGCGGGCTCAAGCACCGCGGCAAGCTCGACGGCAACGCCGAGCTGATCAAATTTGCCGACGACCTCGAAAAGGTCTGCGTCGCGACGGTCGAGAGCGGCAAGATGACCAAGGATCTGGCGCTGCTGATCGGTCCCGACCAGAACTGGCTGACCACTGAAGGTTTCTTCGAGGCGATCGTCGAGAACCTCGAAGCCAAGATGGGCGCATAACAACCAAAAAGGTTGGGATAGTCCTCTAGCCAATCGGGGCCGGCCTGCATAAGGTCGGCCCTTATGGTATCGGAAACAGAAACCTCCGCCATCGGCAACGCGCTGGTGGTCCTCGGCGCCGCGGGCATCGTGATCCCGGCGTTCGCGCGCTTCCGCCTGCCGCCCGTGATCGGGTTCATTCTCGTCGGGCTGCTCGTCGGGCCGTCGGGGCTCGGCGCGCTCGCGGCCGATTACCCGTGGCTGAAACATGTCACGATCGGATCGACCGAGGATATCGCGCTTTTCGGCGAGCTCGGGATCATCCTGCTGCTCTTCTCGATCGGGCTCGAGCTGTCGTTCCGCCGCCTGTGGCAGCTCCGCAAGCTCGTGTTCGGGATCGGCGCCGCCGAGCTGCTGCTCGCCGGTGCGATCCTCGGCACCGCCCTGCTCTTCGCCGGAAATCTTTCGACCGCCGCCGCCTACGGCCTCGGCATCGCGCTGGCGTTGTCATCGACGGCACTGGTGCTGCCGATAGCGGGCACCAAATCCGCGGTCGGCCGCGCATCCTTTTCGATGCTGTTGTTCGAGGATCTGGCGCTCGTCCCGATCATCTTCATCCTTGCCGCGCTATCGCCCGCGGCATCGGGCGACAGCGCAGAACTATTGCTGACGACCTTGTGGCAAGGCGCGGTGGTCGTCGCCGCGCTCGCGATCGGCGGCTGGTTCCTGCTGCCAAAGATCTTCGCGCAAGCCGCGCGCGCGAAGGATCCCGAGCTGTTCCTTGCCGCGAGCCTGCTCGTCGTCATCGTCGCCGCGCTCGCGACCGCCGCGGTCGGGCTGTCACCGATCGTCGGGGCGCTGCTCGCGGGCCTGATGATTGCCGAAACCGAATATCATAACGAGGTCGAAGCGATCACTGCGCCGTTCAAGGGACTTGCGCTCGGGGTGTTCCTGATCAGCGTCGGCATGGGACTCAACCTCAAGACAATCGCCGAACAATGGCCAGCGCTTGCCGTCGCGGTCGTCGGTGTCGTGCTCGTCAAAGCGTTCGTCACCGCCGCGCTTCTGCGCTTTTCGGGCGCGGCCCGGCGCGGCACCGCCGCCGAGGTCGGCTTACTGATGGCGAGCCCGTCGGAAACCACCCTGATCGTGCTGACGACCGCCTTGCAGGCGCAGCTCATCAGCCGGAGCACCGCCGAATTCTGGCAGCTCGTCACCGCGATCGGGCTGACGATCACGCCGTTGCTCGCGCGTGTGGGCCACGATATCGCGCGGCGGATCGAGATGCGCACGGGCGACGCGCAAGCCGACGAAACGCCCGAAGGCCGCACCGTCGTCGTCGGCTTCGGCCGCGTCGGGCACACCGTCGCCGAACTGCTGCGCGAGCATGATCGTCCCTATGTGGCGATCGACGCCGACATCGATACGGTCGCCGCGGCGCGGCGCGATGGATTCAGCGTCCGCTTTGCCGACGTCGCGCGGCCGGGCAGCCTCGACAAGCTGGGCATCGAAAATGCGCTGGCGATCGTGCTGACGATGGACGACCCGGTGCAGCAACTGCGCATGACGCGCCAGCTTCGCCAGAAATATCCCGACCTGCCGATCATCAGCCGCGCGCGCGACGCCGACCATGCCGCCGCCCTCTATCAGGCAGGCGCGAGCGACGCGGTGCCCGAGACGCTCGAAAGCTCGCTGCAACTCGCCGAAGCGGTGCTTATCGACCTCGGCGTCGCGATGGGGCCGGTGATCGCGTCGATCCACGACGTGCGTGCCAAAATGCGGCACGACATCATGGCCAAGGGCCAGCTGGAACGCGAGCCGCGCATCCGCAAGACCCGCCGCCCCATCGAGAGCAGCAAGAAGGCTTAACGCCCGCCCGCCGCGGGTGCCGGGACAGGCGCCGCACCCAGGGCCGATGCATCGGCCAGCGTCATCCCCTTGGGCAGGATCGCCAGCGACCATTGGCGCGCGGGTGTCAGATATTGCCGCGCCAGCCGCTGGATATCGGCGGCGGTGACCGCCGAAATATCGTCCTGGATCGACAGCGCGGCCGCGGTGACACGCGGGTCGCGCGTCGCGCCTTCGAGCAGGAACATCCAATAGACGTTGCCCGTCGACGCGCGCGCGACCTGTTCGCGGATCGGCCCCGCGTTGCGCGCCAGCTCGTCGGCGGTGATCGGCTTTGCGACGAGGTCGGCGGCGATGTCGCGGGCGATGCCATAGAAACGATCGAGATCCTTCGGCGCGAGCAGGCTGCCGACGAGCAGATAGCCGCCGGTGTCGAAGCCCGTCGGCCAGTGGCTGTCGACCACCGGACCATAGCTTGCCCCCTGTTCGGCGCGCAGGCGGTCGAACAGGCGGTCGTTGAAGATCGCCGCAAGCACTTCGAGCCCGCGCGCATCGCGCGGGCTGGCAAGGCCGCCGCCGGTCGGCCAAGCGGTCATCGCCGCCGCCTGCCCCTGCTCGCCGCGATGATAGGCGATCTCGGGCACGGTGACATGTTTCGCGAAATCGACGCGCTGGCCGGCGGGCGGCGCGAGGGTCTGGCGCGGCGACAGCGCACCGAGCGTCTCGGCGAGGATCTTCTTGTAGTCGACGGTTTCGAGGTCGCCGAAAATCTGCACCTCGATCGGCCCGCTGGCGAGGCGCGGTTCCCAGAAGGCGCGGAAGGCGGCGGGGGTCAGCGCCTCGATCTGCGCCTTGTCGGGCGCGGCCCAGCGCGCGTCATTGTTCGTCAGCCAGCCGCGCAAATTGCGGTCGAGCACCGCGTTGGGGGTCGCGTCGTTGAGGTCATATCCGGTGAGGAAACCGATGCGCAGCCGTTCGACCGGCGCGGCATCCCAGCGCGGCTGCGCGAGTTTGCCCGCGATCAACCGCATCTGGTCGGCGAGGTCGGCCGGCCGGCTTTCGGCCGACAGTTCGAACGCATCGTCGTCGATCGCGAAATTCATCTGGATCTGCCGGCCGTTGGTCAGCTGGTCGATCTCGTTCTGCCCCCACGGGCCGATCCCGCTGGCGACCAGCGCGTAATCGCCGGTCCAGAGCAGGTTCGGCGCGTCGGCGGCAACGCTGCGGTTGCCGGTGCCAAAGCGCACATTGACGCGCACTTTGCCCGGTTCGACCTTGTTGTTCGACACCAGCGCGGTCACGCCATTGGCGAATTCGAGCCGCTCGGCGCGCAGCCCGAGAAGGCTGCTGGCCGCGGTGATCGTGCCCGGCTGGCCGATGGCCGGAAGCTGCTTGAAATCGGCCTTCACCGTCGCCAGCCGGTCGTCGCGCGCGGTCACCGGTGCCTTGAGCGCGGCAAGCACCGCGGCATCGCCGCCCGCCGCCGTCGGCGTCGTCAGCACGACGCGGGTTACCGGCGCGGCGAAGATCGCCTTGCTGATCTCGAGCATCACCTTCGGCGTCGCCGAGGCGCGGATCGCCTTGAACATGTCGACCTGGCCCTGCGGGCTGGTCACCGTTTCGTTGATGTCGACCGCGCGGACCATGTCGTCGGCGAGCCGCGCGCCGGGCTCGTTGCGCGCATTTTCCAGTTCCTTGACCAGGAACGCCTGAATCTCGTTCGCCTCGCGGTCGATGTCGGCCTGCGACGGCGGATTTTTCACCGCGTCGGCGATCACGCCGCGCACGTCGGCGAGTGCGGCTTTCCAGTCGCTCAGGGGAACGATCGACGCCATCGTCACGTCGACGCTGCGGCTGACATATTGCTGCTCGACCGTCGCGACCAGATAGCTGCCGCCGCTGCGCGCGCGGTTTTCCAGCCGGCGGTTGACGAGCGCCTGCGCGATGAATTCGAGATAGAGCCGCCGCGTATTTTCCACCGTGTCGATGCGCTTCTTCCACGGGCGCACCATCGCGAGCGTCAGTGCGAGCGGCTGGTTCGCCTCGACGATTTCGCGCGCTGCGGGTTTGGCCGGGTCGGGTTTGCCGAAATCGGGATTGGCGGGATTGGGTCCGTCGGCTTTCCAGTCGCCATAATATTTCGCGACCAGCCCGGCGAGCACCGCTGGGTCGGCATCGCCGACGATGACCACGACCGCGCGGTCGGGGCGATACCAGCGATTGTGGAAGGCGGCGACCGTGGTCGCGCTCGCTTTGCCCAGCGACGCGGTGGTGCCGATCGGCGAGCGGTCGCCGAGCAATTGCCCTGCGAACAGATGCGCGTTGGTCGCGTCGGCAATGCGCTTTTGCGGACCGTCGGCTTCGCGAAGCTCGGACATCACGACGCCGCGCTCGGCGGCGACCGCGAGTTCGGAAATGCGCGGTTCGCGGACCATGCCCGACAGCAATTTCATGCTTTCGTCGAGATTGGCGGGCGTGACGCTCGGCAGGTCGAGTTGATACACCGTCTGCGTCGGGGTCGTCTGCGCGTTCGAATCGCTGCCGAAGGTGACGCCGAACCGCTGCCAGATGCGCTTGGCTTCGCCGTCGGGGATATGCTCCGACCCACGGAAGGTCAGATGTTCGAGCAAATGGGCGTAACCGCGCTCCTGTTCGGTTTCGAACATCGAGCCGACGTCCATGCGGACGCGGATCGACACCTGCCCCGGGGGCACGCCATTGTTGCGGACCGCATAGCGCACACCATTGGGAAGCACGCCGAATTGCCACGCCGTATCGCGCGGAATGTCGCTGCCGACATAAAGCCAGTCGCCGCTTTCCGCCTGGGCACCGGCGGTTTTCGTCGCCGTCCCTTGCGCGCCAACGGACGGCCCCGCCAGCAGTAGCGCGGCGGCAGCGCCGGCAAGGAGGATGGATCGGGTCAAACGAAGCGGCGCGCGCCGGGAGAAATAGGACATTGGCCCATCTTATCGCCTTCGAACCTTGCTGGCCACTGAACTGTCATGCGGCTTGTCCTGCGAACGCCACGGGCTTAGCCAGATGCGATGGATATCCCTTCACCAGCCGCCCCCCTCGCCGCGCTCGTCCAGATGACCAGCGGCATCGACCCCGCCGTCAATCTGGCGACGATCGACCGCGCGATGAGCGAAGCCGCCGCGCACGGCGCCGCGATGGTCTTCCTGCCCGAAATGTCGCTGCTCCTCGACCGCGACCGCGCGCGATCGGGCACGCACATGGCCCGCGAAGCCGACAGCCCCTGGCCCGCGGCGCTGCAGGCGATGGCGCAAAAGCACGGGATATGGCTGCACTCGGGATCGATGCCGCTGCTGGCCGACGATGGCGAACGGCGCGTCAACCGCAGCCATGTCATCGCCGCCGATGGCAGCATCCGTGCGCGTTACGACAAGATCCACATGTTCGACGTCACGCTGCCGTCGGGCGAAAATTGGCAAGAATCGGCCGCCTATGCCGGCGGCGACGCCGTGGCGGTGGTCGATACGCCGCTCGGGCTTTTGGGGCTCAGCGTCTGTTACGATTTGCGCTTCCCCGAATTGTACCGCGCGCTGGTCGATCGCGGCGCGACATTGATCGCCATCCCCGCCGCCTTCACCGTGTCGACGGGCGAGGCGCATTGGCATGTCCTGATGCGCGCGCGGGCGATCGAAACGGGTTGTCATGTCGTGGCGGCGGCGCAGGGCGGCACGCATGAAGACGGCCGGCAGACTTTTGGCCACAGCCTTGCCGTCGATCCCTGGGGTATCGTTCTGGCCGATGCTGCGACGCCGGGCGATGCGCACGCCGAGACGTATGCGCTGACGCTGGCCCCCATCGACGCGGCGGCGGCCGGGCGCGCCCGCCAGGCGATCCCGCTCGCGCGATCGCGGACGAACCGCACCATCGCACTCTGACCCTGCATCGCCGCGCCCTGGCGACGCTTGGGTGTATCACCACCCGGAATAAACAAAGGGCCCCGAGCGAAGCTCGGAGCCCTTTGCGAAAGTCTGGCTAGCCAGATCAGCCGTTATTACGGGCTGGTCGGCTTGTCGTCGTCGTTGTCCGACGCGATGATGATGCCGCCAACGACAGCAACGAGAGCGAGGACAGCGATGATCCAGCTCGTGCTGCCTTCGAGTTCGCTCTGGCCGTCAACGGCCGAAGCTGCGCGGGCTGCGGGAGCAGCCGACGCGGCAACCGGCGCCGCAATCATCGAGGTCGCTGCGAGAGAGATCGCAGCTTTCTTAAGCAGGTTCATCATTTTCTCCGTCCACTGGATTACTTTTGTCGAATCACACCGGCGAAGTTTCCCCCGGTCTGCTTCTGCAGGGCCTTATTAGGCACGGCGTTCAGCAATTGCAACGACGTTTTGCCCTACCCCGGTAAATCTTAGTAAATCATAAATAGGGGAAAAGTTGTTGCATCGAACGCTACTTATCCGCGCCGTACACGCTCGAAGGATTCGCTCGTGACAGGATAGCCAAGATGCCCGGGGATGCAGAGATGGGCCTGCCCCTCACGCTCCTCGATCCATGGCGTGATGAGCTCGACCGGAAACTGGCCGGAATGCTCGGAAAAGCTGGTGAAATCTGCAACTTGTGCCAGGCGTTCGAGATTGCGTCGGGTGGGAAAGATCACCGACACGTCGCCGCGGTCGGCCATCGCCAGCGTGGCCTTCGCGCTCGCCCAGAAAATATGGCTGTGCTCGGCCTCCTCGACCGTGAGTTCATGGCTGTGCGGCGGCGCGGCGACGGCATAGAATCGCGTGTCGAACGTTCGCGCCTCTTTGAAATTGGGGCACCACCGCGCGAAGGGGACGAAGGATTCCAATGCGATTCGGTCGCCGCGCGCTGCCAATATGTCCGAAAGCAGCGTTCCGGCGAGCAACGCCTGCCGCACCTCGGCAACGTCGCTTTCGGCCAGCGCCGGCCAACCGACCGCGAGACCCGTTTCCTCCAGCGTCTCGCGCAGCGCCGCGACCCGCGCCGCGCCGTCGGCTTCGTCGATGCCCGGCCCGTAAAGGCGCGCCACCCGATAATCGTCGGGGTCGACGCGGCCGCCGGGAAACACGACCGCCCCGGCCGCGAAGGCCATGGTGACCGACCGCTTGACCATCAATATCTCGTCAGCGCCGCCGTCGTCCGCCGGCCGCATGATGACCAGCGTCGCGGCGGGAATGGCGCCGTCGGGCAACAGTTCGGCGGGCGGGGTCGTCGGCGTATCGGTCATGGCGCAAGCGATAACCGTGCTGCACCCCCTTGTCATCCCGGCATTGCGGCGGCACGCGGACGGGTGCAAGGTGACGCACGGCCAAGGGATCCGGGACGGGGAGCACGGCATTGGGAATCGTCGAGATTTTGGGCGTCGCGGGCAGCCTCAGCCTCCTTGCCGGCTGGCGGCTCTACCTCACCATATTGGCAACCGGCACCGCGATGCATTTCGGCTGGCTGCCGCTGCCCGAACATCTCGCCGCCTTGCAGGTGCTCGCCAATCCATGGGTGCTGGGCGTTGCCGCGGTCGGCACCATCGCCGAGTTCCTCGCCGACAAGATCGCCTGGGTCGATTCGATCTGGGATACGGTCCACAGCATCATCCGCCCGCTCGGCGGCGCGCTGCTGGCGCTGGCGCTGGTCGATTCGTCGGATCCGGCGTGGCAGGTCATCGCCTTCCTGCTGGGCGGCGGCGGCGCCTTGCTGAGCCATGGCGCCAAGGCGACGACGCGCGCGGTCGTCAACGTCAGCCCCGAACCGTTCAGCAACGCCGTGGTGTCGACCGGCGAAGATGTCGCCACGGGCGGCCTGCTGGCGCTGGCCATCGCCTATCCGCCGCTGGCCATCGTCATCGCAATCCTGCTCGCGGTTGCCGCGGTCATCGTCATCATCGCGCTGCGCCGGCTGCTGCGAAATATCAAGGCGACGTTGAAGCGCGCTTTGGGCGACGAAACGCCGCCGCCGATTGATGCTTAGTAATTTGGCAACATTCAGTTTATAGGCTGCGCGGACAGGGGGGCATACCAAACCCGAAAGGGAATGAGGACGCATGCCCCCCAAATCCATATCGAAGCCGATACGCGCCCCGCGCCGGAAGCATTTGCTGCTGTCGACCGCTGCCGCCGCCCTCACGCTGACGCAGGCGTCGCCGGCGCTTGCGCAATGCGTCTTCACCCCGACTGCCGGGAATGACACCCACGTCTGCAGCAGCGGCACCTCCCCCGCCGGCCTGAACGACCCGGGCGGCAACAACCAGCTGACGCTCCCTACCGGCGGAACCGGGACCATCGCCGGCAATGTGACCTTTGGCGGCGGGACCGACGCGGTCGTGATGGATTCGGGCCGTATCAACGGCGGGGTCGATCAGGGCAACGGCAACGATCGCTTCCAGATCAGCGCCGGGACGGTCACCGGACAGGTGCAGCAAGGCGAAGGCATCGACGATTTCGTGATGACCGGCGGC
This sequence comes from Sphingopyxis sp. BE235, assembly GCF_031457175.1. Lineage (NCBI taxonomy): Bacteria > Pseudomonadati > Pseudomonadota > Alphaproteobacteria > Sphingomonadales > Sphingopyxidaceae > Sphingopyxis > Sphingopyxis sp. BE235. The sequence goes on from NZ_JAVDWC010000005.1 coordinate 370,747, forward strand.
GAGATCAACACGCTCAACCAGGGCGGTTCGATGGACACGTTCCTGATGTCGGGCGGCCGCATCGTCGATGCGTTCGACGACGGCGACACCGCACGGATGACGGGCGGACGCATCGGCCGGGTGAATATGAAGCTCGCCGACAATCTGTTCGACATGTCGGGCGGCACCATCGACCGCAATCTCGTCGCCGGTTTCGGCAACGACACGATCATCCTGTCGGGCGGCACGATCGGCGGCAATATCAGCGTGTCGGGCGGCACCGACAGCGTGACGATCACCGGCGGATCGGTCGGCGGCGACGTGCTGCTGAGCGTCGGCACCGACAGCTTCACCTGGGACGGCGGCGGCGTCGTCCACGGCACGGTCGATCTCGGCGGCGACAATGACAGCGCGCGGCTGGTGGACCTGACGGCGGCGCATCTCGGCCGGTCGCCGCGGATCACCGGCGGCGAAGGCAGCGACACGCTCACCTTCGACAATGTCACAAGCGGGGGAATCGCGCGCTTCGACGGCTGGGAACTGATCCGGGCCACCAACGATAGCGAACTGACCTTCGACGGTTTCCTGACGCTCGGCGATGCGGGGACGGGCACCGGCCGTTTCGAACTCGACGCGTCGAGCACGATCTTCGGCGGCGGCCTTCAGGGCGGGATTACGGCCTTTACCGCGGGGCAGCGCGCGACGCTGGTGAACGCCGGACGGATCGACCTGACCAATGGCGGCAATACGCCGGGCGACAGCTTCACCGTGCGCGGCAATTATGTCGGCGACGGCGGGCTGCTGCTCATCGATACCGTGCTCGGCGACGATGCATCGCTATCCGACAAGCTGGTCATCGACGCGGGCGCCGCGTCGGGCACAACGGGAATCACCGTGCTCAACGCCGGCGGAACCAGGGGCGTCACGGCGCAGAACGGCATTCTTGTCGTCGAGGCGATCAATGGCGGAACGACCGCGAGCGGCGCTTTTGCGCTCAACCAGCGCGTCGCCGTCGGCGCCTATGAATATTTCCTGTTCCGCGGCGGCACGACCACCGGCACGGGGGACAATTGGTATCTGCGCTCGACGCTGCCGCCCCCGCCGGCACCCGCGGCCCCGCCGCCGCCCGAGCCCGCGCCCGCGCCGCCGGTGCTGACGCCGCCGCCACCGGCGCCCGCGCCCGAACCTCTGCCGCCCGAACCGCCGGCGCCCCCGCCGCCGCCGGCCCCGCCCCCACCGCCCCCGCCGCCCGAGCCGACGCCGGTCGATCCCGACCCGGTCGACCCTGCGCCGCCGGTGACGGTTACCGATCCGCCGCCGCCGCCGACGCCCGAGCCGCCCCCGGCGCCCGAGCCCGCAGCGCCGCCGCCGCCGCCCGAACCGCCGGCCGAACCCGCGCCGCTGCCCCCGCCGACCCCCGACCCGGCGGCGGAACCGCCGACGCCCGACGCAACTCCGGTGGTCGCCGAGGCCGGCGAAGTCGTTCCGCTCTTCCGCCCCGAGGTCGCAGCCTTTGTCGCGGCGGTGCCCGTCGCGCATCATCTGGCGTCGGCGACGCTCGGCACCTTCCACGAGCGCCGCGGCGAGCAGGCGCTGCTGCGCGGCGGCGGGGTGCTGCCCGCGACATGGGGCCGCGTCTTTGCCGAGAATAGCGACATCAAATGGGACGGCGACGTCGCGCCCTCGCTCGACGGCGACCTCTCGGGTTTCCAGATCGGGCAGGATTTTGCCGGCTGGGGCGAGGATGGCGGGACGAACATCCGCCTTGGCGCCTTTGTCGGGCGATCGTCGACCGACGGCACCGTCCGCGGCGGCGCGCTCGGCTGGAACGACCTGACCGTCGGCCAGATCGACGTCAAGGCGACGAGCCTTGCCGGTTATGCGACTTTGGTCGGGACAAGCGGCTGGTACGTCGACCTGGTCGCGATGCACAGCTGGTTCGACGGCACCGCCGCCGCCAGTTCGGGCATGGCGATCGACGTCGACGGCACCGGCTGGACCGCATCGCTCGAGGCCGGATATCCGATCGCGCTCTCGGGCAAGTGGACGCTCGAACCGCAGGCGCAGCTCTTGTGGCAGCAGGTCAAGCTCGACGACCGCGCCGACGCCTTCTCGACGATCGATTTCGCCACGGGCGATTCGCTTACGGGGCGCGCCGGGCTGCGCCTCCAGGGCGAATATGGCAGCTTCCAGCCCTATCTCCACGCCAGCCTGTGGCACGGCTTTTCGGGCGACCAGTCAACGCGCTTCGGCACCGATCCGATCCGCACCGACCTCGGCCGCACCGAGGCGGAGGTCGGCGCCGGGCTGATCGCACGCCTCGGGACAAGCGTCGCGGTGCATGTGAAGGGCGATTATGCGTTCGACGCCGACGGGCCGCGCAGCCGGCGTTACGGCGGCACGGTCGGAGTGACGATCCGCTGGTAGCGGTCAGGCGGGGAGCAGAGCTTTCAGCGGGGTTTCGGTGTCGGCGAGCTGCCCGGCCGTCGCCACCAGCCCCGCGGTGACGATCATGCGGCCCTGGACATAGTCCCTGGTCGCATTGACGCAGTCGAGCGCGATGACCTTGCCCGCCTTGAGGTAAATGACCGAGAAGCTGCGCGTGGCGGGATCGCCGCGCAGCACCGCCTGGTCATGGCCGGTCGAGAGGCCCGCGGTCTGGAGCTTGAGGTCGTACTGGTTCGACCAGAACCAGGGGATCGCATGATAGGGTGCTTCGTCGCCGACGATACCCTTTGCGACGACATTCGCCTGGTCATTGGCATTCTGCACCGATTCCAGCCGGATCTCGGCGCCCTCGGCGAAGTCGTTCGCATGCGATGCGCAGTCGCCGATTGCATAGACATCGGGCAGGCTCGTCTTGCAGAGGCGGTCGACGCGCACGCCGTTGGCGCAGTCGGCCCCCGCGGCGATCAACGGCTCGACCGCGGGCACGATACCGATACCGACGATGACGAGATCGGCGGGGATCACCTCGCCGTCGGCGAGGCGGACGCCGGTGACCTTCGTCTCACCCTCGATCGCATCGACGCACACGCCGAGCCTGAGGTCGACGCCATGGTCGCGGTGTTCCTTTTCGTAGAAGCGCGACAGCTCTTCGCCCGCGACGCGCGCGAGCACGCGGTCGAGCGCTTCCAGGAGCACGACCTTCTTGCCCGCCTTGCTCAGCACCGCCGCGGCTTCGAGCCCGATATAGCCGCCGCCGATCACGACGATCTGGCCCGCGGTTTCCGACGCCGCCTTCATCGCGTCGGCATCGGCGCGCGTGCGCACGCCCTGCACGCCGGGCAAGTCGCCGCCGGGGATCGGGAGCATGCGCGGAGATCCCCCGGTCGCCCAGACAAGCTTGCCATAGCCGATCGTCTCGCCGCCATCGGTGGTGACGGTGTGCGCGGCGGGATCGACGCGCGCGACGCGTTTGCCGAGCAGCATCGTGACTTCGCGCTCGTCCCAATATTTGGCGGGGCGCAGCTGGATGCGTTCGAATTCCTTCTCGCCCGCGAAATATTCTTTCGACAGCGGCGGGCGTTCGTAGGGAAGTTCGGGCTCTTCGCCGATGATCGCGATGGTCCCTGCAAATTTCTGCGTACGCAGCATGATCGCCACCTGCGCCCCGCCATGACCCGCGCCCACTATCACCACGTCGAACTGCATCGTCTTCGTCTCCGACTGCTCGCCGGTGCCCCTCGCACGCGTCCGCGGGCGAGGCAAGCCGCCGCGGCCTCGCGATGGCGAAAGAAAATCTTGAAGGTCGAAGGCCGGTCAGTCGGTCAGCCCGGCGAGCCATTCGACGATCATCGCGCGCCCCGCCGCCACGGCGGACGGACCGTGCTGCCGGTGGAGGTCTCGCATCCCTTCCACGCTTCCACCGGTTTCGCCCAACGCATCGGGCCATTGGCGCAGCCATTCATCGAACCGCGGATCGAGCCCCATTTCGCCGTGAAACTGCAGCGCGAGGATATTGTTGCCGCGCCGAAATGCCTGATGCGGATAGGCGGGCGTCGATGCCAGCAATTCGACGTCATCGGGAAGGTCGAAGGTGTCGCCGTGCCAATGGAGCACGGGCACATCGGCAAGGTGGCGCAGCGGCGAGGCCGTGTCGACAAAGCTCAGCGGGTGAAATCCAACCTCCTTCGCCGGCCCCGGATAGACACGCGCGCCCATCGCCGCGGCGATCATCTGCGCCCCGAAGCACACCCCGAGCGTCGGCCGCCCCGCGTCGAGCCGGCGCGCAAGCCGGCGGAGCTGGCAGGCGATCCACGGATGCGCGTCCTGCTCATAAACCCCCATCGGACCGCCCATCATGATGAGCAGGTCGGGCTCGCCCAAGTCGACGGTGCCGAAATTCGTATCGGAAACGTCGATACGCGCCAGCGCATATCCCGCGGCCTCGATCGGTTCGCGATATCCGGCGATCCCTTCGTGCGGGACGTGGCGGATGATGAGTCCGGTTCTGGTCTTTTGCTGCGGTGACATTTCGGGCGATGAATCGAGTGGTTGCTGCGCTGTTTCGAACGCACCCTGTCTAGCCAAGTCATCGCCCCGATGTCACTCTACCAAAGCAGTAGAGATACTGTTGCGGCCCGTAGCTGAGCTTGGCTCCGTTCGCTACGGGCCGCCATTGGCTCGTCAGGCCAGCTCGGCGACAAGCTCTTCCAGCTCCGACCCCGTGACGGCGACGACTTCGCCCAGCTTCGCCGCGATGATCGCCGCCTGTCCGGGCGGAAGCCCCGCGACTGTCACTTCGATCCGCATATGCGTCGGCAGGACCTGCATCGCCATCGCGCTCGGCACGATCGACCGCTGCGCGAAATAATTGGCGACGCGCGGCAGCGATTGCGGGTCGAGGATCGCGTCGACGCGGAAGCGATGCATCACGCCGCCTCGCGCTGCGCGCCCGCGATCACCTCTTCGGCCATCTCGTCGGCGACGAGCGCAGGCGAGCGCCCTTCGCGCGCGGCGCGTTCGAGCAGCGCGCCGACGCGCGGGGCGATCTCGGCGACGCGCAGTTTCACATCGCTTTCGTCCTCGCCCAGATATTCGGCCGACACATTGATGATACCTCCGGCGTTGACGACATAGTCGGGGGCATAGGCGATGCCGCGTTCGAGCAGCAGCGCGGCGACGTCGGGGGTCGCAAGCTGGTTGTTCGCCGCGCCGCAGACGAGCTTCGCCTTCAGCCGGGCGACCGTCTCGCGGTCGAGCGCGCCGCCGAGCGCGCAGGGCGCAAAGATGTCGGCCTCGACCGACGCGATCTCGGACACGTCGACGACTTCGGCGCCGTGCACCGCCTTCAGCCGATCGCGGCGCGCCGGATTGACGTCGGCGATCACCAACCGCGCACCGGCGTCGGCGAGGCGGCGACACAGGTCGGCGCCGACATTGCCGGTGCCCTGCACCGCCACCGTCAGCCCCGCCAGATCGCGCCCCAGTGCGAACTCGGCGGCGACCTGCATCGATTCGAAGACGCCCCTGGCGGTCCACGGCGACGGATCGCCGCCCGCGCGTCCCGCCACCGCGGGCAGTCCGGCGACATGGCGCGAGACCGAGGCGACCTCCTGCATGTCCTCGACCGACGTGCCGACATCCTCAGCGGTCACATACATCCCGCCCAGATTTTCGACCGCGCGGCCGAACGCGCGGAACAGGGCCACGCGATCGAATTCGCCTTCGGGACGCCGCAGCACCGCCTTCGCGCCGCCGAGCGGCAGCCCGGCGAGCGCATTCTTGTAGCTCATGCCTTCGGCAAGCCGCACGGCATCGCCCAGCGCCTGCTTCATATCGGGGTAGGACCACAGGCGGCATCCGCCCGCCCCCGGCCCCAAGGCGGTCGAGTGAATCGCAATAAATCCGTCGAGCCCCGCTTCGAGATCATAGAGCCGCACGCATTCGAGCGGCGGGGCCAGACGGGCAAGACGGACGACCATGAAACATACTCCCTTGATTGAGCGTGCCTTGTCGCATTTCCGCCTTGGGCATTCTTGATCGATTATCGGCCACCCATGCCGAATTTTGCATGTTATGATCCGAATAATTACGATATGAGAATGAAATGACCGATCCTGACCCATTCGAGATAAAGATTCTCCGCGAATTGCAGCGCGACGCGAATCAAACGACGGCCGAGATCGCCGAGCGCGTCGGGCTGTCGGTCTCGCCGTGCTGGCGCCGCATCGACCGGCTCGAGCGCGAGGGCTTCATCAAGAAGCGCGTCGCGATCATCGACCGGCGCAAGGTCGGGCTCAACGCGCATGTGTTCGCGCAGGTCAAGCTCAACGCCCATGGCCGCGCCAACCTCGACGAATTCAGCGCCGCGATACAGGGATTTCCCGAGGTGCTCGACGCCTATGTGCTGATGGGCACGACCGATTTCATGCTGCGGATCGTCGCGAAGGACATCGACGCCTATGAACGCTTCTTCTTCGACCAGCTGAGCAAATTGCCGGGGATACAGGAAATCAATTCGACGGTGGCGCTGTCCGAAATCAAGGCGACGACCGAGCTGCCGCTGGGTCAGGATTAGGCGGCGGACCGCCCCCGCTTTGCCCGTGCCAAATGCGAACGCCGAATCCTGCGCAAGGATGCTTGTTTTCATCCCGAGGCGCTGCTAGTGGCGCCCCTCGTTGCCGCTTTAGCTCAGTTGGTAGAGCACATCATTCGTAATGATGGGGTCACAGGTTTGAGTCCTGAAGCGGCACCACCATCTTCCCAACATCACCAGAGAAAAGCCAAAGGGCTTTGCGCCGCGTTTCCGGGCGCCGACCTATAGTCGATCCATGCGGAGCCAAGCCTTGTCGCCGATCCATGCCTTCGACAAGGCTTTGTCGGCAGCCGCGGCCTCCAGCCTTTTCCCCTGCGCCGCCTCGCTGCGGCCGAGCCCGTAGAGCGCCCAACCATTGTTCGGCGTCTGCGCCAGCGCGGCGCGAAAGGCGTCGCTCGCTTCGCCATAGCGCCGCGCCCGGAACAGCGCCGCGCCGAGCGACTGCTTCACCGGATAATACCAATAGGCCGGTTCCTGATACGGAAGGCTGGCCTCGATCTCGATTGCCTGACGGTAAAAGCCGATGGCGTCGTCGGTGCGGCCCTGCACGCTTGCGAACCGGCCGCGCGCCACCAGCTCGGCCAGCGAGACCAGATCCCCCGCCGGCACGCCCTGGTCGATCATGGACTTCATGGCATCCGACGTCCGTATCCGGGTCATCGCGGCCAGTTCGCGATCGAAGGCCTTGCGGTCGCGAAGCCCGGCATAGGCGATACTGCGGGCGAAATGCCGCATTGCCGTCGGATAGGCGAGGCTCGGATCGGGCGCCGGCATCGCCAATATGGCTTTTGGATCGGCAAATTGCGCCATCGCAAAATAGGGCGCCGCGTCGATCGACTGGATCCACGCGATCTGCGCTGACGTCTTCGGGTCGAGGACGGTCCGCAGCCGCCGCGCCTCGCGAATAGCGGTAGGCATGTCACCCGCCATTTGCGCCGACGTCACGATGAAGTGGATATTGTGCGGATAATAGCCGTAGCGCACGAGGCCGTTGTCGCCGGCGCTGCGGATATATTCCTCGTCGGCGCGCGCGGCGGCGATGTTGACGCGGATCGAATCGGCGTGGCGACCGCGCAGCTGATAGATATGCCCCGGCATGTGGACGAGATGCGCCGCGCTCGGCGCCGACGGGTTCGCCAGCCGGTCGGCCGCCGCCTCGGCGCGCTGCGGGTCGCTCGCTTCCACGAGATGGATATAGAGATGGTTCGCCTGGACATGGCCGGGATTGCGCTTCAGCACCGTCTCGACAAGCCGCACGGCCTCGCCGCTCCGGCCGACCGATGTCTTCTTGTCGGCCTCCCAATAGTTCCACGGGCTCGTATTCATCACCGCCTCGGCCGTGAGCACCGCCACATCGTCGTCGCCCGGAAACCGGCGCGCGACATCGAGCATCGCGTCGGCATAGCCGGCATCGAGCGCGGCGCGGTCGCTTCCCGGATCGCGCGAATAGCGCTTGGCGACGGCTTCGATCAGCGCCCGCTCCATCGGCGTAGCGGCGCTTCGCAGTGCCATCGCGCGGTCCATTGCGCCCAGCGCGGCACCGCGATCGCGCTCGTCCATCGGCGCGTTGATATTCGGGCCGAGCGCGACGGCTTCGCCCCACCAGCACATCGCGCAATCGCGGTCGAGCCGCTGCGCTTCGCGAAACGAGCGCACCGCGCCCGCATGATTGAAGCCATAGGTCAGGAGCAGCCCCTGGCTGAAATAGCGCCGGGCCTGATCCGTGTTCGTCGAGACCGGAAACGGCGAGGTCGCGAGATCCGGAAAAAGCGGGATCGGCCTGCCTTCGCTGGCGGGTGCCGCGAACGCCGCCGCGACAAGGAGATTCTGCGCCAAGGACGAACCCGCGCGCCTCGCGCCGCAAAACAGGGTCGCAAGACGGCTCGGATCCAGCGCTTCGAGCGCGGCGGCCGAAAAGGCCGGCGGCGGCGCAAAGCTCGTCAGCGAAATCCCGATCCCCACTATCGCCGCGGCTTTGAATGGGCCAAGCATCACAATCCCCTTCCCCAAAAGGTGACCAGAAACAGCAACGCCCAAATATCACGAATAGATTACGCGCCAAAACCGAATCTTCATCGCATTCTAATCCACTAATATTCAACGCAAGTTCGGATAATATTTATTCGAGCGCGCCTGCTCAGCCTCGAATGACTTGGGGAATTTTCGCCGCGGGGATGCCCTCGCCCCGCCGCGATCCGTAGAGACCGCGGCGGGGCGAGGGCAACGGAGCCCGGCGATCAGGTCTTCGTCGAAGCCGCCTCATCGGCATATTTGATCGCACAGCCATATGGTTGGGCAAAGGCAGTGGTGACCGGACGCCCCGCGGCATGGTCGTCGAGCGCGGCGCGCACGAAATTCCTGGCGCCGGCGAGGTCCTCGACCTTGTTCGTCGGCTTGTCGTCGATGCCCCCGGTATAGATGATGCGCCCCTCGCCATCGATCACGCGCATATCGGGCGTGGTCTTCGCGCCATAGGCCCGGCCGGTCGCGCCGGTCGGATCGAGCAGCAGATGGGTAAAGCCCGCGTTGAACCGCTGGCCCCAGTTTTTCGCGCTCTCACCCTCGACGAAGCCCTGCTCGCCCGGCGCCGAAGAGACGATTGTCAACCATACGACGCCGTCGGCCACCGCCTCTTTCTGCAGCTTCTGCATCGCACCGCTATAATGTTTTTTGACATAGGGGCAGCCCTCGTTCGTCCATTCGAGCACGACGGTCTTGCCGCGGAAATCGGCCAGCGAAACCTGCTTTCCGTCGGCGCTCGCGAGCTCGAAGGCTGGTGCCACCTGGCCCCCGGCGTTCGCCGCCGCCTCCTTGGCGGCGGGCTGATCGGCCTTCTGCTCGGCCTGCTGGCCGCATCCGGCGAGCAGCAGGACCGATGCGGCGGCGAAGGAAAATACTGGATATTTCACGGCTAATCTCCTCTCGGTTATGATGCTTCGCGCCCCGCCGCCGCGCGCTTCAACGCGTCGGCGACGATCCCCGGCGTCAACAGCTGGGGTAAAATCTCGGGTGCCTCCTTGCCGGGCGTATAGACGAGATAGAGCGGAACGCCGGAGCGGCCGAAGCGCTCCAATTCCCGCGCGATCCTATCATCGCGGCGCGTCCAGTCGGCGACCATATAGAGCGTGCCCGTTTCGGCGAGCAGCGCGCGCGTCCCCGCACTCGCCAGCGCGGCGCGCTCGTTCACCTTGCAGGTGACGCACCAGTCGGCGGTGAAGTTCACGAATACAACCTTGCCCTGCGCCCGCGCGGCGGCGACGGCATCAGCGGTCCACGGCGTGTCCGCGGTTTCTTCGGAACCTGCCTCTGGTCCGGCATCGGGGGCGAGTAGCGTCGCCGACGCCGCGACGCCGAGACCGGCGAACAGCGACAGCGCGGCCCCGATCGTCGAGCCGAGCGCACGGCGCCCCGACATTTTCGCGATCTGGCGCCAGCCCCACAGCGTCAGACCCAACGCCAGCAGCAGGCCGGCCGCGAGAATGAGCGCCAGCGCCTCGCTGCCCGTCTGGCGCGCGAACACCCAGACGAGCCAGAGCGCGGCGCCGTACATCGGAAAGGCGAGGATCGATTTCAGCCGCTCCATCCACGGCCCCGGCTTCGGAAACCGGCGCAGCAAGGCGGGCGAGAGGCTGATGATCAGATAGGGCAGCGCGAGCCCCAAGCCCAGCATGGCGAAAATCGCCAGCGCCATCGGCGCGGGCATCAGCAGCGCGGCGCCGAGGGCGAAGGCCATGAACGGCGCGGTACAGGGCGCGGCGACGACCACCGCGAGCACGCCGGTGAAGAAGGCTCCCGACCAGCCCGGAAGCCGCGTCAACCGGCTGCCCGCCCCGCTTGCGGGCAAGGCGACCTCGAAAACCCCCGAAAGATTGAGCCCGACGGCGAGCATGAGCAGCGCGAGCGCGGCGGTGACCGCGGGATTTTGCAGATGAAAACCCCAGCCCGCCGCTTCGCCCGCGGCGCGAAAAGCGAGCAAGGCGGCGGCCAGAACGACAAAGGTCGCAAGGACGCCGCAAAGAAAGGCGATACCGTCGCGCCGTGCCTCGCGCGGGGCGTGCGCCGAGACGGCCAGCGACGCGGCCTTCATCGCCAGGATCGGGAACACGCACGGCATCAGGTTCAGGATCAGGCCGCCGACGAGCGCGAACAGCGCGGCCTGGGCAAAGACAAGGATATGCGTATCGCCCGTCGGCGCTGCAAAGGCGGCCGACGGATCGGCGGTGATTTCCCATGCCCCGCCGGGCGTCGACAGGACGCCCTTGACGGGTTTGGTGAGGCCGGCAGCGACAATCGCTCCCCCGGCTTTCATTCGCAGCTCCAGATCCGCGCCGGTCCATTTGGCGCGCTGTGCAGCAGGATGTTCGACAACGCCGCCGTCAAAGGGGAAGAAATAAGCTCCGCCGGCAGCGCCCGGCGTCAGCGCCGTACCGCGCACGGTCAGCACGAGATCCGCACCGTCGCGGACAAGGCGGGCATCGATGTCGGCGGCACGCGGCGCGCTGTCGACGATGCGTTCGATCGCGGCGCCCTCCCCGGCCGTCAGCGGCGGCACGGCTTCGCGGATGGCCAGGTCGAGCTTCACGACGCGCTCGTCGGGGACGCACATCTCGTCGCTGCAGACCATCGAGAGCACGGTAACGCTGAGCGGCAGGGTCGATCCCGGCTTGGCCGACGCGGGTATTTCTATCGGTACGGGGAGATAGACCTGGCGCGAATAGCCGTAGTTCATCAGTCCCTTGACCGGCTGGCGTTCGGGCAGCGGCCACAGGATCGGGCCCGCCGAAACCCCCGGCGGCAGCGACCATGTCAGCTCGGTTGCGCCGCCCGAATCGCCGGGATTACGCCAATAGGTGTGCCAGCCGGGTTTGATGTCCTGGCGCACCGCAACGATCGCGGTCGAACCGGGGGCCGCCCATTGGTGCATCGGGACGAGCGATACGTCGATATTTTCCGAGTACATCGTTTGCGCCGAAGCCGGCGCAAGCGCGGTTGCGGCGAAGATCAGTACCCAGAGAAAGACGCGGAACGGGCGCACCATATACAAACCAGCCGATCATTCATTGTTGCGCGCTGCCGCCCCGTCGTACAGCGCGGGCGAGAGCAACACCAACTTGTCGCAACTTTATGGCAAAGACGCTGATGGTCCCATTCCGGCTTGCAGCTGAAAGACTTCACAGCGATGCAGCCTCCACTATGGCCAGTGAAATGATGATCGGCAAAGCGGGGCGCCGGCGGTGACGCCGGGCGAACTGCGCGACCTTTTGGAAACGCGGCAGGTCGCGATCTACTTCGGCGCCGTACTGCTTGGCGCGCTCGCGGGCGCGTTGCTCCCCGGCGCCGAAGCGCTCGAACCGGCGATCAACCCCGCGCTCGCCTTCATGCTGTTCGTGACCTTTCTCCAGGTGCCGCTGGCGGCGCTGGGCCAGGCGCTGCGCGATCTCCGGTTCCTCGCCGCGCTGCTGTCGGTCAACTTCCTTGTCGTGCCGCTGCTGGTGGCCGCGCTGATCCGGTTCGCGCCCGACGATCCGCTCATCCGCCTCGGGGTGCTGATCGTGCTGCTTTGTCCGTGCATCGACTATGTCGTGACCTTCGCGCATCTCGGCCGCGCCGATGCACGGCTGCTGCTTGCCTCCACCCCGGCGCTGCTCATTGCGCAGATGCTCTTGCTGCCGCTCTACCTTGCCGCGTTTCTCGGCGAGACCGCTGCCGGCCTCGTCCACCCCGGCCCGTTCATCCACGCGTTCCTCTGGCTCATCGCCCTGCCGCTCGCGCTGGCGATCCTGTGCCAGCTCTGGGCGGCGCGCAGCCGCGCGGGCGCGCGTGCGGCCGCCGCGCTCGGCCTGCTCCCCGTCCCGGCGACCGCGCTCGTGCTCTTGATCGTCATCGCCGCGGTCCTGCCGCAGCTTGGCGCCGCGATCCCGGCGGCACTCAGCGTCTTGCCGCTCTATATCGCCTTCGCGGTGATCGCTCCCGTCGCGGGATGGCTCGTCGCCCGCGCCGCACGGCTCGATGCGCCCGGCGGCCGCGCGGTCGCGTTCAGCGCCGGCACGCGCAATTCGCTCGTCGTGTTGCCGTTGGCGTTGGCCGTGCCCGGTGCCATGCCGGTGCTGCCCGCCATCATCGTCACGCAGACGCTCTTCGAGCTGCTGTTCGAACTCCTATATGTTCGCACGATCGCGCAAATGGGACGCGGCGCCGCGCACGGCGCGTGAGCCTATCGGGACTGCAGGACATCGAAAATCTCGGCCGATTGACGCGCCCAGTCCGGATGCGTTGCGGCCAAGGATCAGGCGGCAACAACGGCATTTAGCCGTGGCGATGGTTTCCGGATGTCGGGAAGGGAAAATGGTGCCCAGAAGAGGAAACTAAGAAAACTCCCATGATTTTGATAATAAAAATTAAACTATTATTAAAATACAGGATGGCCCCAATGATGACATCCTAAATTCAGAGATGAAGTGATGCGATTACCAATTATCAACACGATATCTCACTTGATCTTATACCTTCCGCAGCCGTGCCATACAATGCTTTTGTAGAAAACTCGTCTGGTGGTAATCTGGCATCTCTTCTGACGATGCTGTCGGAATTTGCGACGCGCGAGCGCGCAAACGGGTTGATCTCCGGTCCACTCGGGGACGAGATGATCCTGTCGAAGACGAAGTCGTCGCCACTCCGAACCAGCGAAGAGTTACTCGGGCACACTTGGTTCTGCAACAAAGAGCGTGGCAGAAGCCTTGCGCAAAAAGGGAGATGACAATGCCGGGCTCGAAAGCACCTTCGGTTTCCGGCCGCGCTTCTTTTTCGGATGGCCGGCTAGGTTCGCTCTCTCGGCTATGATCGCAAGCAGGGCGCAACCATTCGGCCTAAACGGATCATACTAATAGGTGCTGACATGGCAGATAAGCCGGATAACGCGGCAACGCGCGTAACATTGCGCATTTAACATGCCCTTAGGCCTCGCCGACTTCTAGCACGACTCTGCGTCGGAGATTGCCGACCTGGAGCCAAGCAGCATTGGCATCTATTTTCGCGACGTGTAATCGGCAGATCGAACTGCACGGCATGCTGTTGCTGTTGATCAAGCGACCGCGACGGTTGAGAAAGGTAAAATCAGATGTGTGGCGCATTGCTTCGATGACGCAACGCTCCCAATCGAACGGCAGTTCGGGCAATCAGAGCGAGCTTGCCTGGCGCCTCGCGTACAAGCCTAGAAAATGGCAGGTAGCGGCATTGGCCGAGTGGCAGACGTCGCAGCGTGGTATCGTTGAAGTCGTCACGGGAGGCGGCAAAACCGTTTTCGCATTTATCGCGATGCTTGCCGCACGCCGTGAATGTCCGGGCCTACGTACGCTCATCGTCGTCCCGTCGGTAGCGCTCCTCGACCAGTGGGTTATCGCACTTCAGGACGAACTAAATGTGTCAGCGGGAGAAATCGCTCAACTCGGCGGCGGAGATCGTCCGACCGGCGATCCTCCGATAGTCGTTGCAGTCATCAACTCCGCTCGAGAATTCAGCACCCAGTTTGCCGCGGGAGGCCCGGCAATGCTGATTGTCGATGAATGCCACCGTGCAGGTTCCCCTGAGAACGCGAAGGCGTTGAGAGGCGATTTCACGGCAACCCTAGGACTTTCCGCAACACCGGAACGCGAATACGACAGCGGCTTTTCAGATATTCTCGAGCCCGCCCTCGGCCCGATCATTTATCGGTACGACTATGTTGAGGCGGCGGCGGATGAGGTGATCACAAACTTCGATTTGATCAACGTTAGAATTCCGATGATCGACAGCGAACAGAAAAACTACGCAAAGCTCAGCAAGAGAATTGGCCAGCTGGTGCGGATCAATGCGGATGAAGAGGCTTTACGTCGTGCGCTTGTCGCACGGGCGGCAGTCGTAAACACACTGGCCTATCGTGTCCCCGCGGCGGTAAAACTACTCGATAGACACAAAGGCGAACGCGCAATCGTGTTTCATGAGCGAGTTACCGCTGCTGAAGAAATCTATTCGGTGCTCAAGCGCCGGGGTCACAATGCCATATTGTATCATTCGGCCATTGATCCGAGCGTTCGGAGAGAACATCTGCGCCAATTCCGCCGCGGCGTCCACGATGTACTCGTTTGCTGCAGAGCGCTCGACGAAGGCATGAATGCGCCAGAGACCGCTGTGGCTGTGGTTGCTAGTTCGACTGCCAGCCATCGCCAACGCGTCCAGCGCCTAGGGAGAATATTGCGTCCCGCCAAAGGAAAAGAAAAGGCGACCGTCTACACGCTGTTCGCGACGGACGACGAGCAGACCCGCCTCTTGCAGGAAGCTGGCCGCCTTAAAAACATTAGCCAGATTAGCTGGCGACAGTTATCGTTCGTGGGCAATGAACAAGGCACGACATCGGAATGACTGGTACCATCTGCTCTCAGATGATGCGAATTTCGAGGCCGAATTTGAGGCGCTGATTGTTCAAAATGCGGCTTTGCTTCGGCCGGACGCAGTGGTCATTCCCTTTCGTGAGACGATTCTGGCAGACGATCTGCCGCCAAGACGCGCCGATCTCGCATTAATCGACGCGCAATATCGCTTCTGGTGGGTGATTGAAGTCGAGCTAGTCGGTCACAACCTCAACCATCATGTGCTTCCTCAGGTGCGGACCTTTGTCGAGGGTCGATACGGCAGCGCCCATATCGCCGCAATGATGAAGGCGGACCCGTCGCTCGATGGAGATCGTCTTGGTGACATGGTGCGCGCAAAACAGCCCGACGTCGTTGTGATCAGCAACCGGCATGACTCTCAATGGGAGATCGCGCTGCGGAATGAAGACGTCCATTTTTGCGTAATGAATATCTTCCGTTCCGAAAATAACCGCGACATCTTCCTCATTGGCGATGGACTGCCACACCCTGCCAGCGAATGTCTGACCGATATTGTTGCTGCCAAAAATTTGCCGGGCTTTTATCGTATTGCTGCACCAGGTTCACTTGACTTGTCCAAGAAGAAATCCTTGATGCTGGATTATCGGGGCAAGCCACTATCTTTCACCGTTTATCAAACAGCAACCGATTGGTTTTTAATTCCAAACGATTCTCGGATTCGTTCAAGGGCGTATTCGATATTTCTAGGGCTGAGACTCATTCAGAGCCAGAAGGCCAAGGTAGTGACCAGCGCGACGGCTGACAGGAAGTTGGCGGCGAGCTTGTCGTAGCGTGTGGC
>NZ_JAVDWC010000006.1:0-287677 GCF_031457175.1 Sphingopyxis sp. BE235
AAGGCCATCTTCAACAAACCAGCATCATATTATCCGAAAAGGGGGTCCCTCTTCGACGCCGATCGGGGGTCCCTTTTGAACGCCGTTTGACATCCCACGATATGCGGACCCGCTGCGGGGCGGGGCTATCGGAGTAAACAAAACCGGTCATCTCAATTCCCTTTCCAGTTGGCGGCGCCGTTCGGGTGCCGTTTCAGTGATTCGCAAGCTAGCCCCCAATCGCTAACAAATCAATAAAAACTTGAGATGATGCGGGGCGCCAGCGTCGCCGAAAACCCGACCCCCTCCGATAAGGAATCCCGCGCGCTCGCGCGTGAGCACGCCCCCGTGCCTGGCCGCTGGCAGGCGCACCCATATACGCCCATGAGAGGGAGTAATCCCGGAGAAACGCTGCCCTGCCGGGGAAATGGACCGAGGAAAATAGCCCGAGGAAATCGACGGCGAATCCTATTCCGGGGAAATGGATACCGAAGAATTTTGGCGAGGAGTTCAAGTTTAAGTTGACATCATCGGAATCGGGCGGGCATACGGAGTGCAAGAAAAAGTTGAGGAGTGAGTCTCATGCGAGCAACGATTACGGTCTACGGGGAGCAGGGCAGCGGGAAGACCCGTTGGCTCGAACAATTGAAGCGGACGCTGCTCGCTACCGCACCGGCCGAAGCGGTCGAAGTCACCGTTCACGAGAGCAACAAGAGCGCGGGCGCGATGATTGCCCGGCAGTTCGACGAGTTCACGATCCCTGCCGCGGACGCTGACGGGACGGCCAGCCCCGCCGGGGATCGTGAAACCTGGTCGGTGTATTGGTCCCCGAACGGGAAATACCACGTCTACGCGGGCGCCACGCTAATTGCGCGCTTTGAACGGCAATCCGACGCCGAACTGTTCAAGAAGATGAAATGCACCACGTCCGGCCAGTGGCAGGCTCTCGGTGCCGTGCTGGATCGCAAGTCGTTCAACTTCAACGGCGAACGCCCCCTGTTCACGGGCGGCCCGCTCTCCGAAAATCGCAAGGGGGGCGGGGGTGAAATTGCAGAGGGGGCAGGGGCGATTCCGCCGGGTGTCTATTGGCACGAAGCCGCGGGAAATTTTATCAGTTGGTGGACCGACGCACCTCTGAAAGCGACTTTCTATCGCGCTTGGGCCTCCCGCAGAGCGGAGTTTCCGCAAAGCCGCCACGAAGCAGGGACGCGGACAATGTTCGCCAATAGCAGCTTCGGCAAGCTGTCGGCCGCCGAGGCGCCGGCCATCCACGACGCGGTCAACCACGGTGTCAGCGCGCGCTTCGCCGACCAGTACATTATGGCCAAGGTCGCTTGCGGATTGCGGCAGGTGGCGACCGACATCACGACCGAAACCCACTCCACCACCTGGCCGACCTATCGGAAGAATCACTATTTCGCATATGCCGACCGGGTGAACGGCTTCGCGGCCGAACTCGAAGCGGACAAGCCGACGATCGCCGAGTGGCCGACCCCGATGGTTCCTCGTGCTGAGCGCGACGCACTCATCGAAAAATATGCTGCCGTCTCCGACAAATACAGCGAAGCCGTCGATAGGATTCAGGAGTTGCTCTCCGCACACCAAGTGTATCGCCGCGACGCCGTCGAACTGCGGCAGGAACGCGACGAGGCCCGGCGCGAGCGGGATAGCCTGAAAGAGAGGTTCGCGAACGTCCGGGCCTTTCTCAACGGCTTCAAGGACCTTTCGGACGCTCTGCGGGACGCTGCCGACATCGCTCGGGCGTCGTAATGTCGGTCCGGCTCCCTAAGCAGGTGCAAGAGGCCCTCGATGCCACCGGCCGCCCCTATGCGGTCGAGCACGGGCGCCGACACCGCAAGATCAAAGTCGATGGCCGCCTCGTGGGGATCCTGCCGTTGAAGCCGTGCCACGCCGACAATGACCGGGCTTCGAAGAACATCGTCGCCCAAATCAGGAGGGCAGGGAAATGCTGAAAACGCTAGGCGAAATTTTCGTGACCGCGGGCGCGGTCTGCACGGGGATCGGTATCCTCTATTGCCTGATTTGGGTGGGGCAGTTCTTCCGCGCGATGATTTGGGGCGGACGATGAGCAGCACGAAGATTCCGCGCTCGGCTCACCACATGGTCCATGTCGAGGAAACCGCTGGCGGTCGCCCTCTCGGGAATATGGAACCCGGTCAGGTGTTCGTTCGTGAAGGCGCTCCGCACATGATGTTGTCGTTGGACAGCAGCACCCGCGCGGCCGTCGAGAAGCACCACAGCATCGGAAACGCCGTTTTCGTCGTCAACCTGCTCACGGGCTCGGCTTGGCCGGTCAGCGCAGGGGAGGTCGTCTACCCGGCCACCGAAACGAAGCTGCTGTTCAAGAGCAACAGGAAGAACGACCAATGACCACAACTACTGACGCCCACCGCGCCATCGCCCGCAAGATTTGGGACCAAGGGCACGACCTTATCCGTGGCGAGGCCATGGACGCCTCTTGGGTCGCGCAGCAGGCCCATATCGAAACCCTGGCAGGCCATATTGCCGAGCACGATCGCCGCGTGACCGAACTGCTCACCGCCAACAACCGCGAGGTCGAGAACCGGCGCGCGCTCGGTAGGGCAATCACCACCTTGGAGCGCGACGCCACCGCCGCCCTTGCTGCCCTCGATGATTACAACGCGACGAACGACACCTCACTCGGCGGGCCTCCGATGTTCCAACTTGGACGAAGCATTGCCGCAGCACGAGAATCGCTCGGGAGCATCGCGCGATGAGAATCACCCTCGAACTCGGCCGCGCGATGGCTCGGGCCGCCTGCCACTGGCAGTTGTTCCCTGCCTATTGGCAACACCGCTGGCTCTGGATCGACCTGCGGCTCGAACGCAGCAGCACGAGCGCGGGATTCGTCCTCATGCTCCTCGGGCTCGAATTTAGCGCGATGGTGCAGACAATCTAGGAGATACGACGATGTTCGCATTTGGTGACAAGGTTTGGCCCGGCATCGCGAAAGTGACCGAGGAGTTCGGCGAGGCGTTGCAGGTTATCGGGCGCATTGTGATGATGGGCGGCAAGACCGTCCATTGGTCGGGTGCCGACCTGCGCAACGATCTGATTGAGGAACTGGCCGACGCCAAAGCGTCCATCGAGTTTATCGAGATGAAGGTCTTCACGGAAGCGGAGCGCACCCGGTTCAATCTCCGCAAGGAAAGCAAAGTTCATCAATTCCTGACCTGGCACCGCGAACAAGCTGTGCCTGAGGAGACCAAAGCTGCCTCCCCGGTCATGCCGTGTCCTGTGGCGGTTGAGCAGGCTTACCGCCCGGCCGCTCAGCAGGAGCATTCCGCAGTCCTGCACGCTGCCGGCATCCCGTCGGACGGCTGCGGGGGCGAGCACAGCGACATCATGCGCGCCATCGGGCACGGCTGAGGGGGCGGACGATGAAGAAATCCAGACTCTACGCCGGACTGGCGCTCTCCGCGCCCCTGTTTGTCGGCTGTTGGGCGCTCGCGACATTCGTCCGCCGCCTGCCCGAGCCCGTCACGAAGTGGCTCCTTGCCGGCCACCGGGAACTAACCCGCTCGCGCGGCTCCGACGTGCGAATTCCCAAGGACTTGCGCACTCCGGCATATATGCGCCGCTGGTGGCGCTTCCGGCAGAAGTGGTTCGGGAGCATCTATTACCACATCATCCACCGCAGTGACGACGACCGCGCACTCCACGATCACCCCTTCTGGTCCTTCTCGATTGTGCTCGAAGGCGGGTATCACGAGCATATCATCCATGAGGGCGGACTTCACGAGCGCCGCTGGTGCCCACCTGGCTCGATGACTTTCCGGTGGACCGGCCGCAAAGCGCACCGGCTCGAACTCAAGCGCGTTCCGGTCTACCATCCACCCGCCGGGGCCACGATGGAACAAGAGGCTCGGACGATCTTCATCACCGGCCCGGCAGTGCGCCGATGGGGATTCCACGATCCGCACCGCGGGTGGGTCGAAGCCCGGAATTGGGAAGCCCACTGCGCAAAGCACGGAATCATGCCCGGAACATCACCTTTTTATTGAAGTGGAGAGGCAAATGCTGATTATCCCTGAAATCGAGACCGTCGTCATCTTGCCGCCCCGCACCGGGACGGGGAGCCTCTATCGGACGGTGCTCGCCGAATATCCGAAAGCCTTCATGCCTTACCGGCACATGGAAGCCGATGGCGTGCCGTTCGGATACGACCGCTGGCGGCGCGTCGGCGTGTTGCGGCACCCGGAATCCCGCATGTGGAGCCTCTACAACTATCTCAAGACCTTCGGCATCGAGCATGCCGTTCGGCCCGAATATGACGAGCACAACCGGATCCAGCGCGCGCAGGTCGAGGGCCGGACGTTCGAGGAATGGCTGGTGGACAACCAGGTGATCTTCACGTCACAGCACGACCAGACCGGGGGAGGCGGCTTCCATCCGCAATATGCCTGCAAGCACCCCTACGCCGAAAACCGAAAGTCGCAGTTTTACTATCTGCGGCCCGACCTCGGAACGGAAATCGTGCCCTACTCACCGGACGCCAGTGCGATCGGCGCGCGCCTCGGTCTCGAAGTGCCGCGATCAACGAACGTCGTTGCGCCCGGCGAGCCGCCGCTGCTCGGCCTCCTCGGCCGCGACCACATGACCAAATTCCATCGCTGGGACTTCGAAGCCTGCGATTCCCTGTCGATTCCGCTTGCCTAGAATATCAACTTAATATTGAACTTGGAGACTATCATGGCTGCTACCATCATTCCCGATTCCCCGATTTTGAGCCGCGTCGGCTTCCCCAAGCGCGCAGATGACAAGTTCATCATTGCCGAGCGCTACGCGGGCAACCCGTGGCCGGACGAAGGCCCCGAGGCAGACGCCATCGCCACGGCCCGCAAGGGCTACGAGGCCGGCGAGGTCGAACTGGCGCAGCGCCGCGAGGGGCGGATGGAATACCAGTACGCCATCCCGCGCAAGAAGCCCGGCACCAAGCGCCCCGGCTACTTCGAAACCAAGCAATAATCGACATCACCAGGAAGGGACGAACCAATGAGCAGTTTCACTCGCCGGATCCAGCGCAAAGTCATTCGCAGCGCGCCCGATTACGAACCCCGCCCGCAGCCGACGAAGGTCTTCGCCGACGGGTCTTATCGCACGCTCGGGCGCCGGGGCTGGACCTTCATCTCGGCTAAACGCCTCGCAGCACAACGCAAGATGGCGGCGATGCTCGACCATGTGCTCCCTGTTCGCATGCGGAAGCCTGCCAAGCTGTGGCGAAAGCCCGCGCCACCCGCCCCGAGCACTGTCACCCGCCAGCAAATTCGGTACGCGCGCCGCAAGGGTTGGCCTGTTCCGGCTTGACCTGAATATCACCTTTTTGTTGAACTTCGCAAAAGGACGGGGCGATGACACTGATTTACCACGGACGAACCGACCAGCTTTGCCCATGCTGCGGCGGCCCGAAGTCGGCGGCCGACTGCTCGGAATGTAACGGGACCGGCTATGAGCATGTCCATGCCGACGTGCTCGGATACGGACACGACCTCATCCAGGGGCTCGATTATCTGGCGGCCGAAATCCACAACGAGAACCGGGTCGCCGGATGGTGGACCGATCTGGCAACGGGCGCGGACCTGCTCGACACGCGCAACCGCGGCGAGATGCTCATGCTCGGCGTCACGGAACTCGACGAGGCCGAAGACGCACGCCGCGACGGTTTGAACGACGACAAGCTGCCCGACCGTCCCGGCTATCATGTCGAACTCGGCGACTGCGCCATTCGGCTGCTCGACCAGTTGGGCGCCGAGCAGCGTGCATCCTCGGACGAATACGCGCTCATCATTGCCCACAACGAACATCGTTCGGCCAGTGTCGCGCGCTCGTATCGGGAAATCACCAATGCCGGGCCGGGCGGCAACCTCATGTGGATCGTCGGTGCGCTCGCGAAGTCCCTCGATGAGGGATACCGCAAGGACAAGGTTCGGGTCGCGCGCTACTGGCTGACCGTCGCCCTGTTCCGCATCATCGCGCTCGCAGCCCACGAGGGCATCCCCCTCTTCGAAATCATCGAGGAGAAACGGGCGTACAACCGGAATCGGGCCGACCACAAAGTCGAAAACCGTCGGGCGGACGGAGGCAAGAAATGCTGAGCCGCCTTCCCGCGCGCTCGGTGCGCCCGATCCAGCATCCGCACGCTCCGGTGAACACGAACGGGCACGTCTACACGCAGGAGGAGTCGATTGACGCCATCTTGGCGCGCCCGCTCGCCTTCGTCGCCCTCAGCGCCGCAGGGCAGGGGACAATCACCAACAATTGCCCCGAGCAGACGTGGTTCACCGCCGACACCCGCATGCTCAGGATCCACGGGCTCCTCAAGCTCGTCGGGCGCCGCATTGATTGCGTCGATCGCCTGAGCATCACCGACGAGGGCCGTGCGGTTCTGGTGGCCCTGAAAGACCGGGTTTGTCTGGATTGAGGGACCTGACCCGGTTGCCGGAGTGGAGCGACTTCTTTCGCGCCGCTCTGCTCTGGAACCGCCTGCACTTCCGTTGGCACGAGGAGGGCCAATGGGTCGCACGCGCCTACGAAATCACCAACCTCCCCGTCGTCCTTTCCGAAGGGCGGGCGCCGGAGAAATTTGAGGCCCTGCGGCTCGCCGTCGAGCGCTGCGGTCGCGAGGTCAACCCGGCGGTGTGGGAGGCTTTCTACGCCTTCCGCTCCGCAGCCACCGGCACCGCCGGCAACATCGAGGACTTGCTATGACGAACACGCTCCAAAAGCCGCGCCTGCTCATTCTTGGCCATGCGCGCCACGGCAAGGACACCGTGGCCGAAATCCTTCGCGACAAGCACGGTTTCGACTTCCGATCGTCCAGCTTCTTCGTCGCCGAACAGGTCGTGCGGCCCGAACTGGCGCGCCGCGGTATCGTCTATGACAGCCTTGAAGATTGCTACGCCGATCGCGTCAACCATCGCGCAACCTGGCGGGACATCATCGCCGACTACAACGAGGCCGACCCGTCGCGCCTGTCGGCCGCGATCCTCGAAGTCGCCGATGTCTATGTCGGGATGCGGACCCATCGCGAGTTCGTCGCATCCTACCACCTCTTCGACGAGGTGGCGTGGGTGGACGCGAGCGGACGTGGCGTGCCGCCCGAGGGCTCTGACTCCATGGACATCGAATACAACCCGGCTCTCATGCTGCGGATCGACAACAACGGCGCGCTCGCCGACCTCGAAGCGGAGGTTGACCGCTTCGTCGGGGTGCTGGCGACCAACTATGTCGGCGTGCTTCCGCGCGATTAACAGTTCACTTTTAAATTGAGGTAATTGCCATGACTGGTATCGGTCACAACTCAGGAGACATCGGAATGGCGGAAGCATCTGACGAGGCACTGCGCCTCTTTATCGAGCGCGTTGAGCGCCTGGAAGAAGAGAAGAAGGGCATCGCGGACGACATTCGCGACACCTACAACGAGGCCAAATCGCAGGGCTACGACCCGAAGATTATGCGCCAGGTCGTCCGGCTCCGCAAACTTCCGG
Organism: Sphingopyxis sp. BE235; assembly: GCF_031457175.1. Classification (NCBI taxonomy): domain Bacteria; kingdom Pseudomonadati; phylum Pseudomonadota; class Alphaproteobacteria; order Sphingomonadales; family Sphingopyxidaceae; genus Sphingopyxis; species Sphingopyxis sp. BE235. The sequence goes on from NZ_JAVDWC010000006.1 coordinate 7,509, forward strand.
TCGCGGATCGCAAAGAGATGGAAGCCATTCTCGACACCTACATGGCGGCTCTCGGCATGTCGTTCGCGGCCGATCTGTGACAGCGCAGCGCCGACCGTGGACCGAAAACGACGAGACGGGTCCAGAGAACAGCAAGGAGCGCCGCGGTATTTTGTCGTTCATCGACGACCGGATCGCGGCGCTCCACCGCAAGGCCAAGCGCCCGCAATCCGGGGAAAATACCCGCTATGCGGCTCAGGTTTTGGAGGCGCTTCGCGGCGACCTGCGGCAGGAACTCGACCGCGAGGAGTCGACCACGTGAGAACTTTTGTTCCTCGTCTGTTCTCTTTTTGTTTTCCTACAAATGATTCCGTGCCTAGTAGGTATGGCTCAGTGATTCGGAAGGAGTCTGAGCCATGCAAATACTCGTGTCAGATGAGGGTCGGTGGATGACCATAACCCTCCACCACGGCTGCTCATATGAGGTGCTGCGCAGTTTGATCGCCCGCGGCGTCCGCGTGCATTCGGTTATCTGCGATCCGCCATATTTCCTCGAGTCCATCGCCCGGCGCTTCGGTAGCGCCACGGCCGCAGCCGCGCAGTTCGGCGATGATGGGGCATTTACTCGCGCCGGTATGCGCTTCACGGGCAAGACCTGGGACGCGGCCGACGAGCAGGGGCGGCGAATCAGCTTCGACCCCGAGTTCTGGCAGTTGATCTTCGAACTACTGCTGCCCGGTGGCTATGTCGCCGCGTTCGCGAGCCCGCGCACCGGCCATTGGCAGGCCGTGGCGATGGAACTGGCGGGCTTCACGATCCATCCGTTCAAGGGGTGGGCATACGATAGCGGCCTCCCCAAGCCCCACCCGGCCGACAAGGCATTCAAGCGCCTCGGCGGCACGCCCGAGGAAATCGTGCAGTGGGCGGGATGGTCCTACGGCGCGCAGGCCGAAAAGCCAGCGCTCGAACCGATCTACATTGGGCAGCGGCCGTTTGACTGCCGGAACGGGCCGGAGAACCTGCGCGCGCACGGCGTCGGCGCCATCAACATTGCCGCGTCCCGCGTGCCGACCGAAGACGGGAAGGGCTACCACCCGGCCAACCTGGTCCACGACGGCTCGGACCTCGTGCTCGCCGAACTCGGCGACTCGGCGAAGTTCTTCCATGCGTTCGAGCAAGACCCGTCGCTCATCGTCAACGCCAAGGCGTCACGTGACGATCGCGCTGGATCCGAGCATCCGTCGGTCAAGCCTGTCCGTCTGTTGCGTAACCTCGCGCGGATGTACACGCCGCCCGGTGGCACCGTGCTCGACCCCTTCGCCGGCAGCGGCACCACTGCGGAAGCCGCGCGCGCTGAGGGGTTCGACTGCATCCTGGTCGAGCGCGATCCCGAATATGTCAGCGACATTGTGCGCCGATTTGGGATCGTTTCGGAGTCGACCCAATTTGCGACGCTCGACGGCCTCATTTGATCGTCTGAACACGTCAACTTTTTATTGATGTTTCCCCCGGTGTCGTTACGACTCGCAATTCGAGGGAACGTTTGTTGAGGGAAGAATCTATGACAAATAAGGGAATTTTGAACCTGCCGTTCGTCCTGACGGTGGGAACGGTCGTAACCGACTATTGGGCGAGGCCCGCAGAAACGGGCGATTGGGCACAAGACAATTGGACCGGCCGCTCGTATGCGAACGCACTGGTTGCCGCATGCAACGACGGTCAACTCGGCATGGTGCTCAGCCACGTCGCGAGCGCTATCACCGAAAAGGGCCAATATGGCGGCATCGAAGTCGGCTTCTTCAACCGGCTCGGTGAAATCGCATCATTCGCGAGTGCGGGCGTCAGTGAGTTGCGTAAGGCGGCCTAAGCCGCTCCGTCGCTAGACGGTAAATGCCTCTTTCGTCGTGAGCCGCGAAGTGCCAGCCTCCAGGCCAAGCAAGCGGTCGCGAATTTCCTGAATTGGCAACATGCGCCGGCCGATTTCACCGTATTTTCGGCTGCGCAGAACCATCGAAATCGACTTGCGCGCGCGATAGCCAGCGTCGTGCGCCCATTTGTCGCTCGCCGCGAGATGGTTCCAGGATTCGAGTTGGACGCTCGGGTGCTCCTTGAACGACATTCCGTGGTGAATGTGCCCGATGTCGATATAGTGGAACTCAGTCTCGCCGAAGTCGCGCCGGAAGTCGGTAATCAGGACGCCCATGAGGTCCTTCGGGCGGCACTTGTCACTGTGATGGGTCATCACCAGCGTATTGCCCATGCGATAGCCGATGAACACGTTGCCGTTGTTCAGGACGTGGACCCGCCCGGTGTGCCCGTAAGCCACCTCAAGCAGTTCGGCCATCCAAATGTCGTTCGTGCGACTGTGGTTGCCCTGGTTGACGATGACATCGACGTGCCGGGCTTTTGCCAGTGCCATCTCGACGATTGCGCGCATAACGCGGCTGTACACCTTCACCATCTTCGGGAATCGCGTGTCGTAATCGAGCGCGTGGCCACTGGCCTCGGTCGTGCCGCTGAAATTCTCGTAATGGGTGAAGTCGCCGAGGTCGTTGATCACGAGGCGTTCGCACGCCGGCAGGCCCTCGATGAGCATCCCGATCGCGGTGAGCAATTCGCGCTCGGCAATCTTGAGGTCGAAGTTCTCGTTCACCTCGGCCGCATGGCAGAGCAGCCCGAGGTGGGCGTCGCCGATCTGAATCCAGGGGATGATGTCGGTGTCGTAATCGAGCGGCGCCGCGGGCACGTCCAGTTGCGGCGTTTCCTCAAGGAAGGCTGCGATGCCTTCCTTGATCGATTCGGCCCACAGTTGATCGTCGAGCCGCGTCTTGGTCCATTGAAGAACCTGCGTGCGCGCACCCGTGACCTTGTCGATGCGTTCGAGCGTCGAGTGGCCTTTGGCGATGAACGGCTCGGGGACCGGCGAATTGAGCCCGTGGACGGGGCTGTACCCGTGCGCTGCGGCCTTCACCTTGACGGACTGGATGGCCCGGCAGACGGCGGAATTGTTGATACCGAGGAAACGGGCGACCTCACGGGCGCTGCCCATCTGGTTGAGCAGGTCGATATATTCGCTCTGCCGCGGCGACGCCCACTGTTTGAGCGCCGGATCAACGTGATGATTTGCCATGGTTGTCCCTCAGTCTTGCTTATTTCGGCGAAGCTTGCGCCCGATCCAGGCGAGGATGCGCTGCACGGTGGCCGTCTCGTAGAGCCGGACCAGCGACCAGAGCAGTGACGCTCCGGCGGCCATCGACGGCAACCAATTGACGAGCGTGGCGAAGACGACGCCGAAAGACGCGGCATCCAGCCAGTGTCGGGTAGCGTCGGAGAGCGCCTCGCGCAGACTCATTGTGCGGCCTCCCGACATTTCGAGATGACCGGCTCGACCTCATCGGCGCGCGCGGCGCGGAGCAGGCGGCCCGCCCACAACAGCGCGTAACGGGCACTTGCGTCCGCAGCGGCGGCGAGGGCTTCATCGGTGTCCGGGTAAACCGGCGCGACCTTGAGGTTGTCCGGCACGCACGCGATCGGCCGCTCCACGATAACCTCCTGAATCCGAACCTCGGGCTCGGGTGCAGGGCCATGGGCGCAGGCGGCGAGCGCGAGCAGCGGAAGAATTGCGGCGGCGCGCTTCATTTGAGCGACTCCAGAAGCCGGGCGTCCACGTCGAGCACCTTTGCGCACGCGGTATCGCCGGAGGGTTGGGTGTTGAGGATGGCGGTCGCCTTGCGCTGCGCCTCGGCCGTTTTCACCTGCGCGTCGGCGACGCTGCGGGTCGCATCGGCGACGGCGGCAGCACCGCGCGCGGCGTTCGTGGCAATCGAGGCGTTCTGGCGGTCGATGCCCACAGAGAGAATCTGATTGTTCGCCTTGCAGGTTGTCAGCCGCGCGACGTACCCGGTCTTCGGGTCGTTGAGTTGCTTGTCGAACGTGCGAACGGTCGTACGCAGGTCGCGCGCGGTGAAGCCCTGCTTGATATTGCCGCCGACCGAAACGGTGAGCGCGACGGCCAGGCCGCCAGCAATCAGCTTATCTTGAAGTGTTCCGAGCATCTGGATCCTCAGTCGGGGTGCTGCGCGGACCAGCCGCGGACATGAGCAAATTCGTGACAAGCCCGGCGCGCGAAGTCCTCGCCGGCTTCGGCGAAGGGGCAGGGGTCAGGTAGAATCACAGTGCGAAGGGGGCGGGAGTGCTTGGCGCATGCCTGAATTTCCCATCCGGCCGGCGGTGTGACGCCGCAATGCGCCGACACGGCCCAAGCCGGGACGATCTGCACGACTGCTGTCCCGGCGCCCCGGAATCGTTCGGGCGGAAGTGCGTTCGACCAAATGCCCGCCATGGCGCTGCCGGAGCAGCCCAAGAGGACAAGGCCAAGCGCGAGCCGCTTCATGCTGCGCATTCCGTCCGCTCGACGTTCTCGACGCGGGTGCGGGTCCAGCCGACCATGAACGCCTCGAACTTGTTGTCGTTCGCGGCGAGGCGCATGTAGTGCCCTGCCTGCTTCGCATCGAGCAGCCGCAGCACGAGAACGCAGGAAAGTTCTGCGCCACGCTTGGCTTTCAACGAACGGAAAGCAGCGACGGTGCCGGGACCCACTTGGCCGTCCTCGGCGATGTCCGCGTAATCGCGACCGCCGTTGTTTAGGTGATTGAGGGTCTCCTGAAACCAACGCGCGGCACGGCCGGGACCCGCGTTTACACCGGAGTCGACCAGTTCGTGTCCGACGGCCGGCGAAAGATCGATGACAGGGACAAAGCCCGGCTTCTCGATGTACTGCTTGGTGTAAATGTCGCCTGCCTGCACCTTCGTCAGGTCGCGCATCGGGCCGTCGAAACCGTTCGCGCGGGCGACCTGCTTGGTGACACCATGGTTGGTTTCGCCGCCGGGGTCGCGCGGGTCGTTGACGTATCCGCCTTCGACGGAGAAAACGGCGGCCAGAATGAGGGCAATCGCGGTCGCGAGGCCCCCTTTCTTGACGGCGCCGTTATTCGGCTTCGGTTGATTTGTCATCGGTGTTTCCCGTCAGCTTGTCTTGAAGCAGGCGCGTGACCGTCGGCACTCCGAAGACCGCGACCCCGAGCCCGATCGCCGCCAGCAACCGGGCGTAGCCCGACGGCAGAAAGGCGATGATCCCGACAAGGAGGTCCTGATTGGAGGCGATGACCGTGGTGAGAGTTCCGGCGACGGCCGCAAGACGGACGCCCCAATCCTTCGACCAACGGGACAATTGCTCTTTGATGCGCATAGCCAATGTCCCTGCTCAGAAGATCACTATTAAGTTGAAGTTCTAGGCACGGCAACTTTCGGTGCAAGGATAATCAGCATACAAAATTGACCTTGCGCGTTAGCCCCAAGCCGTAAAACCGGAAGGGGGGGCAGAGCCGAACGGGACCTGGCCGAAGTTAACCGTCAACTGGTCGCCGGGATCTGCTTGCACCGAGGCCGAAGCAAAAATCGCGGGGGTGCCAGTCACCATCGCGGCGTTGAGAGCGAAGCCCTCGGTAGCAGTGGCGGGGTTTGCTGTACCCGAGCCGTTCCAGTTGCCGCCATTGCGCCGAAACCACACAAGACTGTTGTCTAGGTCGATGGCCATGGCGATGGTGTCGCCTTCCGACATTCCGCCGATCCCGGAAGCGGTCGCTCCTCCGTTGCGGAAAAGAGAGCCTTCGTTGATGAGACCTAGGCTGACATCCTGCGAACCCGAGTAACTTTCCAGATTCGCCGCTCCCGTCTGAAAACCGGCTCCGATGAACGACCCACTGAACTCATCGGGGGTCCACTCCCAATAGTACTTTCCAGATGTATGCGAAGTGACTGAACGGGCAGACCGCCATCCTATACCGCCGATTGCCTTGCGGGCGGTTCGGTCGCCATTAGAGAGAGCGATTTGTCCCGACTTGTCGGCAGGATTTAGTGCGTAGATAGTCGGCCCCGGCCCCGAACTGGCGAGGGCCTGCTGAGCGATGATGCCAACAATCATGCCGGCACCGTCTGTCCGATGAGATCGAACACGTCGGCCGCCGCGCGTTTCAACGTCACGGTCCCTCCTTGCGGAACAACCAGTGTTCCGCCCGCCGGAACATTAACCGTAACCCCGACATCGGGATCGAATGTTGCGTCTCCTGCTCCCACATTGCGAAAATGCCATTCGCCATTAGCAGGCAGCGCGGTTGTGGCGTTCAAATCGATCGAGATGGTCTTCGCCGCCGCAGCGGTGAGACGCACGAAGTGGTTGTCGTCGCCTGGTGCGACCGTGTAGTCAGCGACCTCAGTCTGCACGACGGAATTGCCGCCGCCGCTTCCACCCGTGACCAGTTCGTTCCAACTGGCGCCGCTGAACTTCTCATAGTACTCGCCCGCCTCGTTGTAGAGCAGCCAGCCCGAGAGCGGTGTCACATAGACCCACGCGCCGTCGTCCCGAATGGCAATCTGATTGGCGTGCGTGGCGTGCGTTTCGTTGAGAATATAGACATCGCCGTTCCCCGCGCCGCCGGGTTCGGCCGCCACTTTGTCAAGCGCGCGACCCTGCGCCAACACGCTCAAACGAAGCATGTTGAGGCTCATTTCGTCGTCCCAGCCGTCCTCGCCAAGCGCGAAGAAGGCAGTCAGCCCGAGATTGGGGAGGGTACGCATAACAGTCTCCGATGTTTAAGCGCCGCCCCAATTGAAGCCCCAGCCGTAGCCCCAGCCTCCTTTGAGGATGACGAGAAAAGAATAGTGTTGCCACGAGACATGGCCGTCGCGTTCGGTTTCGAGTTCGACGCGGACGACCGAGGGCGCGGAATCGGCGGCCTGCATGGCTGCGTCGTAAGTCCAGGTGTCCGTCGTCAGACCCGTCGTATTTCGAATGAGATTGTCATCGAGGTCATAGAGCCGAAGATTGTAGGTCGCCCCCGGCTCGGGGCCGATGGACGGTTCCCCGTGGCCGACGTGCGCGTCCTCCTGCATCACGCGATCCCGGTGCGCCCATGTGATGACGGGCTCTGCGTACTCTCCGATCAAACTGAAAATAGAGGTGCCGTCCACCTTCACATTTCCGGGCGGATAGGGGAGGACTTGGCGTCCGATGAGCGTGAGGCTTCGTTCGGTTGCTTCGCTTTCGTCGAGCACGGCCGAACTCGTCCGCGGAAGACATTTCGCCAGCACCGTTTCGCCGGTCACATAGGTTCGACCATCGGTGACGAGGTCGTCATCAATCGCCCAAACGCTCGACCCGGCCGCATGAGCAGAGGGAATGGTATCGCTGCAACCGCGGACGATTGTCGCATCGCCGGTCGCGGGATCATATGAGGTTAGCCAAACTTCCTCGTCGCCGATGCGGAACATTTGATCGACGCTTTCTGCGTCGAGTTCATACGGCTGTTGGAGAACGATCGCGGTGTCGAGCGGGCCGATGTCTGCGGAAAGCGCGCCGAAGCCTGTATAGGGCTGGTTGAGGCGAATGCTGTAATTGGGTTCTCCGTCGGCCTTGGTGGCGAGGTTGTAGAGGTAAGAGCCACCTGACGACGTTGCCACCATGCCGACCGAGGCGTCAGTCTCGGTCGCGGTCGAAAGGTCTCCCGGCCCGACCGCCCGGTACAGGTCGCGATAGCCCAACTCCAACAGCGCATCGTCGGGCGCGGGCACCGGCTGTTGGGCGGGAGGCGTCCAGTCGGAGTCCGCCGAGCCGGTGAAGGTGGTCGAGGGGAGGGCGAACACGTCCTCTGCGACGCGCGCAGTAATCGCGCCGCGCTGCTCACCAACTTCGCCAAGTCGAACGACCATGTTTTCGATGTTGTGCCGGGGCGAGGAAATGCGAATGACGGATCCGGGCGCAAGTTGCCAGGCGCGCCGGTCAAGGCGCAGGCGGAACCGTTTGAGTCCGCCGCTGAGCGTGCGAAGTTCCTGTTGGGCACGGCGGAGCAGGAGGCTTCGGGTTGGGATGCCCTTCCACTCCATCGGGCGTGAAATCGGGCCGCCCTGCGAATGCCAGCCGGCAATGTTATTTGCCCGGACCTGAATGTCGCCGCGCGTAACCGGACTGAATCCGGTAGCGACGATTTCGTTGACCGCTTCGGCGGAAGCACTGTCGTCCTCTTCGATCGCCAAAAGACCGGTATCCGGCGTGAACAGCGGAATCGTCGCGGGGTCATAGTCATTGCGCAGGAGGCGAATGACCTGCTTACCGGTCGTGCGGTCCTCGTAAATCAGACAGCCAATGTGATCGACCACGACCTGAATGAAGGCGTCAACATCCTCCTGGCGATACCAAGGGAGGCAGAGCCCGAAGCCTTCCGAGCAGAGCAAATTTGCTGCGTAAACGAAGCTGTTCTCGTCGAGGGCGTCGGCATCCTCGCCTTTCCCCCAATCGGGATCGGTGAAGCACTGATAAATGATATGCGCCGGGTTCATTGCGTGGATGGCGCCGTTTTCGAGATAGACGACCGCCTTCTCAGGATACCACGGGTCGTCGTTGTGCCACCCCGCGCGATGACGACGAACCCGGAATTTCCAATCTTTCAGATAGGGGTTCATCGACGTAACGAGCCCGTCGTACACGAAGGACACAAACCCTCGGAACTCGGAGACGAGGCCCCCAAGCGCGCTCTTCACGTTCGGGATCGTGACCGAGCCGACGGGCTTTGAGGATCCGGTGAACACGGTGACGGCCGGCGGAAGAACCTGCGTGGCGCCGCCTTGCAAGAGCCGAAAAGCGCCCTGAATGCCGCCCTCTTTCTCCTCGCCGCCGAACAAATTCGGGGAATTGATAGCGTGCGGCGTGGCGTCGGACGCTGAGCCCGACCAAGCCGTCTTGTCGGCGACCTGAATTTCGACAAGCTCGTCGATCGGCCCACGTCCGAATCCCGCAACGAACGTGAACAGATAGTGGAATCCGACGGTCTGTTTGCCTTTACCGCCCATCGTTGGTCTCCTCGGCCCGCGCCTGTTCGATCGCACGCGCGGCGAGCGGGTCGCCCCATTGACCGAGAACCGTGGCCGGAATGCCGTTCGTCACGAAGTCCGACCAATCGAGGCCGTGCGCGGCGAACCATCGCCGGGCGCCGGGCATGCACAATTGCGCCGACCGCATGTGGCGCGAGAAGACGCGAAGGTCGGTCACTTCTTTCCGCCCTTTTTGATCTTCTTCGTCCGCATATTGCCCCACCACAGAACCTGCCACCCGGCGGTCCAGCAATCACCGAAGAAGACGGCCTGTTCGGTGCCTTCCTCGATTTGCGGGAAATCGAACTCCTCAAGGGAGGCGGGTTTGATGCGCTGGCGAGGAGACAGGAGCGCCGTGATCGCGAAGCTCGCGAACATGAGCGCAAAACTGACGAGAAATGGCAATGGCAACGGGAGCCCCCTAGAAAATGTTCTGCCCGAAAGGCGACTCGCCCGGCTGCTGCGTGATCCCTCCAAAGTTCACTAAATTATTGAACTTTGAATTGCAAGTTGTCGGTAGCCGGTCGCATCCGGGATACATCGCGACTGCCTGCCCGACCACGAGGCCGTCGGTGCGACCGAACATAAGAAAGGTGGTCGTTGAGGTGCCGCGCTCGATGGCGCGCATTTCGAGCGTGCCGAGCCCGTCGGCATCCCACTCGATGATACCGCCGTCGAACCATCCTAGGCTCGCGTGCGGTGCCGCTTCAACGGTGAAGCTGTTGCCGGTGATGCTCCCGATGATTGCGGGTTCTGCGAACAGCGCCCGAACGAGGCGACACTGGCCGTCATAGAGAATATGGGGGCATGTCCGCGACCAGGTGAGGCGGAGACCACCGCGACGCTGCTTACCGCTCGAACAGATGAGAGACGCTTCTGCACCTCCGTTCGGGCGTTTCACATTGTCGATCTTTCCGGTGAAAATCACCTTCGTTTCGGGGTCGTCGATGTGTTTCCGCAGCGCGGTCACGCGCACTTTTTCACTCGGAGGCGTGCCGCGGAACAAGCCGACCACGGGGAGATTGGCGGCGCAGTTGATCTTGAACTCGCCCGGCGAGGCGGCACCACTGGTAATTCCGTCATCGGAAATGGGGACCGGCTGATATTCTTGTGTCCCGAGCATAAGGGGACGATCCGCGGACGTGTAGAACCACTCCGAATTGCCCCAACGGAACTCATAGAAATAGACCGGGCGACCGCCGTAATTGCTGATTTCAAAGTTGTCGAAACTCATGCCGGGGCCTCTCCGTCGATCTGCATGAACTGGCCGTTGTATGGTTGGCTGACGGTGATCGGGTATGCCGGGTCATCATTCGCGACGACGACGGCTCCGATGTTGGCAATTTGGGTGCCACCTTCGGAGTTTGCGGCCAGGGTGACGGTCGCACCCCCGTTGATCGGAATATCGACCTCATAGTCGATCGCCGTCACATATTCGCCGCCGTCCCCATTGTTCAGATAATAACTGGCGGGCGGGTCGCTGACGTGGAGCACATAGACGTTATGGGCACCGGGAGCATGGCCGGTGGCATTCTTGATAACCCGCCCGCTCGAACCGTGCGGAGTGCCCCCGGAATAGGCGGAGGTTTCAACCACGGCCCGCACCCGCAGATTGAGCGTGTAACTGACGCCCTCGATTCCGCCGGCCCCATAAGTCTGCGGCGCGGGATCGGCGCATGCGCAAACCGAACCTCCCGACAAGCAGGGAAGTTGCCAAGACAATCCTGCAAATCCAGGGTTCCCGCACTGGATGCTGTTTTTGGTAGCTTCGGGAATCGGTTGGGCGGCCGTCGTAGCCGAACGGCGATTGGCGAATGCCGTGAAAGCGAGCGTCGATCGGGCGACGCCCTCGGTATCCCCAAGGTGCTCGATTTCGACGGAATCACCCGCCAGTCGGCATGCCTCGATGAAACTGAGCCGAGTGTCGATTGGGAGGGGCGCCGTGGTCGGTGCGGCCAGCGTCAGGCGCTCACGGGCGTTGGCAATCGTCGCCGCGCTGTCAATCAGCACAATCTGGCCGTTCGGCATATGCAAGCGATTCCGCCCATCGGCCGGGCCGCCGACATAGGCGAAGCCCACTTGCTGCACGTCGATCTGCGTCACGCCGGCTGCTTTGGGGACCGCAACGTTGAGGTCATCCCCGCCCGTCGGCACCCAAATTGGTTGCTGCTGGCCACGAAGGCGATAGAGCAATTGGCGGAACTCGAACTGTTCTTGCGCGCCTTGAAGCACGAATGCGTGGCGCTGCTGGCGGAACGCGCGGCCCGCGTCGTCGATGACGTATTTGAGCCCCGTTTCGGAGTCGAACTCTTCGCTGAGCCACGAAAGGTCGAAATCGATCGGTTCGGACCATTCGGATTTCGCGGTGAGGACAGGAATCCCGCCGCTCAAGGTCGCCCAATCTCCTTCCGCCGAGAGGTCGTTGCCTTGGATAATTTCGAAGCGAGCGCGGAGTTCGGCGACGCGGCTCGTCAAGAGCCTGCCGTTCGGGGTCTCGAAACGCCCGCGCCGCAGCGGATGAATTGTCATGCCGGCCGCCCAACCGGCGACGAGCGGCGTCGTGAGGTCAATACCGTTGTCGTCCACCGCTTCGATGCGCACGGCTTCCCCGGAGAAACAATCGGGGCCAACGAGATAGGCCATCCCCCCGGCCGAAAACTCGTGATAGGCCGTGGAGAAGTCGAGGCGCGTTGCACCAAGGGCGGCGTTGACGGCCAGTTTCGCCGCGTCGAAGAACAGTGGCATCATCCACTCGTTGCGCCCGAGACGATGCAAGGCGAGGTCGGCGAAGGTGCGCTCATTCTCGAAGGGGTTGAAGCGCGCTTCGACGAGACGCCGTGGCGCCATCCTATATGCAATGCGCTGCTCGGCCCCCGTGCCCGACGAGAGCACGTCGGTCCGCCATTCGAGCGTTTCGAGAACGGGATCGGCCCAATTCGGGCGAATGCCCCAAACCGGAAGTTCGTAATCCTCCGCCATTAGTTGTTCCCGAGTTCTTGATTGATCGTCGCGCGCTCGGTGCGGATATGGGTCAGCACCATTTCCCGCCCGGCGGCTCCGGCCAATGCCTTCGCGATCTGTTCTTCGCCGATCGCGAGGACTTGCGAGAGACCTCGGCCCCCGCCCTTGCCACTGTTGCGGCGATGGCGGCCGTCGGCCTGTGTCAGCACCTCTTCGCCCCGTTGCAGGATGGCGGGAACCTCGTCGGGCTTGAGCCCGGCAATGCCGCCGCGGTGGTAACGGGCAGCGTTGGCGAACACCGCCGACGCCACGGTGCGCCCGCGCCCACCACTGGCAACCACGCCGCCGCCGTGGAAAAGGCCGCCGAGGAGACCGGACAGGAAACCGCCCCCTCCACCCGCACCGCCCGCAGTACCCCCGGAGATGGCGTTGAAGATCGCCTGTTGTGCGATCATCCGCCCGATTTGGAGGAGAAAGTCGGCAGCAAATCCGAGGAACGCCTTGCCGAGGGAACTGAGTGCGTTTTCGCCATTGGCTAGAGCCTGAGCCCACGACTCCAACGCGGTCGCGCCACCGTTCGCGAGGTCCTGATTCAGGGCGGCCCCGGTCTTGAGAAATTGAGTGCGAAGGCGCTCGGAAGCCGAGATGGTGTTTTCGAGACCGAGGATGATATTATCGACCGCCTCGGGCGTGAGGCCCATGAGCGCCAAATCATCCGGGTTGCCCCGGAGATTCCGCCAGAATTCAATAGCGCGACCGGCACCCTGCGTGAGGCGGTCGTTGACGATAACCAACTGCTCGGCAAGCTGACCTGCGCGGCCCCCTTCGCCTTGAAGCTGTGCGAACTCGATTTGCTCTTGGAGCAAGCCCTGCATCGCGCGGAGGTCGTCGAGCCCGGCCTGTGCGCGCTTGGAAGCTGCGTCCAGCACGTCGCGACGATTGCTGAGCGCCTGGTTGTTGAGCGCGGCGACGATGTTATCGACCTCCTCGCGCGTTTTGCCGAGGGTCGCGAGTTTCGTCGGGTCGCCAGCGATGGCCTGCCAGAAGGCGATGCTGTCCTTCGTCGCCTGTTCGATCTGAACATTCACGCCGAGCACGGCGGTTTGCAGATTCTTGTATGTGTCGCTGCCGGGCGAGGCGAACTCGATGGCGGCCAGCAACTCGCGGCGGCGGCCCATGAGGTCGTTGATCTTCTTCTCGTGTGCCTGCTGTTCGGCTTGGGCGAGCGCTTTGGCGTTCTTCGCATCGAACTCGAGTCCGACGGTGCGCTCAATTTCGGCGCGCTGTGCGGCCGACACGTCGAGTTTCCGCTTGCCGTCCTTCGTGGCCTTGTTCTCGACGGCGCGAACGGCATCGGCAATGGCCTGCCGGCGCTGTTCGAGAATGAGCGCCTGCCCGGTGAGCACGTTGGTCCGCTGCGTCTGCTCGGCCTGAATCTCACGCTCTTTGTTGGCGCGTTCGATTTCGCGGTTGAGGTCGGCCTGATATTCAGCGTCGCTCTTGCCGCCACTGCGACCCTTCTTCGGCTTTTTCTTTTTAGCCTCGTCGTACAGACGATCGCTTTCGAGTTTTTGGGCTCGCGCGCTATTGGCATCATAGGGATCGGCGCTCGCGGAACCGCCCACGGCCCGCATCGCAAGGTTCATGCCTTGGTTGACGACCGAGTTCGATCCGACGGCGTTACGGCCAACGGCATTCAGGCCGGCGGCCTCATGGGTCAGGCCGCGGATGCGCCCGAGCAGATAGGTTGCACCGATCGCAACCTCGTCAATTTCGCGGCGCAAGTTTTGCAGGAACGACGTGTCGGAAATCCAATCGCGGAAGTCCGCCCATGCGAGCGTCATCTGCCGTGTCATGCGATCCCACGACGTGCGGGTTTCCTCGGCGCCCTGTTCGGCCTTCTCGTAGAAACGCTGGAACGCGAGCGCCCGCGCATCGCTGGCCTCGCCGCTGTCGAACATCGCACGAATCTGCTCGCGCTCGCTCAGCGTGAGGAAATTCATCTTGTCGTCGAAATCGGCAATCGCCTCGTATCCGCCCGTGAAGGCTTTGGCGACCGCCTCCGCGGAGTCTGTCAGTTCCTTCCCGGTGATGTCTGAAAGGTTCTGCGCTGATCGACCCATCTCGTCGAGCAGTTCGGGGTTCACCGCCTCCGAGAGGAAGGTCTTGACCGCGGCGGTGGCATCTTCGAGGCTGGCGCCATACTGGTCGAGGGCATCGACGTTTTCGACGAGCGCGTCGGTGCTATAGCGAGCCTTGTCGGCGGATAGTGCGAGGTTGGCCGCAAAGTCGCGCTGCATTGCGGCGACCTCGTTGAGGCGACCCATGCCGATGATCACGGGCGCGAGAGCTACACCGACCAGGGTGAGGCCGCGCCAGTATTTCAGGATGACATCGAGCACTTGCGGGAAGAGTTGGAGAATCTGCCCGCCCTGCTGCGCGAACACCTGGCCAAGGGGGGCGCCGGATCCAAGCTGCGTGATAACGTCGTTGACCTGATAGAGCAGGTTCTGCGTTTCATAGGGCCGGAGCCCCAGCTTGTTCTTGATTTCGTTCGGCGCGTTGCGGTTGCCGTTCGCTCCGCCCTGCGCGGACTGGACGCGCTGCATCTGCGTTTCGAGGCGCTGCAATTCCGCGATGTAGTCGCGGATGGAAATAACACCGGCCTGATACAGGGTCTTGGCCTCGGCCATTTCCTTATTGATGCGGTCCTGCTCGACGGCGGCGGGACGCGCGCGGGCGCGCAAGCGGTCGGCTGCGGCAGCAAGTTCGTCACTCGCCTGCGCGGCGGCGCGCTGCGACCGGGCCTGTTCCTCGAAGACCTCCGCCGAACGTCGCGCATCACCGGAGCCGATGTCCCGGACGCCCAATTGCGAATTGATGCTGCTCTGCGCGTTGCGCGCGGCGACTTCCTGCTTGGCGGCGGCAATCTGATCGCGAACGGCTTCCTGCTGCGCGCGGGCAACTTCGCGGATCGCGGCAACACGCTCGCGCAGGGCAGCTTCCGCGTCGCGGGAGGCGACGGCGGACTCGAGCGCTTCGCGCTTCCCGGCATCGCCGAGGTCCCCGATGGACAACTTGGCCGCAATCGCGGTGGACTCGAGTCCGCGAAGGGCATTGCCCGCCGCCTCGACATCGCCGCGCTGTGCGGAAATCGTTGTGTTGAGACGGCCGGCTTCGGACACGAGGCCGCGATAGGATTGCTGTGCGCCCGCAAGCCGTCCGACCAGTTCGGCGGACCCGTCGCTCTGCATGGCGATGCGGGTGTTGACGATCGCCTGCTCGGCCGAGGCAATCTCGCGGGTCAGCGACGCATAGCGTGCTTCGTTCTCTGCGAGGCTCCGCTGCTGCGCGGAAAAGGAAGCGGACGCCGTGCCGACGGACTGGTCGATCTTTGCGACCGCAGCATCGACGGCCTTGAACGCACCGGAGAGCTTTTCGAGCGTGTTGCTCGTGCGCTCGCCGGAACTCGAAACGTCATCCTGCACGCCCGAGAGCGTGCGAAGCGCCGAGGAAATGGAGTCGATGGCACGATCGGCCTCGGAGCGCGCCCGGATAACAAGTTGGACATCACGCTTCGACATCGACTCTTATTTCCCCAACAGCGCTGAGACCATTTTTCGAAAGATGCCGCCGCCCTCCTTTGGAGAGACCACCGAAACGGCGGCAGCGCGGAACAGGGTGGCTTCGCTAGCCATGCGGTCGTTGACCCGCTTCACGACGAATGCCGTCTCCTGCCAAACCAACCAGAGCGGGTAGTCCCAAGCGTTGGGATGTCCTGCGTCTAGGAGGAGGGAGCACTGCTCGCGGAGGTCTTCGACCCATCCGGCGAGAGTGATTCCTGTTGCGCCATCGTCGCGTTGAGGCTCCCGGCCAGGCGCTCGACCAGAGCCGCCAGATTTCCCAAGCCACCGACCGACGAAACGGTGAGCGCCCCGACCTTTTCGATGGCGTCAAGCTGCGCGCCGAAATCGAGCGTGCGGGCCGTGGTAATCGTGGCTTCGTCGCACTCGTCGCCGTCGGCGGCGCGCGCAATCACTTCGGCCGCGATGTCCGGGAAGGTGGCGATGATGTCGATGATGATGCCGGCCGGATCCTTGCCCGATTTGTAGGCATCGAAAATCGACTGCAAGCCGCCGCGGTGTGCGACATAGATGGCGAGAATGTCGGAGGCCGTGAGCGGGCCGACGGTGAAATCACCGCCGGCCGTCTTCACAGTTTCCCGTTTGACCACAACGTCTTTGAGGCTACCCATTTGTCCCGAGCCCCTTTGGTTACGGCGTGTACGGCTGGCCGTTCGCGTAGATCATCTCGCGATTGGGCAGCTTGAGGATTTCGACGTTCCAGGTGAGCGACATCCAATCGTCGCCCTTGAGGGGAAGGTCGCCGTTGGGCGAAATCTTCACCCACGCCATGCGATAGTCGATGTCCTCGCCCTCGGCGTTGTACGCATCGAAGCGGATCGCGCCCTCGATGATGTCGCTGCCCGAGATGGCGCGATCGTACGTGGTCGCAGCGACGGCATAATCGAGCACGAGATCGGCGGCTTCGATGATGACCGTCGAACCGTCGAGGATCGTGATAACGCCGCGAACCGCATCGAGTTCGTAGTCAACGCCGGCAACGGCCGGGGTTGCACCGACGGTTGCGGTCGTGATCGTGACATTCCGCACACCCATGGGCTGAGCGTCGCTTTCGCCAAGCTGATACGAGTGACCCTGCTTCACGTCCGTCAGCGTTTCGTCCACGCTGGCAACGGCGGCCTGAGTGATCGTCGCTGACGAGCCGAGGAACCACAGCGCAATATTGGGGAGGCTGATATTGGTGCAGGCAAAGGTGCTCGCCATTTCGGTTTGCAGGTCGGCCGACTTGGTCTTGGTCTTCTTGCCGCGTTCCATACTGAAATAGGGCAGGCTTTCGCTCTGCACATTCAGGTTGAACTCGGACGTGTCGCCGAAATACCGGTAACCGGCAGGGGTCTTGGTTCCCGGCTTGAACAGGGAGAAGTGGACCTCACCCCGGCCGAGCGTTTGGTTCTGCTCCATACATTGCTCCTGTGAAAGACATATCACCTTTAAGTTGAACTTACATCAAGCGAAAGGGAAAAGTGGGTCCTCAATCGTCTTGAGCGTGACACCCAGCCAGAAGTAAGCCTTGGCCGAGATTTCGTCGGGCGGCCGGACGATTCCGGCGCCGAAGCTGAGTTCTTCGATGCGGTTCTTCTCGCGCCGTCCGCCGAAGCCAAGCGGATCGGGCAGCTTCCCGCTTTCGTCCTTACGCTCTCGCTCCATGGCGAGGCGGCGGCGAACGTCGGCCAGAAGCGCATAGGCCGGGTCGGTCGGGTTGGCCTTGTCATCCTGCACGTCGCCCTGCACGATGAGGCGCCAGTTGAACGGTGTGGTGCGAGCCAACGCGGGCTGCGCGGCGACCGCTTCCGCGTCCTCCGGCGGTTCGAGCACGGCGACCATCGGACACGGATCGCTAGCTCCGAAGAAACCACGGCCGCGGTAGACGCGCTTCATCGGCTGACCGTCGGGCGCATTGAACTCGCTGAGGTCGGTAATATACCCGTTTCCTGGCGTAATCTCTTCGAGCGCTGCGGTGAGCGCGGTCAGGACGCGCGTGCGGAATGGGATGTCTGCCATCTCAATTCATCCTGTCGATTAGGCGGAGAAATTCGGCTTCGAGGTCGTCGCCAATGTCGGGCGCGAGTTCGTCCGCGACGAAGCGGAAAATCTGATCGACGCTCGGGCCGTACAAAAGGTAGAGGTTGCCCGTGACCGGGACCATGCGATGCTTGTTCTCGACGTGCTCGCCGGGCTTGAGACGGATCGCGAGGCCGAGGTTGGACTTGGTCTCGATGTTCGCGCGGCCGGCGCGCAACCGCATTAGAAATGCTCGGCCCATTCGCTGCGTCGATCCGGGATTGACCTGGACACGAACGCCGCCACGGCCAACCGCGCCGCTGGCAAACCGGGCAAGCGAGGTCGGGCGGAAACGCCCGCTGATACGGGATTCGAGATTCCCGTCTGTGGCCTGTTGCGTGATGCTGAGGCGGCCAGCGGCGTCGGACAAATAGCCCGCAGTGAAATTAACCTGTTCGCGAATCTTGCGCGACGCGGCTGTGCGCGTCTTCTTCGTCGTCGTGTTGATGGCCATGCGGGCGTACCGCTGGATGGCGGCGGGCATTTCTTCGAGTGATGCGATCGTGTCGGAGATGCCCTCGACGGCAACGATATAGGGGCGCGTCACCACTACACCTCTTCGGGCAACGGCAAGCCTTCGGCCTCCGCGGCGGAAAGCGGCGTGACATATGCGGTGCGGGTTTCGTCGTTCGGCGGATCGGTCCGCTCGACGCGATAGGCTTCACCGGGCGCCACCGAGAAGATCGAACCGTATCGGGCGTCTTCCAGGCGGTCGCGGAAAAAGATGATCTTCGGGGTGACTTCGGCCACCTCGGCATAGCCTTTGACGCGCGATCCCATGTCGCCCGTTCCGACGAAACGCGAATGGTCGCGCACGTCCACGGGCACCGGCTCAGCACCTTCAAAGGCGATATAAAGCGCCGGGACCTTCATATGGTCGTGAAGGTCCCGGCGTCCTTTGCGCAGGATTTTTCGGAAACTGCGCAGGGGCATTTACAGAGTTTCTTCCGCGTTGGCCTTGGAAGCGCCTTTACCGGGCTTCTTGGCAGCAGCTTCGGCGGCTTCGGCAGCGGCGGCTTCGGCGGCAGCTTCGGCGGCAGCAGCTTCGGCAGCGGCGGCTTCGGCAGCGGCGGCTTCAGCAGCGGCGGCTTCGGCAGCGGCGGCTTCGGCGGCAGCAGCTTCGGCAGCGGCGGCTTCGGCAGCGGCGGCTTCGGCAGCGGCGGCTTCGGCGGCAGCAGCTTCGGCAGCGGCGGCTTCAGCAGCGGCGGCTTCGGCAGCGGCGGCTTCGGCGGCAGCAGCTTCGGCGGCGAAATCATCCTCGGCCGCCTGTTCGGCTGCAAGGGCGGCGAAATCATCCTTCGGCAGACGAACCGCGGCTTCCGGCAGGTCTGCGCGCTCGTCGTCGGTCAGCGTGATCGGTTCGTTGGGTTCGGTGATTTTCAGCTTGCCGTCGATGCGGCGCTCGATGCGATGCACCGCAATATACGTGGTCTTGCTCATTCTACTGTCCCTTCGTTGGTTTCGGGGAAAAACCTCCGGGGGCACGAAGCCCCCGGAAGGAGATTGGCCGCCGTCAGGCGAGCACGCGGGCCTTGACAGTCGCGTTCGGATTGACCGGGACCATGAGGGGAGCGGACTGCGTCATCACCCATTCGCCGGCCGGATCGTCCTGCATGAAGTGCCGCGGGAACTTCTCGAACGACTGATACTGCGCGTGCGGATCCTGGATCGCGCCGAAGCAGCGGTAGCCGTCGATACCCGGACCGGTGAGGACGACATCCTTCGGATCGAGGAAGGGCGTCACGACGCCATCGACTTCGTAATAATCCGAATAGACATAGACCGCGAGGTCGGGGCCGAGATTGCCGACATATTCGATTTCCGAATTGGCGGCGAGGCCGGTGCGGAGCGTGGCGTCGGTGCCGCGAGTGTTGAGGTCGAGCAGAGCCTTGACCTCATCGCTCTTGCGCATCACGTCCCAAGCGTCGGTGCCGACGGTGAGGCGGTTGGTGCGCCCACCGAACTCGGCACGACGCGCGAGCGTCCGCCACGATTCCACGTTCTCGACGATCGTGGCCGTGCCGGCATCCCAATAGGTGCCTGCGCCGAGTGCGATCGTCTGGTTGGCATTGCGGCGGAAGTCCACCTCACGTTCGGGCATGAGGTCGTCGCCGATCGTCACCTTGGCGTGGATGATGGCCTGCGCCGCCAGCCATTCGAACGTGCGGTCGATCGACTCGTTATGCTGGACCGCGATGTCCGCAAGGATCGCCTGGCGGCGCTGTTCGGGCGACATCGGCGTCCGGCTGAGCATTTCGCCCGGCTTGCGCTTCATCACGCGGTCGGGCGTCACTGCGTCCTTCGGCTTGAGATAGGCAGGCTTGACGCGCGAGATGACCGACTTGCGGCTGTAGATCGGCTTGCCCTGCGAGAGCGGGGTGACGAACGGAGCAAGGCGACGGCCAGCGTGCGGAATCTTCTCGAAGTCGATCGATTCTTCGTCCGAATTGATCTGGTTCGTGAACATGGACAGCCAGTAGAACTCCGGCGCATCCTCTTCGGCCATGACACCGAGCAGTGCCGTGGTGTCGTAGAACTGAGGGGTGATCGGCATGGATCGGTTTTCCTCTTCGTATTTTTGGGTGGGTGCGAGGGGGAGGGCTGAGCGCTAGGCTCAGCCGACCTTCTGCAAGACGATGTTGGTGGGGGTCGGCGCGCCCTCGAACGCTGCGATCTTCTTCGCATCGGTGTCGAACGAGGCGTGCCAGTTCAGAGCATCGAGATTGAAGTTGCCGCCCCGGATGAGGCCGACCTTCTGCACGTCGCCGTTCGCCAGAATCGGCGCCGACGTGATGCCAATTGCGAGCGGCAAGGCGTCCTGTTCCGCGAGGGCAAGATTGCCCGCAGTCACGCCGACCACCGAGAAGGCGGGGAGCGCCACCGAGCCGTCGCCCTGATAACCGGGAACGGCCAGGAACTCGGGAGTGTGGCCCGCGAGGAGTTCGACGTACGAGAACTCCTGAGTATCGACGCCGGACGGAACGCCCTCGCCGCCGTAAGGAATATTAGGCATAATTTGACCTCTTCACCTTAAAGTTGAACTTATTGACGCAATTCGGGCGTCAGTTTCGGATGCGCCTTCTTAGGCGGCGGGCTTGCGCCCGAAGCCGGTGGCCGCGCGGCGAGCGCCAAGGAGAGCAGTCGCACCGGCCTTGCCGGCAGTCGCGCC
The DNA here is from genome assembly GCF_031457175.1 of Sphingopyxis sp. BE235. Taxonomy (NCBI): domain Bacteria; kingdom Pseudomonadati; phylum Pseudomonadota; class Alphaproteobacteria; order Sphingomonadales; family Sphingopyxidaceae; genus Sphingopyxis; species Sphingopyxis sp. BE235. The sequence goes on from NZ_JAVDWC010000006.1 coordinate 28,248, forward strand.
TTCCTCGTCGTCATCCTCGCCTTCGCCGTCGTCGTTGGCGGTGAGGTTCGGATTGTCCTTATTCATCGCCGCGTCGAAGCGGCTGGCACCTGCGCCCGCGCCGTTGTTGGCACCAGCATCGTCCGCCTTCGTTTCCTCGGGCAGACCGGCGAGGAAGGCTTTGGCCTGCTCGACGCTCATGTCGGTTGCCATAGCAACCTGTTCGGCAGCGGCCGGGCGAGCCTTGGCTTCGTCGAGACCCTTGATCGCGGTGATGCGTTCACGTTCCGACTTGGCGCCTTCGGTACGACCGGCTGCGGTGCCTTCGGTGCGCGCGGCGGCCAGGGCGGTCTCGCTCGCCGCCGAGTTGTCCTGTTCTGTGGACATCGTTTCATTCTCCGTTTCTGTGGACAATTCGGCCTCGAAAGAGGCCACGGCTTCGTCGAGCGGGCCGACGGCATCCGCCAATCCGTTCGACATGGCTTCGGTAGCGGTGAAGGTGAGGGCTTCGGTTTCCCGAACGTCCGACTCCTCGATGCTCCGGTGGCGTGCCACGGTGGACACGAACACTCCGTACAGTTCGTCAATGCGAACCTGAATCCGTTCCCGCACCGCCTCGGGCAACGCCTCGTAGGAGTTGCCATCGACCTTGTGCTTGCCGGCGAAGATGAAGGTGATCTTCGCGCCGATCTGCTCCATGCGCTTGCTGAGGTCGAGGTGCGAGGTGACGACGCCGATGGAGCCGACACCGCCCGTGCGGGAAACCGTGATCTTGCTGGCCGCGCTGGCGAGAGCGTAGGCGGCCGAATATGCGGACTCGTGGGCAAACGCCTCGATGGGCTTCTTGTCGCGCGCGTCGAAAATCTTCTCGGCGCACTCGAAGCAGCCAGCCACTTCGCCGCCGGGCGAGTCGACGAGCAGCGCGATCCGGCGGACGTTGCCGTCTTCGAGACCGCGAGCGAGCGCACGGGAGATATATTCGTAGCCGGTCGCCCAATCACCGAACGAGTAGGGGAAGCTGTGAAGCAGGATGCCCTTGATCGGAATGAACAGCGTGCCGTTGACGACCTTGTAAGGCCGATAGTGGGCCATCCAGTGCCCGGCCTCGGGCCAGAACCCATCGTCCGACTGCGCGGCTGCGGCAATCTTGTCCGCGTGCTGCACGAGAAAGCTGTGAGCTTCGCCTGCGCACGACTCGAAATGGGCCTGTTGCAGCGGGCTCACGAGCGCGGCGGAGGCCGCAGCGAAGCGGGCGAGGATAGCGTTACTGGTCATCGCGGGCTTCCTTGGCTTCCTGGTCCTCATTGGCCGCCGCCTCGACGGCACCCATCATCGCGTCGGCACCCGAGAAATCGAGGTCGAGGGTTTCGGCCAGTTTTTTCTCACGGGAGAGTTGGCGGAAGACCTTGCGATAATCGCGGCCGAAGCGGGCAATTTCGATTTCGCGCGTCGAGAGGCCCGAGTTCACGCGGGCAATGGCGGCCTGCGTTTCCTTGAGTTCGTCAACCTGACCGCGCGAGGCACCGATCCATTCGCAGGCGGTGTACGCCTCCGACATGAGCGGATCGTAGAAGTTCGGCACGCGCGGGCGCTTGAGCGCCTCGATCATGTTCTTGTTGACGGCTTCCTCGAACCACAGCCGGAAGACGCCACTGCCGAAGCGGTCGGCAATGATCTTCTTCTTGGTGGACATATACAGGCCGGTCTCGGCCAGTCCGGCCTTGATCGACGAGTAATTGGTCTTCGAGTAATCGCGCGACAACTGTTCGAGGCTGACGCCCGAGCCTGCCGCCATGTAGCGGAGAATCGAGGTCTCGAACTCTGTGCCGAGGAGACCGCCCTTGCCGACGGGAAGCAAATTCAGCTTCGATCCCGGCGGGAGGTGGGGAATCTTCACCCCATCGAGTTGGGCATATTTCGACTTGCCGACATATTTGGCGACGGTCGAAAGATACGAGGTCATATAATTCGAAATGGCCCCGGTCATGGCCTCTTCGTCGCCGACGTTCCCGCCGCCGAGCATGTTGAAAACCACGTCCGTCGGCAGGTCGCTTTCGATCGCCGCCGCGTAGGACGAGTTCACGATCATGTTTTGCAGCGCCAGCTTGCGCATTGCCTTGCCCTGATAGGCTTCGGCCAGCATTGACGTGATCTGCGCGATGCCGCGAGTCTGGTCCGGGCGCACCTGCTCGAAGATATGGAGCATCTGCTTGCGGCCCCACGGCTTCGCGGCCTCGACATATTTGAACTTGTGAGCGTCGGGATCGCGGAAATCGTAGGGGTGCGCCTGACGGACATAATAGCCCATCGGACGGCCACGGCGATTGCGTCGAACACCGCCGCGCACCGACCGGTCCCAAGAATGTTCGGGCGGGGTGCTCAGGCGTTCGAGGTCGAGCATGAGCAATGCCGTTTTGAACGGACGATCGATTTCATCGCGGAGATATTCGACGCTCGCCAGAGCCTCGCCGCCCATGAAGTTGATGCCCACAGCAAGGCGCACCATCTCGGAGAAGGTATTGCGCCGCGTCGCGTCCACCCAACATTCGCCGCTTTCGGCCCACAGGGTGAACTTCTCTTCGACCTCTTCCTGGAACTCCTGTTCCCAAACATCATCTTCCGCGCCCCAAAGGATGCGCGTCGAAGGTTTGCAATTAAGGAGGAAGAGGGAGCCGACGATATGGTCGCGGTGCAGGTTTGCACTGTTCGCGACATAGGCGTCATTGCGGAGCGTGTCGCGCACGCGCGCATCGGCCATCGCCTTCGCCGGCAAAATCTCTTGGTCCGCAGACATGAGGGGCGGCGCCCACAATGCCATCGAACGGTCGAAGCGGTCGGCCGCGTCGAATGCGCCCCCGGCGACCGCAAGCGTGGAACCGGCCCCGCCCGCCGGGACGGGAGCGGACGGGGACGCGGCCTGCCCGGCACCGCCGAGAAGGTCGTCGATGTTCATGGCGCCGCTCATCCGACGAACCGCATCGGGCCGCTGCCCGAGCAGGGGAGCCCAAATGTCGGGTCCATCGTGCGGATATAGGCGAGCAAGCGGGAAGCGGCCGCAGCCTGATAACGGATGCTTTCGCCCGATTGATCGCGCACCTCGACCACGCTCTCACCGAGCATGAGCCGGTGATAAGCATCCTTGGCCTGTGCGAGGAGTTCTGCGGTGGTCGCCATCTCGTCGAGCACTACAGGCGAGCAACTCAACTTCAATAAAATAGTGAGGATCAATTTTAAGTTGAGATATTTGTGCGACTCGGTTACAGGGGGTTTGTCGCGGAGGCCACTAAGCTAGGGCCGGTATCTTGAACGGCTGGTGCTATGATCCGACAAGACCGGGGAGCATCTAGTTGGCAGATAGTGGCGGGTGTGTCGGTTCGATCCCGTCGCGCGCCTCCGCAATGGGTGGCGGCAAGGCGCGTGTTGCATCCTCGGGTGCAGAGGACGGCGTGCCGTCACCCTTTTCAGTTTATGCTAGAAATCCGGCAGTCCGGCGCGACACCGAACGACGCCGCTCGACCGCTCTTCCCGTTGGCGCGAAAAACCAATCCGACCTCGATGCTGTTGTCACCGTCATTGAAAATGGCGCTGGTGTGTTCATAGTCCGACGGCTCACCGAGCAGCTTGCGGTTCGCGGCATCGGCCGCAGCCAGGGCGTCGGCGCGCGCCGCGCACGTTCGAACCTCCGTCGCGCCTGCATTCCGTTCCTGCCCCACGAGATACACGATCCCGAAGAATGCGGCCGGCACGAGAAGCAGGGTCCAGAACAGATATTTGGCGATACGATCCATGCGGCGACTATGCCGCGGGAAAGTTACCACCTCCTTTACGCCAGCAGCGCGCCGAGGTCGTCGAGGCTCTTTTTGGTCGTCGATCGCGTGAACATCGGTTGCGCTTCCGCATCGAACACGAGGTCGTTCATGTCCCACTCTTCCGCCCATCGGGGAGGCTTCGACCAGTCGATGCGGTCGAGCGAAATACGCGGATCCCGGCAAAGGCCCATGCAGTAATAGAGCAAATCCCACGCTTCGTTGCGCTTGCCGCTCGGCGCTTCCCAGCCTTTGTCCGTCCGAATTTCGGCCGTAAGCTGCATGTAGAGCCAGTTGATGTCTTCCTGTTTCCCCTTCTCGTCGTACCAGATGGGGAAGTTGACCATGCCGCCCGCCGCCTCGGTGCGTCCGAGCATGCCGCTGACCTGGTCCTTGAGAGTGTTCGAATTGAGGAAGACCACGGGCACGTCGCCGCGCGCGCCGCTATGACGATCCTTGCGGCTGGAATCAGGATATTCCCGCCGGTAGGTCGGCGTGCTCGGCTTCGCTTCACCCTTCACAAGCTGGAACCGAAGTTGATGCTGGCGCCCTTGTTCATCGTCGCGCAGTGCGCGCCAGAACTGGTATGCCTTCGTCGTCACACCGGCCTTACCGCCGGAATCGCAACCGATGAGTTTGATCTGCATCCGCCGCCCGCTGCCGTCGCCGAGCGGATAGGTCTTCTCGATGACCTCATCGACGAGCGTCCACCAATCTTCGAGATAGGCGGCCGGGTCGATCGACATCCGTTCCCCGTCCTCGTCGAGGCGGCGGGCGGACTTCCGAATCTTGAACATATCGACGAGCCAAACGTCGTTGTCCTCGCCGATCCCGTGGACCTGCACGACGAACGAACGCGCCTGCACGTCCACGGTCGCAATTAGGAAGCGCACGCCCGCTGGCACCACGGGGTCCTTGCGCGTCCCGCCCCAATGCTGCGCGCGGTTCGAAAGTTCTTCGGGGAGACGGCCGGCTTCCAATGCCTTCGGAGTATATGCCTCCCCTTGGTCCACGTTGACGGTGGTCCGCAGCGCCTCTTCGTCCGCGTTCTTTTCCCACGCTGCATTGGCGTCGAGATATTTTACGACGAGTTCCGGCCAGGTGGTGAAGCTGGCTGCGGGACCCTTCATCCAGAAGGAGCCGATTTCGCTGCGGCGGATTGTCATGCCGTTGCGGGGCACCATAGACCCGTCAGGGAGCCAGATTGCACCGTCCTTTACCCATCGCCCACCGAGGTTGAGTTCGGGTTGCATGTCGGGCTTCATCGGGAAACCGTCGTGCGGGCAGACCATGACAACCTGTTCGGCCGCCTCCATGTGATCGTTCGACGCCGGGAAGCTGAGCAGTCCGAACGACGGCTCGAAGGTCTCGCGGCACTGTGGGCAACGCCAATGCCAGCGGCGCCGATCGCCGCGATTGTATAGGTCGAGAATGCCGGTACTCGGCGGAGCCTCGTGCGGAGAGGTCGCGACCCATTTCGTGCTCGTCACGTCGCGGCCGGGCGACGATTCCGCAACGCACATGGCGCGGCGCTTGAACGTCTGCCCGCGCTTCCGCGTAAGGTCGAAGGCGTTACCCTCGCCGCCGATGGAATCGGGAATGCGGTCGTAGTCCATGATGAACTGCCGCGGGATCGTCTTGCCGGAAAGTTCGGTGATCGAAGGCCATTTGATGAGAAGCCGCATGCCCGAGAGGAACGATTTGTCGTGAACGTTGTCGTTCTGGCGGCCGGGCGTCAGGCGTTTCTTCAACTCCGGGGAATTGCGAACGGCTTTGTCGAGGTCGGCCTGCGACCAGTCGCGCGCGGTCGATTGCGTCATGTGGACCGCGAGAATATCAGCCGGGTCGCAAATGGCCGTATGACAAAGCCAGTTGATGAGCATGGCAGATTTGCCGGTACGCGCCGGGCCGACGAACACGATCGCCTTGAGCGCGAGGCTGGTCATTTCGTCCATGGGCTCGACGAGGTACGGCGCCTTTTCGAGCGAGAAAGGGCCGACGTAGGAACCCGGATTGTTGACAATATGATACTTGGCGGCGGCTTCGGACACGCTCAGCCGTTCCGGGGGACGAACGCCCTCGGCCGACGCGGCGACGATATGCTGCAATGATGGGAACGACGCTTCGGGTAGCTTCACAGCAGGCCCTCAAGCGTCGCGGTCCGAATCCCAATTAGGTCCGCAATGTCCTGTTCAAACTTCGCGACCGTGCCGAGGAGGTCGGATAGGTCGGGCACGGGTAGAAGGTTGATCGTGATTCCGACTTCTTCGGGACGCGAATATTCGGACATCAACCCTTTCGCTGCGTCTTTCACGATCGTCGGGAAGTCGCCGACCAGGTAGCTTGCAGTTCCGCTCGCCAGCGCGTCCCGGTCGATCAAATACTTGTGGTGGTGCTCGACAACATCCCATTGCCGGTCGAGTTCGACGCACAGCCAGTCCCAACCGCCATCCGTCAAGAACGGGTCGCCCAATTCCTCATAGGCGTACGCCGCCATGAGGAAGTACGGCACCAGCATGTTCGGGCGGCCGGGTTCCGCGCGCTCGGGGTCATCGTCATGCCGTCCTTCGACGAGCCGGCGAACGATCGCATCATACGATTCAGGACGAAAGCGCATCGGAAATCACCTCCAGGGCAAATTCGGTTTCAGGGGTGTCGCCGGGCGCTAGGGGGTCTTCCCCGTCGCGGAGGCTGAGGGTTTCGCCGCGGGCGGGTGCGCTGACGAGCGCCTCATAAAGGCTCGACCGTAGCGCATGGGCCATCTGTTCGATCTTCTCGACGTGCTCGTCTGAGATGCCTTTGAGGTCGCGAATGTCTTCGACCCACATGTCGATACGGTCCTTGAAGGTCATGTTCACGCCGCCGAGCAGGGTGAGCACGTCCGACGTGTGCCAAACTTCGCCGGCATCACGCAGAAAGCGCAGCCGCTCGCGTTGGGCTTGCCAAAAAACCTTGTTCACCTCGGGCGGCAACTTGGCGTGGTGCAGCGTTTTGATGAACTCGTCGGCCGTCATCCGTGGCGGCAGAAGAAAGGAGCACGCCGTCTTGAAATCATAGACCGGGCGATTGCCGCCGGCATGACCAAGCTTCGGGCAGCGCACGAGGCGCTTCCGCACGGTCGCCGGGTCCATGTCGAAAACTTCGGCGAGGAAGTTCTGCGACACGGGGCGCTTGAGCACACCTTGGTCAACGAAGGTTCCGCCGCGCCCCGCCGCCTTGATTGCCGTTTCCTTCGCCAAGGCTTCGGCGGCGCGCAGGCGGCGCTCTTCACGATTGGTCGGCTCGGGCGGTGCGCCCAAGAGGTCGTCGATGCTATCGCTCATTGGTGGGCGAGCCTCCCGGCCACGGTGTCACCGCCGCGCAAGCCACGGTTGAGCGCAACGGCATCGGCGGCCACAAGACCGTTCAAATAGTCGGGTAGGAAGTCACGCGAGGCGCGCGCCGATCGCTCGTTGAGATTGATCCCCTCGTTTGCCATTTCAGCGTCGATGAGTTGGTTCTTGAGGACGACAAGGCCGGTGCCCGTGGGCTCGACCGGCTTGAGGTCGCGGATGCGCTGGCGCAAACGGTCTGCCATGCCGTCGAGATAGGGAAGGATGCGACGGCGGCGCGCAGTCTCGCGCAGCAGTCGATGCTCGCGTTCGAGCGCGTCCTGGCGCGAGAGCATGGCGTAGCGGCAAATTTCGAGCAGGTAGGTCGCAATCTCGACCTCGTGCTCGAATCCGAAGAAGGTGACGGACGGCCGGCAACCGGGGCGCGCCGACCAATAACGGACCCCGATCATGTGGGCGATGCCGTCGGCGACTTTCCAAAGCCGTTCGCCCACGGGGTCGTCGAACACCGTCTCCGACCTCGCAAAGCCACTCTCGCGGACCTCGCACTCGTCGAGCGTCATGTTGTATTTCGCCAGCATCGAAGCGACCATCGCTGCGGCTGCGGCGGCCTCTTCCTCGGTGCATCCGTTAGCGACGGTTTTTTCCCGCAGCGCACGGATGCGCGCGGCGATTTTGGCCTTATCGGTCACAGCAGGTCCTCGATTAGATGGAGGCCGCTTCCCGCAGCATGAAAAGCAGCAATCTCGTCGGCTTCGTGTTCGAGGTACGCCGCAATGACGTGCGCCTGCTGTTCGGAGACGATCGCGTTCCCGGCGCCTTCGAGCATCTTCCCTCGGGACTTACCTGCGAAGGGGCCGCCAGAATCCATTCGAAAGGCAGACCCATCAACCAGAGGGAATGTGCCGGATTCAACTGGCCGCCACTTTCCATCCCGGCAGAAGAGCCAATCAGCATTTGCCCATCCGCTGTTAACCGGGCCGGGCCTTCCGGGTTGAACGCCAGCATCGCAAAGTCGTTGAGGTTCGAGCCATGACGGGTCTCTCCCATCGCTCTCTTGGCCTGCCCGCCCCCGCTCGCGTCGCTCGTCGTCGTCGTCGGCCAAGCCGACAAGTTGAATTTCGCTTCCTCGCTCGGCGCCACCGGGCCGCCGACCAAGGCAACCGTCCTCCGGCTCGAGTCCGTGTTCCCCGCCGCGTTGTTCCCGTTCTGCGCTGGCGTCCCGGCCATTGGGGTTGACCAACTGGACAGATGAACCGCCGATCCTAGCGGGAGCGCTGGACCGCGATGAACTCCCGTCGATTCCGAGAGCCGTTGCTTCCGCGCCATCACGGTTTCCGGTTGCTGGTCCGGTTCGGTCGCGCACGCCGTCGGCCAACTCGACAACTTCGCCAAACCGGGCAGTTTGAGAATTTGCGTGTCTCCGCTCTTGCAGTAGTCGCTCCCCTTCGCATCGTTCGCCAAGGGGGCGTTCCAATGTGCCATCTGCGCCTGACGGGGAAGCTGGTCCACGCGCGAACGCCCGTCCTCCCGCGTCGTCGCCATGCCCGCCGAGTCTTTCCAGTCCCGAGCAGCGGCAGTCACCCAACTCGACAACTGTGCTGCTGCTGTGTCCTGCGGCCCACCCTTGCGGGCAATCTCGCGATCCGCACCCTCGGCTGTCCTGACGTTCTTCTCGCCATCCGCAGCGCGCGGCGTAGGATGCCCACGCAATTCGGGCGTCTCGGAAGACGAGGCTGAGGCGCTGGCGGATGTGCGGAGCACCGACGCCCGCAGCGCACAAATCGAACGCCCCGCCGGAGTAATCCTCGGCTTCCATGTCAGCTTGAACAAGGTCGAGCCAACCGAGGCCGTCCTTCGACGCAACTTGCTCTCCAAAGAAGTTAGGAGGGCGTTGGACTCGGATGAGATGGTGGAGGTGGGGGAACAGGTGCCGCTCGTCAGCAACCCCCCCGCCTCTGCCTGCCGCGCTGAAAGGTTGGCAAGGAGGGCTCGCGGTCCAGACAGGACGGTCGTCCGGCCATCCTGCCATGCGGAGGGCGTAGGACCAAACACCGATGCCTGCGAAGAAATGGCATTGGGTGTATCCGGCGAGTTCGCTGGGGAGGATGTCACGAATGTCCCTTTCGTCCACGTCGCCGTCCGCGATCATGCCCATGGCGATGAGATTGCGGAGCCACTGCGCAGCGTGCGGATTGATTTCGTTGTAATAGGCGCGGGTCACAGGAGGTCCCCAAGACCACCTCCGCCTCCGGCTGTTGCAAGCGCGGGAAGACCGAACTCGCCGCGCTTCCAGGCCCGAACCTCATCCTCGAACCAGACCTTCGCCCGAGCGCTGCGGGGAGAGTGGTTGGAGGGAAACGTCCCCGTAGACATGAGCCGATAGATCGTCGCCCGAGACAGGCCGGTTTCGACGATGACGCGCGGGAGGCGCCACCACTCACTATCGACAGGGGAACGAGTCTGAGATTGCATGAGACCTGCATAGCGCAGGCCGGAAAGAGTTCAAGTTAAAATTGATATTCGGATTTTCGGCTCGCGGTCGGATGCCGTTGAACCTTGACAAATGGCAATCGGGACTGCCTTAGGCACCCCTTTCCGAAAGCCGAAAGACCAAACAATGCATGCCTATCGTACCCATACCTGCGGACAGCTTCGGGCCGAGCATGTCGGCCAGGTCGTCCGCGTCTCAGGTTGGGTGCATCGCAAGCGCGACCATGGCGGGCTCCTCTTCGTCGATCTGCGCGACCATTATGGCCTGACGCAGATCGTTGCCGATAGCAGCGATACAGCATTCGCAACGCTCGACGGCCTTCGGGTGGAAAGTGTCGTGACCATCACGGGCGATGTTGTCGCTCGCTCGGCCGAAACGACCAATGCCAACCTGCCGACCGGGGCTATCGAAGTCCGTGCGCGCGAAGTTTCGATCCAGTCGGCCGCGATCGAATTGCCGATGCCGGTGGCTGGCGAGCAGGAATATCCCGAGGATATTCGCTTGAAATATCGCTTCCTCGACCTCCGCCGCGAGCGTCTGCACGCCAATATTTTGCTGCGCTCGAACGTGATCGCGAGCCTGCGCCGCCGAATGGTCGAGCAAGGCTTCACCGAATATCAGACGCCCATCTTGACCGCCTCATCACCCGAAGGCGCGCGCGACTATCTGGTCCCGAGCCGCGTGCATCCCGGCAAATTCTATGCGCTCCCGCAGGCGCCGCAAATGTTCAAGCAACTGTTGATGGTTGCAGGCTTCGACCGCTATTTCCAAATTGCGCCCTGCTTCCGCGATGAGGACGCGCGCGCCGACCGCTCGCCGGGCGAGTTCTATCAGTTGGACTTCGAAATGAGCTTCGTCACGCAGGATGACGTGTTCAATGCGATCGAACCCGTGCTCGCGGGCGTGTTCGAAGAGTTCGCGAACGGTAAGTCGGTCACGCCCGCCGGCTCGTTCCCGCGCATCCCGTACCGCGAGTCGATGCTCAAGTACGGCAACGACAAACCCGACTTGCGCAATCCGCTAATCATCACCGATGTCTCGTCTCACTTCGTGGGCTCGGGCTTTGGGCGCTTCGCGGACATCGTCGCAGCAGGGGATGTCGTGCGCGCGATTCCTGCGCCTGCCACGGCCGAGAAGAGCCGCAAATTCTTCGACGACATGAACAGTTGGGCGCAGGGTGAAGGCTTCGCGGGACTCGGCTATGCGACGCGCAAGGGCGGCGAATGGGGTGGCCCAATTGCCAAGAACCACGGCACCGACAAGATGGACGCGCTCGCGGCCGAACTCGGCATCGGTCCCGACGACGGCCTCTTCTTCGCCGCGGGCAAAGAAGCGACCGCGGCGAAACTCGCGGGCCTCGCACGCACCCGCGTCGCCGAACAACTTGGTCTGATCGACCCAAGCAAGTTCGAAATGTGCTGGATCGTCGATTTCCCGATGTTCGAGGCCGACGAGGACACCGGGAAGATCGACTTTAGCCACAACCCGTTCTCGATGCCGCAGGGCGAACTTGAGGCGCTTGAAACTCAGGACCCGCTCGACATCCTCGCTTGGCAATATGACATCGTCTGCAATGGCGTCGAACTGTCATCTGGCGCTATTCGCAACCACCGGCCTGACATCATGTACAAGGCATTCGAAATCGCGGGCTACAGCCAGGGTGAGGTCGATGCCAACTTCTCGGGAATGATTAATGCGTTCAAGTTCGGCGCCCCGCCGCACGGCGGTTCGGCTCCCGGCGTCGATCGCATCGTCATGCTTCTCGCCGATGAACCGAACATCCGCGAGGTCGTCGTCTTCCCGATGAACCAGAAAGCCGAAGACCTAATGATGGGCGCGCCGGCACCGGTCAGCGACAAGCAACTCAAGGAACTCAGCATCCGATTGGTGGACGGACCAAAGGATTAAAGGAGCAAACCAACGCGCTCTTGGTCGTCGAGATAGTCCGCCCACCATTGCATCATGTCCCGCCGAGGGACGATGTACTTGGCCGCGTTATAGGCGCCTCGCACGTCGCTCTGCCCGTCGTGCGCAAGCTGCATCTCAATCCAGTCCGAATCGAACCGCCGCTTGCCGTCGGCGCTCACCTGCTCGTTGAGGAGGGTTGAGGCGACACCGCGAAAACCGTGAACCGTCGCTTCGCCCCGATAGCCGAGGTCGTACAGGGCGTATAGCATGCAGTTCTCGCTAATCGGCTTCGCGGCGTTGAGCACTTGCGGAAATTGCCACTTGCTGCCGTTCTTGATCCTCAACGCGTCAATCTCGTCGAGGAGCGCGACAGCTTGCCGCGAAAGAGGAACGACGTGCTCGCGATCCATCTTCATCCGGTCGGCCGAAATGCGCCAAAGGGGTTCGGCGGTATCTCGCCCTTCAATCTCGCCGGGCACGAAGAAGCGCGTTTCGTTGGTCCGTACCCACGTCAGCATTGTCCAGCGCAGGGCGAGTTTGGTCACAGGATCGTGGCCGGATGCCGCCAGCCTTCCGAAGAACTCAGGGAGCCGGGCGGCCGGCAGTTTGGCGAAGTGCTTCACCTTCTTTTTCGGCTTCATCGCATCGAGCGCGTCGGGCACCAAGTCGGCCTTCGCCTTTCCCGCTGCCTTGGCGTAACGCATGATGCGCGAGACAAAGCCTAAGGTCTTGCGGCCGATTTCGATCGTGTCGCGCTTTTCGAACCGCCGGATGAGCGTCAAAATGTCGTCGTTGGTCAGGTCGGCCATGGGAGTCGAGCCGAGAACGGGATAGGCGTCTAGCAGAAGTCGATTGTGGATCCAGCTAGCATGCCTCGGCTTCCACAGCCCCTTGTTTTTCTCGAACCACTCCTCCGCGATTTCCTTGAAGGTATCGGCGCGGGTCTGCTGGACAACCTGCCTTTCCACCTTCGCCTCGCGGGCAGGATCGCGCCCGGAGCGAACAGCCGCCTTGACTTCCTCGCGCCATGACCGGGCTAGGGCGAGCGACATCGGCTGCGGATAGCGACCGCCACTGGCCGTCTTCTGCTTCCCGCCGAACCGGTAACTCATCTTCCAGGTGCGAACCCCGGTCGGACTGATTTCGAGGTGCAGCCCGCCGCCGTCCGAAAGCTTGCGCCGCCCGGACGACGGCTTTGCAGCTTTGATGCTGAGGTCAGTTAGCGCCATTCTTCAAATCTCACCTTATAATTGATATACCCAACACTTACCCAACAAAATTGTCAAGTAGGGGTGAGTTGGTGTGAGACAGGGTGAGACACTAAGACCCGCACAAATGCGTGGTATATCGTTGTCGATAAGCGGCTATGATCCGCTCTGAGACGACCGCGTGGATTTTCGCGGGGCATCCAGATTTCCGGTATTTTGGCGCAAACGCACAAAGAGCGCCAGTGGGCTCTTTGTGCGTTTGCGCCAAAATACCGCAGAATTGGCTTTCCAGTCGGAATTTGGAACGGAGAGTCTTCGGCAGGCTTATCGGCGCATCCACTCCTACGTTGAGCGCGAAATGCTTTTGGCCATGGCGTGGAAAAATGCGCTAGTCGGCCGGGGAAAGAAAACGGAATGGCGAAGCGCGGCCGATTTTATCGAGCGTATTTGTATTCATGGGGTGCTCAATTCCGACTGAGCGTAGCGTTCCCGCCTAGCGATAAATGCACTCAACCTGACCCAGCGACCGCTTAGCGATGACGCATTCGGTCGGCGTCATAACCGGGTAGAGATATGCGCTGTAGCGCTGCTCTTCCGCTGGAGCCGCCTTTGCATTGTCAATATAGCGGGCGCAAACGGCCTTGTGACCGTCACGGACCGCAAGGCGCAAGCCTTCCTCGCACTTGTCGCGCGTAATGCTAGCCACTGCGATCACTTGCGACTTTGGCGTGACAAGCATCAAATCCCACGGTCCGCTTTCCTTCGGCGGGGCGGCGAAGACCGGGACTGTCGCTACTGCAATTGCAGCGAGCGGAGTAAGCATGAAACGAATCTTGGTCACGGCTGCATCTCCTTTGTCAGGTAGCAAATAGCGCCCAAAGGTTAACAGAGGGATTCTTACTCCGTGGACTGATACTCCCCTCTGCCGCGACGAGAGGGCGTGGACCCGTATCTCGACATCCTAGGCAAACGCATCCGAGCCCGCCGCAGCGAGCTTGGTCTGTCACAGGAAGGGCTTGCCCATGAAGCGGGGCTAGATCGCAGTTATGTCGGCCGGATCGAACGCGGCGAACACAATCTCACTTTCATTGCTCTCGTTAGGCTTTGCCGGGCGATGAAGTGTGATGTCGCTGCGCTAACCCATGATGTGCCTCTTTTGAGATAGTCGAGAGCAGTCATTGCGCACTAAGCGCGTTTTTTAGAAACGTGGGCGTGGGATGGATTGTTGAAAATTGCCTGTAGATTTCAGAAAAATCTAAGATAAATTGTCCGCGTTATTGTCGGGGGCATTATCATGAGGGCAATTTTTTCGGTGTTGGCGCTGGCTTTGGCTCTCGCCATATCCGGCACAGGGCAGGCCAGATTCCTGCAAGTCGATCCAGTTGGATACGACGATCAGGTCAACCTCTACACATATGTGGAGAACGACCCCCTCAATCGGGTTGATCCCGATGGCAAACAATCCGACACTGTCATGGATAGGCGCAATCAAGCTTTTCTTCAGGCAGTAAATGAGTGTGAAGGCGGTTGCCTACAAACTTACGGTGCAGCGATCGCTGTAGCTGGTACTGCTGTGGCGGTCGTTATAGATGTTTTGAACGGTCCGCAGCCAGACATTGGACCGGTCGCGGTATCGCAAGTTTCGCGCGTACTGCCTAAAGGGGCTGCCGGCGGCGCTCGCGCGGGGAAACCTTTCACGGCGGCTGGAAAGAAGCAAATCGATCAACGCAACGCTCAAGCGAATGGAGGTGTGAATCGTTGTGAGAATTGCAAACGCGAAACGCCGCCTGCTCAGCAAAGTCAGAGCGGAGTAAAGCCACCTACCAATCAAAGAGAACGAGATCACATCGTTCCGCGCTCGAAGGGCGGAGACGGAACTCCAGAAAACGGGCAGGTTTTTTGCCGTGGGTGCAATCAAGAAAAACGTGACAGGATGCCTGAATGAGCCGCAATCATGTTAAGATTAGATTTCCTCTAGAACAAGATGAATCGGGTTATCCGCCAGAATCTTCCGAAACTATGTGGGCCGTCCCTTTGGATAATGGTCTATATATTATCGACAACATACCATTCTATGCGAAACTTATAAGCGACGGGGATATTGTTTCTGCAATTAACCTTGATGGAGACCTAACATTTGACAAAGTTTTAGAATTGTCCCGAAACTGCACCATCCGAATTGTTATGCTTGACGATTCGGATGGATCGGAAGTGCGCATACTTCTCGAAGAAATTGGATGTAAAGTTGAGGGGTCTGGAACATTTGGGTTCTTTTCTGTAAGCTTTGATAAAGACCTATATCAGAGAGTTATTGATTTAATAAGCAGACTTGGTGAAGACGAGATTATAGACTATGAAGAGTCCTCACTAAGGTGATTGGAATATTTATCGTTTTTTTAGGATTTGAATTTAAGTGACTTTAGTCAGGAGATTTTTGGCCTTTTTCTTGCTGCTTGCATCTTGCTTTGCTCCAAATGTGTGCGCCGTCGTCCCCAGAGCGCAGGCCACGCCACCAGTATCTGAAAACGCTCTCACCCCTGCCGAATCCGTCCGGGGCGTGCTTTCTGTTCCCGACACGTCACTCGACTATATGACTGCCAAGTTAGCGTTCGACCGCATCATTCGGCCTTCAATTGATGAGACTGCGATCAGGGCACAGATCGATGCTCTAGCCGCACAAGCGCGAGCTATTGCTGGGCCGAGCGCAAGCGACGTGGACAAGCTCAAGGCTGTCCGGCAGGTGCTTTATGATTCCGGAACATGGAACGGCAATCGGCCATTCTCTTACGACCACGAAGACCCGCTAGGGCTGAATGTCTATAATAAGCTCTTGCCGACCTACCTAGGCTCGCGACGGGGCAATTGTGTTTCGATGCCCGTTTTGCACATTATCTTGGCCGAAAAGCTGGGTCTTAATGTCCATCTCTCGACCGCGCCGTTGCATATGTTCGTGCGCTACACCAATCCTCAAAATCAGCATGACCTGAGCATCGAGCCGACGAGCGGCGGCTATCCGACCCGCGATGTCTGGTATCGCGAAAACCTGCCGATGAGCGATATGGCGGTAGAACAGGGTCTTTATCTCAAGACGCTGACAAAGCGTGAATCCATTGCGCACATGGCGACAACCGTCATGGAGTATCTGATGGTGAAAGGCCGATACCAAGAAGCCATCACAGTCGGGTACGCGATTTTGGATCGTTATCCTCGCGATGGCTACACGATGGTGAAAATGGGAACCGCTGCCGGAGAGATCATGCAACGGGATTTCGTTCAGAAGTACCCGAGGGGTTCTCAATGGCCGCTGGGTGAAGCAGCCAAGTTTCAGCACTGGCAGGAATTGAACGAACTGACATTCCGTAAGGCCACGCGATTGGGATGGGAACAGCCAAGCGAGATAAGGACGAACAAAGCGCCGTGATCTACGCGCTTCTAGGCGCTTTGTGCGTTTGCGCCGAAATACCGCAGATTTCTAGCTATCATATTGTTTTCACTAGAGAATTTTGGAGTGGTAGCACTCTTCCCCATATCCTCCACCAAAATTTGCCGGTGACGTTGGGTCAGCAGCGGCTGTGGGTATGAATTTCGAGCCTTTCCGGAATTGTGAAGCGAAATTCCTTTGGCGCGAGATCCTCAGGCGGTGCCTCACCCTTTCTACGTAGTGGCGACGTGCCATTGACCGCTTTGCACCTCAACCTGGCCATTCGAACGCCGGGTCGGCGACCCCAAAAGCGGTCCTTCATGTTTGCGGCGCCATCGGCGCAGGCCGGAGCGTCCACTGCCTGGGGCAGCCAACCCGTTGACGCCCGTCCGTCGATTTAGCGCTGAAGCTGCCATAGCAGAGGCCGTGTGGATCCCGTTTTTGGGGGCAACGCAAAGACCGGGGCATTTGGATCTCTAATTGATCTTGTGTTCGGGCGCGTTGAGGTCGATCCTCGCAATTCCAGCGGGCCATTTTCCGGCGAGGAAAATAGGCAGGCAGGAGGAGAGCGACATGGATGGGACTATCCACGGCACCAGAGCCATCGCGATCGTCGGACCCGCCGGCACAGGCAAGACGAGCCTCGCCGAGGCCATGCTGTTCGCGGCGGGAGCCAGCGCCCGGCTGGGCGCGGTCGACGGCGGCAGCAGCGTCGGCGACGCCAGCCCGGAAGCGCGCGCGCGATGTGGCTCGACCGAACTGAACCTGATGCGCTTCGAATGGATGAAGGAAGGCTATGCGCTGATCGACGCGCCCGGCTCGGTGGGCTTCGCGGCGGACGCGGAGATGGCGCTGGCGGTGGCCGACCTGGCGCTGGTGGTGATCGATCCCGATCCGGCGCGTGCGCCGCTGGTCGAACCGACATTGCGACGCCTGGAAGCGCTCCGCCTCCCGCACGCACTGTTCGTCAACAAGATCGATCAGGCGCGTGGCAGCATCGAGGATCTGCTTGCAGCGCTCCAGCCGCTGAGTGCGACGGCGCTTGTGGCACGGCAAATCCCGATCCGGGCCGGCGAGCGCGTAGCTGGCTTTGTCGATCTCGCGCTGGAGCGCGCCTATCATTATCAGCCGGGCCGCCGCTCGGAACGGGTGCCGTTGGCCGCCCATCTCCGGAGCGATGAGACCGATGCGCGCTTCCACATGCTCGAACAGCTGGCAGATCATGACGATATACTGCTCGAGCAATTGCTGAACGACGAGAAGCCAAGCTTCGACACAATCTTTGGCGATCTCGCCCGTGAGACTGCGGCGGGGCAGATCGTACCGATCCTGTTTGGCTCGGCGCTCAACGGGTTCGGCATCCGCCGCCTCCTCAAGATGCTGCGCCATGATACACCCCCCGCCGCGCTGACGGCGGATCGGCTTGCTATCGACGGTGCCGCGGCGCAGGTGTTCAAGGTCACGCATGGCAGCGCGGTGGGCCGGCTGGCGCTCGCGCGTGTCTTCGGTGCGCCGCTTGCCGAGGGGGCCGAACTGTTGGGCGCCGATGGGAACCCGATGCGTATCGGATCCTTGTTTGCACTGCAGGGAGCGGCGACCACGAAGATCGCTCGCGCCGAACCGGGCGACATCGTCGGCATCGCCAAGGTGGATGTCGTCCAGGCGGGCGACCGGCTCGGCGCAGCCGGTCGCCCGCATGCTGTCGTGGACGCGGTGCAGCGGCCGGCAAGCAATTATGCGCTGGCCATCGCGGTCACCGACCATAAGGACGAGGTGCGGTTGTCGACAGCGCTCAATCGACTGGTCGAGGAGGACCCCGGACTGCGCTGGAAGCTCGACGAGGCGACGCAGGAGACGCTGCTCCACGGGCTCAATGACGAGCATCTGGCCGTCGTCCAGGCACGGCTGAAACGGCGTTACGGCGTTGCCATATCGGTGCGTCCGCCCGCGATCGCCTACAAGGAAACGATCCGCAAGACCGTGACAAAGCATGGCCGACACAAGAAGCAATCCGGCGGGCACGGCCAGTTCGGCGACGTCATCATCGAACTCCGTCCGCGCGGGCGTGGCGACGGCTTTCAGTTCGAGGACCGGATCACCGGGGGCGCGATCCCTCGGCAATGGATTCCGGCGGTCGAGCAGGGCGTGCGCGATGCGATGGTGCGCGGACCATTCGGCTTTCCGGTCGTCGATGTCGCGGTTGCGCTGGTCGATGGCTCCTTTCACAGCGTCGACAGCTCGGAACTGGCCTTTCGCACCGCCGGCCGGATCGCCATGGCAGAAGCCCTGGCGGCGGCCACGCCCTATCTGCTCGAGCCGCTCGCGCACGTGACGATCCGGGCGCCGGGCAGCGCCGTTTCACGGATCACCTCCGCGGCGACCAGCCGACGCGGCCAGGTGCTGGGAATAACGCCGCTCGAAGGCTGGTCTCGCTGGGACGTGATCGAGTTGCTGCTGCCCGAGGCTGAACTTCCGGGACTAGAGCCCGAACTGCGATCACTGAGCCAGGGCATGGCGCATTACGAGGCGCGCTTCGACCATCTCGCGGAACTCAGCGAGAAGCTCGCCAGCGCGCTGATCCGCCGCACGCCCGAGCCCGCCTGACCCGAAATGGCCGGGCCCGGCGCCACAAGCGCGTCGCCATCTTGCAGTCATCTGCGAAATAGCGTAGCGGGCCCGTCGTCGATCCCGGCGTGTTTCTGAAACTGGAAAGGAGAAAATCATGCGAGCAGCATCCGTCCGCAACGCAACAATTTTCGAATTCCAGACTATTCAGGAACAAATTGCATGGGCAATTTCCTTTCGGGCGAGCCTGCTCGCCTGACCCGGTCGCGCGGTCCGGGTGCCGCTGACCACTTCATATTCCATTTCCAGACCACCCGTTTCCGACGGGCCTTCCTCTATTCCGGGGAGACTCTTCATGCGGTCTGACATGTTCAAAATCATCGTCGAGCGGCCGCGCTGGGGCGCGAGCCATGCGCCGCCCGTCAAACTGAAAAGGAGCCGCGATCCGGACCGCAAATTTATCGGCCTGAAACGGCACGCAAAATGCGAAGCCGCCTATACCAAGTCGCTCAACGAGAATCTGCAACCGCTCGTCCGCTTCTTGCGAAGCAAGCGCGGATGCCGCTGGGACGATGTGTTCAGCGAGATTTGCGTGCAACTCGACACCGGCAGCACGGTGAAGATGCACGTCAGGCTCCATCTGGAGGACATTGTCGCAGCCCGGATTTCCGTCGGCCGGCAGGGCGAATGGATGTTCGAGGGCGAAGTGCTGGGTCGGCCCCACCGCTGGTCCCGCCGCCGCGCGTTCTTCGTCGATCCGCGCGACGGCATCCTCAAGGACTGGTCGGAATTGCCACAGGATATCGCGCCTCGCGATGATGGGAAGGGAGGTGCCGCATGACCGGGGCATCGATCACGATCATTTCGTCGGACATCGGCCGGATGGATCCGCTCGCGCTCGATCAGCTTGCACAGACGGCGCGACTGGAAGGCATCGACCGGGTCGTCGGGTTGCCGGATCTGCATGCCGGGCGCGGGATCGCCGTCGGTGCGGCCTTCTGGTCGCCCGACATGGTTTTCCCGCATCTGGTCGGCAGCGACATCGGCTGCGGGATGGGGCTGTGGGAGACCTATCTGCCGGTCCGCAAGTTCAAGCTCGATGCGGCCGAACGGAAACTCCGGGGGCTGGATGAGCCGTGGGACGGCGATGCGGATGCTGCGCTGTCCGGAGCCGGTCTCGCGCCCGGGCTTGGTGATGCCGCGCTGGGTACGATCGGCGGCGGCAATCATTTTGCCGAGTTCCAGCGCATCGAACAGGTCATCGACGAGGACCTGTTCGAGGGGCTTGGATTTCGCGCCGACGCCCTCTGGCTCATGGTGCACAGCGGCTCGCGCGGGCTCGGCCAGGCGATACTGGATGCATGGACGCGGCGCGACGGCAGCGCCGCGGCCGAGGCGGCGAGCGAGGCCGGAGCAGCCTATCTCGCGGCGCACGATCATGCGGTCGCATGGGCCGTGCTTAACCGCGACGTCATTGCGCGACGCTTCAGCGAAAAGCTCGGACTGACGGCCGAGCGCAAGCTCGACGTCTGCCACAACAGCGTGACGGCGCACGAAGGCGGCTGGCTCCATCGCAAAGGGGCCGCGCCCGCCGACAAGGGGCTGGTGGTGATTCCCGGGTCGCGCGGCGATTTCAGCTATCTGGTTGAACCGGTCGTCGATCGGGGCGGCGAGGCTTTATATTCGCTCGCCCACGGTGCCGGCCGGAAGTGGAGCCGCAACGATGCCCATGGCAGGCTCTCGAAGCGATTCCGGCCGGCCGAGCTGGAAAGAACCGCGCTTGGCGGGCGCGTGATTTGCGAAGACCGCCGGCTGATCTTCGAGGAAGCACCGCAAGCCTATAAGGATATCGGCGTTGTCATTCGCGATCTTGAGGAGGCGGGGCTGATCCGGGTCATCGCAAGCCTGCGCCCGCTGCTGAGCTATAAAACGAGGCGGACATGACCGAAATCATCATGCATCTGTCGTCGGGTCAGGGGCCGGAGGAGTGCCGCTGGGTCGTCGGCCAGCTGGCGCGCGTCTTTTTCAAGGAAGCCGCTGTTGCGGGGCTTGGCACTGAATTGCTCGAATCGGCAGCGGGCAACCCGGCGTCGCTCCTCCTGCGCGTTACCGGCGCCGGGGCCGAGCAATTCGCCAGGCAGAGAGCGGGGACCATCCTGTGGGTCGGCGCCAGTCCATTCCGGCCCAATCACAAGCGGCGTAACTGGTTTGTCGGTGCGGCATTGGTTCCCCCGATCGATGAAATCGCCGAACTCAGGCCGGAAGATATCGTCTATCAGGCGATGCGCGCATCGGGGCCCGGTGGGCAGCACGTGAACAAAACGGACAGCGCGGTTCGGGCGACACATCTTCCGACGGGCTTGATCACGACGGCGCAAGATCAGCGGTCGCAACATGCCAACCGCAAGCTCGCCCGCATAAAGCTTGCCCTGATGTTGATCGAGCGCCGGGACGATGGGGCGCGGAATGCGCGCAAAGAAGAGTGGGACCGCAACAGGCGGCTCGAACGGGGAAATCCGGTCAAGACATACTTGGGTCCGGGCTTCCAGCTCAAGCGATGATGAGGAGGTGGGAGTGGCCGTTCTGAACCATATTCTGGATACAAGCGGTCCTCTCGTCGCGGGCGATTTGCCGGGGCCACGCTGGTTGTCGCAGATGATGTGACGGCGGGCAGACATCCCTTTCCAAACCGGCGCATTGACGAGATAGCTCTGGTCGAAGCCGGGCCCGCGCACGCCGACCTTTGCAGGGCATCCAGAGCTTTCCTTAAATCGCTGAAGTCGAAGCGTCCGCAGAGTGCCGGGCGGCCCGATCGCGCGCCCGGCACCGGTATCCTCCTAAGCCAATGTCAGCGGATCGCTGATGCCGTGCGCGCCGCGTTCGATGCGGCCCGCGAGACGTGCTTCCATGCCCGGCAGCGCGACGGTGACGTCGTACCAGTCATGATCCTTCGGGGTCGGCCACGCCTCGACCGCCTTGCCGCGGCTCGCGATCGTCACCGTCTTGCCGGCCGCGGGGGCATAGGCGTCGCGGAAGATCTTTGCTTCCTGCGCATCGCTGCCTTCATTGGTGAGGGTGAGAGCGAGGGCGCGCTGTTTGACGTTGTAGCGCGCGGTCATTGTGGGTGCGCGCGCGGCGTCGGCGAGCGTGCCGCGGAAGGCGCGGTGGAAGCCGTTGGGGCCGAGAACCCAGAGGTCGAACGCCCCGTCGGTCCCGACGCTCCAGCGATCGTCGATTCGTTTGCCCGCCTCGACCGTATAGCGGCGCGGGATGCTGTCGAGGTTGTGCTTGTCATAGACGTGAAATACCGCGCCCGCCGCACCCTCGTTGATGAAATCGAGCACAACCGCTTGGCCGCCGGCGTCGATTCGCGCGTCGACGTGGAGCACATAGGGCAGCGCGCGCGAGCGGCGGATGCCCTTTTCCTGGAACAGGTCCTGCGGCACGCGCGGCGGCAGCGCCTTCGGCCGCTGGAGGTGCGCACCGAGAATCGTGGCCGATCCGCTGACATCGGGCAGCGCGGGGAAGGCCGCGTCGGCGCCCTTCGAGAAGTCGAAGCACGAGGTCAGGTCGCCGCACACCGAGCGGTGCCAGGGGCTGATCGCGGGGATGGTAACGCCGAAGCGTTGTTCGAGGAACTGACCCACCGAGGTGTGGTCGAATATCTCGCTGCTGACCCAGCCGCCCTTGCTCCACGGCGAGACGACATACATCGGCACGCGCGGGCCGAGGCCAAACGGCCGCGTCGTTCCCGAGATGCTGTCGTCGCGCGACAGATATTTATCCTCATGATCGTCGAAATAATGACCGGGCAGCGCGAGCGTCGCCTTGCCCGCGAGCGTGCCGTCGGCATTGTACGACGGCGGCGCGGCGGGCGGGAAATGGTCGAACAACCCGTCATTCTCGTCGAAGGTCTGGAAGAAGACGGTGCCCGCCCATGTGTCGGGATTGGCGGTCAGCGCGTCGAGCACCGATGCGGTAAATTCGGCGCCCTCGATCGGGGTCGAGGCCGAGGGATGTTCGGACCATTGCTTGGGCGGCAGCACCCACGACACCGCGGGGAGCGTCCCGTTCTTTGCGTCCTCGGCGAGCTTTTCGAGCGAATGATGCGACATGCCGCGTTCGTAGATGGGCGAGCCGGGCTTGGCGTCGCGAAAGCCCTTGAAGGCAAGGCCGCCGTGCATCGCCCCGGTCCAATTGTCGTTGGGGTCCTGATAGATGCGCCAGTCGACCCCGGCGGCTTCGAGTACCTCGGGAATCGTCGCCCATTCGAGCGCGTTTCCGGCGTAGGTATAGCCGGGTTCGGGCAGTGCACCCTTGATCCAGCAGCGGAGGTTATTGGGTTCGGACTTGTCGTCGCGGCAGTTGGTGCCCGTCGCGGCGACCTCGGGGTCGAAATTGGACCCCGACCAGAAGACGATGCGGTTGGGATCGGTGCCGGTGGTGATCGAGCAATGATAGGCGTCGCAGATCGTGAACGCCTCGGCGAGCGCGAACTGGAAGGGGATGTCCTCGCGCTTGTAATAGCCCATCGAATAGTCGGTCTTGAACTTGGGCCACAGGCCGAACTTGCCCTGATTCCACGCCGCCTGCGCGTCGGAGAAGCTGTGCGGGGTGCCCGGCACTTTCAGGCCGTTGGTGCGCGCGGTGTCGAGGTGGAAGGGTGGCAGGTCGCGCGCGCCGTTACTCTGGAACCAGACATTCTTGTCGCCCGCGAGCGGGATCGGATGGCGGTCGCCGAAACCGCGAACCCCCTTCATCGTCCCGAAATAATGGTCGAACGAGCGATTCTCCTGCATCAGGATGACGATGTGGCGCACATCCTTGATCGTGCCCGTGGTCCGCTTCGCCGGGATAGCGAGCGCGCGGCCGATGCTCGCGTGAAAGGCGGCGGCGGAGCCTGCAACGCCTGCGGCCTTCAGGAAATCGCGTCTCGAATTGCTCATCCAAACTACTCCGGGTTCAAGGGGAAATGGGGTGTCATCGCCACGCCTGCCGCGCGCGCGAGGCGACGAGGTCGAGCGTCAGGATGACAAGGAAAATGGCGATCAGGATCGTGCCGACATGGCCATATTCATAGAGGTCGAAGCGGCCCTTGAGTTCCTGCCCGATGCCGCCCGCGCCGACGAGGCCGATCACCGACCCCATGCGGACATTGCGGTCGAAGGTGTAGAGCGTGCAGGCGATATGCTGCGGCAGCACTTGCGGCACGATCGCGCTGCCCCAGATGGTCAGGCGCCCGGCGCCCATCGCCGTTAGTGCCTGCTGCGGGCGCGGATCGGCATCCTCGATATCGTCGGCGTAAAATTTGCCGAGGAACCCGGCCGAATGCAGCCCGAGCGCGAGCACCCCGGCGATCGGCCCGAAGCCGAAGGCGATGACGAGGAACAGTGCTGCGATCAGCTCGGGGATCGCGCGAAGGAAGGCCGAGGCGGCGCGCGAGCCTGTTCGCAACGCGGGGTGCGGCGTGACGTTGCGCGCGCCGAGCAGCGCGAGCGGCATCCCGATCAGTACTGCGATCACGCTACCCCATAATGCGATCTCGAGCGTCTCGAGCATCTTGGCCGCGACATGGAAGGCATAGCCGAACGGTTCGACCAGCCACGCGGTTCGCACCATACGCTCTTCGCGGCGCAGCGTTTCGGGATTGAGTTCGGTGACGCGCGTTTCGATGGTTTCGACGCGCGCGAAGGGCGGCAGGCGATCGGGGTCGAACCCCTCGATGCGGCTGACCTCGCGCCGCGACGACAATTGGATCGGCACCAATTGCGCCAGCGTCGAGCCGAGCCCGTCGGCGACCTGCGACCGGTCGGCCAGGCCCGCCTCTGCCAGCACCGCCTCGCCGCTGAGCGCGAGCATCCGGCCGATCTCGACGCGCTGCCCGGTGTACCAGAGGGTCAGCAGCGCGGCGGCGAGCAACGCGACGGCGCGCGCGTTGAGCAGCGACGGGAAGCGCCAGGGCACGGCCGGGCTCACCGTGCCACCGCCCGGATTCGCGGCAGGGTCCGCTCGCCGTCGAGCATCGCGGGCGGGCCGTCGAAGACCACGCGCCCGGCATCGAGCATGATGATGCGATCGGCGAAGCGGCGCGCGAGTTCGGGCTGGTGCAGGCTGCAGAGCAAGGTCGCGCCGAGGCTGCGCGCTTCGTTGCGGAGCAGCGCGAGTGTGGCCTCGCCCGTCGCCGGGTCGAGGCTGGCAATCGGTTCGTCGGCGAGAATGATCGCGGGACGATGGAGCAGCGCGCGCGCAACCGCGACGCGCTGTTGCTGCCCGCCCGACAGGCTGTCGGCGCGGCGCGTAAGCTGGGCTTCGTCGAGTCCGAGGCCGGCGAGCAAGTGTGCGGCGCGCATGCGGTCGGCGGGCGGGTAAAGGCCGGCGAGCGACCGCGCGATGTCGATATCGGCGACCGCCATGACGTTGCGCGCGACGCTGGCGCGGCCGCTCAGCGCGAAATCCTGCGGGATCAGGCCGATGCGGCGGCGCTGCGCGCGGCTGGCGGGCGCGCCGTCGTAGAGGATGCGCCCGTCGCTTGGCGCGACCAGTCCGGCGATCGCGCGGAGCAGCGTCGATTTTCCTGCGCCCGACGCGCCCAGTACGGCGCAGAACTGGCCGGCGGGAATGAAGAGCGTGGCGTCCGCGAGCGCGTCGGCGCCGCCCGCATGACGGACGCACAGATCGGCGATGCCGATGTCGATCATCGCGCCGCCCTTTCGGCGGCCTTGCGCAGCATTTCGTCCTTCAGCGCCGGGGTGACCTGCGCCATCTTGCGCGCAGCGGGGTCGAAGTGATCGGCGGGAAGATGCCCGACATAGCCGTCGACGCGCGCGCCGCCATAGCCGCGGATCATTTCGGGCGTGACGCCGGGGGTGCGATCGATCCTTTCGAAAGCGCCGCGCAGACGGGCCCGCAGCGCTGGATCGAGGCGCGTATTCGCGATCAGCGGCGGATAGGGGATCGGCTCGCTGCGCGCGACCACGCGAAGGTCGCGCGCGCCGGGGACATTGGCGCGCACCGCCTTGTCATAGCTGTCGAACGAGAGCGCGGCGGCGTCGACCTCGCCGTTGATCAGCGCGGCGAGGCTGTTCGCATGCGTGCCGGTCATGCGTACCGCCGACAGGTCGCGGACAGGGTCGATTCCGGCATCGAGGAACATCGCGACGGGAAAGATGAAGGCCGAGGTCGAGTTGATGTCGCCGAACGCGACGCGCCGGCCGCGGAGGTCGGCGATCGACCGGACGGGCGAGTCGGCGCGGACGAACAGCCCCGAATAATGGACCGAACGGCCCGACTTGACCGCGACGGCGAGCAGTTCGGCGCAGTCGCGCTTTTGCGCCTGCAGATAGGTGACCGATCCGACAAAGGCGATATCGGCGGCATTGTTGCACATCGCCTCAACGACCCCGCCATAGGATTGCGCGACCTTGAGGTCGAAGCTGAGGCCGGTGCTGCGCGCGACCGCGTCGAAGATCGGGCGATAGTCGGCAAGCGTGCCGCTCTCGGTCCCGCCGTCGGCGGGGATCAGCAGCACGCGGAGCGGCGGCTGGGCCGAACGCGGTGACGCTGATCGCGGCGACAGGGTCAGCCAGGCCGTGCCGGCGACGCATAGCGCCGCCAGCACGCCCGCAATCATCCACCGCCGCATACACAATCTCCGTCGACCCGAAAAACGAGCGGCGATTACGACGGGGCTGTGACAGCGGCATGAACCGGGCTCTCCGAACCGGCTCGATCAGAATATCGTCGAGAAGGAGACATAGACCGCGCGCGGCTTGCCCTCGAACTCATAGCCATAGAAATATTCGGGGCTATTGAGCGCAATCTCGCCGCGGATGAACGCCGAGCTGTAGCGCATGTTGCCGTAGCCGTAGCGTTCGGCATATTCCTTGTCGAAGATGTTGACGACGCGCAGCTGGATCTGGTGCTGGCGCTCGTCCCCCAGACGGTATCCGATCGATCCGTTGAGCAGGAAATAATTGCCGAAATTGTGGCGCAGCGAATTGTTGACGCCGCCCGTCGCATATTCGGGACCCTGATAGCGCGGGAACAGCGTGACCGAGAAGCGGTCGTCGGGGCTGGTCCAGCGGACGTTGCCGCCGATCATATATTCGGGGGTCTCGTTGATCTGCAGCTTGCTGCCGTCGAGGCGCGCCTTCTGCTTGGTGTAGTTGACGTTGAACGAAAAGCCCTTGCCGACGCGGACGTCGAGCTCGGCCGTGAGGCCGCGGATCTCGGTGATGCGGTCGTTGTTAAAATAGGTGTTGGGGGTGAGCCCCGACGTCGTCTGGATGCGGTTGGTGACATCGGTGCGGAACGCGCCGACCTCGGCATTCACCTCAACATTGCCGAAGCTCTGCGAAAAGCCGATGCCGCCGTTATAGGTTTCGGTTTCCTCGGTCTTGAGGTCGGGGTTGCCGACCAGAGTCGGGCTCTGGGCGAACAGTTCGTTGGTGCGCGGCAGGCTGTACGACGTGCCGCCGTTGCCGCGGATATAGAAAGCGCCGATCGGCTGGCGGAAACCGAATTTCCAGATCGTGCGCGACCCGAAGCTGTCGGCGAAGTCGGTGCGTAGCGCGAGCGACAATTTGGTGTCGGGGCTGAACGGGATCACCGGGCGGAAATCGGCATAGACGCCGGTGATCGTGTTCGCCTTGTTCGAGATCGGGAAGACGGGGTCGGAGTCATTCTTGTACGACACGACCTGCACGCCCGCGACGACTTCGACGATGTTGGGGAGCGACAGCGTGTTGCGGACGTTGAGCCCCATTTCGCGGAAACCGCCGACCTTCGAATCCTTGCCGAAGCCCTTGTTCGGGAAGGGGATCGACTTGCCCGTCGCATCGCCGAAACGGATCAGCTTGCCCGTCGTCGGATCGGCACAGCCCGCGGGGGTCTTGCAGATTTCGGCGAAGGTCTCGGTGTTGTTGAGCCGCGGGTTGCTCCAGTAGCCCGCGATTTCGGTGTAGAAATTGTCCGACCAGCGGCGGTCGAGCGAGAAATCGACGATCGGATAGCGGACGCGGTTGGGCGAAAAGGTTTCGGCGTCGGGGAAGGGGTCGTGGAATTCGATCTGCGTATATTGGCCGTTCACGCGGAACTCGCTCTTGTCGTCGACCTTCCACAGATATTTGACGCCGATGTTGCTGCGGTTGAGCGGATAGTCCTGGATGCCGCCCGCCTTGGCGACATTGTCGACATAGGATTCGGGGGCGAAGATGCGCGGGCCGTCGGTCTGGATGCTGCCGCCATAGACCATCAGGCTGTGGCGCCCCTCGGGATCGATCGGGAAACGCGCGTTGCCCCAGATTTCGCGCGTGTTGAACGCGCCGTACTGCGCGCCAAGCTCGAACTTGCTGGTGCCGTCGGGGCGCTTGGTGACGAGGCTGATCACGCCGATGCCGCCGTTGCTGCCGAAAAAGAGGCTGTTGCCGCCGCGGAACACCTCGGCGCGCTCGATCATGTGCGGGTCGATCGTCGTCGAGCCCCAGATATCCTCGAGCGCGGGGCCGCGATCGTAGAGCGGTACGCCGTCGAGCACGACGAGCGTGTCGCGGTCGCTGCCGCCGTCGAGGCGGATCGTATATTCGCCCTCGTCGGGCGAATAGCCGATGTTCGCGCCCTTGATCAGGAACTGCGCGATTTCGGCGAAGTTGGTCGCGCCCGTTGCGGCGATTTCTTCGGAGGTCACGATCTGCACGGCGTTGCCATATTCGACCGCCGCGGCGGCGAGCGGCGTCGCCTCGACCGCCGCGGTGCCGTTGACGATGATCTCGTCGCCCGCGTCCGAACCGGCGTCGGCGCTGTCGGCGGTCGCCTCATCGACGGCGGCGAAGGCGACCGACGGCAGCGCGCTCGCCGACAGCATCAGGCCAAAAACCATGGCCGCACGAAATTTGGTAGCCTTGTGCACAATCATGCCCCTTTTGAAGAATCGCGATCACATTCGGTGGGGCAGGGATGGCCGTGTTCACGACTCGATGCTGCGCCGCACCAATGTGCGAGGCATCCGCTAGGGGCGGCGTGTGACAGTTGAATGAAATTTGCTCAATTTTAGATTTATATAAAAATGAGCAAATTGCACTTTCGGAATGTTGCGATCTCGGCTAACCTTCTCTGTCCCGCGGGGGCGGACATTCGGATTCTGACGGAGAATTGCGTAAGATGAATGACACGGGCGGGGCGTCGAAAGCGGCGGGGGACGATCGGGCGCCGATCGAAAATGCGCTCGAACGAATGAGAATGGCTCATGGCACTATGGCGCGGGGTGCGCGGCGCATCGCCGACCATATCCTGGCGCAGCCCGAAGAGATCGTCCGCATGTCGATCACCGAACTCGCCGAAGCCGTCGGGGTGAGCGAGGGCAGCGTCGTCAATTTCTGCCGCGGCATCGGCCTGTCGGGGTTCCAGCATCTGAAGCTCAGCCTCGCGCGCGAAGTGGTCCAGCCGGTGCAGTTCATCCACGAGGATGTCGGTCGCGACGACGATATGGACACGATCTGCCGCAAGGTGTTTCATTCGGGAATCCAGGCGCTGCGCGACTCGCTCTCGGTGCTCGATCCGCAGGCGCTGACGCGCGCGGTGGGTGCGATCCGGACCGCGAAGCGCGTCGAAATCTATGGCATCGGCTCGTCGGCGCCGATCGCCGAGGACACGCATTACCGGATGCTGCGTATCGGGCTCGACGCGCGCGTGGTCACCGACAGCCATATCCAGGCGATCAGCGCCTCACGCTGCGATCCCGACGTCGCGGTGCTGACGATTTCGCACAGCGGCGCGACGCATGAGACGGTGGCGGCGACACGGCTGGCGAAGGAAGCCGGGGCGCGGACGATCGTCATCACCAACTTCGCGCGCTCGCCGATCCAGGCCTATGCCGATGTCGTGCTCTTCACCATGGCGCGCGAAACGCGCTTTCGCACCGAGGCGATGACGAGCCGGATCGCCCAGCTTTGCGTCGTCGATGCGCTGATCGCGGCGCTCGCGCTCGGCGATTATGATCATTCGATCGACACGCTGCGCCAGACTTTCGAGGTGCTCTCGATCAAGCGCTTCTGACCGGCGGGCGCGATCTCCTCACGGAATTTATCATCGGCGGATAAGCCTCGGCTTGTCCGCCGATAGATTTTCTTCGTCGGAAAAAGCGGCCTCCGGCGTTGACGAATCTAAAATCAATCGATTAAGTTGACATTGTCATTCGGGACTGGTCGAGACGAATGACGGGCTCTCCCCCTCGACCCGCGGCTTTTGACCGGGAAGCAGCTTGCTCCGCGTTACCAACGGCTAAAGCGCGTGATGCTCGGGCGACATCGCCAGGCATTGCGTTCCCCCAGAAGGGGTATTGCGATGCGTATGTGTAGTAGCATCAACTAGATCATCGCCGCGCGTTAGTGCGGGGTAGCGGACCGACCGCGCCCTTCGCGCCCAGCGGCCTTCCATCATCTCCAGCCGCGCCTCCTCACGCGAGACGTTTGCGGCTTGACGTCCGGCACCCGAGCGCCGGCGCGGGGAAAAATCATGCCTTTGCTGACCCAATCCGACCTGTCGGATCTGGCTCGCTATCCTGCGTCCCTGCGCAGCGCCGCCCGGGCGCTGTGGGGGGCGGAGCTGGCGGCGTCCCGATCCGACACGGCGCATCGCGCCACCATCCATCACATCAAAAAGGGGGCGGGATCACCGCCCGGGGACCCAATATAATGAACCGTTTCTCTCCCGATCATCGTTTGAAGT
The DNA here is from genome assembly GCF_031457175.1 of Sphingopyxis sp. BE235. Lineage (NCBI taxonomy): Bacteria > Pseudomonadati > Pseudomonadota > Alphaproteobacteria > Sphingomonadales > Sphingopyxidaceae > Sphingopyxis > Sphingopyxis sp. BE235. Next base: position 58,685 of record NZ_JAVDWC010000006.1, read on the forward strand.
TTCTGCTCGGTGCGGCGCTGTTGATGCCTGCCGCACCGGCCTTTGCCGCCGAAACCGAAACAACCTCTGCCGACGGCGCCGAAGTCGACGGAGAAGCCGCCGGCGCTGCGGTGGCGGCCGCGTCTGCCGCCTCGTACGACGGCGCCGAGATCATCGTGTCGGCGCGCCGCCGCGACGAAAGCGCGCAGGATGTGCCGATCGCATTGTCGGTCGTCGGCGCGTCGCAGCTCGAGGCGACGGGCAACTACTCGTTGACGCAGATCCAGCAGATCGTCCCGAGCCTGCAAGTGTTCAGCTTCAACCCGCGCAACACCAATATCAACATCCGCGGGCTCGGCAGCAATGTTGCGCTGACCAACGACGGGCTCGAGAATGGCGTCGGCTTCTATGTTGACAATGTCTATTATGGGCGCGTCGGCCAGTCGCAGTTCGACCTGGTCGATTTGCAGCAGATCGAGGTGCTGCGCGGGCCGCAGGGGACTTTGTTCGGCAAGAACACCACATCGGGCGCGATCAACATCAGCTCGCGCAAGCCGAGCTTCGACCCCGAATTTTCGGGCGAGGCGAGCGTCGGCGATTACGGCTATTACCAGCTGCGCGGGTCGGCATCGGGGGCACTGATCGATGATCTGCTCGCGGTCCGCGTCAGCGGCTCGGTGACCGAGCGGCGCGGCTTCCTTTATAACGACACCCAGAATGAGCGCGCGCAGGATTATTCGAACTGGAGCGTGCGCGGGCAGTTGCTGTTCACGCCCACCGCCGACCTCGAAGTCCGCATCATCGGCGACTTTGCGCGGCAGAAGCAGAACCACGTCCTCAACGTCTTCGCCGATTATTTCGGCACCTATGAAAATGGCGCGGCGATCCCGAATAGCTTTGCCGAGCGTGCGGCGCGCTTCCCGGGGTACAGCTTCCCGACGATCGACCCCTTCGCGCGGCGCGGCGAGGCGAACAGCCATTATCAGTCGAACATGGACGGCTATGGCGTGTCGGGGCAGGTCGACTGGAACATCGGCGCGGCCAAGCTGACCTCGATCACCGCCTATCGCTGGTGGGACTGGAATCCCGCGAACGACGGCGATTCGACCTCGCTCCCCGTCATCGTCAAGGCGCAGCAGGCGAACCGCCAGCGCCAGTTCAGCCAGGAGATAAGGCTCGCGTCGGATACCGAAGGCCCGATCGACTATGTCGTCGGCGCCTATTATTTCTGGCAGGTCATCCGCGGCAAGGGCGCGAGCGCCTACGGCCCCGCCGCCGCGCTGTGGAACCGCCCCGCGACCTCGCCGATCCCGCTCGCCGCATGGGAAGCCGCACTCAACGGCTTCGAGGCGAACTCGACCTCGGACCCCCGCACCAAAAGCTATGCTTTGTTCGGCCAGCTCGACTGGAAATTCACCGACCGGCTGACGCTCACCGCGGGGCTTCGTTACACGCACGAAAAGAAGAGCGGTTCGTTCACGCAGATCCATGTCGCGGGAACCGATCTCGCGACCCTCCCGGCCGGATTGGCGGCGCAGGCGGCGGCGCTCCGTGCGCAATTTAACCCCGTCACCAGCTATTCGACGGGCTTCACCGACAATAGCGTGTCGGGGCTCGCGACGCTGTCGTGGCAGTTCAGCGATGACGCGCTGGCCTATGCGACCTATTCGCGCGGCAACAAGTCGGGCGGCCTCAACCTCACCAACCTGCCCGCCGGGATCGATCCCGATGTCGCGCCCGAAAAGGTCGACAGCTACGAACTCGGGATCAAGTCCGAGTGGTTCGACAAGGCGGTGACACTCAACGTCGCGGGTTATTGGACCGAAATCAGCGATTATCAGACCGCGATCACCGAGCAGGTGCCGAACACGGTCAACGTCCGCCAATATATCGCGAATATTCCGGGGGTCCGCTCGCGCGGGGTCGAAGGCGACCTGAGCTTCGCGCCGAGCGAACGCGCCAGCTTCTATGCGTCGGTCGCTTACGCCGACACGACGTACAGCGATTACCGCACCGCGCCGCAGGCGCCCGAGCGGCTCAATCAGGGGGGCATCCAGGACCTGACGGGCGAGCAGCTGCCGGGCGTTCCCAAGTTCACCTATACGCTCGGCGGCGACGTGTCGGCGCCGCTCGGCAATCTCGGCGGGCGCGACCTGTCGCTATACGGCCACGCCGATTATTCGCACCGCTCGACCTTCAACACCTCGTCGAGTGACAGCCGTTATGCCGATGTTCCGGCCTATGGCATCGCCAATGCCCGCATCGGCATCCGCACCGACGACGGATTGTTCGACCTGTCGATCTGGGCGCGCAACCTGTTCGACAAGGATTATTTCCAGACCTTGTCGGCGCAGAACACCGGCATCGTCACCTCGCTGATCGGCGAACCGCGCACAATCGGCGCGACGCTGCGGACGAAGCTGTGATGGCCGCGCCCGCTCCCTTTGCGCGTCAGCCACGCGCCCACCCCATTCGACGACCGCCCGCAGAGGCTCTTGCCGGATACCCCCGCCGTCCAACCCCCAAAGGAGACTGACATGGCGGACCTTCACAACAGCTATGCCAATGCGCGCGACAAGAATATCCCGCTCGAAATCACACCGGTGACCGGCACGATCGGCGCCATTGTCCACGGTGTCGAGCTGTCGGGCGATCTGCCCGCGCCGGTGGTGCAGGCCATCCAGGCCGCGCTCGTGCGGCACAAGGTACTCTTCTTCCGCGACCAGCAGCATCTGACCGATCAGGAGCATGAGGATTTCGCGGCGCTGCTCGGCGATCCGGTCGCGCATCCGACGGTGCCGGTTGCCGAAGGCTCGCGCTACCTGCTCGAACTCGACAGCAAGGAAGGCTATGCGGCGTCGAGCTGGCACACCGACGTGACCTTTGTCGACGCCTATCCCAAGGCATCGATCCTGCGCGCGCTGACGATCCCCGAAGCGGGCGGCGACACGCAATGGGCGAATGGCGAAACCGCCTATGAGGGCCTGCCCGAAGTGCTGCGCCAGCTCGTGGGCAATCTGTGGGCGACGCACACCAACCTCTATGACTATGCGTCGATCCTGCAATCGGCGCCCGACGGCGAAAGCGCGGCGAAGCGGATCAAGGAGCATCGCAATGTCTTCGCCTCGACGGTGTACGAAACCGAGCATCCGGTCGTGCGCGTCCATCCGGTCAGCGGCCAGCGCAGCCTGTTGCTCGGCCATTTCGTCAAGCAGTTCGTCGGGCTGAACGCGGCCGACAGCGCGCGGCTGTTCCAGACGCTGCAGGACCATATCACCAAGCCCGAAAATGTCGTGCGCTGGCGCTGGCGCGAGGGCGACGTGGCGATCTGGGATAATCAGTCGACGCAGCACCGCGCGACCGCCGACTTCGGCCTGCAGCGCCGGACGCTCCGTCGCGCGACGATTTCGGGCGAGGTTCCGGTCGCGATCGACGGGCGCCGCAGCCGCACCGTCCGCAAGGAAAAGGCGGTAGAATACGAACCGGCGTAACGAAATGGCGAAATCGGCCGGCGCCTGTGGTTCTCCTCTCCCTTCCTGTGACTGCGCCGGCCCTGTCTGCGGCGCGCCCCGGTTCCATTCGCCCGGGCGCGCCGACCTTTTACCTTCGAAAGACCACCCGATGACCCATGGTTCGCGTTTCGCCAGTCTGCTTTTTGCCGCGCTGATCGGTGCTGCCGCGACCGTCGGGTCTGCGCAGGCGAAGGAGCGGCGGCCAAACCTGCTCGTCATCGTCGCCGACGATCTCGGATATTCGGACCTTGGCGCGTTCGGGGGCGAGATCCGCACGCCGAACCTCGACAAGCTCGCGCTGAACGGCATCCGGCTCGCGGGCTTCCACACCGCGCCGACCTGTTCACCGACGCGCTCGATGCTGCTGTCGGGGACAGACAATCATCGCGCCGGGCTCGGCACGATGGCCGAAATGATCCGCCCGAACCAGCAGGGCAAGCCGGGCTATGAAGGCTATTTGCGCGCCGACGTTGCGACGCTCGCCGAGCGGCTTGGCGCGAGCGGCTATCGCACTTTGCTGTCGGGCAAATGGCATCTTGGCCTGACCCCCGAACAGGACCCGCACGCGCGCGGGTTCGAGCGCAGCTTTGCGCTGCTGCAGGGTGGGCACAATCATTATGGCACCGATATTAAACCGGAAGTCAGTCCTGGCACGCGCGGGATCGCGACCTATCGCGAAGATGGCAAGGTCGTTACGCGCTTGCCCACCGATTTCTATTCGAGCGACTATTTCGCGACGCGGCTGATCGATTTTCTCGGCGAGCGCCCGGCGAAGGGGAAAGCCGGGCGGCCCTTCTTTGGCTATCTGGCGTTCACCGCGCCGCATTGGCCACTGCAAGCCCCGGCGGAGGACATTGCGCGCTACAAGGGGCGCTATGACGAAGGCTTCGACGTGCTGCGCGAACGCCGCATTGCACGGCAGCGCGAGCTGGGTATCCTCGCGCCCGACGTTACAGCCCACACCCCGCGAAACCGCGATGGCAGCTGGGATTCGCTGACCGCCGATCAGCAGCGTCTCGCCGCGCGCAACATGGAAATCTATGCCGCGATGGTCGATCGGCTCGACCAGAATGTCGGCCGCGTGATCGAAACGCTGCGCGCCTCGGGCGAGCTCGACAACACCGTGATCGTCTTCCTCGCCGACAATGGCGCCGAGGCGCTCGATGTCGAGACCACCGGCGCGCAGATGCTCGCCGCGCCGCTAAAGGGCGCCGACAATGGCTTCGCCAATCGCGGCACGGCGTCGTCGTACCTGACCTATGGTGCGGGCTGGGCGCAGGCGGCGACCGCGCCGTCGTGGCTGACCAAGGGCTATCAAAGCGAGGGCGGCACGCGCGCGGTCGCCTTCATCAGCGGCGCGGGTATCGTGGCGCGCAAGGGCGCCGAAACGCAATATCTGTCGGTCGCCGATATCGCACCGACCTTGCTCGACCTCGCGGGCGCTGATGCGAAGGCGACGCAGATCGCGGGGCGCAAGGTCGTGCCGATCACCGGCCGGTCGTGGGCCGCGTGGCTGAAAAACGCCGACGCGCGCGTCTATGGCGATGACGACGGCGTGGGGGCCGAGCTGTTCGGATCGCGCGCCTATCGCCGCGGGGACTGGAAGCTCACCGATATCGGTGACGGCATCTGGCGCCTGTTCGACATCGCGCGCGATCCCGGCGAGACGCGCGACCTGTCGCTCGCCGAGCCCGACCGTAAGGCCGAGCTGGCGGCGGCGTGGGATCGTTATGCGCAGGATGTCGGCGTGATTCTGCCCGACGCCATCCCTTATCGGCCGTAGGTCGCGCATATCATGCGCTTCGGCGCGTTATGACTTGTCAATCATATAAGTTGAGTTACTTTCGCTGTTCTGGGAATATTCCGAATCGAACGAGCGAAAGGACCGCATATGGCCACGCAGCTGAACACCCCCGACCTGTTCGAGACCGCGCGATCGCTCGGCGTTTCGATCTCGCCGTCGACCCCGGCGATCGGGGCGGAGATCGGCGGGCTCGATCTCGACCGACCGCTCTCTTCCGAGGAGGCCGATTTACTGCGCGCCGCGTGGCTGCGCTTCAAGGTCGTGTTCTTCCGCGATCAGGACATCAGCCACGAAAGCCATGTCCGGCTGGGCGAGCTGTTCGGCGATCTCGAAGGCCATCCGGTGATCCCGTCGGTCGAGGGCTATCCCGAAATCCTCAAGATCGAAGGCGTCGAGGGCGTCCAGCTCACCGCCGAGACGCTGGCGCCGTTCCAGGCGTATAACAAATGGCACACCGATGTGACCTTCCGCGAGCGGCCGTCGATCGCATCGATCCTGCGCGCGCGGCATCTGCCCCCGCTCGGCGGCGACACGATGTGGGCCGACACCGTCGCGGCCTATGCCGGGCTGCCGCAACCGGTGAAGGACCGCATCGAGGGGCTCGAGGCCGAGCATGACATTGTGCGCAGCTTCGGCGGCCGCGTGACCGAGGAGAAGCGCGCACAGCTCGCGCGCGATTTCCCGCCGGTGCGCCATCCGGTCGTGCGCTCGCACCCCGAAACTGGCGAGAAGATCCTCTACGTCAACTACACCTTCACCAGCCGCATCGTCGGGGTGAGCGAGGAAGAGAGCGACAGCCTGCTCCGCCTGCTGTTCGACCGGATCAAGGTGCCCGAATATCAGGTGCGCTTCCGCTGGACCCCGAACGCGATCGGCATCTGGGACAATCGCTCGACGCAGCATTATGCGGTAGGCGATTACTGGCCCGAGTATCGCGCGCTCGAACGCGTGACGGTGTCGGGCGACGTGGTAACCCGATGAGGATGATCGAAGCGCAGCTTCATTCGCCGCGCCCGCGTTTTCGCACCGCGACGCGCGTCGCGATCGTCGGTGCGGGTTTCTCGGGGACCTTGCTCGCGATCAACCTGCTCGAACAGCCCGATGTCGAGGTGCTGCTGATCGAGCGCGACCGGCATCGGATGGGTGCGGGGGTTGCGTATAGCAGCACCGAAACCTCGCACCTGCTCAACGTCCGCGCGGGCAATATGAGTGCCTTTGCCGACCGGCCCGACCATTTTTGCGACTGGCTAAGCGCGCGCGGGCTCGGCTGCGAGGCGGCATTCGTCACGCGCGCCACCTATGGCCGCTATTTGCGCGAGACGCTGCGCGCGGCGATGGAGAAATATGGGCGGCGGCTGAAGCTTGTCGACGACGAGGTGCTCGATATCGAGGAGAAGCGCGGGCAGGTGACGCTCGGGCTCGTCAACGGCGGGCTGATCGAGGCCGACCGCGCGGTGCTCGCGATCGGCAATCTGCCGCCGCACGACCCGCCGGCGATCGAGGGCGCGCACCTGCCGTCGCATCGCTATATCGGCGATCCGTGGGCGAGTGCGTTCGAGGACGGGCTCGACAAGCAGGCGCCGGTGCTCGTCGTCGGCACCGGGCTGACCGCGGTCGACGTGATCCTGCGGCTCGTCGCGCAAGGCTTCGAAGGACCGATCACCGCGCTCTCGCGCCGCGGCCTGCGCCCGCATCGCCATATCGACGGCCTGCCCCGTCCGAAGCCCGTGCTTGCCAAGCCCGCACCCGACCTGTCCGAACTGGTGCGCTGGGCGCGCGACGAGGCGAAGGAGCGTGACTGGCGGCTGGTCGTCGATTCGATCCGCCCGATCACGCAGATGATGTGGTCGGCCGCCGATGCCGAAAAGCGCGCGCGCTTTCTGCGCCACCTGCGCCCCTTCTGGGACGTCCATCGCCACCGGCTCGCGCCCGAGGTTGCCGACCGGATCGATGCGCTTGTCGCGTCGGGGCAGCTTCATTTTCGCGCCGGAAAGATCGCAAATGTCGCGGTCGAACCCGATGCGCTCGCCGTGTCCTGGTTGCCGCGCGGCGAAGCGGAACTCACGACGACGCACGCCGCGCGGATGATCAACTGCACCGGGCCGCAGGGCGACTTGCTGCGCTCGTCGGACCCGCTGGTGAAACGCCTGCTCGGTGCGCGACGTATCCGCCCCGATGCGCTCCGCCTCGGGCTCGATATCGACCGCGACGGGCATATCGTCGATGCGTCGGGCCGTTCGTCGGAGCATATCCTCGCGATCGGCCCGATGACGCGCGGCGACCTGTGGGAAGTCGTCGCGGTCCCCGATATCCGGGGCCAGGTGAGCGCGCTCGCGCGCCGCCTCGTCAACGCGCACTGGACGGGCGGCGAGGGGCTTTAGGCTCCTCACCCCCAAAAAAACTCTCCCCTTGCATCCATTGGCGCGCGTCGTGCCGTCCAGTCCATGATCGGCCCCCGCGTCAGTCCGGGCGGCGGCGTCGCGCGGTGGTCGATATGTGCTCCCCGGTGCAGATCATCTCCGCCTTGCCGGAGGCCGCCGCCTGTGGTTTCACCATGTCGACGCGGCATGAAGGAGAGTGATAATGGGTTTTCTGATTGCCGCAGCGGCCGCTGCCGCCACGGTTTCCGCCCCGGCCGCGGTGCCCCCCGCCGTCACGACGATCACGGTGCCGGCCGGGGAATCGCTCAGCGCAGAAGATGTCGCCGCCTATATCAGCCCGCGGGAAGTGGCCTCCTATGTGCCGGCGCCCGCGCCGACCACCGAGCTGGTCGCGGTCAGCGACGGTTTCTTCAGCTTGCTCGAAAATATCACGATGGTCGCGCTGTTCGTCGTCGGCTTTTTCCTGCTCGCACGGCTGCTTCACGCCTGGATGTTGCATCGCTCGATCCGCCGCGCGCTCGAGGCCAAGTCGGATGCGGTGAGTCCGCTGATCGACAAGCTTAACAAGCCGTATGAGCATCTCGGCGGACAGGGCGACAAGGAAACGGCCAGTGGAGGCGACGACCGCAATGCGCTGGTGCTGCTTGCAATTGGCCTCGCGATGGCGGGCTTCGGGCTGATCCAGGGGAATGAGCAGCTGATCCGCGTTTCGGCGGGCGCGGCGCTCTTCCCGGCCTTTGTCGGTATCGCGCTGCTCGTTCGCCGCCGCCTCGCGCGCGCCGCGGCTGCCGAGGAGCGCGCCGCTGCGTGATGAGGCAAGCGCCAAAGAAGATTGGGCCCTCAACCAGCGTGTCGCCGGGGGAGATCGCGCCGCTTTCCAGCTCCTCGTGCTCCGGCACGAAGGGCGGTTGCGCGCTTTCCTGTCGCGTGCCGCCGGGTGCGACGCCGACGATCTGGCGCAGGAAGCTTTCGTACGTGCGTGGCAGCGCGCGGGCGAATATCGGGGGCAGGGGAGTTATGCGGCGTGGGTCATGGGGATCGGCTGGCGGCTGTTCCTCGACCAGCGGCGCACCGCGCGGCGGCGCGAGGGACTGGCAGCGGGGGAGGAGGCTGCGGCATCGATCGATCCGCGCCCGGCAAGTGACGCCGCGATCGACGCCGACCGCTTGCTCGGCGCCTTGTCGCCGCAGGAGCGCGCCGCGCTCACCTTATGCTTCGGCCATGGCTGGTCGCATGGCGAGGCGGCCGCGATCATGGGCTTGCCATTGGGCACGCTCAAATCGCTCGTCTTGCGCGGGCGGGCAAAGGCGCAGAAGATGATCGGCGAAGGAGCGGACGCATGACGGCGCCTGACGATCGGGACATCGATGCGATGCTGGCCGCGATGCTGGCGCCGCCCGCGCGGCCGGGCGATCGCGGCTTTGCGGCCGGAGTCGAGCGCGCGATCGATGCGCAGGCGGCCTATGCGCGCGCGCGGTCGCGCTTCTGGCGCAGCTTCGCGTTCGAGGCGCTCGCTGTCGGCGCGCTGCTCGCGGCGCTGTGGCTGCTGTCATCGGCGCCCTTGCTCGCGCCGCTCGCCGGGGCGGGGCATTGGGGGCTTGCGCCGCCGCTGCTGCTTATCCTGCTGCTCTGGTTCGGGACGCAGCGCTGGCGGCAAGCCTAGCGCGTCCGACTTTAGCTGGCGGGCACATCCTCGCCATCGATGCCCTGATATTTGAGCTGGAGATAGCGTTCGCGCGTCGCGAGCTTGTCGAGTTCGCCCGCCGCGAGGCTGCGCGCGGCGTTGCCGATCTCGCTTTCGAGCATCTTCAGCCCGCCGACGAGCGTTTCGTCGGGGGTGCGGCCGGCGTGCGCTTCGGTGCGCAGCCCCGCGGGGATGCGCTGATAGCCCGCGACGAGTTCGGGCAGATCCTCGCCGACGAGCTTGCGGATGTTCGCCGCAGCGGGGCTCGATACGTCGAGCGTCTGTAGCTGCGGCGCGAGCAGGTCGAGCTGGACGCCGATGCCGTCGACGAGCTGGCGCGCGGGGGCGGGGAGCGCGGGGCGCTGTGCCTCGAGCCAGATTTCGGTGCGGCCGGCGAGCTGTTTCAAGTCGGCCTTGGGCAGATCGGCCTGGCGTGGTTCGGGGAAGGGCGAGCGGCCGAACAGCACCGCGACCCCGATGAGCAGGATGAACAGCGCGAGCAGCCCGGTGAAACCGAGCGGCTGGATGAGCGCGCCAAAGACGGCGGCGCCGATCAGTACGATCCCGCCTGCGATCAACACGCGGCCGAGCTTTTTATAGAGATGCTGGCGGCGCAGCGCGACGCTCTTGGTGCCGATCGGGCGGCGGCGCTCGCGCGACCGTTCGATCGCGGAGGCGGCCGTAACCCGAATCTTGTCGACTTCGCTCATTGTCATGATGTGCCTTAGCCTTCGAGCGACGCGAGCGGGCTGTCGGCACCGCCGACGCTCGCCTGCGCCTGGCTCGCACCCTCGGCGCGCGCGATATAGCCTTTCGACTTCGCGACCTCGCCCTCCAGCGTCGTCACCGTCGTCTTCATGCTGTCGAGCGCCTTCAGCTTGAAGGTGTCGATCGCGTCCATCGTGTCATAGATATTCTGGAACGCGCGCTGGAGCGTTTCCATCGGGATCGTGCTCGACGCTGCCTGCTCGTGGATGCGCGCAGTGTTGTCCTTCAGCATCTTCGACGTGCCGTCGATGATGTTCGCGGTCGTGGTGTTGAGCGCGGTGATCTGTTCGAGCACCAGCTTCTGGTTCGTCATCGCCTGTGCGACGGTGATCGCGGTTTTCAGTGCGCCGACGGTAGTGGTCGAGGCGCGGTCGACGCCCTTCACCAGTTCGACATTATTCTTTTTGACGAGATCGAGCGCGAGATAGCCCTGCACCGTCACCGCCATCTGGGTGAGCAGGTCCTGCGTGCGCTGGCGTGCATAGAAGAGTGCGTTCTCGCGCAGCACCTTCGCTTTGGCGGGGTCGATGCCGTCGAGCTCGGTCGCCTTCGCCTCGAGCTTGGCATCGAGCGTGCCCGCGATGTGGACCATCTGCTCAAGCTTGCCCATCGCTTCCCACAGCTTACGGCGCTCGACGTCGATGGCGGCATTGTCCATCAACAGTTCGTCTTTGCCGTTCGACAGCGCGGTGAGCACGCCCGAGATATGCGTCTGCGCGCTGCGGTACTGCGCAAAATAATTGCCCACCTTGTTGCCGAGAATCTTGTCGAAAAAGCCGCGCTTCGAAAGCAGCTTGCCGTTCGCCGACGGGTCGAGCCGTTCGACGGTGTTGCGCAGCTCGATCAGGTTCATCCCGATATCTGTGTCGCGGTCCATCGCCTTGATCGGGCGGTCGAGGAAACGGTTCGACTGGTTTGCCGCCTCGAGCATTTCCTTGCGGCCCATGTTGGTGATCTGGTCGACCTTCTGCCCGAACGCGGGCGAGTTGACGTCCTGCGCGACGAGGTCGTCGATAAAGCCGTCGACGCGTTCCTCGAGCTTCGATTTCTGTTCGGTCGACAGCGGGACGAGGCCGGCGGCCTTTTCGGGGGAAACTGCGGGCACGGGATCGGGCGGGGTCAGCTTCAACTCGTCGGTCGCGGTTGCCGTCGCGGTCAGTTCGCTCATTCGTCTTCCTTCCAGCCACCCAATAGAAAATCTGGCCAATGCCTATATGGCATGCGCATCTGTGTTATTCAAGCACCACACCCTGCCGCGACCGCAGCACCGGCGCGATCCATGCGGACAGGATCAGTTGCGCCATATGATAGACGAGGATCGGAACGAGCACCATGCCGGCGATGGCGGGCGGGAAAAGCGTCGCAGCGAGCGGCGCGCCGACCGCGATGCTCTTTTGCGCCCCCGAAAAGAGCAGGGTGATGCGGTCGGGCCGTGCAAGCTTCAGCAGCCCGCCGAGTGCCCACGCGCCGCCGAACGAGAGCGCGAGCAGCGCCGCGACCGCGGCGAACACGATGGCGATCTCGCGCCCGTCGAGCAGACTCCAGATCCCCGCGACGACCGCGGCCGAGAAAGCGACATAGACCGCGATCGCGATCGCGGTGCGGTCCATGAAGGTCGCGAGGCCGCGATGCGCGAGGACCCACGGTCGCAGCCAGCGCTGGACAAGCTGTCCCGCGACGAAGGGGATTAGCAGGATCGACACGATACGGAGCACCGCCTCGCCATGGATATCGCCTTCGGCTCCGGCGAGCAGTGCGAAAAGCAGGGGTGAGAGCGCGACCCCGCTGAGGTTGAGCAGCGCCGCCGCGACGACACTCGCCGCGACATTGCCGCCGGCAAGGCTGCTCGCCGCGGTCGCCGACTGGACGGTCGAGGGCAGGATGCCGAGGAAGAGGAAACCGAGCGCGAGCGTCGCGGGGAGCAGCAACGCGGTCGCCGCCTGCGCGGCGAGGCCGAGCAGCGCCATGAAACCGAAACAGAAAGCGAGCGCGCTCCCCTGCAGTTTCCAGTTACGGATGCCGTGCAGAACTTCGTCGCGCGGCAGGCGTACGCCGTTGAGGAAGAAGAGGAAGACGATCGCCGCGGTCGACAGCCCTCCCGCGATCGGCACCGCCGCGCCGCGCACCGGCAGCAGGCTCGCGAGCAGGATCGTCGCGAACAGCACGGGGACGAAGCGATCGGGGAAGATGCGGGCCAGCATTGGTTTGAGCGATGGCGGGATGAGAAATGAATGGCAAGCTTGAGATGATTTCGTCGCCCCTGCGAAGGCAGGGCCGCTATCGGTGTTGAGCAAGGCTGCCAGCGGCCCCTGCCTTCGCAGGGGCGACGGTTAACATTCGAACTAGCCATGGTCCGCCGCCCGGCTACATACGTGCCATGGCCCATATCCTGATCCTCGCCGCGCTGCCCGAAGAGGCCGACGCGCTGTTTCTCGGCACCGGCGACCGCGCTGACGGGCTGTTTGCCGAACGGCGGCTCGTGGTCGGTGGCCGCAGCCTCACCATCGCGACCTGCGGACTCGGCAAGGTCAATGCCGCGTTGTGCGCGGGCATGCTTGGCGGCGATGCCGACCTGCTGTTGATGACGGGCACCTGCGGTTCGCTGGACGCGGCGCCGGGCGCTTACTGGATCGCCGAGGCGTTGCAGCATGATTATGGTGCCAATCAGCCCGGCCTTTTTCGCCGCTACCGCGCGGGCGAATGGCCGATCGGCGAGGCGGGCGAGGCACATTTTTCGGCGATGCCCGACCCTGGGCTCCGTCTGCCGCACGCGCGCATTGCGAGCGGCGACAGTTTCGTCGCGTGTCCCGATGCCGCCGCCGATCTTGCAAACCTCGGCGCGACACTCGTCGATATGAAGGTTGGCGCGGTGGCGCAGGTCGCGGCGCGGCTGGGCAAGCCGTGGGCGGCGATCAAGGCGGTCACCGACGAAGCGAACGGCGACAGTGCGGGCGATTTCCACGCCAATCTCGTGCGCGCCGCGCGTGTCGCCGGGCAGGAGGTCGAGCGGCTGATCACGATGATCTGACCGTCGCTTCCTCGTTCCGCGCGGGCCGCATTTGTGATAGGCTGGCGCCCGTATCGACCGCGGGAGAGACTCGTGATGCGCTATCGATCTTCACTATCCATCGCTGCAGCTTGCGCGATCTTCGTCGCGCCGCTCGCTTTCGCGGCGGGCGGCGGCGGAGGGGGCGGCAGCGCGCCGCCGAGCCAGAGCAGCTACGACCCGACGGTCGATTACAAGAAAGGCGCCGACGCCTTCGCCTCGGGAAAATATGACGAGGCGGCGAAAGCATTCAAAAAGGTCGTGTCGGCGGTGCCGAAGAACCCCCAGGCCAATTATCTGCTCGGTGCGAGCTATATGGCGCAGGGCGATTTCTCGCGCGCGGTGAAGCCGCTCGAAGCCGCGGTGCGCTATAACGAGAAGATGGTCGAGGCGCGCCGCGACCTCGGCATCACGCAGGCGAAGCTCGGCAAGGCGGAAAAGGCAGCTGAGCAGGCCGCGGCGCTGAAGGCGATGCAGGAAGGCTGCGGCGGCACCTGCGCCGATGCCGCGAAGCTCGCCGATGCGGTTGCTAAACTCGATGCGGCGGTGGCCGCGGGTCCGCAGGCGCAAAATGCGGTCGAGCCCGAGGTTCGGCTCGCCGCGGCCGAAACGCTCGATGCGACCTATGTTGCCGCCGTCGGGTTGATCAACGAGCATCGCTACGAAGCCGCGATCGCCAAGCTCGACGCGGCGTTGTGGGCGGCGGGGCCGCATCCCGATGTGCTCACTTATCTCGGCTTCGCGAACCGCAAGCTGAAACGCTATGACGCGGCCGAGGCCTATTATCGGGAGGCGCTTGCCATCGCGCCGGCGCATCGCGGCGCGCTCGAATATTATGGCGAGTTGAAGCTCGAACGCGGCGACGTGGCGGGCGCCAGGGCACATCTGGCAAAGCTCGAGGCGATCTGCGGTTTCGGCTGTCACGAAGTCGACGAACTCAAACGCTGGATCGCGGAGGGCCGCTCATCGGCAAGCTGATCGCGCTCGCGGCGCTGCTCCTTGGCGTCGCGGCGACGCGGAATGCGCCGCCGGCTTTCGAACAACTGCGCTGGACCGCGCCGGGGTCCGAACGGGCGCTTTTGTCGGAGCAGCCCGCGAGTTGCCTTGCCAGCGACACGCCGCTCGTCCGCAGCGGCCGAGCGCTGTTCGGGGCGCCGACTTTGCTCGGCGGACAGGCGGCGAAGGCGGGGCTAAGCTGCGCGAGTTGCCATATCAACGGCCGCGACAATCCGCATTTCCTGCTCGCAGGCGTGTCGGCGGCGCCGGGGACGGCCGACGTCACGAACAGCTTTTTCAGCGCCGCGCGCGGTAATGGTCGCTTCGACCCCGTTGCGATTCCCGATCTCGCGATGCCGGGAAAGGTCGCGCGCGATCCCGATACGCGCGCGCTCGAAGCCTTTGTCCGCAACCTGATCGTCGAGGAGTTCGGCGGGCAGGAGCCGACCCCCGCGATGCTCGACGCGCTCGCTACCTATGTTCGCGCGGTGCGCCCTTGCCCGGTCGAGGAGCGGATTGGGCGGCGTCTCGGCGATCAGCTTTCGGCCATCGACGACGGCGTCGCGGGCGCAGAGCTGATGCTCGATCGCGCCGACCCGCAAGGCGCGCGGCTGGCAATCGCGTCGATGCGCCATCAACTTGGACTGATCGCCGAACGCTATTCCGGATCGGGACTGGCACGCGAGCGCGAAGGGTTGCTCGCCGAATCGCGCGCGTTGCAGGCGATCGGCGATGGCGACGTCGCGCGGATCGGGCCGGCGCTCGGGCGCTGGAAGGGCGAATTCGACACGGGGCTCGCAAAACGGCTGCGCCGCGCCGAGGGGCGCTCGCTGTACGACGCGAACCGTCTGGCGAAATCGCTGCGCTAGCTCGCGCCATCGGCAATCATGTTGCGCCGCAGCACCCATTCTGTTAGGGGCGCGGCGTTTCGCGGCGCTCCGGGCGCTGCCCCCTTCCAATAAGGCCCTTCCGCATGTCTTTGCGCAATATCGCCATCATCGCGCACGTCGATCATGGCAAGACCACCCTCGTCGACCAGCTGTTCCGCCAGTCGGGCACGTTCCGCGACAACCAGCGCGTCGAAGAGCGCGCGATGGATTCGAACGATCTGGAAAAGGAACGCGGGATCACGATCCTTGCGAAGTGCACCTCGGTCGAGTGGGGCGAAGGCGCCGACCTGACGCGCATCAACATCGTCGACACCCCGGGCCACGCCGATTTCGGCGGTGAGGTCGAGCGTATCCTCAGCATGGTCGACGGCGTCATCCTGCTCGTCGATGCGGCCGAAGGCCCGATGCCGCAGACCAAGTTCGTGACCGGCAAGGCGCTCGCGCTGGGCCTCAAGCCGATCGTCGTCGTCAACAAGATCGACCGCAGCGACGCGCGCGCCGCCGAAGTGCTCGACGAAGTGTTCGAACTGTTCCTGACGCTCGAGGCCAATGACGAACAGCTCGACTTCCCGATCCTTTACGCCTCGGGCCGCGGCGGCTTCGCGTCGGACAGCCCCGAAGCGCGCGAAGGCACGCTCGAGCCGCTGTTCAAGACGATCGTCAGCCATGTGCCCGAACCCGGCCTGCCCGAAGACGGTCCCTTCACCTTCCTCGCGACGCTGCTCGACCGCGACAATTTCATCGGCCGCATCCTGACCGGTCGCGTCCAGTCGGGCACGATCAAGGTCAACCAGCCGATCCACGCGATCGACATGGATGGCAAGGTCATCGAGACCGGCCGCGCGTCGAAGCTGCTCGCGTTCCGCGGGCTCGAGCGCGTTCCCGTCGAGGAAGCGCGCGCGGGCGACATCGTCGCGATCGCGGGTCTCGCGCAGGCGACCGTCGCGAACACCATCGCCGACACCAGCGTCAGCGAGCCGATCGCCGCGCAGCCGATCGATCCGCCGACGCTGTCGATGCGCTTTGCCGTGAACGATTCGCCGATGGCGGGCCGTGAAGGCAGCAAGGTGACGAGCCGCATGATCCGCGACCGCCTGTTCCGCGAAGCCGAAACCAACGTCGCGATCCGCATCACCGAAAGCGCCGACAAGGACAGCTTCGAAGTCGCGGGCCGCGGCGAGCTTCAGCTCGGCGTGCTCATCGAAACGATGCGCCGTGAAGGCTTCGAACTCGGCATCAGCCGCCCGCGCGTGCTTTATGGCGAGGACGAGGCCGGCAAGCGCACCGAACCGTATGAAACCGTCGTCATCGACGTCGACGACGAACATTCGGGCACGGTCGTCGAGAAGATGCAGGTCCGCAAGGCCGACCTCACCGACATGCGTCCGTCGGGTGGCGGCAAGACGCGCATCACCTTCTCGGGTCCGTCGCGCGGCCTGATCGGCTATCATGGCGAATTCCTGTCCGACACGCGCGGCACCGGAATTATGAACCGCCTGTTCGAGAAATATGGCCCGTACAAGGGCACGATCGAAGGCCGCAAGAATGGCGTCCTGATCTCGAACGGCAATGGCGAAGCCGTCGCCTACGCCCTTGGCCCGCTCGAAGAGCGCGGCATCCTCTTCGTCTCGCCCGGCGAGGCGCTGTATGAGGGCATGATCATCGGCGAGAATGCGAAGCCCGACGATCTTGAGGTCAACCCGATGAAGTCGAAGCAGCTCACGAACTTCCGTTCGACGGGCAAGGACGACGCGATCCGCCTGACCCCGCCGAAGCGCATGACGCTCGAACAGGCGATCGCTTATATCGACGACGACGAGATGGTCGAAGTGACCCCCAAGAATATCCGCATCCGCAAAACGCTGCTCGACCCGCACGAGCGCAAGAAAGCGTCGCGCAAGAAGGAAGCGGCGTAAGGATGAGGGGGGCGGCCAGCGATGGCCGCCCCTTTTCTTTTCGAACCCCGTTTCGATTGGCGTTCCCCCGGGCCGGGTTGCGCATTACAGGCGGGCGATGCTTCGCCTGACCGAACTGACCTTGCCGCTGCACCATGCGCCGGAGGATTTGCCCGCTGCGATCTGCAAGCGGCTGCGCATCGGTCCGCGCGAACTGGTGCGCCACGTCGTCGCGCGCCGCGCGCACGACGCGCGCGACAAGACGAACATCAAGCTGATCTATTCGGTCGACGTCAATGTGAAGGACGAGGGCGCGGTGCTCGCGCGCTTTCGCAAGGACCGCAATGTCCAGCAGACCCCGAACACCGCCTATAAATTCATCACGCAGGCGCCGAAGGGCGTCAAACGGCCGGTCGTCGTCGGTGCGGGGCCGTGCGGGCTGTTCGTCGGGCTGATCCTCGCGCAGATGGGGTTCCGCCCGATCATCCTCGACCGCGGCAAGGTCGTCCGCGAGCGCACCAAGGACACATGGGATTTGTGGCGACGCGGCGTGCTCCACCCCGAATCGAACGTCCAGTTCGGCGAGGGCGGCGCGGGCACTTTCTCGGACGGCAAGCTCTACAGCCGGATCAAGGATCCGCGGCACCTCGACCGCAAGGTGCTGACCGAGTTCGTCAAGGCGGGCGCGCCGCCCGAAATCCTGACCGAGGCGCACCCGCATATCGGCACCTTCCGGCTGGTGACGATGGTCGAAAGCCTGCGCGAGACGATCGAGGGGCTGGGCGGCGAATATCGCTGGCAGCACAAGGTCGACGGGCTCGACATCGCCACCGACGGCGCGGGCGAGCGCCGCGTCCAGGGGCTGCACCTGGCGGGTGGCGATTATATCGAGGCCGACCGCGTCGTCCTCGCCGTCGGCCACAGCGCGCGAGATACCTTCGCGATGCTGCACGCGGCGGGGGTGCATGTCGAGGCGAAGCCCTTTTCGATCGGCGTCCGCATCGAGCATCCGCAATCGTGGATCGACACCTCGCGTTTTGGTGCCGATGCGGGCAACCCGATCCTCGGCGCCGCCGAATATCATATCTCGCACCACTGCAGGAACGGGCGCACCGTCTACAGTTTCTGCATGTGCCCCGGCGGCACCGTCGTCGCCGCGACGTCCGAGGAAGGCCGCGTCGCGACCAACGGCATGAGCCAATATTCGCGCAACGAGCGCAACTCCAATTCGGGGTTCGTCGTCGCGATCGACCCTGCGCGCGACTATCCCGGCGATCCGCTCGCCGGCCTCGCCTTCCAGCGCCACTGGGAATCGCTCGCCTTTGTCGCGGGCGGATCGAACTATAAAGCGCCCGCGCAGCGCGTCGGTGATTTCCTCGCGGGGCGCCCGTCGACCGCGCTCGGCAGCGTCGTGCCATCGTACCGCCCCGGCGTCACGCCGACCGACCTTGCGGCGTGCCTGCCCGACTTTGCGGTCGAGGCGATGCGCGAGGCGATCCCGGTGTTCGGGCGCCAGATCGCGGGATACGACCATCCCGACGTGGTGATGACGGGGGTCGAGACGCGCACCTCGTCGCCCGTGCGCTTTACCCGCGGCGACGATTTTCAGAGCCTGAACACCGCCGGGCTGTTCCCCGCGGGCGAGGGTGCGGGCTATGCCGGGGGCATATTGTCGGCGGCGGTCGACGGGATCAAGGTTGCCGAGGCGGTGGCGCGGAGCCTGATGCCATGACGCTGATCCTGTTCAACAAGCCGTGGGGTGTGCTGTCGCAATTCACCGACAAGGGCATGACGGCGAGCGCCGATGGCCCGCGCGCGACGCTGTCCGATTATATCGACGTCCCCGGCGTCTATCCCGCGGGGCGGCTCGACCGCGATAGTGAAGGGCTGCTGATCCTCACCGACGACGGCGCGCTGCAGGCGCGCATTGCGTCGCCGAAGCACAAGACGCCCAAAACCTATCTGGCGCAGGTCGAGGGCGAGCCCGACGCGGCGAGCCTCGACCGGCTGCGAAGCGGGGTCACCCTCAACGACGGCCCGACGCGCCCCGCGACCGTCCGCCGCATCGACCCGCCCATGCTGTGGGACCGCGACCCGCCCGTGCGCTACCGCAAGAGCGTCCCCGACAGCTGGATCGAACTGACGATAACCGAAGGCCGCAACCGCCAGGTCCGCCGCATGACCGCCGCGGTCGGCTATCCGACGCTGCGGCTGGTGCGCTGGCGAATCGGGGGATGGGAGCTTGGCGAACTGGCGCCGGGGGAATGGCGCGAGGCCGGGTGAAAGGTCCGCGCGCAATTTCGTCAT
Organism: Sphingopyxis sp. BE235; assembly: GCF_031457175.1. Classification (NCBI taxonomy): domain Bacteria; kingdom Pseudomonadati; phylum Pseudomonadota; class Alphaproteobacteria; order Sphingomonadales; family Sphingopyxidaceae; genus Sphingopyxis; species Sphingopyxis sp. BE235. Next base: position 77,947 of record NZ_JAVDWC010000006.1, read on the forward strand.
CGAACGGCGCTACACTTGTCAAAGGCCCGGTGCCCCACTATCCGTCGCGAACCTGGCCCCAGGCATCTTGACCAGCCGACGCCGCCACCAAAGATTGCTTCAGCTGAGCCCTGTTCCAGCCACTCCCTATGTCGAACAGCTCAGCATCGGGGCGGGGCGCCGCACGCTTGCCATAAGCCTGGCGGTTCTGATCCCCGCGCTCCTGCTGCTCCTGCTCCTCTCCTTTGGCTTTGAAACGGAGCCTGACTATCGGGAGGCGCGCGTCAGCGTGGTCAGCCTCGAGGCCAGCCAGATTTCGGAGGAAGCGCCCGAACCGAGCAGCGCGAAGCGCGAGCAGGCCGAAGAGCCGCCCGTGCCGCCGCAGCCGGCAACCGAGGACCCGCAGCCCCCGCGCGCCGTGGAACCGAAGGTTCCGCCGATCATAACGAAGCCGGCCGAACAGCCGCCCGCGCCGGCGCTTCCGCCGACGCCCGTTCGTCCGCCGAGCGGGAAGGTCTATGGGCCGCCCAACACCGGCGGCGGCTCCTCCGCCTCGCGCGATACGGAACGCGTGGGAACGGCTCCCAATGGCGAGCCGCTCTATGCGGCGGCCTGGTATCGCGAGCCGAGAGACGACGAACTGCGCGGCTATTTGTCGACCGCCAGCGGGCCTGGCTGGGGACTGATCGCTTGCCGCACCGCGCCTGATTATCGCGTCGAGGATTGCGTCGGGCTCGACGAATATCCGAACGGATCGCAGATCAATCGCGCCGTGCTCGCCGCCGCGTGGGCGTTCCAGGTGCGGCCCCCGCGGCTTGGTGGGCGCCCGCTGGTAGGCGCCTGGGTCCGGATCAGGATCGATTATGGGACCAGGCGGCGCTAAGGTCAGGCGAAGCCGTCGACGGCAATCCGTGGCATGACTGCGGCCGGTTCGACAGGGCGGCGCGGCGCGCTTCGTGGCCATTCTTCGGCCGTATTTCAGGGCGAGGATCGGGTTTCAGGGAGGGGCATCCAATGACCATGAGATCCATCGCCGCATCGCTCGCGCTGCTATCCTGCTGCGCGTCGCCGCTACACGCCCAGACGATCGGGGACAGCACACATCTGAACGGCGCCGGCCCGGTCGCGACGGGGGGCTTCGTCGGCGCGCGCCTGCGCATCCCGCTCGGCGGAACGAAAAGCGACGAGGTAAGGACGCTTCGCGTGGGCCTGACCGTGGCGCCGATGCAGCGGAGTGAGGGGGCGGGGCTGAAAGGGCCCGCGTGGCGCATCGGCGAGGGGCTCGAATTCGGCTTCTCGGGCGATGAGCGATCGCCGCAAATCTCGCTCGCCGGGCAGCGGCTGACGCCGGCGCGCTATGCGCCCGGCCGGTCGACGCCAGCGAAGGGGCGCAGCAACATGTCCGACGCGGGGACCGTGGCGGTCGTCGTGGGCGGTCTCGCCCTCCTCGCGGGGGTCGGGCTGCTCGTCGCCCTCGATGCGTCGGACGACCCCGACCGCTGCTGCGAATAGCCGCAGCGGCCGGACTGGGGAGGCGTCTCGGCCTGAAGCGGCAGTGCAAGGATGCTCTGCTTCGCGACAAAGCCTCATATCCTTCCCCCATCGAGGGGGAAGGATAGCGGGTCCGGTCAGAACTTCAGGCGCGCCCCGACATAGAATTGGCGGCCATTGTCATAGATCGCGCGCGGGCGGTCGCGGGTGCCCGAATATTGCTCGATCTTCTCGTTGGTCAGGTTGATCGCATCGGCGGTGAGCGCGATATTATCGGTGATGTTGACGCTGACCGAGGCGTCGAGCGACGACAGGGCCGCCTGATTGAGCGGCGCCGAGCGGTCGATATCGATGAAGAATTTCGACCGATAGTTGTACGAGAGCCGCGCGCTGATCAGATCATTCTCATAATAGCCCGTCAGGTTGAGCGAATGCTTGGAATTGCCCGGGATCGGGTCGCCATTGTTCGCCTTGGCGTCGGAGTAGGTGTAGTTCGCCACCATCCCGAAGCCGCCCCAGATCGGGCGCGACACCTGGAATTCAAAGCCCTGGTTGCGTCCGCCGTCGCCGTTGCTGCGACGGTTGATCTGATAGGGGCAGTTGAACAGGTTCGGATTGGCGCCGCCCGCCGCGACGCAGCCCGCGGGCTGCGATCCCGGCACGAAGACGCTCGGCAGGATTTCGGTCGAGGTCGTGTTGACGATGTACGACTGGATGTCCTTGTAGAAGGCGGCGAGCGCGACGATCGTCTCGCGGTCGGGATACCATTCGATCGACAGGTCATATTGGTTGGCGCGGTACGGATCGAGGTTCGGATCGCCGCCGCGGCCGGTCAGCAAGGTGCCATTGAGGTCGACGCCCGGGGTGATGTCGACGAAGTCGGGCCGCGTCACCGTCTTGCCCGCGGCGAAGCGCAGGATGACCTGGTCCGACAGGTCGACCGAGAGGTTCGCGCTCGGCAGAATGTCGGTGTACGAGCGTTTCGCCCGCGACGGGGTGAAGCCGCCGAACGGGTTGGTGAACTGCGGGTTCGCGCCGCCGATGATGAAGCCGTCCGAGGTCTGCTTGGTTTCGATCACGCGCACGCCGACATTGCCGCGCCAGCCGTCGCCGCCGAATTTGGCGAGGCCGTAGCCGCCATAGGCTTTCTCGTTGATCGAGTAAGTGTTGCCGGGAACGAGGAAGCGGTCGGTACCGGGTGCGGTCTGCGACCCATAGATCGCGCGCAGCTTGGCGGGATCGACGCGCCAGTAATCCTTGAGCGTGCCGGGCGCCGCGATATTGTCGAGGAAGTCGCCGGGCATCCCGCTGCCGGTCGCGAAATCGGCCGAGGTGCAGGGGACGCCGCCGCAGCGCAGGCCGGGGGTGAACACGCCGCCGTTGGTCGCGAAGCGTTCGGCGACGCGGTCGTGGTCGGTATATTTGACCCCGAATTTGAGCGCGGTCATCGGGCCCCATTCGACCTGCTTTTCGACGTCGAGGTAGAAATATTTCTCCTCATCGTCGTTCGTCACCGACTGCATGCGCGCGAAGTCGGGGCGGATGCCCGCCGGGTTGAGCGGATTGGGGTTCGAGAAGCTGACTTCGGGCCGGCCGCTGCGCAGGTCGTAGCTGAAGGCGCCGGGGCCCGCGAATTCGATGAAATTCTCGTTGCTCGTGTCGCCGTTCGCCTTGGTCCAGCCGGCCTTGAAATGCACCGACAGGCTGTCGGCGGGGCGCCAGGTCAGGTCGAAATCGGCCGACACGGTCTTGGCGACCGCCGCCCGGTCGATCGCGTCATAGACGACCCCGAAGCCCTGCGTGCCGCCGGCGCGCGACGCGACATTGCCCGCGACCGCGACGCCGTCCTGCACCACCGCATTGCTGATCGTGCCGCCGCCGCCGAGTGCCTGTTCGCCCCATGCGATATAATTCTGGTTGAAATTGTCGGCGTTGAAGCGCGAATAGAGGCCGGTGATGTTGACTTCGAGTTCGTCCGACGGCCGGAACTGGATGCCGATATTGGCGCCGTAGCGTTCGCGGTCCTGTTCGAACATCGTCGAGCCGATCAGCGTGGGGACCAGCGCGCTCTGCCCGCCGCCGACGGGGAAGGAGCGGTAGCCGAAGATTTCGAGCCCGTCGCGGCGTGTGCGGCGCTTCTGGTAGATGGCACCGACGAGGACGCCGAAGGTTTCGGCTTCATTCTTCCAGCTGACGAGGCCCGAAAGCTGCGGGTCGAACTTGCCCGACAGGTCCGAATAGACGCCCTGCACCGAGGCCGAGAGGGTGAGCGGGTCGAGGTCGAGCGGGTTGCGCGTGATGACGTTGATCGTGCCGCCGACCCCGCCTTCCTCGACGTCGGCCTGCGGGCTCTTGTACACTTCGAGGCGGCCGATGATCTCGGCGGGCAGGGTCAGATAGTTGAAGCTGCGCGTCGAGGCGACCTGATCGAGGATGAACCAGTCGGCGGTCGCGACGCTATGGCCGTTGAGCAGGGTCTTGGTGAGGTTCGGCGCGGTGCCGCGCAGCGAGACGCGCTCGCCTTCGCCGAACTCGCGGTTGACGACGATGCCAGGAACGCGCTGGAGCGCCTCGGCGACATTCTTGTCGGGGAATTTGCCGACATCCTCGGCGGTGACGACATCGGCGATAACCGACAGGTCGCGCTTCGCGTCGATCGCTTCGCGGAGCGATCCGCGGATGCCGGTGACGACGATTTCACTTTCCGCTGCGTCGGCGGCGGCCGGGGCAGGGGCTTGGGCGTGGGCCGCGCTAGCGGCAAAAAGCAGCGTACCAATGCTGGCCGAAGCGAGCAGATATCTTGCATTGGTCATGTTCAGTCTCCCTCTTTTTGATCTTAGATCAAGTTTTGCTCTAATTTTGAGGGAAATTTATACATACCAATCTATCCGTCAAGCTGAATTTGACGCAATTTATGCGCCATACACGCGAAGTGTGCGGAATTTTGGTACTTTATTGGTATTGTTCTGACAGTGTTTAGTGCCCTAACTAAATTCCGGTGCGCGAGTCGCGCTTGGCCTGATGGGCTAGAAATCCGGAAGCACCTGGTTCGCAAACCCCCAACCTTTGAGTTCGGGGCTCGCGGCGCGTTCGAGCAGGTCTTCACCATCCTTGATCGTCCAATGCCCCGCTTTTTCGACATCGGCGAGCGCATCCCAGCCGATCGGCACCGCGACGGGACCCTGTTCGCGCGCGCGCGCCGAATAGGGCATGATCGCGGTGCTGCCGCGCTGGTTGCGGAGGTAATCGATGAAAATCTTGCCCTTGCGCTTCGCCTTGCTCATCGTCGCGACGAAGCGGTCGGGTTCGGCGAGGCTCAGCGCCTCGGCAAAGCGTTTCGAGAAATCCTTGTGCGCGTCCCAGCTGTGCCCCGGATCGAGCGGCACGACGACATGCACCCCCTTGCCGCCCGAGAGCATCGCGAAGCTGACCAACCCGATGTCGGCGAGCTGGCGGCGGATGTCGGCGGCGGCTTTCTTGACGTCGGCGAAATCGAGCCCTTCGTCGGGGTCGAGATCGAAGACCATGCGGTCGGGCTTTTCGAGCGCATCGACATGGCTGTCCCAGCCGTGGAACTCGATCGTCCCCATCTGGACGCAGGCGAGGATGCCGTTGGCGTCTTCGACATAAAGATAATCCTCGTGCCCGCCGTCCTTCTCGCGGATCGGGACGTGCAGCACATGCTCGCCGAACGAACCCGAATCATGTTTCTGGAAAAAGCATTTCTTGCCGCGCCCCTGCGGGCAGCGGACGAGGCTGATCGGGCGGCGCGCGGCGTGTGGGAGCATGACCGGCGCGATCGCGGCATAATAATCGGCAAGGTCACCCTTGGTCGCCTTCGCCTCGGGAAAGATCACGCGGTCGCGGCTGCTGATCTTCACGTCGTTTTGCGGAGCGGGTGCGGGTTGCTTCTTTTCGGGTGTCACGTCCTTTGCCTCCTTGTCGCTGCGCAGGCCGAGAAAGCTTGCGTGGCGCACCGATCCGCTTGCGGTAAATTCGGCGAAGGCGATTTCGGCGACGAGTTCGGGTTTGAGCCAATGGACCTTGCGCGCCGATGCGGCGTCGACTTCGAGCGGCGCGGTCTTGCGTTCGCGGCTCGCGAACTTCTTCGCGAGGTCAGCCATCGTGCCGGTGTCGAAGCCGGTACCGACATTGCCCTTATAGACGAGCCTGTCCCCGTCGCGCTGGGCAAGAAGGAGCGAAGCGAAGGGCCGCGCCTTGGTCGACGAGGGGTTCCAGCCGACGAGGATGAATTCCTGCCGCCGCGTGCATTTGACCTTTACCCAATTCTTCGACCGGCGGCCCGAGTAAGCGGCGTCGGCGCGCTTCGAGATGATACCTTCCTGCCCCGCACCGCACATCGCGGCGTAGAGCTTTTCGCCCGCGCCGATGACATGGTCGGCGACGGCGACCGGCGGGGCGGCGTGGCGGAGAAGCGCTTCGAGCCGTTCCTTGCGTTCGAGGTTGCCGAGCTTCGCGAGCGATTTGCCGCCTTCTTCGAGCAGGTCGAAGGCGAAAAAGAGCAGCTCGGTTTTCTCGTCCTGCGCGCCGTGGCCGCGTTTGAGCACCGCCTGCAGCGACGAGAAATCGGGATTGCCATCCTTGTCATAAGCGACGATCTCGCCGTCGATCAGGCACGGCGGGAGATCGAGCGCGGCGAGATGGCGGACGAGAGGGGCGAATTTGTCGGTCCAGTCGAGGCCGTTTCGCGTGTAGACACGCACGTCCGATCCCGCGGCGGCGATTTCGGCGCGATAGCCGTCATATTTGATCTCGTGGAACCAGCCGTTGCCGCCGGGGACGGCGTCGACGAGCGTCGCGAGCTGGAGCGGGCGGAATTTGGGCGGTTTGCCCTTTGCCGCGGGCTTCGCGACCTTTTTGTTGTGCGCGGCGGCCGCCTGCATCTTCTTCGTGAAGGCCGCGCCCTTGGCGCCCTTCAGCGATTGTTCGCCGCCGGTGTCGCCTGCGATCTCGGCCATCGTGCGGCCGGTGAGGATGCTCGTGAGCTGGCGGCCGACGAGGTCGTCGGTGCCGCCGGCATAAGCATCGTTTACCTTGCGGAGCAGCCAGTTCTCGCGCTTTTCGCCGGGGCGCGGCTTCATGCGGACGAGCAGCCATTCGCCTTTCATCCGTTCACCGTCGAGGGTGAAGTGGAGATGGCCTTTCTCGATATCCTTCGCGCTCTTGCCTTCGATCGGCGCCCAGGTGCCGCGGTCCCACAGCATCACGCTGCCGCCGCCATATTCGCCCTTGGGGATCGCCCCCTCGAACTCGGCATAGCTCATCGGATGATCTTCGGTGCGTACCGCGAGCCGCTTGTCGGCGGGGTCGGCGCTTGGGCCCTTGGTCACCGCCCAGCTTTTGAGCACGCCGTCGACTTCGAGGCGGAAGTCATAGTGGAGGCGCGTCGCGTCGTGCTTCTGGACGATGAAGCGGTTGCCCTTACCAGGGGCGACCTTGCCCGCGGGCTCGGGGGTCAGCGCGAAATCGCGCTTGGCGTTATATTGCGCGAGCGGATCGGCGCGCTTCGCCATGTCAGGCGCGCTTGCGCGCCGGTGCCTTCTTCGCCGGTGCCTTCTTCGCGGGAGTCTTGTTCTCCTCGGCGGCGGGCGCTTTCTTCTTGCCGTCGACCGAGGCTTTCAGCGCCGCCATCAGGTCGATGACGTTCGAGCCGCGCGAAACCTCGGCGGGCTCCTCGACATCCTCGAGCACGCGCTTGCCCTTGGCCTTCGCCTTTTTGGCGATCACGCGCTTGAGCGCGTCGACATAGTGATTGTGATAGTCGCTCGCGTCGAACTTGCCGCTCTTCTTGCCGATCAATGTTTCGGCGAGGTCGAGCAGGTCGGCGTCGGGTTTCGCATTGCCGACATCGCGGAAATAATTCGCCGCCTTGTTCACCTCGTCGGCGTAGCGCAGCACTTCGAGCACCAGCCCGCGCCCGCACGGGCGCAGCGCGACAAGCTGTTCCTGCCCGCGCAGCGCGAGCTGGCCGAGCCCGACCTTCTTCGTGCGCTTCAGCGCCTCGCGCAGCACGATATAAGCTTCTTCGGCAAGCTCGTCGGCGGGCACGACATAATAGGGCTTGGTGTAATAGAGGACGTCGATCGCATCGGTGTCGACGAACTGGACGAGCTCCAGGGTTCGCTTGCTCTCGAGCTTGACCGCCTCGATCTCCTCCTCGTCGAGCAGGACATAATTGCCCTTCGACAGCTCGAAGCCCTTGACGATATCGTCATGGTCGATCGCCCCGATGCCGGGGACGATCTTTTCATATTTGACCGGCTTGCCGCTCGGTTCGTGGATCTGGCGAAAGGTGACTGCGGCGCCCGATTTGGTCGCCGAATAGATTTCGACCGGGATCGACACCAGCGCGAGCCGGATCTGCCCCTTCCAGTAAGCGCGTGCGGCCATAATATCATCCTTTTGCGGCTCCCAAGTCACAATGATCGGGGCGGCGCGCGGTTCCCGGGCGGCACTTCATCGGACCCAACTTGATTTTATTGCACCATTATTGTCTCATGGAAGCGGTGGGGCAATGGATCTAATCTCTATCTTTGCAGGGCAAAAGCTCGTCGAATGCTGCATTTACGGTATTCTTGGAAATCGAGTCGATGCCGGTACAAAATGGCTTGCAACGGCGGGCTTCAACCGGCTGTCCGGCGAGGCATCGAGCGAGAGCCCTGTCGTGCTACAGTCTATGCACAAGGCGTTCGTCCTGTCGATCGCGGCAATGGAGAAGGCGTGCGATTCGGTCGGCGGCGATCCGGCGAGCAATATAGCTCGGCGCGCGTTGCGCGATTTTGCGCGATCGAAGGATTTGCGAACCTTCGATCGTGCGGCCCACCAGTTGCGAAGCGATCTGCTCGAGGAACAGGTGCGCACTATCTATGGCCAGCAGGCGAAAACGCCCAAGGCGGCGGCAACCGACCGGGCAATCGCACTGGTCGAAGCCGGGATGCGAACGGCGCTGAGTGAGCCGCTGCGACAGGTATTCCATGAGGGTCATGGGCGCTATCCCGGCTGGGCCGACCAGTTCGAGATGTTTTTTGCTGCAGAGGTCGGGCGCAATCAGGCGCTGGCCAACATTCTCGCGCTCGACCGCGAGAATGAGGCGGTTGCCCGGCTGGAAGAGTTACGCGTGCTTGGCACACGGCATGCGCATGACCTGGCCGATCTGAAGGTCGATATCGAAAGTGGCTTCGACCGGTTCGACCAGCGGTTCGATGAAATCAAGGAAGCGATCCTGTCGCTCGAAGCGACGCAGCAGGCCGAAACCATCTTTCCGGAGGCGGCGCTCGACGTACTGGAAACGGCCGCAAGCGATGGCGATCTGACCGACCGGCAGAAGCAGCGGATTGTGGAACTCTACGGAAAATATCTGGCACGCACGACCACGATCGCCGCCCCGATCGTCGAAGCAAGCATCCGCAATCTGGCGGAATCGGCGGACGATCAGCTCCTCGCCATGGCGCTGCGCGACATGGCGGGTGAGGATCGGGCCAAGGCCGTCGCCGAACGCGAAGAGCAGCTCGAAGGAGATGTTGCGCGAACGGCGGGGCAGTTTCGTGAGCTTGCATCGGTTGCCGCGCTCGATTCAATCGCGAATGCGGTCCGGCTTTACCGGCGTGCCGCCGATCTCGATCCGGGCGATGTATGGACGTGGATAAACCTGGCGCGCCTTCAGGAAGCGGCGGGAAATCTGGTAGAGGCGCGCCGCGCTGCAGAGGCGGCGCGCCAATATGCCGAAGACGCGCGCGATCAGATGGCGGCTCATGGCGAGTTGGGGGATATATGTATTGCTGAGGGTGCTTTGACGTCCGCAAAAGAGCATTTTCATGCGGCCATGCAAGTGGCGGATGCGGCTGTGACTGCCGATCCCGAGAATGAATGGAAAATGCGCGATCTTTCGATCGCGCAAGACAGGCTGGGTGACATTGAGAGGATAACAGGCGACTTGGGCGCAGCCCGAGAGCGCTTTATGGCAGGCCTTGCCATTTGCGAGGCACTGGTCATTCGTGAACCTGGAAATGCGGAATGGCAGCGTGATCTGTCAGTCAGTCACAATAAGCTTGGCGATCTTGAAAGCACCGTGGGGAATCTTGCCGCGGCGCGCGCGCGCTATGAGTCGAGCCTGGCGATTTGCGAAGATCTGGTTTTGCGCGAGCCAGGAAATGCGGAGTGGCAGCGTGACCTGTCAGTCAGTCAGTCACAACAAACTCGGCAATATCGAGATGCTGACTGGCAAGCTCGATGCTGCCCGGGAACGTTACGTCGCTAGCTTAGCCATTCGCGAGGGTCTGGCGTCACGCGAGCCGGGAAATGCGAAGTGGCAGCGCGATCTGTCGGTTAGCCACGCCAAGCTCGGCGATATGGAAGTTGAAGGGGGCGATCCCGATGCAGCACGTGCACGCTACTCGGCAAGCTTCGCCATTTTCGAAGCCCTTGCGCTGCGCGAACCCGGACATGCGGAATGGCAGCGTGATCTGTCGGTCAGTCACAGCAAGCTTGGCGATCTTGAAAAAAAGGCTGGAAATCTTACTGCGGCGCAGGTGCGCTATGCCTCGAGTTTGGCCATTCGCGAGGGTCTGGCGTTACGCGAGCCGGGAAATGCGGAATGGCAGCACGACCTGTCGATCGGCCACAACAAGCTTGGCGATCTTGAGAAAATGGTGGGCAATCTTGCTGCCGCGCGAGCATGCTATGTGGCGAGCTTGGCCGTTTCAGAAGCTCTCGCGCTGCGCGAGCCGGCAAATGCGGGATGGCAACGTAGTCTGTCGATCAAACATGAGCGACTTGGCGATCTGGCCGAGGCCATGGGCGATTTTCCCGAAGCTGTCGCGCGGTACCGCGCGTCGCTTCCGATCGCGCAGGCGCTAGCTGATCGCTGGCCTGACCGTCCTCAATTTGCCGATGACCTGGCGATCACGCAGCGGAGGCTGGCCGAACTGGAAGACCAGCTCCCCTCCCGCTAGCGGGAGGGGAAGACCGTTCAGAATTCGATCGAGGCCGATGCCTTGAAGGTGCGCGGGCCGCCCTGGAGCAGCCGCGAGCCGAAAGCGCTGAACGCGTTATAGGCTGTGGCCCAATAGCGCTTGTCCGCGACATTATCGACGTTGAAGCGCAGCGTCAGCGGGGTGTCGCCGACCAGCGCGACATAGCGCGCGCCAAGGTCGAAGCGCGTCCAGCTATCGAGTTCGAGCGTGTTGGCCGAGTCCACGGCCTGCTTGCCGGTGTAGACGACGCGGCCGACGAGCGTCAGCGCGGGCAGGAAGGGAAGATCCCATTCGACATTCGCGTTGGCGAGCACTTCGGGCACGCCGACCGCGTCCTTGCCTTCGTTCACGCCGCCCTCGGTCCGGCGCAGCTTGGCGTCGTTGAAGGTCAGGCCCGAGATGATGCGGAGGCCGTCGACCGGCTCGCCGTCGAGCGTGATCTCGACACCGCGGTTCCGCTGGGTGCCGTAATTGCCATAGACCAGCGTGTCGGGGTCGACGAAGCTGTTGGGCTTGTCGATCTGGAACAGCGCGAGACCCGCGTTGAAGCGGCCGAAGTTGAGCTTGCCGCCGACTTCATATTGCGTCGACTTGACCGGCGGCAGCACCGCGCCGCGGTTGACGACGGGGATGGCGTTGCCGTTGCCGTCATCGATCGTGAGCGGCGCGACGGAGCCTGCCACCAGACCCTCGATGCGGTTGCCGTAGAGCGAAAGCCCGGGGGCCGGCTTGACGACGAGGCCGAGAACCGGGGTCGCCGCCGATTCCTTGTAGCCGCCCGTGCGGGCGCCGTCGGTATAGGAATAGGAGGTCGTCTTGATCTCCTGCAGGCGCAGGCCGCCGGTGATCAGGATGCGGTCGTCGAGCAACCCGAGCGTGTCCGAGAAGAAGACGCTCGCCACGCGGTTTCGGCCGATCGGGAACACATTGTCGAGGTCGCCGCCGACGAAACCGCCCGGCGTCGGCGCGGGCACGATGACCGGGTCATAGAGATTGGCGGGATAGGCGGCCCCAAAGTCGAAGGCGTTGCGGTTGACCTGCCAGCTCACCGCGGCGCCGGCGTTGATCTCGTGGCTCATGCCGCCGCCTTCGAGCTTGATGCGGATGCCGGCGGTCGCCGATTCATTATTGTCTTCGCGCGGCACGTACGAGCCGCTGCCCGTCGCGGCGCCGGTGACCGGATCGTTGAGAGTGATGCCCGCGGTGGTCTGATCCTCGCGCCCGTCGCGCGCGCCGACCTTGGCATAGAGCATCGCGGCGTCGGACAGGTCATATTCGAGGCTGAAGGTGCCGAAATAATCCTTGGTCAGGATCTGGCTCCACGGCTGCGAATAATTGGTGTCGGCGTGCGGAACGCGCGGGATCACCCCGCCGATGCCGACCTGGCCGCGCCAGTATGTCTGGTTCAGCCGCTGGTAGTTGAGGTTCAATGCAGCGCGCAGCGGGCCATTGTTGTAATCGAGCGTGGCGCCGAGGACGTAGCTCGAGTGGAATTCGTCATCGATCGCGATGTCGCCGCGGCGCGCCGATCCGTTGATGCGCAGCCCCCACTCGCCGTTCGCGCCGAAGCGGCGCGCGACGTCGACGGCGCCCGAGAGGTGCGCGGCAGAGGTATAGCCGAGCGTCGCGCGGATCACGTCGCGCTCGGCCTTTTTGGGGAGCAGGTTGACGCTGCCGCCGATGCCGCTGCCACCCGGGGCGGCGCCGTTGAGGAAGGCGCTGGCGCCGTTGATGACCTGCACCGAGGAGACGAGTTCGGGCGCGACGATCTGGCGCGGGGTGATACCATAGAGGCCGTCGAAGCCGACGTCGTCGGACGACAGGTCGAAGCCGCGGATGACGAAGACTTCGCCCGCGATGCCGAAGCCGAGCGCGGTGCGGACGGTGGGATCATTCTCCAGCACTTCGCCGAGCGAATCGGGCTGCTGGTTGAGGATCAGCGCTTCGTTATAGCTGCGGATGTTGAACGGAATGTCCTCGGCCGCCTTGGTGCCGAAGACGCCGACATTGCCGCCGCTGGTGACCTTGGTCTGGTTGTTGCGCTGCGCGGTGACGAGGATCTCGTCGGCGCCGGCATCATCCTGCGCCATCGCGGGCGTCGCAATGGCGATCACGGCGGCGGCGGCGGTCAGCTCCAGCGCGGTGCGGAAGGTCGATCTGGTCATGTTTATTCCCCTACGTGCGCGGCCCTGTCCCGCGCGGAAATTGGTCAGGTTTGGCGGGCGCGCATGGCCCAGCCGACGGCAAATACGGGTATGGCGAGCGCGGCCCACGACATCGCATCGCGCCATCCGTCGCCGGTCAGCGCGACGACGAGCCCGACGATGCTGACGGTCGCGAGCAGCAGCGGGACGGCGAAGATCGCGCGGAGGCCTTGGCTCTTCTTCATTCGGCGGGCTGCAATGTGCCGCCGCTCTCGACCTCGCGGACGAGCGCGTCGGTTCCGAAGCGGCGCTTGCCGAGCCAGAGATAGAGGCCCGATCCGAGTATGATCATCGTGAAGACGGTCAGGACCGCCCAGAGCAATTTGAGCGGCAGCGCGCCATAGTCGCCGAAATGCAGCGGCTGCGACAGCGCGAGCGCCTTGGCGTACCAGGGCATCGGGCGCGCGTCGGTGAAGTCGCCCGTCTCGGCATCGATCAGCGCCGCGGTGAGCAGGCGTTCGGTGAGCGGCGTGTCGCCCTGGAAAAAGACGGCATAATGATGCTTGCTGCTGAACGCGCCGCCCGGGAAGGCGATGAACTGCGGATTGTTGCCGGGAATCTCCTTGCGCGCCGCGGCCATCGCCTTGTCGATCGAGCCATAATTTTCGGGGGGCACCGCGCCCTTGCCGGCGTAGGTCTTCGTCATCTCGGCCAGCTCGGTCCGCTGCCAATATTCGAAGATCGGGGTGGCGAGCGCGTTGATCACCCCGGTCGCGCCGACGACGGTCATCCACGCGAGCGCGACGATGCCGAGCAGATTGTGATAGTCGAGCCATTTGACGCGGCGGCTGCGCGAGGTGCGCAAGGTGCCGAAGTCGAGCTTTTTCATGAAGGGCGCGTAGAGGACGACGCCCGAGACGATCGCGATCACGAAGAGCAGCCCCATCAGCCCGAGGAAGAGCATGCCGGGCAGCCCGAGGAACATGTCGGTGTGAAGCTGGAGCAGGAAATGCATCACGCCGCTTTCGTCGACGGTCGCGGTGGCCGCGCCGGTCGAGCGGTCGAGGATCTGGATCGTCATGTCCTCCGCCGGGGAATCGGCGCGCGGTGCGGTGGTGATCGTCATCGACGGCTGCTCGTTATCGAACGCCATGAAGACGGGCACCTCGCCCGGCCGCGCGGCGAGCGCCTTTGCGAGCATTTCGTCGAGCGGTTTGAGGCCGGGGGCCTCGCCCGACGACCCGACGCCGGGCATGCCATAGTTCGGCATGTCCTCGGTCAGCGCGTCGATTTCATCGTGAAAGATCAGCGGCAGCCCGGTGACGCACAGCATCAGCAAAAAGCCGGTGCAGACGATGCTCGTCCATTTGTGGATCAGGAACCATGTCCGGATGGTCGATCGTTGCATGACAGGGGCTGCTGCTATTGCGAAGGAAAATCAATAGCGCCCTATGGCCTGACCCCGCAATTGACAACCGCCTTTGCGGCTGGAACCCCATCGTTCGGGCCGGCTATACCATAGATCGGGCCAGCCGATGACGGCCGTTGGTCGCCCCGGGGCCGGGGAGATGTACGAAGAGGCTGCATTGTGGTGCGAACCCTTCGCGCGTTTCGAACCCATCAAATATCAATTTGCTTTCGGATTGCGGTGCCCTCAAGATGACGCCCGAGGGACCCGCTCGTATCGCTTGGAGCAGCTATGCCTTTGAGCCACGAAATAGAGCGACTGCGCGCCGAGCATACGGCGCTGATCGCGCTGGCGCGGATCGTGACCGAACTGACCAATACTCCCGGCCCGCCGCAGCTGACCGAGCTGGCGGCAGCGCGCGGACGGCTTCGCGAGATGCTGGTGCGCCACCTGAAATGCGAGGACTGGATCCTCTATCCGCGCCTGCGGGCGACCGGCGACCCCGACCTGATGCGCATCACGAACGAATTCGAATTGGAAATGGGCGATCTGGCGGCAGAATATGTCGCCTATGACGACAAATGGGACCCCAAAAGGGTCGAGGCCAAATGGGCGGAATTCGGCCGAGAGACGGCAGCGATCTTCGACGTGCTGGCGATGCGGGTCGAACGCGAGGAACGCGAGCTCTATCCGCTTGCCGACAAGCTTTATGTCGCGGCCGCGGCGCTCGGCCCGGCGATCACGGACGAAGCGACAATTTCCAGCTGAGCGCGACGCGCCAGTCCTGATCATAGCCGGGCACCGGCTGGTTCCAGGCATCGGCGAGTTCGAGGCCGATCGTCGCATTTTCCGAATAGGAAAGACGCACGCCGCCGCCCCAGCTGCCGAGCCGGAAATTGGTTCTGGGGATCGCGGTGCGCGCGAGCAGGGTGACGTCGGCATAATCGACGAAGCTGTAGATTTCGCTCTTCGCCAGCTTGCCGCCGCGCAGCGGGCGCAGCGCGAGTTCGCCGAAGGTGGCATAGCCGCGGTCGCCATTGACCAGCCCGTCGTCGAACGCGCGGCCGAAAGTCGCGCCGCCGACGCTGAAGCGCTGCGCCGCGGGCAGGCGGTCGCGCGTCCAGCGCCCCGTTGCGGCGGCGCGGACGACGAGCGCTTTGCCGATCGCCTGATTCGCCTCGATGCTGGCGTCGGCATAGAGGAAGCCGGCCTCGCCGACGCCGGGATCGACGCGCGCGCCCGCGAAATCGAGACCCTTGGCACCGCCGAGGCGCGCGCCGACGACGGTGCGCTCTTCGCTGAGGCGAAAGGCGAGGCTGCCGCTCGCCGTCCAGGTCTTCTCGGCGGCGATCGTCGAGCCGAACAGCGCGTTTTTCGAATCGAGATAGTCGATCCGTGCCGCGGCGACCAAATTGCGGCGCGTCGCGCGGATCAGCGGATGGGTAACCCCCAGCCCCGCGCTCCACGCCTCGCCGTCGATCGCGAGCCCCTTGGGGCGCGTGCGGAGCGCCGCGGCCGATAGTTCGGCGCGCGTACCGCCGGCGCCGATCGGGGTCGAATGGCTCGCTGCCATATAGAGCAAGGATTTGAGATTGACCGCCGCGGCGCCGGTGAGCCGCGTTTCGTCGCCGCTGCGCAGCAGGCTGGTGCCGCGTGCGTTCGCCTCGACGATGCCGTCGTTCACGAACTGGCTGGTGCGCGTCGTGAAGCCGAGGCCAATCGTCGGTTTCTTCGCGTCGATTGCGAGGTCGAGCGCGACCGCGCCCTGCTCGCCGCCGAGCGCGAGCGACGGGGTGACGGTAAGGCCCGGAATGTCGGCGATATTGCCGAGCGCGCGCTCGAAGCGCGCGCGCGGCAGCGGGCGCTGGCCGGTGAGGTTCCGGGCCATCCTGCCGACGAGCGGCGCGGGGCCGCTCTCGCGCTCGCCGCTCAGCGTCACCGAGCCGATATAGCCCTCGGCCGAGGCGACGGTGACGACGCCGCCCGACAGATCCTGCTCGGGGATGACGAGCGTGAAGAGCGCGACACTCGAGCGATTATAGGCGCGCGTCATCGCCGCGGCGAGCTTCGCGAGATTGTCCGCCGATGCGCGCTTGCCGACGAAGAGCTGCGCGGCGCGGCCGACATTCGCTGGCACCCCCGCACCAAGGAAGCGAATTTCGCGGATGGTGATGTCGGGCCGCGCGCCGAGTTCGACCTTGCCGAGCGTGAGCGGTTTGGCCTCGGGATCGGGAAGCGGGTCGCGGCTGCGGTCGGGCGCGAGGGGCGGGCGGCCGTCGAGCGGCGTCGCCGCGGGCTGGGCCGCGAGCGCCGCGGCGGGGAGGAGCCAGGCTCCCGCCACCGCCGCGGCGCAGGCGTTGCGCAATGGGCGCATAGGGTGCGGCTTCAGTTGCCGCGCTTCGGTTTCAGACCGCCGAGGACGCCCCCGACGGTACCGGTGACCCCGGTGACGAGGCCGGTGACGGGATCGACCGCCGTGCCGCCGTCCGTCGCGCCGCCGCCCACTTGTCCGAGCGCGCCGGTCGCCGTGGCGACGACGTTGCTGACCAGCGTGACGGGCGATCCGACGGGGCTGCCGCCGGGCGTGCTGCCCGTCAGGCCGCCGGTGGCGCCGCCGAGCAGATTGCCGCCGGTTCCGGGCTGGAGCGTGACGAGCTGGCCGCCCGAACCGACGCCGACGGTCAGCAGGCTGCCGTTCTGCTGGCCGGGCGAGAGGATGCTCGCGCCGATCAGCGGCGAGGCGGTGGGGCTGCCGATCGCGGTGGCCTTGCCGATCGTCGCGGTGATCAGCTGGCCGGGGGCGGCGGCGAGGCCGTCGACCAGATATTGCTGGCCATTGCCGGTCTGGACGAGCGCGACCCCGGTGCTTTTGACGACGCCGACGACGGTGCCGACGAGGTTGCTGTTGCCCGGTACCTTGCCGTCGACCGCGCTGGCGAGCAGCAGTCCCTTGTCGGCGATGACATTGACGAGCCCGCCCGTCTTGACGAGCACGCCGCCGATCACCGGATTGGTGCTGGCGGGATCGCCGGTGTTGGCGAGCAGGCCCGTACCCGCGACGCCGCCGGGGCCGACGAGACCGCCAACCGCGAGCGCCCCCGCGCTGCCAAGGCCGAGGCCGCTACCCGCCGGGCCCGCGGGACCGGTCGCGCCGGTTGCCCCGGCCGGACCGGGCGCGCCCGCCGGGCCGACGGTGCCGGTTGCCCCGCCGCTGCCGACGCTGCCGACGCGGTAACTGCCCGACGATTCGCAGGCCGCGAGCGCGAAGCACGCCGGGATGAGAATGAGATGGGCCGGGCGGAGTTCAAGACGGAAGAAAGGCATGAGATATCCCCTTCGTACATGATCTGGTCCCTGGACCCCATATTCCCAAACGAACTCCAAAGTTCCCTTTGTTGTTGAAATTAATTGTTATTAACCGAACATATAAACTAGTAAATTAGGAAATACTGCGCGTTTCCTTGCAACGAGTGGCAAGGTGTTAACTAGAATTTTTCTGTAGTTCGTTCTTCAAGCTAACTTGGCGTCGTCAATATCTGATCCATCTAGGCACATGATTTTCGCAAATTGATTTATGTAAAAAGTTCCCGTCGCAAGGTCGGCGCGATTGCCGCTTATCCTTCTTCTTTCCGTCATCGCGTTGTCACGCCTTCGCCGCAGCGCAGCAATATCGCCCGCCTATGCCCCCGCGACCCCGGCGCCATTTCGCGACCGGGAAAAGGGGATCCATCGATGACCACTCAGTTCAGGAGCCGCCTGCGCGCCGGGGCCGCCTCGATCGCTGCGCTCGCCGTGCTGGCCGCGACGCCGGCCTTTGCCGAAGACGCCGCGGCCGAAGCGGCCGATAGCGCCGATGTCGAAGAGATCGTCGTGCTCGGGCAGGGGCAGGCGCGTCAGGTGCAGGAACTGGGCGCCGCCGACATCGCGCTCGAAGTGTCGGGGATCAGCCCGCTCAAGGCCATCGACAAGCTGCCCGGGGTCAATTTCCAGGCCGCCGACCCGTTCGGCGCCTATGAATGGTCGGCACGCATCTCGATCCGCGGTTTCAGCCAGAACCAGCTCGGCTTCACGCTCGACGGCGTCCCGCTCGGCGACATGAATTACGGCAACCACAACGGCCTGCACATCAGCCGCGCGATCATCAGCGAGAATGTCGGCCGCGTCGAAGTCGCGCAGGGCGCGGGCTCGCTCGCGGCGGCGTCGACGAGCAACCTTGGCGGCACGATCGAATTTTTCTCGCGCGAACCGGCCGAAGAACTCGGCGTCGACGTGTCGGGCACCTATGGCAGCGACGAGACCAAGCGTATCTTCGCGCGCATCGACAGCGGCGAGATCGCGCCCGGTGGCCCGCGCCTGTCGCTGAGCTATGCTTGGGCTGATGCCGACAAGTGGAAGGGCAATGGCGTCCAGCGCCAGGACCAGGTCAATGCGCGCATCGTCCAGCCCGTCGGCGAGGGCCAGTTCTTCGGCTTCGTCAACTATTCGAACCGCCGCGAGAACGACTATCAGGACCTCTCCGCCGACATGATCGGCCGCCTCGGTTATCAGTGGGACAATTTTGCCAAGGATTGGGACACGGCGGTCCAGGTCGCCAAAATCTATCAGAATCAGGTCGCGCGCGCGGCCTATAACGCCGGCGTCGCCAATGGCAGCCTGCCGCTCGGAACGCCCTATGTCGCGCCCTATGCCGGGGCCGGCGAGGCATTCCCGGCGCCGGTCGCGACGGTTGACGACGCCTATTATGACGCTTCAGGACTGCGCAAGGACTGGCTGGCCGGCGTCGGCGTCGAGGCGCCGCTCGGCGAATACTGGACGCTGAAGGCGATGGGCTATTACCATGGCAACAAGGGCCGCGGGCTGTGGTTCACGCCCTATGTCACGACCCCCGGCGGCGCGCCGATGACGATCCGCACCACCGAATATGACATCGAACGCTATGGCATCGTTACCTCCAGCCTGTTCGAGGTCGGCGCCAACAAGTTCGAAATCGGCATGTGGTACGAGGACAACGCCTTCAATCAGGCGCGGCGTTTCTATGGCCTTGCCAATACGACCGGCGCGCCGAGCCGCGGCAGCCTGAAATTCCCGAAGGACCCGCTCGCGACGCAGTGGGAGTTCGATTTCAACACCCAGACGCTGCAATATCATGTCCAGGACACGCTCGACCTCGGCAGCTTCCAGATCAATGCGGGCTGGAAGGGGCTGCGCGTCACCAACCTTGCGACGCCGATCGTGCGCGGCGGGCTCGCGTCGGGGAAGACCGAGGCGAAGGACTGGTTCCTGCCGCAGGCGGGGCTGCTCTATCGCCTCAACGACGATAACGAGCTGTTCGCGAGCTACACCGAAAATATCCGCGCCTTCGAATCGTCGGCGACCGGCGGTCCCTTCGCCACGACGCAGGCGGGTTTCGACGCGCTCGACCTCAAACCCGAAACCTCGACCACCTACGAACTCGGTTTCCGCACCAAATCGCCCCGCTTTCAGGGCGTGATCGCGGGCTATTATGTCGACTTCAAGGATCGCATCATCGCGTTCGCCAACGGGTCGGGCATTCAGGGTAATCCGGCGATCCTGAGCAACGTCGGCGACGTCCGTTCGTGGGGCGTCGAGGCGGCGGGCACGTTCCGCGTCACCCCCGAACTCTCGCTCTTCGCTTCCTATGCGTATAACGACTCCGAATATCAGGACGATGTCGTCAATGCGGCGGGCGGGGTGGTCGCGGCGACCGCGGGCAAGACGGTGGTCAATTCGCCGAGGCATCTCGCCAAGGGCGAAATCACCTGGGACAATGGCGATTTCTTCGCGCGCGTCGGCGCCAACTACACGTCGAAGCGCTATTATTCCTACGAGAATGACGCCGAAGTCGGCGGGTTCGTGATCGTCGACGCCAGCATCGGCTATCGCCTCAACGACCGCATCTCGATCCAGGCCAATGCGACGAACCTGTTCGACAAGGAATATGTGTCGACGATCGGCACCAACGGCTTCGCCAACCGCGGTGATAGTCAGACCTTGCTGACGGGCGCGCCGCAGCAGTTCTTTGTGACGTTGAAGGCCGGGTTCTAGACCCGACGTCGCTTCTCAACGATTGACGATGATGGCGCGGTCCAGCTAGGGCCGCGCCATCATTTTTTGGGAAATATAGTCATGACCGATACGCCCCCCGACCGCATGTCGACCAATCCGCGCTCGCCCCATTTCGACATGGAAGTGCTGCAGCGCGGCATCGGAATCCGCTTCAAGGGCAAGGAGCGCACCGACGTTGAGGAATATTCGATCTCCGAAGGCTGGATCCGTGTCGCTGCGGGCAAGTCGAAGGACCGCTTTGGCCAGGCGATGACGATCAAGCTGTCGGGCGAGGTCGAAGCCTGGTTCGAAGACACCGCCGCCAGCGGCGAAGGCGACGAAGCCTAAACACGCAGCGTTACAGCGCATAAAGAAAAGCCCCGGAGCGATCCGGGGCTTTCTTTGTGCGCGATGCGCTTGCCGAATGTCGTTCGGGCTTACTGGCCGAGCGAGGCGGCGACGAATTCGAGGCCGTTGCCGGGTTTCCAGTCGTTCTGGGCCCAGACGGGCGCCTTGAAGCTGGGAGCCTTGTTCGGTGCGCCCGCTTCGCCGTTGGCGTAGATGAAGCCCTGCACCGGATTGGCGCGCAGGCCGAGGTCGCCGATCGGCGCGTACCACACGCGAACCATGCTCCAGTCGCCATCCGAGCTGACGTCGACAACGCGGACGTTGCGTTCGATCTGGCCGCGGCGGCCGTTGATCGGCGACCAGTTGGCATGGTCGATCAGGATTTCACGGTCGCTGACGATCTTCTTGACGACGGCAACATGGCCGAGCGGCATGCCGCCGGTGCCGGCGAAGGCCATCACGGCGCCCTGGCGGGGCTCTTCGCCGCGCTGATAGGTGCCGGCGGCCTGCGCCCACCAGGTCTTGGCGTTGCCGCGGATTTCGACGCCCGATTCGGCGCGGGCAAAGGGGACGCACTGCAGATAGTCGCGTGCCGCGGCGGGCGCGCTGACGAGCAGGCCGGTGATCATCATCACAGACGCCATGGCGGCTGCCAGGTAACGACGAATGAACATGGAAAGCGACCCCCCGATGGCTTGTCTTCAAGCGTTGGAGCGTCTTTGCCACGGTGCGCGCGGACCACCACCCGTCTAGCGACGAGTCGCGCCATCGCTGCGGTGGATGGGGGAACCTTTTGTTAAGCTGTTCAATTCGTCGTGCGGGCATTTCGGTTTATCGACCAAATCGAATCCGTCGTCCCCGCGTAGGCGGGGGCCGTCATCGGCCTTGATCCGATGTTGCGGTCTAAAACTACATCGGCCCCCGCCTGCGCGGGGGCGACGATTTGGGTTTGTCAGGCGGCGACGGTCGCCACATCGTCGGGGGCGCGGAACAGCGTCAGCACGTCGCTCGCGGGCATCGGGCGCCCGTAATAATAGCCTTGGATATTGCTGCAGCCGAAGCCGCGGAGCGTTTCGACCTCGAGCTCGGTTTCTGCTCCCTCGGCGGTCGTCGACATGCCGAGGCTATCGGCGAGCGCGACGACGGCGCGGATGATCGCGATCGATTCGATGCTGCCCTTCGCCGCCCCGACGACGAAGCTGCGGTCGACCTTGATCGTCGAGAATTGCGTCTTGCGCAGGTAACCGAGCGACGAATAACCGGTACCGAAATCGTCGAGCGACAGGCGGATGCCGAGCCCGATGAGCTGGTCGAGCAGCTGCGCCGCGCCGCCGCCGTCGCGCAGGAAGACGCTTTCGGTGACTTCGATTTCGAGCCGCTGCGGCGAAAGCCCGCTTTGCGCGAGCGCCGAGACGACGACCGAGGCGAAGCTCGGGTCGGTGAGCTGGTCGGCCGAGACGTTGACCGCGACCTTCAGGTTCGACGGCCATTTCATCGCTTCGCGGCACGCGGTGCGCAGCACCCATTCGCCGATCGGCGAGATCAGCCGCGCATCCTCGGCGAGCGGGATGAAGCGGCCCGGCGACACATTGCCGAGCTTCTGGTTGTGCCAGCGGATCAGCGCCTCGAAGCCGTTCAATGTGCCGTCGGCGGCGGTCACTACCGGCTGGTAATAAAGCTCGAATTCGCCGCGTTCGAGCGCGCCGCGCAACTCCTGCTCCATCACGCGCCGTTCCTCGGCCTGCGCGTGCAACGATGCGACATAGGCGGCGACGACATTGCCGCCCTTGTCCTTGGACTTGTAGAGCGCAAGGTCGGCGTTGCGGGTCAGCGTTTCGACCGTCGCGCCATCGGTCGGCCCGATCGCGAAGCCGACGCTGGCGCCGACGAACAGCTGGTGATTGTCGACCACATAGGGACGGCTGATCGTCGTGATGATCCGCTGCGCGAGATCCTCGGCGCTGTCGGCCGAGGCGACATTGTGGAGCACGACGGCGAATTCGTCGCCGCCGAGCCGGCCGCAGGTCATCCCGCGCTCCATCAGGCCCTTCAGCCGTGCCGCGACCTGCGCGAGCAATTTGTCGCCGACGGGGTGGCCCAGCGTATCGTTGACCGCCTTGAACCGGTCGAGGTCGATCATCAGCAGCGCGCAGCGCGACTTGGCCTCGAGCGCATGCGCCAGCGCGCGCGCCAGGTCTTCGTTGAGGCTCAGGCGATTGGGCAGGCCGGTCAGATTGTCGAAGCGCGCCATCTTGGCGATCTGTTCGGCGGTCGCGCGCTTTTCGGTGACGTCCGATCCGACGCCGCGGAAGCCGAGGAACTTGCCGGCTTCGTCGAGGCGCGGCGACGCGGACAATTCCCACCAGCGCGGCATGCCGCCGATCGTGACCGGCACGATCAGATTCGAAAAGCTCTCGCGCCGTTTCATCCGTTCGGCCATGTCGTGGAGGCTTTTGGGGAACAGGCCGGTTTCCCAGGCATCGCCCGAAAGCGCCTGCAACAGTGGGATGTTCTCGAGCGTCTCCGCGGTGCCGCCGAGCGCATAGGCGAGGCGCGGCGAGACATGAACGAGGCGGCGGCTGTTGTCGGTCTGCCACAGCCAGTCGGCCGAGGTTTCCTCGAATTCGCGCAGCAGCAAACTCACCGTTTCGGTCTTTTCGTGCAGCGTCTCTTCGGCGCGGCGAAAGCGGATATGGCTTTGCGCAAAACGGACGCAGAAGGCGCAAAGGAGCAGCCCGGCGGCGATCGCCACGCCGGCCAGCTGGGGGGCGCCGGCGCGCACCAGCGCGGCGGCCGCCGACAGGGTGACGGGCCCGATAAACAGCACGCAGGCCAGCGGGACGCTGTGCGCGACGATCGAGAGCGTGACCATCATCAGCACCGCGATCGTCCACATCGAAAGGACATGGTCGAGCGCCGGCGTCAGCCCCTGCAACCAGAAGGGCGACCCCCAAAGAACCGCCGAATAGAGCGCGTGCCGCACGCACAGCCGATATTCGGCCACCCCAGACAGCTTGGGGTCGCCGAGCGGGAGGTTGCGGAATTTGCTGTACGACCAGAGGCCGAAGACCAACGCGCCGCCCAGCCAGCCGGCGGCGACCGGCAACGGCACGCTGAGGATCATGGTGAAAGCCGCAACGAGCGCCATGCCCATGCCCATCACGAGGCGCAGCGATCCGCGGCCGCGAAGCGGCGCAAGCTGGAGCTGGCGGAGGTTGCCGATGTCCTGATCGCGCGGCCCCAGCCCCAAAAGGGTCCGCGCAGGAATGACTTCGGCAGCAATCGGATCGGTCAGCAGGCTTTTCACGCCCGCAGGTTTAGCGCGCGGGTATTACCCGAAGGTAACCAAGCGCGCGCCAAAGCACGGTTTTCTGTCCCTTGTCGGGACAGGAAAAACGTGGCCGTTCAGCGGGTTGATCAGGCCGCCATCGCGAAAGGCTGGATTTCCCCGGCCAGATATTGCGCGCGCGCCTTCGAGCGGCTGAGCTTGCCCGAACTCGTGCGCGGCAGCGTGCGCGGCGGGATCAGTTCGATCAGGCAGTTCATGCCCGTGATCGCGCGGACGCGATCGCGAATCGTCTCGCGCAGCGCGAGGCGCTCAGCCTCGTCGCTGGTGCGGCACTGGACGAGCACCGCGGGGGTTTCCTCGCCGCCGGGCGCGGTGATCGCAAAGGCGGCGATGTCGCCCGATTTGAAGCCCGGCAATTGTTCGACCGCCCACTCGATATCCTGCGGCCAGTGATTCTTGCCGTTGATGATGATCATGTCCTTGGCGCGGCCGACAATATAGATGTAACCGTCTGACAAATAACCCATATCGCCGGTGTCGAGCCAGCCGTCCTTCATGCAGGCGGCGGTCGATTCGGGATCGCGGAAATAGCCGGTCATCAGCGACGGGCCGGTGCACCACACTTTGCCGACGGTCTGGTCGGGCAGCGGGTTCCCCGCTTCGTCGCGGACCTCGATCACCATGTCGCGCGCGGCGCGGCCGCAGTTGACGATCGCGCGGTAACGCGTCGGCCGGCCCGAATCATTCGCGGCGCCCGACAGCTCGGTTTCCTCGACCAGTTCGACGACGATGCCTTCGCCCGGCGGCATGATGCTGACCGCGAGCGTCGCTTCGGCAAGGCCGTAGCTCGGCAGGAAGGCACTCGCCTTGAAACCCGCGTCGGCAAAGGCATCGACGAAGCTTTGCATCACGTCGGGCCGGATCATGTCGGCGCCATTGCCCGCGACGCGCCAGCGCGATAGGTCGAAGCGGTCGGCGACGTGCGTCTGGCTCGACACGCGGCGCGCGCAGATGTCGTAACCGAAGGTCGGCGAATAGCTGAGCGTCGTGCCTTCGTTGCGGCTGATCAGATCGAGCCAGGCGAGCGGGCGGCGGGCGAAATCCTCGGTCTTGAGATAATCGACCGAGACCTGGTTCGCGACGGGCGAGAGCAGGCAGCCGACGAGGCCCATGTCGTGATACCAGGGCAGCCACGAGATACAGCGGTCGCTGTCGCGCACTTCCATGCCGTGGCTGTGCGCGGCGAGGTTGTTGAGCAACGCGGCATGGGTGACGGCGACGCCGTGCGGGAAGCGCGTCGAGCCGCTGCTGTATTGCAGATAGCAGGTCTCGTCCGACTTCTGCTCGGGAAGCGCGGCCACCGGTGCCGGACTCTGTTCGAACGCGCTCCAGTCGACGGGCTTCACGCCTTCTTTCTCGGCGGCTTCGACCGCCATCGCGGCGATTTCGGGCGGGAAGAAGAGCATCGTGGGATCGCAGCTGGAAAGCTGCACGACGAGCTGGCCGACATAGCTGTCGCGCCCGCCGAAGCTGGTCGGCAGTGGCAGCGGCACCGGCCAGGCGCCGGCGTAGATCGTGCCGAAGAACAGCGCGGCGAATTCGGGGCCGGTTTCGGCGATCAGCGCGATTCGGTCGCCGGGCTTCACCCCCGCGGCGATCAGCCGATAGGCGGCCCGAAGCGCGTCGGCCTTGAGCTCGCTGTACGGATAGGGGCGCACGAGCTTTCCGCGCGGATCGTGGAAATTGAGCCCGCGCGTACCGTTCGCGGCATAATCGAGCGCCTCGCCGATGGTGGCGAAGTCCGAAAAGCGGCGCGGTTGCGCACAGAGCGTCGGGGTCGACGTCAGCGCGTCGGCCTGCGTTTCGATGATCTGAGTCATAGGGGGTGCGACATCCCGTGAAACGGGCCGCGCGGCAACAAGCATGTCATCTTTTGAAGCCATAGTACCGTGCGCGAGCCCTGTGTTGTTAGAACAATCGCCCATTTCCGGGCGTTATGGCCCGATATGGCGGTGTTGATCGTTCTCAATCAGGCCCGACTGTGGCACAAACATGGCATATGCCCAAGCATCGCGCTCACTCCGACCGATCGAAAAGGCCGCTTGGCGCCGCGAAGCTTGACGAACTGGCGCTCGCCTATGTCGCGCGATTCGCGACGAGCCGGGCAAAACTGACACGCTATTTGTCGCGAAAAGTCCGCGAATCCGAATGGATAGACAATGTCGACGCCATGACGGCGTGCGAGGCGGTGGCCGACCGGATGGAGCGTTTGCACTATCTCGACGACCGGCAATATGCCGTAATGCGTGCGGGCGCGATGACGCGGCGCGGGCTCGGCGTGCGGCGGGTCAAGGCGCAGCTGTACGTCGACGGAATCGCGGAGGAAGACAGCGGCGAGGCGATCGAGACGGCGGAGGGCGCCGCGGTGGCCGCGGCGGTCGGATTCGCGCGGCGCCGGCGGTTCGGGCCCTTTGCCGTACGCGCGAGCGACGATCCGAAGCAGCGCGAACGGCAAATCGCCGCCTTTTTGCGCGCGGGGCACAGCATGACGATCGCGCGCCGCATCCTCGCCGTTCCCCCGGGGGACGAGGCGGCGCTGGCGGTGCTGGACGATGAAGCGATGCTCGATTAGGTCCGGCGACATCACGGGATAAGGATTTGCCGATGCGCGCCATTTTTACCGCCCTTGCCCTGTCGCTCGCGCTGCCGATGGCGGCGTGCAGTAGCGATGCAAGCGAGGAAGCGAGCGTTGCGACGATCCCGGTGACGATCGCCGCGGCGGGCAAGGCACATGTCTTCAACGTCGAGGTTGCGCGCACCGACGAGGAACAGGATCGCGGGCTGATGTTCCGCACCAGCCTGCCCGAGGGCGGCGGCATGATCTTCCCGTTCAAGAAGCCGCGAATCGGCAGCTTCTGGATGAAGAACACGCTGATTCCGCTCGATATGATCTTCATCCGCGCCGACGGCAGCATCGATCGCATCGCCGAAAATACGATCCCCGAATCGCTCGAACCGGTGGTCAGCGGCGGCGAGGTTTCGGCGGTGCTCGAACTCGCGGGCGGTACGGCGGCGAAGCTTGGCATCGACGAGACCGCCAAGATCACGTGGAAAGATGGAAAATAGCGCCCGTCCGCGTGGTTTGCGGCTTGCAGACCGCGCCGCCTTGCCTGTAAACGCCACGCCATGAGCATCTTGGGCAAGATTTTCACCTGGTGGGACGGTGCGACCGTCGGCACGTTGCTGAACAGCTGGAGCACCGGCACGAAGGTGGGCGAGGACAGCCTCGGCAACCGCTATTTCCGTGCGAAAAAGGGCGGCCGCCGCTGGGTGCTGTACAATGGATCGAACGACGCGAGCCGCGTGCCGCCCGAATGGCACGGCTGGCTGCACGGCACCTTCGACGAGCTGCCGACCGATGCCCTTCCCGCGCCGCGCGCATGGGAGAAGGAAGCGACCCCGAACCTGACCGGCAGCACGGGCGCCTATCGCCCCGCCGGCGCGCTCGAACGCGGCGGCCAGCGCGCCGCCGCGACGGGCGATTATGAGGCCTGGCGGCCCGGCGCCGAGTGAGCGCTGCGGTGCCCAGGCTGACCGCGACCGCCGGGCTGGCCATGCTCGCCGCGCTGTCGCTCGGCGCCTGCGACCGGAACCCGGCGACCAAGGCGGGCGGCAGCGACAAGGCGCCGCAGATCGCGAAATCCGAACGCGTGCCGCAGGAAGTCGGCGGCATCGAAGGCGCAACCCCGATGGCGGACCGCGTCGCCGTCGTCGGCCTGCTCAACAAGCGTAACGGGCTCGTCCGCGAGCTCGAAATGAAGCCCGGCGAAACGGCGCGCGTCGGCCGCGCGATCGTCCGGCTGCGCGCATGCGAGATGACCGCGCCGTGGGAGGATCCGCCCGAGACGGGCGCCTTCGTCCAGCTGACGGTGCAGGATCAGCGCGACGACAAATGGTATCGCGTCTTTTCGGGCTGGATTTTCCGCGAGCGGCCTGACCGCAACGTCATCCAGCACCCGATCTATGACGTCTTCGTCAAAAGCTGCGCAATGACATATCCGGGCGGCGAACCCGTCGCGCGTTCGGCACCGAAATCGGGCGCCGCCGCGGGGCCCAAGGCATCGAGGGCGCCCCAGTCGCCCGCGACGAACGGCGGCGAGGGGACGGCAACGCTCGTCGCGCCGCCGGTCGTTCCGGCTCCGGCGCCCAAGGCCGTCCCGTCGCCCCCCGCCAACACCGAATAGAGCCGCGCAAGATAGTCGGCCTGGCGGATTTCGATCGCGCCGAGGCTGGCGAGGTGCGGGGTGATGAATTGGCAATCGAGCAATTTCCAGCCGCCGGCGCGTAGCCGCGCGACGAGGTGCGCCAGCGCGACCTTCGACGCGTCGCGCGCGCGGCTGACCATCGATTCGCCGAAGAAAGCGCGGCCGAGCGTCACGCCGTAGAGCCCGCCCGCAAGCTCGCCGTCCAACCAGCATTCGACGCTGTGCGCATGGCCGAGCTGGAACAGGCGGTCGTAGCTCGCCCGGATCACCGGATTGATCCACGTCGTCGGCCGGTCGTCGGCGGGCGCGGCGCAGAGCGCGACCATGTCGGCAAAGGCGGTATCGGTCGTGACGCGAAAGCGGTCCGACACGATGATTTTTTTCAGGCTGTGCGAGAGGTGAAATCCCTCCAGCGGCAGGATCGCGCGCAGCCGCGGTTCGACCCAATGGACCGACGGGTCGTCCGCCCCGTCGGCCATCGGAAAAATGCCCTGCGCATAGGCGCTCAAAAGCAGCGCCGGGTCTATGGACTCGAAATGCTTCAGGACGCGGGCTTCACGAATTTCAGCGTCATGCGATCCGATTCGCCGATCGCGACATATTTTGCGCGGTCGGTCTCGCCCTCGGTCAGGTTCGGGGGCAGCGTCCAGACGCCCTTGGGATAATCCTTGCTATCCTTGGGATTGGCGTTGATCTCGCTCTCGCCCGCCAGCTTGAAGCCCGCGGCTTCGGCAAAGGCGACGATCGAACTCTTCTTCATATAGCCCGACTTTTCCTCCTTCGCGCTGTCGTCATTTTCGTTGAGGCGGTGCTCGACGACGCCGAGCGTGCCGCCGGGTTTGAGCATCGCGAAAATCTGCCTGAACGCGTTCGCGGTGTTGTCGGTGCCGTCGAAGCGCCAGTTGTGGACGTTGCGGAAGGTCAGCACGACGTCGGCGCTGCCGTCGGGCACCTTCGGGTTCGTGCCCGCATGGGGGAATTCGGCGAGCTTTACCGCGCCATAGACCTCGGCATTCTCGGTCTGCTTGGTTTTCACGCGATTGAGGCCGCGTTCCCACGGCGCCGCGACATACAGCGTACCGCCGCCCGATTTGGTCAGCGGGGCGAGGATTTCGGTATACCAGCCGCCGCCGGGCCACAGCTCGACTACGGTGTCGCCGGGCTTGACGCCAAAGAAGGCGAGCGTTTCGGCGGGGTGGCGATATTTGTCGCGCGGCGTGTTCGTCGCGGTGCGCGTGGGCGCGGCGACGGCGGCGGCGATCGCGTCCTGTGCCTTGTGCGCGGCGTGGGCGTCATGCTGCATCGCGGTCGCGGGAACGGCGATCAGGGCGGCGGCACTTGCAAGCAATAATAGGGAACGCATATGGGGCACCTCTCTCCAGGGGAAGGCCCTGTTTGCGAAGGGATGCGCGGCAATGCAAGTGTCCATGCTGTCAGTGGGGATCGGCGCCGCGATCTTGTTCGGCGTGGCCGAGGTCGCGAGCTGGCGCCGCAACAACCGCCGCGACGTCGAACAGGTCGGTTTCATGCCCTGGCGCGGGATCGCGCTGGCGTCGGCCGCCGTCGCTTTATTCGCGACGGCGTTCTGGCTGGCCGGAAAATAACGTCGCCCCCGCGAAGGCGGGGGCCGCTGGAGTGTAGCGCAAGATCGATAGCGGCCCCCGCCTCAACGGGGGCGACGAATATTACAGGCACGCCTCGAGATAGGGCTGGTCGAAGCCGTATTGGCGGGCTTTTTCGAGCGTATAGGGGCGCAGGCCCATCGCGCGATATTCGCCGACGATCTTGCCGTCCTTGTCCTCGTCGAGATATTCGAACTTGAAGAGTTCCTGCGTGACGATGACGTCGCCTTCCATGCCGATCACCTCGGTGACGTTGGTGACGCGGCGCGAGCCGTCGCGCAGGCGCTTGATCTGGACGATCAGGTCGACCGAGTCGGCGATCTGCTTCGAGATCGCTTCCTTCGGGATCTTGATGTCGCCCATCAGCACCATATTCTCCATACGGCCGAGGCATTCGCGCGGGCTGTTGCTGTGGAGCGTACACATCGACCCGTCGTGACCCGTGTTCATCGCGGCGAGGAGGTCGAAGCATTCTGCGCCGCGGACTTCGCCCATGATGATGCGGTCGGGACGCATACGCAGCGCGTTCTTGACGAGGTCACCCATGTGGATCGCGCCATTGCCCTCGAGGTTCG
The DNA here is from genome assembly GCF_031457175.1 of Sphingopyxis sp. BE235. NCBI lineage: Bacteria > Pseudomonadati > Pseudomonadota > Alphaproteobacteria > Sphingomonadales > Sphingopyxidaceae > Sphingopyxis > Sphingopyxis sp. BE235. The sequence goes on from NZ_JAVDWC010000006.1 coordinate 108,127, forward strand.
CGGGGCGCGTTTCGAGCGGCAGCCAGTGCGGCTGTTGCAGGCGAAGTTCGGCGGCGTCCTCGATGGTCAGCACGCGTTCGCCGGGGTCGATCATCTTCGACAAAGCATTGAGCATCGTCGTCTTGCCCGAACCCGTACCGCCCGAGATAACGATGTTGAAGCGGCTCGCGCCCGCGATCTTCAGCGCGGTGCACATCTTCTGGCTCATCGCGCCCCATTGGCAGAGCATGTCGAGCGTGATCGGCTTGGCCGAGAATTTACGAATCGAGATCGCTGTACCGCGCAAGGAGAGCGGCGGGACGATGACGTTGACGCGGCTGCCGTCCTTGAGTCGGGCGTCGGCGAGCGGTGTGGTCTGGTCGACGCGGCGGCCGACGAGATTGCAGATGCGCTGCGCGATCTGGAACAGATGCTGTTCGTCGCGGAACTGGATCGGCGCGATGACCAGCTGGCCCTTGCGTTCGATATAGGTCTGGTACGGGCCGTTGACCATGATGTCCGAAATGTCGGGGTCGGCGAGCAATTCTTCGAGCGGGCCGAAGCCGAGCAGTTCGTCGACGAGCACCTTTTCGAGCGCGAACTGTTCGCGGCGGTTCAGGGTGATGCGGAGCTCAGCGAGCACTTCGAGGATGATCGGGCGGAATTCCTCGGTCAGCTCATCCTTGTTGAGCGTCGCCGCCGCCTCGGGATCGACGCGTTCGAGCAGGCGCGGCAGCACCTGTTCCTTGATCTTGTGGACGCTCGCTTCAAAGCCTTGCGCCTTTTCGGGCTCCATCGCCTCGGCGGTCGAGCGCTGGTTCAGCCGCTCCATCGCCTCTTCTTCGGGCGTCAGGTTCGACGGCATCTGCGGGATGTCGACCGGGGTGTCGATCGCGGGGAACTGGGTTCCGCCCGGCACGCCGGGACCAGTCTGCATCGGCTTGGCCACGCCAAAGGCGGGGCGGCCAGCGGTTCCGGGTCGGCGTCCGAATGCACTCATCGGTTTTTCCTGCTTCCATATCATCGGGAGCTTCGCTGCCAGCGCAGACGAACCCCCATCCGACACGGTGAATAAACCGGAAACTTTGACATTGTCCTAATGCGGCGGGGACAAGCGACGCGGGCATAAAAAAAGCCCGCATCCGTGACGGATGCGGGCTTTTGATCGCCGTGGACGGCGGAAGCGATCAGCTTGCGATATGCTCGGCCAGAACGGTGAGGCCCGCTTCGTTAACCTCGGCAAAGCCGCCTTCGACCTCGATCACCTCGGGCGCGGCGCCCGCGGTCGCATAGATGGTCAGCGGGCCGTTGCGCAGCGTCGCCATGAACGGCGCGTGGCCTTCGAGCACCGAGAAATCGCCCTCGGTCCCCGGCACGGTGACCATATGGACGTCGGCGGTCCGCTCGAGGCGGGCGGGGGTGACGAGTTCGAACTTCAGAGCCATGTCTTCAAATCTCCCCCCTCCCGCTTGCGGGAGGGGTCGGGGGAGGGTCTGTTTCGTAGCAGGTGAAGGTCTGTCCCCCGACAGGCCCTCCCCTAACCCCTCCCGCAAGCGGGAGGGGAACCGAATTACGCGTCTTCGGCGAGCTTCGCGGCCTTGGCGACCGCTTCGTCGATGCCGCCGACCATGTAGAAGGCCGCTTCGGGCAGATGGTCATATTCGCCGTCGACCACCGCCTTGAACGACTTCACCGTGTCTTCGATCGCCACGAACTTGCCGGGGATGTTGGTGAAGACTTCGGCGACGTGGAACGGCTGCGACAGGAAGCGCTGGATCTTGCGCGCGCGGGCGACGACCAGCTTATCTTCTTCCGAAAGCTCGTCCATGCCGAGAATCGCGATGATGTCCTGAAGCGACTTGTACTTCTGCAGCGTTTCCTGAACGCGGCGGGCGGTTTCATAATGCTCCTGGCCGACGATCGCGGCGGTCAGCACGCGGCTGGTCGAATCGAGCGGATCGACCGCCGGATAGATGCCGAGTTCCGAAATCGCGCGGTTGAGCGTCGTCGTCGCGTCCAGGTGGGCGAACGAGGTTGCCGGGGCAGGGTCGGTAAGGTCATCTGCGGGAACGTAGATGGCCTGCACCGAGGTGATCGAGCCCTTGTTCGTCGACGTGATGCGTTCCTGCAGCGCGCCCATGTCGGTCGACAGCGTCGGCTGGTAGCCCACGGCCGACGGAATACGGCCGAGCAGTGCCGACACTTCCGAACCCGCCTGCGTGAAGCGGAAGATGTTGTCGACGAAGAAGAGCACGTCCTGGCCTTCCTGGTCGCGGAAATATTCGGCGATCGTCAGGCCCGAGAGCGCGACGCGGGCACGGGCGCCCGGGGGTTCGTTCATCTGGCCGAACACCAGCGCAACCTTCGAGCCCTCGGGGGTCGGATTGCCGTCCTTGTCCTTGGCGATAACGCCGGCGTCGAGGAATTCGTGATACAGATCGTTGCCTTCGCGGGTGCGTTCACCGACGCCCGCGAACACCGACGTACCACCATGGCCCTTGGCGATGTTGTTGATCAGTTCCTGGATGAGCACCGTCTTGCCGACGCCCGCGCCGCCGAACAGGCCGATCTTGCCGCCCTTTGCGTAAGGCGCGATCAGGTCGATGACCTTGATGCCGGTGACGAGGATGCTGCTTTCGGTCGACTGGTCGACGAATTCGGGAGCCTTGGCGTGGATCGGCGCGCGGCTGACGGCGTTCACCGGGCCCTGTTCGTCGATCGGCTCGCCGATGACGTTGAGGATGCGGCCGAGCGTCTGCGGGCCGACGGGGACCGAGATCTGCGCGCCGGTGTCGGTGACGGGCTGGCCGCGGGTCAGGCCGTCGGTCGCGTCCATCGCGATGGTGCGGACGGTGTTCTCGCCGAGGTGCTGCGCGACTTCGAGGACAAGGCGGTTGCCGTTGTTGTCGGTTTCGAGCGCGTTCAGAATCGCGGGGAGCTGGCCGGTGAACTGGACGTCGACGACGGCGCCGATGACCTGTGCGATGCGGCCCGTGGCGGTTCCGGTGCTCGCGGCCTTGGGGGCGGCGGCCTTCTTCGGCGCAGCAGCCTTGGGCGCGGCGGCCTTCTTGGCGGGTGCCTTCTTTTCAGCGGGTGCGGTAGCCATGGTCTTCTTCCTTGGGTTGATCGATTAGAGCGCTTCGGCGCCCAGTTCTTCGCGGAGCTACAGCGCTTCCGCGCCAGCAATAATTTCGATGAGTTCGGTCGTGATCGCCGCCTGACGCGTGCGGTTGTAGATGATGGTCAGCTTGTTGATCAGGTCGCCCGCGTTGCGCGTCGCATTGTCCATCGCGGTCATCGACGCACCCTGTTCGGACGCGGCGTTTTCAAGGATGCCCTTGAAGATCTGGATCGTGATGTTGCGCGGCAGCAGGTCGGCGAGGATCGCTTCCTCGTCGGGCTCATATTCGACCGCGGCGCCGCTCGACGCCGGAACGTCGGCCGGAGCGGGAACGGGGATCAGCTGCTGGCCGGTCGCTTCCTGGAGGAGCGCGGAACGGAACTTCGAATAGAAGAGATGCGCGACGTCGAACACGCCGGCTTCGTACATCTCCATGACCTTCGCCGAGACTTCGTGCGCCTGGTCGAAGCCGATGTCGCGGATGCCGGTCGTCTCATACAGCTCGGTGATCTGCCCTGCGAACAGGCGTCCGATGACCGGACGGCCCTTGCGGCCGATCAGGTAGAAAAGGACTTTCTTGCCCTGCGCCTGCAGTTCGAGCGCCTTGTCGCGCGCCGCCTTGACGATGTTCGAGTTGAACGCGCCGGCGAGGCCGCGGTCGCTGTTGAGCACGACGAGCAGGTGCGTGTCGCTCTTGCCCGTACCCGCGAGCAGCTTCGGCGCGCTGTCCGACCCGCCGACCTTCGACGCCAGACTGGCGACGACGCCTTCGAGGCGCTCGGCGTAAGGACGCGCGGCTTCGGCAGCCGCCTGCGCCTTGCGCAGCTTGGCCGCCGCGACCATTTTCTTGGCCTTGGTGATCTTCTGGGTCGATTTGACCGAGTTGATCCGCCCTTTGAGTTCTTTCAGGTTTGCCATGAAGGCCCCTATATTTCGTCATCCCGGCCGGGGCCGGGACGACGTAAACCTTTAAGCGAAAATCTTGGCGAACGCTTCGAGCGCGGCAACCAGGCCCTTCTTGGCGTCGTCGCCAAGATCCTTGGTGTCGCGGATCGTCTTGAGCACGCCGGCGTGGTCGCTGCGCAGATAGGCGATCATCGCCTGTTCGTAACGCGAGACGTCGGTGGTCGCGACATTGTCGAGATAGCCGTTGGTGCCGGCAAAGATCGAAGCGGTCTGCTCTTCGAACGGCATCGGCTGGAACTGCGGCTGCTTCAAGAGCTGCGTCAGGCGCGCGCCGCGGTTGAGCAGCTTCTGCGTCGACGCGTCGAGGTCCGAACCGAACTGCGCGAAGGCTTCCATTTCGCGATACTGCGCGAGTTCGAGCTTGATCGAGCCCGACACCTTCTTCATCGCCTTGGTCTGCGCGGCCGAGCCGACGCGCGACACCGACAGACCCACGTTGATCGCGGGACGGATACCGGCGTTGAACAGGTTGGTTTCGAGGAAGATCTGGCCGTCGGTGATCGAAATCACGTTGGTCGGGATGTACGCCGAAACGTCGCCCGCCTGCGTTTCGATGATCGGCAGCGCGGTGAGCGAGCCCGAACCATTGTCGGCGTTCATCTTGGCCGAACGCTCGAGCAGGCGGCTGTGCAGATAGAAGACGTCGCCGGGGTAAGCTTCGCGGCCCGGCGGGCGGCGCAGCAGCAGCGACATCTGGCGGTAAGCGACGGCCTGCTTCGACAGATCGTCATAGACGATCACGGCGTGCATGCCGTTGTCGCGGAAATATTCGCCCATCGTGCAGCCGGTGTAGGGTGCGAGGAACTGCAGCGGAGCGGGCTCCGACGCGGTCGCGGCGACGACGATCGAATATTCCATCGCGCCATTTTCTTCGAGCTGGCGGACGATCTGCGCCACGGTCGAGCGCTTCTGGCCGATCGCGACATAGATGCAGTAGAGCTTCTTGCTCTCGTCATCGCCCGCGTTGGCTTCCTTCTGGTTGATGAAGGTGTCGATCGCGACGGCGGTCTTGCCGGTCTGACGGTCGCCGATGATCAGTTCGCGCTGGCCGCGGCCGACGGGGACGAGGGCGTCGAGCGCCTTGAGGCCGGTCTGGACGGGTTCGTGAACCGAGGTACGCGGGATGATGCCCGGCGCCTTCACTTCGACGCGCATGCGCTTCTCGGCCTTGATCGGGCCCTTGCCGTCGATCGGGTTGCCGAGGCCATCGACGACGCGGCCGAGCAGGCCCTTGCCGACGGGGACGTCGACGATCGTGCCGGTGCGCTTGACGGTGTCGCCTTCCTTGATCTCGGCGTCCGAGCCGAAGATCACGATGCCGACATTGTCGGCTTCGAGGTTGAGCGCCATGCCCTGCACGCCATTGGCGAATTCGACCATTTCGCCGGCCTGGACGTTGTCGAGGCCGTGGACGCGGGCGATGCCGTCGCCGACCGACAGAACCTTGCCGATTTCGCTGACCGTTGCGTCGGTGCCGAAATTGGCGATCTGGTCCTTGATGACCTTGCTGATTTCAGCGGCGCGGATTTCCATGGTTTAGCCTTTCATCGCCTGTGCGAAGCTATTGAGACGGGTACGGATGCTGCCGTCGATCAGCTGGCTGCCCAGCTGGACGACGAGACCGCCAAGAATGGCGGGGTCGACGGTCGCGGCGACGGTGACGTCGCGCCCGACACGGGATTTGAGGTTCGCGGTCAGCTCCTTGAGCTGCGCGGCCGAAAGCGGGTGCGCGCTGGTGATCTTCGCGGTCACTTCGCCGCGGTGATCGGCGACGATCGCGTCGAAGGCGTCGATCATCCCGGGCAGGTCGGCGAGGCGGCGATTCTCGGCGAGCACGCCGAGGAACTTCGCGGTCAGCGAATCGAGCTTCATCGCCTTGGCGACCGCGGCGATCGCGTTCGCGGCGTCGGTGCGGGCGACGACCGGGCTGGCGATCAGCGCCGAGAGGTCGGCCGATTCGGTCAGGCCGGCGCGAAGCGTCGCAAGGCTCTTGGCCACCGCGTCGATCGCGTTCGATTCGCGCGCCAGATCGAACAAAGCGACCGCATAACGGCCCGCGAGGCCCGCCGTGATGTTGCCCTGAATGCCGCCGGAATTCTCCACGCGTGAAAGTCCTTTGTTGCTATCCCGTGGGGGATGGGTCGCGCGCTTTTCGGGGATATTCGACGAATGCCCCCCACGCGAAGTCGCGGCGCGCCTAGCAACGATTTTGCTGCAATGCAAGGCGGGGGGACGATTGCTTTTGCCCCTTCGTGCGATAGGGACGGGCTAACCAAAAAATATGACGTCGAAGGGAAGGTGCACGATGGGCGAGATGATCCGGATGACGATGGACGATGGTGCCGAGATCGCGGTCTATCACGCGCAGCCCGACGGCGAGCGGCGTGGCGGTCTGGTGCTGATCCAGGAAATCTTCGGGGTCACCGACGATATCCGCGAGATGTGCGACGAGTTTGCCGCCGAGGGGTATGAGGTGCTGAGCCCCGCGCTCTTCGACCGCGAGCATCCGGGGTTCGAGAGCGATTATTCGGGGCCGCAGTTCCAGCGCGCGGTCCAGCTGGCGCGCGAGCTGCACCCGTTCGAGCAGAGCCTGAAGGATGCGCAGACGTGCATCGACGCGCTGAAGGGCAAAGGTCCGGTGTTCATCACCGGCTATTGCTATGGCGGCTCGGTCGCATGGCGGATGGCGCAGATCAGCGCCGACCTCGCCGCATCCTCGGCCTATTACGGCAGCCTCGTGCCGACGATGTTCAAGGACGAGGCACCCGCCTGTGCGGCGATCGCGCATTTCGGCCGCTATGACGACGGCATCCCGATGGAGGGCGTCGAGGCGCTGATCGCGAAGGATCACCCGACCGCGCAGATCTTCGTCTATGAGGCGGGGCATGGGTTCAACAGCGACCGGCGCAAGGATTATCACGAAGCGAGCGCAACCCAAGCGCGCGAGCGCACGCTGATGCTGTTCAGGGCGTGCGGGGGGTGAGGCTGGTCTTCATCCATGGTCCCGCGGCGTCGGGCAAGCTGACCGTCGCGCGCGAACTTGCGGCGCAGACCGGGCTGCCGCTGTTCCACAATCATCTGGTCGTCGACGCGCTGCTGGCGGTCTTTCCCTTCGGCAGCGATGCCTTTGTCGAACTGCGCGAGACGATGTGGATGGATGTATTTCGCGCGGCCGCGGCCGGCGGGCGATCGCTGATCTTCACCTTCCATCCCGAGGCGAGCGTCGCCCCCGATTTTCCAGAGCGGGTCGTCGCGCTGGTCGAACAGGCCGGGGGGCGGGTCGATTTCGTCGCGCTGACGTGCGCGCGAGAGATTGTCGAAGCCCGTCTCGATGCGCCGTCGCGGCAGGCAAGCGGCAAATTGTCGTCGGTTGCGTTGTATCGCGAACTCGCGGCGACCGGCGCCTTCGCCTATCCCGCGCTTCCCGCCGCGCGGGTCGCGATCGATTCGGGGGCCATGCTTCCCGCCGAAGCGGCGGAGCGGATTCGCGCCGCGCTCGGCCTCGGATAGCGCGCAACGCGTGAAGCTCGCCCTGAACCTGCTACTGGCGCTTGCCGTCTTCGCACTCGTCGCGGCGGCGCTGCTCTATACGCAGCAGCGCCGGCTGATCTTTCCGGCGCCATCACACTATCCGCAGGCGCCGCCGCAAGGCTTCCGCCTCGTCCACACCCGCACCGACGACGGGCTGCGGCTCTCGGCCTTCTATCGCCCCGCGCTGCCGGGCAAGAAGACGCTCCTCTTCTTCCACGGCAATGGCGACAATATGCTCGGCGCGATCGAGGCGACGCGCGGGCCGGCGGCGGCGGGGCACGGGCTGATGCTGGTCGAATATCGCGGCTATGGCGGCAATCCCGGATCGCCGGGCGAGGCGGACCTCTATCGCGATGGCGCGGCGGCGATGCGCTGGCTCGCCGGGGCCGGGGTCGATCCGCGCCAGATCGTCGTCGTCGGCAATTCGGTCGGCTCGGGACCGGCGACCGAAATGGCGCTGCGGTACGATGTCGCGGCGTTGATGCTCGTGTCGGGGTTTTCGGATTTGCCGTCGGTCGTGAAGAGCCAGATCCCGCTCGTCCCGCGCTGGCTGGTGCGCGACCGGTTCGACAATGCGGCAAAGCTGGCCCGCGTGAAGGCGCCTGTCTATCTGATGCACGGCGACGCCGACACGCTGGTGACGCCCGCCAATCTGGATCGACTGGCGCGGGCGCGGCCCGACGCGACGGTCGCGCGTGTCGCAGGGGTTGGGCACGAGCTGGCCTACACCGCCCCCGCGCAGGCGATTCTCACGAAATGGGTTGGCGGACTCCGCTGACGGTCAGCCGCCGGTCGCCGGTTTGACCGCTGCGCCGCTCGCCGGCTGGCAGCGATAGACGAGCCGCTCGTTCGGGCTGGCGGGCAGCGCGCTGCGGATCGCGTCCTGCTGCGCGGCGAGCCCTGCGAGCTCGTCGGGGTTGGCGGTGCAGCTCTTGAGCGTGACCGTCGCGCGCGTCTCGCGCGCCTTGGTCATCGTTTCGGCGTCGAGCAGATAGCGGTCGACGCGGTAATCGCGCCCGGTCGAATCGATCGACGCGACGGTGACCGTCGCCTCGTCGTTCGGCACGAGGATGCGCTGCCAGCGGTCGTCGGCGCCCCGCGTATATTGCGTGCGCCCGTTGACGCAGCCGCTCTTGCCGATGGTGATCGGTACGTCGGTCGTCGCCGATACGGTGATGCGGCTGCGGTCGGGGCGGATCGTGCAGAGGAAATTGCCCTGCGCAAGTTTGGGCGTTTCTGTGGTCGAGGCGACGGCCGCCTCTTCGGCGATTTCGGCGTGCGCGTCGGGACGCGTGACGAACAATATCGCGGCGCCGAGCATCAGCACCGCGCCCGCGCCGCCCGCGATCTTGGCGTTGCGCAGATTCTTCTGGCTGTAGAAGAGCAGCCCCGCACCCGCGGCGAGCGCGCCGATCACGAAGAAAACCCCCGCGAGCGCGATCCGGTTTTCGCGCGATGCGAGCGCGTCTTCCTCGGCGCGCGCCTGCTTCAATTCGCGGTCGAGCCGGGCGGCGGCGTTCTTCGCGGCATTCGCCTCGGCGCTCGCGCGCGCTTCGGCGTCGATCGCGGCGCGATCGCGGGCGTCGGCTTCGGCGAGCGACAGGCACGGCGTGCCGACGCTGCTATATTGCTGGTTCGCATCGGCGAGGAAACGCATGAGCTCGCGCCCGGAAATGGCGAAGGCGAAGGGCGAATCGCCGTCGTCGGCGCGCGTGATCGCGGTGTTGATCCCGGTGATGCGGCCGCATTGGTCGACGAGCGGCCCGCCCGAATTGCCGCGCGAAATCTTCGCGGTGTGGATCAGCATCGCGACCCCGTCGACGCTCTGCGTGTTCGACATATTGCCCTCGCTGCGCGTCGGGGTGCGCGGGGTGATATAGTCGTTGGCGCTGCGCGCGGTCGCAAGGTCGACATTGCCGGGATAGCCCAATGCGACGACATCGGCGCCCGAATCGAGCGGTCCGGTATAGATCGCGGCGGCGGGCAGGCGGCCCTCGGTAATCTCGATCAGCGCAAGATCGCGCGCGGTGTCGATCGCGATCAGCTTGCCCGCGAAACTCTTCTGCCCTTCGGACGGGACGACGCCCAATGCGACATTGTCGGGATATTTGGCGGCCGATTCGACGACATGCGCGTTGGTGACGATCCTTGTCGGCGAGATCGCGATGCCGCTGCCGTGGCCGAAACCGACGACCTCGCCATCGACCATCGCGACGGTGACGACGCGCACGACGCTGCGCGAGGCGGCGCTGATATCGTCGGCGGCGCGGGCCGGAAGCGAGAGAGTAAGAAGGGCGAGCAGCAGCGCGAGGAGGCGGGTCATGGCGCGGAACCTAGTCGCTCGCGGCGCGAAGGCAAGCGCGGCTAGATATAAGGGCTCCACATCATCATCCACGCGCCGGTGCTGCCGGCAAGGATGACGAGGCCGCTGAACGCCAGAATGATCGCGACGCCTTTTTTCGCCGCCGGGGTGCCGTGCGCGCCCGCGCGCAGATAAAGCTCGGCCAGCCCGAGCGGGATCAGCGAGCTGGCGAAGGCGAGGAAGAGGTCGAAGGGGCCGTCGAGCGCCTTGCCGATCCCCGCGCCGCCGGTCGCGATGCCCCACGCCATATAGGCGACGCGCATGAACCACACCGCCGAGGCGACCGCGAAGAGGCGCAGCGCCCAGCGGCGATGCTCGACAAAGCGGCGCGCGCGGGCGGCGCGCCACGCGAGCGCGGCGAAGGCGAGGATGAGCAGCGCGTCGAGCGTGATCCCGATCGCGCCGGCGAGCACGAGCCAGGTTTCGCGCACCCAGGTGAGCCACAGCCCGCCGAGCGCGAGGGTGACCGCACTGAGGAGATAGAGCCGTCCGTTCCAGCGATGCACCGCGGGCCAGCGGCTGCGGATCGCGGGGACGAGCTGGAGGAGCCCGCCGAAGGTGATGACCGCCGCCATCAGCACATGCACCGCGAAGAACAGATTGCCCGCGCCGTCGCCCGCGACGAATCCCTTGATCAGCGGCTTGTCGTTCCACGCCGCGAAATTGCCCGAGAGCGAAGAGGGATAATAGAAGAGCAGGATGAAGGCGGTGAAGAGCAACTGCCCTGCGGCGATGGCGAGATAACAGAAGGTCGCGCTGCGCCCGAGCCAGTCGGTGCGGCGCGCCGGTCGTGCGGGTGCGATCGATGCGTCGATGGTTGCCATGCTCAGCTCCCCGATTTCTGGCGGGAGCGTGCGCCTTTCGGTCTAGTGAGTCAATGATATAATACAGTAATACAGCGAGGCCAAATGTTTGAACGCAAGCATCGGGACGCGGCGCGAATCGGACCGTGGCATTGAATGTCCAACGCACGAGAAAGGATATTCCGATGACCTATTCGATCCAGGGACTAAACCCCGAACCCTTCGCCCCGCTGTTCGCGATGGGCGACAGCGAACTCGCGGCAGTCAACGCGCGCCGCGTCACCGCGACCGCCGATCGCGGCTTCCCGTGCCGGGTCAGCCTGGAGGATGCAAAGGCGGGTGAGGCGCTGATCCTGCTCCACCACACCAGCCACGATGTCGAAACGCCGTATCGCAGCGCCTATGCGATCTATGTGCGTCCTGGCGTCGAAGTGGCGACCTATCGCGACGAACTGCCCCCGGTGTTCGAAGGGCGTTCGCTCGCGCTGCGCGCCTTCGCTGCGGACGGTATGCTGCAAACCGCGCGGCTTGTGGGGCCGGGCGAGGCCGACGGCGCGATCCGCGACCTGTTCGCCGACGATGCGATTACCTATATCGATGCCCACAACGCCGCCTATGGCTGTTTTGCCGCGCGAATCGAAAGGAATTGACCATGGACTTCAGGGCCATGACCGACGACGAGCGTTGGGAAGCGGTGCAGGCGCGGGACAAGGCGCAGGACGGCCGTTTCGTCACCGGGGTGCTGACCACCGGCATCTATTGCCGGCCAAGCTGCGCGGCGCGCCATCCCTTGCGCCAGAATGTCCGCTTCTTCGCCGACGGCGACGCGGCGCGCGCCACGGGCCTCCGCCCTTGCAAGCGCTGCCTGCCCGACGATGTCGCGCGCGACGAAAATGCGGTGATCAAGGCGATCGCGGCGATCAAAGGCAGCGAGGAACCGCTTGCGCTCGGTGATCTCGCCGCGCGCACCGGCTATTCGCCGACGCATTTCCAGCGCGTCTTCACCCGCCACACCGGCCTGTCGCCCGCGGCCTATGCCCGCGCGCTGCGCGAAGAGCGCGCGCGGCAGGCGCTGAGCGATGGCAGCCGGGTGACCGACGCGATTTACGACGCGGGCTTTTCGGGGCCGTCGCGTTTCTACCAGAATATGGAAGGACGCATGGGCATGACGGCGTCGGCGTGGGTGAACGGCGGCAAGGGCACCGAGATCCACTGGGCGGTCGTGCCGACCAGCCTTGGCGAAATGCTCGTCGCGGCGACGGAGAAGGGCGTGTGCCGCCTTAGCTTCGACGAAGGGCGCGAGGCGCTCGAGGAACGTTTCCCCGCGGCCGAACTGGTCGAAGGCGGCAAAGAGTTCGAAGCCCTGCTCAAACAGGTCGTCGACGCGGTCGAGGCGCCGGTGAATGGCTTCGATCATATTCCGATCGACGTGAAGGGCACCGCCTTTCAGGAAGCGGTGTGGCGCGAGCTCCGGAAAATCCCGGCGGGCGAGACGCGCAGCTATGCCGACATAGCCGCGGCGGTCGGCAAGCCCAAGGCGGTGCGCGCGGCGGGGAGCGCGAATGGCGCAAATAACGTGGCGGTGCTGATCCCGTGCCACCGTGTGGTACGCAGCGACGGAACGCTCGGCGGCTATGCCTATGGCCTGCCGATCAAGGAAGAATTGCTCAAAAGGGAGAGTTTTTGATGGCCGACAAAGTTGCCGAGTTCCGCGCGTTGCACGTTCCGGGCGATCCGCTGATCCTGATCAACATCTGGGACGCGGGAAGCGCGAAGGCGGTCGCGGCGACGGGCGCCAGGGCGATCGCGACCGGCAGCTGGGGCGTCGCGTCGGCGCACGGATCGTCCGACGGCGAGAATTTTCCGCTCGAAGCGGCGCTCGCCAACCTCGCGCAGATCCTGGCGGTCACAGATCTGCCCGTCACGATCGATATGGAAGCGGGCTATGGCGACGACCCCGCGGCGGTGGGCGAATCGGTGGCGCTGGCGCGCAACGCAGGTGCGGCCGGCATCAATATGGAAGACCGGCTGCCCGGGCAGAAGGAACTGCTCGCGACTGCAGATGCCGCCGAACGCTATCGCGCTGCCGCCGACACCGGCATCTTCGTCAACGCGCGCTGCGATCTGTTCCTGGGGGAGGATGCGGCGAAGGACGGCGACGCGCTCGTCGCGGCGACGCTCGAACGCGCGCGCGCCTATGCCGATGCGGGCGCGGGGTCGCTGTTCGTGCCTTTCCTGCTCGATCCCAAATGCATCGGTGCGATCTGCGACGCCTCGCCGCTGCCGGTGAACATCCTGCGCGGCAAGGGCGGCCCGACGCACAAGGAGCTTGCCGCGCTCGGCGTCGCGCGGATCAGCCACGGGCACCAGCCGTGGGCCGCGGCGATGGCATGGCTGGCGGCGCAGGCTGCCCAAGTGCTGGGCGGCGCCGAACCCGACTATTGAAGAAAGGCTAGTCGTCGTCGGCGTCGTCGGCGACGGCTTCCTTGCCGGTTCCTGCCGCGCCCGCGCGGCGGGCCTTCATCGCCTCCAGCCGCGCGAGCATCGCTTCGCCCCGGCCATTGTCGTGCGGATCGAAGGCCACCGTCCGCGCCATCCGCAACGCGGGTTCGAACTCACCCTGATTCGCGAGCGCAAAGGCATAGGCGACCCGCATCTCGATATTTTCCGGCGTGAGGACAAAGGCGCGCTCGAGCGCCTTGATCGCCATCTCGCTCGGCCGTTTGCCTTCGGCCAGAAAGCTGTCGAAATAGGCGTAGAGCGGCACCGCATCGTCGGGATCGGTGCGGTTGGCGAGCTGGATCGGCCTCCGCGCCGCGCGCCATGCGGCGGCGTCATCCTCGCCCTTTTCGCGCAGTTGATACAGCTTCAGCCGGCCGAGCAGGACATTGGCGCGGACATGATCGGGCTTGGCCGCCAGCACCTTGTCCAGCGCGGCCTGCATCGCCGCAAGGTCGCGCTTGTCGCTGTCGATGTCCCATTCGGCGGCCGCAAGCTCGAACTGGACGTCGGCATTGGCGGGCTGCGCGGCCGCCAGTTTTCGCAGCGTATCGCGCGCTTTGGTCAGCCGCGCCGCGTCGCCACGCGCATTCAGCCGTTCGAGCCGCGCCATGACCACGGCATCTTCGTCCGCCGACAGTGGCGCGATCCTGATGTTGGTCGAGACGGGAACGGCCTCGCGCGTGGTGCGGTAGCTGAGCCTGCTCTCGATATAGCGGTTCAGATCTTTGTCGAGCAGCGCAAGGTCGCCAAAGGCGTCGGTCGCCGCCTGTCTGGGGTCGGTGCCGGCATTGATCGCATTGGTATAGACGTTGATCTGGTCCCCCCGCGCGGCGCTGTGGAACAGCATGTGGGTGAGCACCCAGGCGCGGCCGTAATAGACATCCATCTGCCCGCTGTTCCGCATCGCGCGGGGTTGTTCGAACAACAGCCTTTCCGCCGGAATTTTCGGCATCGCCAGCAGGCCATAGGCGCGGCGATAGACCGGATGGCCGATCATCGCGCGGCCCTGCTTGTCGAAGTCGACCGTTGAATAATATTCCGCGAACCCTTCGATCAGCCAGGCAGGAAACGCCGCGCGGAGGTGGCGCTTCATGAAATGGTGGCTATATTCGTGGAACACCACTTGCTGTGAGGCCGATGTGCCGGCGACGTTGCTGCCGCCGTTTTGGCGAAAGGACATGGCGAAGCTGCCGTCGCGGTCCTGCCGATAATAGCCCGCGATCGACGCGCTCCGCGATCCGGTTGCCAGTTCGGCGACGTCGGGCGCCGCGGCGACCAGATAGATCGGCAGCTTGCTTTCCTCGCCAGGCGTTTCGACCTTGAAGAGCAGGCGCAGCGTGGTGTCGAAACGCTGCAAATTCTGCGCGAATTCGCGGAGCGATTTCTCGTTGCTCTCGCTGTAGATGATGAAACTGTCGGTGTCGGCGCGCAGCCATTTGGCCTCGGCCGCGCCCGCCATCCCGACCGCCGCGATTCCGGCCAGCAGGCCCAAGCCGATTCTCTTCATTCTGCGCCCCCGCATCATACCCTTAGGGGATGCTGCCAGCGCGCCCGGCTACAGTAAAGCCCTGTTGCGGCTAGACAAAGCTATAGGGGTCGATATCGATCGCGAGGCGCGCTTTTGCCGGCCAGTCGACGCTGTTCACCCAGTCGCGGATCGTGCCCTGCAGGTCGAAGCTGCGCGGCGCGTGGAGCAGCAGGCGGAAGCGGTGGCGGCCGCGCAGCATCGCGAGCGGGGCGGGGGCGGGGCCATAGACGGCGAGGCCTTCGGCGACCGGTGCTTTCTGGCCCAGCCGCTGCGCGACGCCGCGCGCGACCTCGATGTCCTCCGACGAGATGACGAGCGCGGCGAAGCGGCCATAGGGCGGCGCGCCCGCGAATTTGCGCGCCGCGGCCTCGGCCGAATAGAAGCCGTCGCGGTCGTTGGCGACGAGCGCGGCCATCACCGGCGCGTCGGGAACGCGCGTCTGGATCAGCACCTCGCCGGGCTTGACCCCGCGCCCCGCGCGCCCCGCGACCTGCGCGATCTGCTGGAACGTGCGTTCGGACGCGCGCAGGTCGCCGCCCTCGAGGCCGAGGTCGGCGTCGACGACGCCGACGAGAGTGAGGTTGGGGAAATGATAGCCCTTGGTGACGAGCTGCGTCCCGATGATGATGTCGACCAGCCCGCCCTCGACATTGTCGACGAACTCGGCGGCCTTGGCGGGCGACCACAAAGTATCCGACGTGACGATCGCGACGCGCGCCTCGGGAAAGCGCAGCGCGACCTCGTCGGCGACGCGTTCGACCCCGGGACCGCACGCGACGAGGCTGTCCTCATCCTCGCATTCGGGGCACAGCCGCGGCGGCGGCATGACATGGCCGCAATGGTGGCACGCGAGGCGGTGGACGAGGCGGTGCTCGACCATCCACGCGGTGCAGTTCGGGCACTGGATGCGGTGGCCGCACGTCCGGCACAAGGTCAGCGGGGCGAAGCCGCGGCGGTTCAAAAAGAGCAGACTCTGCTCGCCCTTCGCGAGCCGGTCGGCGAGTGCGTCGACGAGCGGCGGGGCGAGCCAGCGGCCGCGGTCGGGTGGGTCCTGCCGCATGTCGATCGCCGCGAGGTCGGGCAAGGTCGCGCCGCCGAAGCGCGCGGGAAGCTGGATATGGCGGTAACGTCCCGCCTCGACCATCGCGAGGCTCTCGAGCGCGGGGGTCGCGCTCGCGAGGATGACGGGCAGCCCCTCGAAGTGCCCACGCATCACCGCGACGTCGCGCGCGTGATAATGGACGCCATCCTCCTGCTTGAAGCTCGTCTCGTGCGCTTCGTCGACGACGATGACGCCGAGATTGGCATAGGGCAGGAAGAGCGCCGAGCGCGCGCCGATGACGATGCGGGCGTCGCCCGACGCGATCGCGTGCCAGGCGCGGCGGCGTTCGGCCGAGCGCAGCCCGCTGTGCCAGGCGACGGGCTCGCAGCCGAAGCGCGCGGTGAAGCGCGTGAGCATCGGTTCGGTGAGCGCGATTTCGGGAAGTAGCACCAGCGCCTGCTTGCCTGCATCGATCGCGGCGGCGATCGCTTCCATATAGACTTCGGTCTTGCCCGACCCGGTGACGCCGTCGAGCAGCAGCGTGTCGAATTTCTCCGCATGCACCGCATCTCTCAGCTGCGCGGCGGCGGCGGTCTGTTCGGCGGAGAGATCGGGCGGAGCGAAGCCGCTGTCGGGTTCGGGGTAGGGCTGGTCGGCCGATACGGTCACGGCTTCGAGCGCCCCCGTGTTCACCAGCCCGCGGATCACCGCGTCGCTGACCTCGGCGATCGCGGCGAGTTCGCGCACCATGCCCTGCCGCTCGCCGATCGCCTCGAGCGCGACGATGCGCTGCGGGGTCATCCGCGCGGGCAGTTCGCCCGTCGCGCGATATTCGACGATCGGGCGGCGCGCATCGGCGAAGGCGACTCCGGGGAGGACCATGCGCAGCACCGCGCCGGGCGGCGCGAGATAATAGTCGCTCGTCCATTCGACGAGGCGGCGGAGCGGCGCGGGCACCGGCGGGACGGGCACGACTTCGTTGAGATTGCGCAGGCGATTGTCGCCGACCGCCTCGGGCGCGCCGAAGCTCTCATCCTCCCACACCACGCCGCCGAGCCGCCGCGGGCCGAGCGGCGCGATCACGACGCTGCCGAGCGGCGCTTCGCTTTCGCGCGGGACGCGATAGTCGAGCGGGCCGAGGGCGGCGGTGAGGAGGAGGACGCGGGCGCGGGTCATGGGCTGCGCAGGATATAGGGCGGCGGGTAAAATAGGAAAGCGCGGGGAGCGGTGCTCCTCATTCTTTCGTCATGCCGGACTTGATCCGGCATCCATTCCTGCGTCATCGACATGGACCCCGGATCAAGTCGGGGGTGACAATGAAGGTCAGGTGGGGGCGAACGCCGCCTTCTTCACCCGGCGCTTCGCCGGCTTCGGCCGCTTGAACCAGAAGGTCCACACCGCAAGGCTGCCGAGCATCGTCAGCGAAAGGCCCGAGATCGTCAATATGATGCGCCACGTCCAGCCGCCGACCTTCGACGCGTGGATCGGGAAGGCCATGTTGAACGCCTGCGCGCCGCCCGGCATCGCGAGCGCATCGCGGGCGCCGAGCAGCTCGCCGTTCGCCGCGTCGAACCACAGGGTCGAGCGGCCGTTGGGCAGCCATTCGGCCTTCTGGCGCATCCGCAGCATGATCGGGTCGCCCTCTTTGCGCGGCAGGCTGAGGATGCGGAATTCGGCGTCGGGGAAGCGGCGCCGCGCCTCGGTCAGCATCGCGGTGTAATCGGGCTGTCCGGCGAGCGGGCCGCCCTTGTATTTCGGCGGCTCGATCGCCTTCGCCGCCTCGGCGGGCGAACCGAAGGGGGCGATCATCACCATCGCGAAGGGGCGGAAGATCATCATCGTGCCCGTGACGATCGAGATCAGCAGCAGCGGCGCGGCGATGATGCCGAGATCGCGGTGGTGCATCACGATCGACGGGCGGCTCATCCGTTTCGGCCACAATCGCAGTTGAAACGTTTTCCGCGTCCGCCACCAGAGGATCACGCCGCTGATCACGAAGAAGAGCCCGCACAGCCCGGCGATCCCGATCACCCATTCGCCATTGTCGCCCGCGAACAGATGGTGGTGGAAATCGAAGATCCAGAGCTCGGGCCGCTCCCACTGGCTCGCCCAGCGCGTGACGATGTCACCCGACTGGCTCGCATAGGCGCCGGCATCCTTGCCGAAGCGGAGCTGGTGGAGCCCGAAACGTTCGTCGGCATAGATGATGCCCTGCGCACCCGGCATCGCCATCAGCTTTTCGGTGGTCGCGGCGACCGTCGTCAGGTCGCCGCGCAGCGGATCGCCGGTGCCCGGGAAGCCGATCCACAAATGCTCATAGAGCAGGATCGTGCCCGACAGGCCGAGCAGCGCGAGCACAAGGCCGATCAGGCCCCCCGTCCAGCGGTGCAGCGTGTCGAGCAGCTTCATCATCAGAAACGCCTCCCTTTAGAACCTGTAGTCCCAGCCGAGGGTGAAAGTGCGCCCGCGACCCGCGAAATAGGACAGCTGGTCGCTCGGCAGACGCGTGTCGCTCGAATAGTCGATATATTGCTTGTTGAAGAGATTCTGCGCCGACAGGCTGATCCCGCCAAAGCCCGTCTGGTAACGGACATAGGCGTCGGTCAGCGTGTAGCCGCCAAAATCATTGTCGCGCAGCTTGAGCGGGCTGCCCCGCGCATCGTCGGCGGCGCGCGCCTTGCCGTCGAAGCGGCGCTTCAGATAGACCTGCGTCTGGATGCGCGCCGAGAAGGGGCCGCTGTTATAGCTTGCCGCGAGGTTGACGCGGTCGGGCGAGATGTTGACGCCGTCGAGGTCGCTGTCGACCTTGCCGTCGGGCACCGCATCGCTGTCGAAGCGGCCGATCAGATGCGCATAGCCGATATTGAGCTTGAGCCCGTCGATCGGCGTTTGGACGCCGAGGTTGACTTCGAGTCCCTGGATTTCGACGCGCAGGCGCTGGACGTCGAAGATGCGGTCGGGGCGGGTGATGAGCAGCTGGCCCTTGTCGCTCGACGACCAGAAATAGGCGGCGCTGGCATCGACCGGTCCGCGCTTCACCTCGAAGCCGATCTCGCGGTTGTTCGACACGACGGGCGAGATGTCGAGGAAAGTGTCGATATCGACCCCGGTGCGGTTCACGCCGCGCGTGATGCGGCCGATGTCGGGAACGGTGAAGCCCTCGGCATAGCTCGCATAGGCGCGGATGCCGTCCCACGGTTCGACGATCACGCCGCCGTTGATCAGCAGGTCCTCGAACTTGGGTTTGCCGCCGGCGACGTCGACGCCGCCATAGCTCGCGAGGCCGCACGGCACGGGCTGCGTCGCGGGCGGCGCGGGGCAGGCGACGAAGGTCGTCGAGGCCAGCGTGTGGAAATCGTTGATCTTGATCTTCACATTTTCCCAGCGGAGCCCGCCCGCGAGACGGACAACGCCGTCGAACAGCGCAAGGTTCGCCTGACCGAAGGGCGCGAGGCTCTGGAAATCGCTCGGCGGCACCCAGACGCGGTTCGTCGCGATCAGCGCCTGCTCGGTCTTGTCGACGAGCGCGTCGAACCCGATCGTCAGCGTCAGATCCTCGAAGCCCGGGACCGCGCGTTCATAGCTGAACTTGGCGCCGAGTTTGCGGCTGCGGTTCTGCGACTGGTCGAACACGGTGCCCACCGGCGCGATCACCGGGTCCTGGAAGGTCGCGATCGGCGCGATTTCGCCGCCGAAGGTGTCGCGGCTGCGGTTGAAGAAAATCTGGCTGACGAAATTGCCGCCCCAAAGGTCGGTGTCGGTCAGCGACAGCGCGACGCTTTCGGTGCGGTTCGCCGCGGGCACGCCCGGCGGGGTGCCGCGGACCGCGCTCGTCGGCAGCCCGAGCGCCCGGTTGCCGGGGATTGCGACATAGTCGCCGTCGCCCTTCAGCTCGAAGCGGCTGGCGATCAGGTCGAGGCGTGCGCTCGGCGACAATTCATAACCCAAACGCGCGAAGAAATTCGTCGCCTTGCTGTCCTGCGTTTCGCCCTGCGTCAGGTTGAGCCCGATCGGGCGGCCCTTGGCGTCCGAAAAGACGCCGCGGATTTCATAAGTCGCGCCGACGCTCGCGTCGAACCGTCCCGCCTTATACTGGACGAGGCCGCCGGCCTTGCCGCCCATCCCGGCCTTCGAAAAATCATTGTCGGCGGTGCCTTGCAGCAGGAAGCGGCCCGAAAGACCCTCGTCCTTCGGCGCGCCAACGGTGACCTGGTTGACGATGCCGCCGGTGCCGCCGATGCCCTGCAGTGCATTCGACCCGAAGATCAGCTCGACGCGGTCGACGAAGAAGCCGTCGATCGTGAAGCCGTCGCGGCTGCCGTCGCGCATCGGGGTCGATTGCGGAATGCCGTTGATCGCATAGAGCGGCGAGCGCCCGCGCAGCGATTCGCCCGAGCCCGAAAGCTTCTGCCGCGTCGGCGAGAAGCTGGGGGTCAGGTTCGCGACCGCGTCGGTGACCGACCCCGAAATCGCGAGCTGCTGGTCGAGCGCATCCTTGCCGATGATGTCGATCGTCAGCGGCAGCGCGTTCGGCGGCAGGATCGTGCGCGCCGCGGTGACGACGATCGTCTCGCCCGCCGCGCTGTCCGCATCGACGGGGGCGCCGTCCTGCGCAAAGGCGGGCGACGAAAGCGCGGTGCTGAGCAGCGCGGCGGCGGCAATTTTGCGAATCATTATCAACTCCTGTTCGCAGGGGCCGCTAATGAGAGCGATTCGCATAGGCAAGGAAAAACCCGCCCGATCGATGCTGTTTTGCTACTTTGTCCCGCCGCGTGGAAAATTCGCCACAGTGCCGAAAAGCGCGCTATCAGACTGCCGATGCGGGAAAAGGAACTGCGCTTCGCCCTGATTTGCTACGGCGGCATCAGCCTCGCCGTCTATATGCACGGCATCACGAAAGAGGTCTGGCGGCTCGCGGCGGCGTCGCGTGCCTTTCACGACGGCGCGTCGCTGAGCGGGGCGGGCAAAGTCTATGGCGAGCTGCTCGCCGCGATCGCGGCGCGCAGCAATGTGCGGCTGCGCGTGCTCGCCGACATCGTCGCGGGGGCGAGCGCGGGGGGCATCAACGGCATCTTCCTCGCGCGCGCTCTGGCGACGGGGCAGTCGCTCGACCCGCTCACCGACCTGTGGCTCGACGGCGCCGATGTCGACCGGCTGATCGATCCCGACGCGCGTCCGCTGTCGGCGGCGACCAAATTCTGGGCGGTGCCGATCGCCGGCTGGATGATGAAGAAGCGCGGCAACGCCATCGACCGCACCGTCGGCGAAGGCGCGCAGGACGAGGTGCGCGTCAAGCTGTCGCGCTTCGTCCGCGCGCGCTGGTTCGAACCGCCCTTCGGCGGCGAGACCTTCACGAACCTGCTGCTCGATGCGTTCGATGCGATGGATGCGGGGCCGCGCGGGCCGGTGCTGGTGCCGGGCGGGCAACCGGTCGACCTGTTCGTCTCTGTCACCGATTTTGCGGGGCACAGCGTTCCGCTCGCGCTCAACAGCCCGCCGCGCGTCACCGAGGACGAGCATCGGCTGATGCTGCATTTTCGCAAGGACAGCCAGTTCGGCAAGCGGCTCGACGATGTGCCGGGACTGACCGCGGCGGCGCGCGCGACGGCGAGTTTTCCGGGCGCCTTTCCGCCCTTCACCTTGCGCGAACTCGACCGGGTGCTCGAAAAGCGCAAGATCGCATGGCCGGGGCGCGAGGCGTTCGTCCATGCGCAGCTTCCGGCGGGGGGCGAAGGCGATCCCGCCGACCGCGTGCTGATCGACGGTTCGGTGCTCGCGAATGCGCCCTTCCGGCCCGCGATCGCGGCGCTCAAACAGCGCCCGGCGCGGCGCGAGATCGATCGCCGTTTCGTCTATATCGACCCCAAGCCCGATTATCGCTCGATCAGCTTCGGCAAGCCGGGCGAACAGGTGGCGGGCGAGGCCGCCCGGCTTCCCGGCTTTATGGCCACCATATTGGGGGCGCTGTCCGAAATTCCGCGCGAACAGCCGATCCGCGAGAATGTCGAGGCGATCGAGGGGATGTCGCGCCGCATCCGCCGGATGCAGCATATCGTCGATGCGATGAAGGTCGAGGTCGAGGAGCAGGTCGCGGCGCTGTTCGGCACGACCTTCTTCCTCGACACGCCGACGGTCGCGCGGCTCGAAAAATGGCGCGCCAAGGCGCAGGACCAGGCGTCGGCGCGCGCGGGCTTCGCCTATGCGCCCTACGGTCACCTCAAGCTGTCGGCGGTGGTCGAGGAGATGGCGAGCCTGATCGACCGGCTGTTGCCGCCCGAGGGCGCCGTCCATCAGGTCAACCGGCGCCTCGCGCTGTGGGAAGAGGCGCGCGCGCGCGGGCTCGACCGGATTTCGGGCAAAAAAGGTGCAGGCGCGAGCAGCGACGCGGTCGTCTTTTTCCGCACCCACGACCTCGGCTTTCGCATCCGTCGCCTGCGTTTCCTCGCGCGCGAACTCGACACCGCGGTCGAGGCGACGCGCGATGGCCGCGACCCGGTGTGCGAGGACATGCGCGAGGCGATCTTCACCGCGCTCGGCCTCTATCTCGACCGGCAGGGCGACAGCTGGCTTGCCGATCTCGACCTGCCCGCCGACGCCGGACCCGGCGACTGGATCGACGCGATCGCGGCGCGGCGCGACCTGCGCACGGTCGATGGCGAGGCCGATGCGCTCATCGCCGCGGGGCTCGCCGCGATGCCCAAGAACGACCGGCGGACGCTCCTGCTCGCCTATCTCGGCTATCCCTTTTACGACATCGCGACTTTGCCGCTGTTACAGGGCGAGGGGTTCGACGAGTTCGACCCGATCAAGATCGACCGCATCTCGCCGTCGGACGCGACCGCGATCCGCACCGGCGGCGCGGCGGCGATGCTGAAGGGGGTCGAGTTCAACAGCTTCGGCGCCTTCTTCAGCCGCGCGTACCGCGAGAATGATTATCTCTGGGGGCGGCTCCACGGCGCCGACCGGTTGATCGATATCGTGGCGAGCAGCGTCGGCGGCGAGGGGGCGCTGACGGGCGAGGATCTGAAGGCGATCAAGCGCCGGGCGTTCCACGCTATCCTCGACGAGGAGGAGGGAAGGCTGCCCAAGGTGAAGGCGCTGATTGCGGAGTTGAGGGCGGAAATCGGGTAATCACCCTTTCGTCATCCCCGCGAAGGCGGGGATCCCGCTTTAGAGCAGCGCTGGAAGCGGGATCCCCGCCTTCGCGGGGATGACGGAAAGAAAGCAAAGGTGCGAGCGAGGGATCGCTACGTCAGATCGTCCCACATTTCCTTGATGCGGCCGAAAAAGCCCTGGCTTGCGGGGCATTCCTCGCCTGTCTCGGTTTCGCGAAACTCGCAGAGCAGTTCCTTCTGCCGCGCGGTGAGCTTCGTCGGGGTCTCGACGTCGATCTGGACGACAAGGTCGCCGTGGCCGCGGCCGTTGAGCACCGGCATGCCGGCGCCGCGCTGGCGAAGCTGCTTGCCCGACTGGATGCCCGCGGGGATGGCGATGTCGTGCATCTGGCCGTCGAGCCCGGGAATGCCGATTTCGCCGCCGAGTGCCGCGGTCGTGAAGCTGATCGGCGCACGCGTGAACAGCGTCGTGCCTTCACGCTCGAACACCTTGTGCCGCGCCATGTGCAAGAAAATGTAGAGGTCGCCCGGCGCGGCGCCGCGCGCGCCGCTCTCGCCTTCGCCCGACAGGCGGATGCGCGTGCCCTCGTCGACCCCCGCGGGGATGTTGACGGTCAGCGTCTTGCGCCGGTCGACGCGGCCTTCGCCATGGCATGAATTACAGGGATCGGCGATGACCTCGCCCGCACCCTGACAGGTCGGGCAGGTACGCTCGACCATGAAGAAACCCTGCTGCGCGCGCACCTTGCCGTGGCCGGCGCAGGTGGTGCAGCGGTTGGTCTGTGTGCCCGGCTTGGCGCCCGATCCGTCGCACGTCTCGCAGCGTGCCGCGACATCGACCTGGATCTCGCGCGTGACGCCGGCAAAGGCATCCTCGAGCCTGATCTCCATGTCGTAGCGCAGGTCGGCACCGCGCGCGGGGCCGCGCTGCTGGCGTCCGCCGCCGAACGCCGAGCCGAAGATCGATTCGAAAATATCGCCGATGTCGCCGAAATCGGCGCCATTGCCGCCGCCGAAACCGCCGTTGCCGTTGACGCCGGCCTTGCCGAAGCGGTCATAGGCGGCGCGCTTCTGCGGGTCCTTCAGACAGTCATAGGCTTCGCTGATCGCCTTGAAGCGCGCTTCGCTGTTGTCGCACCCCGGATTCTTGTCGGGGTGATATTTCATCGCGAGCTTGCGGTAGCTCGCCTTCAGCGCGGCATCGTCGGCGGTGCGCTCGACTTCCAGCAGTTCGTAATAATCGATGTCGAGTGACATAGAGGCCCCCTCTTCAGCCCGTCACCCCGGCGAAAGCCGGGGTCGCTATCGGGCTGGCGGTGCCTTGCCGAGAGCGATGCCAGCCTGCGCCGGCATGACGGTTGAAGATCATTTTCTTACTTCTTGTCGTCTTCGACTTCGGAGAATTCGGCGTCGACGACGTCTTCGTCGGCTTTCGCCTCACCAGCTTCGTCGGCGCCGGGAGATGCGGCCGACTGCTGCTCCTTCTCGTAGATCGCCTGGCCGAGCTTCATCGCGACCTGCGCGAGCGCCTGGCTCTTTTCGGTCATCGCGGCGGCATCGCCGCCTTCGACCGCGGTCTTGGCTTCGGCGATCGCGGCTTCGATCTCGGACTTGAGGCCCGCGTCGACCTTGTCGCCATGTTCGATGATCTGGCGTTCGGTCGAGTGGATCAGGCTTTCGGCGTTGTTCTTCGCCTCGGCCGCCTCACGGCGCGTCTTATCCTCTTCGGCGAACTGCTCGGCGTCCTTGACCATCTGGTCGATGTCCGAATCCGAAAGGCCGCCCGACGCCTGGATCTTGATCTGCTGTTCCTTGCCGGTGCCCTTGTCCTTGGCGTGGACCGACACGATGCCGTTGGCGTCGATGTCGAAGGTCACTTCGATCTGCGGCACACCGCGCGGCGCGGGCGGGATGCCGACGAGGTCGAACTGGCCGAGGATCTTGTTGTCCTGCGCCATTTCGCGCTCGCCCTGGAACACGCGGATCGTCACTGCCGACTGGTTGTCGTCAGCCGTGGAGTAGACCTGCGACTTCTTGGTCGGGATCGTCGTGTTGCGGTCGATCATCTTGGTCATGATGCCGCCCAGCGTCTCGATGCCGAGGCTCAGCGGGGTGACGTCGAGGAGCAGCACGTCCTTGACGTCGCCCTGCAGCACGCCCGCCTGGATCGCGGCGCCGATCGCGACGACTTCGTCGGGGTTCACGCCGGTGTGCGGTTCCTTGCCGAAGAAATCCTTCACGACTTCGCGCACGCGCGGCATGCGCGTCATGCCGCCGACGAGCACGACTTCGTCGATCTCGCTCGCCGAAATGCCGGCGTCCTTGATCGCCTTCTTGCAGGGTTCGAGGGTGCGCTTGACCAGCTCTTCGACCAGCTTTTCGAGGTCGGCGCGCGTGATCGTCTTCACCAGATGCTTCGGCCCGTTGGCGTCGGCGGTGATGAAGGGCAGGTTGACCTCGGTCGTCGCGGCCGACGACAGTTCGATCTTCGCCTTTTCGGCGGCTTCCTTCAGGCGCTGGAGCGCGAGCTTGTCACCGCGGAGATCAATGCCTTCGTCCTTCTTGAAGCCGTCGGCCAGATATTCGACAATCTTGCTGTCGAAATCCTCGCCGCCGAGGAAGGTGTCGCCGTTGGTCGACTTCACTTCGAACACGCCGTCGCCAACCTCGAGGATCGAGATGTCGAAGGTGCCGCCGCCAAGGTCATAGACCGCGATCGTCTTGTTCTCGGTCTTGTCGAGGCCGTAAGCCAGCGCGGCCGCGGTCGGCTCGTTGATGATGCGCAGCACTTCGAGGCCCGCGATCTTGCCGGCGTCCTTGGTCGCCTGGCGCTGCGCGTCGTTGAAGTAAGCGGGAACGGTGATCACCGCCTGCTCGACCTTTTCGCCCAGATAGGCTTCGGCGGTTTCCTTCATCTTCTGAAGGATGAAGGCCGAAATCTGCGACGGCGAATAATCTTCGTTGCCGGCCTTGACCCACGCGTCGCCGTTGCTGCCCTTGACGATCGTGTAGGGGACCAGCTCGGTGTCCTTCTTGGTGATCGGGTCGTCGAAGCGGCGGCCGATCAGGCGCTTCACGGCGAAAACGGTGTTTTCGGGGTTGGTGACGGCCTGGCGCTTCGCCGGCTGGCCGATCAGGCGCTCGCCATCCTTCGCAAAGGCGACGATCGACGGGGTCGTGCGCGTGCCTTCGACATTTTCGATAACCTTGGGTTTTCCGCCTTCCATCACCGCGACACAGCTGTTCGTGGTGCCGAGGTCGATCCCGATCACTTTGGCCATTGGTATTACGTCCTTGTTGCTTCTGTGGCGCCCTGAAAAGGCACGCCGTCCATGGTTTTGATGGGGGCGATATAGGTGCGCTAATCCTTGGCACAAGAGCTTTCAGGGCTTATCGAGGGCGTGAAATGACGCGCTTTTACGGAGTCCTCCCAAAATGAAACCTTTTGCGATCCTTGCACTTGCCGCCACTGCGCTGACCCTGACGGCCTGCGGGGAAAATCTGGGCAAGGGACAGCCGCTCAATGTCGTGAGCGGCCATATCGTGATGGGCGCGACCCCCGACCGTCCCGCCGTCGGCTATTTCCGCGTCCAGGGCGGGCCGCAGCCGGTCCAGCTCGTCGCGGTGACCGCCGACCTCGCGCAGCGCGTCGAAATGCACGAAAGCGTCAAGGAAAATGGCGTCGTGACGATGAAGCCGCTGCTCCGCGCCGACGTTCCCGCCAAGGGCGAGCTGGTGTTCAAGCAGGGCGGCAAGCATCTGATGATCTGGGGCATCAATGGCGCCGCGGTGCGCGCGGGCAAGCTGCCGATGGCGTTCGTGTTCACCAACAACAATAATGAGCGCATCCTGTTCGACCTGGTGATCAAGCCGGCCGAGGGCGCGGCTGCCGAGGGCGAAATGGACCATGGCGCGATGGATCATGGCTCTGACAAGGCGGCGCCGGACGCGGCCAAGAAATAAGCCCGCGTGCCGCGCCACGCGCGTCCCTTGACCGAAGGCGAGGTCGCGCTGGCGCGCAGCGTGTTCGGCGGCGCCATCGCTTACGACCGCGTGCGCGTGTGCCATGACAAATGGATCTTCTTCCAGCCGCGCCACATCGTCATGGCGCCGATGGGCAGCCTGCACTTCAACCCGCATGGTGAGCTTTATTGCGAGGATTTCAGCGCCGCGTCGCAGCGGCTGCAGGGGCTGTTCATCCACGAGATGACGCATGTGTGGCAGGCGCAGACGCGCGGGCGCTGGTATCTGGTGCTGATGCGCCATCCGTTCGCGACCTACAGCTACAGCCTCAAACCCGGCTGGCTCCTCACCCGCTATGGGCTGGAGCAACAGGCCGAAATCGTCCGCCATTACTGGCTGCTCACGCAGGGCATGGTCGTCGGCGGCGCGCCGGGGATCGATGCCTATCGCGCGATCCTGCCCTCATCGTGGGACGCGATGTGACGAGGGCGACAATTACTGGCTAGCCAGAGGGGCGGCGTTCGTCCTATGTTCCTCCCATGGATGGAACCTCGCTTGTCATCGCCCTTGTTGCCCTGGCCGTCGGCGGCCTGATCGGCTGGCTCTTCGCCGGCCGCCAGTCGGGCGCGCTCCAGGCCGAGCGCGACGGGTTGTCCGAGCGGTTCAAGAGCGCGGTGACCGACCTTGCCGCCGAGGCCGAGGCGCGCAAGACCGCCGACATCCGGCTTGCCGCGCTGCTCAGCGAGCAGAAAGCGCGCGACGAGGCGCATGACGCGCAGATTGCGGGGTTGAAGGATGCGCAGGCGGCGCTCACCGCGCAGTTCCGCGAGGTCGGGCAGGTGATGCTCGAGGGCGCGCAAAAGGCATTTTTAGAACGCGCCGACGCGCGCTTTCGCCAGAGCGAAGAGACGGCGGGGCAGAATCTGAAAGCGCTTCTGAATCCGGTCCACGAGCGCTTGCAGAAATATGAGGAAGCGGTCGGCAAGGTCGAGGCCGAGCGGCGCGATGCTTTCGGCCTGCTCCACGGCCAGATCGCGGCGATGCGCGAGGGCACCGAACGCGTGTCGAGCGAGGCGGCGAAGCTCGTCAACGCGCTGCGCAACGCGCCCAAGGCGCGCGGGCGCTGGGGTGAGCAGCAGCTCAAGAATGTACTCGAAAGCTGCGGTCTCTCCGAACATGCCGATTTCCAGACCGAGGTCAGCGTCGACGGCGGCGACGGCGGGCGGCTGCGCCCCGACGTCGTGGTGAAAGTTCCGGGCGGGCAGAGCCTCGTGATCGACGCCAAGGTTTCGCTCAACGCCTATCAGGATGCGTTCGGCGCGGTCGACGAACGCGAGAAGGCGGCGCACCTCGCGGCGCACGCCGCGGCGATGAAGGCGCATGTGAACACGCTCGGCGCCAAAGCCTATTGGAACCAGTTTCCCGATACCCCCGATTTTGTCGTGATGTTCGTTCCCGGCGAACATTTCCTCGCCGCCGCGCTCGATCAGGACCATGAGCTTTGGGATTATGCGTTCGAGCGCAAGGTGCTGCTCGCTACCCCGACCAACCTCATCGCAATCGCGCGCACCGTCGCGGCGGTGTGGCGGCAGGAAAAGCTCGCCAATCAGGCGCGCGAGATCGCCGCGCTCGGCAAGGAGCTTTACGCACGCATGTCGGTGATGGGCGCGCATATCGCCAAGGTCGGGCGCAATCTCGACCAGGCGACGGGGGCGTATAATGCGTTTGTCGGCAGCTTTGAATCGCAGGTGCTGACGCAGGCGAAACGTTTCGAGGCACTCGATATCGAAACCGGCGACAAGGAAATTCCGTCGCTACCGGTTGCTGAACAATCGGCGCGTCCGTTGGCGAAGCTGGGTTCGGCCCCCGCGGCGGTCAACGACGGCGAGTAACCCTCCTCCGTCATTCCCGCGAAGGCGGGAATCCAGCTTTTTCCTTCTTTGCGTCTTTGCGCGAAATTATTTGGATCGCGCAAAGGCGCAAAGAACGCGAAGGGTTCGGGGTTGATTGTCGGTGCGAACGGAGAGCTCAGAAGAAGCTGGATTCCCGCCTTCGCGGGAATGACGGTTTTGGAATGTGGCGCCCGTCAAATCACCCGCCGTAGCACCGCGGTCCGGCCTTCAATCCCCGTCAGGATCAGCGTCCCGTCGTCGGCGAAGGTCAGGCTGACCGGCGAAGCCATCAGTTTGAAGAAGGCCGCCTCCTGCGTCATGCCGGCGCCTGGACACGCCATTTCGGTGGCCATCAGCGGCCCGGCCTTGAGTGTCCCCCCATCGACCGCATAGCCGCCCGAAAAGCGGTTGCAGCCCGCGCTGCCGCTTAGCCGGTTGCCGTCGAATTGCAGCGACGTCGGCCAGTCCGCCGCGACGGGCACGCCGCCGATCGACACGAAGCTCCAGTTTGACCCCGTGAGCGTGTCGGGCGGCAGGATTTTGCCGCCGCACCCCTGCAAGCTCTTGCCGTCGGCGACGATGCCGACGGTGTCGGAATAGCGGCGATCGCTCATCCCGTCGCTGCACGGCGCCGGCTTGATCACGACCGACAGGCGGTCGGTGGTATAGGTTCGGCCGTTTGCCGAAGGTTTGGCGCCGGGGTTAGGCACCATGATCTTTGTCTCGCCATAGTCGCCGTCATAGTTGAGCCGCGATGGCGTGATTTCGAGCGTCCAGCCGGGCTCGGTGCCGAGCGCCATATAGGCGGCGGGCTGCTCGCCGGGGCTTTGCGGCGGGCCTTCGGCGGCGGGGGCACAGGCGGCGAGCGCGAGAAGCGAAGCGGGTAGGGCGATCCTGATCATGCGGCATCTCCTGAACGCATTATGCTGATCGATCGATGAACCGCGCGGCCAGCTATTGGTTCCGCCGCTGGTTCAGCACCTCATACGCCATCACCGCCGTCGCGACCGCGGCATTCAGGCTGTCGGCCTTGCCCATCATCGGCATCTTGACGCGCACGTCGGCGGCGTCGGCATATTCGGGGGGCATGCCCTGCGATTCATTGCCGGTGAGGATGAAGGTCGGCGCGGTGTAGCGCACCGCCTGATAATCCTGCGTGTCGCCGCCGAGCCAGGTCGCGACGAGCTGGCCCGGTCCCTGCCGCAGCCAGGGGAGGAATTCGTCCCAGCGCGCGACCACCAGCTTCTGCGTAAAAATCGCCCCCATGCTCGCGCGCACCGCCTCGACCGCATAGGGATCGGTCGATTCGTCGAGCAGGATCAGCCCGCCCGCGCCGACCGCATCGCCGGTGCGCAGCATCGTGCCGAGGTTGCCCGGGTCGCGCAGCCGTTCGGCGACGAGCCAGATCGGCGCGGCGTCCCGGTCGAGATCGGCGAGCGACGTCTGCGGTTCGGCATAGATGCCGACGACGGTCTGCGGATTATCCTTGCCCGACAGTTTCGAGAGGATCGCGCCCGTCGTGTCGATGACCTCGCCGCCCGCCGCCAGCGTGTCGGCAACCAGCGCCGCCGCGAGCGGGTGCGTATCGCCCTCGGGCCCGAGGAACAGCCACTGCGGAAGCACGCCCGCCTCGCGCGCCTCGGTCGCGATGCGCAGCCCTTCGGCGAGGAACAGCCCCTCGGCGCGGCGATGGCGTTTCTCGCGCAGCAACCGCATCCGCTTCACCAGCGGGTTCGACAGGCTCTCGATGGTGGAACGGCGCATGCCGTCAATCCTCGCCGAAGCTGTCCTTGACCAGCCCGACGAGTTTCAGCAGCGCCGCGTCGGCGCCGTCGCCGCGCGTGTGGATGGTGATCGAATCGCCCTTCGCGGCGCCGAGCATCATCAATCCCATGATCGAGGTGCCGTTGACGCGCGACCCGCCCTTTTCGACCTCGACCGACACGCTTTCGGGCAGGCGGCTGACGAAGGTCACGAACTTGGCGCTCGCGCGCGCGTGCAGCCCGCGCTGGTTGGTGATTTCGACCGTCTGGGAATTTTCGTTCAAGGGCCCACTCCCAGCATTTCCGACGCGACCGATATATATTTCTGGCCGGCTTCCTTCGCGGCGATCACCGCGGCGCGCAGCTCCATCGTCTTGCGCGCGCTTTCGAGGCGGATCAGCATCGGCAGGTTGACGCCGGCGATCACTTCGGTGCGCCCCGATTCGAGCAGGCTGATCGCGAGGTTCGAGGGCGTGCCGCCGAACAGGTCGGTCAGCATCACGACGCCGCGGCCTTCGTCGACCTTGCGAATCGCGTCGGCGATTTCCTTGCGGCGCATTTCCATATTGTCGTTGGGGCCGATGCACACGGTCGCGATGGCGCGCTGCGGCCCGACGACATGCTCCATCGCGCGCACCATTTCCTCGGCGAGGCGGCCGTGGGTGACGAGCACCATTCCCAGAAGCGGCAGAGCCTTATCGTTCGGCATGCAGTCGTCGACCCTTATGTTTTGCCGCCGGGCGCGGAAGCCGCGGGCGGGGGCCTGCCCTCAAGCCCATCTTGCGGGGCAGAGTCAAGATTGCGGTGGGTCAGCGTTGGCTCATATCCGGATTCGCGTAGCGTTTGGGCAACACGGCTGGCGACATGGACCGACCGGTGGCGGCCGCCGGTGCAACCAAAAGCAATGGTGACATAGCTTTTGCCCTCGGCGCGGTAGCGCGGCAGCAACGTCAGGATCAATTTCTCGATCTGCGCAACGCTGTCCTCATAGGCGGGGTCGGCGATGACATAGGCGGCGACGTCGGGATCGAGTCCGGTGCCGGGCTTGAGCTTCGGGTCCCAGTGCGGGTTGCGCAGATAGCGCATGTCGAACACCAGGTCGGCGTTGCGCGGCAGGCCGCGCGCGAAGCCGAAGCTCATCACGTTGAGCACCGGCTCGCCTTCGTCGGCGTCGCCGAAGCGCTGGCGGATTTCCTGCTGCAAATCGTTGCTGCTGTAGTTCGTCGTGTCGACGACATGCTCGGCCCAGCGGCGGAGCGGCTCCATCATCTCGCGCTCGCGCGCGATGCCGTCGGCGGCGGGGCGGTCCTCGGCCATCGGGTGGCGGCGGCGCGTTTCGGAAAAGCGGCGCTCGAGCTCGGCGCCGGCGCAGTCGAGAAACAGTGTCTGGATGTCGCGGCCGCCCGCTTCGCGCAAATCCTTGATCCGGCGCACGAGCAGAGCGGGACGGAAGCCTCGACTACGACTGTCGATCCCGATTGCGAGCGGGCGACCCGCTTCGCTGCGCTGCATCGGCGCGTCGATCAGCGTTTCGAGCAGCGCGAGCGGCAGATTGTCGACAACCTCCCAGCCGAGGTCTTCGAGCACCTTGAGCACGGTCGACTTGCCCGCGCCCGACAGGCCGGTGACCAGCAACAGGCGCGATTCGGCGGCCGGACTCATCGTCGATGCATCATGCGCCGGGCGCCAGCCGTTCGAGCGCGAGCAGGATCTTGATCGGCGCCGACGCCTCAAACGCTGACAAGAGCAGCGCGGGCAGCGGGTGGCCCGCGACCATCTCGACCTGGTTGATCGACGGCATGCGATCGTAACGGTCGGTCAGGCGTACCGCGAGCGCGAGCGGCACGGGTGCCGTCCATGCGCGTTCGATGATCCCGATACCGCGGACCTCCAGCTTGCCCGCCAGGCTTTCGGGCGGGCGGCACCACAGGCGGTCGCGTTCGAACCAGATATCGCAGCGATCGTCGGCGACCAGCTTGGCGCCGCGATCGATCAGCCGCAGCGCGAGGTCCGATTTGCCCTGTCCCGAATTGCCGAGGATCAGCACGCCGCCATTGCCCGCCGCGACGCAGCTGGCATGGATATTGACGATATCGGTTCTGGTCCGGCTCGGAAGCATGGCGCATGGCTTACCGGCGACGATGCGGTGTCGCAAGGCGATAGAAGGAACGTCGCCCCCGCGAAGGCGGGGGCCGCCGTCGGCCTTGCGCGACGTCTCCAGCGGCCCCCGCCTTCGCGGGGGCGACGATCACGCCGCGTCCTGCCCGCCTTCGCGCGCGGGGAGGGTGATGAGCAGGCTGGCGCCGGGTTTGCCGTCGTCGCGATCCTTCGCGCTGATCGTCCCGCTATGCCCCTCGACGATCGTCCGCGCGATCGCGAGCCCCAGCCCGCTGTGGCGGCCGAATGCCTCGCCGGCAGGGCGTTCGCTGTGAAAACGGCGGAAAATGGCATCGCGCTGCGCGGGGTCGATGCCGGGGCCGTCGTCGTCGACCTTGATGTGAACCTCGTCGCCGAGGCGCGTCGCCGAAACGCACACGAGGCCGGCTTCGGGCGAGAAGCTGATCGCATTGTCGATGACATTGTCGATCGCGCGTTCGAGCCGGTGGCCGTCGCCCATCACCACCGTCGTGCCTTTGCGCGGCCGCGCGAAGGCGACGCGCGGCTGCGGCGCATTCGCGTCGACGCGCGCCGCGCGCGCCGCGAGCATCGATTCGATCATGATGCCGACGTCGATCGGTTCGAACAGCGTGCGCGACAATTGCGCGTCGACGCGGCTCGCCTCACTGATGTCGCTCACCAGCCGGTCGAGCCGGCGGACGTCCTCGTCGGCTATGCTGAGCAGTTGCGCGCGCTGCTCGTCGCTTTTGACGCGCCCCAGCCCCTCGATCGCCGAGCGGACCGAGGCGATCGGATTCTTGAGTTCGTGCGTCACGTCGGCGGCGAAATGTTCGCCCGCGTCGATGCGTTCACGAAGGGCTTGCGTCATGTCGGACAGCGCGCGCGCGAGCGTCCCGATCTCGTCGCGGCGGCTCGGCAGGCGCGGGACGACGACTTCGCGCGCCCGGCCGAGCCGGACGCGCACCGCAGCGCGCGCGAGGCGGCGGAGCGGGCGGACGATCGTGCGTGCGAGGAACAGCGAGAGGAGGACCGAGGCGAGCAGAACCATGAAGACGACGACCGCGATGCGGAACCGCTCGGCGCGCACGGTGCGCGTGATGTCGCGCGCGTTGAGCGTCATCAGCACCGTCTGCGGCGTCTCGAGGTCGACGACGCGTGCGGCGCTGAGCAGCGGCGTGCGTTCGGGGGCAAAGCGGAAGCGGCTCGCGGCGACCCCGCCGGTCTGTGCCTCGACGACTTCGGGCCAGGACTGCGCCCGGTCGACGCGGGGTTCCTCGAAATCGGGATAGGTCGGCGCGCCGACGACCCAGTCGATCCCGCGGTCCATCGCGCGCGCGGCATCGCGCTTCCATGGCTGGAGGTCGGGATCGCGCAGCGTATAGGTCGGCGGACCGTTCTGGAAACTGTCGGAGATGCGCCGGCCGTCGGGGGCGTAGAAGCGCAGCCGCGATTCGGTCGCGGTCGCGAACTCCTCGATCAGCCGCGTCCGCTCCTCGGGGCGTGCCGCCTCGAGCGCGCTGTCGAGCATCGCGAGTTGGTCCTTCATCACCTCAATGCGCGTATCGACCAGGCGGCTGCGATAGGTGTCGAGATAATAGAAGCCGCCCGCGAGCAGCGCGATCGCGAGGATGTTCACCGCGAGGATGCGCGTCGTCAGCGACCAGCGCGCCGACCAGACGAGCGGCGATTCCTCCTGCTCGGCGACGCTCCCCTCGGGTTTCTGCCCGTCGCGTTTTTGGGCGTCAGCTTTCATCGGCAAAGCGATACCCCGCGCCATAGAGGGTGGCGATCGCGTCGAATTCGGGGTCGACCTCGCGGAACTTGCGGCGCAGGCGCTTGATGTGGCTGTCGATCGTGCGGTCGTCGATATAGACGTCGTCCTGATAGGCCGCGTCCATCAACTGGTTGCGGCTGCGCACGATGCCGGGGCGGCTGGCAAGCGTTTCGAGGATCAGGAATTCGGTGACCGTCAGCGTGACGTCCTTGCCGTCCCACGCGACCTTGTGGCGCGCCGGGTCCATGCTCAGCCGGCCGCGGGTGATCGGTTCGGCGACGGGCTCGTCGCCCTCTTCGGACGCGCTTTTGTTGAGCTCGACACGGCGCAAGATGGCGCGAATGCGCGCGATCACCAGGCGCTGAGAAAAGGGCTTGGCGATATAATCGTCGGCGCCCATCGCGAGCCCCAGCGCCTCGTCGATCTCGTCGTCCTTGCTGGTGAGGAAGATGACCGGAAGCTGGCTCTTTTCGCGCAAGCGGCGCAGCAGTTCGAGCCCGTCCATGCGCGGCATCTTGATGTCGAACACTGCCAGGTCGGGCGGATTGTCGATGAGCGGTTTCAGCGCCGCTTCGCCGTCCGAATAGACGCGCGTCACGAAACCCTCGGCCTGCAGCGCGATGGAAAGGGATTGCAGAATGTTGCGGTCGTCGTCGACCAGCGCGATAGTTGCCGTCATGCTCTTTCCGTTGGGCGGGCCCGGCAGATCGATTAGCCTATCCGGGGCGCAGCGACAACAGCGCGCGCATGGTCACCGGTTCCCTCGCCGCGCGTTCGTCGCAAGCGCCGCGCGGCCCCGCTTTAATCTTTTGACCTCCCCCGCCAAGCGAGCTAACGCGGCCGGGATTTCGGAATCGGCGGTCACGTCGGCACCCATGCAAATGCGGGCCAACCCATTAGTGCGCTAAGCATTGCATAGGTATGCAACGACGCCGCCGGACAAGGAAAGGCGAAGGCAGATGACCAAGATATTGATCGGCGCGAGCACCGTCGAGACGAAGGCGGAGGTCGCCGAAAACTGGGGCACGCCGCAGCTGATCGAGGACGCGGTCCGCCACGGCGAGGGCGTGCTCGCCAAGGACGGCCCGCTGGTCGTCGAAACCGGCAAGCACACCGGGCGCAGCGCCAAGGACAAGTTCATCGTCCAGGACGCCGAGACCGCCGACACGATCTGGTGGGGCAAGACCAATGTCCCGATGACCCCCGATCATTTCGCAGCGTTGAAGGCCGACTTCTTCGCGCATCTCGCGCAGCGCCCGCGCCTCTATCGCCAGCAACTGTTCGGCGGCTCGCAGCCCGAGCATCGCGTCGCGGTGCAGGTCGTCACCGAATTCGCCTGGCACAGCCAGTTCATCCGCACGTTGCTCTGCCGCCCGACCGCGGCCGAACTCGCCGCGTTCGCGGCTGAATATACGATCATCGACCTGCCGAGCTTCCGCGCCGATCCCGCGAAGCACGGTACGCGAACCGAAACCGTCGTCGCGGTCAATTTTGCCGAGAAGCTGATCCTGATCGGCGGCACGCAGTATGCCGGCGAGATGAAGAAATCGGTGTTCGGCATCCTCAACTATCTGCTCCCCGTCGATGGCGTGATGCCGATGCATTGCTCGGCGAATATCGGCCCCAAGGGCGACACTGCGGTCTTCTTCGGCCTGTCGGGCACCGGCAAGACGACGCTGTCGGCCGACGCCTCGCGCACGCTGATCGGCGACGACGAGCATGGCTGGTCGGACACCGCGGTCTTCAACTTCGAGGGCGGCTGCTACGCGAAGATGATCCGCCTCTCGCCCGAGGCCGAGCCCGAGATTTTCGCGACGACGAAGCGTTTCGGCACCGTGCTCGAAAATGTCGTGATCGATCCCGTGACGCGCGAGCTTGATTTCGACGACGCGAGCCTCGCCGAGAACAGCCGCGGTTCGTACCCGATCGACTTCATTCCGAACACGTCGGACCATAATATGGGTCCGGTGCCCAAGACGGTGATCATGCTGACGGCCGATGCCTATGGCGTTTTGCCCCCGATCGCGAAGCTGACCCCCGATCAGGCGATGTATCATTTCCTGTCGGGCTACACCGCGCGCGTCGCGGGGACCGAAATCGGCGTGACCGAGCCCGAGGCGACCTTCTCGACCTGCTTCGGCGCGCCCTTCATGCCGCGCCACCCGTCGGTCTACGGCAATCTGCTCAAGGAACGCATCGCCAAGGGCGGCGTCCAGTGCTGGCTCGTCAACACCGGCTGGACCGGCGGCATGGCGACGATGGACGGGATCAAGCGCATGCCGATCAAGGCGACGCGCGCGCTGCTCAACGCCGCGCTCGACGGCAGCCTCAACGACGCCGAATTCCGCAAGGACCCGAATTTCGGCTTCATGGTCCCCGTCGCGGTTCCGGGCGTCGACAGCAACCTGCTCGATCCGCGCGAAGCGTGGGCCGACAAGGCGGCCTATGACCGCACCGCGCAAACGCTCGTCGGCCAATTCATCGACAATTTCGCGCAATTTGCGGACCATGTCGACGAAGGCGTCCGCCAGGCCGCACCGCAGGCCGCCGTCGCAGCGTAATTGACCCGGATCGCTTCCGGGTGGCACATCACCCGGAAGGACCGGACTCATGACCACCGAATATAAACCGCGCCTGTTCGCGCGCGACGATGAAATCCGCGCGCTCGGCGAAGGGCTGCTGGCGTGCGCGTTGCCGCGCGAGGCGTGGACGCACGAGGCGCATCTCGGCGCGTGCCTCTGGCTGCTGACCGAGCGCCGCGACGTCGATGTTGACGCCGAGATTGGCACCATTATCCGCCGCTTCAACGAAAGCGTCGGCGGCGTGAACGACGACCATGGCGGCTATCATGACAGCGTTACCCGCGCCTATGTCGCAGGCGTGCGGCTGTTCCTGTCGGAGACGGCGGAGACCGGGCTCGCGGCGCGCGTCAACGCGCTGCTGCTTTCCGACATCGGCCGTCGCGACTGGCCGCTACGCTTCTACAGCCGCGAGCTGCTCTTTTCGGTCCCGGCGCGGCGCGCCTTCGTCGAACCCGATCTCGCGCCGCTGCCTGCCTAAAGCTTCATTCCGGGCGTCCAACCGCTCTCCGCGAGGAAGGCGGCGGGGTCGCGCATCTCGATGATCGCCTTGATCGCCGCGGCCTTGTCCGGGGTCCGGCCGTAATAGCTTTTCGCGACGCGATAGCCGACCCAATAACCAAGGTCGCCGGGCCACCCGTCCGCGCCTTGTTTGTTGTAGAGCCAGCGCGACCCGATCGCCTTGGCGTCCTTCTCGGCGAGGAAAGCCGTCTCCAGCTCCTTCTCGCGTCCCTTGGCCCATATGTGGAGCAGCGGATAGCCGACCGAACCCGACATCTGTTCGGCGACAAATTCGGCGGCGCCCTCGACGAGCGCGGCGCGCAGCACCGATTCTTCGCGATCCTCGACTTGCGCAAGCGGCTGCTGCGCGTGGACATATTCATGCGCGATGACGTGGACGAAGCGGTCCTCGTCGTCGGCTTCGATGAATTTGGCGGCGCACAAGGCTTCGAGGCCGATGTACAGCCCCTTCGCATTCGCCGTTCCCGCCGTCGTGGCGCGGCCGATGGCGATGGTGATCGGGGGGAATTTCGCAGCGGGATAAAGCTGGGCGAGGCGGTCCGTCGCGGCGACAAGCCGCGTGCGGACATCGGGAAGATGGGTCGCGCAACCACGCGCGTCGTCAAAGACCTGGCGTTTGTCGCGCAGCGCGGCGGCGAGCTTTTCGGGGGTGATCCGGCGCATCACCATGAATTCCGCCAGCCCCGGCGTGGGGGCGGCCAGATAGCGCGTCGCCACCACATCGGGCTGGCTTGCGAGTGCGGGGTCATCATAAAGCGCGTAAAAGCGATCGACGTCGCTCGTCACGATGGCGACGCGCGCGCCGCCGTGCGGCGGGGCCGATTCGGATGCCTGCCCCGGGATCGCCGCGAGCAGCGCCACGCCGAACAGGCTTTGCATCATGCGCCGCACCGTCATGCCTTCTTCTCCGCCACATAGGCCGCGACATTCTGCGCGAGCACGTCGAGCGGGACGTTGCCGCCCTCGACGACGACATTGTCGAAATCGCGGAGGTCATATTTTGCGCCGAGCGCCTTTTGCGCGAGTCCGCGCTGGCGGACGATCTCGCTGTGCCCGACCTTGTAGCCGCACGCCTGTCCGGCCCAGCTGCAATAACGGTCGACCTCGCTCGCGACCTCGAGCGGGTTCGAGCCATTTTCCTTGACGAAAAAGTCAACGCCCTGCTCGCGCGTCCAGCGCTTCGCGTGAAGGCCGGTATCGACGACGAGGCGGCAGGCGCGGAATGCGAGCGACTGGAGGTAGCCCAAACGCCCGACCTCGAAATCGTCGTAGAGGCCGAGTTCGTCGGCGAGCTGCTCGGCGTACAAGGCCCACCCTTCCGAATAGGCGTTGAACGCCAGCATCGTACGGATCAGCGGCATCTGGTTCGCATATTCGCCCTGCCACACATGCCCGGGGATCGCCTCGTGCATCGTCAGGTCGGGGAGCGAATATTTGCTGTGGAGCTCGGTCGTGCGCAGGTTGATCCAGAATTTGCCCGGAACGCTGCCGTCGATCGACCCCGCGCCGCCATAGGCCGCGGGCGCGCCGGGCTCCTCGGCGAGCGGTAGCCGCTTCACCTCGACATTGCCTTTCACCAAAGTGCGGAAGGCGCGCGGCAACTCGGCGCGGATCTTGCCGAGCCACGTCTGGATATAGGCGTGGATTTCGGCGCGGCCCGCATCATTGTCAGGGAATTTGAAGCGCGGATCCTTGGCGAGCGCGTTCATCCGGTCGCCGACCGAGCCTTGCGTGTAGCCGAGCTTTTTGAGGATCGGATCCATCCGGCCGTGGAGTTCGGCGAGTTCTTCGCGGCCCATCGCGTGGATCTCGTCGGGGGTCATGCGGGTGGTGGTCGAGGCGCGCAGCCCCCACGCATACCATTCGTCGCCGCCCGGCCGCGCCCACATGCCGGCGTCCATTGTCGCCTTCGGCCGCTGCGCCTTCATCTCAGCGAGCTGGCGTTCGAGCGCCGCGACGACGGGACCCTGCACGATCTTCGCCGAGCGCGCGCTCCAGTCGCCCGCGATCTTCGCCGTGCCGGTGCGGCGGACGAGGCTTTCGACCATCGAGCCGCCCGCCTTCGCATCGGCAAGGCTCGCCTCCATCTGCTTCACCGCCTTGTCGATCAGGAAGGCGGGGGCGATCATTCCCTGTCCGCCCGCGGCCTTCAGCCGGTCGGTTTCGCCATCGAGCGCGCCGGGAAAGGCGTTGAGACGCGACAGATAGGCTTCGGCATCGGCGGCATTCTTCACCGGATGGTCGCTGTCGAGGAATTTTGGGACGTCGAGATAGGCACCGACATTCTGGATCACGACATAGGGCGTGTTGCGCCAGCCGCCGACCGCGACGTCGCCATAGGGCAGGGCAAAGCCGTCGAGCGCGACGCCATAGGCGCTTTCGACGACGGCAAGGCTGGTGCGCGTACTGTGATCGAGTCCCGCCTTGTCGAACGCGCGCACGCGCGCGAGGTCGGCCCTGAGCGTGTCGGCGACGGTTTTCTGTCCTGCCGCCGACCGGTCGCCGAGACGCCCCCGCATCGCGGCGCGCGCGCCGGTGTCGATGCCGAGCGACGTCGCGCCTTCGGGCGACAGCGCGAGCAGATTGTCGGCGACCGAATCGAGCAGTTTCTGCGCGCCGGTCTTCGGCGGCGACTGCAGCGCGGCCGCGGGGCCGGCGAGGGCAAGCCCCGCGGTGCCCGCGCCGAGTGTGGCGAGCGTCTGGCGGCGGCTGACGGGGGTGGAAAGCGGATTGGACACGGGCTGCTCCCTGGCGACTTGTTTCTTGTGAAACCTGTCTAGGGAGCGCCGCGCGGCGGTCAACGAAAAGGGGCCGGGAAAGCCTCCGCCCTCCCGACCCCCGTCGAAAATTATCGGCCGTCTATCAGTCGGTAAGGTCGGCGGGCACCTTGCCGCCGTTCGCCGCGAGTTCGCGCATCACCGCCTTGTGCAGCCAGATGTTCATTTCGGCGCTGCCGTCGAGTTCGCCGGTATAGCCGAGTTCCTGCGCCAGCTCCTTGCGGTTGGCGAGGCTCGAATCGATCCCGAGCAGCTTCATCAGGTCGACGATCGACGTGCGCCAGTTGAGATCCTGCCCGGCATTGGCGGCCTCGGCGGTGAGGATGGCATCGACATCGACCGGCGCGGCGGCCGCTGCTGCCATGGCTTGCGTCGCGGCGTCGAGCGCGGTGCCGACGGGGCTGGGGGCGGCCGGGGCGGCGGGTTCTGCGGCGACGGCCTTCTTGCCGAAGATGGCGTCCTTGATCTTGCCGAAAATGCTCATTGTGTAGCTCCCACTAGAATAGCGGCCCAACCCGGAAGAGGCGAGTCGAACAGTTGCAGGCTAGGACTATGCATTTGAGAATGACAGTCAAAAGACCGACTCGTTCTTCGCTCGCGCGCTGCTATACTCATTCCAGTCGGCGCGGTGTCCGATCCGCGCCGAAGCGGGAGTATGACGATATGAATCTCACCGACATTTTGGCGCAGGCTGGCGGCATCGAATCGATGGCGAAGGAACTGGGCATTCCGCCCGCGATGGCAAAACAGGGCGCCGACGCGCTGCTTCCCGCGATTCTCGGCGGGTTCAAAAAACAGGCGCAATCGGGCGGCGGCGTCGAAGGACTGGGCGGGCTGCTCGGCCAGCTGGGCGGCGGCGGGCTGCTCGATTCGGTCCTCGGATCGCAGCCCACGGAAGTGAGCCAGGGCAATGACGTGCTCGGGCAGATTTTCGGGTCGAAGGATGTCAGCCGCACCGTCGCCGGACAGGCGGCCGCGCAGACCGGGATCGATTCGGGGATTCTCAAGCAGATGCTGCCGATGCTCGCGATGATGGCCGCGGGCTATATGGCGAAGCAGGGCGGGCAGGGCGGCGAGAGCGGCGGCCTCGGCGGTATGCTCGGCAATGTGCTCGGCGGCGCGATGGGCGGCGGTGCGGCCCCGTCGGCCGGCGGCCTTGGCGGAAGCCTGGGCGGCCTCGGCAAGATGCTCGACATGGACGGCGACGGCAATCCCCTCGACGACATCATGGGCATGGTCAACAAGATGCGGGGGTAATGAAATCGTCGCCCCCGCGAAGGCGGGGGCCGCTATCGGAATAGCGTAAGGCTGCCAGCGGCCCCCGCCTTCGCGGGGGCGACGCTAACTGTTAAGCCGCGATCAGGCGCAATTCCTCACGGAAATCCTCGTCCACCCCGATGCGGCTTCGCATCGGGGTGACGGTGCCGTCCGATGTGGCGTCGCCTTCCTCGAACAGCGCGCACGCCGCCTCGCCGCCACGCGCGAGGCTATAGCGCTGCGCGACCTTGCCGGTGGGCTTAAAACCAAGCTTGCGCAGCACCGCGCCCGACGCCGGATTGTCGAGGAAGTGGCCCGCCGACAGCTTCGGCAGGTTCATCGCGCGCGCGATATGGAT
Organism: Sphingopyxis sp. BE235; assembly: GCF_031457175.1. Classification (NCBI taxonomy): domain Bacteria; kingdom Pseudomonadati; phylum Pseudomonadota; class Alphaproteobacteria; order Sphingomonadales; family Sphingopyxidaceae; genus Sphingopyxis; species Sphingopyxis sp. BE235. Next base: position 150,079 of record NZ_JAVDWC010000006.1, read on the forward strand.
GAGCTGGCGCCCGGCCTCGGTCGCAAAGCCGAGGCCCCAATAGGGCCGCGCGATCCAGTAACCCATTTCGAGCGGACCCTCGGGGCTCGGCGCTATGCCGCAGCCGCCGACGAGGCGCGGCGCGCCGCCGGTGCGGGCAAAGATCAGGAAGCGCGGCTGGTCGGGATCGATCGGCTGGCTCAAATATGCCTGTGCCTGCTCTTCGCCATAGGGCCAAGGGGCGCGAGCGAGATTGCGGACCACCGCTTCCTCGCCGATCGCTTGGGCGAGCGCGGGGGCGTCTTCCAGCCAGCCGGGCCGCAGCAACAGTCTTTCGGTACGCGCGAACATCTTTTCTAACTCCCAATGCCTGTCGCCTTGGCGCCAGATGGTGACGCTTTGACGACATTCGATATGGAGGGAGATGGATGGCCCCGTTTTCGCGCCCGATCGTCACAAGTGACGGATTTTGGACAAGAAAAAAGGGAGATCGGGGGCGACCCGTCTCCCTCTTTTCGAACTTTGTTTCCGCTTGCGGCGGAAAGGACCGTTCCGGGTCATCCCTTGGTGGACGACCCTGGAAGATCGTCCTTATTCGGCGGCTTCCGCCATGGCGTCGACCGACACATATTTGCGGCCAAGCTTGCCATCGTGGAATCGGACCTGGCCGTCGGCGGTTGCGAACAGCGTGTGGTCCTTGCCCATGCCAACGTTGACACCCGGGTAAACCTTGGTGCCGCGCTGACGCACGATAATGTTGCCGCCGATCACTTCCTGACCGCCGAACTTCTTCACGCCAAGGCGGCGGCCGGCTGAGTCGCGACCGTTGCGCGAAGAACCGCCTGCTTTCTTATGTGCCATGACTGATGCTCCTTAATTCGTTCGTTCGAGAGGCCGAGCCGCGTTGCCGCGCTCAGGCTTCCTTCTTGGGGGCTGCCTTCTTGGCAGCGGGCTTCTTTGCGGGCGCTTCGGCAGCGGCTTCGGTCTTCGGAGCAGCGGCCTTCTTCGGCGCGGCTTCCTTGGCGGGCGCAGCAGCCTTGGCTTCGGCGGCCGGAGCGGCCTCTGCCTTCGGAGCGGCTTCCTTCTTCGGCGCGGCCTTCTTGGCATCGCCGACGGCGAGGATGCGCAGCAGCGTCAGCGACTGGCGGTGACCGTTGCGGCGACGATAATTGTGCCGGCGGCGCTTCTTGAAGACGATGACCTTTTCGCCGCGCGTCTGGGCGATGATCTCGGCCGAAACGACGAGGCCATCGGCACTCTTCACTTCGCCGCCGTCACCGGCCAGCAGGATGTCGCCCAGCGACACGGTGTCGCCAGCTTCGCCGTCGATCTTTTCAACGGCGATCTTGTCTCCAGCGGCGACGCGATACTGCTTGCCGCCCGTGCGCACGATTGCGAACATGGTCTTCCATCCAATCAGAAACTAAAACACCCACGCTGCCAGTCACCCGCCAAAGCAGGCGATTTTTCCGGCATGCGGGAAAGTCAGCGCCACTAGCGAGCCAAGCCGTCGCTGTCAACCGCCAAATCCCGTGCTTTTCATCCAAAAGCGCGGGGCTGCACCGATTATCGCGCGCGCCGCCGATTCGGTGCTTGCTGCGCCGTCGGTGCGCCCATATCAGGGGCGGCGATGAAGCGCGCCTTTCTTTTTGCTCCGCTGCTCCTGCCGCTGCCCGCCTGCGCCGCGACGCAGGCCAATGACGGACCCTCGCTGGCAAAGCGCGCGATCGAGGGGCGATTCGATGTCGCGCCCCCCGCGGTCGTCGTCGCGCCCCCGGGGCCGCTGCCCACCGACCTCGCCGGACGGCTTCAGCGCTGGGAATCGGATGGTGCCGCGGGCCAGCAGGCCTTTGCCGCCGAACGGGCCGCGACGGCGTCGGCGGTTTCGGCCGCCGCGGGCGCGCCCGTCGGCAGCGAACGCTGGGTCGTCGCGCAGCAGGCGATCTCGCGCCTTACCGCGGCGCGCGCGCCGCTCACCGCGGCGCTCGCCGATATCGATCGCCTCTATCTCGAGCGCAGCGTCGACGAGCAGATCGACGGGCTTCCCGACATCTATGCGCTGCGCGATCGGCTCGCCGACCTCGCCTCGACGCAGGACGCGGTGCTGGAAGCGTTGAACGCGCAGTTGCCAGGGCAGTAATGCGAAAATCCTCCCTGCCGCGAAGCGGTGGGGAGGGGGACCATCCGCAGGATGGTGGAGGGGCAGCGACGTTGCGTCATTGGCCCCTCCGTCAGCACTTCGCGCTGCCACCTCCCCATCGCTTCGCGACAGGGAGGATCAACCGCCCTTACTGATTAAGCCCGTGCTTTTTCAGCGCGTGGCGGATCTGGTCGTAACTGAGGCCCAGCGCTTCGGCCGCGACCTTCTGGTTGAAGCGGCAGCGTGCCATCGTGTCGGACAATATCTGCTTTTCATAAGCGTCGACCGCCGCGCGCAGGTCGCTGACCGGGCCCGAGGGCGGGGCGGTGGCCGCGTGCGCGGCGTCATTCGCCGGCGCCGGCGCGGACGCCTCGGGCCGTGCGGGGACCTTGCGCGATACCGGCTGCCACGGGCTCGCGAACGGGTCGAAGCTCAGCGCGTCGACCGGCTTTTCGGCGTCGGCCCAGCGATAGATCGCGCGCTCGATAACATTCCTCAATTCGCGGACATTGCCCGGCCAGTCGTGGCCTTCCATCGCCGCGAGCGCGCGCGGACCGAAACCCGGCCATTCGTCCCATCCGAGCACCGCCGCCATGCGCTGCCCGAAATATTCGGCGAGCACCTCGATATCGCCTTCGCGTGCGCGCAGCGGGGGCAGGGTGATAACCTCGAACGACAGCCGGTCGAGCAGGTCGGCGCGGAAGCGATTATCGTCGGCGAGCGCGGGCAGATGCTCGTTCGTCGCCGCAACGATACGCACGTCGACGCGGATCGGGCGCGACGATCCGACGCGCGTCACCTCGCCATATTCGACCGCGCGCAGCAGCCGCTCCTGCGCGCCCATCGACATTGTCGCGAGTTCGTCGAGGAACAAGGTGCCGCCGTCGGCTTCCTCGAAGCGCCCCGCGCGGGTGCGCGTCGCGCCGGTGAAGGCGCCCGCCTCGTGTCCGAACAATTCGGACTCGATCAGCGTTTCGGGCATCGCGGCGCAGTTCATGATCACATAGGGGCGATCCCAGCGCGTCGACAGCCGGTGGAGGCGTTCGGCGATCAATTCCTTGCCCGTCCCGCGCTCGCCGATCACCAGCACCGGGCGGTCGAGCGAGGCGGCGAGGCTCGCGCGTTCGACCGCGTCCTGAAACGCCGCCGATTGGCCGATAAATTGGGTCTCGCGCTCCATTCCCAATCATTGGCAAATTTTCCCGCTGATTGGCAAGTCAAATCGATTGGGGGCGCCGTTTCAGCGTGAAGTTCGGCGGTTTTCCGTGGGCGCACGCAATTGGCACGCCCTATGCATTGTTTCAGACGAACCGGCGCAGATCGCACCGGTGCAGCGAAAACACAGGGAAGGTTGATCCATGAAAACGATGTTTGCCCAGGCCGCCACTTTCGCGCTCAGCGCGGTCGGAGCGCTTGCCATCCTCGTCGGCGTGATCGACCAGCCCCAGGTTGCCGCCAGCGTCACCGGCACCCCCGCCGGCCCGCTGGTTGCCGCTGTCATGTCCCCGGCGGTCAGCGCTTTGGCCTGACCGGCACTGGTGCCGGGGCACTCTCCCCCCTTGCCCCGCCCCGGCACCAGCTTTTCTTCAAAAACAGACAATGGTCTCAAGATTTTCGACAGGAGTTTCAAAATGGGTATTTTTTCACGAACCCGCGACATCATCGCCGCCAACGTCACCGACCTGCTCGACCGGGCCGAGGACCCCGAAAAGATGATCCGCCAGATCATCTTCGAGATGAACGAAACGCTCCTCGAAGTTCGCGCCTCCGCCGCCCGCACCATCGCGGACCAGAAAGAAATGCGCCGCCACATCGCCAAGCTCGAAAGCCTGCAGGACAGCTGGAAGGAAAAGGCCGAACTCGCGCTGTCGAAGGACCGCGAAGACCTCGCCACCGCCGCGCTCGTCGAAAAGCAGAAGGCCGGCGACATGGCCGAGAAGCTCAAGGCCGAGATCGCCGTCCTCGATGACGCGCTGACCGGTTACGAGGCCGACATCGCCAAGCTGCAAAAGAAGCTTTCGGAAGCCCGCGCGCGCCAGTCGAGCGTCGTCAACCGCCTCGAGAGCGCCGAGAATCGCTACAAGCTGCGCGAGATGACCAACGGCGACCGCGTCGAAGACGCCTTCTCGCGCTTCGAGATCCTCGAACGCCGCGTCGACGAAGCCGAAGGCCGCGCCGATGCGCTGAGCCTCGGTTACAAGAAGTCGCTCGACGAAGAGATCGCCGAACTGCAGGCCGCCGACAAGGTTGCCGACGAACTCGCCGCGCTGAAAGCCGCGCAGGCCAGCAAGCAGTAAGGAGCAAGGCCGATGGAAGAGATCATCATCGTCCCGATCGTTATCGGAACCCTCTTCCTCGGTCTGCCTTGGCTGATCCTCCACTACATCACGAAGTGGAAGCAGGCCAAGACGCTGACCGGAGAAGACGAACAGCTGCTCGACGAACTCTATGATACGGCACGAAGGCTCGAAAACCGCCTGCACACCGTCGAACGCATCATCAGCGCCGACCATCCCGACTTCCGCCCCGCGGTACGCAGCGATGAAGAACTGGCGCAACTCGAAAACAATAGCCGGAGGAACTGAGATGTCTGCCAGCCGCACAAAATTCTACCTCGACAAGCAGAACGGCAAATGGAGCGGTGTGTGCGCCGGGATCGCGGATTATAGCGGGATCGACGTCCTCTGGGTCCGCGTCGGCGCGGTCCTCCTGACCCTGATGGGCGGCTTCCCCTGGACGCTGATCGCCTACTGGATGGTCGCCTGGATGGGCACGCCCAAGCCGTTCGCGCTCTATGGTTCGAGCGAGGAAGCGAAATTCTGGCAGGGTGTGCGCAGCAACCCGACCGCATCGACCCGCGACATCAAGTCGCGCTTCCGCGACATCGACCGCCGGCTTGCCGACATCGAGCAATATTATACGAGCCACAACCGCCGCCTCGCGGACGAGATCGACGCTCTCCGCTGATCGGGCCTCACGCGGAAACGGCAACAGGGAGGAAGATACATGAATTTCGGTGGCACCACTTTTGTCCTCGCCATCATCGCATTGTCGATCGGCGGCTGGATGTTCACCACCTGGATCCGCGCCAAGCACGGCTATCCCGTTGAGAATGAATGGGGCGGCACGGTTCATCGAACCGACCCCGACGCTGATCGAAAAATCGCCCTGCTGACCGATGACAACGCCAAGCTGGCGGGGCAGGTCAGCCGGCTGGAAGAGCGGATTTCGGTGCTCGAACGCATCGCGACCGAAAACCATGGTCAGGCGGCAGAGCTCGCCAGCCAGATCGACCGCCTGCGCTGAGAGGATAAAAGACAATGAATCTCGATGTCCTGAACGCCATCGCCCCCGTCATCGCCACCATCGGGCTGGCCGGGGTCGGAGGGTGGGTCTTCACCGCCTGGCTCCGCGTCAAGAACGGTTATCCGCTCGAAAACAGCTGGGGCAAGGCGGTTTACCCCAAGACCAGCGACGAGGCGATGGAACGCGTCAAGCTGATCAGCCAGGAAAATGCCCAGCTGCGCGCCGAGCTCGGTTCGGTGAAGGATCGCCTCGCGGTGATCGAGCGCATCGTCACCGACGAGAGCCACCGGCTGAGCCATGAGATCGAGGCGTTGCGGCGCCCCTCTAACTGAGGAGATTGAACCATGGAAGTCATCTTCATTCTCGCCATCGTCGTCGGACTGCCCGTCACCTTGGCCATCGGCTATGCCGCTTATGAGCGGACCTTGAAGTTCAAGGAAAAGCAGTTCCAGGCGATCACCCACGAGACCGCCGAGAAGGCCGCGCAATATGCGGCGCAAACCGAACGGCTGGAGGCGCGCGTCCGTGTTCTCGAGCGCATCGTTACCGACAAGGGAATTGATGTCGCCGACGAGATCGAAAAGCTGCGCGACGCCCCGCTGAACTAAAAACAAAGATATACGGAAAGGATCTTCCCCATGGGCCCGTTTGAAATGGTTGTCGGCATCGTCCTGATCGTGACCATCGGCAGCATTATCCGCGCCAAGCACGGCATCCGCCGCGATCACAAGGGCGGCGACTATTTCGTCGCCACCGACAATAGCGAGACCAAGGCGCTGCAAGCCGAAATCCGTGCGCTGAAGGACCGGATCCAGGTGCTCGAACGCATCGCCACCGACCACAACCGCGCGGTCACGCTCGATCAGGAAATCGAGAAATTGCGCGACAACAGCAAAATCTGAATGCCGGAAAAGGAGCAACGCTCATGGCTTTCATCACCCCCGACTTCACCGCCGCAGCGATCGCGCTGACCGCACTGACCATCGTCAGCCTGGTCGCGCTGCGCGGCTGGCGCGACTGGATCCAGCTCAAGCGCGAGGAACTCGCCGCGGGCCACCACGCGCCGCTCGCGCAGGATCCAGGCGTCCCGCACGCCGGGTCGCGGATCGAGATCGCCGACCTCAAGGAACGGCTGCGCAAGCTCGAAGCCATCGCGGCGGGGGTCGATCTCTAATCCATCCGCGACACCCGCGCGGCACCGGCCCTCTCCCCTGTCCGTCGCCATCCGTCCGGCGGCTGACAGGGAAGCGGGCCGATGTCGTTTCAGGGCTCTTTCAACTTGGCGCCATCTATGCGAGTGGCGCGGCCATGCGCAGCCTGACCGATATCTTCGACGAATATGATTTTCTCGACGGCGACGATCGCTATCGCCTGCTGATCGATCTCGGCCGGACGCTCGAGCCGATGCCCGATGCGCTCAAGACCGACGCGACAATGGTGCGCGGTTGTTCGGCCAGCGTCTGGGTCTATCCGGTGCCACGCGAAGACGGGCAGCTCCACTTCCTCGCCGACAGCAACGCCGCGATCACCAAGGGGATCGTCGCGCTCGTGCTCGCCGCGGTGCAGGACAAGCCCGCGGCCGAAGTCGCCGACATGGACGTCGCGGCGGCGCTCGCGCCCTTCGACCTCACGCGCCAGCTGTCGTCGAACCGGACGCAGGGCGTGCCCAACATGATCGCGCTTGTGCAGGAGACCGCGCACCGCATCGCCGCGGGCTGATCCGTCAAGAGCGCCGCTTGCGCCGGACCTGTTCTCACCCAAAGAAAAGGGCGCGGGAGTTGCCTCCCGCGCCCCTTTTCTTTTTGGCCGAAGCCGGATGGCTTAGAAGTTGACCTTCACGCCGACGCGGACGCCGTACAGCGACACGCGGTTCGTCAGAACCTCGTTCGGTGCAAGAGTGTTGGTATACTGATATTTGGTGCAGTTCGCCCCGCTCGTCGCGGCGCAGGTGACGCGCACCAATGCCGAGTTGTACGGGAACGACACCTGACGGAGCGAACCCCAGTCGCTGTCGATCAGATTCAGCACATTCTCGACGTCCGCGAACAGCTTGAACTTCGCATTGCCAACAAAGGCCGGGATTTCCTGGCTGAAGTGCAGGTCGACCTTGAAGAAGTCGGGCGAGGTCTGGCTGTTCTTCTTGACGATCTTGCCGCGATAATTTTCGAGGCCGAGCTGGCTGATCAGATCGTTGAACGCCGCTTCGTTCTGCGCTGCGGTCACGGTTGCGCCGTTGGCAGTGTGCGAACCCCACTGGACGAGCGGATCGTTGGCACCGGTGGGAACGTAGAGCAGCATGTTGCCAAGGTTCCCGACGGTGCCGAACACCGCGCCGCGGCCGCTGCTGTTGTCCAGCATGGTGACGCTGTACGGGCGGCCCGAGCGATATTCGCCGAACAGGCTGATACGCGTTTCATTGTCGCCAAAGAAGTTGCGCTTGAAGTCGGCGCCGAATTTCCACTGGTGGGTATATTCGTAGATCGACCGGCCATAGGCAGCGCGGTTCGGATCGACGAAGGCGTTGTTGCCATAGTTCGACGACGCGGTCGAAGAGGTCATCGCGCCTTCGTCCTTGACGTTCGAATAGGTGTAGCTGCCGTCGATCGAGAGGCCGAAGTCCCATGCCTTGGCGAAGCGGGCGGTCGCGAAATAGGCGCGGCCCTTTTCGCTGTTGGTCAGCTGGAGATCGCGGTTGCTCGTTGCGGCGCCGCCGATCGGACCATAGCGGGTGCGACCATCGGGCAACGTGCCGACCGGCACCGAGCGCAGGTCGGTCCACGTGTAGCCATAGATGTTCTTGTCGTACAGGAACTGGCCGCCGACGAACCAGCCGTCGCCGATTTCATAATCGGCCTGCAACGAAGCCTTCCACTTGCGCGCGACCTTCAGATCCGGATCGATATTGTCGGTCGGCGCGGCTGCCAACGAGCCGACGTTCCGCGACAGGAAGTCGGTGACGCTGGTCGGGATTGTGCCATTCGAGACGTTGGTAAGGGCGTTACAGGTCACCGACGCCGCACAGTTGGCGTCGTTGATGTCGACCGAGTTGGTCAGCAGGCCCGTGTTCGAGAAGCTGTTCGACAGATAGACGTCGGGCGTGCCGCCCGAGAAAATGCCGACGCCGCCGCGGACGATCAGCTTGTCGGTGGCCTGCCAGTTGAAGCCGAAGCGCGGCTGCAGCACGTCGCGGCCGTTGAAGGTTTCGCGGTTGTGGAAGCCATAACGAGCCAGGAAGTTCGGGTTCAGCGGCGGCTTCACATCGTTGCCGAACAGGTCGTAACGAACGCCGAGCGACAGCGTCAGATCGGGGGTGACCTGCCAGTCGTCCTGGATGCCCACGGTGTAGTTCTGCGTGCTGAAACGGGCCGCGGCATCGTTCGGATCGAGGCTGGGCACCGCGTTGCCGTAGCGCAGGCGGTTCGCATTGCCAGCGGCGAAATCGGCGAGGCTATCGAAATAGAAATCGCCGAGCGAACGCTGCAGGAACAGGTTGTACACCGAAACGTCGGTGTAGCCCGCGAGCAGGCGGAACGAATGATCGCCGGCGTCCAGACGCGCGGTGAGGTCGAACGACAGATTTTCGGTGTTGAGGTCGTTCGACTGACGGCTGACGTCGGGGCCGAAGAACAGGCGCGTGCCGTCGCAGCTGGTTGCCGAACCCGTCGAAGCCGCGTCGGTGCAGACTTCCATCTGCGGGAACTCGCGGCCGCCGAACGGCGTCTGGTCGCGGTTATAGTCGCGATACGATGCGCGGAAGGTGGTCGAGAAAGTGTCCGACCAGGTCGAGTTCAGTTCAAAGGAACCCGAGTTGACTTCTTCGGCCAGCTCATAGCCGTTCGACTGGAAACCCAGCGCGAAAGGCGCGGTCAGGAAGGTGTTCTGCTGGAACTGCTGCGTGCCGACGTTGCGGATATAGGTCAGCGATGCGCGCTGCGTGTCGCTGATGTTCCAGTCGAGCTTGCCGATGATCTTTTCGTCTTCTTCGACCGCATTCGGCGACAGGCCCAGCGTGTCGTAGCCATAGCGCGACTGTGCGACGTTGCTGACCTGGTCGATCACCGCCTGCGTCAGGCCGGGGACCTGGTTCGCGAAGCCGTCGCCGAACCCATCGTCGAACGGATCGCTTTCCTTCGTTTTTTCATAGGCAAGCATGAAGAACAGCTTGTCCTTGATCAGCGGCCCGCTGAGGTGCGCACCATATTGCTTGCTGTCGAAGTTCAGATTGATGTTGCGACCGCGGGTGCGGTCGCCGGTCAGGCTGTCGTCGGTGTAGGTGAAGAAGGCGCCGCCGTGGAACTTGTTGCCGCCCGAACGGAGAATGACGTTGACCGCGCCGCCCTGGAAATCGCCCTCGGCGATGTCGAAGGGGGCGACCTTGACCGAGAATTGCTCGATCGCGTCGAAAGGAACCGGGCCGCGCGAGGTCGGCAGGCCGCCGTTGTTGAGGCCAAAGTCGTCGCTCATCTGGACGCCGTCGACCGAGAAGCGGTTGAGACGGCCGTTGTTGCCGGCGACTTCGATCGTGCGGGCGTTGCTCAGGTCGAGCGTGACCAGCGGATCGCGGCGTGCGAGGTCGCGGATGTCACGGTTGATCGAGGCGGCACCTTCGATCGCTTCGCGGTTGAGCGCGGTGATCGGGCCGTTCGAGGTTTCGACTGCGCCCTTGACCGACGAGGCCGTCACGACGATCGCCGTGTCTTCGAGCGTGATCGGCAGGCGGAAAGGCTGGCCGGCCTGCAGGAACAGGTCGGTGACCTGCGTGCTGTCGAAACCGTCAGCGGTCACTTCGACCGTGTAGGGGCCGCCGACGCGAAGGCCGTTGGCGCCGAAATTGCCGCTGGCGTCGGTGGTCGTACGCGACACGGTGCCCGACGGGACGTGGGTCACGGTGACGGCGGCGCCGGCGACCGGGCCGCTGGCCGTTTCGACGGTCCCCCGGAGCGACGAGCTGGTTTCCTGGGCTGCGGCGGGAGCGGCGAGCGCGACGCTCAGGCTGAGCGCAGCGGCGCTGGCAGCCAGATAATGACGGAAATGCATTTGGATTGTCCCCTTTGGTGTGCATTTGGCAGGCGCCCGAATGGGGCGCGCCTGACCTGCGAGCGCCCCTGAAGCCCGCATGTGGCACGATTGTGACAGCAATTGTGACAGTGCAAGCGGGGAGGGCCGCGCCGCTCAGACGCGGTGCAAAAAACCGCTAATTTTCGTCAGGTGCCCAAACTTATCCACAGGCGGGGATGCGTTTTTTCCGGAAACTGTTGCTGCAATGCAACATAAAAGGGCGCCCCGTGGGGCGCCCCATGTGCGACTCAGGCGGCGTCGCCTGCGGCTTCTTTCGCCTTGTCGGCATAGACGCGCACCGGATCCTTGCGGCCCTCGACGACATCCTTGTCGACGACGATCTCGACCACGTCGGTGAGGTCGGGCAGGTCGAACATCGTGTCGAGCAGGATCGCCTCGACGATCGAGCGCAGCCCGCGCGCGCCGGTCTTGCGTTCGATTGCCTTCTTGGCGACCGCGACCAGCGCATCGTCGGTAAAGGTCAGCACAACCTCCTCGAGGTCGAAGAGCTTGCGATACTGCTTCACCAGCGCGTTCTTGGGCTCGCCCAAAATCTTGACCAGCGCGTCGATGTCGAGATCCTCGAGCGTCGCGATGACCGGTAGGCGGCCGACGAATTCGGGGATCAGGCCGAATTTCAGCAGATCCTCGGGCTCGATATTCTTCAGCACTTCGCCCATGCGGCGCTCGTCGGGGCCGGCGACATGCGCGCCGAAACCGATCGACTTGCCCTGCAGGCGGTCGCCGATGATCTTTTCGAGGCCGCTGAACGCGCCGCCGGCGATGAACAGGATGTTCGTCGTGTCGACCTGCAGGAATTCCTGCTGCGGATGCTTGCGCCCGCCCTGCGGCGGAACGCTCGCGGTCGTGCCTTCCATCAGCTTGAGCAGCGCCTGCTGCACGCCTTCGCCCGACACGTCGCGGGTGATCGACGGGTTTTCGGCCTTGCGCGAGATTTTGTCGATCTCGTCGATATAAACGATGCCGCGCTGCGCCTTTTCGACATTATAGTCGGACGACTGCAGCAGCTTGAGGATGATATTCTCGACATCCTCGCCGACATAGCCGGCCTCGGTCAGCGTCGTCGCATCGGCCATGGTGAAGGGCACGTCGAGGAAACGCGCGAGCGTCTGCGCGAGCAAAGTCTTGCCGCTGCCGGTCGGGCCGACGAGCAGGATGTTCGACTTCGCGAGTTCGACATCATCGCCGCGGCCCGAGTTGGCGAGGCGCTTGTAATGATTGTGCACCGCGACCGACAGCACGCGCTTGGCGGTGTTCTGGCCGATGACATAGGCGTCGAGATGCTGGCAGATTTCCAGCGGCGTCGGCACCGCGCCATCCTTGCGTGCGGCGATCCCGCCCTTGATCTCTTCGCGGATGATGTCGTTGCACAGTTCAACGCATTCGTCGCAGATGAACACGGTCGGTCCTGCGATGAGCTTGCGAACTTCGTGCTGCGACTTGCCGCAGAAGGAGCAGTAAAGGGTGCTCTTGCTGTCCGAGCCGCTCAATTTCGTCATAAATCTTCCTCTGGCAGCGCCAAAAGGGCACCGCCGCCTTTATCCTAGCCCGCGGTCACCCAATTACAATATGGCAATTGGGTGACATCGGTTCAATGTCCCGCGTAGCGCCAGAGGGCGAAGCGGGCGTCAAGAAACGCGGTTACTGGTTCGTTTCGGGACGTGGCACTCAGGGCGTCGGGCCTTCGCTCACATCCTTCGGCGCGTCGTCGCCCGGCAAGCCCGGACGGCGGTCGAACACCTGGTCGACGAGTCCGAATGCCTTGGCCTCGTCGGCTTCGAGGAAGGTGTCGCGGTCCATCGCTTTTTCGATCTCTTTCAGCGGCTTGCCGGTATATTTCACATACAGGTCGTTCATCCGCTTGCGGATGCGCAGAATCTCGCGCGCCTGGATTTCGATATCCGATGCCATGCCGCGCGCACCGCCCGAGGGCTGATGGATCATCACGCGCGCGTTGGTCAGCGCGACGCGCATGCCGGGCTCACCCGCGGCGAGCAGAAAGCTGCCCATCGACGCGGCCTGACCGACGCACACCGTGCCGACGCGCGGGCGGATATATTGCATCGTGTCGTGGATCGCCATGCCCGCGGTGACGACTCCGCCCGGCGAGTTGATGTACATATAGATGTCCTTCTTCGGATTTTCCGATTCGAGGAACAAAAGCTGGGCGGTAATCAGCGAGGCCATATTGTCCTCGACCTCGCCGGTGACGAAGATGATCCGTTCGCGCAGCAGGCGCGAGAAAATGTCGAAGCTGCGTTCGCCGCGGCTCGTCTGCTCGACGACGACGGGAACAAGGGCTGCGAGCGGGTCGATCATTGGGAATTCGTCCTTATGTTATCGGGATGCCGCGCCGGAGAATCCGGCGGGCTGCCCCTCCATGATCCTACATCGTCGCCAAGCGGAGGTCTTTCAAGGGGGCAAAAAGAAGGGGCGGGAAAGTCCCGCCCCGTCCGGATTATCTGGTTTCGCCTCAGTCGCCCTCGCCGGGTTCGGGCGAAAAGAGCGTCTCGAACTTGTTCTCGACGCCTTTGAACTCGTCGGCGTCGGCGGGGCTGTCCTTCTTGACCGTGATGTTCGGCCATTCGGCGCTGAACTTGCTGTTCACTTCGAGCCACTTTTCCAGGCCGCTCTCGGTGTCGGGCAGGATCGCCTCGGCCGGGCATTCGGGTTCGCACACGCCGCAGTCGATGCATTCGTTCGGATTGATGACGAGCATATTCTCGCCCTCATAGAAACAGTCGACGGGGCACACCTCGACACAGTCCATATATTTGCACCGGACGCAGGCATCGGTGACGACATAGGTCATGGGCTTTCGGCTCCCTCAGATGACGGCAATCGGGCCGTCAGGCTCTCAATATGGGCTCGCCTCTATGCCGCGTGAAGGCGGTGCGTCAACGCTAAGCGACAGTTGCGAATCACTCTCACTGAATAGGACGATCGGGATGCCGCGGGTGCAAAGCATTTCCATCGGCGTCGATAGCCGATTGTGCGGGCGGCAACGCCCCGGGATCGAGCCGCTGGTAACAAGCCTGCGCCTCGGGCGCGGGGCCGCGGCGGAGCGGCAACGAAAGCAGGCGGATCACCTCGATCCGCTCGCCAACCGGCAGAACGAGCGTCGACCCGGCATGCACTGCGCATGATGAACGCGTGATGCGCCGCCCGTCGAGCCTGATATGCCCCGCTTCGACCATCGCCTGCGCCATGCTGCGCGAGCGGGCGAAGCGCAGGAACCACAGCAGCTTGTCCAGCCGGATGCTTCCCGCGGCGCCCGGACTTGCCATCAGTCTTTGCGTGCGTCCGCGAGCAGCGCAGCGAGGCCGGCAAAAGGGCTGTTCGGCGACGGGCCGCGACGTGGCTGCCGGTCGGGGCGGTCGGGACGCGGCGGGCGCGGCGCGTCGACACGCACTTTGTCGGGCTTGCCGCGTTTGCCCTTCGCCTGGTGCGTCGGCGGGCGCCTTGTTTCGCCATTCGCGGCGCGCGGCGGTGCGTCGGCGCTTTTGCGATGCGGGTGCGGCTTGCGGCGCGGGCGCTTTTCGGGCTTGCGCAGCCCCGACCAACGCCAGCGCTGCAGCGCGGGTTCGCCGATGCTGCGGAAACCGAAGCTGCCGAGCAAGGCGCGGCGCGTCTCTTCGTCGAGCCCGAGCGAGGTCGCGAGCGCGGGGTCGATTACGAAGCCGGGCGGCGGCGCGGCGCCTACGCCGTCATGCTCGTCACCCGCATGATCGTCATGATGCTCGTCGCGGCCGGCGAGCGGCGCGGTCGGCGGTGCCGCCGCCTGCATCCGCGCGGCATGCGCCTGACGCGCGAGCTTTTCGGCCATGTCGATGCGCAGCCAGCCCGACGCGCAGCGGCGGAACCCCGCGATCACCAGCCCGGCGTGGCTGCCCGCCTTTTGCAGCACCGCGCCGTGCGGCGGCAGCACGGGAACCGGCGCGCCCTGCTGCGCCGCCGTCAGCGCCGCGCGCCAGCGCACCGCCTCGGGCTTGAGCAGCAGCGGGTGGAAGAGATCGAGCGAGCCGATGGTGAAGCCGAGCTTGCGCAACTGTGGACGTTCTTCGGGCGTCAGCGCGCCCAGCTGGTCCTCGACCGCCGCGCGGCCGATCGTCCCGCTGTTGTCGGTGAGCGCGGCGAGCAGCGCGCGGACGCGCGGCGGGGTGAAGAGGTCGCCCGCCGCCTCGCCCATCGCGGCGAGCGGGCCCGCGTGGCGCGCGAGCTGGGCGGCGACGAAGCGCTGGAGCCGCTCCGAAATCGCCTGCACCTGATGCAGTTCGAGCCGCCGCAGCGACGGGTCGATCTGGATCGCCGGCTGGACGAGCGTCGGCCCGCGCGCGAGCGTGGCGATCGCGTGGCCGTGCCAGGCGAGGCGCGGCGCGGTCCCCGGCTCGGCGATCAGCGACAGCGCGCTGTCGTCGCCCTCGGCGAGCGCGGTCGCGCGGCGCGCGAGTTCGGCGCGCAGATGCTTTTCGGCCGCGGCGAGCAGCATCCGGTGGTCGCTCGCTTTCGCCACCGGATCGACCTTGAACTGAAAGCCTTTCAGCGTGCCGATCGCCTCGCCGTCGACCGCGACGGTGCCGTCGGCGCCGACCGCGACGGGCAGCGCGGCGCCCCGCTGTCCCGCGTCGCGCAGCAGCAGCGCGAGCCGCCGGTCGACGAAACGCTGCGCGAGCGCGGCGTGCAGCGCGTCGGACAGGCGCGATTCGAGCGCCTGCGTTTGCTCGGTCCAACCCGCCGCGCCCGCGATCCAGTCGCCGCGCTGCGCGATGAAGCAGAGCGTGCGCACCGCGGCGATGCGGCTTGCGAGCTGGTCGATATCGCCCTCGACATCGTTCAGCCGCGCGAGGCGGCGCGCGAACCAGTCGGCATCGATCATCCCGTCACCGCTCGTGCGCCACTGCCACAGCTTGAACACCGTACGGCTATGATGTTCGGCGCCCAATTGCTCGAAATCGGGGAGGCCGCAGACGTCCCACAGACGCTGCACCGCATCGAAATCGCCGCCGCGCGCGCGTACCTCCATGTCGCCTGCCAGATGCTTGAGCACCGCGATGTCGACCGCCTCGGGCGCGGCGCGCAGCATCGGCTGGCTCGGCGGCTGCGCGAGGTCGGACAGAAGTTGATCGAGCGAGCCGAAGCCCGGGGTCGGGTTGCGCCAGAACAGGCTCGCGAGCGGCGGGAAATGATGTCCCTCGATCGCGTGGATTTCCTCGGGCGTGAAGCCGCCCTGCGGCAGCCCGACGGTCCCGAAGCCGCCATCCTGCTGGTGGCGCCCGGCGCGCCCCGCGATCTGCGCCATTTCCGAAACTGTCAGGCGGCGGAGGCGGCGACCGTCAAATTTCTGCAGGCTCGCAAAGGCGACATGCTGGACGTCGAGGTTGAGTCCCATGCCGATCGCGTCGGTCGCGACGAGATAATCGACTTCGCCCGCCTCGAACATCGCGACCTGCGCATTGCGCGTCTTGGGGCTGAGCGCGCCCATCACGACCGCGGCGCCGCCCGAAAAGCGGCGCAGCATTTCGGCGATCGCGTAGACTTCCTCGGCCGAAAAGGCGACGATCGCCGAGCGTTTGGGAAGGCGCGAGAGCTTCGACGACCCGGCGTAGCTCAAGGTCGAGAAACGCGGCCGGGTGATGATCTCGGCCTCGGGCACCAGTCCCTTGACCAGCCCGCGAAGGCTCGCCGACCCCAGGATCATCGTTTCCTCGCGTCCGCGCGCGCGCAGCAGCCGGTCGGTGAAGACATGGCCGCGCTCGGGGTCGGCGCCGAGCTGCGCCTCGTCGATCCCGACAAAGGCAACGTCGCGTTCGACCGGCAGCGCTTCCATCGTGCCGAGCAGATAGCGCGCGTCGGGCGGCAGGATTCGCTCCTCGCCGGTGACGAGTCCGACCTGCGCCGCGCCCTTGATCGCGACGACGCGGTCGTAAACCTCGCGCGCGAGCAGGCGCAGCGGAAAGCCGATCATGCCGCTCGAATGGGCGGTCAGGCGCTCGACCGCCAAATGGGTTTTGCCGGTGTTGGTGGGGCCAAGGACAGCCTTGACCGGCTGGGAGGAGGATGACGTCATTTTCTTGGGAGCCAAGCTGGCATGCGCAAGGTCCGCGCGCAACAGCCGATCGCGCAATGGCAGGACGGAGGCCGATTTTTTCCACACTGTTGCATAATATCCCGGCCCCGCCACGCCTTGCCGCAACGCGCCGCGGCAAATCCGCCATTAAATTGACTTTAACGACCTTTCTTTACAGACAGTGCCTCGAAAACATCATTCGGCAGCCGGGGATATGCGAGGCTGGCCGAGCGGGGGTTGCAATTTGTTCCAGCGTCACGAACCCATCGCGGGGATGTCCGGCAACGCGGCCGCCCTCACGATGTCGCAAGCGATCCCGCTGCGGCGCGCCGTTGCCGACGCCGAACAGCATCTCGGATGGCGCGACCGGCTGGCGCAGCTCGACCTCGTTCCCGACCTCGGCGACAATATCGGTTCGGCCGAATGGTGGCGCGGCCTTGCGACATTAACCCTGCTGTGCGGAACCGCGATCGCGACCTTCCCGGGCATCCAGCCGCTTCAAGTCGGCGGAACCCCAGCGCTCGATGCCGCCGATTTTAACGAAGCGCGTGCGCAGATGATCGTGCCGCTGGCATTCGGCGGCGACACCGGACGGCATATGGCGGCGACCGACGCGGTGCGCCCGCTGACCCAGACGCCCGAACGGCCGCAGATCGAACTCACCGCCACCTTGGGCAGCGGCGACAGCTTTGCCCGCCTGCTCGAACGCTCGGGCGTCGGCAGCAGCGAGGCGCAGGCGCTGGCGCGCCAGGTATCGGGCGCGGTTCCGCTCGCCGACATCGCGCCGGGCACGCGGATCGACCTGATCCTCGGCCGCCGCGCCGCGCGCACGATGCCGCGCCCGGTCGAGGCGCTCGCGATGCGCGCGCGCTTCGATCTGCGCATCGAGATGGAGCGGCAGGGCGGACAGCTCGTGATGCGGCGCATCCCGATCGCGGTCGACGCAACCCCGCTGCGCATCCGCGGCCGGGTCGGCGACAGCCTCTACCGTTCGGCGCGCGCCGCCGGCGCGCCGCCCGCCGCGATCCAGTCCTATCTGCGCGTCGTCGGCAAGCAGATTTCGGTCGGCAGCGATATTCGCGCCGGCGACGAGTTCGACATCATCGTCGATTACCGCCGCGCCGAAACGGGCGAGACCGAAACGGGTAAATTGCTCTACGCCGGGCTGATCCGCGGCGGAAAAGCGAAACTCTCGATGCTCGAATGGAATGTCGACGGCCGGACGCAATGGTTCGAGGCGTCGGGTGTCGGCGAGCAGCGCGGCGGCATGACGCGGCCCACGAATGGCCGCGTAACCTCGACCTTCGGCATGCGCCGCCACCCGATCCTCGGCTACAAGCGCATGCACAGCGGCATGGATTTCGGCGGCGGCTATGGCGCGCCGATCTATGCCGTCACCGACGGCGTCGTGACGATCGCGGGGCGCCACGGCGGTTTCGGCAATTATGTGAAGCTCAATCACGGCAACGGCCTCGGCACCGGCTATGGCCATATGAGCCGCATCGCGGTGCGCTCGGGCCAGCGCGTGCGCCGCGGGCAGGTGATCGGCTATATCGGCTCGACTGGCCTTTCGACCGGCCCGCACCTCCATTACGAACTCTATCGCAACGGCCGCGCGGTGAACCCGTCGTCGGTGACGTTCGTCACGCGCGCGCTGCTCGAAGGCAAGGCGCTCGCCGATTTCCGCGCCCGCATCCGGTCGCTGACATCGATCGCGCCGGGCGCCGCGCTGACCCCGATCGCGGCGAAACAGGTCGAGGGGCCGAAGCTCGGTTCGCTCGCGGACGTCGCCTCGAAACGCGCGGGCGACGGGATCTGATTTAGCCTCTCCGCGCTTCTAAATTCCGTTCGCGTCGAGCGAAGTCGAGACGCCTCTCGGCCGTGCGCCTTGCCGATGGGCATCTCGACTTCGCTCGATGCAAGCGGAGAAGTTGGCACGCTGGCAGCCCAATATCCATTTGCCCCGCGCCCGCACGCCGCTATGCACCCCGCATGACCCAAGCCGCTTTTCCCGACCTGCGCCTGCGCCGCACCCGCCGCACCGGCTGGAGCCGCGCGATGGTGCGCGAAACCCAGCTTTCGCCCGCGAACCTGATCTGGCCGCTGTTCGTCGCCGATGGGTCCAACACCGAGGAACCGATATCGAGCCTGCCCGGCGTATCGCGCTGGTCGGTCGACCTGCTCGTCGAACGCGCGCGTGACGCGGTCGCCGCGGGCATCCCGTGCCTCGCGCTCTTTCCCTATACGCAGGCCGATCGCCGCAGCGAGGATGGCGGCGAGGCGCTCAATCCCGACAATCTGATGTGCCGTGCCACCGCCGCGATCAAACAAGCGCTCGGCGACGAGATCGGCATCCTCACCGACGTCGCGCTCGACCCCTATACCAGCCACGGGCAGGACGGGCTGATCGACGATGCGGGCTATGTGCTCAACGACGAAACGGTCGAGGTCCTCGTCGGACAGGCGCTCAATCAGGCGCGCGCCGGCGCCGACATCATCGCGCCCAGCGACATGATGGACGGCCGCATCGGCGCGATCCGGCAAGCGCTGGAGGCCGAGGGCTTCGGCCATGTCCAGATCATGAGCTACGCCGCCAAATATGCCTCGGCCTTCTATGGCCCGTTCCGCGACGCGGTCGGCTCGCGCGGACTGCTCAAGGGCGACAAGAAGACCTATCAGATGGACCCCGCGAATGCCGAGGAAGCGCTGCGCGAAGTCGCACAGGATCTCGCCGAGGGCGCCGACAGCGTGATGGTGAAACCCGGGCTTCCCTATCTCGACATCGTCCGCGCGGTGAAGGACAATTTTGCCGTGCCCGTCTACGCGTATCAGGTGTCGGGCGAATATGCGATGATCGAGGCCGCGGCCGCCGCCGGCGCGGGCGACCGCGATGCGCTCGTCCTCGAAACATTGCTTGCCTTCCGACGCGCCGGCGCGTCGGGCGTGCTCAGCTATCATGCGCTCCATGCTGCACGGCTGCTTAACGCATGATCGTGACCGAGCGGCTGGTGATGCGATCGTGGCGCGACGAGGATGTCGCGCCCTTTCAAGCGATCTGCAGCGACCCGGAAGTTATGGCAACGCTTGGCCCGCCGCTCGACATGGATGCGACGCAGGCGCTGATCGAACGGGTCAAGGCGCGCGAAGCCGAACATGGGCATAGCTTCTGGGCGCTCGAGCGCCGCGAAGATGCGCGGCTGATCGGCTGGTGCGGCGTCATCCGCGGCGACATGGGCCCCGTCGCGGACAAGGTCGAGATCGGCTGGCGGCTCGCGCGCGATTGCTGGGGCGCCGGTTTCGCGAGCGAGGCGGCGCGCGGCGCGATTGCGTGGAGCTTCGCGAACCTGCCCGACGATGAAATCCTGGCGATCACCTGGCAGGGCAATGTCCGCAGCCGGGCGGTGATGGAACGGCTCGGCATGCAATATTGCGCCGACCTCGACTTCGATCATCCGGGGCTCGCCGCCGACAATCCCTTGCGGCCGCACGTGACCTATTCGCTATCGCGTTCGGCGTGGAAAATCGCATGACCGTTTCCGCCTCGCCGCGCCGCTGGCTGTTCGTGCTGACGATCCTCGTCGGCAGCTTCCTGCTTTTCCTCGTCCAGCCGATGGTTGCGCGCATGGTGCTGCCCAAATTGGGCGGTGCGCCCGCGGTGTGGAACAGCGCGATGCTCGTCTACCAGGCGCTGCTGCTCGGCGGCTATGCCTATGCGCACTGGCTCGGGCGTTTCACCGTGCGGCGCCAGGCGGTCATCCACCTCGCGCTCTTCCTCGTCGCGGCGCTGTGGCTCCCGATCGGCATCGCGCAGATCGCGGCACCCGGTCCGGGGCAGGAGGCGCTGTGGGTGCCCTTGCTCCTGCTCGCGTCGATCGGCCCCGTCTTCTTCGTCGTCTCGGCGCAGGCGCCGTTGATGCAGCGCTGGTTCGCCGCCGATACGCGCGCGGGCGATCCTTATTATCTCTATGCCGCCTCGAACCTCGGCAGCTTCGCCGGCCTCATCAGCTATCCGGCACTCGTCGAGCCGACGATGCCGCTCGCGGTGCAGAGCTGGGGCTGGACCGCAGGTTACGCACTGCTCGTGCTGCTCGTTGCGGGGGCTGCGGCGGCGCGCTGGCATGGCGGCGCCGAAGCGCATGCCGCGATCACTGACGAACCGCGCCCGAGCCTGCGCCGCCAGCTTCACTGGCTGTTGATCGCCGCGGTGCCATCGGGGCTGATGCTGTCGACGACGACGCACCTCACCACGGACATCGTCGCAATGCCCCTGCTGTGGGTGCTGCCGCTCGGCCTTTATCTCTTGAGCTTCGTGATCGCCTTTTCGACGATGGAGCGGCCGACACAGATCATCACGCTGATCGCACCCGTCTTGCTGCTCGCGGTCGGCGGGCTCGGGCTGCTGAGCTCGGGCGGCGGCTCGATGATGGTCGCGCTCGCAAGCCTCGCGATGCTGTTCGTCGTCGCGACGGCGCTCCACGGCTATCTCTATCATCTCCGCCCGGCGGCGCAGCATCTGACGCTCTTCTATCTCATCATGTCGGCGGGCGGCGTGCTCGGCGGGCTGTTCGCCGCACTGTTCGCGCCGCTGATCTTCGACTGGGTCTATGAGCATCCGCTGCTGATCCTCGCCGCCGCGATGCTGCTGCCGCTCCCCGCACTGTTGCCGTGGGACAAATGGCTGGGGCTCGAAGCGAAGACCGCGCGGATCGTGGCCGCGGTATTCGTCGCGCTCGCCGCTTTCGGCGCCTGGCATATGGTCGGCGACTGGACCGGCCGGCTCGACAGCGCGACGACCTCGTGGGGCATCGCGATCTTCGTCGTCGGCACGCTCGTCATCGGCTGGCGCTGGGCCTATGTGCCCGTGCTCGCGCTGCTGATGATCGGCGTCGGCGGCTGGGACACGATCCAGGAAAGCTTCACCGGTGCGCGCGTGCGCAGCTATTTCGGCGTCTACACCGTCACCGATTATCCGGCATCGAACCAGCGCCGTCTCGCGCATGGCACCACGCTCCACGGACTTCAGCGTACTGACGCCGCGCACCGGCGCGATCCGACGACCTATTATGGCCATCAATCCGGCGTCGGGCTGACGCTCGATAAGGCCGCGGCGCTTGCCGGGCCGAATGCGTCGATCGGCATCGTCGGGCTGGGGGCAGGCACGCTCGCCTGCTATCGAAAGCCCGATCAGCACTGGACGATCTTCGAGATCGATCCGGTGATGGTCGACATCGCGCGCGATCCTTCGAAATTCACCTTCCTCTCCGATTGTGCCGGCGACACGCCGATCGTCATCGGCGATGCGCGGCTCCAGCTTGCCAACCAGCCCGCGGGGCGCTTCGACGTCATCGTCATCGACGCTTTTTCGTCCGATGCGATTCCGCTGCATCTGCTGACCGAAGAGGCGATCGGCATCTATGCGCGTGCGCTGAAGCCCGACGGGATCCTGCTCATCCACATCTCGAACCGCTTCTTCGATCTGGAGCCGGTGCTGGCGGCGGAGGCGAAGGCGCGCGGCTGGACGAGCGCGATCCGCATGGACCCGGGTCCGGTCGGCGACGAATATGGCGACCTCACCGGATCGAACTGGGTCGCGCTGACCGCGACGCCGCAGCGGATGCAGCAATTGACCGGCGGGATCAGGCCGCGCAAGGATTCGCGCGACCTCGACGCCTGGGTGCCGCTCGAAGCGCGTCCGAACTTCGAACGCTGGACCGACGATTATGCCTCGACGCTGCCGGTCCTGATCTGGAAGAATCTCATTGGAGGCCGCGACGAATGAACGACATCAGCATCATCAGCGTCAATGGCAAGACGCCGCAGATCGACCCCAGCGCCTTCATCGCGCCGGGATGCCGCATCATCGGCGACGTGACGATCGGGCCCGATGCCAGCATCTGGTATAATTGCGTGCTGCGCGCCGATGTCAGCCGCATCGTCGTCGGCGCGCGCTCGAACATCCAGGATGGCAGCATCGTCCATTGCGACGGCCCGATGCCGCACCGCCCCGAAGGCTTTCCGACGATCATCGGCGAGGATGTGCTGATCGGCCATCTCGCGATGGTGCACGGCTGTACGCTCGCCGACCGCGCGTTCGTGGGTCTCAAGGCGACGGTGATGAACGGGTGCCGCATCGGCAGCGACGCGATGCTCGCGGCGGGCGCACTGCTGACCGAGAACAAGGAAATCCCCGATCACGAACTGTGGGCCGGATCGCCCGCGCGCCGCGTGCGCGAAATCGACGATGCGCAGGCCGCAGGGATGCAGCTGGGCGTCGCGCATTATGTGATGAACGGCCGCATGCACAAGGCGGCGATCGAGGGGTAAATAGATCCTCCCTGTGGCGAAGCCATGGGGAGGGGGACCGTCCGCGAAGCGGATGGTGGAGGGGCCGCAACGGCGCGTCATAGCCCCTCCGTCAGCCCTTCGGGCTGCCACCTCCCCATCGCTACGCGACAGGGAGGATCGTCAAGTCAGCCGAGGTTCGCGTTCACCATCGCATAGAGCATCGGGATCGACAGCAGGGTGTTGGTCCGCGAAAAGATCATCGCGGTCCGCGCGGCCTTCGCCTTGGTCGCATCGTCGGCTTCGACGATCCCCAGCGCCTTCTTCTGGTTCGGCCAGATCAGGAACCACACGTTGAACGCCATGATCAGCCCCAGCCACATGCCGACGCCGATCAGCTTGTACGGGTCCTGAAGGCCCAATGCGGGCACCAGATATTTGGCGTGGCCGGCGATCGCGACGCCCAGCAGCACGGTGACCAGCGCCGCCCAGCGGAACCAGAACAGCGCGGCAGGCGCGATATGCTTACCGACCGCGGGTTTCAGTTCGGCCGGGATCTTCGGCATCGTCGGCATCTGGACGAAGTTGAAATAATAAAGCAGGCCGATCCACAGCACGCCGAAGAAGGTGTGCAGCCAGCGCATGATCGCGTTGCCCGCGGCGACCCCGTCCTCGAAATTCTGGCCGTTGAGGCACAGCATCAATATGATCGCGAGCACCAGGCCCGCGCCGAGCACGGCGTGCAGGTTTCCGAAAAATTTATCCATGGCAGTTCCCCCTGTTTATCGCGGCGCCGCGTGCGACCCGGTGCCGGTGACGCAGCTATGCCAGCGCGGTGGGGAAATGCATCAACTTTTGTCGGTTGCGGCCTCTTCGGGAACGGCGAGGCCGTTCTTCAGCATCACCGGAACCTGGCTGAAAGTGAAGAGGAAGGAGAGGGCGGTGACCCCCCAGACCTTGATCGTCAGCCACAGGTCAAAGCTCATCTGTTTCGCCTGGATCATCTCGTACATCACATGGTTCGCGATGCCGAGCGTGGCAAAGAAAATCCCCCAGTTGCGCGACAGCAGCAGCCAGCCGCGGTCGGTGAGCCCCTCGAGCGCCGATTGCAGCAGATATTTGAGCATCGGCTTTTTGAACCAGTAGCCGCCGAGCAGCAGCGCGGCGAAGGCGCCATAGATAATCGTCGGCTTCATCACGATGAAGCGCTCATCGTGGAACCAGATCGTCAGCGCCCCGAAACCGAGGACGAGGATGCTCGACATCCACAGCATCGGCGAAATCTTGCCGAGCTTCCATTTCGACACGACCATCGCGATGACGATCGCGACCATGAACGCCACGGTGCCCTTGATCGCCGCGGTCGTCGCGGCGAACGCGCCTTCGCCGCCCGACGAGAATTTATAGGCGAGGAAAAAGACGAGCAAAGGCCCAAAATCGATCACGAAGTTGAGCCAGCCATGCTTCGCCGGCGGCGGCGCCGGGACCGACTCGGGGCCAGTGGGAAGCACGTCGCTCATCGGATATTTCCTGCAATAATTCCCGCGATCTCGTCGGCATCGAACGGACGAAGGTCGTCGATGGTTTCGCCGATGCCGATCGCGTGGATCGGAAGCCCGTGGCGCTCGGCGGCGGAGACGAGCACGCCGCCGCGCGCGGTGCCGTCGAGCTTGGTCATCACGAGCCCGGTGACACCGGCAACCTCA
The DNA here is from genome assembly GCF_031457175.1 of Sphingopyxis sp. BE235. Classification (NCBI taxonomy): domain Bacteria; kingdom Pseudomonadati; phylum Pseudomonadota; class Alphaproteobacteria; order Sphingomonadales; family Sphingopyxidaceae; genus Sphingopyxis; species Sphingopyxis sp. BE235. The sequence continues at coordinate 174,638 of NZ_JAVDWC010000006.1, forward strand.
CGGAACACGTCGATCTGCGACAGCGCATTCTGCCCCGTCGTCGCGTCGAGGACGAGCACGACGTCGTGCGGCGCCGCGGGGTTGAGGCGGCCGAGCACGCGCTTGATCTTGGCGAGCTCGTCCATCAGTTCGCGCTTGTTCTGGAGCCGCCCGGCGGTGTCGACGATCAGCACGTCGATCCCCGTCGCGGTCGCCTGTTTTACCGCGTCGAACACGATGCCCGCGCTGTCGCCACCTTCGGGGCCCGCCATGATCGGCACGCCAAGCCGCTCGGCCCAGACCTTGAGCTGCCCGATCGCGGCGGCGCGGAACGTGTCGCCGGCGACGAGCATCACGCCATAATCCTGTTCCTGGAACAGGTGCGCGAGCTTGGCGATCGTGGTGGTCTTGCCCGATCCGTTGACCCCGATGACGAGGATCACCTGCGGTCGCGGAAAGGCGTCGATGTCGAGCGGTTCGGCGACCGGGCGCAGCACCGCGGCGATTTCCTCGGCGACGACCTTGCGCAGTTCCTCGGTGCCATTCGCGGCGATGTCGCGGCGCTCGGCGAGGCGGCTGCGGATCCGGTCGGCCATCGCGGGGCCGAGGTCGGCGGTGATCAGCGCTTCCTCGATGCGGTCGAGATCATCCTCGTCGAGCCGCGCCTTGCCGGTCAGCCCTGCGAGATTTTCGCCGAGCCGTTCCGACGTGCGGCGAAATCCGCCGAGCAGCCGTTCGCTCCAGCTTTGGCCGGTCATGCCGCGATATCCTTTGCTTCGATTTGGGTGGCGATCATGCGGTCGCCGTCACGCGCGCCGAGGCGCACGTCGATGATGGTGCCGGGCGCCGCGGGTGCGGTCAGCGCCACGGCGGCGAAATTTTCGGCATGGCCGCTGACGCCGTCGCGCTCGACGAGCATCGATGCGGTTCGGCCGATCTGCGTTTCGAGCCAGTCCTGCCGCCGCCGCGCATTGGCGTCGCGCAGGATTGCGGCGCGCTCGCGGGCGATGGTGCGCCCGACCTGCGGCATCCGCGCGGCGGGCGTCCCGGCGCGCGGGCTGTACGGAAAGATGTGGCCAAAGACGATGTCGCAATCGTTGATCAGCGCCAGCGAGTTCGCGAACATCGCCTCATCCTCGGTCGGAAAGCCCGCAATCAGGTCGGCGCCGATCGCGATCTCGGTGCGCGCGGCCTTCAAACGCTCGATCAATGTAACGGCATCGGCGCGGCGGTGGCGGCGCTTCATGCGCGTCAGCACCATATCGTCGCCCGCCTGCAGCGACAGGTGGACATGCGGCATCACGCGCTTTTCCTGCGTCAGCAAGGCGAAGAGCGCGTCGTCGATGCGGTCGGGGTCGAGCGACGAAAGGCGGAGGCGCTCGACCGGCAGCACCAGCAACGCCTCGACCAGCGCGGCCAAGGTCGTGCCGCTGTCGTCGCCATAGCTGGCAAGGTCGACCCCGGTCAGGATGATCTCGCGCTGGCCGCGATCGAGCGCGTTTCGCGCGGACGCGACCACGGCATCGACGCTCGCCGATCGCGCCGTCCCGCGCGCCAGCACCGTCGCGCAAAAGGTGCAGCTATGCGAGCAACCGGTCTGGACACCAAGGAAGGCGCGCGCATGATCGGCGCCCGAGAGGGCGGGGGCGTAAGGCGTCGTGTCCCCGCGAAGGCGGGGACCCATCTCCGATGGGTTCGAATTTGCACCGGCGGGAGATGGACCCCCGCCTTCGCGGGGGAAGGGGACAGGATTTGAAAGGTAGCTCTGAGCCAAGCCCTTCGCATCATTGGACACCACCCGCGCGCCCATCGCGGCGAAGGTTTCGCGCTCCAGCTCCGCCGCGCACCCGGTCACCACAACCTCGGTTCCCGGCCGCTCGCGCAGCGCGCGTCGCACCGCCTGCCGCGCCTGCCGCACTGCTTCGTCGGTCACCGCGCAGCTGTTGAAGACGATCGTGTCGCGCGCGCCCGCAGCCTTGACGGCCGCACGAACCCCTTCGCCCTCGGCGATGTTCAGCCGGCAACCGAAATTGACGACCTCTTGCCGGTCGGCGAGGGAAGCGCTCATCCGAACTGCGCCCAGTCGGTCTCGCCCTCATAGACGCGCGTCGCGGCGCCGCTCATCACGATCGGCTCGCCGGGCGCCCAGCGGATGACGAGGTCGCCGCCGGGCAGCGACACCGTCACCGGCGATTGCACCAGCCCCGCGCGGATCGCCGCGACCGCGGTCGCGCACGCGCCGGTGCCGCACGCCTGCGTCAGCCCGACGCCGCGTTCCCAGACGCGCAGCTGCAGCTGGTTTTCGCCGTCGAGGCTTGCGACATTGACGTTGACGCGCTCGGGGAACAGCGGGTCGGTCTCGATCCGCGGGCCGAGCTCGTCGAGCGCGACGGCGTCGGCCTCGGGCACGAAAAAGACGATGTGCGGATTGCCGACATTGACCCCGGCGCCATGCTCCAGCTCGTCCCACGCGACGGGCATGTCGCGCGTGTCCATCGGCATCGCGAGCGGGATATGCTCCCAGTCGAATTCGGGTTCGCCCAGCACGACTTCGGCGCCGCCATCGGCCGGAGTGACGCGCAGCATCCCGCCCAGCGTCTCGATCACCGCGGGTTTGCCGATCAGCGTCGCGACGCAGCGCGTTGCATTGCCGCACGCCTCGACCTCGCCGCCGTCGGCGTTGAAAATGCGCATCTTCACGTCCGCGCTGTTCGACGGTTCGAGCAGGATCAGCTGGTCGCACCCGATGCCATGGCGGCGGTCGGCGATCGCGTGCGCGCGCGCCGGCGTCATCTCGACGCCATGCTCGCGCGCGTCGATCACGACAAAGTCGTTGCCGAGGCCGTGCATCTTGGTGAAGCGGTCTGCCATAGTCCGCGCATGTAAGGGCGCGCGGGCGCGAAGTCTAGCGATGCGGCGGGATCAGGCCGACTTGCGCAGCGGCGCGTCTTCGCGGGCGTCGGGGCCGGCGGGCGGCGCCATCGGCGTGCGCAGCAGGCCGCGGTCGGCGAGCAGCCGTTCGGTGTCGGCGGCCGACGAGGCGCGGCCGAAATACCAGCCCTGCCCCTTCGAACAGCCGAGGCGTGTCAGCTCGATCGCGGTCGCCTCATCCTCGACGCCCTCGGCGGTGATCGGCATCGCGAGGCTTTCGCCCAGCCGCACGATCGCGACGACGATCGCCTGCGCATCGGGGCTGCCGCGCATCGCGGCGACAAAGCTGCGGTCGATCTTGATCCGGTCGAACGGCAGCGCGCGCAGGTGCGACAGCGAGCTGTAGCCGGTGCCGAAATCGTCGAGGCTCAAGGATACGCCCTGATTCTTGAGGCTGGTGACGATCGAGCGCACCAGCGGCAGATTTTCGAAGAGCGAGCTTTCGGTGATCTCGACCTCGAGCTGGCTGGCAGGAAAACCGACCTCGATCAGCAATTTGGTGAGCTTCTGGCTGAACCACGGATCCTTCAGCTGCTGCGGCGAGATGTTGACCGCGAGCATGATCGACGGGTCCCAGCGTTTGGCGGTCTCCATCGCCTCGCGGATCACCTGCAGCGACAATTCGCCGATCAGGCCGCTTTCCTCGGCGACCGGGATGAAACGTTCGGGCGGGATCATGCCATATTCGGGCGATTCCCAGCGCATCAGCATTTCGAAGCCGATCAGGCGCCCGCTGGCGATGTCGACCTGCGGTTCGAAATGCGGGACGAACTCGCCGCGCGGCATGCCGTCGCGAATCCCGGTTTCGATCTGGTTGCGCACCTGCACCGCCATCTCCATCCCGGCTTCGAACCAGCAGAAGCGGTTCCGGCCCTCGTCCTTGCAATTATACATCGCGATGTCGGCCTGACGGACCATCGTTTCCATCGTCACGCTGGCATCGCTGGCGAGCGATATGCCGAGCGACGCGCCGACGCGGATCTGCTGCCCATCGTGCGTGACGCTATTGTCGAGCGCCATGACGAGTTCGGCGGCGAGCGCATCGACGTCGGCGCGCGCGGCGGGTTCGAACACCAGCATCGCGACGAACTCGTCGCCGCCCAGCCGCGCCTTGGTCGCGTTGGGCGGCAGCACCGCCGAGATGCGCTCGGCGGCGACCTGCAGCACGCGGTCGCCCGCGGCATGGCCGTGGATGTCGTTGACGGTCTTGAAATGGTCGAGATCGAGCAGGAACAGCGCGACCTGGCGCTTTTCGGCGATCGCGCCCGCGATCTGCCGCTGCCCCGTCGCGAGCAGCGCCCGGCGGTTGAGAAAGCCCGTCAGCGGGTCGGTGTCGGCAAGGTAGCGCGCGCGCTGCTCGGCCTCGGTCCGCTCGAGGATTTCGCGATTGAGGTCCTTGTAGCGGCGCCAGCCGAACAGGATCAGCGCGACATTGAGGATGACCGCCGTCGCCAGCGCGCGGTCGGGGCCGCCGCCGATGCCGATGAGCGCGCGAACGGCCGCCTGCATCACATTGCTGCCCGTCCCCACGAACAACAGGATCGCGGCGACGACGATGCCGCCGGCTATGATGTCGCGTTTGGCGCCCTCGCTGCGGTCGAATGGCTTCGGCGTCGATGTCATATGAATTTGTCCCACCCTTAGGGGCTCTATGCGGGCAAAGCGGTGAAATTTGGGTTAAGTGCGCCGCGGCCGTGCCCTTCGCGCGCGCAGGGCGCCCCACCGCTTGCTTTCGGCGGGGCTTTTGCGTAAAGGCCGCCGCGTCCGCGCGCATTTTGCGTTCGGGCATATCGACATCCGCGACGGAAACTCTGTCCACGGATACCGCTGGTTGGCGAGGTTTCGCTCACCGGCGTGTTTTGCGTTGCGGGCGTTGTAGGCAAGGATTTTGGCTGTGTTCGATAGTCTGAGCAACCGGCTTGGCGATGTTTTCGGGAAGCTCCGCGGCCGCGGCGCGCTGACCGAGGCCGACGTGCGCGCCGCGATGCGCGAAGTGCGAATCGCCTTGCTCGAGGCCGACGTCGCGCTGCCCGTCGTGCGCAGCTTCATCGACCAGGTCACCGACCTCGCGATCGGCGCCAATGTCCTGCGCTCGGTCACCCCGGGGCAGCAGGTCGTCAAGATCGTCAGCGACGCGCTGACCGAAATGCTCGGCTCCGAAACCGCCGAGCTCGACCTTGCCGTCACCCCGCCCGCCGTGATCATGATGGTCGGCCTGCAGGGCTCGGGTAAGACGACGACGACCGCGAAGATCGCGAAGCGGCTCAAGGAAAAAGAGCGCAAGAAGGTGCTGATGGCGTCGCTCGACGTCAATCGCCCCGCCGCGCAGGAACAGCTCGCCGTCCTCGGCACGCAGATCGACGTCGCGACCTTGCCGATCGTCGCGGGGCAGGGCCCGGTCGAGATCGCGCAGCGCGCGCTCCAGGCGGCGAAGCTTCAGGGCTTCGACGTCCTGATGCTCGACACCGCGGGCCGCCTCCACGTCGACCAGCAGCTGATGGACGAGATGCAGGCGGTGTCGCGCACCGCCAATCCCGCCGAAACCCTGCTCGTCGTCGACAGCCTGACGGGTCAGGACGCGGTGCAGGTCGCGCAGCGCTTCACCGATCAGGTGCCGCTCACCGGCGTCGTGCTCACCCGCATGGACGGCGACGCGCGCGGCGGTGCCGCGCTCTCGATGCGCGCCGTCACCGGCAAGCCGATCAAGTTCGCGGGCACCGGTGAAAAGCTCGACGGGCTCGAACTCTTCCAGCCGTCGCGCATCGCGGGCCGCATCCTCGGCATGGGCGACGTCGTCAGCCTCGTCGAACGCGCCGCCGAGACGATCCAGGCCGAAGAGGCCGAGGCGATGGCGGCGAAGATGGCCAAGGGCATCTTCGACCTCAACGATTTGCGCACGCAGCTCAACCAGATGCGCCGCATGGGCGGCCTCGGCGCGCTCGCCGGCATGATCCCGGGGATCAAGAAGGCGCAGGCGCAGATGGCGGCGGGCGCCGCCGACGACAAGATGCTCATCCACTTCGACGCGATCATGGGGTCGATGACCCCCAAGGAACGCGCAAAGCCCGAAATCCTGACCGCGAAGCGCAAGATCCGCATCGCCAACGGGTCGGGCACGACGGTGCAGCAGGTCAACAAGGTGCTGAAGATGCACCAGGAAATGGCCAGCGCGATGAAGAAAATCCGCAAGATGGGCGGGCTCAAGGGGCTCGGCGCGCTGTTCGGCAAGGGCGGCGGCATTCCCGGAATGGGCGGTATGGGCGGCGGCGGTGGCCTCCCCGGCCTTGGCGGGGGTGGATCGATCCCGCCTGAACTCGCCAATTTGATGAATAAAAAGAAGTAATTAAACCCGAATTTCAGTTTAGAAGTAAAAGGAAAATATCATGGCAACCTCCATTCGCCTCGCACGCGGCGGTTCGAAAAAGCGTCCTTATTACAAGATCGTCGTCGCCGATTCGCGCAGCCCGCGCGACGGCCGCTTCATCGAACGTATCGGCAGCTACAACCCGCTGCTCGCCAAGGACAATCCCGAGCGCATCAAGCTTGACGCCGACCGTGCGAAGCATTGGGTTTCGGTTGGCGCGCAGCCGACCGACCGCGTCGCCCGCTTCCTCGACGCCGCGGGCGTCCTCGAACGCGCTGCCCGCAACAACCCGAACAAGGCTGTCCCGGGCGAAAAGGCCAAGGAACGCGCCGAAGAAAAGGCCCAGAAGCTGGCTGACGCCGAAGAAGCCGCAGCAGCCGCTGCCGCCGCTCCGGCACCCGAACCCGAAGCCGTCGAAGAAGCTGCCCCCGAAGTGGCCGCTGAAGAAGCGCCGGCTGAAGAAGCTGCTGCCGAAGCGCCCGCCGCTGAAGAAGCCGCTGCTCCCGCCGCTGCTGAATCGGATGCGACCGGTTCGGTGAAGAGCGAAGCGACCGCCGAAGCGGTTGCCGAAGCCGTCGCCGACGAAACCCCGGCCGATGCGACTGCCGACGACGCGACCGCGATGGCCGAACAGGCTGCCGAAGGCGGCCCGGCCGAAGAAGCTCCGGCCGCTCCGGTCGCCGAAGAAGCGCCCGCTGAAGAAGCTGGTGAAGAAAAGGCTGAAGGCTAAGCCTTGGCCGACGCGAATCGCCCCGTCACCCTCGCCGCCATCGCCGGCGCGCATGGGGTACGGGGCGAGGTGCGCCTCAAATTGTTCGGCGAAGGCGCGGAGGCTCTCCGCGCCTTTTCCGTTTTTGAAGCCGGCGAGCGCAAGCTCACGCTGAAATCGGTGCGCCCGGCGAATCAGGGCGCGGTCGCGACCTTTGCCGAGGTCACCGACCGCAGCGGCGCCGAGGCGCTGCGCGGCACCCTCCTCACCGTCCCGCGCTCGGCGCTGCCGCCCTTGGGCGAGGGCGAATATTATCACCACGACCTGCTCGGCCTGCCGTGCGTGTCGACCGATGGCACGGCGATCGGCCATGTCGCCGCGATCGAGAATTTCGGCGCGGGTGACATCCTCGAAATCGAGAAGGCGGCCGAGCCCGGCAAAAAGGCCGCGCGCTTCATGGTGCCGATGACCGCACAGGCGGTGCCGGCATGGAACGACGACGGCGTGACGATCGACGCGGCGTTCGTCGAGTAACGGATAGTCCCATCCTTCCATCGTCACCCCGGGCTTGACCCGGGGTCCCGCTTCTTCGGCACATCGGTGACCGAAGCGGGTTGACCTCAAGAGCGGGACCCCGGATCAAGTCCGGGGTGACGGACAAGGAAATGTCGCGTCAGCTTGTCCAGGGAGGATCGTCATGCGCTTGAAATCGGGTCTCGTTTTTGCCGTCATTCTTGGCGTTTCCGTACCCTCCACCGCGCAAGAACCAACTCCCAAAACCCTCGGCCAGCTCGCCCCCGAAATCGACGCGCTTTTCGCCAGATTCCAGACCGAGCAGCATGTGCCCGGCGTCGTCTATGGCGTCGTCAAGGACGGCAAGCTGGCCTATGTGAAGGGCCTTGGCGTCCAGAACATCACCGACAAGCGCCCCGTCACCCCCGACAGCCTGTTCCGCATCGCCTCGATGACCAAGGCGTTCACTGCGCTGTCGATCCTGAAGCTGCGCGACGACGGCAAGCTCCGCCTCGATGACCTCGCCGAACAATATGTGCCCGAAATGAAGGGCTGGACCTATCCGACCAAGGACAGCCCCCGCATCCGGGTGCGCGACCTGCTCCAGCATGTCGGCGGCTTTGTCACCGACGATCCATGGGGCGACCGCCAGCAGGTGCTGCCCCAGGAGGACTTCACCCGGATGATCGCGGCGGGGGTGCCGTTCAGCCGCGTGCCGCAGAGCAGCCACGAATATTCGAACTTCGGCTATGCGCTGCTTGGGCGGATCGTGACCAACGCCTCGGGCATGCCTTACACCGACTATGTCCAGCGGACGATCCTGACCCCGCTCGGCATGACGAGCAGCGGCTTCGACGCGCCCAAAGCGCCCAAGGCGCGCTACGCGCTCGGTTATCGCTGGGAGAATGAGCGCTGGACCGCCGAGCCCGAGATGGTCAACGGCGCGTTCAACAGCATGGGCGGGTTGCAGGTCAGCGCGAACGACTATGCCAAATGGGTGGCCTTCCTGCTTTCTGCGTGGCCCGCGCGCGACGATGCGGACAATGGCCCGGTCAAGCGCGCCACCGTTCGCGAGATCGCACAGGGGTTGAACTTCGTTTCGGTCGTCAACCGCACCGGCGCGAGCGGTGCCGACGCGTGCAAGCTGTCGAGCGCCTATGGCATGGGCTGGCGCGTCGCGCAGGATTGCGATCTCGGCCTGACGCTCGCGCACGGCGGCGGTTATCCGGGTTATGGCAGCCATGTGATGCTGATGCCCGATCACGGCGTCGGGGTGTTCGCGCTGTCGAACCGCACCTACGCCGGCCCGTCGGGCCCCGCATGGGACACCGCGGTCGCGATGGACAAGGCGGGGCTGCTCGAAACACGCGCCGTGCCGGTGTCGCCTGCGGTGGCGGACGCCTATGCGGCGGCAAGGGCGGCTTATGCCGCGGGCGATCTTGGCCCGCTGCAGGGCAAGCTCGCGATGAACTTCCTGCTCGACCGCTCGGCCGACAATTGGAGGGCCGAATTTGCGAAATTGAAGGCGGAGGTGGGCGCGTGCCCGACCGACGAACCGCCCATGCCGACGGGCGCGATGTCGACCACCTTCCGCCTCAATTGCGCGAAGGGCAAGCTCGACGGAATTTTGCTGCTCGCGCCCACGACGCCCGCCACGATCCAGGCGCTGCGTTTTCGCGTGGTGCCGCCCGAGGCGCGCTGATGTCGACGGGGTGGGGCCTTTAGCAAGGGACGGCCCCACCCCGTTTCGCCCTGGACCTTGAGGGGAGGGGCAGGGATTCTTATCGCGCCCGGCGCGGACGCACGCCGCAGCGTGCGGCGACGCGGGTGAAGACGCTGTCTTCGCCCGGCGCGCTCGGCACCGCGATCCATTCGCCGAGGCGGCGGAACGGGGTCGCGAGCCAGTGGAGGCCGCGGGCGATATCGGCGCTGAAATGATCATGACCGTCATTCCAAACGCGCATGAACTGCTCGTCTTTCATCGTTCATCTCCTTTCGCTTGATGTTGCCTAGATGCACTTCCCGGCATCGCTCCGCCAACAAAAGGCGTAGACCATATTATAAGCTGAGCTTATAAGGTGGCATGTCCCGCCTGCCGCCCCTCGCCGCCGTACGCACCTTCGAAGCCGCCGGTCGGTTGCAGAATTTCTCGCGCGCGGCCGAGGAGCTGGGGCTGACGCAGGCCGCGGTGAGTTATCAAATCCGCCAATTGGAAGACCGCCTCGGCCGCGCGCTGTTCGTGCGCGAGAAAGGCCGCGTGCGGCTCTCCGAAACGGGCCAGCGGCTGCTCCCCGCGATCAGCAACGCCTTCGCGACGATGGGCGACGCCTTCGCCGCGCTCGGCAGCGACGAGGCGGACGTGCTGACGATCAACGCCGCGACCAGCTTCGGCGGCACCTGGCTCAGCGCGCGCATCGGCAGCTTTCAGCTCCAATATCCCGAACTCGCGGTGCGCATGGCGATGAGCAACGATCTGATCGATTTCGATGCCTCGAACGTCGACGTCGCGATCCGCATCGGCAAGGGCGTCTGGCCCGGGCTGCGCAGCGACTTCCTGATGCGCCAATATCTCGCGCCGATCGCCTCGCCGGCCTTTATCGAAGAACATGACATTCGCGAGCCCGCCGATCTGCTGCGCGTCCAGCGGCTGGCGCCGAACGACAGCTGGTGGGCCGAATGGTTCGCCTTGGCCGGCGTGGCGAGGCCGCCGGCGTCGACACGGCGCGGGATCGAACTCGACAGCCAGTTGCAGGAAGGCAGCGCGGTGCAGGCGGGCTTCGGCGTCGCGATGATGACCCCGCTCTATTGGCAGGGCGAACTCGCGAGCGGGCGGATGGTCCAGCCCTTCGACACGCTCTATGTCTCGGCCTCGTCGGGCATGTGGCTCGTCCACCGCGACAATCGCGTCGGGGTGCGTAAGATCGAGCGCTTCCGCGAATGGCTGCACGCCGAAATCGAGAAGGATCGCCACCTGCTCACCGACGCGCTATTGGAGCCGCCGTCGCCGCCCGAACTGCGCTAGCGCCTCGCGCGGCGTTTCAACATGCTCGGCGCCCGGCGATAGACCTGCTGGAAAGCCGCGTTGAACGACCGCACGCTGCCAAAACCCGCCGCCAGCGCGATGTCGGTCATGCCCAGGTCGGTGGTATCGATCAGTCGCTTCGCGCGCTGGATGCGCGCGGTGCGCGCGGCGGCCAGCGGTGTCGTGTCGAGATGGCGGCGGAACAGCCGCGTCAGGTGGCGGGCGCCGATGCCGAGCCGCCCGGCCAGCGCCTCGACGTCGGCCTCGTCGAGCGCGCCGTCCTCGATCAGCCGCAGCGCGCGATCGACGGTCGCGCGGGTCCCGTTCCACGCCGGCGAGCGCGGCGCCGTCTCCGGCCGGCAGCGAAGGCAGGGGCGAAAGCCCGCGCGCTCGGCCGCCGCCGCGCTGCGATAATAGCTGACGTTGCGCGAGAGCGGCTGGCGCACCGGGCAGACCGGGCGGCAATAGATGCCGGTCGATTTGACCGCGATGAAGATAATTCCGTCATAGGCCGGATCGCGCGCATAGCGCACCCGTTCGCACAGCGCGAAATCGAGGTCGGGTTCGTCGGGCGGTGTCATGCGCCCTTTATACGGAAATCGGCCGCGCTTGTCCGGGGGTGTCGGTGACCGCGTCCGATTCCTGCCAGCGATGGCGCGGCGACGCCGCTATCATCGGCGGCATACCCAGAGCAGGAGCAAGCCCGATGGCCTCGATCCACCACGACATCTTCATTGCCGCCGACCCCGCCACGATCTGGGACGCTGCACGCGACGTCGGCCGGCTCCACGACCGGCTCGTCCCCGGGTTCGTCGCTGCCACCGAAATGCTCGAAGGCGATGGCGCGCCGGTACGCCGTGTCACCTTTGCGAACGGCGCGGTGGCCGACGAAACGATCGTCTCGGTCGACGATGACCGCCGCCGCCTCGTCTGGGCGATCAAGGCGTTCGAACATCATAATGGCGTGCTCGAAGTCGCCGGGGCCGAAGGCGGCGCGCGCGTGCGCTGGACCGCCGACATCCTGCCCGATGCGCTCGCGCAGCAGGTCGCGCCGATGATGGCAGAGGGGCTCGCGCGCATGAAGGCGCATATGGAGCGCGTGCGCGTCGACAGCTGACGCTTGCCAAGCGGGGGCAGTGGGCGGCATGGGGTGGCATGACCTTCACCGCCGTCCCCCTTACGCTTTACCCAGACATGTTCCCCGGCCCGCTGGGGCACAGCATGGCGGGGCGCGCGCTCGAAAGCGGGACGTGGCATTGCGCGCCGGTGCAGATCCGCGATTTCGCGACCGATAAGCATCGCACCGTCGACGACACGCCGGCGGGCGGCGGCGCGGGGATGGTGCTCAAGGCCGACGTGCTCGGCGCCGCGATCGACCATGCGGTGGCGGCGCATCCGGACCTCCCGATCCTCGCGATGACCCCGCGCGGCGCGCCGATCACGCAGGCGCGCGTCCGCCAGCTTTCCGCCGGCCCGGGCGCAATCATCCTCTGCGGCCGCTTCGAGGGATTCGACGAACGCATCTTCGACGCGCGGCCGATCGAAGAGGTGTCGATGGGCGACATCATATTGTCGGGCGGCGAGATGGGGGCGCTGTTGCTGCTCGACGCTTGCATTCGGCTGCTTCCCGGCGTAATGGGCGCGGCTTCAAGCGGTGACGACGAATCGTTCGAAAACGGTTTGCTCGAATATCCGCACTATACCCGGCCCGTAAATTGGGAAGGGCGCACGATCCCCGAAGTGCTGCGATCGGGGGATCATGCGAAGATCGCGGCCTGGCGGAAACAACAGGCGGAAGATCACACACGGTTACGCAGGCCGGACCTTTGGGAGCGTCATGTCGATGCTCGGGCCCGACCTGCCTCTGGCGCGCGGCGAAAAGAAAAGGACTAGAGGACATGAACCTCATCCAGACGATCGAAGCCGAAGAAATCGCCAAAGCGGCGAAGACCATTCCGACTTTCCGTCCCGGCGACACGCTGAAGGTCGGCGTGAAGGTGGTCGAAGGCGAACGCACTCGCGTCCAGAATTTCGAAGGCGTGTGCATCGCACGCTCGAACAAGGGCATGGGCTCCAACTTCACCGTGCGCAAAATGTCGTTCGGCGAAGGTGTCGAGCGCGTGTTCCCGCTCTATTCGCCCAACATCGACAGCATTACCGTCATCCGCAAGGGTGCCGTGCGTCGTGCGAAGCTTTACTATCTTCGTGGCCGCACTGGTAAATCGGCGCGTATTGCGGAGCGCCGCGAATACCGGTCGGAAGCCGGCGAAGGCTAAGGAGAGCTTCTCCTCTACAAAGCCGAAACAGCTTTCAAAAACGACCGGTTCCGCCAACAGGCAGAGCCGGTCGTTTTCTTTTGGGCAAAGCGAATTTCATGCAGCAGTCCGTCCTCCCGTTCCAGCCGACGCGGCGCGCCTTTCTTGGCGCGGTGCCCCTTGGTCTTTTTGGCCTGTTCGGCGTGTCGGGCGAGGCGGTGGCGCTCACCAATGCGCAGCGCATCGTCGCGGCGGCGCGGCGGCAGGTCGGTGTGACGCTGTCCTATGATCCGGCCTATACCGTGCTGCGCTTCCCGAACGGCGATGTCGACCGCGCGAAGGGCGTTTGCACCGATGTCGTGATCCGCGCCTTCCGCGATGCGCTCGGCGCCGACCTGCAGGCGCTTGTAAATGCCGACATGCGCGCCAATTTTGCAGCCTATCCGAAGAATTGGGGATTGGGGCGCCCCGACCGCAACATCGACCACCGCCGCGTTCCCAACCTCGCGACCTATTGGCGGCGGCAGGGCGCCTCGCTGCCCGTAACGACCAACCCTGCCGACTGGCGCCCGGGCGACATCTTCACCGCGATGGTGGGTGGCCGTCTGCCGCACACCGGCATCGTGTCCGACCGCAAGGATACGACCGGCGTGCCGCTCGTCCTCCACAATATCGGTGGCGGGACGCGCGAGGAGGATGCGCTGTTCGACCATAAGCTGACCGGCCATTTCCGCTGGAAAGTCTGAATTATCGTAACGTTTTCAACCGAGTTCTTGCCTTGAGGAGTGAGTAAATGGGTTATCGTATCGTTGTCGCCGGAGCCACGGGCAATGTCGGGCGCGAAGTGCTCGCCATTCTCGCCGAGCGCGAATTTCCGATCGACGAACTGGCAGCGGTCGCATCGTCGCGCAGTCAGGGCACCGACGTCGAAATCGGCGACAGCGGCCGCACCGTCAAATGCCAGAATATCGACAATTTCGACTGGGCCGGCTGGGACATGGCGATCTTTGCGATCGGCAGCGACGCGACCGCGATCCACGCGCCGAAGGCTGCCGCGGCGGGCTGCGTCGTGATCGACAATAGTTCGCTCTATCGCATGGACCCCGACGTGCCGCTGATCGTGCCCGAGGTGAACCCCGACGCGATCGACGGTTATACGAAGCGCAACATCATCGCGAACCCGAACTGCTCGACCGCGCAGATGGTCGTCGCGCTGAAGCCGCTCCACGATGTGGCCAAGATCAAGCGCGTCGTCGTCTCGACCTATCAGTCGGTGTCGGGCGCGGGCAAGTCGGGCATGGACGAACTGTGGAACCAGACGCGCCAGATCTTTGTCGGCGACGAAAAGGACGTGCAGAAGTTCACCAAGCAGATCGCCTTCAATGTCATCCCGCACATCGACAAGTTCCTCGACGACGGCTCAACCAAGGAAGAGTGGAAGATGGTCGTCGAAACCAAGAAGATCCTCGATCCGAAGATCAAGGTCACCGCGACCTGCGTCCGCGTCCCCGTCTTCGTCGGCCACTCGGAAGCGATCAACATCGAGATGGAAGACGAGCTGTCGGCCGAGGATGCGCAGCGCATCCTGCGCGAAGCCCCCGGCGTCGTGCTCCACGACAAGCGCGAGGACGGCGGTTACATCACCCCCGTCGAATGCGTCGGCGATTTCGCGACCTTCGTGTCGCGCGTGCGTGAGGACCCGACGGTCGAAAACGGCCTCAACCTCTGGTGCGTCAGCGACAACCTCCGCAAGGGCGCGGCGCTGAACGCGGTGCAAATCGCCGAATTGCTGGGGCGGCGTCACCTGAAGAAGGGCTGAAAGTAGAGTTGGTGTGCCCCTGCGAAGGCAGGGGCCCATCACCTAAGGTTCCGGCACCATGCCGCGGTTCCTTTTGAAGGGCGACGGCGGGAGATGGACCCCTGCCTTCGCAGGGGTACGGCTTCGCGGCATCTCGACTTCGCTCGATGCGAACGGATAAGAGGGGCAGATGACTAGCCCCTACGCCTTCACCCACGCCCTCTGCCGCGCTCCCGCCCGTTCGGCGGTGAGCGGCATCCGCGCCAACGGCGGTCCCGACCCCGACTTCGCCGTCCTCGCCGCCGAACATGAATCCTATGTTAGCGCGCTCCGCGACCTCGGCCTCGCCGTCGAAGTCCTGCCGCCGCTCGACGATTTCCCCGACGCGCTGTTCACCGAAGACGTCGCGCTGACCTTTCCCGAGGGCGCGATCCTGCTTCGCCCCGGCGCACCGAGCCGCGCGGGCGAAGTCGCGCATATCCGCGAGGCGCTCGCGGCGCGCCACGCCACTTTGCTCGAAATGACCGGCTCCGGCCATGTCGACGGCGGCGATGTGCTGCGCCTTGCCGACCGCGTGCTTATCGGCCTGTCCGACCGCACCGACCGCGCGGGCGCCACCGAACTCGCGGCTTTGCTCGAGCGGCTCGGTTATCGCGCCCAGATCGCGGTGACACCCGCGGGCGTGCTCCATTTCAAGACCGGCTGCAGCCTGATCGACGAAAGCACGATCCTCGCCGTACCCGCGATGCGCGATTGCCCCGAATTTGCGGGCCTCGAAGTCGTGCTGACTCCGACCGGCGAGGAAGGCGCGGCGAATATCCTGCGCGTACGCGATACCGTCCTCATCGGCGCGCGCTGGCTGGCGACGCAGGCGATGCTGGCGGCGCGCGACGTATCTTTCCGCCCGATGGCGACCGACCAGATCGCGCGCATCGACGCCGGGCTCAGCTGCATGTCGCTGCGCTGGTGACGCATCGAAAATCGCTGTCCTACAATATCTTGCTGCATTAGGTCTTCGGCATGATGAAAGCCCTGACGCCGCGCCCGATACATGCATTTGCGAGTGAAGTTAGGCAGTTTTCCGCCCTTTCTGCCTTGACGGATTTCGATCGATGACGGCCGGTTCGGCGCCCTCAAAAGCGCAAAGGCCGCTGATCGGCCTGCTCCTTGCGCTCCTCCTCCTCGCGCAGATCGACCAGCCCTATCCCGAGGTCGCGCTGCTCCAGCATATCCCGACGATGCTGCTGATCGTTGCGGCGCCCTGGCTGCTCCGCCGCTGGCCGCTATCGACGCCAGCCGTCACGTGCATCGTCGCCTTCATGGCGCTGCACACGCTCGGCGGGCGCTACGCCTACAGCAATGTCCCCTATGACGACTGGGCGCGCGCGCTGACCGGCACCAGCCTCTCCGACACCTTTGGATGGACGCGCAACCATTATGACCGGCTCGTCCATTTTGCCTTCGGCGCGCTGTCGGTCATCCCCGTCGCCGAAATCGCACGGCGCTGGGGTGGTCTCGGCCCGCGCGGTGCGGCCTTAACCGTGCTTGGTTGGGTCTTGGCGATCTCAAGCCTCTACGAAATCTTCGAATGGCTGCTCACCATCGTCGCGGCGGGCGAAACCGCCGATCGCTACAATGGGCAGCAGGGCGATATCTGGGACGCGCAAAAGGATATGGCGCTGGCAACGCTCGGTGCGATATTGGGGATGGCGATGGGGCGGATCGTCAGGAACAGGAGATAGGCATGCGCAAGTTCACGACCCTCGCGATGGTGGCGCTGCTCGCCGCGTGCAAACCCGCCGCCGAAAAGACCCCCGTCGACGCCGATCCCGTCGCTCCCACGGTGCCCGAGGCGAAGGCCGACGGGCCGAACGCGGCGACCACCGCGGTCAGCCTCGACGGCGAGGGGCTGCGCTTCGTCGACACGAACAGCGGCAAGACCAGCCTGCTCGCCTTCGGCGTCCCGCGCGCGCAGGCGGAGGCCGCGCTCGCCAATGTCGCGGGCAAGGAAGACGACCGCAGCACCAACGAGGAATGCGGCGCGGGATCGATGGAATTCACGCGCTACGACGCGATGACGCTCAATTTCCAGGACGGCAAATTCGCCGGCTGGTTCCTCGGCAACGAACCCGGCGCCGACAGCTATTCGACGATGAGCGGCATCGCCATCGGCACGACGCGCGCCAAGGCGAAGGAATCGGTGACGATCGTCGACCTCGAGGACAGCACGCTGGGCGAGGAATTCAGCATCGGCACCGGCGACAAGGTGATCGGCGGCATGTTCGCCGCGCCCGGCGACGCGGCGAAGATCGACGCGCTGTTTGCCGGCACCAACTGCTTCTTCCGCTGATATGGCGCGGGAAATCACCGGCGGCTGCCGCTGCGGCCAACTGCGTTACAGCTTCGAGCAGGACGGGCCGCTCCTCAACTATTGCTGCCACTGTCTCGATTGCCAGAAATCGACCGCGAGCGCCTTTGCCGATCAGCTGATCGTATCGACCGACGCTTTGACACTCACGGGACGAAGCGTGACATTCTCGACCGAGCGCCCGTCGGGCGGGACGACGAACAACCAGCATTGCCCCGACTGTTTCAGCCGCGTGTGCAATGCGAACACCGTCTATCCCGCGATGACCATCGTGCGCGCCGGCACGCTCGACGATCCCTCGGAGCTTGAGCCTTTCGCGCACATCTGGGTCAAGCGAAAGCGTGGATGGATCGCGATCGCTGAAGGCGTGCCGACCTTCGACGAAAGCCCCGATCCGATGGAGTTCATGCGCTTTGCAACGGAGCGACGCGGCGCCTGATGCGTCAGTGCCCCATATCCGCCGCCGACGCTTTCGGCCCGCCCGGTTTCGGCGGGCGTAGCAACAGCACCAGCGGCACCGACGCCAGCGTCACCCACATCATCGCCCAAAAATCGTCGATATAGGCGACCATCGCGGCCTGCCGGTTGATCTCGGCATTGACCATCGCCATCGCCGTGTCGCCCGCGATGCCGAAGCGGTCCGCGGTCGACGGGTCGAGCAGGCTGACCGAGCTGTTGGTAACATGCGCCGCCAGATCCGCGTGGCTCCGCTGGATGTTCGACCCGAGCAGGGTGGTGACGATCGAGATGCCGACCGACGCGCCGAGGCTCCGGAACAGGTTGAGCAGGCTCGACCCGTCGGTGCGATATTGCGGCTGGATCGTCGCGAACGCCATGGTGTTCAAGGGAATGAAGATCAGCCCCATGCCGAGGCCCTGCACCAGCCCGCTGATGATCACCGGCTGCATCCCCATCGCGAGCGACCAGTGGCTCATCTGCCATAACGAATAGGCCGCGGTGAGGAGCCCGGTGCCGACCAGCCAGCGCGCGTCGATCTTGCCGAGCAATTGTCCCGCGACCCACATGCTCGCAAGGATGCCGATCCCGCGCAGCGCGAGCGCGACCCCGGTGTCGATCACCGGCCAGCCGAACAGATTCTGCAGCATCGGCGGCAGCAGCGCCATCGATGCGAACATCACGACGCCGATTACGACCATGAAGCCCATCGCGGTGACGAGGTTGCGGTCGGCGAGCATCTTGCGGCTGAACAGCGGCGCGCGCGCGGTGAACATATGGACGATGAACATCCACAGGCAGGAGACGGCGACGCCCATTTCGATCCAGATTTCCATGCTGTCGAACCAGTCCTGATGCGCGCCGCGGTCGAGCATCAGTTGGAGCGCGGCGAGGCCGAGCGCGAGCATCGAAAAACCGAACAGGTCGAAGCGCCGTGTGACGCTTCGCGTCTTGGGCAGCAGCGCCCACATCATCGCGAGCGTGATGAGCCCGACGGGCAGGTTGACGTAAAAGACCCAGCGCCAGTTGACGCTTTCGGTCAGCCAGCCGCCCAATATCGGGCCCAGGATCGGCCCGATCATGATCCCCATGCCCCAGATCGACATCGCGCGCGCGTGGCGTTCGGGCGGATTGATGTCGAGCATCACCGATTGCGACAGCGGCCCGATAAAGGCGGCGCTGACCCCTTGCAGGAAACGGAAGGCGACCATCTGTTCGAGCGTCTGCGCGGCGCCGCACGCCATCGACGCGACGATGAAACCCGCGACCGCGGCCATGAACAATTCGCGCCGCCCGATCCGGTCGGCGAGCCAGCCGGTGATCGGCATCGCGACCGCCGATGCGAGGATATAGCTCGTCAGCACCCACGTCACCGTCTCGCTCGTCGCGCCCAATGCCGACTGCATGTGCGGGATCGCGACGTTGGCGATCGTCGTGTCGAGGATCTGCATGATCGACGCGCCCATGACGGCGACGGTCAGCAGCCCGCGATAGCGCACGCGTTCGTGCAGCGGGATCGACTCGTCGTCGGGGAGCGCCGCGGCGGACGGCCGGCGGGGAAGGGCATTGCTCGCCACGGGACCTTACTTCGTAATCACCCGCACATCGGCCGACAGCCCCGCGATCATGTCGCGCGCGGGCTTTTCGTCGAAGGCGATGCGCACCGGCACGCGCTGCGTCACCTTGACCCAGTTGCCGGTCGCATTCTGCGCGGGCAGCACCGAAAATTCGCTGCCGGTGCCCGCGCCGATCGTCAGCACATGGCCGCGCACCTTCACGCCGGGATAGGCGTCGAAGCTGATTTCGGCGCGCTGGCCGACGCGCATGTCGGCAAGGTCGGTTTCCTTGAAATTGGCCTCGACCCACGGATGCGCGGTATCGACGAGCGTCACCGCGGGAAGCCCGGCGACCATCATCTGGCCGACCTGCAGCCGGTCCGACTGCGCGATACGGCCGGCGCTCGGCGCGCGAACCGTCGTGCGGCCCATGTTCACCTCGGCCTGCGACCGCTGGACGCGCGCCGCCTCGACCTGCGGGTTGATCCCGCTCGATGGGCCGGCGGCGAGCTTGGTGCGGGCTTCCGCGGCGGCGGCTTCGGCTTGACGTACGCTCTCGCGCGCCTGCTGGAGCGCGTGGCGCGACGCGTCATAGGCGGCTTTGGTCGTGAAGCCCTTTTCCATCAACGCCGCCTGCCGCTCGAAAGTGACCTGCGCGAACTTCACATCCTCACGTGCCGCGGCGATGTCGACGCTCGACGTTTTCGCGCTCGCCGAGAGGTTGCCGACCTCGACCTCGGCGGCGTCGATCGCCGCGGTCGCCTGCGCGACGGTCAGCGCATAGGGTTCACCGTCGATGCGGAACAGCAGCTGGCCTTTCGCGACCTGCTGGCCGTCGCGCACCGCGACTTCGGTGATCCGTCCGCCGACTTCGGCGGCGACCGACACCTTGTCCATCTGCACATAGGCGTTGTCGGTCGACACCGACCCGCCGCTCGTCAGCCACCAGCCGGCGCCGCCCGCGATCAGAGCGAAGGGCAGGCCGAACATCAGGATGCGCGTGCGCCAGCTTGCCTTGGGCGCGGCCTCGTTTTCGAGTGCCGGGTTCGGCAAGGGGTCGGCCTTTGGCGCGGCCTTGGGCGGCGTCACCTTTTCGGCCTTCGGGCGGGATGGGGAGAGCTGGTCCATCAAACGGTCTCTTCTTCTTTTTGGCATATACGGCGGGACAAATTGGCGCGAACGCGTTCGACAAGATCGATCAGCTGGTCGCGCTCGGCGTCGCTCAGCCCTTCGGTGGCTTCGGCGGTCAGCGCGTCGGCCATCTCGCGCATCCCGCCGAGCAGGTCGCCCGCGCGGGGGGTCAGATAGAGCCGCCACGCGCGGCGGTCGGCAGGGTCGGCGCGGCGCTCGACCAGCTCGCTTTCGACCAACCGGTCGACCATGCGCGACAAGGTAATCGGCTCGACCTCGATCAGCTCGGCGAGCGGCCCCTGACGGATGCCTTCGTGGCGCTTGAGATAGGTAATCAGCCGCCATTGCAGCGCGGTAATGCCGCTGCCCTTCGTGCGCGCGTTGAACGAACGGCGAAACAGCCGCGCCGTGTCGTTCAGCAGGAATCCGATGGTTTCACTCATGGACTAGGATATAATAGCAATTGCTACTATTTTCAACATCCGGATGTTGCGGCCAACAATCTCGAATCCGGTGTAAATTTTCTTTACACTGCTTGCGCCGCGCGTGTTTTTCGGCAGGATGACGTCATGAGTTTGACCGCAGACCTCTTCTGGTCCTTTCGCTCGCCGTACAGCTATCTCGCTATCGGCCGTTATCGTGCGCTCGCCGCCAGCCACGATGTGACGATCAACCTGCGGCCCGTTTATCCGCTCGCGATCCGCCAGCCCGACTTTTTCGAGCGCAACCATCCCAACTGGCTAAGCTATACGGTGCGCGACATGATCCGCGTCGCGCAATTTCATGGCATTCCCTTCGGTCCGCCGCGTCCCGACCCGATCGTGCAGGACATGGCGACACGCACGATCGCGGCCGAGCAGCCCTATATCTATCGCCTGACGCGGCTCGGGCAGGCGGCATCGCGGCGCGGCAAGAGCCTTGCCTTCGCGCACGAGGCGGCGCAGCTCATCTGGGGCGGCGCGCAGGACTGGCACCTCGGCGATCATCTGGCGGGTGCGGCGAAGCGCGCGGGCCTTGACCTGGCCGAACTCGATGCCGAAGCCGTCAGCGACGCCGAGCTACTCGACAATGAAATCGCCGCCAACCAGGTCGCGCTCGAAATCGCCGGTCATTGGGGCGTGCCAACCCTGGTGTTCGATGGCGAACCCTTTTTCGGGCAGGACCGCATCGAAATGGCGAAGTGGCGCATGGAGCAAAAGGGCCTGCGCCCACGCTGATCGGCGCTTGCCGAACCGGGCGTGAAGGGCGCATAGCGCGGCGCATGACGATCGAACCTCAATATTTCGAGGCGCGCGACGGCGTGCGGCTGGCGTGGCGCGAGATGGGTCCAGAAACGGGGGGCGGGCGGCCGCTGTTGCTGCTCCACGGCCTGTTTTCGAGCGGCGAGGTCAACTGGATCAAGTTCGGCACTGCCGCGCGCGTCGCATCCGAGGGCTATCGCGTGATCATGCCCGATCTGCGCGTCCACGGGTCGAGCGACGCGCCGCACGAGGAGGAATATTATCCGTCCGACGTGCTCGTGCGCGACCTTGAGGATCTGGTGGCACATCTGGGCCTGACCGATTTCGACCTCGGCGGCTTTTCGCTCGGCGCGCGCACCAGCGTCCGCACGGTCGTCGCGGGGATGAAGCCGCGCCGGCTGATCCTCGGTGGCATGGGGCTCGCGGGCCTCGCCGGCTGGCAGCGGCGCGGGCAATTCTTCAAGCGCGTCATCGCCGAATATGAGACGGCGAAGCGCGGCGACGACACATGGCTGTCGATCCAGTTCATGAAAACGATGAAGGTCGATCGCATCGCCGCGGGGCATCTGCTCGACAGCTTCACCGACACGGCGCCCGCTATGCTGGCGGCGATCACGATGCCGACGCTCGTCGTGTGCGGTGCTGACGATCAGGACAATGGTTCGGCGCCCGAACTCGTCGCCGCTCTCGCCGACGCGCGGCTCGCGACGATCCCGGGCACGCATATGTCGAGCGTAACCCAACCCGAGCTGGGCGAGGCGATCGCTGCCTTTCTCGCGGCTTGACCGGACTCGCGGCAAGCGCCTAGCTGTTGCCATGCGCCGCAGAGCGCTGACAAAATATTCCAGAGGACGCACCCCATGAAAGCCATGATTTCGACGCTGTCGCTTGCCTTGTCGCTCGCGGTGGCGACCCCCGCCTTTGCCCAAACCGCGCCGACGGCGGCCCCCACCGCCGCTGACGCCGATGCCTTTATCGCGTCGGTCGAAAAGGACCTGTTCGACTATACGGTCGAGGCGAGCCAGGTGAACTGGGTCAACAGCACCTACCTGACTGAAGATACCGATGCGATGGCGTCGCGGATCAACGCCGTCGGCACCGAAAAATCGGTCAAATATGCGCTCGAAGCCGCCAAATATAAGGATGTCGGGGGGCTCAGCGCCGACACCAAGCGCAAGCTCGATATTTTGCGCACCGGGATTGTGCTGCCCGCGCCGACGACGCCGGGCGCCGCGACCGAGCTCAACACGATCGCGACCGACCTGCAGTCGCAATATGGCAAGGGTCGCGGCACGCTGGACGGCAAGGAAATCTCGGGCTCGGACATCGAGGCCGCGATGGGCGACCTCAAGCACACGCCGGCGCAGTTCGCCGAAATGTGGACGAGCTGGCACGACAAGGTCGGCGCGCCGATGAAGGACGACTATGCCAAGCTGGTCGGCATCGCGAACGCCGGCGCGAAGGAGCTGGGCTTCGCCGACACCGGCGCGATGTGGCGTTCGGGTTACGACATGCCGCCCGAGGAATTCGCCAAGGTCACCGAGAAGATCTGGCAGGACATGAAGCCGCTCTATGTCGCGCTCCACACCTATGTCCGCTGGAAGCTGAACGAGAAATATGGTGACGCGGTGCAGGCCAAGACCGGCCCGATCCGCGCCGACCTGCTCGGCAATATGTGGGCGCAGGAATGGGGCAATATCTACCCGCTCGTCGCGCCCGCGGGAACCGGCGACCTCGGCTATGACATCGGCGACCTCTTGACCGCGCAGGGCAAGACCCCGCTCGACATGGTCAAGGCGGGCGAGAATTTCTATTCGTCGCTCGGCATGGCGCCGCTGCCCGAAACCTTCTGGAAGCGCAGCCAGTTCCTGAAGCCCGCCGACCGCGAAGTCGTCTGCCACGCCTCGGCGTGGGATATCGACAACAAGGACGATATCCGCATCAAGATGTGCATCAAGGTGAATGCCGACGACTTCATCACGATCCACCACGAACTCGGCCACAATTATTACCAGCGCGCTTATAACAAGCAGCCATTCCTGTACCTCAACGGTGCCAACGACGGCTTCCACGAGGCGATCGGCGATTTCGTCGCGCTGTCGATCACGCCGCAATATCTCGTCGACATCGGGCTGCTCGACAAGGCGAAGGTGCCGAGCGCCGACAAGGACATCGGGCTGCTGCTGCGTCAGGCGATGGACAAGGTCGCCTTCCTGCCCTTCGGCCTGCTCGTCGACCGCTGGCGCTGGGGCGTCTTCGACGGGTCGATCCAGCCCGCCGACTACAACAAGAAATGGACCGAGCTGCGCACCCAATATCAGGGCATCGTCCCGCCGGGCGCGCGGCCGGCGAACGCGTTCGACGCGGGCGCGAAGTTCCATATCCCGGGCAACACGCCCTACACGCGCTACTTCCTCGCGCGCGTGCTGCAGTTCCAATTCTATCAGGCGGCGTGCAAGCAGGCCGGCTGGAAGGGGCCGCTCCACCGCTGCTCCTTCTATGGCAACAAGGAGGTCGGCGCGAAGCTGAACGCGATGCTCGAAATGGGCGCGTCGAAGCCCTGGCCCGATGCGCTGCAAGCCTTCACCGGCAGCCGCGAAATGTCGGGCAAGGCGATGGCCGATTATTTCGCGCCGCTGAAGACGTGGCTCGACCAGCAGAACAAGGGCAAACCGCAGGGCTGGTGAGCCGGACGATCGACGGCAAGCAGAAAGGCCGGGGCAGCGACGCCCCGGCCTTTTTCATTGCGCCTCGACCGCCTGTTTGAACCGCGCGAGCCGCGCGCTCGCGGCGGCGGCGTGCGGACCGATCCAGCGGTCGTGGATGTCCTGGATCGGCACCGCGTTGAGGTGGTTCCAGCGTTCGCGGCCGCGGCGCTCGGCGATCACCAGCCCCGCATCCTCCAACACCTTCAGATGTTGCATGACCGTGCAGCGGTCGATGTCGGCAAAATGGGCGCACAGCGCGCCAGTGGTCAGCGGCTGGTCCTTCAGATCGTCGAGAATCTGGCGCCGGATCGGCGAGGCGAGCGCCTTGAAGGTCGCGTCGAACTGGTCGTGAATTGACATGTTACATAAATATAACATAAAAGAGTGCGACTCAAGCGGAGAATGGACATGGAACTGAAATTCAGGGTCGCGGCGCGGATCGCGAAGCCGGTGCACGAGGTGTTCGAGGCGGTCGCAGACCCCGCGAAGCTGTCGAACTATTTCACCACGGGCGGCGCAAAGGGCCGGCTCGAGACCGGCGCTACGGTCGAATGGGACTTTCACGACTTTCCCGGCGCCTTTCCGGTCTGGGTGATCGAGGTGGTGCCCGACGAGAAAATCGTCCTCGAATGGCAGGCGAACGAAGGCGAGCCGCCCAATGTGGAAGGCGGCGCGCACAAGGACGCCGATTACCGGACGCGGGTGACGATGAGCTTCAAGGGGCTCGACGACGGGCGCACGATGGTCGAGATCGCCGAGGAAGGCTGGCGCGAAAATCAGGGTGCGCTCGGCGCCTCCTATGGCAATTGCCAGGGGTGGGCGCAGATGCTCTGCGCGCTCAAGGCGTGGACCGAGCATGGGATCAACCTGCGCGAGGGCATGTATATCTAGCCGCGCAATCGCCGGCGGAACGGCCATTGCGGGCGGCGTTGCGAACGACGCGGCCGGGCGATAGGCTGGCCGCATGACAAGCGCACCGCCGGTGATGGTCCTCGGTTGCGGCCGAAGCGGCACCTCGATCTTCGGCGAGCTGTTCGACGGCCTCGATCGCTACATCTATCAAAGCGAACCGGCGTTCGAGGCGGTGTTGGCGGCCGACTACAGCACGCCGCAGGCGTTCAAGGTGCCGCGCGAAAGCGACCTTCATCCGGCAAGGCCGGGCCTGTCCTTTCCGCTCGACCGCTTTCTGGAGGTGGCGCCCCGCGCCCGCCTGTTCTGGATCGTGCGGAATCCGCTCGACGCCGTCTGTTCGTTGCGGGTCGGAATCGCGAAGCAATGGGGGCATCACCCGAGGCCGCCCGACTGGCGGGACTGGCTTGGGGAGGCGCTGATCGCGCAATGCGCGCGTCATTGGGCTTTCCTCAATCTCGCGGGATATGCGCAGGTCGAACATTGCGCCACGCTTGTCCGGTTCGAGGATATGATCGCCGATCCGGCGCGGTTTTCGGCCCGGATATGCGAGGTTCTGGCGATCGATCCCGCCGCCAATGCCCCGCATCTCGCGAGGTGGGCGAAGCGGGTGCAGAACAGCAACAACAAGGACTTTATCGAAGCGCAGACCTCGCGGAGCTATTCACGGCCGGATCACAGGGTCCGCGTCGACCGCTGGCGCGAGAATCTGACCGACGAAGAGGCCGCCGCGATCTGGGATATCGTCGGCGAGACGGCGCAGGCGCTGGGCTACCGCGCCCCGGCTTGAAATCGGCGCTGAGGACGGGCGTCAGCCCGGAATTTCCAAGTGCAGTGGCCGCGAGCCGATCGGGGCGCCGGTGTTGGCGTCAACCACCACCGGGCGCACGACCTCGCCCGTCGCGGCGTCGAGGTGACGGCTGAGTGCGCCGGCGCCGTTATATTTGCGCCCCCACGCGCCGATCGCCATCAGGATCGGCAGGAAGTCGCGCCCCCCCTCGGTGAGCAGATATTCGTCGCGCGGCGGGCGCTGACTGTAGCGCCTCTTCTCGATCAAACCAGCATCGGCAAGCGCCGACAAGCGCCGCGACAAGATGTTCGGCGCGATGCCGAGGCTGGTGCGCAATTGCTCGTACCGCGTCAGCCCGCGCTCGATATCGCGGAGCACCAACATGCTCCAGCGGTCGCCGACGCGCATCAACCCGCGATCGACGGGGCAGGTGCCCAAATTATTTTCGTCGCTGCTCATTGAAGTCACATAAGGCAGTCACTATCATTTTGCAAGCGACTCGCGGCGGGCTTTTCTCGTCCTGGGGGCCGCCTCACAAGGAGCAATGATTTGACTATCCCGAGTGGAACGGCCCTGATCACGGGCGCTTCGACCGGCCTTGGCGCCGTCTATGCCGACCGCCTCGCCAAGCGCGGGCACGACCTGATCCTTGTCGCACGCAACGGCGCGCAGATGGAAGAACTCGCCGCAAAGCTGCGCGCCGAAACCGGCGCCCAGGTCGATGTGATCGCCGCCGACCTTACCCACGGCGACGATGTGACGCGGATCGAACAGCGGCTGGCGGGCGATGCGGCGATTACGCTGTTCGTCAACAATGCCGGCATGTCGCTGAACGGCGGCACGCTGGAGAATAGCCCCGCCGAGATCGAGACGATCATCGCGCTCAACATCACCGCCGCCGCGCGGCTCGCGATTGCGGCGGGCAAGGCGTTCGGCGCGCGCGGCAAGGGGGCGATCGTCAACATCGCCTCGGTTCTCGCGCTCGCTCCCGAAGCCTATGAAGGCGTCTACAGCGGTTCGAAGGCGTTCCTGCTCAACCTCAGCCTTTCGCTCGCGAACAGCCTGCGCGAACAGGGCGTGACGGTGCAGGCCGTGCTGCCCGGTGCAACGCGCACCGAAATCTGGGAACGCTCGGGCAAGGACATCGACGCCTTCCCGGCCGAGATGGTGATGGGTGCCGGCGACCTCGTCGATGCTGCACTGCTCGGACTCGATAGCGGCGAGGACGTGACGATTCCGCCGCTTGCCGATGAAAGCCAATGGGGTGCCTATCACGCGGCGCGGCTGGCGATGGGGCCGGGACTGTCGCGGCGTGACGTCGCCGAGCGCTATCGGGCAACAGAAGCGGTTTGAAACCCCGTTGGGTCAGTGACGTTCTCAACATTCGTCATTCCCGCGAAAGCGCGAACCCAGTGGCTATGGCAGCTCGCTGGGTCCCCGCTTTCGCGAGGATGACGAAGTAGGAAATTGAACGGCAACTACGGGTCGAAAGCCGCCGTCAGCGGAACGGCGGCTCGTTGAACGCGCGGAGTTTGCGGCTATGGAGCTTGGCGCCCTCGTCGCGCATCGTCTCGCACGCGCGGATGCCGATCTGGAGATGCGCGGCGATCGCTTCCTCGTAGAAGCGGTTCGCCTGTCCGGGGAGCTTGAGTTCGCCGTGGAGCGGCTTGTCGCTGACGCAGAGCAGCGTCCCGTAAGGCACGCGGAAGCGATAGCCCTGCGCAGCGATCGTCGCCGACTCCATGTCGATGCCGATCGCACGCGACTGCGAGAAGCGCAGCGCGCTGTCGGTGTAGCGCAGCTCCCAGTTGCGATCGTCGGTCGTGACGACGGTGCCGGTACGCATGCGTTTCTTGAGGTCGGCGCCGGTGGCGCCGGACACCGTTTCGGCGGCGGTCGCGAGCGCGACCTGCACCTCGGCGATCGGCGGGATCGGGATGGCGACCGGCAGCACCGTGTCGAGGATATGATCGTCGCGGAGGTACGCGTGCGCGAGCACATAATCGCCGATGCGCTGGCTGGGGCGGAGGCCGCCGCAATGGCCGATCATCAGCCACGCCTCGGGGCGCAGCACCGCGAGATGGTCGCAGATCGTCTTCGCGTTCGAGGGACCGACGCCGATGTTGACGAGCGTGATGCCGCCGCCGTCGGGCGCGATCAAATGATAGGCGGGCATCTGGTGCCGCCGCCACGCGCTGTCGGCGACGAGCGCGCTGGCGTTGACGCCCGGCTGGTCGACATAGAGCCCCGCCGCACCCGCGAGCGCGGTGTAACGGCCTTGACCGACCTGCGATCCCGCCCAGGCGACGAATTCGTCGACATAGCGGTGATAGTTGGTGAACAGGATGTAGCGCTGGAAATGCTCGGGCGCGGTGCCGGTGTAATGGCGGAGGCGCGCGAGCGAAAAGTCGGTGCGCAGCGCATCGAACAGCGCGAGCGGCTGCGCCGCCGAGGGGTCCTGTCCGAACAATCCGTCGGCGAGTTCGTCGCCGATGTCGGCCAATTCGGTGGTCGGGAAATGGCGTGCGAGTTCGAGCGGGGTGACCCCGCCCATGTCCGACCCGTCGCTGGCGTCGAGCACGTAAGGGAAGGGGATCTGCTGTCCGGTGCGCGTGACTTCGAGCGTGATGTCATAGTGGCGCGCGAGGAGCATAAGCTGGTCGCGCAGATAGTCGGCGAACAGGTCGGGGCGCGTCACCGTGGTTTCGAAGGTGCCCGCGCGTTCGAAGCGGCCGAAGGAGAGATTATGCCCCTTCTGTCCCTCGCGCTGTTCGCCGGTGGTGACGAGGCGGATCGCGGGATAGTCGAACAGGCCCTTCGCCGCGGCGTCGGCCGGCGGCAGCGTGCGATCGCGGACATAGGCGGCGATGGCCGATTTGAGATTGGAGACCGACGTCCGGAACGCGGTTTGAAGTTCGGCGATGATGTCGTCGACGAGCGCCGTGGGGTCGGTGGTGTCTTGCGATGAGTTGGATGTCATCAGGGCGGTGTTGCATGAAAATGTGACAAAAGGGAAGGGGGCAGCCCGTTGGCTGCCCCGCTCCGGATTCTTACAGCTGTTCGAGCATATGGTCGGCGCTCGACACCTTGAATTCGCCGGGAGCTTCGACGTTGAGCTGTTCGACGACGCCGTCGTTGACGATCATCGAGAAACGCTGGCCGCGCTTGCCCATGCCGAACGCCTTGCCGTCCATGGTCAGGCCCACGGCTTCGGCGAAATCGCCATTGCCGTCGGCGAGCATCGTGACGCTGTCGCCGGCATTCGCATTCTTGCCCCACGCGCCCATCACGAAAGCGTCGTTGACCGCGGTGCAGACGATTTCGTCGACGCCCTTGGCCTTCAGTTCGCCGGCCTTGTCGACATAGCCCGGCAGGTGCTTGGCCGAGCAGGTCGGGGTGAAGGCGCCGGGAACCGAGAAGAGCGCGACGCGGCGGCCCTTGAAATAATCGGCGGTGTTGACCTGTTCGGGGCCGCTTTCGGTAACCTTTACGAAAGTGGCGTCGGGCAGCTTGTCTCCGGTCTGGATCGTCATGGTCGGCATCCTTTCACTCGAGGGGATTTTGATGGCGGTGACATCGGGTGCGCCGGTCGCCAAGTCAAGCGTCGGGCGGCGGTTGATCGAAAAGCTGGACCGCGCCGCCGCGACGCGGCATGGTGGCGCCCATGAGCACAGACCCCACCTGGTTCACCGGCCAGCTGCTGCTTGCGCTGCCGGGCATCGGCGATCCCCGTTTCGAACATTCGGTGATCGCGATGATCAGCCATGACGAAGAGGGTGCGATGGGGATCGGCATCGACGATCCGATCGAGGGCATGACCGTCGGGGCGGTGCTCGACCAGCTCGAAATCGCGCACGAAGTGCCGCTCGACCAGCCGGTGTTTCTCGGCGGACCGGTCGAGCCGTCGCGGGGCTTCGTCCTCCATAGCCTCGACTGGGGCGGGCAGGAGGCGGTGCAGGTCGGCGATCGCTGGATGGTGTCGAGTTCGCACGATATCCTGCGCGCGATCGGCGAGGGGCGCGGCCCGTCGCGCTGGCTGGTCGCACTCGGTTATGCCGGATGGTCGCCGGGGCAGCTCGAAGGCGAAATGGTTCGCCACGGCTGGCATGTCACGCCGGGCAGCGACGGCCTGTTATTCGAAACGCCGCCCGCCGAGCGATGGCAGGCGGCGTTTGCCGAAGCGGGAGTGGACGCCCGCTTGCTCACGACCGAAGGCGGCGAGGCTTAGCGCGCGAGCGCGAGCAGCGGGCGGCCAGTGTCGAGATTGGCGCGCGCGGTGCGTGCGGCCCAGCGCGAATCGACATAGCGGCCGTCGGCGAGTTCGAGATCGTAGCGGATCGGGCTGCCGATTGCGTTGTCATAGGCGGCGGCGGCTTCGGCGGTGCGACCCAGACGAGCGTAAGCGGTGCCAAGATTGATCAGCCGCGACGGGTCGCGGGCATCGAGGCCGGTGTCGCCGGTCAGCTTTTCGACAGCAGCCCGATTTTCGCCGGCCTTCAGCTCGGCATAA
This sequence comes from Sphingopyxis sp. BE235, assembly GCF_031457175.1. Classification (NCBI taxonomy): domain Bacteria; kingdom Pseudomonadati; phylum Pseudomonadota; class Alphaproteobacteria; order Sphingomonadales; family Sphingopyxidaceae; genus Sphingopyxis; species Sphingopyxis sp. BE235. The sequence continues at coordinate 204,878 of NZ_JAVDWC010000006.1, forward strand.
GCGACCGGAAGAACCTCCGAATCAGCTTGCGGCGCGGTAACAACGACGATCGATTGCGCCGCAGCGGGGTTCGCGAAAGCCAGTGCGAAGAGCGGCAGCAGAATTTTTTTCATCTTTCGTATCTCCCCGAAAACTTTCGCCGATTTTCTCGCGCGCCGGGCAAAAAGTCAATATTTTCGGGGGTTTGTAACACTGTTGTCACAATAGCGAATTAAGCTGAACGCAAGGCGCATTATAAGTCAGGATTTTCAGAATCTTGGCGATAGCGACTCGTTGTCACAAAGTCGTGGCAGCGATTGTCACAATTGCGTCCGCTAAAAATTATTTTCGTGAGGCCGGTGCATTTTGCGCCGCCGATTCGTGCGTCCGACATCCGGGCGGGCGGTGTCGATATTGCGATATAAAGAAAAGTTTATATTTGATCGGCGGCGACGTTTCGGCTAGGGCGCCGGGCATAATTACCTGACTTTTCGTGGCCGCTCGCCTGCGGCCGAACTCGCCTACAGGAGACTTAACCGTGGCCACTCTCGCCGCCGATACCCGTGATTATGTGATCGCCGACATCGGCCTCGCCGACTTCGGTCGCAAGGAAATCAATATCGCCGAAACCGAAATGCCGGGCCTGATGGCGCTGCGCAGCGAATTCGGCGCGGCGCAGCCGCTCAAGGGCGCACGCATCGTCGGTTCGCTCCACATGACGATCCAGACAGCGGTGCTGATCGAGACGCTGACCGCGCTCGGCGCCGACGTCCGCTGGGCGACGTGCAACATCTTCTCGACCCAGGATCACGCCGCCGCCGCGATCGCCGCGACGGGCGTGCCGGTGTTCGCGGTGAAGGGCGAAAGCCTCTCCGATTATTGGGACTATGTCGGCCGCATCTTCGACTGGGGCGTCGAAGATGGCACGACCTGCAACCTGATCCTCGACGACGGCGGCGACGCCACGATGTTCGCGCTGTGGGGCGCGAAGCTCGAAGCCGGGCAAGAAATGCCCGCGCCCGAGAATGAAGAAGAGATCGAGATGCAGCGCGCGCTGAAGGCGTTCGTTGCGGCGAACCCCGGTTACCTCACCAAGACGGTCAAGGCGATCAAGGGCGTGTCGGAAGAAACGACGACCGGCGTCCACCGCCTGTACCACATCGCCAAGAAGGGCGAGCTGCCCTTCCCCGCGATCAACGTCAACGACAGCGTCACCAAGTCGAAGTTCGACAACCTCTATGGCTGTAAGGAATCGCTCGTCGACGCGATCCGCCGCGGCACCGACGTGATGCTCGCGGGCAAGGTCGCCACGGTTGCCGGCTTCGGCGACGTCGGCAAGGGCTCGGCCCAGTCGCTCCGCAATGGCGGCGCGCGCGTCCTCGTCACCGAAATCGATCCGATCTGCGCGCTGCAGGCGGCGATGGAAGGCTTCGAAGTCGTGACGATGGACGAAGCGGTCAAGCGCTCGGACATCTTCGTCACCGCGACCGGCAACGCCGACGTGATCACCGCCGAACATATGGCGGGCATGAAGAATATGGCGATCGTCTGCAACATCGGCCACTTCGACAGCGAGATCCAGATCGCGGCGCTGGCGAACTATAAGTGGACCGAAGTGAAGCCGCAGGTCGACCTGGTCGAATTCCCCGACGGCAAGCAGATCATCATCCTGTCGAAGGGCCGCCTGGTCAATCTCGGCAACGCGACGGGCCACCCGAGCTTCGTGATGTCGGCGAGCTTCACCAACCAGACGCTCGCGCAGATCGAGCTGTGGACGCGGAGCGAGCAGTATAAGAACGACGTCTACGTCCTGCCCAAGCATCTCGACGAAAAGGTCGCGGCGCTGCACCTCGAAAAGCTGGGCGTGAAGCTCAGCCAGCTGAGCCAGAAGCAGGCCGACTATATCGGCGTGCCGGTCGCAGGCCCGTTCAAGCCCGACCATTATCGTTACTGACCGGTCGAGGGCTTCGCCCTCTTCGCAACGATAAAAACTGTGGACGGCGCGCCCATCGGACGATGCGGCGCGCCGATCCGTATGACATGCGATTGAAACATGACTCCATCGCCTTTAGGGCTGGCGAGAATGGCACCGAAGACAGCCGAAGCGTGGAAGATTGAAGCGGGATGAGCGGATCGCTTTCCCCGGCCTTTTTGTTCGCCATCGGTCTGTTCGCCGCACTCTGGCTGCTCGCCGGATTTTGGGCGACCGTGCGTGGGATCGCGATGCAGCGGCGCGCGGCGTTCGTTGCGGGGCAGGCTGAAAGGCTTGCAAGCCTTGTCGAAGCGTCGCCCCAGCTTCCCGTCATCGTCCGCGCCGACTGGCGGATCGAGGCGAGCGAGCGGCTCGGCCGCTGGTTGGGGCTCGAGCGCGGGCCGCGCAATTTCGACGAGCTGCGCGGGTTGGGCAGCGGGCTCGACGCGGCGGGCCATGATGCGCTGCGGCAGGCGATTCTCGGCGCGCAGCGCGGCGCGAAGCCCTTTACGCTCAGCCTGAAGCCCGAGGGTGGCGACAGGGCGATCATCATCCACGGTGCCGCGGCGCCGAACGCGGTCGGCGGGCCGGGCGGCGTGCTGCTCTGGCTGAGCGACGCGACCGACGGACAACGGGCGCTGGCGCATGCGCGCAGCGAGCGCGACGAGGCGATGGCGGCGTTCGAGGCTTTGTCGGGACTGATCGAGGCGGCGCCCTTTCCGATGTGGTTCCGCGACACCGATCTCCATCTCGCGCTCGTCAACACCGCCTATGTCCGCGCGGTGGAGGCAAAGAGCGCGGTCGCGGTGATCGATGGCGGGGTCGAGCTGTGCGAGACCGTGGCCGGCGTGAGCGCCGCCGAAGCCGCCGACGAAGCGCGCATTGCGGGATCGGCGCAGGTACGGACGATTCCGGTGACGATCGAAGGCGAACGCCGCATCATGCGCGTCGTCGACGTGCCGCTGGCGCCGCAAGGCGGCCGCGTGATCGGGATCGCGGGCTATGCGATCGACATTCAGGAACTCGAAACCGAGCGCGGCGCGCACCGCCGCTTCGTTGACACGCAGCGCGAGCTGCTCGACCGTTTGTCGGCGGCGGTGGCGCAATTCGGTCCCGATCAGGGGCTCAATTTTGCCAATCTGCCGTTCCGCCGCCTGTTCGGGATCGAGTCCGACGATGTCGCCGAGGCACTGCCGTTCGCGCGGCTGCTCGATGCCTGGCGCGAACGCGGGCGGACGCCCGAGGTGCGCAACTATCCCGAATGGCGGCAGGTCCATGTCGACTGGTTCGCGCAGCCGGGGGCGAGCGAAGAGGATTGGCTGTTGCGCGACGGCACGCACCTCCATGTCGTTGCGCAGCCGACCCCCGATGGCGGGCTGTTGCTGATCGCCGAGGACAAGACCGAGCAGGTGCAGCTTGCGGGCGCGCGCGACACGCTGCTGCGCGTGCGCACCGCGACCTTCGACAATCTGTTCGAGGCGGTGGCGGTTTTCGCGCCCGACGGGCGGCTGCATCTGTGGAATCAGCGTTTCCGCCGCCTGTGGGGCATCGACGAGGGGACGCTCGCGGCGCATCCGCGTGTCGATGCGTTGATGAGCGGGCTGGCCGACCGGCTCGCGAAGCCGAACCAGATCAGCATCGTGCAGGAAGTCATCCGTGCCGCGACGCTCGAACGCCAGCAGCGTGTCGGCGAGGTTCGCTTTGCCGACGGGCGCCATTTCGATTTCGCGTCGATCCCGCTGCCTGACGGCAATGCGCTGCTCATCATGCTCGACATCACCGCGAGCCGGAAGATGGAGGGCGCGCTCCGCGAACGCAACGAAGCGCTCGAAGCCGCCGACAAGGCCAAGACCGCCTTCCTGTCGCGGATGAGCTATGAACTCCGCACCCCGCTGACCTCGATCGGCGGCTTCGGCGAGATGCTGCAGGCGGGCTATGCCGGCAAGCTCGGCGATCAGCAGCGCGCCTATATCGATGCGATCATGGATTCGGTGGCGGTGCTCTCCCGCCAGATCGACAATGTCCTCGACCTTGCGCAGGGCGAGGCGGGGACGCTCGCCGTCGAGCGCGCGCCGGTCGATATCCGCGCGCTGCTCGAAGGCGCGCTCGCCGACGCCAAGCCCCTTGCCGACAGCGAGAAGGTCGAACTCGTCGGCAATATCTCGGCGAACCTCGGCAGCATCGACGGCGACGCGCCGCGGCTGTCGCGGCTCGTCGCGGGACTGCTCGACAATGCGGTGCGCTTCACATCGCCGTCGCGCAAATCGGGCGCGCGCGTGTTGCTCCACGCCGATGGCGACGCGCGCGGCGTCGATATCATCGTCTCCGATAACGGTCCGGGCATGCCCGAGGCCGCCGTCGCGGTCGCCAAGGGGCAGCAGGCGGGGACCGCGACCGGCGGCATCGGCCTCGCGCTCGCGCGCCAGCTCGTCGCGGCGCACGGCGGGACGATGGAAGTGGTGAGCGAGCAAGGCCAGGGCACGCTCGTGCGGATCAGTCTGCCGCGCGGCGCATGACGGTTTTTACCTGCAACTATGGCTTGGACGATGCCGGGCGGATTGGCGCTGCGATCGGGACGGCGCTGATCGCGGGCGACGTCGTTTTATTGTCGGGCGGCCTTGGCGCTGGCAAGACGACGCTGGCGCGCGCGATGCTGAAGGCACGCGGGCTCGCGGGCGAGGCGCCGAGCCCGACCTTTGCAATCGTCCAGCCCTATGCGCCGCCCGAGGTCGATCTGCCCGTCGCGCACGTCGATCTTTATCGCATCGACGATAGTGAAGAGCTGATCGAGCTGGGGCTCGACGATTATCTTTATGACGGCGCGCTGCTGATCGAATGGCCCGGACGGCTGGGCGACGAAGGCTGGCCGGACGCGCTGCTGCTCACGATTTCGGGTGAGGGCGACGCGCGCGTCTTGACAGCCGATGTGCCTGCGGCTTGGGGAGCAAGATGGCCGCTCCGATGATTCCGCCCGCCCATGCCCCGGCGTTCCTTGCCGCGCATGGCTGGGGCGATGCCCAGATTTTGCCGCTCGCCGGCGACGCGTCTTTCCGCCGCTATTTCCGGATCGTCGACGGCGACCGGCAGGCGGTGCTGATGGATGCGCCGCCGCCGCACGAGGACCCGCGGCCGTTTATCGCGGTCGCCGAGTTTCTGTGCGAGCAAGGGCTGACCGCGCCGACGATCCTTGCGCGCGACCTCGAACGGGGCCTGCTGCTGATCGACGATTTCGGCGACGTGCGGCTGCGCGAAACGGTCGATGAGGCGCCGCATACCGAGGCCGGTTATTATGCCGGGGTCACCGACCTGCTCGTCCACCTCCACGCGCGGCCGCCGATGGAGGGGCTGCCGGTGCACGGGCTCGACCAATGGCTCGACGAGGTGATGCTGTTCAGCGACTGGTATTGTCCGGCCTTCGACATCGAAGTCGACCGCGACGCGTTTCGCGCCGCGTGGGCCGAAGTGCTGACGCCGGTCGAAACCGACGGTCTGCCGCGCGTCACGGTGCTGCGCGACTATCATGCCGAAAATATCATGCTCGTGCCCGGCAAGGGCGGCATCGCGCATTACGGCCTGCTCGATTTCCAGGACGCGCTCGTCGGCCACCCTGCCTATGACCTCGCCTCGGTGCTTGAGGATGCGCGGCGCGACGTCAGCCCGGCGATCGAAGCCGCGATGCTCGCGCGTTATCAATCGGCGACCGGACAGGACATCGAGGCCGCCTATTGGGCGCTCGCGGCGCAGCGTAATACGCGCATCCTCGGCGTATTCGTCCGGCTGTGGAAGCGCGACAACAAGCCACATTACAAGAGCTTCCAGCCGCGCATGTGGGGGCTGCTCGAACGCGATCTGACGCATCCGGCGCTTGTCCCCGTTCGGCAATGGTTCGACGCCAATGTCCCGCTCGAGAAACGGGCGGAGATTTGGTTGTGAGCGTGAAGATCGAAAGCGCGATGGTGATGGCGGCGGGGATCGGCAAGCGCATGCGCCCGCTCACCGCGACGCGGCCCAAGCCGCTGGTGCGCGTCGCGGGCAAGGCGTTGATCGACCATAGCCTCGACCGGATCGAGGCAGCGGGGGTCGAGCATGTCGTCGTCAACGTCCACTATCTCGCCGACGCATTGGAAGCGCATCTCGCGGCGCAGAAGCGCCGCTTCAGCATCGCGATTTCGGACGAGCGCGACCTGCTGCTCGAAACCGGTGGCGGGATGGTCAAGGCGCTGCCGCAGCTTCGCGGTGACCCGATTCTGATCGTCAACAGCGACAATATCTGGACCGACGGGCCGCAGGACAGCATCCGGCACCTTGCGCGCCACTGGGATGGCGAGCGGATGGACGCGCTGCTGCTCCTGATCCGGCAGGCGAGCGCTACGGGACATGGCGGGCGCGGCGATTTCCACATGGACGGCGACGGCAAACTCAGCCGCCGCAAGCCGGGGCGGATCGCGCCCTTTGTCTATACCGGCATCCAGCTCATCTCGCCGCGGCTGCTCGACGATGCCCCCGAGGGGGCGTTTTCGACCAACATCCTCTGGGACCGCGCGATTGCAGCGGGGCGGCTCTATGGTCTGTCGCACATGGGGCAATGGTTCGACGTCGGCACCCCGGCGAGCATCGCGCCGACCGAAGCCGCACTGACGGATGGCTGATCGCTCGATCCTCCCTGTGCCGAAGGCATGGGGAGGCGGCAGCGGCGGAGCCGCTGACGGAGGGGCGATGACGCGACGTCGCAGCCCCTCCACCACCCTTCGGGTGGTCCCCCTCCCCACGGCTGCGCCGCAGGGAGGATCGGCTTGCGTATCGAAGCCCTGCTCTAGATAGGGAGAGGATGACCCCGCATCCCACCGTCTTTTCCATTCCCGTCCAGCGGGCCTTCGCCGACGCGCTCGCCGCCGGATTGATCGCGCGCTACGCCGACGGTGCGCTGGGGCTGGCACAGGGCCTGATCATACTGCCGAGCAATCGGGCGCGGAGCGCTGTGCAGGCCGCGTTCGTGCGCGCGGGCGGCAACGGGCTGCTGATGCCGCGGCTCGCGGTGATCGGCGACGCCGACCTCGATGAAAGCGTCGCGCTCGCGCTCGACCCGATCGACGAGAGCGATGCGATCCCGCCCGCGATCGACGCGCTGAAGCGGCGGCTGATGCTCGCGGGGTTGATCGAGAAGCATAATCCTGCCGGCGAAGAGCCGATCACCGGCGCCGCGGCGTTCCAGCTCGCCGAGGGGCTGGGGCGCGTGATCGACCAGCTCCATTATGAAGAGATCGCGCCAGCGCGGCTCGCCGATATCGAAAGCGCGCTCGGCGACCTTGCCGGGCATTGGCAGGCGTCGTGGCGGCGGTTGTCGCTGCTCGTCGATCAGTGGCCGAAGCGGCTCGCCGCGACGGGGCATATCGACCGCGCCGATCGCCGCAACCGTCTGCTCGGCCGGGTGACCGAGGGGTGGCGCGTCGCGCCGCCCGCGCGGTTCGTGGTCGCGGCGGGTGTCACGACGGCCGCACCCGCAATCGCGCGGCTGCTGCGTACCGTCGCCGATCTGGCCGACGGCATGGTCGTCCTGCCGGGGCTCGACCTCGGCATGGCGGGCGAGGAATGGGATGCGCTGGGGCCGGTGAAGCCCGACCCTGAGAGGCCCCATGAACGTCCGCTCGAGACGCACCCGCAATATCATCTGAAGCTGCTGCTCGGGCGCATGGGCGTGGCGCGGGGCGAGGTGCAGGCGTGGGACGCGACGTCGCCCTTCGATGGCCCCGATGCGCGCGCGCCCTTCGCCTCGCTGCTCTTTGCGCCCGCCGCCTATACCGCGCGCTGGCAGCGGGCGGGCGACCTCGGCGCCGGCATTGCCGGGGTCACCGGGGCGGTGTTCGCCGACGATGGGCAGGAGGCGCAGGGGATCGCGCTGATGATGCGCCACGCGCTCGAAACGCCGACGCGCACCGCGGCGCTGGTGACCCCCGACCGCGCGCTTGCAACGCGCGTCGCGGCGGCGCTCGCGCGCTGGGATATCTCGGTCGACGACAGCGCGGGGCAGCCGCTCGGGCAGACGCCGCCGGGCGCGCTGCTGCTCGCGCTCGCCGAATTCGCCGCGGCGTTCGATCCGGTGCGGCTGGTGGCGCTGCTCGGACATCCGCTCGTGCGCGCGGGCGCGGCGCGGCTTGGCTGGCTCGATCAGGTGCGGCGGCTCGACCTCGTGCTGCGCGGGCCGGGGCTGGTGCCGGGCTGGGGCGGGGTCTCCGCGCGGATCGCCGAACGCGCCGCCGATTCCAAAGGGCGCGGCCATGCCGAAGCTGAGGCGATCGGCGACTGGTGGGGCGATGTCGCCGCCGGTCTGGGCACGGCGCTTGCGCCCTTCGCGGCGGGCGTTCCCGCGCCGCCTTCGGTCCTGCTCGGCGCGTTGCAGGCGGCGCTCGGCTGGCTGACCGGCGAGGGGGCGTGGACGGGGCATGCCGGGCGTGCGCTATCCGAATTGTTCGATCGCTGGGCGCTCGCAAAGGGCGACGGCCCGGCGCTCGTCGCGCCCGCGGATTTCCCGGCGATGCTGGCCGATCTCTTGTCAGGCGAGAGCGTCCGGCCGCCCTATGGCGGGCACCCGCGCCTGTTCATCTGGGGCCTGCTCGAAGCGCGGCTGCAGCGCGCCGATGTGATGATCCTCGGCGGGCTCGACGAGGGCCGCTGGCCGCAGCAGCAAAGCCCCGACCCTTGGCTCGCGCCCGGCATCCGCCGGATGCTCGGCCTCGCCGCGCCCGAGCGTCAGCAGGGCGCGGCGGCGCATGATTTCGCGGGCGCCTTCGCGGCGCGCGAGGTGGTGGTGACGCGCGCGCAGCGCAGCGGCGGTGACCCGGCGGTCGCGTCGCGCTTCTGGCTGCGGCTCGCGGCGCTCGCGGGCGAATTGCCCGAGGCGCGGCTGGACGAGCAATCGGTGGTGGCGCTTGCGGGCATGCTCGACGTACCGCCGGGCGTCAGCACACCCGCTGAAAAGCCGCACCCGGCGCCGCCGCTCGCGGCGCGCCCCGACCGGATCAGCGTGACCGGGGTCGACCAGCTCGCGCGCGATCCCTTTGCCTTTTATGCGGCAAAGATCTTGCGGCTGAGCGAACTCGATCCGCTGAGCAGCGGCCCCGACGCGAAGTGGTTCGGCATTCGCGTCCATAAATTCCTGCAGGACTGGCAGACGGCCGGGCTGACCGAAGCCGCGTTCGATATCGAACTGGCGGCGCTGCGTGCCGACCCGGCGCTCGATTCGCTGGCCAGCGCTTTCTGGTTGCCGCGGATCGAGCCGTCGCTGCGCTGGGCGGCCGAGCGCGTCTGGGCGTCGCGCGACGAACGCTGGCCGGTCGCCAATGAAGTGCGCGGCGAACGGATCGTCGACGGCATCCTGCTTTTCGGGACCGCCGACCGCGTCGACCAGACCGCCGACGGCACGCTGGCTATCGTCGATTACAAGACGGGTGCGGCGCCGTCGGCCAAATCGACGGGCGAAGGGCTCAACAGCCAGCTTGGCCTTCTGGGCTTGCTGGCGCAGGAGGCGGGCCTTGGCGACCTCGCGCCCGAAATCGTCGACGCATTCGAATATTGGGAGTTGAAGCGCGACCGGAAAAAGGATGTCGATGGCGCCGTGAAAGCGATCCGCGGGCAAAAACCCAAACCCGCGACGGCCGCGGCGGTCGTCGAGCGCGCGTGCGAAGTATTCGGCGATCTGATGGCGCGTTACCTGTTGGGACAGGAGCCCTTCGTTCCGGGCGATACGGGCAAGCGCTATGCCGATTTCGACCATCTGATGCGCCGCGACGAATGGTTCGGGCGCGGCGACGCCGACGATAGCGCGACCGAGGTGGGGGCGGCATGATCGATCCCGACAAGCTGCTCAAAATGCTCGATATCGGGCAACGCGCCGCGGCGCAGCCCGACGATCATGTCTGGCTGGGCGCGTCGGCGGGGACAGGCAAGACGCAGGTGCTGTCGGCGCGCGTGCTGCGCCTGATGCTCGAAGGCGTATCGCCCGAGGCGATCCTGTGCATCACCTTCACCAAGGCGGGCGCGGCCGAAATGGCGCATCGCATCCACGAGCGGCTCGCGATGTGGGTGCGGATGGACGACGGCGACCTGCGCACAGAACTGGGGGCGCTGGGACTGGACCTCGAATTCATCGGTTATGACCGCGGCGTCCCGGCGCTGATCGAACGCGCGCGATCCTTGTTCGCGACGGTGATCGACAGCCCCGGCGGCGCCGTTCGCGTCCAGACGATTCACAGCTTTTGTCAGACCCTGCTCGCCAGCTTCCCGCTCGAGGCGCGGATATTGCCGGGGTTCCGCGCGCTCGAAGATAGCGAGGCGCGCGCGCTGCAGCGCGAGGTGCTGGGCAAGCTCTTGTCGCAACCGGGGGACGACGGCGATCATATGCGAAGCATCGCCGCGATGCTGTCGCGCCGGTTGGGACAGGATGCCGCCATCGCCTTCCTCGCGCGCTGTGCGAGCAGCTTCACCGCGGCGAACGCCCCGCGCCTTGCCCCGCGGGCGACCGACCTGCGAACCGCGCTCGGCCTGCCGCAGGGCGACCCCGCCGACTGGCGCGCGGCGGCGATTGCGGGCGGCGCTGTCGCCGATGCCGATATTGCGGCGGTTGCGCTCAGCGGCCGCGACTGGGCGACGAAGACCGGCGATGCGCGCGCCGATATCATGGACGACTGGCACCGCGCCGATTCGCACGGCCGCGCGGCGATGCTGGCCGCGGTGCGCGGCTGCTTCCTGACCGGGACGGGCGATCTGCGCGCCGACTACACCAAGGAAAAGGGCGCGATGCGCGGCTGCGTCGGCGCCGCCGAACGGATCGTTGCCGCCACCGGCGATCTTTTGGCAACCGCAACCGCGATGCAGGTCGCCGACGATCTGGCGGCGGCGTGGGACCTCGGCAGCCGCTTTGCCGAGGCCTATGCCCTCGCCAAACGCGACAAGGGTTATGCCGATTTCGACGACCTGATCAGCATCGCCGGCCACCTGCTCGCCACCGGCGATTTCGGCGACTGGGTGCGCTTCAAGCTCGACCAGCGCACCGATCATATCCTGGTCGACGAGGCGCAGGACACCAACGCGCGGCAGTGGGCGATCATCCTCTCGCTCGCGGCGGAGTTTTTCGCGGGGCTGGGCGCGAAGGACGACCGGGTCCGCACGATGTTCACCGTCGGCGACCGCAAACAGGCGATCTTCGGCTTTCAGGGCACCGAACCCGCGGCGTTCGAGGCGGCGCGAATCCGCTTTGGCGAGCGCGCGATGGCGGGCGGCAGGCCGTTCGAGGATGTCGATCTCGACACCAATTACCGGTCGAGCCCCGCGGTGCTCGATGTCGTCGACGCGTGGATCGCGGCGGGCGCGCCCGAACTGATGGGGCTGGAAAGCGACGAGCCGCCGCACATCCCCGCCGATTTCAACCGCGACCGCGCCGGCCGCGTCGAGCTGTGGGAGCCGCTGCCGGTCGGAAAAGCGCTCGATGCCGCCGCCGACGACGAGGGCGATCGCGAAGACGGCGAAGAAGACGCCGCACCGGGCGACTCCTCCGCGGCGGCGAGCGATCCCGCGAGCCTGCGCCTGTCGCGCGCGATTGCCGACGAGGTGCAGGACTGGATCGAACATGGCAAGGACGGGCGGAGCGTCGCGCCGGGCGATATATTGATCCTTGTCCGTCGCCGCCGCGACCTTGCGGCGCGCATCGTCGCGCGGCTGCAATCGCGGCACGTGCCGGTCGCGGGGGTCGATCGTTTTTCGCTGACGCAGTCGCTCGCGGTGCAGGATCTGCTCGCGGCGATGCGCTTTGCGGTTCAGCCGCTCGACGACCTCAACCTCGCCGGCTTGCTGGTCTCGCCGCTGCTCGGCTGGACGCAGGACGATCTGTTCGGTTTTGCCCATGGCCGCAAGGGCCGCGCCTTGTGGGAACAGCTGCGCGCGCGCGAAAGCGACGCGCCGCCCGAAACGATGGCGGCGCTGCGCGGATTGCTCGGCATGGCCGACTTCACCACGCCCTTTCGTTTCCTCGACGCCATCCTGTCGGGGCCGCTGGGCGGGCGGCGCAAGCTGTACCGCCGGCTCGGCCGCGAAGCGCGCGATCCGATCGACGAATTGCTCGGCCAGGCGCTCGCCTTCGAACGGCGGGAGGTGCCGTCGCTGCTCGGCTTCCTCGCCCACATCGCCGCCAGCACGGCCGAGATCAAACGCCAGACCGAGGCGCGTAGCGACGTTGTGCGGGTGATGACCGTCCACGGGTCTAAGGGGCTGCAGGCGCCGATCGTCATCCTCGCCGATGCGACCGACGACCCGCGGCCGCGGCGGCTGACCTTCGACGTGTCGATGGGCGCGTGGGAAAAGCTGCCGGTATTCGGGCTGGGCAAGGACGAACGGCACGGCGCGATCGCCAAGGCGCATGACGACAAGGAAGCGGCCGAGCGCGAGGAGCATTGGCGACTGCTCTATGTCGCGATGACGCGCGCCGAGGAATTGCTGGTGGTCGCCGGGATCACCAAGACCGCCGACCGCAGTCTGCCCGACAATAATTGGCACAGCGCGGTCGATGCGGTGATGGCCGACATGGGCGCCGACTGGCAGGATGCCGGGCCGCGCTGGGGCCGCAAGCGCGTGTATGCGGTGCAACCGAAGAAATGGGCGCGTCCGCCGAAGGACAAGGCGCGGCAGGTGGCGCCGCCCGTCGTCGTGCCGTCTTGGGCGACGAAGCCCGCCCCCGAGGAGGCGCGCCCGCCGCGGCCGCTCGCGCCGTCGGCGCTGGGCGAGGACGATGTGGCATCGCCGCCGCAGGGGGGCGAGCGTGCGGTCGCGGTCGAGCGCGGCTTGCTGCTCCACGCGCTGTTCGAGCGACTGCCGCCGGTGCTGGCCGGGCGGCGTCGCGCGGCCGCATTGCACTGGCTCGCGGTACAGGCGGCGGCGCTCGACGAGGGCGCGCGCGCGGCGATGGTCGATGAGGTGCTCGCGGTGATCGAGGATCCGGCGCACGCCGCGCTTTTCGGTCCCGGGTCGCTGGGTGAAGCGCCGCTGTCGGCGGTCGTCGACGGCGTGGTCGTGGCGGGGATCGTCGACAGGCTGCTCGTCACACCCGACACGGTGACAGTGATCGACTATAAGACCGGGCGGCATGTGCCGGCGCATGCGGCCGATGTCGCGCCCGCATACCTGCGGCAGATGGCGGCCTATCGCGATGCGCTGCGGGTGATCTTTCCCGGCCGGCGCGTCGAGGCGGCGTTGCTCTACACGGCCGGGCCCCGGCTGATCTTGCTCGGAGACAACCTGCTCGACGCTTACAAGCCGGGCTTGCCCGCAACCAAGGCGAATTTGCCGGGTTCCACCCTTGAGCCGGACGCGCCGACGCCTTAGCTTGGGGACAACAGAGTTTCAGGAGTTCAGACTATGGGTACCAAAGCCATCACCGACGCCACCTTCCAGTCGGACGTGCTCGACAGCGACACGCCCGTGCTCGTCGATTTCTGGGCCGAATGGTGCGGTCCGTGCAAGATGATCGGCCCGTCGCTCGAGGAAATCTCGGACGAACTCGCGGGCAAGGTGGTGATCGCCAAGATCAACATCGACGAAAATCCCGATGCGCCGGGCAAATATGGCGTGCGCGGAATCCCGACGATGATCCTGTTCAAAAATGGCGAGATCGCCGACACCAAGGTCGGCGCGGCGCCGAAGAGCGCGCTCAAGGGCTGGCTCGAAGGCGCGCTCTGACCCTGTTTTCGTCATCCCGGACCAAGTCCGGGGTGACGATATTATTGAGCTCAGCCATCGAGCTTACACCCGGTCGATCTGGAGATGCAGGACTTTCGTGACAAGCGCTAGCTCCGCAGCACCGATTGCCGACCAGCCCATGGCCTTTTGCGCGACGATCCTCCGGGTATGGAACGACGGGATGCTCGATACGAGCAATATCGATTGCACGCGCGATTCGGCCGACACGTCGGGCTCCGACTTGATCCGCGATATCAGCCGCGCGTTGCGTTCGATGCCGGGCAGCCACAGGCGATCGTAAAAGATATCGAAAGCCGGGCCCGGTTCGGCGAGTTCGCGGGCGATGATTCCGCTGCCGAGCCCATAGGTCGCGTTGCCCAATATCAGTTCCACCGATGCGGCCATCAGCTTTTTGAGCGCGTCGCGCGCCTCTTCCGTGCCCGATGTCGATTCGATGGTCCGCCTTGCTGCGGCCACGGCATCATGGTTCGCGCGCTCGAAACGCGCCACTATCTCTTCGGCGCACGCGCGATATAGCCCTTCCTTGCTGCCGAAATAATAGTTTAGCGGCGGAAGCGTCGTTTTCGCCCGTTCGGCGATGCGGCGCGTCGTCGCAGATTTGAATCCCGCCGCCCCGAATTCGATCAGCGCCGCCTCCAATATGCGCTGGCGCGATTGGTCGCCCTTGCGCGACGCGTTCGACACCGCGTCTCTTCCGGGCTGCGCAACGGGCCCTTCGTCCGTATCTCCCATCGTCATTATCAACCTCAAAGCTCTTCGCCGCAATCGATCTGCCATGCGTAAAGCAAATGCTCGCAGGTTGGCAAACATCCGATTTCCGGCGGAATATAGAGCTTTTGGCGGCCTTCTAAAAAATACTTAGAATACTATTGATTTTGGTCATTCCGAAATATATCATTTGATACATAATATGGGAGGCCGCGGAGTCGAGGGCGCTGGGAACGCGTCTGCGGGGGCGTTGGCCGTGAACATGGGAGAGAGATGGATGACACGCCACCACCGGGCCTTGACGGCGCTCGCCACCGGAAGCTTGATGATCGCGGTTGCCCATCCCGCGGCGGCGCAGGAGGCCGAAGCGGCCGCGACGACAGGGACGGCGGGCAGCGAAGACATCATCGTCACCGCCTCGCGCCGCCCGCAAACGCTTCAGGAAGTGCCGATTTCGGTGGGCGTTGTGACGGGCGACGCGATCGAGCAGCAGGGGCAGCGCCTGTTCACCGACCTCCAGTCGTCGGTTCCCAACCTCCAGATCGACAACACCAACGGCAATTACGCGATCACGATCCGCGGGCTCGGGTCGGGCGCGAACAATCTGGCGTTCGAGCAATCGGTCGGGCTGTTCGTCGACGGCGTCTATTCCAGCCGCGCGCGGTCGTTGCAGGTGCCGTTCCTCGACGTCGAGCGCATCGAGGTCGTTCGCGGACCGCAGGGCGCGCTGTTCGGAAAGAACACCAATGCCGGTGCTATCAGCATGATAACGCGCCGCCCGACGCGCGATTTCGAGGCCGAGTTCCGCGCCGGAACCGAACTGGCCGAAGGCGGCATGAATTTCAGCGGCTATCTGTCGGGACCGATCAGCGACACGCTGAGCGTCCGGCTGAGCGGCGGTGCAGGGCAGGCCGACGGCTATATCGAAAACCGGCTGACGGGTTTCGACGACAATGGGTCGAAATACCGCTCGGGGCGCGCGCAATTGCTGTGGGAGCCGAGCGAGGATTTCGAAATCCTGCTCAAGGCCGAGGGGTTCCGAAACGAAATCAACGGGTCGAACGCCGTCTACAACAATATCGGCAATCCGAACTGCAACCTCTGCAACATCGTCCGTAATGCCAGCGGCGGTGCCGACGCGCAGGACAAGCCCGGTTTCTGGCGGTTCAGCCGTGGTTTTCCGGAGGAATATGACGTCACCAAGTCGCGCACCGGCGCGATGACGATGAACTGGACCCCGGGCGACTGGTCGGTCACCTCGATCACCGCTTATCAGGCGGTGGATTCGGAGCGCACGTTCAACACCATTCCCGGCCCGATCAACCTGCTCAACACGCTGCAGGCCGAAGAGAGCAGCCAGTTCTTCCAGGAACTGCGCGTCTCGCGCGACGTCGCCGCCGGGATCAACCTCGCGTTCGGCGCGACTTACACCGACGCCGACCTCGATATCCTGCAGCTCATCAGCTACAACGGCAATCTGGTGGGGACGACGCTGCCGCAGGCCGAGGGGAAGCGCGGCTTCACCCAGTCGTCCTGGTCGCTATCGCCCTTTGCGATCGTCGAGGCCGAACTGACCGACGCGCTGACCTTCAGCGGCAGCCTGCGTTACAGCCATGAAAAGAAGGAAGCGCGCGGGACGAGCACCAACGTCGGGCCGCGTATCCCCGCGAACAACCTCGATTTCGACATCAGCGGCAGCCGGACCGAGAAACTCTGGGACTATTCGCTCCGCGTCCGCTACGAATTCAGCCCGGCAGTGTCGGCCTATGTCAGCTATGCGACGGGAACGAAGGGCGGGGGCTTCCTGTCGAACGATGGACTGCTCCTCTATAATATCCGCAACAACAACGGCCGTTTCGACTTCGACGACGAACGCGCGCGCGCGTGGGAACTCGGCACGAAGATGCGCCTGTTCGACCGCAAGCTCGACCTCGACATCGCGCTGTTCCGCACGCGCTTCGCCAATCTGCAGGTGTCGTCGTACAATGGCACCGCCTTCATCACCGGCAACGCTGCCAAGGCAACCGCGCAGGGCGTCGAAGTCGAGGCGCGCTACCGGCCGAGTTCGGTCGTCAGCCTCGGCGCCACGGGGGCGTATCTGGACGCGAAATACAACGATTATCCGGGCGGCCCCTGCCTGTACAACGCGCCGGCCGGCTGCACGCCCGCGACGAACAATCTGTCCGGCGTGCGCCTGACCCGCGCGCCCGAATGGAAGGCATCGGGCTATGTGCAGTTCGATGTGCCGGTGAGCGATGACCTGATCGTCAGCGCTCGCGGCGCCGCCGACTACACGTCGAAATCCTATTTGCAGGGCGACCTGAACCCGCTCAATACGCAGCCGGGTTACGCGAAGTTCGACGCGCGCCTGGCGATCCGCAAGGAAGATGGCGCGTGGGAACTTGCGCTCGTCGGACGGAACCTGACGAACGAGGTGACGTTCAGCCAGGCGATCAACACGCCGCTGCTCGGCGGGAATAGCCATGTCGTGATGATCAACGCGCCGCGGACGGTCAATCTGGAAGCGGTCCTCCGCTTTTAGGCGCGGCATCGATTGGACATGGAAAGGCCCCGAGATGGTTTGGACTGTTGACCGCCGGACATTCGTAGGCGGACTGGGCGGCGCCGGGGCGCTCGCGGCGTCGGGCGCGCGGGCCAGCGTGTCCGCGGCGGACGGGCGCAAGCTCAACATCCTGATGATCGTCACCGATCAGGAGCAGAGTATCGCGAGCTTCCCGAAAGGGCTGCTCGAAAAGCTGCCGGGGCACCGCGAACTGATGGCGCGCGGGCTGCTCGTCGAAAATTACCATGTCCAGACGACGCCGTGCAGCCCGTCGCGCTCGACGATCTTCACCGGGCATCACACGCAGCGCACGGGCATCTATCTGAACTCGAGCGGCGCCGAGGATCCGGTGCTGCCGACCGACCTGCCGACGCTGGGCCATATGATGCGGTCGGCGGGCTATTACACCAGCTACAAGGGCAAATGGCACCTTTCGCCGATCAACGAGAAGCGGAACTGGAACCAGGTGTCGGGCATGATCTACCCGGCCACCGAACATGCGATGGAAGAATATGGCTTCGACGATTACGGGTTCGACGGTGAAGCGGTCGGCCTGACGTGGGACGGATACCGGCACGACCAGTATATCGCCGCCGACGCCTCACGCAGCATCCTCGATTTCAAGGAACGCGACAAGGCGGCTGGAAAACCCTGGTTCATGGTCGTCGGCCTGCTCAATCCGCACGACATCATGTTCTATGATGCGACGGGCAAGCAGACCGAAACGCGCGCGCATCCTTATCTTCTGGGGCCGCTCCGCCGCGAACCGGGGGACCCGCTCTATGCCGAGGACAATGGTTTCGAGCTGCCCGCGAGCTTTTACCTCGACGATCTCAGCGGAAAGCCCGAGGCGCATCGCGGCATCGCCGCGTCGAACGTCCGCACCTATGGCGCGATGGATCATGGCGACGAAGCGTCGTGGCGCCGTTTCCGCAATTATTATTACAATTGCATCCGCGACGTCGACCGGCGGATCGGCCAGTTGCTGTGGGCGCTCGAGACGAGCGGCCAGCTCGAGAACACGATCATCGTCTATACCGCCGACCATGGCGAACGCGCGGGCGCGCACGGCATGCGGCAAAAGGGCGGCACGATCTACCGCGAAGAGACCAATGTGCCGATGATCATCGTCCATCCCGATGCCGCGGGCGGGCGCCGCTCGCGCCGCCTGATGAGCGCGGTGGACATCGCGCCGACCCTGCTCGCGCTGGGCGGGAAGGATGTCGGCTGGCGGAAGGAGCATTATCCTGATCTGCCCGGCGTCGACGTGACGCCGTTATTGACCGACGCCAATGCGCGCACCGAACGCGACGTTAGAGGGCATTTGTTCAACTATGCGGTGGCCTATGGCTGGGCGCCGAAGGCGGGACAGCCCGCGACGGCTCCCTTCACCGACCGTTTCGACCTGTCGCGACGCCGGCTGCACCGCGGCGTGCATGACGGCCGCTGGAAGTTCGCGCGCTATTTCGCGCCTGCGCATCACCAGCACCCGCAAAACTGGGCCGAATTGTCGGCGAACAACGACCTCGAACTCTACGACACGCAAGCCGATCCCGACGAGATCGTCAATCTCGCCGCGCGGCCCGAGCAGCGACGCAACATGACGCGGCTCAATGCGATGGTGAACGCGCTGATCGCGCGCGAGGTCGGAACGGACGATGGCAGCGAATATCCCGGGCCGACCGAGATATATAATCGGCCTTGGCCGGGCTGAGCGAGGATTCTCAGCCTTGGCTGGCTTCGGCGCGGGCTGGCGGGTCGACGCGGGTCATCGCAGCCATCGCAAGCAGCAAGGCGAATGCTGCGAATGCCATCGTATAGATGGGCTCCCCCGGAAACAGGGCTTTCATGATCGAGCCCATCACCGTCGCCACGAGCAATTGCGGGACGACGACGAAGACGTTGAAAAGCCCCATATAGATGCCGAGCTTCGCTTGCGGCAGGCTGGAGGCGAGGATCGCATAGGGCATGGCGAGGACCGACGCCCAGAAAATGCCGATGAAAATCTCGCTGACGATCAGCTGCGAGGGGTCGCGCAGCAGGAAGAAGCTGGCATATCCCGCCGCGCCGCAGGCGAGGCCGACCATATGCGTGCGCGCCTGTCCTACGCGGCGCGCGAGCCAGGGGAGCAGGGTCAGCGCCGCGACCGCGGCGACGCCGTTGTAGATCGCGAACAATTGGCCGACCCAATTGCCCGCGTCCTGATAGGCGGCGCTCGCGGCATCGGTCGTTCCGAAATGATATTGGGCAACGATCGGGGTGGTGTTGATCCACATGATGAAAAGCGCCGACCAGCTGAAGAACTGGACGAGCGCCAGCCGCTTCATCAGCGGCGGCATGCCCGAGAAATCGCCGACGATGCTCGACAGCATGTTGCGGTCGTCGCCCCGGCGCGCCAGCGCGATCGCGGCGATGCTCGCGAGGCCGTAGCCGATGAGCAGCGCGCCGAGCAGCAGCACTTCGCGAAGCAGAGCGAAATGATGCTGGACGAACAGGACGAGGAGGCCCGCGGCCGCCCAGGCGAGACCGCCGCGATAGCCACGTGAGGCGAGCGGGCGGCTGGCCGGGCCTCCGTCGGGTGCGGCGCGTTCGAAGGCCGCCATCTGTTCGGGGCTATATTCGCCCGTTGTGACGACGGTCCACAGCACCGCGAGGAACAGCGCGATCCCGCCGAACCAGAAGGCGTAGCGCACCGTATCGGGAATCTGCCCCGGGGGGGCGACATTGGCGACCCCCATCGCCTCCATCAGCGAGGGGAACAGCGACCCGACGACGGCGCCCGCGCCGATGAAGGCGGTCTGCACCGCATAGCCGACGCTGTGCTGGTCCTTGCGCAGCATGTCGCCGACGAAGGCACGGAAAGGCTCCATCGAGATGTTGAGCGAGGCGTCGAGGATCCACAGCATCATCGCGGCGAACCAGATCGCCGGGCTTTCGGGCATCACGAACAGCGCGATCGCGGCGAGGATCGCACCGGCGAGGAAATAAGGACGGCGGCGTCCGAGCCGGCCGAGCCATGTCCGGTCGCTCATATGCCCGACGATCGGCTGGACGAGCAGCCCGGTCAGCGGCGCCGCGACCCACAGGCCGGGGAGGCGTTCGATATCCTCGCCCAGCGACTGGAATATCCGGCTCATATTCGCATTTTGCAGCGCGAAGCCGATCTGGATGCCGAAAAAGCCGAAGCTGATATTCCATAGGCCGGCAAAGCCCTGCTTCGGTTTTTCCATCATGCGTCTCCCGTCGGGGCCGTCGGTCGCGGCTTCCGTTGCGTCGGGGTGTTGCAGCGAGCGGGGAAGAGAGCAAGCGCGGGGCGGTTACGTATACGAATACGTGAAGAGGCGGCGTTCGGCGGATTGTGGACTCCAGCACTATCGTCACCCCGGACTTGATCCGGGGTCCCGCTTGATGTCGAAGTCTGCCGGTGCCTTAAAAAGCGGGATCCCGGATCAAGTCCGGGATGACGAAGGGTAAGCTAGACGGCCGTGCTCTGGCGCCGGATCAGCCGGGCCGGCAATATCCGCTGTTCGACCGGGCGGTCGTCGATGCGTGCGAGCAGCGCGTCGACGAGCAAGCTTCCCGCGCCCTTCATATCCTGCATCAGCGTGGTCAGCGTCGGTGTGGTCAGGCTGGCGGCGGGGATGTCGTCGAAGCCGATGATCGCGACGTCGTGCGGTAGCCGCAGGCCCGCTTCGGCCAGCGCGCGCATCGCGCCGATGGCGATCAGGTCGCTTGCGGCGAACACCGCGTCAAAACTCTGGCCGCTTTCGATCAGCGACCGCGCGGCGGCATAGCCCGAATCCTCGGACGACACCGCATCGCGCTGCAGCGCCGGATCGGGTTCGAGACCCGCGGCGCGCATCGCGCGGCACAGCCCGTTATAGCGGTCCTGGAATTCGGGCGCATGGTCCGACGCGTCGCCAAGGAAGGCGATACGCCGCCGCCCGATCTCGACCAGATGCGCACCCGCCTGCTCGCCCGCGCCGACATTGTCCGATCCGACGGTCAGCCCGATCCCGTCGTCGGACACCGATCCCCAGCGCACGAACTTGGTCCCCATCTCGACCAGATGCTCGAGCTTGGTGAGGTAGAGCTGATAATCGCCGTACCCGAGCAGGATGATGCCGTCGGACCGGTGGCTGTCCTGATAGGTGACGTGCCAGTCGTTGTGCATCTGCTGGAAACTGATGAGCAGGTCGTAACCGCGCCGCGCGCATTCGCGCGTGATCGACCCCAGCATCGACAGGAAGAAGGGGTTGATCATCGATTCGTCGGGGTTCGGGTCCTCGAAGAAGAGCAAAGCGAGCGTATGGGTGCGCTGCGAGCGCAGGCTCGAGGCGTTTTTGTCGACGGTGTAGTTGAGTTCCTGCGCAATGCGCTGAATGTTGGCGCGGGTCGCGGCGCTGACCGATTTGCTGCCGCGCAGCGCGCGCGACACCGTCGGCTGCGAGACGCCCGCCAGATAGGCGATGTCGAAACTCGTCGGCTTGGCCGAGGGCTGGCGCCCCATGTCTCTCTCCCGGCGCCGCGGCCTTCCAGGTGGCCGCCGCTCGCCCCCGAGAGTAGCGATTGGTCCGGTGGATGCCAAGAAATTGCATGGGGGCGAGTCCCGCGGTTTTCGGCCCCGAAAACGTTGCATTTATGCGACAGCGCGCGGCTCTGCATATTATGCGTATACGTATACCCTATGGCGGCGTGGCGTGATTGGTTTCAATTGCGAGGCTCAAGATGGGAAAGCCCACGTGCCGGAGAGGAGCCTGACGGACGCCCAGCGTCCCCCTCCCGATGCATGGGTCAAGACCACCCGTCCGTGCCAGGGGAGCCACATATGACCATGCCGACCAATCTTCGCCGCGGTGCCAGCGCCATCGCGCTTGGCCTTGCCTTGACCGCCGTGCTGCCCGGCGCCGCGATGGCGCAGGACGCGAGCACCGCGCCGGTCGACGAGGCGCCGGCCGACGGCGAAATCATCGTCAGCGGTATCCGCAGCGCGATCGCCAATTCGGTCCAGGCGAAGAAGAGCAGCACCTCGATCGTCGAGGTCGTGTCGGCTGAAGACATCGGCAAGCTGCCCGACCTGTCGATCGCCGAATCGCTGTCGCGCCTGCCGGGCCTCGCGACGCAGCGCCTCGACGGCCGCGCCAATGTCGTGTCGATCCGCGGCCTCGCTCCCGATTTCACCACGACCCTGCTCAACGGCCGCGAACAGGTTTCGGCGAGCAACAACCGCGGCGTCGAGCTCGACCAATATCCCTCCGAGCTTTTGAACGGCGCGATCGTCTACAAGACCCCCGACGCCTCGCTGATCGGGCAGGCGATCGGCGGCACGATCGACATGCGGACCGTGCGCCCGCTCGCTTATGGCAAGCGCACGATCGCCGCCGGTGCGCGCTTCGAGGTCAACGACCTCGGCAAGCTCAACCCCGATATTTCGAACAAGGGCTACCGCGCCAACATCTCCTATATCGACCAGAATGCCGACGGCACGCTCGGCTGGGCGATCGGTTATGCGCGCATGCAGTCGCCGACCGCCGAGGAACGGTTCAACGCGTGGGGCTATCCCGAGGCGACCGACAGCACGAACACCGCCTTCGTCATCGGCGGCGCCAAGCCCTATGTGAAATCGAATGAGCTGAAGCGCGACGGCGTGATGGCGGTCGTCGAATGGGAACCGAGCGACAAGTTCCACACGACGATTGACGGCTATTGGTCGAAGTTCAAGGACGAACAGCGCCTGCGCGGCATCGAGTTTCCGCTCTTCTGGGGCAATTCGACGCTCCAGCCCGGCTTCACGATCGAGGACGGTCTGGTGACGAAGGGCGTCTGGACGGGCACCGAGGCGGTGATGCGCAACGACGTCGTCCACCGCAACTCGACGATCATCGCGGGCGGCTGGAACACGCAGTTCAAGCCCAATGAGAAACTGACGCTTGAGCTCGACCTTGGCTACTCGCGGATCAAGAAGACCGAGGAAAATCTCGAAATCTATCTTGGCACCGGCCGCGGCGCGGGCGTCGGCGCGCGCGAAACCGCGCTCGGCTTCGAGATGCGCCCCAATGGCGGGATCATGTTCGACCCGTCGCTCGACTATTCCGATCCCAATTTGTTCGTGATCACCGATCCGCAGGGCTGGAACAGCTGCGGCGGCGCGGTGGCCAACTGTCAGGACGGCTTCGTCAACACGCCGCGGGTCAAGGATCAGCTGAAATCGCTGCGCCTGCAGGCGACGCAGGAACTCGACGGCGTGATCAGCAGCTTGCGCGTCGGCGCCAATTATTCGGACCGCAAGAAGAGCCTCGACGACCGCGGCTTCGTGCTGACCAGCAAAAATTATCCGGCGAATACGCCGGTGCCCGCCGACTATCTCTACGATCCGGTGTCGCTCGACTTCATCGGCATCCCCGGCATGGTCGCGTTCGACAGCTGGCGTTTCTATAATGACGGCAACTATAATCTGACCGACGGCGCGGGCTTCGATCCGGCGCGCGTGTTCAACGATTATACGATCCGCGAAAAGATACTCACCGGCTTTGTGCAGGCGAATTTCGACGCCGATGCGGGAAGCACCCCGATCCGCGGCAACGTCGGCGTCCAGGTCATTCATTCGGACCAGACGGGATCGAGCTTCTATGCGCAGGTCGTCGGCGGCGTCACCCAGTCGACGCCGGTCACCGACGGCGACAAATATACCGACATCCTGCCGAGCATCAATTTGTCGATCGAATTCGCCGACAATAGCTTCCTGCGCTTCGGTGCCGCGCGCGTGCTGGCGCGCGCGCGCATGGACCAGCTGAAGCCCGGCGGCGGCGTCAATTTCGACACGTCGAAGCGCAACAACACCGACGTCAACGCCTCGCCCTGGTCGCTCGACCTCGGCAATGCGAAGCTGCGTCCGCTGATGGCCGACACGGTCGATATCGGGCTCGAGAAATATTTCGGGCAGGGCGGCTATGTCTCGGTCGGCGGTTTCTACAAATATCTCGAAAATTACATCTACCGTCAGATCAATCCGTTCGACTTCACCGACTTCGAGGTTCCCGACGGCGGAACGGCCGGAACACGGGCCGGGCTCAGCAAGCAGTGGCTGAACGGCAATGCCGGTCGCGTCTACGGCGCCGAGGCCTCCTTCTCGCTGCCCTTCGCGAACTTCACCCAGGCGCTCGACGGCTTCGGTGTGCTCGGCAGCGCCTCCTATACCAAGAGCCGCGTGCGCGAGGGCACGGAGGATGCGATTTCGATGCCCGGCCTCTCGAAATGGGTCATCAACGGAACCGCCTATTTCGAAAAGGACGGCTTCCAGGTGCGCGCGTCGGGCCGCTACCGCTCGAAATTCCTCGCCGAAGTTTCGACGATCAGCCTCGCGCGCGACATGTTCATGGCGAAGAGCGAGTTCGTCGTAGACGCGCAGGTCGGCTATACCTTCCAGAGCGGCGCGCTCGAGGGGCTGGGCATCCTGCTGCAGGCGTCGAACCTGACCAACGAGCCGTTCGTGACCTATTACAACAATGATCCGCGCCAGATCCGCGACTATCAGAATTATGGTCGCAACTTCATGGCCGGTATCACTTACAAGTTCTGACGGAATGAGCGGGCTGGCCTGCAAGGTCGGCCCGCTTCCGGACGAGAGGAAGGAACAGGGTGGGCGACAGTCGCATCACGAAGGTGGTGATCGTCGGCGGCGGAACCGCAGGCTGGATGGCCGCCGCGGCGCTGGCGCGGACGATGGACAATCTGTCGATCCGGCTCGTCGAAAGCGACGAGATCGGCACCGTCGGTGTCGGTGAGGCGACGATTCCCGCGATCCGCCTGTTCAACGCGCTGATCGGCATCGACGAGAATGAGTTCATTCGCGAAACGGGCGGCACCTTCAAGCTGGGCATCCAGTTCCACGACTGGGGCCGGATCGGCGACATCTATATGCACGCCTTCGGGCAGATCGGGCGCAGCCTCGGCATGCTGCCTTTCCAGCAATATTGGCTCCGCGGCCGGAACGAAGGCGTCGCGGGCCGGCTCGGCGATTATTCGCTCAACGAAAGCGCGGGGCGCCAGAACCGCTTCGCGCGGTTGCCGCAGATCCCGAACACCAGCCTCGACGGCATCGCTTACGCCTTCCATTTCGACGCCGCGCTCTATGCGGCCTATCTGCGCAAGGTTTCCGAAGCCGCCGGGGTCGAACGGACCGAAGGCAAGATCGCCAGCGTCCGGCGGGGTGGCGAAAGCGGCCATGTCGAAGCCGTCGTGCTGGAAGATGGCACCGCAATCGAAGGCGAACTCTTCATCGACTGTTCGGGCTTTCGCGCGCTGCTGATCGAGTGGGCGCTCGAAACCGGGTTCGAGGACTGGACGCACTGGCTTCCCTGCGACCGCGCGATCGCGGTGCCGAGCGAAAATGCCGGCCCGGCGCGACCCTATACGCAGGCGATCGCGCACAAAGCCGGCTGGCAATGGCGCATCCCGCTCCAGCACCGCACCGGCAACGGCCATGTCTTTTGCAGCGACTTCACCAGCGAGGATGAGGCGACCGCGATCCTGCTCGCCAATGTCGAGGGCCGCCCGCTCGCCGAGCCGCGCACCCTCCGCTTCCGCACCGGGATGCGCAAACAGGCGTGGAACGCCAATGTCGTCGCGCTGGGTCTCGCCTCGGGTTTCCTCGAGCCGCTTGAATCGACGAGCATCCACCTGATCCAGAACGGCATCGCCAAGCTGCTCGCGCACTTCCCCGACTGCGATTTCGATGCCGCCAATATCGACGCCTATAACCGGCGCGTGCGCTTCGATTACGAACGCATCCGCGACTTCGTCATCCTCCACTATCACGCCAACCAGCGCACCGACTCGCCCTTCTGGATCCGGTGCCGCGAGATGGGCATTCCCGAAACGCTCGCGCAAAAGATCGCGCTGTTTCAGAGTCAGGGCCAGATCGTTCGCGAAGGCGACGAACTGTTCGTCGAAATCGGCTGGTTCCAGGTGCTGACGGGGCAGAATATCATGCCCGGCAGCTATCATCCGATGGCCGACCAGCTCACGCATGACGAACTGGCGGGCTTTTTCGCCGACATCGAAACGATCGTCGCGCGCACCGCTTCGCATCTGCCGACCCACGAAGACTTTATCGCGCAGCATTGCGCGGCAGGAGTGCCCGCATGAGCCTGTTCGCTTCGATCCTCGCGCTGACCCTCAGCGGTGCCGCGCCGACAGCGGATTACCGCCAGCGGCCGCCTGAGGATGAGATCATCTATTTCGTGCTTCCCGACCGCTTCGAAAATGGTGATCCGAAGAACGACAAGGGCGGGCTGAAGGGCGACCGGCTCCAGACCGGCTATGACCCCACCGCGAAGGGCTTTTTCCACGGCGGCGACCTTGCGGGGCTCACTAGGCGGCTCGACTATATCCAGGGGCTGGGGACGACCGCGATCTGGTTCGCCCCGATCTTCAAGAACAAGCCTGTGCAGGGGCCGAAGGGCGACGAAAGCGCGGGCTATCACGGCTATTGGGTCACCGACTTCACGCAGGTCGACCCGCATTTCGGCACCAATGCCGAATTCAAGGCGTTCGTCGACGCGGCGCATGCGCGGGGGATGAAGGTCTATATGGACATCATCGCCAACCACACCGCCGATGTGATCACCTACAAGGAGGGCGCAGACGGAGGCTTCCGCTATCGCAGCCTCGCCGATTATCCCTTCTCGCGTCGCGGCGGCACGGGCGGCGCGCCGATCAATCCGGGCTTCGCGGGCGATCATGTCGCCGATGCCGGGAACTGGAAAAAGCTGACCGATCCGGCTTTCGCCTACACCCCCGTCGTGCCGAAGGGCGAGGAGCGGGTGAAGATGCCCGCGTGGCTCAACGACCCGATCTATTACCACAATCGCGGCAACAGCGACTGGGTCGGCGAATCTTCGCTCTATGGCGACTTTGCCGGGCTCGACGATCTCGCGACCGAGCACCCGCGCGTCGTGCAGGGCTTCATCGAAATCTATGGCCGCTGGATCGACGAATTCGGGATCGACGGCTTCCGTATCGACACCGCGAAGCATGTGAACCCCGAATTCTGGCAAGCCTTCGTCCCCGCGATGCAGGCGCGGGCGAAGGCGCGCGGCATTCCCAATTTCCATATCTTCGGCGAAGTCTATGTCGACGCGGTCGATCCGGGCGCACTCGCCTGGTACACGCACGCGGCGGGGCTGCCCGCGGTGCTCGACTTCGGCTTCGCGCGCGCGGCGATCGATGCGGTGAGCGGGACGAAGGGGACCGACCAGTTCGCGCGGCTGTTCGACGGCGACGCGCTCTACAAGGGCGGCGCAGGGGCGGCGCAAGAGCTGCCGACCTTCCTTGGCAACCATGACATGGGCCGTTTCGCGATGTTCGTGAAGGCGGCAAACCCGAAGGCAAGCGAAGTCGAGCTGCTCCAGCGCGTGATGCTCGGCCATTCGATGCTGCTGACGCTGCGCGGGGTGCCGACGATCTATTATGGCGACGAGCAGGGGTTCGTGTCGGACGACAAGGATCAGCTCGCGCGCGAGAGCATGTTTGCCTCAAAGGTCGCCGCCTATAACGACAATGATCTGATCGGCAGCGACGCGACGACCGCCACCGCCAACTTCGATCCCATGCATCCGCTCTATCGCCATATCGCGGCGCTGTCCGAAATCCGGCGCAAGACGCCCGCGCTGACGCGCGGCGCGACAAAGGTTCGCGCCTTCTCTGAAAAGCCCGGATTGCTTGCAGTATCGCGCTTCGATCCGGGCACCGGCCGCGAAGTGCTGCTCGCGTTCAACACGTCGGCGGCGCCGCTGTCGGCGAATATTGCCATCGATATGAAAAGCGCGGGCTTTACCGCGCTCCACGGTGACTGTCCGGCAAGCCCCGCCGCGCCGGGCAGCATCCATCTTTCTCTCCCCGCCTTTGGCACGATCATTTGCCGGGCCAGCGAAGAAGCGAAGACCACGCCATAATGACCCAGCCCCTCGTCCAGAATGCCAGCTTGCCCGCCGCCGCAGAGGCGCCGTGGTGGAAGGGCGCGGCGATCTATCAGATCTATCCGCGCAGCTTTGCCGATTCGAACGGCGACGGGATCGGCGACCTCGCCGGCATCACCGCGCGGCTCGACTATGTCGCCTCGCTCGGCGTCGACGCGATCTGGCTGTCGCCCTTCTACCCCTCGCCGATGGACGATTTCGGTTATGACATCGCCGATTATGAGGGCGTCGACCCGATTTTCGGCACGCTCGCCGATTTCGACGCGCTGGTGGCACGCGCGCATGCGCTGGGGCTGAAGGTCACGACCGACCTTGTGTTCGCCCACACCTCCGATCGTCACGCCTGGTTCGCCGAAAGCCGCGCGAGCAAGGACAATGACAAGGCCGACTGGTATGTCTGGGCCGATGCGAAGCCCGACGGGTCGCCGCCGACCAACTGGCAGTCGGTGTTCGGCGGCCCGGCGTGGACGTGGGACGCGCGGCGCGGCCAATATTATATGCATAATTTCCTGGGCTCGCAGCCGCAGCTCAACGTCCATAACCCGGAGGTGCAGGACGCGCTGCTCGGCGTTGTGCGTTTCTGGCTCGACCGCGGCGTCGATGGCTTTCGCATCGATGCGATCAACTTCTCGATGCACGACCCCGAATTACGCGACAATCCGCCCGCACCGCCGTCGAACAAGGTCCGCACCCGGCCGTTCGATTTCCAGCAGAAAATCCATAACCAGTCGCACCCCGACATCCCGCTCTTCCTCGAACGCATCCGCGCGCTGACCGATCAATATCCGGGCAGCTTCACCGTTGCCGAAGTCGGCGGCGACGATGCGGTGCGCGAGATGAAGCTGTTCACCGCGGGCGAGCGCCGGCTGAACAGCGCCTATGGCTTCGACTTTCTCTATGCCGACCGGCTGACGCCGCAACTGGTGCGCGAGGCAGCCGAACAATGGCCCGATGCGCCGGGGCTCGGCTGGCCGAGCTGGGCGTTCGAGAACCACGATGCGCCGCGCGCGGTGTCGCGCTGGACCCCCGAAGGCGTCGATCCGGCGGCCTATGCGCGGATGAAGATGGCGCTGCTCTGTGCGCTGCGCGGCAATATCATCCTCTATAATGGCGAGGAGCTGGGGCTCGATCAGGTCGAGATCCCGTTCGAGCTGGTGAAGGACCCCGAGGCGCTCAAGAACTGGCCGCTGACGCTGTCACGCGACGGCGCGCGAACGCCGCTGCCGTGGGCGGCGGGCGAAAATCATGCGGGCTTTTCGAGCGCCGATCCGTGGTTGCCGCTCGGCTCGACGCACGGCGCGCTCGCGGTCGACCGGCAGCAGGGTGATCCCGCTTCGCTGCTCAACCTCACGCGCCATCTGATCGCGCTGCGCGCCGCGCACCCGGCGCTGCGGCTCGGCCGCGACGCGCGCTGGATTGCCGAGGGCGACCTGCTCGTGTTCGACCGGATCGCGGACGGCGAACATATCCGCTGCCTCTTCAACCTTGGTGGCGGGACGATCGATGTCGCTGGCCATGCGGCGGGCGGCGTTCCGGTCGTCGCACTGAACGGCGCCGATCCGGCGCATTTGCCGCTGTGCGGCGCTCTCTGGCTGAAATTCGAAGGAACAAATTGATGCGTAGCCTGTTCGCCGCCCTCCCGCTGCTCGCCGTGGCAGCGGTGCCCGCCTTCGCGCAGGACACGCGGCCCGAGCAGACGGCATCGTCGCCCGACGGCGCTATCGTGCTGACGGTTTCGACCGACAATGACCAGCGGCCGACCTGGTCGCTGTCGCGGAGGGGCAAGCTGCTGATCGCGCCGTCGAAGCTCGGTTTCATCCTCGCCGACCGCATCGGACTGCAGCGCGGCTTCACGATCGGAAGTGTCGAGCGCGCCAGCGGCGACACGCGCTGGGAACAGCCGTGGGGCGAGCGCCGCTTCGTGCGCGACCGGCACAATGAGCTGCTCGTCCGCTTCCGCCAGGACAAGAGCTGGGGCGGCCATGCGATGAACGTGCGCTTCCGCCTGTTCGACGACGGCATCGGCTTCCGTTACGAACTGCCCGAACAGGCGGGCCTCCCGACCGCGAAGATCATCGACGAAATCACCGAATTCGACATCGCGCCCAAGGGCACCGCGTGGTGGATCACCGGCGGCGAGTGGAACCGCTACGAGCAAATCTATCAAAAAACCCCGATCGACGCGGTCGCGACCGCGCACACGCCGATCACGATGCGCCTCGACGACGGGACGCATCTGGCGTTCCACGAAGCCGCCCTCGTCGACTATGCCGGCATGTGGTTCAAGCGCGCCGAGGGACAAAAGTTCCGCGCGACGCTGTCGCCGTCCTCGAAGGGCGCACGCGTCATCCGCGACCTGCCGTTCGCGACGCCGTGGCGCACGATCCGCATCGCCGACAATGCGGCGGGGCTGGTCGAAAGCGACCTCGAACTCAACCTCAACGAACCCAACAAGCTGGGCGATGTCAGCTGGTTCAAGCCGATGAAATATATCGGCATCTGGTGGGGGATGATCCGTGGCGACTGGAGCTGGGCCGAGGGGCCGAAGCATGGCGCGACGACCGAGCGCACGAAGCAATATATCGACTTCGCGGCGAAGCACGGCTTCGGCGGCGTGCTGGTCGAAGGTTGGAACAAGGGCTGGAACGGCAATTGGTTCGGCCATGGCGACGAGTTCAGCTTTACCCAGGCGACCCCCGATTTCGACCTGAAGGCGATCACCGACTATGCGCGCAAAAAGGGTGTCCAGCTGATCGGCCATCACGAAACCGGCGGCAATATCGCGGTCTATGAGGCGCAACTCGACGACGCGATGAAGCTCTATGGCCAGCTCGGCGTCGGCACGGTCAAGACCGGTTATGTCGCCGACGCTGGCGGGATCATCGCGCCGGGTGCCACGCCCGGCGCCACCGCGATGGAATGGCACGACGGCCAGCGCCAGGTGCAGCATCATCTCAAGGTGGTCGAGACTGCGGCGAAATATCATGTTGCGGTCAATCCGCACGAACCGATCAAGGATACGGGCCTGCGTCGTACCTATCCCAATTGGGTCGCCCGTGAAGGGGCGCGCGGCATGGAGTATAACGCGTGGGGCGCCTTCGCGAACGGCCCGGACCATGAACCGACGCTCGTCTATACGCGCATGCTGTCGGGGCCAATGGACTTCACCCCCGGCGTGCTGAGCCTCGAGGGCGCGAACAAGGCGCCGCTCGCCTCGACGCTGGCAAAGCAGCTCGGGCTTTACCTCGCCATCTATTCGCCGATCCAGATGGCCGCCGATTTCATCGAGAATCTGGAAGCGCATCCGCGCGAGCTGGAGTTCATCAAGGCGGTCCCCGCCGACTGGTCCGAAAGCCGCCTGATCGCGGGCGAAGTCGGCGATTATGCGATCTTCGCGCGCAAGGACCGCCGCAGCGCCGACTGGTATGTCGGCGGGGTCAACGATGCGACCGAACGCACGCTGACGCTGCGCTTCGATTTCCTCGAACCGGGAAAAACCTATACCGCCACGATCTGGAAGGATGGCGAGGGCGCCACCTATCTGACCGACGCGCGGCACCGCATCGCCTATGACAGAATCAAGGTGAAGAAGGGCGACAGCTACAAGCTCTGGCTCGCACCGGGCGGGGGCGCCGCGATGCGACTTTCACGGGACTGATGAAGGCGTCGCACGGTCAGGCAGCGGCGTACAGCGGCAGGATCCAAACTCGGAGAAATTCACAAACTTAGACCGTGTATGACACTATTGGAGGCGATCATCAGCTCCGATAGTCGGCGTTGATGCTGATATATCCGTGGGTGAGGTCGCACGTCCAAACGGTCGCGCGGCCTTCGCCGAGCCCCAGGTCGGCGCCGACGCGGATGTTTTGACCTTTGAGGTGCGCCGCAACCGGCGCTTCGTCATAGCCATCGACGGGTAGCCCGTCCTTCGCCACCCAATGATCGCCGAAGCGGATCGCGAGACGGTCGCGGTCGGCGGGTTCGCCCGCCTTGCCCACCGCCATCACGACGCGGCCCCAGTTTGCGTCCTCACCCGCGATCGCGGTCTTGACCAGCGGCGAATTGGCAATCGCGAGCGCGACGCGCTTGGCACTGACATCGCTGATGGCGCCGGTCACCTGTATCTCGATGAACTTCGACGCGCCTTCGCCGTCGCGCACGACCTGTTGTGCAAGGTCGAGCGCGACCTCGCGGATCGCCGCGTAGAGCGCGTCGGCTCCCGGATCGTCGCGCGTGGTTAGCACGGCGTTGCCCGCTTGCCCGGTCGCGAAGAGCAGCACCGTGTCACTGGTCGAGGTGTCGCTGTCGACGGTGATGCTGTTGAAGCTGCCGACGGTCGCCTCGCTGAGCATCGCCTGCAACAGCGCGGGAGCGACCGCGGCGTCGGTGAAGATATAGCCGAGCATCGTCGCCATGTCGGGCGCGATCATGCCCGATCCCTTGACGATGCCCGCGACATGGACGGTCGTGCCGCCGACGATCACGCTCGCGCCCGAGCCCTTGGCGAAGGTGTCGGTGGTGCCGATGGTGTCGGCGGCGGCTTCCCACGAGCAGGGCTCGGCGGTGAGCGCGGCCTCGACCCCGGCGCGCGCCTTGTCCTTGGGCAAGGGCACGCCGATGACGCCGGTCGAGCTGACGAAGACTTCGCTCGGCTCGCAACCGATATGCCCCGCGACCTGTTCCATGATCTGCTCGACCGCTTCGCGCCCGCGATAGCCGGTGAAGGCGTTGCTGTTGCCCGCGTTGACGATCAGCGCGCGGCCGGTGCCGCCCTTGACCTGTTCGCGGCCGAGCTCGACTTCGGACGAGCAGCACACATTGCGCGTGAACACCCCCGCGACGGTGGTGCCGGGGGTTAGCTCGACATAGGTGAGGTCGCAGCGGTCCCAATTCTTGTACTGCGCGCGCGCGACGCGGCGCGTGACCCCGGCGATGTCGGGGAGAGCGGGGAAGGCGGCGGGGGCGAGCGGGGAGCGAGTGGTCATGGGGACGCGCTTAATCGCTATCGGTCCAAAGCAAAACCCCTCCCGCAAGCGGGAGGGGCAGTGAGACTTGCGAGCTTGCTCGCTAGTCGTAGCGGGGAGGGTTGGCCGACACCACAGGCCCTCCCCCGACCCCTCCCGCTTGCGGGAGGGGAGAAGATTATCAGCCCGGAATGCCGCTGATCGACTTCACTTCCATGAAGTCCTTGAGGCCGAACAGACCGCCTTCGCGGCCGTTGCCCGATGCCTTGTAGCCGCCGAACGCCGCGCCCGGGCCGGGGCCCCACGCGTTGACCGCGACCATGCCGGCGCGCAGCTTCGGTGCCACGTCGGCGGCCTTGGCGGGATCGCCCGAGATCACCGCCGACAGGCCATATTCGGTGTCGTTGGCGATATCGACGGCTTCGTCGAGGTCGCCATAGGCCATGATCGTCGCGACGGGGCCAAAGATTTCCTCGTTGGCGATGCGCATATCGCGCGTGACGCCCGAGAAGACCGTCGGCTTGATATAATAGCCGCGGTTGACGTTCGACGGGAGACCGGTGCCGCCGGTCTCGAGCGTCGCGCCCTCGTCGATCGCCGACTGGATCAGGCCCTGGATCTTGTCGAACTGCGCCTTGTTGACGACGGGGCCGATGTGGCCACCCTCGGCCTGCGGATCGCCGACCTGCGTGCCGTCGAACATCGCCTTGATCACGCCGACGGCTTCGGCTTCGCGGTCCTTCTGGACGAGGATACGCGTCGGGGCGATGCAGCTCTGGCCGGTGTTGACGAGCACGCCCTGCACCGTCGGCGGCAGCACGGCGGCGAAATCGGCGTCGGGCAGGACGATGTTCGGCGACTTGCCGCCGAGTTCCTGATGGACGCGCTTCACCGTGTCGGCCGCCGCCTTGGCGACAAGGATGCCGGCGCGGGTCGATCCGGTGAAGCTCACCATTTCGATGCCGGGGTGCGCGCTGATCGCGTTGCCGACGGTCGGGCCGTCGCCCTGGACGAGGTTGAAGACGCCCGGCGGCACGCCCGCGGCGTCGAGGATCTCGGCAAAGATCGTCGCGTTGCCGGGGCATTCTTCCGACGGTTTCAGCACCATCGTGTTGCCGCCGGCAAGCGCGGGGGCGACCTTCAATGCGATCTGGTTCAGCGGCCAGTTCCACGGCGTGATCATGCCGACGACGCCGATCGGTTCGTAGGCGATGACGCCCGCGGCATATTTTTCGGTGAAGGCAAAATCCTTCAATGCCGCGATGGTGCCGAGGAAGCCGCCGATGCCCGCGCCGACCTGCGCGGTGCCCGCGAAGCTGACGGGAGCGCCCATTTCACTCGCCATCGACTTGGCAAGGTCGGGTGCGCGCTTCTTATATTCCTCGACGATGCGGTTCAGCAGGTCGAGCCGTTCCTCGCGCGTCGTCTGCGACCAGCTCTTGAGCGCTTCGCGCGCCGCGGCGACGGCGTCGTCGACGTCGGCGGCGGTGCCGAGGACGATCGTCGAGGCGGCCTCTTCGGTTGCCGGGTTGATGACGTCGTGCGGCTTGCCGCCCTTGCTGTCGACCCAGCGGCCGCCGATGTAATTCTGCTTGAGATGCGTTTCGGTGCTCATGTCCTGTCTCCCATCGGCGGTGAATCCGTCTCGGATTGCTACCTAATCACTGTGGCGGATGAATCAAGCAAAGGCCAACTGCCAATTGCGGCAGGTCAGCGTTTTTCAGCAGAAAGGCGTGACATCAGGATGGCAGCGCGCGTCGCTTGGCGCGCGATGCTGGGGATATCGACCGCTTCGCCCGGCGCATGGTCGCCGGTGCTGTACGGCCCGAGTCCCGCGAGCCCGTCGACATCGGCGGCGACGAAGCTGATGTCGCCCGCGCCGCGCTTCAGCGGATCGAGCGGCGCCATTTCGGCGAGCCCGAGGTCGCGGTTCACCCCGTTCAATTTCGTGAGCAGCGCGCGATTGCCGTCGGTCGGCGCCATCGAGGGATAGCCGCCCGGATCGAAGGCGATTTTCGCATCGGTGCCGGGGGCATGTTCGGCGACGATCGCCGTCATCTTCGCCTTCACGCGCGCGATCTGTTCGGGCGACAGCGCACGCAGGTCGCCGCGCGCGACCGCTACGGGTGCGATGATGTTGGTCTTGCCGGTCACCGTCGCGCGGATGCCGCCCGCGTCGAGATCGGCCTGCTGCCCGCCCGCGATCAGCCCGACGTTGAAGGTCAGGTTCGGCTCGGGCAGCTCGGTGCGGAAACGGTGGATGATGCGCGTGAGCTCATAGATCGCGCCGTCGCCTGCCGCGGCGCTGAAGATGCCCGAGCTGTGCGCGCTCTTGCCCGTTGCGGTCACCGTCCAGCTGTCCGACGAGCGCCGCGCGACGGAACCCATGTCGGCGCTATTGTCGCGGACGAGCCCTTCGAAATCGAGCGCGACGTCGCTGCGCTTGCCCGCTGCGATCAGGTGGGCGCGCGCCTTCTCGATCGGGGTGCCCGAATCTTCTTCGTCGCCGGTCATGTGGATTTCGATATTGGCGTCCTTCAGCGTCCCGGCCGCCTGCATCGCGCGCAGCGCCGCGACGATGACGACCATACCGCCCTTGTCGTCACCCGCGCCGGGGCCTTGGCCCATATCGCCTTCGCGGACGAACTTCTGGAAGGGCGAGTCGGGTTCGAAGACCGTGTCGAGATGCGCGATCAGGAGCAGGCGCTTGGCATCGGGTTTGCCGCTGTGCGTCGCGATCAAATGGCCGGCGCGGCCGGTGTCGCGCATCGGCTTCCATTCGACCTTGAAACCCAGTGGTTCGAGTTCGGCGCGCATCATCGCCCCGACCTTTTCGACGCCTTCGAGATTGAGCGAGCCGCTGTTCTGATTGACGAGCTTTTCGAGCAGCGCGAGGTTGCGGTCCTGTTCCGCTGCGACCGTCTTTGCCATCGCGCTTTCGGCCTTGCCGAGCTTCGCCTGAGCCGTCGGGGCGAGCGCGAGTTGAAAGGCGATGAGGGCGGCAAAGGGCAGTGATTTCATGGGGCGACTCCAGCTCGTGCGTTACAAGTCGTCGCCCCCGCGAAGGCGGGGGCCGCTGGAGACGTGGCTCAAGGCCGATAGCGGCCCCCGCCTTCGCGGGGGCGACGGGATGGTTTGTGCCTCGCTTGCGACCCGGGCGCAAGCGCTCAGCCGGGATAGGGTGCCTGCTTGAGCAATCTTGCGAGGTGCGCCGCGTTGGCGGCGACCATTTTCGCGGTTTCGGTGACCTTGCGCGGGCGATGCTCGAGATCTTTGAAGTCGGTCGATCCCATCGCCTCGCCGACCCAATAGCAGGCGGCGACCGCGGGGATCGTCCAGCCGACATCGTTCAGCGCCTGGAAGATTTGCGCCGAGACATTGTGCGCGCCGTCCTCATTGCCGACGATCGCCGCGACCGCGACCTTCGAATAACTCGGCATGCGGCCCTGATCGTCGGTTTCCGACAGGAAGGCGTCCATGCGCTCCATGACGAGCTTGGCGACGCTCGACGCCTGCCCCATCCAGATCGGGGTGCCGAAGATCAGGATATCGGCGGCAAGGATCTGCTCGCGAATTTTCGGCCAGTCGTCGTCCGGCCCCTGGTTTGAGGTCACACCCCATTTGACGTTGTGCGCGGCGATCCGGATCGGGTCGGCGACCGTCACGTCCAGCGCGGCGAAATGTTCGGCGAGCACCGCGATCATTGCGTCGGTCGAACTGGCTCGGCCCTTGGCCGAAAGCGAGCAGTTGATGGCGGCGGCAGTCAGGGGAGCAGGCATGTCATTTCCTTGCGGGCTGGCACCCCCCGCAAGGAAATAGCCGGGAACCCGCTCAGGTTCCGGGGCGGACCATGAAAATATCGCCGCCGATGCTCATGAGGAAGAGGTTGCCCGCGCTGTCCTCGCCGAACGAGGCGATCGAATTCAGCGTCCCGGCGTCGGGTGCAAAATCCTCGTTCCGCCGCGCGAAGCGCGAGGAGGCGAGCGTCTGGCCGGGGACGAGGCTGGCGAAAGGCACCGACCAGATATTGCCCGAGACGAAATCGGCGAAGACATATTGACCCCGCAAGGACGTCACCGGGCCGCGGTAGACATAGCCGCCGGTGATCGAATTGCCCTGCCGCGGACCGCTGCCATGGCCATATTCGGCGACCGGGTCGGTGAGCCCGCCGGGTGCCGTGCCGGTGAAAGGCTGGGTCCCTTCCTTGAAGCGCCAGCCGAAGTTCAGCCCCGGCGCGGTGGTCGTCACCAGGTCGATTTCTTCGACCGCGCCTTGCCCAACGTCGCCGATGATCAGCGCCGAGCCCGAGAAGGAGGTACGGAACGGATTGCGGAGGCCAAGTGCATAGACGTACGGATCGCCACCCCCGCCGATATAGGGGTTGCCGGGCGCCGGGGTGAAAAAGGTCGGCGACGCACCCGCATAGGGATCTTCGACGACCCTGATCCGCAATATCTTGCCGAGCCGTGAATTGGGGTTCTGGGCATTGTTGCCGGGATCGCCCGCGCCGCCGCCGTCGCCCACCCCGACATAGAGAAAACCGTCGGGACCGAAGACCATCGAACCGCCATTATGATTATTCGCGCCGGGATGCGGTATCGTGAGTCTCGCCAATATTTGCGGTGTTCCGGAGAGGGTTCCATATTCGCGAATCTCGATATCGCCCGCGGCATTGGTGCAATAGATCATGAAGCGATCGGAATTCGCCGGATTCGGTAGCAGCGCCATGCTCAGCAATCCGCGCTCTCCGTCGGTCGAGAGATCGCCGACCGTGAAGCGCAATGTCTTCACGCCGGTCGAGGGATTCAGGCGATAGACCCTGCCGGCCTTTTCCAGCACATAGACGTCGCTGCTGCCCGGAATGCCGAGAACATAGGTTGGCTGGCTGAAACCGGTGCCGACGCGCGCGACAGCGATGCCCTCGCGGCTGTTGGTGACGGTGATGTTGACCGTTTGCGTCGCACTGGCGCTGGCGTCGCTGACGCGGAGCTGGACCGTATAGACATTGTCGCCATTGGCATCGCCGGGCAGGTCGTAATCGGGCGCGCTGTTGAAGCGCAGTGCTCCGGCGGCCGTGATTGAAAACAGCGCCGCGTCAGCGCCGCCGTCGATCGCAAAGGTCAGCGCGTCGCCGTTGGGATCGCTCGCGGTCGCCTGATAGGCGGCGGCGGTGTTTTCGGTCACGCTGGCGGTCTGGAGCGAGGTGAAAGTCGGTGGGACGTTCGCAGCAGGCGGGGTGCCGCCGCCACTTCCGCCGCCGCCGCACGAGGCCAGGATCAAGGGGGTGAGGGCAGCAAGGACGCGCATCCGCATGGCAAATAGCCTTTCGCGATTGAGCCCACCCAAAATGCAACCTGCCATTCGCCGGCGGCGACCACAAGTCCGCCGGTTTTCAATATTGTTGGAACGCTGCCGCCTCAGGCGGGTTCTTTGACCTCTTCGAAATCGTCGAGCTTGTCGAGCGCGTCGCGGGCGATCTTCTGCAGCGCGGAGCGGTTGACCATAAGTCCTTTCGACCCATGTCCCGTCAGATCGTCGATCGTGAAGGCGACCTTGGTGCGATCGGGCGCCATTTCGTCGAACGTGAATTTCAGCCCCGTCGTCAGCGCCCCGTCGTCGACGCTGTAGATCAGATGCGCTTCGCGCGGGATTTCCATCGCGACCGCAATTTTTACCTTTTGCGCCTCGGGCCGCTCGTCGGGCACCATTTGTTCGAACCCGGGCTCGCCCTTTTGCACGACAAGTTCGTAGAGGCGCGTCGACCCGCCGTTGGTGACGAGCGGCAGGCCGGTGAAGGCGCTGTCGTTGCCGAACATCTTGGCGAACACCTGTTCGCGCGGCGCCGCGACGGTCCGCGTCTGGTTCACCAGTTCGGCCATCTTGCCGCAGCCGGTCGCCAGCAGCATCGCGGCAATCGGAATTATCATGCGAAACATCGAGCATTTCCCCCGGAAAAGACAGGCCTCCTCTTAGCACGCACGGCTTACCAAAGCGTAATCGCGAAGGATTGAGGGCTGTAAAGAATGTTTGACAGCCCAGCTAGTGTTGTGTAAAGAACTCTTTACAGGAAGGGCGTCGGCTGTTGGAAAATCGGGTTCGCGAATATCGGGAGAAGGCGGCGTGGAGCCAGGGCGAACTGGCCCGCCGGCTCGGCGTGTCGCGTCAGACGATCAATGCGGTCGAAACCGACAAATACGACCCCAGCCTGCCGCTCGCGCTTCGCATGGCCCGCCTGTTCGGGCTCGAGGTGCGCGAACTGTTTATCGATCATTGGACACCGGAGATTGAAGGATGAACAGCATGACCGAGAACCAGCCCGCAACGTGGAAACGATCGGCGATGCGGATGCTGGGTGGTGCATTCATTGGCGGCGCCGCGATGGCGGCCCTGCTGGCCGCTGCAGGATCGGACCTGCTCGATGCGATGGGGCCCTCGCGCCTCGCGCTGGGTGCCGTGGGCGTCGTCTATGCGCTGATGGCCGCGCTCGTCGGCTTCGGCCTCGCAGCACCGCGAGCCGGCGCGGCCATGCTGAATGTCGGCGACGCCAACGAACTGCGCGACGAACGGCGGGGTATGATCCGATCGACCGTGACGATGGCCGCGATCGGCTTGGTGCTCGTCTTGCTGGCGCTGGCGCGCGGCCCCGGTTTCGCTGCTGGACCTGTCCCGCCCGGCGTCGCCATGGGTTTGTTGCTGATTGCTTTCTCCGGCGGCGCGATTGCATCGTGGCGCTGGCGGAACGATTTCGACGAACTCAACCATCAACTGGGGCTCGAAGGCTGTTTCTGGGCGTTTTGCCTCAGCTGGGCGCTGCTCACGATGTGGGCGGCCGCCGATTTTCTCGGCTGGGGCGTAACGCTGACCCCGATCGACGTCGTCTCGACGCTCGCAGCGATGATGCTCCTTGGCGCGTTCGTTGCGATCGGGCGGCGCGGTATGATGACGCGCTGATACGAAAAAGGGCGCCCGGTTCCCCCGAACCGGACGCCCTCCGTAGCGTTGCTGAGCCGTAAGGATCAGGCGCTGTAGTACATGTCGAATTCGACCGGGCTCGGGGTCTGCTCGAAACGATAGACCTCGTCCCACTTCAGCTCGACATAGGCTTCGATCTGGTCCTTGCTGAACACGTCGCCCTTGAGCAGGAAGTCGTGGTCGGCGAGCAGGCTGTCGAGCGCTTCGCGCAAGGACGCGCAGACGGTCGGGACTTCGCTCAGTTCCTCGGGCGGCAGATCATAGAGGTTCTTGTCCATCGGGTCGCCCGGGTGGATCTTGTTCTGGATGCCGTCGAGGCCCGCCATCAGCAGCGCCGAATAGCAGAGATAAGGGTTCGCCATCGCGTCGGGGAAGCGGAACTCGACGCGCTTCGACTTGGCGCCCGCGCCGTACGGAATGCGGCACGAGGCCGAACGGTTGCGGCTCGAATAAGCGAGCAGCACCGGGGCTTCGAAGCCGGGGACGAGGCGCTTGTAGCTGTTCGTCGTCGGGTTGGTGAAGGCGTTCAATGCCTTGGCATGCTTGACGACGCCGCCGATGAAATAGAGGCACATGTCCGAAAGGCCGGCATAGCCGTTGCCGGCGAAGAGCGGCTTGCCCTTTTCCCAGATCGAGATGTGGGTGTGCATGCCGCTGCCGTTGTCGTCCTTGATCGGCTTCGGCATGAAGGTCGCGGTCTTGCCATAGGCGTGCGCGACCTGGTGCACGACATATTTGTAGATCTGCATGCGGTCGGCGGTTTCGGTCAGCGTGCCGAAGGTCAGGCCAAGCTCGTGCTGCGCGGCGGCGACTTCATGGTGATGCTTGTCGCACGGCAGGCCGAGTTCGAGCATCGTCGAGACCATCTCGGCGCGGATGTCGACGGCGCTGTCGACCGGCGCGACGGGGAAGTAACCGCCCTTGGCGCGCGGACGGTGGGCGAGGTTGCCGCCCTCATAGCTGCGGCCGGTGTTCGTCGGCAGCTCGATGTCGTCGATCTCGAAGCCCGACTTGTTATAGCCGGTTTCGAAACGGACATCGTCGAACATGAAGAATTCGGCTTCGGGGCCGACATAGACGGTGTCGCCGATGCCGGTCGAGGCGACATAGGCCTCGGCGCGCTTCGCGGTGGTGCGCGGGTCGCGGGCATAGCCTTCGCCGGTCGACGGCTCGACGATGTCGCAGAAAATCACAAGCATCGGGGTCGCCGAGAAGGGGTCGTCATAGACGGCGTCGAGGTCGGGCTTGAGGATCATGTCCGACTCGTTGATCGCCTTCCAGCCTTCGATCGACGAGCCGTCGAACATCAGGCCGTCTTCGAGTTCGTCCTCGCCGAGGACCGAGGCGACCATGGTCAAATGCTGCCACTTGCCCTTGGGGTCGGTGAAGCGCAGGTCGACCCACTCGATGTCGTTTTCCTTGATCCGCGCGATGATATCCTTGGGCTTCGTAGCCATCGTCTATGCTTCCTTCTTGCGAAATGGTCCGGCGTGCCGGGGATTGTTGAGGGTAGGAAAAGTGCGAGTGATTAAAGCGCGTCCTCGTTGCGTTCGCCGGTGCGAATGCGAAGCGCGGTCTCGACCGGAATGACGAAGATCTTGCCGTCGCCGATGCGGCCGGTCTGCGCGGCGGCGGCGATCGCCTCCACCACACGTTCGGCCATCGAGTCTTCGACGATGACTTCCAGCTTCACCTTGGGCAGAAAGTCGACGACATATTCGGCGCCGCGATACAGCTCGGTGTGACCCTTCTGCCGTCCGAAACCCTTGGCCTCGGTGACGGTGATGCCGCTGACACCCACTTCGTGCAGCGCTTCCTTCACTTCGTCGAGCTTGAACGGCTTGATGATCGCCTCAATCTTCTTCACGCTTTTCGTCCCCCTTTGGGCTGGCCGCCGCTCCTTGCGCGTCAAGCCGGATCAGGCGTGCCTGGTCCGGTCTGCCGTCGAGTCGGTGCGATGTCCCGCCATCTTGCACCAATCAAAAGCCGTGCCAATTGGCGAATCGCGGGGTTCTGGTAAGAAATTTGAAACGAAAGAACGCCGCTGCCCAAGGGGTGGGCAACGGCGTTCTTTGACTGCCCAATTTTTGAGCAGTCAGCGTCCCATCGGGGCCGAGGCGTCGGCGAGATTGGCCTTGGTCCAGTTCGACCGCTCGAT
The DNA here is from genome assembly GCF_031457175.1 of Sphingopyxis sp. BE235. Classification (NCBI taxonomy): domain Bacteria; kingdom Pseudomonadati; phylum Pseudomonadota; class Alphaproteobacteria; order Sphingomonadales; family Sphingopyxidaceae; genus Sphingopyxis; species Sphingopyxis sp. BE235. The sequence continues at coordinate 246,918 of NZ_JAVDWC010000006.1, forward strand.
GACATAGGCGCGAATCGCCTCGGCATCGGCGGGCGTCAGCACCTTCGCAAAGCTTACCATCCCGCGGTCTTTGAGCGCACCGTCCACGATCACCGACTTCCACGCATCGGCGTTGGTGAGCGTGCCCGAGACGCGCAAATCGGGGGTGAAGCCGTTGCCGATCGCGCTGTCGCCGTGACAGACGATGCAATAGCGGCCGAAATGCGCCTTGCCCGCCGCAACCTGCGCGGGCGTGCCGAACTGCGGCGGCGGATTCCACGCGAGCGCCGCCGCGGCCGGCGGGGCAGGGAGCTTCACCGTGCCGCCGATCTTCATCACGACGAGGCGCGGGATATTGGGCACCTTGCGCGTCACGCCGCCCGCAACCCCGGCGACGAGGGGGAAGGCGCCACCCTTGCTCGTCTGGAAGGCAACATATTGAACGCCGCCGACGCGGAAGGTCGAGGGCGCGCTGACGATCCCCGACTGCATGTCGAGATCGAGCAATTGCCTGCCGGTGTCGGCGGCATAGGCGCGGAAGCGCCCGGTGCTTGTGCCCTGGAAGACGAGATTGCCCGCGGTCGTCATCGTGCCGCCGTTCCACGCCGCGGGATGGTCGACCGCCCACGCGACCTTGCCGGTGCGCGGGTCGAAGGCGACGAGGCGACCGGTCGTGGCGGCGACCGCGGCGCGATACGCCGCCTTGTCGTCGGGCATCATCGTCGCGGTCAGCGACGAACCGATATTGAAGCCGACGACCTTGCGTTTGTCCAGTTCAGTCATGTCGGCGAGATAGCCTTGGGGGATCTGCTGCGCCGGAATGTAGACGAGACCCGTCGCGGGATTATAGCTCATCGGGTGCCAGTTATGCGCGCCGAGCGCACCGGGGATCGCGATGAAGGGCTTACCCGTCTTGTAGAAGCGCGCCTCGGGATTTTCGATCGGGCGGCCGGTGGCCATGTCGTAGCCGGTCGCCCAGTTGATCCCGTCGACGAAGGGCTTCGCGTCGATCAGCTTGCCGTTGTTGCGGTCGATCGTAAAGAAAAAGCCGTTCTTCGGCGCGTGGTAGAGCACCTTGACCGGTTTGCCGTTCACCGCCTGCTCGGCGAGGATGATCGGCTGGGTCGCGGTATAATCCCACGTTTCGGCCGGGGTTTCCTGATAGTGCCATTTATACTTGCCAGTTGAGGCGTCGAGCGCGACGACCGAGGAGAGGAACCAGTTGTCGCCCTCGCCATTCGAACGCGTGCCATGGTTCCAAGGATTGCCGTTGCCAACGCCGAGGTAGATCTGGTCGAGATCCTTGTCGTAAACGATCGCGTCCCACACGGTGCCGCCGCCGCCCGAGGTCTGCCATTCGCCCTTGTCGGACCAGGTCGCATTGCCCTCGCTCGCGAAAATGTCGTCCGATGCGGCGCCATCCTTCGCCTTCGTCGGATTCGGCGCGGTGTAGAAGCGCCAGCGTTCCTTGCCGGTGTCGGCATCATAGGCGGTGACATAGCCGCGCACCCCGAACTCGGCGCCGCCGTTGCCGATCAGCACCATATCCTTCACGACGCGCGGCGCGCCGGTGATCGTATAGGGTTTCGACGCGTCAAAGGTCTGCGTCGACCACAGCTCCTTGCCTGTCTTCTTGTCGAGCGCGATCAGGCGGCCGTCGAGCGCGCCGACATACAGCTTGTCGCCCCACACGGCGACGCCGCGGTTGACGACGTCGCAGCAGGCCGAAACCGCGCGCTCGCCGGGGACCTTGGGATCGAATTTCCACAAGGACTTGCCGGTCGCGGCGTCCCAGGCGGATACCTTCGACCAGGCGTGGGTGACATACATCACGCCGTCGACGACGACCGGGGTTGCTTCCTGTCCGCGCGCATCCTCGAGGTCGGCGGTCCACGCGATGCCGAGCTCGCCCACATTCTTGTCGTTGATATCGGTCAGCGGGCTGAAGCGCTGCTCGTCATAACTGTAGCCGATCGCGCCCCAGTTATCGCCGTTGCCGCCGGTTTTGAGCAGGGTTTCGCTGGCCTTTTCGGCGTCGTCGAGCGATCCGCCGCCTGAGATGCTGTCGTTCTTCGATGCGTTGCATGAAGCCAATGCCAGTGCCGCGCAGCCCAGCAGCGCGGCCGTCCAGACCCGTTTCGCCATCCCTTGCTCTCCCGTTCGACGCCTATCGTTGACGTTAACGTCAAGACTGCGCGCGAAGGCGCACGGGTGCAAGCGGGAAAATGGGGGGTGGGGGTGGGGTCTCGGCCCGCACCGAATGGCGGCGTATGGAAGCACCATCACCCCCTCATCCAACTCCGCCTAGCCGCTTTGCGGCAAGGCTTCGTATCCTTCTCCCATCAAGGGAGAAGGAATTATTGCCAGGGCGGCGCGTTCAGACCCTTCGGACTCGCGGTGAAAATCTCGCAGCCGGTCTCGGTAATCCCGATGCTGTGTTCGAACTGCGCCGAAAGCGAGCGGTCGCGGGTCACTGCGGTCCAGCCGTCGGCGAGCATCTTCACCGCATATTTGCCGGTGTTGATCATCGGCTCGATCGTGAAGAACATGCCGGGGCGCAGTTCGGGGCCGGTGCCGGGGCGCCCGGCGTGGACGACTTCGGGCGCATCGTGGAACATCTGGCCGAGCCCGTGGCCGCAGAAATCGCGGACGACCGAATAGCGGTGGCGCTCGGCGTGCGTCTGGATCGCGTGCGCGACGTCGCCCATGCGGTTGCCGGGCTTCGCCTGCTCGATGCCGAGCATCAGGCATTCATAGGTGACCTCGACGAGGCGCTTCGCCTTGATCGGCACGTCGCCGACCAGATACATGCGGCTCGTGTCGCCGTGCCAGCCGTCGATGATCGTCGTCACGTCGATATTGACGATGTCGCCCTCGCGCACCGGCTTGTCGTCGGGGATGCCGTGGCACACGACATGGTTGATGCTGGTGCAGCAGCTGTGCGTGAAGCCGCGATAACCCAAGGTCGCGGGGATGCCGCCGCCGTCGAGCATCATCGTGCGGACGAGGTCGTCGATTTCTGCGGTGGTCACGCCGGGCTGGACAAAGGGAACGAGCGCGTCGAGGATTTCGGCCGACAGCCGCCCCGCCTTGCGCATGCCGGCAAAGCCCGCCTCGTCGTGCAGCTTGATCGTGCCGTCGCGAACGCGGGCAGGCGCCGATGCTTCGTCGGCGGTTACGGAGACATAGTCGTACATAAGAGCGATATAGGCGATGTGGCGCCGAATTGCGAGGGCAGTAAGCCCCTCCTGCTTGCGGGAGGGGTTTGGGGAGGGGGCTGTAGCGTCGCCAAGCCCTCCCCGCTGCGACTAGCGGGCAAGCCCGCAAGTCTCGCTGCCCCTCCCGCTAGGCGGGAGGGGAGCAGGTATTATTCGGCCGACTTCTTTGCCTTGTCGGCTTTCGGCTTGCCCTTGCTCGCCTTGGGCGGGGCCGAGACGATTTCGAAGGCGAGCGGATTGCCGACCTTGGCATCGTCGCCGGTTTTCATCTTCACCTTGACCTCGCCGCCGTGGACGAGTTTGCCGAAGAGCAGTTCCTCGGCGAGCGGCTGCTTGATCTTTTCCTGGATCAGGCGGCCCATCGGACGCGCGCCATAGAGCTTGTCATAGCCCTTGCCGGTCAGCCATTCGCGCGCCGCATCGTCGAGCTGGATGTGGACGTTGCGGTCGGCAAGCTGCAGTTCGAGTTCGAGGATGAACTTGTCGACGACGCGTGCGACCACTTCGGGCGGCAGGTAACCGAAGGGCACGATCGCATCGAGACGATTGCGGAATTCGGGGGTGAAGAGATTCTTCACCGCTTCCTCCTGCACATCCTCGCGCGTGAACTGGCCGAAGCCGATGCCTTCGCGCGCCATGTCGCTCGCGCCCGCATTGGTCGTCATGATCAGGATGACGTTGCGGAAATCGACCGTCTTGCCGTGATGATCGGTCAGGCGGCCATGGTCCATGACCTGCAACAAGATGTTGAACAGGTCGGGATGCGCCTTTTCGATCTCGTCGAGCAACAGCACGCAATGCGGATTCTGGTCGATCGCATCGGTGAGCAGCCCGCCCTGATCATAACCGACATAGCCCGGAGGCGCGCCGATCAGGCGGCTGACCGAGTGGCGCTCCATATATTCGGACATGTCGAAACGCTGGAGCGGGATGCCCATGATCGACGCGAGCTGCTTGGCGACCTCGGTCTTGCCGACGCCGGTCGGGCCCGAGAAGAGATAGTTGCCGATCGGCTTTTCGGGATCGCGCAGGCCCGCACGGCTCAGCTTGATCGCCGACGACAGCACTTCGATCGCGGTGTTCTGACCGAAGACGACGCGCTTCAAATCGGTTTCGAGACTGGCGAGCGTCGCCTTGTCGTCGCTCGACACCGATTTGGGCGGGATGCGCGCCATCGTCGCGATCACGGCCTCGATCTCCTTGGCGGTGATCGTCTTCTTGCGCTTCGACGGGGCGACGAGCATCTGCATCGCGCCGACCTCGTCGATCACGTCGATCGCCTTGTCAGGCAATTTTCGGTCGTTGATATAGCGCGCCGACAGGTCGACCGCTGCGTTGATCGCATCCTGCGTGTAACGCACCTGGTGGTGCGCCTCGAACGCGCTGCGCAGGCCCGCGAGGATTTTCTTGGTGTCCTCGAGCGTCGGTTCGACCACGTCGATCTTCTGGAACCGGCGGAGCAACGCGCGATCCTTTTCGAAATGGTTGCGGAACTCCTTGTACGTCGTCGAGCCGATGCAGCGGATCACGCCGCCCGACAAGGCGGGCTTGAGCAAGTTCGATGCATCCATCGCGCCGCCGCTCGTCGCGCCGGCACCGATGACGGTGTGAATCTCGTCGATGAAGAGGATCGCGTGCGGCAAGCCTTCGAGCTCGGTCACGACCTGTTTCAGCCGCTCCTCGAAATCGCCGCGATAGCGCGTGCCGGCGAGCAGCGCGCCCATGTCGAGCGAATAGATCACCGCGGGCAGCAGCACCTCGGGCACGTCGCCCTCGATGATCTTGCGCGCAAGACCCTCGGCGATCGCGGTCTTGCCGACGCCGGGATCACCGACATAGAGCGGGTTGTTCTTCGACCGGCGGCAGAGGATCTGGATCGTGCGGTCGACCTCGGCATTGCGGCCGATCAGCGGGTCGACCTTGCCGACCTTTGCCTTTTCGTTGAGGTTGACGGTGAACTGGTCGAGCGCGGTTTCCTTCTTGTTCTTGCCGCCGCTGTCCTTGTCCTTCGCCTCTTCCTTTTCCTCGGGCTCGGCCTGCGGCGAGGGCTTGCCGCCCTTGCCGACGCCGTGGCTGAGGTAGGAGACCGCGTCGAGCCGCGTCAAATCCTGCTGCTGCAGGAAATAGACCGCGTAGCTTTCGCGTTCGGAGAAGAGTGCGACGAGGACGTTGGCGCCCGTCACTTCATCCTTGCCCGACGACTGGACGTGCAGGATCGCGCGCTGAACAACGCGCTGGAATCCGCTCGTCGGCGAGGGGTCGCTGTGCCCCTCGACCTTCAGGCTGTCGAGTTCGGTATCGAGATAATGGACGACCGCCGATTGCAGGTCGTCGAGCGCAACGCCGCACGCGCGCATCACTTCGGCGGCATGATCGTCGTCGATCAGCGCGTAGAGCAGATGCTCGAGCGTCGCATATTCGTGGTGACGCTCCGAAGCGGCCTTCAGTGCGTTATGTAGTGTCTTTTCGAGGCTTTCCGAAAAGGACGGCATGGTCTTCATCTCCTTGCGGGGACCAGGCCGGGGAGAGCGGCCCCCTTAGAAATGCAACGTGGCGATGCCGCCGCCCCATCGCAAGGGAAAAGCGGATGGCTTTGTGAAATTACGATGACGGGGGTTGCGGTGTAGTTAACGGGGCGTTGAGGAATTGGGTGAGGCGTCGCTACAATCCGCTTCGTCATCCCGGACTTGATCCGGGATCCATGGCCGTCTTCGCCTTCTGGACCCCGGATCAAGTCCGGGGTGACGATGGGGAGGAGCGGTTAGTTGCTGCTGTCGTCGGGGGCGGCCACATGCCCGTCATCATCTGTGGGGGCCATTCTGCCGTCACGCCTCCCCCGCAAGGCCGCGTTCTTTATAGCGCGTTTCGCGATCCGCTCCATCGCGTCGTGGTCGCGTTCAGCGAACATCGCCGTGACCCGGCCCTTGGGCTGGCCGTCCAGAATGCTCTTTAATGTCTGGTGCTTGCTTCGGCTCATGCGAACATCATAACGGCTCGCGGGATGTCTGCAACCGGTCGCTTCTGGATGTCAGGATCAACTCTCGCCTGCCCGATCCACCATATCCATGAAATCGCGCGCCGTGTTGCGCTCACCCTCGTCCTTGAACGCGACATCGAGGTCGGGCGCGACGCCGAGCATGTACATCAGCGCCCATAAAGCGAAGCGGCGGCCGGGATTGGTCTCCAGGCCGAAGTCGACGCGCATGCGTTCGGTGCCCGCGGCGTGCGCCTCGGGGTGGACCGCCGTAAGGTCGGCGGTGCCGAAATAGCGGCGGAGCTGGTCGTCGAAATCCATGCCGCCCTTTTGGCCCGTTCGTGCCGCTTGGCAAGGCCGCGCGGCAAAATCGGGCGATCCGAAGACCCGCCCGGTTGTCTTTGCCCAAGCGCCCCGATAGGGCGGCGTCCGTGAAGACCAGCATCGAGATCGGAACCGACAGCACCGGGCAGGGCGTGCACATCAACGTCCAGGAGCTGCTGGCGACGCGGCTGCTCGTCCAAGGCAATTCGGGGTCGGGCAAGTCGCACCTGCTGCGCCGCATCCTCGAGGAAAGCGCCGAGCTGGTGCAGCAGATCGTGATCGATCCCGAGGGCGATTTCGTGACGCTCGCCGATGCGTACAGCCATGTCGTGATCAACGGCGGCGATTATAACGAGCGCGAGATCGCGGCGATGGGCGCGCGCATCCGCGAGCATCGCGCCTCGATCATCCTCAGCCTCGAATCGCTCGATATCGAGGCGCAGATGACGTGTGCCGCGGCGTTCCTCAACGCGCTGTTCGATGCGCCGCGCGAGCATTGGTTTCCCGCGCTGGTGGTGGTCGACGAGGCGCAGATGTTCGCGCCGAGCGTCGCGGGCGACGTCGCCGACAATGTCCGCCGCGCGAGCCTGTCGGCGATGACGAACCTGATGTGCCGCGGGCGCAAGCGCGGCCTTGCCGGCGCGATCGCGACGCAGCGGCTCGCGAAGCTGGCGAAGAATGTCGCCGCCGAGGCGAGCAATTTCCTGATGGGGCGCACCTTCCTCGACATCGACATGGCGCGCGCCGCCGACCTGCTCGGGATGGAGCGGCGGCAGGCCGAGGCGATCCGCGACCTCGAGCGCGGGCATTTCCTCGGGCTCGGCCCCGCGATCTCGCGCCGGCCGCTGTCGGTGCGCATCGGGTCGACGCAGACCGCGACGCGGATGGGGACGCACAGCCTGATGCCGCTGCCGTCGGCAGGCGGCGAGGATATGCGTTCGATGCTGTTCACCGAGATGGAGGCGCCGGTGGCGCCACGCGTCTTTGCGCCCGAGCCCGAGCCCGTTGCGGCGAGCGAGCTATTGGAGCGGATCGCGGCGAGCGAGGGGCTGCACGAGGATGTCGATGCGCCGCCAGTGCTCGATATCATCGACGCGGTCGAGGAAGCCGAACAGAGCGACGCGGTGGTGATCGCGATGCTCGAGGAGATGCTGGCCGACCCCGACAGCGCTTTCCAGCCCGAAGCCTATCTCTACCAGGATTTTTCGGTGCGTTGCCGGATGCAGAAATTGAAGAAGGTGCCGCTCGATCTCGCCGCCTTCCGCCGCCGCTTCGCGCTGGCAAAAGGAGGCGTGTTCGATCCGTCCGAGCCGCGCTGGCGCGAAATGCTTGCCGTCGCCGACCGGCTGCCGCACGACATGTTCGCGCCCTTCCTGCAGATTGCGCGCGCCGCGATGGACGGCGAACCCTGCCCCGACGACGACATTCTCGGCCGCGCCTATGGCAGCCGTTCGCCGGGGCGCATCCGCCGGCTGGTCGAATATATGGAAAAGCAGGGCGTCATCGTCGTGCGCGCCGATTTCGGCGGCCGCCGCTCGATCGGCATTCCCGAGTTGGGGCTGAGCACTGAGGCGGAGTAGAAGGGTCCTTTCCCTTCGTCATTCCCGCGAAGGCGGGAATCCCGCTTTCTTCTTCGTGCCTTCGCGCCTTTGTGTGAGATTTTTCAGGTTTCGCGCAAAGGCGCAAAGGCGCAAAAAGACGTAAGAGAAAAGCGGGATTCCCGCCTTCGCGGGAATGACGATATATTGGGGCTGATCCCTAGCCCTTCCTGAACAGTGCCTCGGCGGCCGCTTTCTGGCTCGTCGCGGCGCTGCGGTGCGCCTTGACGCGCTCGATTTCGGCTTCGAGGATTTCGATACGTTCGCCCAGTTCGTCGACCGACAGCGGATCGAGCGGCTGCTTGATCAGCGCCGTCAACACATCGTCGCGGCGGCGGGGAAGGTCGTCATCGTCCATGGCGCATCCTCCTGGTCCCTAAGGTTAAAAGGCGCGCGACTGTTGACCCGTGTCGCGGCTCTGTCAATAAGGCGAGGCAGGGGGTAGGGGACGAACGACCAGTGGGGGAAAAGCAGCGTGACCAGCGTGCCAGTAGAGATGACCGCCATCGCCATCAGTGCGCCGGGCGGGCCCGAAGTGCTACAACCGACAACGCGCCCGGTGCCGCAACCTGGCCCCGGCGAGGTGCTGATCCGCGTCGCCGCGGCGGGGGTCAACCGCCCCGACGTGCTCCAGCGCATGGGATTTTACCCGCCGCCGCCGGGGGCATCGGACCTGCCGGGGCTGGAGATTTCGGGCACGATCGTCGCGGCCGGTCCCGGCGGCGATCCCGAGCTTCTGGGGCAGGCGGTGTGTGCGCTCGTCGCGGGCGGCGGCTATGCCGAATATTGCACCGCGCCCGCCGGAAGCTGTCTGCCGGTGCCAAAGGGCTTTTCGATGGAAGAGGCGGCGGCGCTGCCCGAGACCGTCTTCACCGTGTGGCATAACCTCTTTGAGCGCGGCTATGTGCGCGACGGCGAGACGGTGCTTGTCCACGGCGGCACCAGCGGCATCGGGACGACCGCGATCGGCCTTTGCAAGCTGTTCGACATCAAGGTCATCGTGACGTGCGGGAGCGCCGACAAATGCGCCGCCGCGACCGCGCTCGGTGCGGATCTGGCTGTCGATTATTCGGCCGAGGATTATGTCGAGGCGGTGAAGAGCTTCACCGGCGGCAAGGGCGTCAATGTCGTGCTCGACATGGTCGGCGGCGACTATCTGCCGCGCAACCTCGCCTGTCTCGCCGAGGATGGGCGCCATGTCACCATCGCGTTCCAGCGCGGCGCGAAGGTCGAATTCGACATCGCCGATGTGATGCGCCGCCGGCTGACGCTGACCGGCTCGACGCTGCGCGCGCGCAGCGCCGATTTCAAGGCAGCGCTGGCGGACGAAATCCATGGCACGCTCTGGCAGCGGCTCGCCGAAGGCGGGTGGAAGCCGGCGATGGATCAAGCCTTCCCGCTCGCCGAAGCCGCCGCGGCGCACGCGCGGATGCAGGCGGGCGAGCATGTGGGGAAGATCGTGCTCCGCGTGGGGTGAACCGAGGGAACATTCGATAAGGATCGGTGGTTGAGCGAGTGGGGGCCAATCAAAAGAGGATGATCTCTCCTAATGAAGATGCGTAGTTTGTTGCTTCCCGCCACCGCTCTCTCCTTTGCCCTTGCGGCCTGTTCCGGGCCCGCCGAAACCGAAAAAACGCCGACCGCATCCTATGACGGCGACGTCGTGCCCGAGGGCAGGGCGGCCGAACCGGTGCCCGCGATCAAGCCCGCCGACATTCCGACGCGCGGCGGCGACGGGTCGCCGATCGAACTCGCGGCGCTCACCGAAGCTGATGTCAGTGGCGCCAAGCTGAAAGGCGAGCTCGCGTGCAGCTTCGCCGCCGACGAAGCCGCGCAGCCGATCCTGCACGCGCAGGGCGACGTCGCGTCCACCGAGCCGTCGCGCGGCATCGTGAAGGTCGGCGATACGATTGAAGCAGCGTCGGCCAATGGCGGCTTCGATGCGATGGCAAAGGGCACCAAATTCTTTGCCAAGGGGCTTGAGCTTCGCGTCGCGCTCGTCGGCCCCGCCGCGGGCGGTGGCGAGTCGCCGCCGCGTCCCGCGACGCTGACCGCTGACCGCGCCGACGGCGCGCAGCGCGTCTTCGCGGGGCTGTGGCGCTGCGGTCCGTAACGCCCGCTTGCGGGCACCGCGCGCGCGCCGCATAGAGGCGTCGCCGCGGTGTGGGGGGATGGCGGCGATTCATCACGATGGGGGCTGCAATGGGCGACAGGCCGATCCTTCACGAATATGCCGCGAGCGGCAATTGCTACAAGATCCGGCTAACCGCGGCTTTGCTCGATTGCCCGATCGAACGGCGCGAATATGACATCATGCAGGGCGAGACGCGCACGCCCGACTTCCTCGCGAACGTCAACGCCAATGGTCGCATCCCGGTGCTGCAGGTCGGCGACAAATTCTTGCCCGAAAGCAATGCCGCCTGCTTCTGGCTCGCCGACGGGACGCACCTCGTCCCCTATGACCGGTTCGAGCGTGCCGACATGCTGCACTGGATGTTCTTCGAGCAATATAATCACGAACCCAATGTCGCGACCTTGCGCTTCTGGATGAAGTGGATCGGCGCCGACAATCTGAGCGACGCGCAGCGGATGCTGATCCCGGCGAAGCAGGCGGCGGGGGCCGCGGCGCTGAAGCTGATGGACGAGCATCTCGCCGCGCACGACTGGCTCGCGGGTCAGCGCCTCTCGCTCGCCGACATCGCGCTCTATGCCTATACGCATGTCGCCGAGGAGGGCGGGCTCTTCGCGCTGTCCGACTATCCGGCGGTACAGCGCTGGCTGGCGCGGGTCGAGGCCGAGCCCGGCTATGTAAAGATGGGATAGCGGTCAGATCGGCAAGCGTGTTCGCCCAGTTCGGCAACCAGCCGGTCCACCAGCGCATCGACGCTGCTTTCCGCGGCGGCGATCGATTGGGCGAGGCGTTCGTCGGCGAACTCGTCAAATTCGACCGCGATCGAATCGGTATCGCGAAGCCCGATATAGGCGAGCGGCGCTTTCAGGCTGGCCTCGACGAAATTGACGTCAGCCTGGCGCCCGCCCGGATCATAACCATAATCGCCGCGCGCGCCGAGGATGACCAGCCGCTTGCCGGGGGGCAGCATCGGCCAATAGGGCTCGCCCGCCCGCGCGCGGTCGAAACCGAACGTGACGCCGACGCGAACGATGTTGTCGAGCCACGCCTTCAGCGGTGCCGGCATGCCGAAATTATACATGGGCGCCCCGACGACGACGAGATCCGCCGCCATCAGTTCGGCGACCAGCCGGTCGCTTTCGGCCAGCCGCGCGCGCTGTTCGTCGCTGCGCCGGCCGGGCGGGGAGAAAGCGGCGGCGATCCATTCGGCGTCGACATGCGACGGCGGAGTGAGGCCGACGTCGCGATAGACGATCTCATCCTGCGGTCGCGCGCTCGACCAGCGGCGTATCAGGCGGTCGCCCAGCCGCCGGCTGTGCGAGCCATGCCGGTCCCGGCCCGAAACGCCCGGACGGGCGCTGGAATCGATGTGAAGTAGGCGAAGGGGCGATCTTTCGGGAGCGTTCATGGAATAATCCAGTTCATTTGATGGGATGACTGGACGCATATATTCCCCTATAATTGGCGCAGTCGAACGCGAATACTTCAGCCAATGGATCGATTTTCCTCATCCATGATACGAAACCGGAAATTGCCGCCGCTGGCGGCGTTGCGCGCCTTTGAGGCGGCGGCGCGTCATCTCAGTTTCCAGCGAGCAGCCGGTGAGCTGGCGGTAACGCCGACGGCGATCAGCCACCAGATTCGTCTGCTGGAGGATGTGCTGGGGCTCGCGCTGTTCACGCGCCAGGTGCGGCAGGTCGCGCTGACCGAAGCGGGCGAGCGATTATATCCGACCTTGCGCGACGGGTTCGATGCATTCGACCGGGCGCTTGCCGATCTCGCGCCGGGGTCCCGGCGTGCGGCGGTGACATTAACCGCGACGATCCAGTTCACGGCGCGCAGGCTGCTGCCCGCGCTCGGCTCGTTTCGCGAACGCTTTCCCGATTTCGACCTGCGGTTGCATTCCTCGAACGAGCCGGTCGATCTGGCGGCGGGGCTGGCCGATGTCGCGGTTCGTTATGGTCGCGGGCCCTTTGACGGGCTGGTCGGCCGGCCGCTTTTTTCGGAACGCTTCGGATTGCTTTGCAGCCCGAAGCTCGGCCTCACCGGACCAGAGGATCTCGCGCGCGCCACTTTGCTGCACGTCGAATGGCGCCAGCCCGCCAATGCGTCCGACTGGCGGCGTTGGGCGCGGCTTGCCGGGATGGAGGGGCTGGCCGTCGACGAAGGGCCGCGTTTCAGTTCGGACGATCACGCCGTACAGGCGGCGGTCGCCGGGCATGGGGTTATGATCGGCAGCCTGATCCTCGCCCGGCCGGAGATCGATGCGGGGCTGCTGGTCCATCCCTTTGGCCCGGTCATCGAAGGGGAGAGCTACCATATGCTTGCGACGCCCGCGAACATGGCCTGCGCTGATGTGCGCGCGGTTTGCGCGTGGCTCGTCGAATCTGTCGCGGGCTTCGCCGCGGGCGACCACCCCTTGCCCGCAGCCTAAAACAGGTCTACATCAACCGCCGAACGGCCGCCTCGCAAGGGGCGGCCCTTATTATTTCCGCTTGGAGAGTTTCCGTCATGGCCAACGCCGATGCCACCCCGCTGATGCCGCACGCGACCGCCGCCTGGCTGGTCGACAACACCGGCCTCACCTTTGTCCAGATCGCCGAATATTGCGGCATCCACATCCTCGAAGTGCAGGCAATCGCCGACGAGACCGCCGCGACCAAATATACCGGCCGCGACCCCGTCCGCGCGCACGAGCTGTCGATGGAAGAAATCGAAAAGGGCCAGAAGGACCCGAACTACAAGCTCAAGATGAGCAAGCAGGCGCAGGACACGATTCGCCGCACCCGCGGCCCGCGCTATACCCCGGTCAGCAAGCGCCAGGACAAGCCCGACGGCATCGCCTGGATCCTGAAGAACCATCCCGAAGTGTCGGACGGCGCGATCGGCAAGCTGATCGGCACCACCCGCAACACGATCGGCGCGATCCGCGACCGCAGCCACTGGAACAGCGCGAACATCGTGCCCAAGGATCCGGTGACGCTCGGCCTCTGCTCGCAGCGCGAGCTTGATGCGCTCGTCGCCAAGGCGGCGAAGAAGGCCGGCATCAAGGCACCCGAGGACAGCCGTTTCGAGGGCGACCGCGAAGCGCTGCTCGAAGAGCTGCGCGCCGAACGCACCGCCGCGAACGAAGCGCGCGCTGCCGAAGAAGCCGAAGCCGACGGCGAAGCCTGACCGCATGTCAGGCGGCGACGAGGATAATATCCCGGCGGCCAGCGGCTCGCCGGATGCTTCGCTGACCCAGGACGACAGCTTTACCGCGACGAGCCATGCGGGTCTCACCTATCCGTGGGGCGAAGCCGCGCCGGGCGCGGGCGAGACGATCCGTATCGCGAACGGGATCAGCTGGGCGCGCATCCCGATGCCGGGGTCGCTCGGCCATATCAACAGCTGGCTGCTCGATGATGGCGACGGCGTGGCCGTCGTCGATACCGGCATCTGCCTGACGATGTGCTCCGATGCGTGGAAGGCACTTTATGCCGGCGCGCTGAAGGACAAGCGCATCACGCGCGTGATCGGCACGCACCTCCATCCCGACCACATCGGCCTCGCGGGCTGGATCGCGAAGAAGCAGGACGTCAAATTGTGGATGACGCGCGGCGAGATGCTCACCGCGCGCGCGATCGTCGCCGATTCGTCCGACACCGCCCCCGACGAGGTGCTGACGCAGTCGCGCGCCGCGGGCTGGGATGAAGCGGCGATCGAGGCGTCCAAAGCGCGCGGCTGGAACATGTTCCAGCGAATGATCTTCACCCTGCCGCGCTCCTATGTGCGGATCAAGGATGGCGACCGCCTCGACATGGGCGCGCACCAGTGGCGCGTCGTCACCGGGTCGGGGCACAGCCCCGAACATGCGTGCCTGTGGAACGAGAAAGAGGGCGTACTCGTCTCGGGCGACCAGGTGCTGCCGCGGATCAGCTCGAACGTTTCGGTCAATATCACCGAACCCGACGCCGATCCCCTGGGCGAATGGCTCGCGTCGATCGACAAATTGCTCGCGACGGTGCCCGCCGATGTCGTCACCTGCCCCGCGCATGGCGAGCCGTTCAAGGGGCTGCACGTCCGCCTGATGGCGCTGCGCGACGAGCATCGCATGCGGCTCTACAATCTGGCCGAAGCGGCGGCGAAGACGCCGATGCGCGCGGTCGACAGTTTTCCGCTGCTCTTCAATCGCCCGATCGGCGAGCATAATCAGGGGCTCGCGACGGGCGAAGCGCTCGCGCATCTCAAACGGCTCGAGGTCGAAGGGCGCGTGCAGCGCGAGGACCGTGATGGCGTATGGTGGTATCACGGCGTAGCCTGATGCGGTGTGCGATGGCGATACTGCTCGCGGCCGCGACGATGGCATCGCCTGCCGCGCGGGCGACCGAACCGGCGGCCGCCGATCAGGCGAATGACGAGATTGTTGTCACCGCGCGCCGTTCGGGTGCGCCGATGTGGACGATCCAGACGCCGACCGGCGTCGTCATCCTCGTCGGCGAGATCGCGGCGGTTCCGAAGGCAACGCCGTGGCGGCCCGAGCGGCTCGAAGGCGCGACCGATCGCGCGCAGCGCGCCATCCTCGGCACCAAGGCGAAGGTGTCGCCGGGCGACATCCTGCGGCTGATCTTCAAGGGCGGCGGGCTCACCAAATTGCCGAAGGGGCGTGTCGCCGCCGACTATCTCGATGTGCGCCAGATGCAGCGGCTCCATGCGCTCGAAACGCGCTTCGATCAGGACTATGCGCGCTCGAATTTCCTGATGACGGCGTTCGACCTGCTCTCGAAACGCTTGTCCTTTAACAAGGACAGCGCCGACGACGCGTCCGACGTCGTGCGCAAGGCCGCGCGGCAATCGAAAATTCCGACGCAGCCCGTCGGCGAAGTGCGCGGCGAGGATATGCTCGACAATCTGTTCGCCGCGGCGCCCGAGACGCATATCCCCTGCCTCGAAGCTGCGATGACGGCGGTCGAGGCGGGCGGCGATGTGGTGATCGAGCGCGGCCGCGCGTGGACCGAATTCGACGTGCCCGCGGTGATGGCGAGCCCGCTCGAGGAAGCGCTCGGGCGCTGCTGGCCGTGGACGAACGACAGCTTCGGTCCCGAGCTGCGTCAGACGTGGGTCGGTGCGATCCGCGATGCGACCACGCAGCCCGGCGTGACGCTCGCGGTGGTTCCGCTGCGCATATTGGCCGAAAAGGACGGCGTGCTCGACCGGCTCAAGGCGCAAGGCCTGCCGATCACCGGCCCGGCCTGGTAGTCACGGCCTATCGCGGTCTTTGCATGATCCAGCTGAACGCCATCGCGTTGAAGATCGTATAGAGGCCATAGAGCATCAGCGCGGTGAACCAGTTCCGCGTCGCAATCGCCATCGCGCCGACGAGCAGCAGGAATTCAAAGACATAGGTGATGTTCGGCCCGACCTTTTCGGCAAGTGGTTTGACCATCTGCTGGATCAGCGGGTCGTCGCTTTCCATGAAGGCGCGGTGCATCGCGAAATTGCCGACACCGGCACAGAAAATGGCGATGAGCGCGATAACCATAGGTTTGCAAATGGGGGACGCGGGGTGGAAATGCCAGCAACTTTCGGTTTATAGGGACGCATCGTTCGCGCACCGGCCCCGCGCGGACGATCGAACGAACCCGGCTCCTGCCCCCCAGAGAAGGACGTCTTCGGTGACAACTCTCCCCCGCCTGGCCGCGCTTTGCCTGCCGCTTGCTCTTGCCGTGCCGTCGGCGCACGCGTCGCAGGAACCGGTCGATCCGCCGCAGCCGAACCCCGTGCTCGTCGACCCGGTACTCGCCAATCCGATTCCCACGGCACTGATGGAGCCCGACCCGGTGTTGCCCGACGCGGTGCGCGCGATGATCGACGCCGCCTTTGCGAGCGGCGACAATGACGATGTCGAAGCGGTGGCCAAGGTCGCCAGACGGACCAACCCGCGTAATATCGGCGAAATCGACGCACTTCTCGCTTATTATCGCAGCGAGCATCCCCCGGAGACGCCGCCCGACCCGGTGGGCAATATGCTCGCTGCCGCGATGGCGACCGCCAAGGATGCCGATGTCGAGGCGGTGGCAAAGCTCGCGAAGGAAACCAATCCCGAGAATGCAGCGGAGATCGAGGAACGGCTCCTCGCCTATCGCGCCGAACGAAAGCGCCTGCGGGACGAGGCGGCGGCGGCCGAGCGCGCCAGACTGGCCGCGTCGAAATTCTGGCAGAACTGGAAGGGCGAGGGGCAGATCGGTGCGTCGCAGAGCAGCGGCAACACCGAGTCCGTCGGGCTGAGCGCCGGCGTCGCGCTCGCGCGCAAGGGGATCGACTGGACGCACAAGTTTCGCGCGCAGGCCGATTACCAGCGCACCAACGGCAAGACGTCGGTCGAACGCTATCTGAGCGAGATCGAGCCGCAATATCGGATCAACGACCGCACCTTTGCTTTTGGCCTCGGCCGCTGGGAACATGACCGGATCCTCGGGTACGACACGCGCTGGAACCTGTCGGGCGGGCTCGGCTACAAGGTCGTCGATAGCAAGAAGATGACGCTGAGCCTGAAGGGCGGCCCGGCGTTTCGCCAGACCGACTTCGTGAACGGCGAAGAGGACACCGAACTGACCGCGCTCGCGGGGCTCGATTTCGGCTGGCAGATCTCGCCGACGCTGCGGCTGACACAGGTCGCATCGACGATCATCGGCGAGGCCAACGGGTCGACCAGCTCGCAGACCGCGCTCAGCGCCAAGCTGACCGGCGCGTTGTCGGCGCGCATCGCCTATTCGGCGCAGATCGACACAAGCCCGCCGCCGGGCATCGAAAGCGTCGACACGCAGACGCGGTTTACGCTGGTCTACGGGTTTTAGGTTTTTCGATCCTCCCTGTCGCGCAGCGATGGGGAGGGGGACCGCTCGCGTAGCGAGTGGTGGAGGGGCCGCGTTATAGCCCCTCCGTCAGCGCTTCGCACTGCCACCTCCCCATGGCTTCGCCACAGGGAGGATCAGCGCTCCGCTTATTTGATGCTCGCGAGCACATAGAGGAATTCGGCAAAGCCCATCGTCGCATCGACGAGCCCCGCGACCTTGGGATTGGTCGAGTCGATCAGGAAATATTCGTCGGGGGCGTGCGCCCCCGATCCGTGGCCGATACCGAAATGCGCCGCGGGGATCGACACCGGCGGCGCGGTGAAGGTCGATCCCGGCCAGCTGCCCGCCATCCGCGGGTTGAGGCTCGTCGCGACGCCGAGCTTCTTGTACGTCGCGAGTTCCGAGCGGACGAGGCGGCTGTCCTCGGCAACCTCGGTCGGATCGTAGCCGCCCGACACATTCACCTCGACATCGGTGAAGCCATGCTTGTCGAGATGCGCGCGCAGCTTCTTTTCGGCCTCGGCGCGCGTCTGGTTGGGGACGAGGCGGAGGTCGAGCTTGGCGACCGCCTTGCCGGGCAGCACCGTCTTGCCGCCGGGGCCGGTATAGCCCGCGACCAGCCCCTCGATATTGACCGTCGGTTCCTGCGCGAGGCGGGTCAGCGCGTCGTCGTAGGATAGGTTGTCGATCCAGTGGGTGACCCCGAGCGCCGCCTTCTGCTGCGCCTCGTCGCCCGCCTTCGCGGCTTCGCGGATCAGCGTCTTTTCGCGCTCGGTGAGCGGGCGGACATTTTCGAACCAGCCCTCGATCGCGGGCTTGTTGCCATCGGGGGTGACGAGCGTCTGCAATGCCTGCACCAGCCGCCATGCGGGCGAATCGACCATGGCTTTGAGGCTCGAATGGACATCGCCTTTCGGACCGCGGCCCCATTTTTCGCCGCTCGCGATCAGTTCGAGCTCGATGATCCCCTTCGAGCCGAGGTTGACCGTGACGTTGCCCGTCTTGCCCTGCGAGGCGAAGGGAATGAAGATGCCTTCGCACTTCTTGAGCGCGGCAAGGATGTTGGGCTTGGTCGCGATCTGGCGGAAGTGCGGCGAGCCGATCTCCTCCTCACCCTCGCACACGAGCACGATGTTGACCGGCAGTTTGCGCCCCGCGGCGCGGATCGCGTGGAGCGCGGCGAGGAAAGTCGCCTCGGGCCCCTTCTGGTTCACCGCGCCGCGGCCCATGATCGCCTGCCCGAAACCGGGGCGCTCGACCATTTTGCCCTCGAGCGGGGGCGACGACCATTCGGCCGGGTCATACTGTTTGACGTCGTACATGAAATAGATGCCGAGCGTGCGCTTCGCGCCGACATCGATCGTGCCGAACACGCCGGGATGGCCGTCGGTCGGCACGATCTCGACATTGGTGAAGCCCGCGTCCTTCGCGAGCTCGGCCATATAGGCCGCGCCCTCGGGCATGCTGCGATTTTCGGCGGCGATCGAGGGGAGGGCGATCCAGTCGCGGATGCGCTTGATCGACGCATCCTTGCCCGCCTCGGCGGCCTTGCGGATATCCGTCATCGTACCTGACTGCGCCCAGAGCGGAACGGGCTGAATGAACGCGGCACCCGCCCCCAGCATCGCGGTGCCGCGCAACATGTCGCGGCGGTTCAGTCGGTTAAGCTCACGGAAATCCATCATGCGTCCCCTGCCTGCTTCGTATGCGAAGCAATGTGCCGCATCGGCGGCGAAACGCAAGCGCATGTCGGGGACTTACCGTTACGTGGGTAGCGACCGGCCGTCGTCCCACGATCGTCATCCCGGCGAAGGCCGGAATCTCGCCGTTTCGGAGGTTTTGCGCCGCTAGGCGAGACCCCCGCCTTCGCCGGGGTGACGAAGGACGAGGGAGGAGTTACGCCTTCTCGAGCAACCCTTCGTCCTTGATGCGTTTCTGCCACAGCTTCGGCGCGTTGACGTGGACATTCTGGCCTTCGCTGTCGACCGCGACGGTCACGGGGAAGTCCTGGACCTCGAACTCGTAGATCGCTTCCATGCCGAGGTCGGCGAAACCGACGACCTTCGACCCCTTGATCGCGCGCGCGACCAGATAGGCCGCGCCGCCGACCGCCATGAGGTACGCGCTCTTGTGCTTGGCGATCGCCTGCGTTGCGGCGGGGCCGCGTTCGGCCTTGCCGACGCAGGCGAGCAGACCTTGGTCCAGCATCATGTCCATGAACTTGTCCATGCGCGTCGCGGTCGTGGGCCCTGCGGGGCCGACGATTTCTTCGCCGACCGGGTCGACCGGGCCGACGTAGTAGATGACGCGGCCCTTGAATTCGACGGGAAGTTCCTCGCCCTTCGCCAGCATGTCGGCGATGCGCTTGTGCGCGGCGTCGCGGCCGGTGAGCATCTTGCCGCTCAAGAGGATGCGGTCGCCCTGCTTCCAGCTGGCGACCACCTCGGGCGTCAGATTGTCGAGGTCGACGCGGATCGCGGCCTTGTCGGGCGCCCAGTCGATTTGCGGATAGTCGGCGAGCACGGGCGGTTCGAGGAACGCCGGGCCGCTGCCGTCGAGTGTGACGTGCGCGTGGCGGGTGGCGGCGCAGTTCGGGATCATCGCGACGGGTTTCGACGCGGCGTGCGTCGGCCAGTCGGCGATCTTGATGTCGAGCACGGTTGCGAGGCCGCCGAGCCCCTGCGCGCCGATACCGAGCGCGTTGACCTTTTCATACAGCTCGATGCGCAGTTCCTCTGTCGGATTGCTCGGGCCGCGTGCGAGCAGTTCGGTCATGTCGATCGGGTCCATCAGCGATTGCTTGGCGAGCAGCATCGCTTTTTCGGCGGTGCCACCGATGCCGATGCCGAGCATCCCCGGGGGGCACCATCCGGCGCCCATCTGCGGCACCATTTCGAGCACCCAGTCGACGATCGAATCCGACGGGTTCATCATCTTGAACTTCGACTTATTCTCGCTGCCGCCGCCCTTCGCGGCGACGTCGATCACGACCTTCGCGCCGGGGACCATTTCGACGTTGAGCACGGACGGCGTGTTATCCTTCGTGTTCACGCGGCTGAATGCGGGGTCGGCGAGGATCGAGGCGCGGAGCTTGTTGTCGGGGTGGAGATAGGCTTTGCGCACGCCCTCGTCGACGACCTGCTGCAGGCTGCGGGGTGAGTCGAGGCGGCAGTCCATGCCCCATTTGATGAAGACGGTGACGATGCCGGTGTCCTGACAGATCGGGCGGTGCCCCTCGGCGCACATGCGGCTGTTCGAGAGGATCTGCGCCATCGCGTCCTTCGCGGCGGGCGAGACTTCGCGTTCATAGGCGGCGCCGAGCGCGCGGATATAGTCCATCGGATGGAAATAGCTGATGTACTGGAGCGCGTCGGCGATCGTTTCGATCAGGTCGTCTTCGCGGATGATCACGGTGTTCATGTGCAGCCCTTCGCCCTTTTGCAGGATTCGCGGCTTCCCTAGACCCGCACGGTCGGGGTGGACAAGGGGTCAGGTGCGGCGGCGGCCGAAGACAGGGCGCGTCGGGGTGGCGGTTTGTACTTCGCCGGGTTCGGGCACCGCCGCCCCTAGATCGACGAGCGGGCGTTTGTGGGCGAACGCCCGCCAACTGCCCGTAGCGGCCAGCGCCAGAAGCAGAAGCCAGCCGCCCGCCGCCGATGGTATCAGCGCCCAGGCGAAGGCGGCGGGGGTGATGATCGCCATCACGGTCGGGATCGCGGCGAGGATCGCTATCGTCCCGAACAGCGCCCACCAGCGCCCGAGCTGCGTCGCCGCGGCGCCGATCATGACATTGGTCGCGGCGAGCAGCAGGAACTTGGCGGCAACGGGGTAGGGCAGGCTCGCCATCGCGGGCGAATAGTCGCCCAGCGTGAAGGCGGCCTGGATGTCGAAGAGCAGGTAATTCTCCCATGCGTCGCAAAGCGCCGCGGCGACCGGCAGCACGGCGGCGGCAAGAAGCGCGCGGAGGCGAAGCTCGTGCCAGAGTGCGATGCACCCGCTGGCGAGAAAGCCGGCGTAGAGCAGCATATAGAGATAGTCGCGCTCGTTGCCGGTCCGCATCGCAGCGAGGCGCGTGACCTGCTGCGGGTCGGTATAGAGGCCGAAGATCGCTTCGAGGTCGGCTTGACCGCCGGCGAACTCGAAGGCGAGGACCGGGGCGCCATAGCCGGGCGCAATGTCATGCCCCGTCTGCGGAAAGACCTGACCCAGATAGAGTCCGAAGAGCAAAGTCGCGATGCCGAATGCCAGCGTCCAGACCCACGCGCGCGTCGGCGCGGGCGGGCGGGTCCGCTGCGCTTCGATCCAATGCTGGAGCCCCCCGATCGGCATCTAACCGTCCGGTGGAGCGCGCTCGCTCACCTTATTGGCACTCGGCGCATTTGCCGCGCACCTCGATCACCGGGCGCTCGGCGGCGAAGCCTGTCGCCTCGGCCGCGGCGCGAACGCCGCCCGAAATCTTGTCGTTATCGACATGCACCGCGGTGCCGCATGTGTCGCAGATCAGGAAGATGCAGTCGTGGAGGCAGCCGGGATGGCTGTTCGCGACAAAGGCGTTCGCGCTTTCGACGCGGCGGACGAGGTTGTTCGCCACGAACAGGTCGAGGATGCGATAGACGCTGTTCGGCGCGACGCGCTTGCCGCGCTTCTGCGAGACGATGTCGGCGATTTCATAAGCACTCGCGGGCTTGCCGATTTCGGCGACCGCGTCGAAAATCTGCGCGCGCATGTCGGTCCATGCTTCGCCCGCGCCTTCGAGCGCGCTCTGCGCCGCCTTGGCGAGCGAGGCGCCGCTGGCCTCGACGTGCGGATGATCATGCTTGCCCATTGGCGTTTCCTCGAAGCGTGGGAAATCCCGCGCTAACTATCGTCCCAATGTAGGCTGTTTAGGGCGTGCCCGCAAGTTGCGGACATCTCCGATGCGGTGGGATCAGTGCCGCGCGCGGCGGTTGAGGTCGTGACCCAGCGCGACGACGGCGACGCCGATCATCGTCGCGATCACTTCGCTACCGTCGTGCGGCCGCGACAGCGCGCCCGCCATCATGCCCAGCCCGAAGCTGCCGACCGCGAAGGGCATCATATAGCCGTGGCTGAGCACGCCCGAAACGAGCGTGATCAGCGCAAAGCCGATCGCGATGATCAGCCCGATCTCGTGGAACAGGTGATTGTCGAGAAACACCCCGCCGACCGAGGCGATCGAGGCGAAGAAGATCGTCGTGGCGAGGCAGTGGACGAGGCACAGCCCCGACAATCCCATCGCCAGCTGATCGCCGCTCAAGGATGTCAGCGGCCGCGAATCGCGCGCAGCCCGAACCACCGCGCCGAGACGCGTCAGGACAGGGGCATGGCTGGCGACTTGGGTCACCCGATTCTCCGTTGGTGCAATAGCGAGCCGAGATATGGCATATCATGACAAAGGTTACAACATTACATTGTCATATTCTTTCGGGTTGCGGACACGGCCGATCGGGCTACATAAGTTGCGGAACGAAACCTGAAGGGGGCGCGATGTCTGAACTGGCCCGGCCACTGAGGCTGCCTTGCGGCGCGATCCTGCCGAACCGGATCGCCAAGGCGGCGATGACCGAGGGGATGGCGACCCCCGATGGCCGCCCGACCCCCGAACTCGACCGGCTTTACGGCCTGTGGTCCGACGGCGGCGCGGGGCTGCTCATCGGCGGCAATCTGGTGATCGACCGCGATCATCTCGAGCGCCCGGGCAATGTCGTGATCGAGCGGGTGCCCGACGCCGACATGCACGAACGCCTCTCGCGCTGGGCTGCCGCGGCAACGCGCGGCGGCAATCATTTCTGGGCGCAGATCAGCCATAGCGGGCGGCAGACGCCCGCGGTGGTCAACCGTCACCCGAAATCGGCGTCGGACGTGAAACTCGGGTTGCCCGGTGGGCAGTTCGGGCAGCCCGAACCGCTGACTCGCGACGAGGTCGCCGAGCTGGTGCAGCGCTGGGCGGCCGCGGCAAAGGCGTGTCAGGACGCTGGCTTCACCGGGGTGCAGGTCCACGCCGCGCACGGCTATCTGATGTCGCAATTCCTGAGCCCGCTTTCGAACCGGCGCACCGACGAATATGGCGGCAGCCTCGAGAACCGCGCGCGCCTGCTGCTCGATGTCATCGCGGCGATCCGCGCGGCGACGGGGCCGGCCTTCCCGATCTCGGTCAAGCTCAACAGCGCCGATTTCCAGAAGGGCGGCTTCGCTTTCGAGGACAGCCTGACCGTCGCGGGGTGGCTGGAGGCCGCCAGCGTCGACCTGATCGAGATTTCGGGCGGCACCTATGAACAGCCGAAGCTGCTCGGGATCGAGGGGATGGAGGACAGCGCGCCGCAGAATGTCGCGCCGTCGACGCTCGCGCGCGAGGCCTATTTTGTCGATTTCGCGCTGGCGATGCAGGCGCGCGTGTCGGTGCCGTTGATGGTCACCGGCGGCTTTCGCAGCCGCGCAGCGATGGAGCAGGCGCTCGAGCGTGGCGCGGCCGACGTGATCGGGCTCGGCCGGCCGATGTGCCTGATGGCGGACGCGCCCAAGCGCCTGCTGGCAGGCGACGAGGCATTGCCGCGATATGAGGACGGCCTCGGGCTCGTTCCCGGCTGGCTGGGCTTCCTCAAGCGCTTGCAGATGGTCAAGGCGATCGACGGCTTCGCGGGCATTTACTGGTTCTACCAGCAGCTCTGGCTGCTCGGCCACAAGGGCCGGATCGACGAAAGGCTGAGCGTCTTTTCGGCCCTCCGCACGCTCGAGGCGCGCAACAAGGCGATCATGAAGGCGCGGGCGGAGAGCTGATCCTTCCATTTTCGTCATTTCCGCGAAAGCGGGAACCCATTTGCAACGGTCGCTCGCTGGGTTCCCGCTTTCGCGGGAATGACGAGGGAGGGGCTTAAGCTCCCTCTTCGGCGCGCAACGCCTTCCGGTCCAGCTTACCGATCATCGTCTTGGGCAGGTTCAGCCGCACCTCGACCTCTTTCACCCGCTCATGCTTACCAAGCTGGGGGTTGAGCCAGGCGGCGAGCGCCTCGCCGCTCACCTGGAACCCGTCCTCCAGCGTCACGAAGGCCTTGGGCGCCTCGCCGCGATAGGCGTCGGGAACGCCGAGTACGATCGCTTCCTTGACCGCGGGATGCTCGTAGAGATGCGCCTCGATCACGCTCGGGTACACCTTGAACCCGCCGACCGCGATCATGTCCTTCAACCGGTCGACGATGCGGATATAGCCATTGGCCTCGACCACCGCGACATCGCCGGTGCGCAGCCAGCCGTCGTCGGTGAAGCTGTCCTTGTCCGCGTCGGCGCGGTTCCAGTAACCTTGCATGATCTGCGGCCCCTTGACCGCGAGTTCGCCGGGCTCGCCGTCGGGGGCGTCCTTCGACGGATCCTCCTTGTCGAGAAGCCGAATGTGCGTCGCGGGGAGCGGCTGGCCGATCGTGCCCGGCTGGACCGGGCCTTCATAGGGATTGGTCGCGACCACGCCCGAGCTTTCGGTGAGGCCATAGCCTTCGACGAGCGAGGCACCCGTCGCCGCGGTGAATTTCTCACGCAATTCACCGGGCATCGGCGCGCCGCCCGAGATGCAGATGCGCAGTGAAGAAAAGTCGGTCTTCGCGAGATCGGGGTGATCGAGCAACGCCTGATACATCGTCGGCACGCCGGGCAGCGCGGTCGTTTTGGTGCGCGTGATCGCGTCGAGCGCCTGCTTCGCATCGAAGCGCGGCAGCATCGTGATCGAACCGCCGTTGAGCACCGTGCGGTTGAGCACGCAGGTGTTCGCGAAGACGTGGAAGAAGGGGAGAACGCCGAGAATGCGGTCCGCGGCGCCATGATCGGGGTCGATCGCATTGACCTGCCGCGCATTGGCGGTGAGGTTCTGGTGCGTCAGCTTGGCGCCTTTTGGTGTTCCCGTCGTGCCGCCGGTATATTGGATCAGCGCGATGTCCTTTTCGGCGTCGATCGCGACGGGTTCGGGCCGGCCGTCATTGTCGGTGAGCGCCGAGAAACGGATGACGCGGGGGTCTTCGGGGAGCGCCGCGACCTCGGTCCGCTTGAACAGGCGATAGAGCACCGACTTCGCCGCGGGCAGCCCGCCCGCGACCGAGCCGACGACGAGCTGTTTGAGGCTTGAGCCGTCGAGCACCTTCAATGCAGTGGGGAGCAGCGCCGCGGCGCTGATCGTGAACAGCGTCTCGGTGCCCGAATCCTCGACCTGCGCCTCGAGCTCGGCGACCGTATAGAGCGGCGAGAAATTGACCACCGTCGCCCCGGCGGCGAGCGCGCCATAATAGGCTGCGACATAATGCGGGACGTTGGGGAGGAAGAGTCCGACGCGGCTGCCCTTGCCGATGCCCTGCAATTGCAATCCGCGTGCGACGCGGGCGCCGCCGCGCGCGACCTCGGCATAGCTGAACTGGCGGCCGAGGAAATCGAGCATCGGCGCATCGCCGCGCCGCGCGACGCTGGCGGCGAGCATGTCGGGCAGCGACAGCGGCGCAAACTCCTGGTCCCAGGCCGTGGGATGGCGATAATCGGTAGACCAGGAAAAGCGGCTGTCCATCGGGGGTTGATATCCTCTTCGAATAGGCGGGGTTCCTTACACTAGGGTCAGTAAGGTGATTTGCAACCGGGCTCGCTTGCGGCGCGCAGTCCGGACGGCTAGGCAGCGCATATTGTCTTCGCCAGGGGTTTTGTCATGCTGCAGCTGTCATCGCGCGTCGCCGCGCCGCTCGTCCTTCTCGCCTGCGCGCTCGCCGTTCCGGCTACCGCGAAGGACAAGCTGCCGACCGCAAGGCCCGCGCAGATCCAGGAGCTCTACGCCTGCCGCGACATCGCCGATCCGGCGGCGCGCCTCGCCTGTTTCGACCGCGAGGTCGGCGAGCTGTCGACCGCCGATCAGGCGCGCGAAATCACTTTCACCGACCGCGAGACCGCCAAAAAGGCGCGGCGCGGACTGTTCGGCTTTGCCTTCCCCAAGCTCGGCGGAATTTTCGGCGGCGATGAGGATGAGGTCAAGGAGATCGAAACGACGATCCGCTCGGCGAGCATCGACCGGTCGGGCAAATATACGCTGGTGATGGAAGATGACGCGGTGTGGGTGCAGATCGACACCACCCGCCTGCCGCGCCAGCCGAAGGCGGGGCAGAAAGTGAAGATCAAGGTCGCGACGATGGGCAGCTATTTTGCGTCCATCGACGGCGGCCGCACGATCCGCATGAAGCGCGACCGCTGACCGCCGCGGGCGCGCGACCGGCACCCATGACACAGCGATGACGATACCGCGATGACGGGCGGCGAGGCGATCCCGCTTCCGGGGCCGGGCTGTCCGCCCTTCGTCCTGCTCGACGACGCGCGCGCCGAGGGCGCGGCGGCGGCGCGATTGTTCGTCGATCCGGTCGAGGTGTTGACCGCCCATTCCGCGGCCGAGGTTCCGGCGCTGCTTTCGGCGCTCGACGCGGCGCAGGCGCGCGGACTCCATTCGGCGGGCTATCTGACGTACGAGGCGGGCAAGGCGCTCGCGCCGGCATGGCGCGGGGCGGTCGATGCCGAAACCGGCGATGCGCCGCTCGGCTGGTTCGGGTTGTTCCACCAGGTCCGGCGGATCGACGCCGACAAGGTGGCGGGCCTGCTTCCCGATCCGGCGTCGGCGTGGATCGGCAAGGTCGCGCCGCGCGTCGCGCGCGCCGACTATCTGGCCGCTGTCGAGGCCGTGCTGGGCTTCATCCGCGCCGGCGATATCTATCAGGCGAATTTCACCTTTCGGGCCGACGTTCCGGTGCGCGGCAATCCGCTTGCCATTCATGCACGGCTGCGCCGCACCGCGCGCGCGGGTTATGGCGGGGTGATCTGGACCGGCGAACAGGCGATCGTCTCGCATTCGCCTGAACTCTTCTTCGCGCTGCGGGGCGGGCAGGTGATGGCGCGGCCGATGAAGGGAACCGCGGCGCGGCTTGCCGATCCCGAGGCTGATGCTGCTGCGGCGCGCGAGCTTGCCGAAGATCCCAAACAGCGCGCCGAAAATCTGATGATCGTCGACCTGATCCGCAATGACCTGTCGCGCGTCGCGGTGCCGGGGTCGGTCGCGGTGCCCGACTTGTTCCGTGTCGAAAGCTTCCCGACGATCCACCAGCTCGTCTCCGATGTCAGTGCGCGCCTGCCCGAAGGCGCCGGGGCGGTCGACGTGTTGCGCGCGGCTTTTCCGTGCGGGTCGATCACCGGGGCGCCGAAAGTGCGCGCGATGGAAATCATCGACGAGCTGGAATCGGGTGCGCGCGGGCTTTACACAGGCTCGATCGGGTTCATCGAGCCGGGGGGCGATGCGGCATTCAATGTCGCGATCCGGACGCTTTTGTTACCGCAAAGCGCCTTGCAGGACGGCCCTGCTTGCGCCACGCTGGGACTGGGCTCCGGAATCGTCGCCGACAGCGAACCGGTTGAAGAATGGCGCGAATGTCTGGCCAAGGGGGAATTTGTGGGCGCAGCGGGGGAAAGCTTCGACCTCATCGAAACGATGTTCTTCGATCCGGTCGAAGGCGTCCAGCGGATCGAAGGGCATCTGGCGCGGATGAAGGCGAGCGCTGCGGCGCTGGGCTTCGTGTTCGACCGGCACGGCGCGCGCAACGTCCTGCAATCGGCGACCTTCCGCCTGCGCAGCGCCGCGCGCGTGCGGATGCGGCTCGCGCCGTCGGGCGCGCTCGCGATCGAGGTGTCGCCGCTGCCACGGCTTGCCGAACTGCCCGTGCCCGTCGCGGTGCGGCCCGCGCCGATGGCCGCCGACGATTTCCGCCTGACGCACAAGACGAGCCTGCGTGCCGCCTATGACGGCGCGCGGCACGAGAGCGGCACGGCCGAGGTCGTCTTCGTCGACGAGCCCGGCTTCGTCACCGAGGGCAGCTGGAGCAATATCTTCGTCGAGCGCGATGGCCAGCTGCTCACCCCGCCGCTCGCGCTCGGGCTGCTTCCCGGGGTGCTGCGCGCCGAACTGATCGACAAGGGGCGCGCGGTCGAATCGCACCTGCGGATCGCCGATCTGGAAAGTGGATTCTTTATCGGCAATTCGCTGCGCGGGCTGATCCCCGCACGGCTGGCGGACGCTGCGGCATCCGCGATAGGCTGACCTGCCGGCTGCATAGGTAAATTATCAAGCTGCGCGCTTGCGAATATCGGTTAGACGCTTTAGGCGCGGCCGCGCGCAATTTCCTGTCCTTTTGCAGCCCGAACCGCGCAAGCCACGGAAGATATCGTCATGTCGCTGAAGCCCCATGTCTCCGCCGCCCTCAACCGCATCCAGCCCTCGGCCACGCTCGCGATGACCGCGCGCGTGACGGCGCTGAAAGCCGCGGGCGTCGATGTGATTGGCCTCAGCGCCGGCGAGCCCGATTTCGATACGCCCGACTTCGTCAAGGAAGCGGCGATCGAGGCGATCCGCAATGGGCAGACCAAATATACGCTCGTCGACGGCACCGTGGCGCTGAAGGACGCGATCCGCGGCAAGTTCCGCCGCGACAACGGTCTTGAATTCGGGCTCGACCAGATTTCGGTCAATGTTGGCGGCAAGCACACTTTGTTCAACGCGCTGGTCGCGACGGTCGACAAGGGCGATGAGGTGATCATCCCTGCGCCCTATTGGGTGAGCTACCCCGACATCGTCGCCTTCGCGGGCGGCACGCCGGTGATCATCGAGGGCACCGCGGCGCAGAATTACAAGATCACCCCGGCGCAGCTCGATGCCGCGATCACGCCGAAGACGCGCTGGGTGATGTTCAACTCGCCGTCGAACCCGTCGGGCGCTGCTTACTCGGGCGAAGAGCTCGACGCGCTTGGCGAAGTGATCCGCCGCCACCCGCATGTGATGGTGATGACCGACGATATGTACGAGCATGTCTGGTACGCCGATTTCGCCTTCACCACCTTTGCGCAGCGCTGCCCCGACCTGATCGACCGCATCCTGACGGTGAACGGCTGTTCGAAAGCCTATGCGATGACCGGCTGGCGTATCGGCTATGCCGGCGGCCCCGCATGGATCATCAAGGCGATGGGCAAGCTGCAGTCGCAGTCGACGTCGAACCCCTGCTCGATCGCGCAGGCCGCCGCCGCCGCCGCGCTCGGCGGGCCGCAGCAGTTCCTCGACGATCGCAACGCGGCGTTCCGGAAGCGCCGCGACATGGTCGTCGCGATGCTCAACGACGCGCCGGGCCTCGACTGCCCCGTCCCCGACGGTGCCTTCTATGTCTATCCCGACGCGTCGGGCTGCATCGGCAAGAAGACCCCCGACGGCAAGCTGATCGACAGCGACGAAGCGCTGATCGACTATTTCCTCGACAGCGCCAAGGTCGCGGCGGTGCACGGCGGTGCCTTCGGCCTGTCGCCGGCATTCCGCGTCTCCTACGCGACGTCGGAAGCGGTGCTGAAGGAAGCGTGCGTGCGCATCCAGCAGGCGTGCGCGGCGCTCAGCTAACGCTGCCCGCTGTTATAGTCATCCCCGCCTTCGCCGGGGTGACGGAAGATTTGCACCCGCATAGGAATTCTATACCGATCGGTCTTGTATTGCCCGCGGCGGCTCCTATTTGCACATGAACGGCGGTTAAGCGCACGGTTCACCGGATAGTAAGTCATCCTCGCTAAGGTGACGGACATCACTGCACGGTTGGTCGGGGCGCTCCATATCGTCGGTGTAACCAAAGCGGTCTCGGCCGCGAATTGACAAATATGAAAAAAAGAGGCCCATATGCTCTCCATGCTCCGCTCCGACTGGTTCCTGACCATGCTCGCTGGCTTCGCGATTGGCGCGACTTATATCGTGCTCAATCAGCCGGCGCTGCCGATCCCGGTGTGACGCCGCTGCGGCGCACCCTTTCGCTTCGCGCCGTCACGGCGCTGGTCGCAGGCGCGATCGTCGCGCAATGCACCCCGGCGCAGGCCGAAAGCGTCGTCAAGCTGCCCGCTCCGTTCGTCGACCCTGCCGTCAGCGCCAAGCGCGCGACCGCGGTGCTCGCGGGCGGCTGTTTCTGGGGCGTTGAGGGCGTCTTTTCCAACGTCAAAGGCGTGATTTCGGTCGAATCGGGCTATCATGGCGGTAACGCCGCGACCGCCAAATATGAACGGACTCACGACGGCAAGTCGGGCCATGCCGAGGCGGTTCGCATCGTCTATGACCCGTCGCAGGTCAGCTATGGCAGCCTGCTCCGCATCCTTTTTTCGGTGATCGCCGATCCGACGCTCAAGAATCGTCAGGGTCCCGACACGGGTCCGCAATATCGCGCCGCGATCGTCCCGCTCGACGCCAGCCAGCGCCAGGTCGCGACCGCCTATCTGTCGCAGATCGGCGGCGGCAAATATTTCGCGAAACCGATCGTCGTGCCGATCGAGGCGTACAAGCGCTTCTATCCCGCCGAGGCGAATCATCAGGATTTCATGCGCCTGAACCCCAAGAACGGCTATATCCTGCGCTGGGATGCGCCCAAGCTCGCGGCGCTCAAGCGGCTTTACCCCGATATGGTGCGCGCAAAGCCAGCACCCTGACAATTCCGCGCGCGTAAAGCCCGAGCCCGAAATCCGCCCGGTTCCGCGATTGGTCGCGGCAGAAGAATCATTCACCGCAAATCGCTGGCCCCTCCCGCGCGCCTGCGTGACGCAGGAAATGCCCGAGAGGGGTCGGGATAATATAAAAGTCGCAAGTGCGGGGTTCGAATGAAGTTCAGGTTTTCCGGCAAGCCGCTCCTCGCCGTGTCGATGAGCGCCGCGGTGCTTGCGGGCTGCGTCAGCAGCGCCGCGATCGTTCCGCAGCCGCGCGCGCAGCCGCCAGCGGCAGTGCGCGGTCCGTCCGGTTCGGTGACGGTGCCGATCGGTCAACCGGTGCGGTCGGCGATGCCGCGTCCCGTCGGCCCCGTTGATCCCGGATTCCGCCGCGCTCCCGCGGGTCTCAACGAGCGCATCTATGAACTGTGGCGCGGCTTCCCCGGCAAGACCGGCATCGCGGTGCAGCGCATCGACGGCGAATGGTCGCTGTCGCAGCGCGGCGGCGAGCTGTTCCCGCAGCAGAGCGTGTCGAAGCTTTGGGTGGCGCTGGCGGTGCTCGACGCGGTCGATCAGGGCCGGATGACGATGGACCAGCGCGTCCGCATCGGTCCCGAGGATTTGGTGGTCTTTCACCAGCCGCTCGCCGCGCGCGTCCGCGCCGAGGGATCGGTGACGATGAGCGTCCGCGACCTCATCGAAACCGCGATCACCCACAGCGACAATCTTGCGAACGACAGCCTGCTGCGCACCGTCGGCGGGCCTGCCGCCGTGCGCGCCTTCATCGCGAAAAAGGATCTCGGCTCGATCCGCTTCGGGCCCGGGGAACGCCTGTTGCAGGCGGGGACCGCGGGGCTGACCTGGCAGCAAAGCTATTCGGTCGGCCGCAATTTCGAGAGCGCGCGCGCGGCGCTGTCGGCCGCGACGCGCCAAGCCGCGATGGACAATTATCTCGCCAATCCGGTCGACGGCGCCAGCCCCGCCGCGATCGCGAGCGCGCTGACGCGGCTCGCGCGCGGCACCTTGCTGTCGCCCGAATCGACCGAATATCTGCAAGGCGTGATGAGCCGCACGCGGAGCGGGCCGCGGCGGCTGAAGGCCGGGCTGCCACCGGGCTGGCAATTCATGCACAAGACCGGGACCGGACAGAATCTCGGCGGTATGACCGCGGGCTATAACGACATCGGTATTGCCACCGCGCCCGATGGCACGCGCTATGCGATCGTCGTGATGATGGGCACCACCTCGTCGGGTATTCCCGCGCGCATGGCCTTGATGCAGTCGGTGTCATCGGCCGTCGCCGAATATCACGGAAGGTAATCCCGATGAAGCTTGCTGCCCTGCCGCTGGCCCTGCTGGCGCTCGCGCTCGCCGGATGCGCGACGCCCGAAACGCGGCTGCGCACCGGCCTCAACAATGCCGGCCTGTCGAAGGCGATGTCGGCGTGCATGGCCGAACGCATGGTCGACCGGCTGTCGCTGGTCCAGCTTCGCCGCCTGTCGGCGCTCGGCAGTCTCAAGGACAAACGCGTCACCGACCTGTCGCTCGACCAGTTTTTCCGCAAGGTCCGCGCGCTCAAGGATCCCGAGATACTGACGGTGTCGACCAGCTCCGCCGCGCTCTGCGCGTTGCGCTAAATTCTTAATCGCCCGGAAAGCGCACGACGAGGTTCGGCGGCGGAAAGCTGTTCCGCACCGTTTCGGAGCGGTCGGCCGGCAGCCATGCTTCGCGACGGGAAAAGCTTTCGATCGTGGCATATTGCCCCAGCCGCGTAAGCGAGGTGACGACATAGGGCTGGCCCTCGGCGCCGAGGATCGACGCGCGGTCGGCGAGGTGGAAATGGAGGTGCGGCGCGCTCGCCTGCCCGGTGAAGCCGAGGAAGCCGACGACCTGCCCCGCCTTGACGCGGTCGCCGACCGCGACCGGCGCGCCCTGTTTCATATGCTCATAGGTCGCGATGCGGCCGCCGCCGATGTCGAGCATCACGAAATTGCCGCTGGCGTCGGCAATCCCGGGCCTCGGCCTGCCCGATACGGTGGCCGGGTCGGGGACATCGTCGCGCACCGCGACGACCGTACCGTCTGCGACCGCGAGCACCTCGGCGCCGAAGCCATGGTGATTCGCCGGGATATTGGCATCGCGCGACGACAATTTTCCTTTCGTGTCGACCTTCATATAGTCGATCGCGAAACGGCCGGGCAGGGTGGCCGATCCTTCGGTGGCATAGAAGACGCGGCGATGCCCGCGCTCCATGCCGGGATCATACACCGCGACCCACGGGCCGCCGCGCAGCGGCGGCGACAGGCGGGGCAGGGCGGCGGCCTCCGGCGTTGCCGTGCCGCCCGAAATTGTGAAATCACCCTCATTGGTGTCGATCTTGCTCAGCGTCAGGCTGTGCGAGATCGATCCGCGGAGATAGGCGGCGGGGACGGGCGCGCCGATATAGACGACAGCGCGGCGGCCGATGGGAATGATCCGCGAATTGGCTTCGGGCGGCCCGACGAGATCAATCGCCGTGGGCAGTTCGTCCCGGCTATAGGTCTTGATCGGCGTGTCGCCTGCCTTGATCGCGAGCGCGTTCAGCTCGAGCGGATGGCTGGAAAAATTGGTGAGGTGGAGTTCATAGACGAGCTGGTCGGCGTCGCCGATCCGAACGATTTTGGGCGCCTCGACGATTTGTACATCGATCGACTGGTTCACTTGTGCGGTCGCGGCGACCGGACCGGCGAGCGTCAACCATGTCAAAACAAGAAGCTTTATCCGCATCTTCGCGTCCCTCATCCCGATCCCTCGACCGTGCCCGATTATCAACTCGGGCCCGGGGCGTCATCCGAAAGACGGACCGGCTCGCCGCAAGCCTTTGCCGCGCACAAGAATATCTGGGGCTACCCGGGGGTAGAATTGGCGCCAAACTTGTGCTTAGGCGGCGCCGATCCTCTCCCTTCACAGAGTCGAAAGGCCCGGCAGACCTCATGAACATCCACGAATATCAGGCAAAAGAACTGCTCGCGAAATTTGGCGTTGCCGTCCCCAAGGGCATTGCCGCGATGACCGTCGAGGAAGCCGTCGCCGCGGCGAAGCAGCTCCCCGGGCCGCTCTATGTCGTGAAATCGCAGATCCACGCGGGTGGCCGCGGCAAGGGCAAGTTCAAGGAACTCGGCCCCGACGCAAAGGGCGGCGTCCGCCTCGCCAAGACGATCGAGGAAGTCGAAGCGCACGCCAAGGACATGCTCGGCAACACGCTGGTGACGATCCAGACCGGCGAAGCCGGCAAGCAGGTCAACCGCCTGTACATCACCGACGGCGCCGACATTAAGCAGGAGTTCTACCTCGCTTTGCTCGTCGACCGCGCCACCAGCCGCATCGCGGTTGTCGCCTCGACCGAGGGCGGCATGGACATCGAAACCGTCGCGCACGACACGCCCGAAAAGATCCACACGATCACGATCGATCCCGCCACGGGAATCCAGCCGCACCATGGCCGCAGCGTCGCCGCGGCGCTCGGCCTGTCGGGCGATCTCGCCAAGCAGGCCGCCAAGGTGCTTGGTGGCCTCTATGCCGCCTTCCTCGGCACCGATGCCGAGCAGATCGAAATCAACCCGCTGGCTGTCTGCGAAGGCGCGAACGGCGACGAATTGCTCGTCCTCGACGCCAAGGTGGCGTTCGACGGCAATGCGATGTTCCGCCACAAGGATCTCGCCGAGCTGCGCGACCTGACCGAGGAAGATCCGGCCGAGGTCGAAGCGTCGGAATATGACCTCGCCTACATCAAGCTCGACGGCAACATCGGCTGCATGGTCAATGGCGCGGGTCTCGCGATGTCGACGATGGACATCATCAAGCTCAACGGCGAATTCCCGGCGAACTTCCTCGACGTCGGCGGCGGCGCGAGCAAGGAAAAGGTCACCGCGGCGTTCAAGATCATCCTCAAGGATCCCGCCGTAAAGGGCATCCTCGTCAACATCTTCGGCGGCATCATGAAGTGCGACATCATCGCCGAGGGCATCGTCGCCGCGGCGAAGGAAGTGAACCTCTCGGTTCCGCTCGTCGTCCGTCTCGAAGGCACCAATGTCCAGCAGGGTAAGGATATCCTCGCCAATTCGGGCCTGCCGATCGTTGCGGCCAATGATCTGGGCGATGCGGCGAAGAAAATCGTCGCAGAAGTCCGCGCGGCCTGACGCCTCGACCACCCCTCCCCACCGTGAGGGGGAGGGGTGAGGTTGACGTTTACGTAAACCGCAATTATGGCGCAGTGCACAATTTGTTGAGAGGAGCTTTGCAAGCCATGAAAATCCTCGTCCCCGTCAAGCGGGTGCTCGATTATAACGTCAAGCCGCGGGTCAAGTCCGACGGCACCGGCGTTGACCTCGCCAATGTCAAAATGTCGATGAACCCGTTCGACGAGATTGGTGTCGAAGAAGCGATTCGCCTGAAGGAAAAGGGCGTCGCGACCGAGATCATCGCGGTTTCCGTCGGCCCGGCGAAGGCGCAGGAAACGCTGCGCACCGCGCTCGCGATGGGCGCCGACCGCGCGATCCTGGTGCAGACCGACGATGCGGTCGAGCCGCTCGCGCTCGCAAAAATCTTCAAGGCGATCGCCGACGCCGAAGCGCCGGGTCTTGTGATCCTCGGCAAGCAGGCGATCGACGACGACAACAACCAGACCGGCCAGATGCTCGCTGCGCTCACCGGCTGGGCGCAGGGCACCTTCGCCAGCGCGGTCAACGTCGAAGGCGATAGCGTCAATGTGACGCGCGAAGTCGACGGCGGCCTCGAGACGGTGAAGCTCAAGCTTCCCGCGATCGTCACCACCGACCTTCGTTTGAACGAGCCGCGCTATGCGTCGCTGCCGAACATCATGAAGGCGAAGTCGAAGCCGCTCGATACCAAGTCGCCCGCCGATTACGGCGTCGACACGGCGCCGCGCGTCAAGACGCTCAAGGTTTCGGAACCGCCCGTCCGCTCGGCCGGCGTCAAGGTCGCCGATGTCGATGAACTGGTTGCCAAGCTTAAAGCGCTGGGAGTGCATTCATGAAAACGCTCGTTTGGGTCGAACATGACGGCAGCGCCGTCAAGGACGCCACGCTCGCCGCGGTGACCGCCGCCGCGAAGCTTGGTGAAGTCCATCTCCTCGTCGCCGGTTCGGGCGTCGATGGCGTCGCCAAGGAAGCCGCGCAGATCGCCGGCGTCCAAAAGGTCCACGTCGCCGACAACGCCGCTTTCGGTCATAACCTGCCCGAAAATGTCGCGCCGCTCGTCGCCGACCTCATGGGGTCGCACGATGCCTTCGTCGCGCCCGCGACGACCACCGGCAAGAATATCGCGCCGCGCGTCGCCGCGCTGCTCGACGTGATGCAGATTTCGGAAATCCTGTCGGTCGAAGGTCCGAAGACCTTCACCCGCCCGATTTACGCCGGCAACGCGATCGCGACCGTCGAATCGTCGGACGCGAAGCTCGTCCTGACCATTCGTGGCACCGCCTTTGAAAAGGCTGCCACCTCGGGCGGTTCGGGCACGGTCGAAGCCGTCTCGGCTGGCGGCGACACCGGCATCTCGAGCTTCGTCGGCGCCGAAATCGCCAAATCGGAGCGCCCCGAGCTGACCTCGGCCAAGATCATCGTGTCGGGCGGCCGTGCGCTGGGTTCGAGCGAGAAATATGAAGAAGTCATCGTGCCGCTCGCCGACAAACTCGGCGCCGCGCTCGGTGCTTCGCGCGCCGCGGTCGATGCGGGCTATGTCCCCAACGACTATCAGGTCGGCCAGACCGGCAAGATCGTCGCACCGCAAGTCTATTTCGCGATCGGCATTTCGGGCGCGATCCAGCATCTCGCCGGCATGAAGGATTCGAAGACGATCGTCGCGATCAACAAGGACGAAGACGCCCCGATCTTCCAGGTCGCCGACTTCGGCCTCGTCGCCGATCTCTTCAACGCCGTTCCCGAGCTGACCGGCAAGATCTGATCCGCCGTGGCTGGCGATCACCCCGGCGTGCCCGGACTGGGCGACGCGCCGTTCAACGCCGGCGGGCGCCGGGCCACGCGCTCGGCGCCGCGCCCGGATGACGAAAACAGCGAAGCGATCGGGGGCGAAGAGGCTCTCGATCGCTCGTTGATATTGGCGAGCGTCGCGCGCGATGCGCGGCTCGACAAGAAATTCCTGCTGCTGATCATCCTTTCCGCGGCGATCGCGACGCTGGGCCTGTTGCAAAGCTCGACCGCGGTCGTGATCGGCGCGATGCTGGTATCGCCTTTGATGGGGCCGATCATGGGGATCGGCTTTGGTCTGGCGACCATCGAAAGCAATCTGATCCGCCGTTCGCTGGTGACGCTTGCCGCCGGGATGGCGGTCGCGATCCTCGTCGCGATGCTGATCATCTGGCTGTCGCCGATCAAGGATGTCACCCCCGAACTCCGCGCGCGAACCCAGCCAACCCTCCTCGACCTTGGCGTCGCGGTGGTCGGCGGCATCGCGGGCGTTTATGCGATCATGCGCAAGCTGTCGGGCGTCATGGTCGGCGTCGCGATCGCGACGGCGCTGGTGCCGCCGCTGTCGACGGTCGGCTTCGGGCTGGTGACGGGGCGGATGGATTTTGCGCTCGGCGCGGCGCTCCTGTTTCTGACCAACACGCTTGCCATTGCCTTCGCTGCGACGATCGTCGCGCGGCTCAATCATTTCGGGCCATCGCTCACGCGCCAGCATACGGCGGTGCAGGCCGTCGGCATCGTTGCGGCGCTCGGCATATTGTCGATCCCGCTTGCGCTGTCGCTCAACAATATCGTCCGCGAAATCGGCGCGCGCACGACCGTACAGACCGAACTCAATCGCCTGCTCGGCAAGGACGATCGCGTCGACAGCCTGAACGTCCGGGTCGAGAATGACGAAATCGCGGTCGATGGTGTCGTGCTCGTCGGTCAATATGCCGCGCAGCTCAACGCCAATCTGGCGCGGGCGGTGCGCAGCAAGGTGCAACGCGACGTGCGCGTCAGCATCGCCCAGTTGCGCCAGCAGACCAACGCCGCGGTGGAGTTCGAGGAACGGCTGAACCAGCGTATCGCGACGCTCGAGCAACGCGAAGACGACAGCCGCGAAATCCTCGCCAGCCTGACCGTCGGCGAGCTTGTTCCGCGCGAACGCGTGCTGATCGACGCGCAGGCGCGGCGCGTCGTCGTTCAGCGCGACCGCGAGGCGGAGGGCGAGCAGGTCGCCGCCGCGGTCGATCGCATCGTCGCGGCGGTGCAGGCGGGCTATCCGCAATGGCTGATCCAGAATGGCAGTCTCACGGCGGTAGAGACGCCCGTGGCGGAAGCCGCCGCGACCGAATAGGCTTGCGCAGACCTATTCGGGTTGACCTGTCGCGCCCGATCCCATGTGATGCGCGCCGGACCCGGCGGACGGCGGGCAGGGGAGAGGCGATATGCGCGGCAAGCGACTGGCGTTGGCGATGATGATGGCGAGTGCGGGTCTGGCGGCGAGCACTCCGCCGCTCCATGCACAGGCGGCGCCGCGCGAAGTGGTGACGATCGACAAGGCGCGGATCGATGCGGCGCTGAAGGCGATGATCGCCGACGGCCGCGCCGCCGGAACCTCGGCGCTGATCTGGCAGGATGGGCGCGAGGTTTATTTCGGCAGCGCCGGCATGGCCGACCGCGAAGCGAAGCGCCCGATGCGCCGCGACACCATCGCGCAAATCTATTCGATGACCAAGCCCGTCACCGGCGTCGCGCTGATGCAATTGTGGGAGGCGGGCAAGTTCCATCTCGACGACCCGCTCGCCAAATATCTCCCCGAATATGCCGACATGCGCGTCTATGCCGGGAAGGACGCCGCGGGCCAGCCGCGCTATGTCGCCGCCGAACGGCCGATCACTGTCCGCGATATCCTGCGCCACACCGCGGGTTTCGCTTATGGCGCCGGGCCGACGCCCGCACATGACGCCTATGTCGCGGCCGAACCGCTCGCATTGACGATCCCGCTCGCCGAGGCAAGCCGGCGACTTGCCACAGTGCCCCTGCTGTTCCAGCCGGGCACGCAGTGGGAATATAGCATCGCGGTCGATGTGCAGGCGGCGCTCGTCGAGAAGCTCTCGGGCCAGCGCTTCGCCGACTATGTCCAAACCCATATCTTCGAACCGCTGGGGATGCGGGAGACGGCGTGGCGCCAACCCGATGCGCGGCTGCCGCGCTTTGCGGCGATGAATGTGAAGAAGGACGGCAAGCTGGTCCAGCAAGCCGCGGCCGAGGCGCAGGTGCTGAATTTCAGGGAGCATGCGCTGACCCCCGGCGGCTTCGGCCTCGCCTCGACGCTCGACGATTATCAGCGTTTCGCGCGCATGTTGCTGAACAAGGGGGAACTCGACGGCGCGCGCATCCTCAAACCCTCGACCGTGAAACTGATGGCGACCGACCAGCTCGACCCGGCGATCACCGAACGCGCGTGGCTCCCCGGCAAGGGTGCAGTCGGCTTCGGATTCGACTTCGCGGTGCGCAAATCGCCGCCGCAGACCCGCCAGGAAAATCGCGGCGCGACGGGTGAATATTTCTGGGACGGCATGGCATCGACCCTTTTCTGGGTCGATCCGGCGAACAAGCTGACCGCGGTCTTCTTCGTCCAGACCATCCCCTATGACGGTACGCTCCACCGCGATTTTCGCGCCGCGGTCTATGGGCCGGACTATCGGGGCCCCGCGGGCGACTAGCGCTGTCATCCTTTTGTCATCGCGATGCCCTTGAGCGGCGCGAGGAGTTTTCTTCGATGTCTCAACCCGACAAACGCACCCTGCTCGCCGAAGGCCTTGCGGCCGGCGATGACGATAGCGCGCTGCACGCGCGCCTTGCCGCCGCGGGCGTGTCGGCGGCGGCGGCGAAATATGAGGTCGACCGGCTGGCGAAGGATCCGATGGCCGCGATGCTGCGGCGCCAGGCGGCGCGGATGGCGAAGCAGGGCTGGCTGCTCGCCAATCAGGAGCGGCTGGCGCGTGAGGCTGAAGGCGGCTTCGCGCTCGACACGCTCGCTGCGCCCGATGCCGGGCATTTCTACCGCCATTATTATGAGGTCAACCGGCCCGCGAAGCTGACGGACCTCGTCGATCATTGGCCGGCGCTGACGCGCTGGTCGCTCGACCATTTCGCCGCGGCCGCGGGCGATGCCGTCGTCGAGGCGCAGGTCGAGCGCGAGCGCGACCCCGACTATGAACTGGCGAAGGACGATCATCGCCGCCTCGTCCGTTTCGGCGAACTGATCGACTGGCTCCGCAAGGACGAGGCGAGCAATGACGTCTATCTCACCGCCTACAACAGCGGCACCAACGCCGCCGCGCTCGCTCCCTTGTGGGACGATCTGGCGCCGATCGCGCTGCTCGACGATACGCGGGCGCGCGACGGTTTCTTCTGGCTCGGGCCCAGGGGCACGCTCACCCCCTGGCACCACGACCTCACCAACAATCTGCTCGTGCAGGTGATCGGGCGCAAGCATGTGCGGATGGCGCCGCCATGGGCGTTCGCGCGGATGCGCAACAGTCGCCACTGTTTCTCCGACTGGGGCAATGAAGCGCTGCCCGCCGGCAGTGGCGATTCGGCCGTACCACCGGTGCTCGAAACAGTCATCGGCCCGGGCGAGGCCATCTTCCTGCCCGTCGGCTGGTGGCATCAGATCGAAGCGCTCGACCTCTCCGCCAGCATGAGTTTTACGAGCTTTCGCCGGCCCAATGTCCATGTTGAGGACTATGTGTCGTGGGGCGCCTTGTAACATTCCTGTGAATTTGGAGCTCCTTGAGGCAGCATTTTTTCTTTCTTGATCGCCGGCTATCCTGACGCGATTGCCGGCTTGCGCTCTCTCCGCTTAGTCCGCACCATCGCGGCATGACGTCGCTTCCCGACTTTCTCCCAGCGTTGATGACCCGCGTTGTCGGAGCTGGCGTTTTGTCGGGCCTGACGCGTTTGTCGGGCGGCGCGAACATGGAGAGCTTTGCGTTCGATTGGGCGAGGGAGGCCTATGTCCTGCGGCGCGCGCCGTCGGCGGACTATATGGCGGACCGTCCGTT
Organism: Sphingopyxis sp. BE235; assembly: GCF_031457175.1. Lineage (NCBI taxonomy): Bacteria > Pseudomonadati > Pseudomonadota > Alphaproteobacteria > Sphingomonadales > Sphingopyxidaceae > Sphingopyxis > Sphingopyxis sp. BE235. The sequence continues at coordinate 287,529 of NZ_JAVDWC010000006.1, forward strand.
CGGGCATGTCGACGAGGCGGCGCTGGTGATGGCGGCGTTTGATGCGGGGGTGAGGGCGCCCGAAGTCGTCGGCGTGCTCGAGCCGGGCGACGGGCTGGGCACGGGCTATGTGATGCGGCGGGTGCTGGCGGAGGTGTCGCCGGCGAAGA
>NZ_JAVDWC010000007.1:0-115428 GCF_031457175.1 Sphingopyxis sp. BE235
AACGCGACATCGTGAAGGGCCTCCCGCTGCGGTGAAGGCCCTTTGAATCAATACATACAAGCAATTTCAAGAGGCTGATTGGGTTTTAACCCTAGTAACGCTGACCGCCGATATCGTCGCTGCGCATGTCAGCAACAACAGCGTGGCGATATCGGACATTCCGCTCGTTATTCGGTCGGTGCATGAAGCCCTTGCCGGTCTTGGCGCGTCCGAGGCTCCGGAAGTCAAACAGGAGCCCGCCGTCTCGATTCGAGCGTCGGTGAAACCCGATTACATCGTGTGTCTGGAAGACGGCAAGAAACTCAAGATGCTCCGCCGCCATCTGATGACGGCCTATAACATGACCCCCGACGAGTATCGCGCGAAGTGGAACCTCCCCAAGGACTATCCGATGGTCGCGCCCAACTATGCCGAAACGCGTCGCACCCTGGCCAAGGCTATCGGCCTCGGAACCAAAGGTCGGGGCGGCGGCCGCAAGCCGGCCCCGCGCGGCCGTGCCAAGGCAAAATAACTCGGCGCCTCTTCCCATATAGATCGGCCGCGCCGATCACTCGGGCTCCGGGCAAAGTCTTTGATGCCATTAGCCACTTGGATGACCGCCCGTTGGTCGGTGGACGGCGGGCCTATTCGAGCGGCATCGCGACCGCGCCGCTCCGGGACCGCGGGCTGCCGCTCGCTCTGACGCCTTGCAAGGCGGGCGCCTCTCCATTCTTCATACTGCCGACCGACCGTAGGCGCGCCTCATTAGGGGCCCGCCTGCGGCGAACTCGAGCCATGCCCAAGACTCAAACCCCCAGAACCCAAGCCCCAAGTCTCGGCAGTTGATCCGCTGATGGTCGGGTTTGCTGGCGGGCGTTGCTGTAGGGCGGCTGCCCTCTATCGCGGGCACCGCCGCTCTATCTCCGCGGCGCTACGCGCCGCTCCGACCGAGCTCCGGCTTCGCCGGATCTCGGCCCTGCCGGGTAACGATCGGCTGCCGTAAGGAACATGCGCGGGAGCCGGGCGGGGCAAGGTCGGTCGGCCGCGCCCGCGGGATGGCCGGGGATTGGCCTCGCACGCATCGGCCGAGACTTCGAGATCGACCGCGAGCTGACGGAGCGCCCGCGCGGCTCCAAGCCGCTCGAGCCCGTCGCCATGTGTTGCGGAACTTCCGCGATCCGCGCGAGAACGCGCAAGTCGCGCAACCGTCCTCATCGTCTCGGCATCCATGCGCCCTGCATAGCGCATTTGCGTGCCTGAAGCGAGCGGGTGCGTGAGGGCGCGAGGGCGGGAGCGACCGCGGGCTGCGGCGCGGGACCGCGGCGCCGGGACAGAGAGGAGAGGGGGACCTTGGCGGGTGTCGCTTCGGGATTGGCCGGAGCGATGAACGTCAAAGGAAAGTCCCATGAATATCGGTGAGTTCAGCAATAACAACGGCCGTCTGATGGGGTCGATCGCGACCCGCACCATCGATCTGCCGCGTCTCGGTCTTCGTCCGGTCGAGAGCGATCACGAGCGGGCCCCGGCCTATGAGATCGTCGCGCTCAACGTCGGCAATCGCTGGGTCCAGCTCGGTGCTCTCTGGGAAGCCGTCGCCAAAAATACCACCGGCGAAGTCTTCCTTCAGGGCTCGATCGACGACCCGAGCCTCCCCGAGCCGCTCCCGATCGCGCTCTTCGGGTCGGAGCGGGATGGCTACCGCGTCGCGTGGCGGCGCCCGCAGCGCCGCGATGACTTTGGTCCCGCGATCCGCTCGTCGCGCCGCGACTATGGCGACGGTGAGCAGGGCGGCGGCTTCGGTGACAGCACCGCGGGCACTGACGGCGCACTGATGGACAATGGCCCGGATACCGGTGCCGACGTCGACGATCAGATCCCGTTCTGACGGGCACGCCTGACAGGCCGGGGGCTTCGGCTCCCGGCCCATTTTTTTCATCCAGCTTGGGAGGCCGTCATGGCCCAGATTCGTCTCATCGAATGCGGCGCCGTCATCGCCGCTGTCTTCGACATCGTTGCCGGAACCACGCTCGAACCGCTCGCGCCCGTCCTCGCATGGGAGGTCGTCAACGGGCTGCGCCCGCTGGAGGGCATCGCCGCCAGTCCGGCGCAGCGGAAGCCTGCGGGCGCAACGCTCCACTGATCCCCGTGCGGCCGGGCGGCGCAGCCGCTCCGGCCGCTTTTCATTTTTGCTGACCGGAGGTCCATCATGACCAACGCCAACCCCGCGTCCGTCGACCGCTTCGCCGACCTGAAACAGCTTTACGCCGAGGCCATCGCCACCCCTGAATTTCAGGCCGCCTTCGGCGACCCGATCCCGCTCTCGATCGTCTCCGCTGGCGACGAGCCGACCGACCTCGACATGCCCGAGCCTTTCGCCGCGCAGGCCGAATGCGGCGGCGTGATCGCCGCCATCTTCGACCTCTTCACCGACACCCGCCTCGAAGCGTTCGCCCCGGATATCGCATGGGGCTTCGTGAATTCGTTCCATTTCACGGCTGGAAAGCTTGCGCGCCGCGAAGATTCAATCGCGCAGGAACTCGGTGATCTCGCGCGCATGCCCGATCTCAGCGAAGTCTATGCAACGAGCCTCGAGGAAAAGCAGCTCCTCTGCCGCTCGCTCGCCGAGCAGCGCGACGCCATCGAATGCATGCGCGACTATGCCGCCGAAATGTATCGCGCGCTCACCGGCTGGCCATGGTCGCCGGCGAAGGGAAGCCGGGCGTCGTCCGTCTCGATGGCGAGCCAGATCGCGGCGCAGGATTTTCTGCGCGAGCGGGCGCTCGCCGCGCGCGAACGGCATCTACCGCAGGGCCCGATCGTTGTCTTCTCGGGTCCGGCCATCTGGTCCGACTGGGAACCGCTCTGGGCGCGGCTCGACCAGATCAAGGCCCGCGTGCCGCATATGACGCTGGTGACGACCGGCCAGCGCAAGGGCGCCGACGCGATCGCGGCGGCATGGGCGGCGCGTCCGGAGAACAGCGTGCCGCTCGTCGCCTATGGCCTTTATGGTTCGGGACGGAAAACCGCCTTCAACCGCAACCGCAAGCTCGCCGAGTTGAAGCCCGTCGAGGCTTTGCTCTGCGAGGGGTCGGGGCTTCAGGCAAATCTTTATCAGCTCCTTCGCAAGGCCGGGGTGCCGATTCATGCTTTCAAGAAGCCGGACGGTGTTGCGCGCCCGGCGGCACAGCGGGGCCCCGGCCTCCGCCTGACGGCGTGACGGCGATGGCGATTCCCGACGCTTATCGGCGGAACTTCGCGACGCTCCGCCGCGCGGCGGAAAATGGCGACCTCGCCCTCATGGAATGCACCGACGCCGCGTCGGGAGAGCCCCGCTATGTCATCTGCGCGGTGGGGCGCGAGGGTTCCAGCCATGTCATGACCCCGTTCGGACATTTGCATGACGGAAACCCGTTCGAGGCCTATGTGCCGCCGACCGGAGAAACCTTTGATCCGGATTAAGGAAATGAGCGGCCGCCTCCTTTGCGAGGCGGCCGCTCTTCTTGTTCATTCGGTCAGCAGCGCCAGCCGCCGCAGCGCTGCGGCGAGTGCCGCGCGATGTGCGGTGACCTCCAGCGCCTGGGGCATGCCGGTCGCGTGGAGCGAGACTTTGGAGCCGGCTTTCGCCGGCTCGATCGTGAAGGTCAGCCTCATCATGCCAGCATAGGCGGGGTCGGTGTTGGTATAATGGATTTCCTCGACGATGCGCTCATCGGGCACGAACTCGGCGAACTCGCCGGTGATGATCTCGATAGCGGCCGCGGGGCCATCGGTCTCCGTTCGGTCCGAATAGAGAAGGTTAAGACAGAAGCGGCCGCCCGGCTGCGGCTCGAGCACCGAATAGGTGCCTGTCGCGCCATCCGGCACGCGCCAGCCCTTCAGCGTCTCGGCGTCGAAATAGGTGCGGAACAGTTGCCGCGGCGTCGCGAGAATGACCCGCGACGCGCTGTCCACGCGCTCATTCTTTTCGCACCCGTTCAAGATCGTTCAACCTCCAGAATCTGCGCCAACCGCTACGGCCGGACGTCCCCGCTTTATCCTCGCTGCGGCCTGATCCGTTTCAAGGAATAGAGCACATGGGACCGTGCTTTGCGGCAACCATTTGCGAATCGGGGGCATCGAGCCCCCGCTTCGCAAGCCTCTTCTTCTCTCTCAACTCTTTTTAGTGTGGCACGGGGGCAGCGTCGGCCTCAAGAACGACGGGGCCCCACCATTTTCCTTGGCGGGGCGAGCGCCGCACATCCAGTCGGGCGACGGGTGGCCGCCAAAGAAAATCGTGACCCCCATCGCCGCTTCGCGGTCGGGCTGCGCCCGATCCTTGACCCCGTCGCTCAGAGCCCGTGCAGGGAAAGAGACCTCTTTTTCAAGGAGGTTCTCATGACGAAGCTTACACAATCCTTCCGCACCGCAGACGAAATCGCCGACCTTATCGCCGAGGAAACTGTGTCGCCCGCCTTCGAAAACGCCTTCACCGAAACCATAGGCGGGTTCCGGATGGGCTATGCCGACGAGCCCACCGACGCCGACATGCCGCTTCCGCGCGCGGCGGAACTTGCCACCGAAATGGCGGTCCGCACCTTCTTCGACCTGTTCCGAGACACCCGCCTTGAAGGGATCGCGGACCGCATCGCGTGGGGCATCGTCCATAGCTTCCACAAGGTCGCGGACCAGCTCGATGCTGAAGCCGACAAGGCCGCGCTGAAGGTCAAGGATCTGATCCGCGACGCCGACGGCAGCGAGATCCTGACCGCTGAGTTGGAGGAGGCGCAGACCTTCTGCCACTCCCTCGACGAAGCGCGCGACGCGGTGGCCTGCATGCGCGACTATGCCGCCCAGACCTTCGCCGCCGAAACCGGGCGTCCATGGTCGGCGCCGCGGGGCTCGCTGGTATCGAGCAAGCGCACCGCTGCGGTGGTGGCCGCGACCGACTTCCTCGCCGCGCGGCGCCAGCGCGGGATCGATGCCCACGCCCCGCAAGGGCCGGTGGTCATATTCTCCGGCGGGCAGCAATGGGAAGATCACGCGCTCCTCACCGAGCGGCTCGATCAGATCAAGGCGCGTATCCCGGCGATGGTGCTGGCGACGACGGCGCAGTCCAAGGGGTGCGACGCGATCGCCGCCGCATGGGCGGCACGGACCGGAACACCACTCGTCGCCTTCACCCTCAACAGCAAGTTCGGACAACGCGCAGGATTTCTGCGTAACGAGCAACTGCTCGGACTGAACCCGGTAGAAGCGCTGGTCTGCGAAGGCTCGGGGCTTCAGTCCCATCTCGCTCGGCTGGTGCGCGCGAAGGGTGTGCCCGCGCATTTCTTCCGCTTCATCGACCAGCGTATCGCCGCCTGATCGGGTGGTGCAATGGGACGGTCCGGATTGCCGGGCCGTCCCTTTTTCTTTTCGTCAGGGGAAAGGTCGTCCGCACTCAGGGACCCCTGGCGGGGCCCGTCGCGCGACCGATGCGATGGCGATGCCATCGGCCTCCTGCGCGCGGCTTCGCCGTGCTCGTCGCAGGGGCATCCCTTCGGGATGGCTTTATTTGTGGGGCCGTATCGGCAGGGACTTGAGTGCTCCCACCGCCGCTGCGCCGCCACACCAGATAGCGAGGTCGACAAGCTCCCGAAATTCCCGCTCGGTCAATTCCTCGACGGCCAGCTCGCCGATGATCGACGCATAGCGGCCGCGCACGGCGCGGCGGGCAATCTCGACCTCCTCCGCAACCTTGCGCTGACGCGCTTCGAGGTCGGCGAGGCGTTCGCGTTCACTCTTCTTGGGCATAACCATCATCCTTCAAATGGTCTGCCCGCCGGCTTCCAATTCTACCCGAGGGAGTGCGCCATGATCAAACGGCAATTATCATGGCCGGCGTGCCGCCGGCAGGTGAAGAAATCCCCCCGGACGGGGGGAACCCCCGCGCCTTCCGGCACGAGGTGTCGCAGCGACACGTCGCTGCGTTGGGCGGACGCACGCCGTTGGCGTTTGTAATGCACCCTACGCACGGGTTCTGCGGGGCCAAACCTCCCTGCAAATCAATAGCCTAACCCTAAAGTCGAACGCTGGCGCAGGCGGCGTCATTTGGCCGCCGTGGCAGCCAGATGCGGCGGCACTTGGCTGCCATCCGCGCCAATGCCCTGATAATCCTTGGCATCTTTGGGCAGCCGTGGCTGCCGCGCTAAGCTATTGGAAAAACGGCAGGTCTCGGCTATAACAGTGGGGCTACGTGTCCTCACTTGCCGAAGCTCCAGACCAGGAGCTTGCCATGGCAAGACTGACTATTCGTCTTCCCGACGAACTATACGACCGCCTCGCGGCCGATGCCGATGCGGCGGGCGTCCCCACCGCGGCCTTCGTTCGCGATGCCCTCGAACAGCTGAACGGCGCCGACCCCTTCGGCTTCCATGCCCGATTCGACGAACTCCACTCGACCGTCATCCAGGTGCTTGCGATCCTTGCGTCCGACGTCGGCGCGCGCGCGCCCAAATCTCTCGCCAAGGGGATGGAGGATACCCGCCGTCTTCTCCTCGACCGGGGGCTGATCGGCGCGGGCGACCTGCCAGCTCTGGGGGAAGGGGCGTCGTCATGAGCATCTTCCGCAACGACACACTCGGCAGCTGGACGCGGGGCGGCCAAGCCATCGTCCACAATGTGCGGATGACCACCCAGGTCTTCTTCCAGACGACCCTCGCCGGGCTTAGCATCTGGGTCATCGGCGCGATCTGGTACGCCTTCGAAAAGTCCGATGCCTACCAGCGCTTCGTCCTCACCAAGCTCGTTGAGGCAACCTTCAAGGCCGATGCGGCGCCGGGAACCAACGACCCGGTCCTGTTCCGTACGCCGGAGGGCCGCGAATATTGGACCTCGGCCGACTGGCTGGTCGACTCCGCGATCGCGAAACAGGCGCTCGAAAAACTCGAGAGCGACCTCATCAGCGGGGCGATCCTGTCCGGGGTGTTTGCGCTCGCCGCGCTCGTCTTCGCCTGGTTCTATTTCACCCGGACGGGGAAGGGGCTCGGCTCCAACGAGTACCTGCGCGGGGCGCATTTCGGTACCGTTCGGCAGGTCCGCCGGGCGCTGCGCAGGGAGACGAAAGGAAGCTTCTCGATCGGCGGCATCAACGTCCCCCATGCCTTCGAGACCGAGCATGTCCTGATCTGCGGTGCACCCGGAACGGGGAAGACCAACATGATCGTCAAGATGCTCGAAGGCATCCGCGCCAAGGGCAAGCGCGCGATCGTCTATGATACCGCCGGCACCTTCGTCGAAAAATTCTACCGCGAGGGGAAGGACATCCTGCTCAACCCCCTCGACGAGCGTTCGGCCGTCTGGTCGCCCTGGGTCGATGTCCCGCACGATTATCATTACGACCAGATCGCGGAATCGACGATCCCCGACAAGCATGGCGATCCCTTCTGGCCGAAGGCCGCGCGCGGTACTCTGGTCGCCGTTCTGCGCAAGCTCGCAGCGCAGGGACGGACCTATGTATCGATCCTCCTCCACACCATCGTCCGCTCTCCGCTGAAGGATCTGTCCGCCTTCGCCGCGGGCACCGATGCGGCGGCATTCATCTCGATGGAAGGCGAACGGACGTCGGCGGGCGTCCAGGCTGAGCTCGCGTCGGTCATGCGCAGCTTCGCCTATCTTGACGATACCGACGACGGGCTTTCGATCCGCGACTGGGTCGCGACCGAGGGGGACGACAGCTGGCTCTTCGTTACCGTGAAGGCCGACCAGCTTCCTTCGCTCCGTCCCCTGATCACCGTGTGGCTCGATATCGCGATCAGCGCGATCATGAGCCTGAAACCCGATCAGCAGCGCCGTCTCTATTGCGTGATCGACGAGCTTCCCTCGCTCCAGAAACTGCCGTCGCTCTCTGACTTTCTCGCTCGCGCCCGCAAATATGGCGGCTGCGGCATCCTCGGCTTCCAGTCCTACCCGCAGCTCGAGGCGACCTATGGCATCCAGGATGCCGCGGCGATCACCGGCTATTGCTCCACCTGGGTCGCGCTCCGCGCCAACGATACCCCCACCGCCAAGCATGTCAGCGAGAATCTCGGGCAAGTCGAGCAGGTCGAGGCGAACGAGGGGATGAGCTATGGCGTCAACGACATGCGTGACGGGGTCAACCTCTCGCGCATCCAGGTGACAAGACCTCTTGTGATGCACACGGAGGTCACCAACCTGCCGAACCTGTCGGGCTATCTGCGCTTCGGTCGCGACCTGCCCGTCGTTCGGTTCGCGGATAAATATAATGACGTGCCATCCATCGTTGAGGCCTTCGCCGAGCGCAGCCGTCCGCCTCGACATATAGCACCACCACCGTCGTTGCCGTCGTCATCCGGTACGTCCGAAGAGGCATCAAGATCGGCGAAACCGGAGAAGAATGACGCGCCAGCGCGCAAGCGGACTGGCAGACGCGGACCGGACGTCAATGCGCCCGCGTTGAAGCTCGATCACCCGGCGGGCGCATCCGGAAAATCGCGTGACAACAAGAACGGGGAGGTCTCAGCCGCACCTGTCACGCCTACCGATGGTTCGCCCGACCGTCCCGCGACGCCTCTCGAAATTATCGCTCCGCACTGGGACCGCACCCTGCGACAGCATGGGCGTCCGGGTGGTCGTCGCCGTCCGGCGAGACCGGCATGATCCATCCGCGGCGCCTCGGAGGCAAGCCCGGCAATATCGCCCGCTATTATACGATCGGCGATTATTACACCAAGGGCGGGAACGAACCCTCGGAGTGGGGCGGGAAAATTGCGGCCGGGCTCGGGCTTTCGGGCCCGATCGACCGCAGGGCGTTCGAGGCGTTGCTCGCCGGCAAGGTCGAGGAGCAGCAACTCGGGCGCATCCGCCACGGCGAGGTTCAGCATCATCCGGGGTGGGATTTTGCGGTCAACGCCCCGAAATCGGTATCGATCATGGCGCTGGTGACGGGCGATGAACGGATCGTCGCCGCGCATGAGCGGGCAGTCGGCACCGCCATCGGCTGGATCGAAGAGCATGCCGAGCTTCGCCGACGTATGGACGGCAATATTCGGCATGAAACGACAGGCCAGCTGCTCTATGCGCGCTTCACTGAACATGCCTCGCGCGAACTCGACCCGCATCTCCATACCCACGTCGTGATCCTCAACATGACTCGGCATGCCGGCGACGAGCAGATGGCGAGCCTCGAAACCCGCGCCATGTTCGCCGAGCAGATGACTGCGGGACAAATCTATCGCAACGAACTCGCCCACGACCTGCGCGAACTTGGCTACGAGATCGAGTTCGACCCGCGAAGGGGACTGTTCGAAATCCGCGATGTTCCAAATGATCTTATATACGCGATGTCGCGCCGCGCTGAGCAGATCGATGCGCATGCGAAGGAGCATGGTCTCCAGGGGCAGGCCGAACGATCGATTTCCTTCTTCGCGACCCGGCCCCCCAAGCAGAAAGTTGATCTCGATACGCTCCATGCCCAGTGGGCAGAGAGATCGAAGGCACACATTCCCGCGCTCGAAGCTGTCCGCGCCGCCGCCGATGCGCGTGGGGAGAAGCATCTGGACGCCGATCCCGCGACCGCGCGCCGCGCAGCGCTGTTCGGACTTCGCCAATCGGAGACGCGCGAAGCGGTCAACAATCTCGGCCGGCTCATTCGAACTGGGCTCGCTTCGCATGTCGGCGACGTCCGCCTCCGCGACGTCCGGCCTCTGTTTGAGGAACATGAAGCGCGGCTCAAGCTGCTGAAGACGAGGGAGCTGACCGGCGACCAGATTCTGACGCGCGGCAGGACCTCGCGCCGCGCCGCGCGGCTAGAGATCGCGCTATCGACGCATATTTCGCTGAGCCTTGGCGATGGGGTTCCGCTGGCATTGCCGGAACAGGTCGACACGTCGCTGCGCGGTAGCATTCTCAACGATGACCAGCGAAAGGTGCTCGCCGAGATCGCGCTGTCCAGTGACCGCGTCATGGGTGTTCATGGCGTCGCCGGCTCGGGCAAATCCACGCTCATCAAGGAATTGAAGGCCGCGGCCGATGCCGGTTGGACCTTCATCGGTCTGGCACCGACCTCATCTGCGACCGCGAAGCTGGGCCAGGACGCTGCCATCGACTCTCGTACTGTCGCCGCGCTGCTGGGCGGCGGCGGGCATGATATCACCGATCGTCATGTCCTGGTCGTCGACGAGGCGGGCCAGCTCGGGAGCCGGCAAGCGCAGCGGATCTTGCAGATCAGCCACGACACCGGCGCGCGCGTGCTTCTTCTTGGCGACAACAAGCAGACGGGGGCGATCGAGCAGGGCAAACCCTTCTGGCTGATGCAGAAGCTCGGCCTTCCGACGGCTGAGCTCACCGAGGCGGTCCGGCAGCAAACCCGCGCGATGAAGACCGCGGTCGCGACCGCGCGCAGCGGGGATTATGCCGCGTCGCTGCAATCGCTCGACAAGATCATCAGCGGGGAGGGAGCCGACAAGCTCGCGGCCAACCTCGTCGCGGAATGGACGCGGCTCAAGCCCGAGAACCGTGACAAGACCAATATCCTCGTTCTCGACAACGCGACCAGGCTGATCGTGAATACCCAGATCCGAGAGGTGCTGAAACGGGAAGGCGCTATCGCCGCCGAAGATGCGCGGATCGATATTCTCGCTCCGTCGGGCATGACCGACCAGGAGAAGCATTTTGCCCGCTTTTACTCGGGCGGCCAGGTAGTGATGTTCGCGCGCGACAACGCGGGACTCGGGATCGCCGCCGGGGCAGAGTATCGCGTCAGTGGCCTCGCGCGGGATGCGCGCGGCCGCCAGATCGTGCGTCTTGTGGACGAAAAGGGCCGGACCATCCTCTGGAATCCCCGTCTTGGCCGCGCGTCGCAGGTCAATGTGTTCATCGGGGACAAGCGAGATATTGCCGCGGGCGATCGCATTCAGTGGCGGCTGGCGACGAAGGAACTCGACCTAAAAAATGCCGAGCGCGGGACGATCGAGTGTCTCGACGGGACCGTCGCGACCATTCGCTGGGACCGGAGCGCCGAGCCGCAGAAGATCGATCTCGCCGTTCATCGGACTTGGGACCATGGCTATGCCGAGACGGTCTATTCGGCGCAGTCGAAGACCTATGACCGAGTCTATGTCCTTGCCCCGGTCGGATCGGGCCTCGTCAATGGCCAGAATTACTACACCGCCATCACGCGCGCTCGCTATGGCGTGAAACTCTGGACCGAAGATCTCGAGCGCCTTGTGCAAAAGCTCGAGCGGTATTCCGGCGAAAAGACGTCCTCGCTCGAAGGCCTCGGGCGGCTCTGGCGAGACAGCCATCGCATCCGCGGCGCCCGGCTCGCTGAAAGTCTCGACTGGGCGCGAAAGCAGATGCTGAGCACGCGTGCGGATCGCGCCGAGCGAAGGGCCGAGCGGGAGCGGGAATGGAACGAGATTCTGCGCCCGCCATCGCTTGCAGAAATGCTCGCGGGCCGCGCGAGAGACGGCATGTCGAAGCTCGATGCCTATCTGAACGGCATTCTCGCCGGCTCGACGAAGGACCAGCGCGCGCATGCACCGACCGCTCCCGAGCCCGCCGAACAACCGCATTCCCGACAGCAAGGACATGATCGATGAACATATTCCGATTTCCACGGACAGCCGAAGCCGTCAGGTCGCATATCAGGGGCCGCGTTCCGCAAAGTTTGCGGTTCGGCGCGGCGGCGGCCATCTTCACCTTGGCGTTCGGCCTCTCGCTGCCGGCGATGGCTCGCGCGCCAGTCGCGACGGCCAATGCTGAGATCGCGCGCTGCATTCGCAGCGCAGCCCATGGCAAGCCGTGGCTCGAACGTACGCTTTGGGGTTTGCGCGATCAGGAAGGCGGCTGGATCGGCGCCGCTGTCGTCAACAGCAATGGCACTCATGATCTCGGGCCGCTGCAAATCAACAGTTGGTGGGTACCCAAAATTGCGGCGCTTGTCCGGCGATCCGAAACCCATGTCCGGCATTGGCTCCAGAACGATGCCTGTTTCAATGCCGAGGCGGCGCGCTGGATTTTTCTCTCGGGTCTGGCGGTCACGGGTGACTATTGGAAAGCGATCGGCGTTTATCATAGTCCTACCGCTTGGCGGCAGGCGCGCTATGCGACGAGCGTCGCAGCGCATCTCCAAAAGAGATATGGGAAGGCGATATTCTGATCACAGCCGAAGCTCCGCACGGGGCCGCGCCGGACATCATGAAAACCATGGCCCGCATAAGGGGTCGGCAAGGCGGCGCTGGGCGGCCTTGACCAGGCGCTGCACCCGCGACCGGTAAGGTGAGCTTTCTTTGCGCCACCGCTCCGACGCGACAGCGGAACCGAAGAAGGCCTGAGCGATCTCGTGCTGGGTCGCTCCCGTGGCGATCGCGTCCGCTGTTCTCAGTTCCAATATCCATCGCGGCGCCCGGGTCTCGCGCGGCTTAAGGGACGTAGGCAGTTCGCCGTCGGTAGCCAGTGCGACGAGCTGCTGCAGCGCGGAGATTTTCGGCCCCGTGTCCGCTAGACCTCCGATCTGATAATCCAGAAACAGTGGGCCGCCGAGCAGCGTCCCGTCATGGAGATCGAGCCTGATCACCCAATGTCCGTCGGATAGCAGCCAGTGTTCGGCGTTGGTTTCGTCGACGGCGACTGACACGAATTCGGCAAAGTTCCGGATATCGAGCAGGTTGGCGCTCGATGCCGATTGATCGTCCGCCGCGGTGCTGCGGAGAACCCTCGGATCAAGCGCCGGCGTCCATATTGGTCGAGCATATGGCGTCGCAAGATCCGGGTCCTCTAGTTTCATCAGTCCAAAGTCAGAGGGGACAATCTCACCAACTTCCCGATCCCGCCATGCCGCGCGATAGGGCGCGCTGCGCCGGAGCCATTCCCATGCGAAACTGCGCCGATCGGCAAACAGCAACACGGCATATTCGCTGGCCAGCAGCCAATCCGGCACTTGAGGTGCCGGTCCGGGATCGCCGCCCAGCCCGTTCACTCTGACAGTTCGTGATCTTGCTTTAGCGACCCCATGCAAAATGGATAGGCACGCCCGTCCGCGTTGTCAGCCGAATGCGTTCTGAAACAAACGGTGCAAGGCAGCGAAGCGCGCGCACGGCGAACTATCTATGCGCGGCGCGGCGTCCGACACCCCCTTTCCTGCTATGGCGCGCTTCGATTTTTCGGTTCAATTGGAAGGCCTTTCTTCGCCAGGGAGGCAGCCCATGCTTAAGGTGGTCGACCGGTTCAATCGAACGCGTGAGCACGTTGCGCTCCGTTCCATGTTTGAGGCGCGCAAACGCTTCTTTGTCGATGAGTTGGGGTGGGATTTGCCTGTCTTGGCCGGTCTCTACGAAGTCGATCAGTTCGATGATGGGCACGCAACCTACCTCATCGTTGTCGATCAAGACGATCGGCATCTAGCCTCAGCGCGCCTGCTCCACACGATCAGGCCGTCCCCGATCGAGTCCGCTTGTCCGCCCTTTGTCGAAGGGATTGTTCCGAAGGGGCGCGATGTTTGGGAGATTACCCGAATATGTTCGTTGTTCCCTGAGGGTAGCGACCGAGTTTGGGAAGTTCATGATATGCTGCTTAACGGACTGGCGAAGTTCGCCGTCGAAGCCGGCGTTCGAACTTACACGATCATCGCGGACCCCGAACACTCATCATGGTTTGCCAGTGTCGGCTGGAAGTGCAAGCGACTGGGCCCGGCACAGTATCAGGGTGGGCAGGTATTTACGGCGCTCGGGATCGAGATTGATCCCGCGATCCGCGCGAACTTTATGGCCGGCGGTATCGCCGGCGGGTCTCGCCTCTTCCAGCCCGAAACGCGCGCGGCGGCCCATGTGGCGCGCATTTCGTCAGCCAATCATCGACATCATGGAGCGGCGTTCAGGAGGACGCTGAGTCGAAAAATAACCGATTCCGGTTACAGTTCTCCTTGAAAGACCAGATAGATTTATCACTATATTGTCGCGCTTTTTTCAAAAGCGCGTGACCGGGTTCCGGTGCGAATGTTCAGGCTTTGGCTAAAGGCTCCGGTGCGCGATCCCAACGCGCGTTTCCAATAGCTCGGTCACATTTTTTCTTGTCGATCCTGTTCCGATTATAATCCGATTATAATTGGATTATAAAATGGATCGTCCCCTTCATCGAGCTTAGCTTTTGAATGCGACTCAATTTCGGTCGCAATCGATGGAAAGGACGAACCATGGACAAGCATGAAAACGGCATCGTCGACCTGGGCGATGCGCGCATCGAAACCCGCGGGTCGGGAGGCAACGGCGACATCGACCTCCAGACGTTCCAGCGCTACGTCGCGGGCGGCATCGAGACCGACGACTGATGCAAAGGGCGTGCGGCGCCCCGAGTGCCGCACGCCAGCGCAGTTCTCCCACGATGATGAGCCGCCCTCGCACGGACCTTCGGTACAGCATTATTGGCGCGGACGTCGTCTGCCTTGATCTCACGACCAGTCGCTATTTTCTCCTTCAAGGCGCAGCTGCCGAAGCCTTCAAAGCGGCGACTTTGGGCACGGCGACCTGCGGGCAATTGCGCTGGCTCGTCGAAAACAATCTCGTTGAAGCTGGCCCACCTGTTCCTGCACCGCGGCTCGCTCCACGGCCCGAGACGAGCGCTTTTGATAATTGTCTCGGGTCGGCGTCTCCATGGACATTAGTAGAGGCGCTGGCGGAACAGTGGCGCGCGCGCAGGAGTCTTGCGCGGCAATCGCTCGGAGCGATCCTGAAACCGAGCTCGCTGTCCCGCGGTGATCTCGATAGGTGCCAATCAACGGCGGCAGCATTTGTGCGGGCTTGGCGCTATCGCAATGCGACGGACCAATGCCTCGTGCGCAGCATTGCAATGCGCGCGATGTTGGCGCGCCGCGGTCTGGGATCTGACCTAGTCATAGGTGTCATGCTGCCATTTTCGGCACATTGCTGGATTCAGGTGGGTGCGGCGGTGCTGAGCGACCCGCTCGATCTGGTGGTGAATTACCAACCTTTGCTGACGGTGCGATGAGGCTCGCCTTCCGCCTTGAAATCGCAACATCAGGATGGGCCGGCCAGGAAGTCGCGGCTGACGAGGCGGATTGCGCGTACATCTCTGCGGCCGCGCGCCTTACGAGCCTCGCTCCCACTATCGAACTCGGCGAAGGTGGCTGTCTCGTCGGTCTTCTTTTCCGGCGCCAAATACCGGCAGTTCGCATCACCAACCTTGAGAATGCGGAGCGAAAGCGCATCATCGAAACAGATGGGCGCGCGTTGCTGTCTGACTATTGGGGTGCCTATATTGCAGTCCTCAGCCGGCCGGACGGCTCAGTCACTGTTCTGCGCGATCCATCGGGCATGATGACATGCTACATGAGGCGCAATGCCGACCACGTGACCTTGGCGAGCGAGCTGACCACCCTCGCAGTTCCGGGTCGCACCGCAATCGATTATGGGCCGCTCGCTCGCATGTTCGCCGGGATCGACCTGCTCGGACGCTGTACCGGCATCGTAGGCGTCGAGGAACTGCTTCCGGGAGAGCGTCTTGTCGTGAGCGCCGCCGGGCCCCATGTCGAGCAAGGCTGGTCGCCGTGGGATTATGTCCAATCGGGGAAGGGGTTCAGCTTCGACAATGCAGCACAAGCTCTTCGCGAAACGCTAAAGGACAGCATCGGAGCTTGGTCGACTTGCTTCGACCATATTCTAGTTGGCGCCTCGGGAGGCCTCGACAGTTCAATCGTCGCGGCCGCACTCGGCCCGCGCTCGCCAGCCATGCGCTGCCTCACGATGGTTGAGCCCGGCACGACGGGAGATGAGAGGCGATACGCCGAGGCGCTGGTCACGAAGCTCGGCACACGCCTCGATGCCCCGCTATACGACCTGAGTGCTGTTGACGTCTGCCGACCGGTCCTCCCTCATCTTCCTTTGCCCTTTGCAGCACACTATTTTCACGCGGTCTCCGCCGAGCATTCACGGATCAATGCCGCGTGGCCCGTCGATGCGTATTTCTCTGGCAACGGGGGAGACAATGTATTCTGCAGCCTGCGCAGCGCGGCGCCGCTCGCAGACGTGGTTCTCACGCGAGGCGTTGGGCCCAGCGCTTTTCGCACTGCGCTGGACCTCGCCGATCTTACCGGGGCCGGCTTGGCCGAAGTCATCCGAAAAGGCTGGGATCGAATAAACCGGCGAAAGGCTGGCCACCGGATTCAATATGACCTCACTGGCCTCGGCCCTGTCGGCCGAGCCGCGGCGCTATCCGGCGGTGATCAACATCCATGGCTTTGCGCGCCTCGACGCACACTGCCTGGAAAAGCAGCGCATATTGCGCTGCTCGCCCGCGCCCAAAAGAGCATCGAGCTTTATCCTCGATCCACAGCGGCCCCCCAAATTACTCCGTTGCTGTCGCAACCAATCGTCGAACTCTGCCTGTCGATTCCAACTTGGCAATGGGTACGCGGTGGCCGTGATCGTGCCGTCGCGCGCGCTGCGGTCGCCGATCTTCTCCCGGCCCTCATTGCCCAACGGAGGACAAAGGGAGGGCCGACGGGCTTCCTTCGGCGAGTCTTCAATGCGCGGGCGGACGACGCCATCCGGATGTTGGTCGACGGCAGACTGATCGCCGCAGGCGTATTGGACCCAGAGTGGCTACGGCGCGTCCGATCCGAAAGCTGGAGAGACGATGGCCGGGACATACGTCTCCTAGCTTTCGCCGCGGCCGAAGCTTGGGTGCGCTGGTGGGAAGAAGGCAGTACGCTGCCGGCCTAGTTCTTGAGTGGCAGTGGCGTGCCACAGTGCCGCGGCGCCTCATCGCGCATCTTGTCCCACACCGTATAGCGATCGGCATAGGGCGAGTTCGGGTCCCGCTCGCCGAGGAGCCAATAGTCGAACCAGGCGATATTCTCCTGCATCGCCCCGAGACGGTTCGAAGGTATATGGAAGATATGTGTTTCATCCGACGCGGCGTCGTCGCCAGGATAGAGGCTTAGCTCCGCGGGGACGCCGGCCTTCCGAAGCGCCGTGTGAAAATCGATCGATGGAACAAGCGGGGCGGCAACTTGTTGCAGCACCGCTCCGCAAACCTTGTCGGCTCGAAGCGACGGCGACAGCCGGCGATAATGCATAAGA
This sequence comes from Sphingopyxis sp. BE235, assembly GCF_031457175.1. NCBI lineage: Bacteria > Pseudomonadati > Pseudomonadota > Alphaproteobacteria > Sphingomonadales > Sphingopyxidaceae > Sphingopyxis > Sphingopyxis sp. BE235. The sequence continues at coordinate 17,055 of NZ_JAVDWC010000007.1, forward strand.
GCCACCGGATCAGTCGGGGGACCTCCGAAAACGGCGTCATAAGAACCAGAGACATCGGGGTAGAAGGCCGGTTCGAGATAGCCGCCGTCACCGCTCGACGCTGCGCGAAACAGAGACGAGTTGGTGATGGTGACATTGACCATCTGCGAGCCTCGACTGTACCCCGCGATCCCGACCCGCGCTTGATCGATGACGCCAGTACCGACAAGCTCCATGACCGCGTCTTCATAGCTCGCCACTCCGTTGAGCCAAATCAACTGGCGCATGGTCTCCGGGGCGACCGCCTTCGTTTCGTTCCGCCAGGCGAGGCGGGCGGCCCACACCTCGGCATTTTCACGCGCGCTCGGCTCGTTGATGAGCAAAACGACATAGCCCCGCTCCGCGAATAATTGGGCAGGATATTCCCACTGGTTCTCGCGATTGGCGAACCGCTCGTCTGCATCGGTTCCGTGCGTGATAACTATAGCGGGATAGCGCTGGCCCGCCACATAGCGGCGCGGCCAGATGATGTAGCCCGTCGCCTTATTACCATGGCGGTTAGTCCAGGTACGCGGTTCGACCCGTAGCGAGCTGAGCCGCTCATGCCGCGGCGATACTGATGCAACTGGTCTGATCCGCCCAGACACGACGTCGATCTCAGCGATCGCCGGAGGCTGCGTCTGGCTCTGCGCGATGCAAGCGCCTTTGCTCAGCGATATTGTGAAGTCGCAGTCGTTGAGACTGAACGCGCCGCCGATCGTTCGAAGTCGGCCCGGTTCCAGCACAATAAGACCGAAGCGAGGGTTGTCGAGCATACGGACACCCACGATCGATCGCTTGCCGTCCGCCGAACGGACCCCGCTCGCAGCCCGGCCATCGAGAGCAAAGGGTAAATGACCATAGCTGTGCCGCGCGCCTCCCGTCATGGCTTCGACAAGCTCGCGGCGGTCTCCATAGCCCTCCGATGAGAGTTGCCCACCTAGCGGGCCAATTGCTTGCGCGCTTTCCGCCAGAGTATCGAGGACCCGGGCCGTCTTGGCCGCGAAGGACCATGCCATCGTGACCACACGTGATCGACCTTCGGGATCGACATCGGTCACATTAAAGAGGACGGCATCAGACGTCCACCGGACGAAATTGCGCTCGAAAAATGTAGTGATATCATTGTTAGGCCGCGTGGCGATAAGCGTGTCTCGCCCCTCGGATCGCAAATAGATTGAAGCGGTGGCAGTCCCCGGCGCGCGCCGCCGCGCACGCTCGATGACGACATCCTCACCATGACGTACCCCGGTCGCTTGCGGTGCCGCATCGAGCACGACATAGAATAGCCGCTTTCCATCGGGCGACCAGTCATGCGCTCTCACGCCGGTAGCGAGCGGCGCATGCCCGTATCCCGGATAGACCGCGCCTTCCGTGTCCCCGAAAATCGCCGTTGCGGGATGAACAATCAGGGGTGTAATCGAGTCGTCCATTTCAATGCGATAGAGCTGCACGCCATCACCCTTGTCGATGCGGGCGCTCCAGGCATCCTCGCCCGGGATACGGTGGAGCTGGTCGATCCATTGTGCGCGCAGGATGTCGCGCGTCGCTCCGCTTTCGAGTTCGACGCGGCGTAGCACGGCCACCATGCGACGGCTCGCCACGTCGGCAACGCGCACAACATAGAATGCGCTATGGCCGTCGGCGGAAATGGAAAGTCCACCGACTTCGGGAATGCTAAGCTGATCCTCCAATGTCCAATGGCGGGCTTGCTGCGTTGCGGCGGGGGTCGCGACTGTCAGCGCGGCCGTCACGGCGGCACTAATCGGCTTAACTATCATCACCACTTTTGTCGAAGTGTAAGACCGACGAAGCGCCCGACCGCCGAATAGTTGGTCGTATCGAAAGGGGTGTCGAATGGCGACGCAGTGAGGATAGCTGTCGGCTTTCTATCGAAGAGATTGAGCGCTGCGATCGATACGTCAAATCCTTGGCCGATCTGGACGCGCGCGGTGAGATCGACGGTCGTGTAGGCTGAGATACGCGAGGTCACGGTCTGGCGATCGTCATCGAGGGCGCTCATGTGGTTCACGAAGGCGGAAAAGCTGTAGCGATCGCCGCCGTAGGTCAGCCCAGCACGCCCACGAAAATGCGGCGGGTGGAAGAGCGTCGCCGCGAGGCGAGTCCAGGGCGCTCCCGAAATAAGCTGCTGACGGCTCTTGAGAAAAGTGCCGGTCGCCGAGAGCGACAGCTCCCGGTCGCCGCCGATGGTAATCCGGTAGCGGATCGACAGGTCGAGGCCCGAAAAGCGCTGACGCGCGACATTGCGGGTGCGCGAGTCGATGAAGGCCACGACGTTTGCCGGATCGTATGGAAGCCCCGTGCTGTTTTCGAGTCCCAGCACTGATCCATTGATCGTCGCCGTGAGGCCGGCGGGGTCCGGATCGAGCGTCACTAGATCGGCATAGAGCGGATTATCGAGCACCCCGACAAGCGAGGCGGCGGGAGCCGCGACACGGTCGCTATAGTCGATCCCGAACCAAGCGGCTGTGAATTCGAGGCCCCGTGCCGGCGTCAACTGGGCGCTCAAGGTTAGATTTTCGGAACGCTCGGGGCCAAGACGACTGTCGGGCCCGGATGCAATAAGAACGGTCGCGCTAGCTGGGTAGCCGGTGCCATAACGCGCGGCTCGCGCGAGCGCCGAGTAATAGCCACCATATTGCTGATAGAGCGTCGGCATTTTGAACGAACGGCCCCACGAGGCACCCAGGCGCAAGATGGCGACCGGCTCCCAGATAATGCCAAGCTTCGGGGTCACGATGCTTGCGGAATCTGAATAATCCTCGAAGCGCAGTGCTCCGGTCAGCGACAAACGGTGCAGGCCGCCTATCGCTTGCGCAGGAGAGGCCAGCGGCACCAAAAGCTCGCCATAGGCAAAGAGGTTATCCCGGCGCCGGTCTATGTCATTGAAGGGCAAGGTTGCAAAGAAATCGTGGCGCCGAACACCTGCTCCGAATGCCACGCTGAGCGCACCGGCCGGAAGTTCGGCCAATGGGCCTTCCACGCCCGCTTCGAGCGCGAGGTTTCGATTGAAGACATCCTTGTCGTTATGGATCGCTAGCGCGCCGCCCAGATAGAGATCGGAATATCCACCGGTACGGTCAGTCCCGAAGAATCCACTCGCCTTGAGCCGCCAATCATCCCCGAGTTCGGCCGTAAGGCTCGACGCGATGCCGAATATTTCGGAGCTACTGACGTTCTCTAGGCCAATAGCCTCGGGCGCAAGCACCAGATCATAGCCGGTGACCGAATGAATACGGCTCTTCTTGTAGAGCAGGTCGACCGCAAGCGAAATGTCGGGGCCGATGGTTTGATGTCCGCTTATCAGTATCGAGTGTCGCCAGGTTTTAGGCACTAGCGTTGTCTCGGGGTTATTGGCGATCGCATAACTGCGGTCCCCTGCGAGGATCGCCGATGACCGGCTGTAATCATAAGCCGCCAACAAGTTGCCCGAGGACCAGGTTTTGCCGCCGAGGATCCCATATTGCTGCTGGACATTTCCACCTTCGGTCGATGCCCCGAGGCGCGCCATCGCTGCGACACCCTCAAAGTCTCGCTTGAGCAAAATATTGACGACACCCGCAACCGCGTCGGCGCCATAAATTGCCGATGCTCCATCCGGAATAATCTCGATCCGTTCGACCGCAGCGACGGGGATCGAACTCACGTCCATAACCGACGAGGCACCGGTATAAGCGAAGCGGTTGCCGTTGAGCAGCGTCAGGGTGGCGTTCGAACCGATGCCGCGCAAATTGAAGGTCGAGGCGCCATTGACGTTAGCGTTCTCATTGGGAGCGCCCTGACTGTTTCCGATGCCCGGATTTTGTCCGCCTCCGAAGCTCTGCGGCAGGCTGCGCGCGACCTCGCCGAGATCGGATTGACCCGCGTTCCGAATGTCCTCACTCGAAATTCTGATCACCGGCGCAGCGGGTGGCGCGCCTTCGATCCGAGTGCCCGTCACGACGATAGCGTCACTCGACTGCTGCTCAGAGGCCGTTGCTGCGATTGATCGCCCGCGGATGATAACGGCTCTGTCGTCAAATCGAGCGACGAGATTAGTCCCTCGCAGAAGCCGCTCGATAGCTTGCTTGACCGTATAATTGCCGCGAAGTTGTGGGGACGAGACGCCCGCCAGGTCTTCCGCCGGAGCATAGAGCTCCCACCCGGCTTTGGCTGCGACCGATAAGAGTGCATCACCGAGATCCTGCGCCGGAAGGTCAAAGTTATAGCTCTCAGCTTCCTGTGCATAGGCGCTTGTCGGCACAGCGCAGGCCGCGATTCCAGTCAGCAATGCCAAAGCGGGCCGTGAATTCCTCATAGCCATTGTCCCCATCCGTGATCCGCCCGCGCGTGTTGAGCGCGGGTCGCTGGGATGCCTGACGAAGGGATTTCGCAACCCGCAGTGGGTCGCCGAAAAAATTATCGCTTTCGAAGATGAATGCCGTCGTCGCGGTACGAGATACGGAGCTTAAGAGACTCAGCGATCCGCTCTACGAAGACATCGGTCTTGTTGATCTGGAAGCGCCCCGAGGCGATCAACGCGGCCGTGGCGTTATCGTCAAGGATGATGGGCTTCCCGGAATAGCGATTGGCTTGGGCCACCAACTGGTCGAGGCGGATCGATCGATGCTGGACCCAGCCGCTCGGCCAATCTTGGCGCGCGTTTGCGCCGACAACTGGTGGCACCGACACAGCACGACCGTCGGTTACGCTGTAGCCAAGCACTTCACTCTGATCCGCTGGCCGCGCTGGCGCCGCTTGCGGTCCCGGGGCTATGGGACCGACCTTGGCCTCGCCGCTGATGACGCGGACGGTAATGTTCTGATCGTCGCCATAGGCAACATCGAGCACGCCTTGAGAGGCTGTGACTTCGCCGGCGCCGGCCCGCACCCGGAATGGTCGAGCGTCTGACGCGACTTCAAAGCGCGCTCGCCCTTGCGAGAGATGCAAACTGCGCTCGGTCGCGGTCATCGACACCTCGACCCGGCTGTCGGTATCGAGAGTGGCATTTGTGCCGTCGGAGAGTCGGAAACTGCGGATCTCGCCGCGCTGGGTCACGAGCGGCTCGGCGGCTAGCGCCGACATGGACTGCCCGGGGAGGGGAGCGCCGCCCGCGCCGAACGCTATCATCAGGACTGCCACCGCAGCGGCGGCGGCTGTTCCCCACATCAGCCAATGTCTAGAGCGAGCGGGACGCGGTGCGTCAGCTTCGCGTTTCAGCCCGAACTCATCGGAATCCTTCAGGTGCTCACCGACGGCATAAATCTTTTCGATCCATTCGAACTCACGGCGGTGCTCCGGCGATGCGTCGAACCATTCGTCAAACTCGGCACGGGTTTCGGGGCTCTTGTCCCGATCCAATCGTACAACCCATTCGCGGGCTTGCTGATTGATGGACACATGTTCGTCTTCGCCCCGTTTATTGTCGTTCATCGATAGATTTCCATAGCGTCCGAGAGATGACCAAGCGCCCGCACCATATGATATTCTACAGTCGAGATGCTGATTCCCAACTGTTCATGAATCTCGCGATAGCTCAGTCCATCGACGCGGCGCATCAGAAAAACGCGGCGGGTCTTCTCGGGCATGGTTCTAATGGCCTGCTCATATTCTTTCAGCGCGTCAGTCACGTGCAACCCATGTTCCTGTTCGGGAGCGCTCATGGCATCCCATTCTTCTTGAAGGGGGAGCAGCACGACATTGTCGCGCTTGCGCTTGCGTGCGCGATCGATAAGCAGATTTTTCGCGACGCGGCGCAGGAATCCTCCGGGGTTCACGAGGCTGTTCCGCTGGCGGCTTCCGGCCGCCCGCACGAACACATCCTGCATCAGATCGGCCGCGGCGTCGTCGCCGGCATGACGGCGTAGATAACCAAGCAGGTTGGGGCCGTGGACGCGGAACATCTCATCGAGGCTCATCGTGCCTTCCGGCGCTACTCCGGTCGAGCACGACGTATCGGGCACGGTCGCTGCGGTGATGTGACACGCAGGCGAACGGGAACGTGGGTGCTGCTCGCCAGTGAAGCGCTTGAAGGAATGGAAGGGCACGCGTCAGCCTGAATATGGCAAGCCAGATGCTCCGACGAGGCCGGGCAAATGGTATCCAGTGCTACGCCGCCGTTGACTGCCAGTCTGACAGACTTGCCCGGTTCGGCCACCTGTCCCTTGCGGACCGGTGTTCATAATGCCTGGCGGAAGATCCACGCGCCCGCTGCCAGTTGCGATGCGCGCCCAATATTCATGGCGAATCTCCGATGAATTGGCAAGTCAGAGCTGGCTCTCGGAAATCGACCTCGACGACAACGAAGATCAATTCGCCGGCTTGCCCAGATCTTCACGCAACTTGGTCAGCCTTTCGGTGCAAATCTCATGGACCAACTGCCCGAGCACTTCGATCCGCGCGGCGAGCCACTCGAGCTCCTCCACCGTGATACGATAGTGCTTCGAATAGCGCGCCTTCACATAGGCGTCCTTCAGCTTCTCGAACCGCGCCCGGTCAGCACGCGTCTCGCGCGGCCAAGCATCGACAAGGCGACGATCAATCCGCTCGGCCTGCTTGCGGAGGAAAATCAGATTATGGACATGCGGCGTGTAGAAAGTCTCGACCAGAAGTATGCAATGGTAAAGCATCTCAGCGGTCTGATGCAGGTCAAATGCAGCCGGCTTTAAGTGCCGCTTTTCGATATGAAACTTTGCACCTTCGTATTTTTGCATCGCGCCAGGAAACCAGTCTTCGAAATACTCCTCCGCCATCGCCAGCGCCGATTCCGGCGTCTTTGGCTTCGGTTCGTGGAGTTCATCGTCGACTGTCTGATAGAGCGCGATGCCGTCGCGCCGGACGTCCATGAAGAAATAGCGGCCATGCGCCAAGCCGTCATTCACCTCCTGGATTGTGTGCACGATGAAGTTCACCGGTGTCTTGATCGTCTGGGTGATTGCCAGTTCTCGCGTCAAGCGATCGTCGGCCTTCAACCAATAATCGACGCGATCCGTCAGCCTTTTATCGTTGACGATGATCAGCAGGTCGAAGTCCGACCGATAGCCCTTGGCCGTGTGCGGCTCGTCCACCCAGTCGCCGCGGGCATAGCTGCCATAGAGAATAATTTTCTCGATACGACCGCGTTTCTTCCATTGCTGCGTTGCCAGTGCCAGCGCATCCTCGAATTCTTCGAAGATAATCTGGACGACCCGCTCAAGGTCTCGACGCTTCTGGGGAGGGATGTGGTCAATGTTCGTCCGCATGAGAACAGCCTAGCAACACTGTGCCCACGATGCACCCATTCTTCGGGTCCATCTTTGACTAAAGCGGCGGGTCGGCGCGCGCCCATTGGTTTTCTTGCCGACGACCCTCGCAGCGAGCCCTGGTCGCCGCGGACGACCAAGGTGCTGCCCATTGAAGCTTTCATCCGCAGTCATAATCATCTCTCTGCTGCCCGATTCCTATCGCGAAACGGTGCTGCTGAGCAAACGCGCAAAGGTGCCCGCTTCATGTCTGCGTCGTTCGTGATAGCGTCCCAGGAGGTCCCGAAAGATGCGGCGGTCGTGTCTCTCGCTGGCCATCGTCTCAAGCTCGGAAAGTTCGTCCGCCGCGTCGGCGAATACCTCGAGTTCGAGCATACGCGTCCGATGCAATCGGTCGTTGAGTGCGCCCACCGCGGCGACGATTTCTCCATTTGCCGAGTAACTCGCCAGCCGAAGGAAGAGGCGGCTCGAGCGGTCCGCGATATCACCCATATTCTGGTTGCCGTCGCGTGGAAGCCCAGCCTTGCCGACGGCCGCGAGCAGCAGCAGGCGATTGAGTCCAAAGAGATCGCGTAGCTCGGCCTCGCTATACAGCGGAACGCGAAATCCTTCCCCCGCGATGAAATCCACCATGCGTTCCCCGGCAAGCCGATTGAGGGCATCGCGTACTGGTGTGATGCTGACGCCGATCTCGTCCGCGAGCCGCGCTGCTTCGATCCGAACGCCAGCAGACCAGGCGCCGGTCATCAGCCGATGCTTGGTCGCGGAATAGGTCGGCTCATGCACATGGGCGGGACTCATTGCTCAGCCCGCCGACGCCCGGAAATAATCGGCAAGCATCGCCTCCTGATCGGGGCGCAACGCATCGATCGCACCGATATGGTCGGGAACATTGTCGTCCAGCAATATCGATGGGCATTGCCCTTCATAATTGCCGAGGTTGGGGCGGTGCTGCGCATATCCCGCGAGCGCGGCGAGTTCGGGTGAGAATTTGCGGGCGATATTCGGCGGATAGGAAAGCCACAGATTCTCATAGGGCTTGAGCCATCCGAGACTGTAGCCGATGACCACCCCGCGGCGTACCGATTGGGTCAAATTGGGCCCGGCGCCGTGCGCGGTCGAGCCAAGGAAGCAAATTGCTGAACCCGGATCGCAGATCGCGGCAATCGGGTCGCCGACATCCTCCTTCTCCATCCCGTCGCGGCCGTGGCTATAGGGATAGATTTGGGTCGCGCCGTTATCAGCCGTGAATGGAGTAAGCGGCCAGATGACGTTGATCAGATATTCATGCTCGCCCTTGGCGCCATTCCACATGTCATGATCGCGATGGGGAAACTGCCGCGTCTCACCGGGATGGATTTCGATCGCTTGCGCCACATTGAGCTGAATCCGGTCGCACGCGCTGCCGAGTATGGCTTGAACGGCGCCGAGGGTCGTCGGCTCCAGGGCGAGCGTTTCAGCATGGGCAGATCGCTTCAAGAGCCCGCCGAACCGCTTGGTGCGGTAGCCGTAGAAGCGCCCCTGGCCGAAAGGCGTCGCCGCGAAGACGGGATCGAGGTCGGCATTGAATGCATCGATCGTCGCGGTCGGCAAAACGTCCGGGACGATGCAATAGCCGCATTCGACCAGCCGGGCGGTCAGTTCTTCGGAAGACATATATGTCATTCCACCAACTCCTGCTGGCCGAACAGTGCGAATGTCAGCGGTTCGAAGACGCCGCCGCGCTTCAGGCCATCGATCGTGCGCTCGTCGATCTGAATATGGAGGGCAGCGAGCGTTCTCCCGTCCTGGCGTAAGGGCCTTCCGAGCGGCCGGCACAGCCATCCGAATTGAAGAATTTGTTGGAGCCAGCCGATTTCGGCGACCCCAGTGTAATCCGTGATGCCGGTCGCCAAGGCATGCTCGGCAAGCGCGGTTACGAGTTGGTTTCGCGCCATGCGCCTCTCGCCGGCTGTCTGATTCCGGTCGAGGCAAAAGCGAGTGATCTCCCTGACATTCGGCCCTGCGGGGACGGGCCCGTCGCAGAGAAAGGGATACAGGTCGCCGAGCAGATGCGAGCTGTCGGTTGGCAGCAGCCGCGCGGATGCGCGGTGGCGACCCCATTCGTCGGCCAGAATCAGATAATGGGCCGCCGGAGTATCGAACTGGTCGATCTCGAACCGGCCGTCCAGAACGGGTAAGTCCCATTTTAGCAGGTCGACGAACACCTCTTTGCGGGCCGCGAACATGGCGCGCAGCACATCGTTCTCGGACACCTCTGGCGTCCGCGTGGTAGGGGTAGGCATATTGGCTCCTGGGCTGTCTGTTCCCGGAGTCTCATCATGATTTTGCCGATCTGCCTATAGCATGAAAGGGGGATGGCTTCCCACCGAGCCATCCTGATCCAGTGTCAGTCAGTGAACGGCGGGCCGCGCCCACCGGATGATGTCGCCGAAGCCGATCAATCCGTCGAACAGCGCGCAAAGGATGAGCGCCTGCCGACAATGCACCGCATATCGATCGCGCGCCGTTCTAAGATGCTGATTGACTGTCTCCTCGCTTATTCCAAGGATGGCGGCAATTTCGGCCTGGGACTTGCCGCGAGCAGACCAGAGGACGCATTCTCGCTGGCGCTTGCTCAGGACTGGACGCTCGCGCACGGGCGCGACCCCGACGATCCGCCGCGCGCTGGCCAATGCAAAGGCGCCGACAATTTCGGCGACATGAAGCATTTCGCGAGGGATCTCCCGGTTCGGACGAACGGCGAAAGAGCACGATCCACTGGCCTCGCCCGGCAAATGCCGGGGGACCGTGAAGCCGTCGCCGACGCCGTTTTCGCGTCCCACCGCCAGCATATGCCGATCGCCTTCGGTCATGGGGACGAGATCAGGCAGATGCTGCCACTCGAAGCCGACTAGCGATCGTTCTCCTGCCCGGCGCACCGGATCGGCGCCCCCGAGGTCGAAGTCGACATAGACATTCGCCCAAGCGTCCGGATAGTCATGGATCAGCAAATTGGCTTCGGCTTCGTCGCCGGCTCGCCGATCATAGACCAAGGCAAAATGATCGAAACACATTCGACGCGCTGCGGTCATCAGCGCTGCATGAAGTTCATCTTCGTCATCTACGGAACAAATTTCTGAAACCAGATCTTCCATCAAATGCAATCGCATGATCATTGATCGACCGAGGGCGCGTTCCCAACCCGCCATCCCGCAGGTCGCTCCTAATGTCATCGAATTCGGTTCCTTTCCTTCATCGACGATCGCTGAACATGAATGCTCGATACCGAGCGGTTGAAATAGATGCTGAATAGCTCGGTGGCTTCTCTCCTTTGCTGCGCCCCGACGAAGGCGTGGGTCGTTCCGCCAGCGGTGATAAGTCTCGGCATAGACATTGATGCGAATGTGGTGTGCCTTGGTCGGGGCGAGCCTCGTCATGTCTCGCCGCCTTCGGAGAAATAGGCATGCAGTCGGTGCGCGACCGAGGGCGCGAGCCGTACAAATTGTCGCCTGCCGTCGCTGGGATCTTCGGCGCGATAAATGAGTTCGGCGTCGCACAGCTTTTGCAGGACCCGCATCGCGCTGCTCAGAGGACGCTCGACCGCCCCGCATAGCGATCCGGTCGATATCGGTTTGTCCTCGCACTCATGGATGAAGAGCTCAACCAGCATATCCCATGCTGGTTCGCCGAGAATTTCTGGCGAGCCGAATAACTGCTGCCTTAACAGGCGCCGTCGGACAGCGCGTCGGGCGTTAGCAAGCGCTTGATCCGTTCGCGCTTGCTCCGAGCTCGATCGATCGGAAGCGCTGTCTCTCAAGTGCTGGCCTGCCGATTTGGCGGTTGTATTCGGTCGCGGGCGCGACTTCATTATTCGCCGGCACTCGGAGTTCGTGACAACGATGTGTTCGACGATTTCTATGTCGAGCGATCGGGAAATCTGTACCAGCGCGCGTGTTGCAATCAGGTCCTCCTCGCTGGGCGTCGCATCCCCACTGGGGTGATTGTGAACGAGGATGAGGCTCGCGGCGTTATGTTCCATCGCCCGGCGAAAGATTGGCCGAGGATAAATTACGAGCTGGTGCACCGTTCCGCGTTGCACTTGCTCATCGGCAATCAGCCGGCCAATGCCATCCAGAAAGAGGATACGGAGGGTTTCATCCTGGAGCGAGCCCATCGTGGCAATCAGATGCCGCAACAGCTTCTGGTCGCCTGGATCGATTATTCGCTTTCCCAGTTCCCCGCGCGACCCTTCGAGCATTAAGGCGCGCGCGCCTAACAGGAGTCCAGGCACCGCGCTGCTTTTCCCGCAAATCCGGGCCAGACTTTCCTTCGACTGCGAACAGATTCGATTGAGGGTGTGAAACTCTGCGAGGAGCGCGCTTGCTAATTGCTGGCTTTGCTCAGGGGCGACGATCGCGATGAATTTCGCCAGGACGGATCGCTGCCGTTCTGCTGTAAGCGTTGCTGATGACGCCATGTTGCAAAGATCAGAAGGGGAGGCACCAGCCATGACCAGGCGACCTGCATGATCATGTAGGCAGCCGGGTGCATCGACAAATCGGACGCCCGGCTGAGGTGTGCCATCAATGGGAGCAGGTGAAGCGCAGCGGCTATCATCGGCCAGAATCGGTGTGCGATCAGCGCTAGGACCAATGTCGAGGTAGCGCCGAATCCATCGATAACAAGATGACCGAAATCGAGTGAAGCATAGCCAAGCGGAACGAATCGATGGAGTATCGGATCGGATGCGACCATCACGATCGCAACCCCCGCCATCACCCGTTCGGGACCTCCACCGCGCCGTGCGGCGTAACCGAGAGCCACCAAAAGAAGCAGGAAGAATGCCGCGACGCGCATTGCGATCCATATTCATAGTAATGGCCCCCAGTCAAACCGTGTCAGGCAACGGCGTGGAGCGGCACGACCGCCGATTCCTGGAGCGGGCAGTCTTCGTGGATGTCGTAGCCCGCGGTTTCTCGACCGATGGTCACCAGATCACCGTGAACGCGGAATACCTCGCCGCTGATATCGACCAGCGACATTTGCGCCTTGGCGAGACGCTGGATCATCGCATGGCCTTTCGCAGCCGGTACTCCGGCAGTGTCCCGGCGGGCCGCCACGACACTGGTGGTGAGCGACAGAAGGGCGATCATCGCGTCATCGATGCGAGCCTCTGCCGCCGGCACGTCCTGCTGCAGGCGGGTTACGATGGGTTCGACTTCGGTATGCATGGCTTCTCCTTGCCGGAAGCCGCGGCGGCTCCGACTTTGTGGTTGCGACAATGTGGGATCAGACGGAAATCAGCTGCGTAAGCACCAATGCAATCGCAAGCCCGACGAGTGCTATGATCGCCGCAGAGACCGCTATGGTCACGGTGATCAGTAACCTGCTCTTCGTGGCATGATCATGCCTCCATAGATCCTTGAACGGTGATGGGCGCCTCGGCGGCTCAACCACTGACGTCATGTGCTCGCTCAGTGCGATGGCCTTGAATGCACTTCCGTTCGTGTCGATGCTTGGCACGCTGTTCTGGGGTTGGGGAAGGTCTACCGGATCATATATCACCCGATCATATATCGGCTTTAGCCGGGAATAGATGATCGCCGTTTCATCGCGGTCGGAAGCGCTGAGAATATTGCGGGCCGCCCTGATGCGCTGATCGACGGTCACCTTCGCAATGCCGAGTTCGCGGGCGATTTGTTTTGACGTTTTGCGCTCGACGAGCAGATCGAGGCAAGCACGCTGCTTCTCGGTCAGCCGAGACCAGCGTTCGGCATCATCCGATTCTCGCGATCCCAATTCGTCCATAGCGCCGCTGCCACTGTGACCCCTGGTGGCCAGATTTTCCTTCGGAGTTAGAGATATTTCACGCGGAAGGCCCGGAGGTCGAGTCGATATTACAGTTTTTTGCAGTCAGTGGCGCCGGGTGCTTTGCGGAGTTTCTCGAAATTGAGCGCCGCGAGGTAGGTGATCAGTGAAAATCATGGCTGCGTATGCGCAGGATTTCATCTTGTTCGGCGGTTGTCCCGAACGGCGGTGAGGGCAATGTGCGCCCGCGCGGCGCCCATGCCGGATCACGAGGATCCCGGCGTTATACCTTGAAAGGGTCGATGATGGCGGACGGCTGGGCACATGACGGTGCTGTGCAGGAACAGATCGAGGATACAGTTGCCGATGCGGTCAAGATCGCGCGTTCACGCATCGCGTCGGGCGAAGGGACGCGCTTCTGCGAGGACTGCGGCATGGAAATTCCCGCCGCGCGCCGCAAGGCGATGCCATCGAGCCGGACCTGCGTTTCCTGTCAGGACAAACGCGATGCGTCGATCCGGCCAGCGGGCTCCAATCGCCGCGGCAGCAAGGACAGCCAGTTGCGCTGAAGCGGCTTTTGCGCGCGGCGATCTGTTTTGCCGGCTTGCTCATTCATGGTTAGGATCGACCAAAAGAAAATCGGAGTCGCAATCATGGGTGCCAAGGCCGACAACGACCTTTGGGGCCAAGCGCTCGCCATCGAATCTCAATATGGCGATCGCGGACCCGAGGTTATCACGACAATGATCGACGATTTGCGCCGCTCGGGTGATCACTCGGGCGCCGCGTTCTGGACGAAGGTAGCCGTTTGCCTGACGGATCTCCATGAAATCCGCTACGTCGGCAGCATAGCATCGCCGGCGGCAGACGGTCGGCGGATTGCCGCCCGTGCCGCCGCGCAGGGACAGTCCGGGCCGACGAGACAGCACCCCGATGCGGCTGCCTCGCGTCCGAATCCGGCGCCGGAAACTAGAACGGATAATTGATCCCATAGTAGCCGTAGACCTCGCGGCCATAGTCGCGATCAAAGGTCGGCTCGCTATCGGCGCCATAACGCGGCGCCTGTTCGAGAACCTTCTTGTCGAGATCAACGACATAGCCGCCCTGTTCGGTGTCGTAAGTCAGGACGTCCCAGGGCAGCGGATAATAATCGCTGCCAAGACCGAATAGACCGCCGAACTGGAGGGCCGCATATTCGACGCGACCTTCGCGCTTCGTGACCATGAAATTGTAGATCGATCCGAGCTTCTCGCGGTCGCGGTTGTAGACGGCGGTGCCTTCCACCTTGTTCGAGGCGATCAGGCGGCTGGTTTCGTCCGTGGCGATGTCCGTGTCAGCCATGACATGTTTCCTTTCTGCGTCTCCCCTCTCTCCTCACGCTACGCTTTGCATCCCGCAATCTTTCCCTGCTTCAATCGAGCATCCGGCAATATTCGCTGAGACGTCGGACTCGTGTGACGAGCCGAACGCCAGCTCAGTCCGCGCACCACCCGCGCATGGCGCGATCGTATTTAGCGCGCCGCACTGACCTTGCCTTTCGGCCGCTCTTTTTCATGAGCCTGATCGGCTTCAAGCATGCGCCAGCTGCGGTCGCGTTCGGCCCGGCGGTTCGCAATCGCCCCGCGCTGCTGCTCGCGCGGGGTTTCCTGGGACGCCGAGTCGACGACGCGAGCGCTAGCGAACTCGGCCTGGTCACGGGCTGCAATGGATTCAAGGCGGCGCTTCGCCGCGCTCTGAGAGGTTGGCCAATGATATCGAGCCGTCTCGGCTGAAGGGGCGCCGGTTCTGGTGCCGATGAGGCGCTAAATATCAGGCTCGGTTCCCATAATCAGCCTCAGGCATTCTCGAACGGTGATAATGCGCGCCCCGCCATGGCGCCCGAGACTTAACAAGTCGGCCTTATCGCCGGTGATCAAAAGTTCGGCCATCCCGGCCTCGATCGTCGCCAGAAGATAGTTGTCCCAGGGATCCGGGCTGACGGACACGTCGGGCAGATTCTCTATGACAATGGCGCTGCCCTTGAGTTCATTGACGAGTCTGCCGGCAACGGCTGGATTCAAGCGGGCTCGCAGTTTGGGATAGCGTGTAACGCGCCGAATTTCCTCTAGCTGCTCCGCAGAGGTGATTAAGGTGACCTTGCCTTGGCGCCACAAGGCAATCAGCTGAAAGGGAAGCGACCGCCCGTGCAGGAGTGCGCTGACAAGCACATTGGTGTCGATGACAACGCGCATTGATCAGTTCCGACGCGCATCCGCAATCGCTTCGTCGATCAACTCGCTCATTTCTTCCGGCGAGACGTCATCGAAACCGGCACGGGCCTCGGCGAGCGTAAGATCGAGCAGGCGCCATTTCACGGACTCTTCAATGAAGCGCGATAGATCGCCCTTTTTCATTCCGCGCTGAGCTAGATATGTGCGGACATCAATGTCGGTTTCGGTCGCGACATTGACGGTCCAACGCGTCGCATCTCCCATAATCTAGACTCCTCATGGACGTTTAAGCGGATAAGCGCTTATCATCTTTTACGCCAATCTTCAATTGCGACATATGCGCTGGATCGACTTGCCACAGGGGGGCTCGATTTAGCTTACCCCGATTTTCGAGCCTCTGCACGGAACACAATAGATCGCAGCATCCACCTCGGCGCCGGATGTTCCGGCTCTCCACGTCAAACTGACGCGAGGCGCAAACGGACGCATGGCGACGCGGATCGAACAAGATGATCCACCGTTCGATGTCGAAGCTCGACGGCTTCGCCTATGCCGTGAGCTGCTTGTCGAACGGCAGATCATTGCGCGGTACCTCAAGAAGCAAGACTGGAGCCATGCGGGCTGGATCATGCTACTGGAACTCTATGTCGCGGATACGGTCGATAAAAGGCTGCCGGTTTCGAGCCTGGGATATGCGAGTGGCGTTTCGATTCCGACTGCGACGCGGCAGACCATTGAAATGGAATCCTGCAAATTTGTGGTTCGCGAGCGCGATCCTCACGACGGGCGTCGAACGAACATCGCCCTGACCGCTCGCGGTCGAGCCATCCTCAGGTGCATTCTAGACGACTATGCGAAGTCCCGGGCGAATGCCTGATGGCTGCCGCTTCCTCGATCGTCCAGAACGAAATCTGTCATGCCTAAACGAGAGACGAAGAATCTGGCTTCAAGGTTCAAGGGAGAAAGAGGGAAGCCGAAGTTGATGTAACTACAAAAGGAAATTGGAAAATCATCGGATCAGGGAAAGCAAAATGTCCATTTCCGGAAGCTCTTTTGATTCCTTCAATCGGCATCTTCTGATAGGCTGCCGACCGAGAAAACACATGCAGGCGAGCCACCTTTCCGACGCATCAACAGCCGATACCGTTCGGGAGCCCGTCGCGCGCGATTGGCTCTGGAAGCCGTGGTACGCGAAGCTTTGGTGGGCAGCGATTCCGGTCTACTGGGCAGGCGCGGCGGCCTCGCTGAAACTCCCGGCTCTGGCGGAGTTTTATACCAGCGCTCTGGCGGGCTATCTCAACATGCTCTTCTTCCCGCTGACGACGCTGCTGGTGCTTGGTTTTGGATTCATCCGAGCTTGGTTGAACAGGCCGCTGTCTGGCGAACCTCTCTCGGACGAGGAAATCGACGAACTCGAACAGATGAGGATGGAGGACGAGCACTGGGAGCGTCTTGGGCGACCTCATTGGTCGGTCGACATCTATGATCCGCGCTCCGGCGGACTCTATATAGGCAACCCACTCAGCCCTCAGCACCCTGGACGTCGAGATTAGCGCTTCTTGTAGCTGCTATCTCCGTCGAATGGACCATTTGCTAGGTCGGTAGAAAATCGGCCACTGCTCAAGATCGAGGATTGTTCAAGCGACGTCATCGGCCCAGTAATATCGGCGGTTCCACGTGCGGAATCGGCTTGCCCAAGGTAGCGATTTCGCAGCCCCTCGGGGCCAAGCACCTGACGGTTCAACTCGCTCGTAAATGTCGTTTCAGGGTTTACAGAGCGCGCAGCCGCCCGCTCTGCGGCGGATATCGCCTCGCGTACATCATAGTTTACGATATCGAGCGAAGCCCGAGCGGTCTCGTTACTCGTGCCCATGTCGCTGCTGCTATATCCCAAGCTGCCGCCGACGCTCCCTGACGTTGCTGTCTGTGATCGTTCCTTACCCTTGACCGAACCACCACGCGACGCATAATCACCGCTTTGGGCACTTGCGCCGACATTGCCGCCAACCGTCGTTCCCATTGAGATTTGGTCTTGCGCCGAGCGAGATATAGCCCGCTGCCACCCGGTCTGGGCCATGATCGCGGACACGTCGCGCTGAAGCGTATCGGCGACCTGCGGATTGAGCCGCCACTCGCCGTTGCGGTCCATTTCGAACCCTCCACGGAGCCAGTTGGCCATCATCGCCTGACCCTCGGGGCCGCTGCTCAGCATATGCTCGACAGTGTCGGGGCCGGCCTGCTTGCCGGCTTCATATTTGGTGCTGGTATCGCTGCGCGCGGACTGCGTGAACCCGGTGCTGCTCGATACGAGCAGATCATTGTCCGCGAAACTGAAGCGCGCGCGGCCCCCCTCGGCGATCGCGCCATATTGGCTGTCGTTGATGAGGCCGGCGGCGCGGAGCTGTCGCGCGACATCGGGCGAGACATTGAGATTGAGATCGCCATTCTGCGCCATGGCGAGCTCGCGCTTGGTCATGTTGATGCCCTCGCTGCGCAGCAGACCCTGCATGCGTGTGAGCCGCTCGTTGTCGACGATGCGCGTCAGCCGCTCATTGCGCGCGCGATCGGCAATCCCGGCCGCGCCGCCCTCGGCCATGTCGACCTGGTTGCCCGCCGTGCGGCTGAGTGCCTGGATGAAGCTGTCGAGCCGCGCCGCCTCGCGCGTGGAGACGCCGGCGGCGGCTGCGCCTTCCGCGAACCCGAAATTGTCGCTCTGCCGCCGCTGCTCGCCGATGCGCGCGGCGCCACGCACGCCGTCATGCCCGACCTCGCGCTGGGCATCGAGCTTGCCCGAGCGTTCGGCAAAGTCATAGCCAGCCACCTCGCGGGTGCGGCCATAGACGCTCTTTCCCTCACGCCCGGCCTCGGCTGTCGCGCCGTCGGCGGTGCCGAGCTGGACCGAGGCGTTATAGGTTTCCAGCGCGCGCATGACCTGCGCCTCGTTGCGGCCCGTCGCGCGGGAGAGCGAGGTGATCGCCGACGAGCGGGCCTCGCCCGAGAGGGTGTTGATGAAGCCCATGCGGCGCGAGGTTTCGTCGACGGACAGGCCGAGCATCGACGCGGCGTTGCGCTGGCCCTCGTTATTCCCGGTGCGCCACGCCTGCTCGGTTGCGACGTTGCGCCGTTCGATCCCGGCGACATTGTCGCCCGCATAGTCGCGCCGGCCTTCCATCGCGCCGACATTGACCTGCGCGGTGGTGAGATCGTTCCGCAGCATCGCCTCCTGGTCGTAGGTGTTGGCGATCAGCTTGGCGAAGGTCGGGTCGGCCGAAGCCTGTGCGATCACGGTCGAGGCCTTGAGCGCGGCATCCTTCTGGTCATAGCCATTGCGCTCGAAATGCCGCTGCGCGCCCTGCATCATCATGTCGTAGGCCCGCGTGTCACCGAACGCTTTCCACTGCACCATGTTCTGCGCGAAACCGGCGAAAGCCCGCTCGCCCGCCTGACCCGGCCCGAAATAGTTCGTCCCCAAGTTCCGCAGCGCGTCCTTCTCGGCGAAATTGTGGATCGCTGACGTCGTCGCATTGGCGCGCACGGCCGCGGCCGTCGCGGGATGGGTTAAGTCGCGGCCGACAAGAGCAGGAGCGAGGCCGCCAAGTTCGCGCGCGGCATCGGTCGCTCCGAGCGCAAAACCCGTCGTTCCCGCGATGCCCGGCGTCCGGTCGGCGAGATATCCGCCGGCCGCGCCGAAAGCACGATTGGCGCCCATGGCGGACCGCACCCCAAAATCCCCGAAGCTCGATGCCGCGCTGCGGCGCGCCGTCGTGCCGGTCGCCGAGGCCTGCGCCTCGAGCGCCTGAGCGCGGCCTTCGTGCGTCATGATCGGCGTCGCGGCCGCGGTGCCCTGGCCCTGCACGCCGAGCGCGCCGCTGGTGAAGGAGGTGAACACGTTGCCCGAGAAGCGGAACACGGTGAATACGAAGGCGCCGGCGAGCCCGGCGGCGGCGGTGCGAAAACTCCCGAAGATGGCCAGCGCCTTCATCGCCGACCCCGGTGCGAGCATCCAGGCATTGGCGGCGACATGGTTCGAGCGCATCTCGGCAAGCACATCCATCGCGCGGCCGAGCGTGAGCTGGTAGATGCCGGCATCGATCACGCCCCACATGGCGACGAAGACGAAGAGGCCGAGCGCGAAGCTCGCGACGCGCAGGTTGATCGGGGTCAGGATGAAGAGCAGCGCGATCGGCATCATGAACAGCATGATCCCGAAGACGGTGGCTCGGATCGTCGGCATCCATTCGTTCGCGGTCGACATGGTCGCGAGACCGCTCGAGACGACGGCGCGGTTGGCCATGACGCGCGCGGCGGTCGCGGGGCTGTCTTCGAACAGCACGTCGCCGACAGCATTGCCGAGGTTGATGTTGGTCATCAGCTGCTGGAGCGTCAGCGGCGTCGCCAGCATCTTGTCGCCGAGCGCGCCAAGATTGGACCTGCAGCGTTGAAGCTGGGCGGCGTTCGAGACATCATAGCCGGTACGCTCGCAGACCTGACGGCTGTAATCGTCGAACAGCGCCGGATCCGAAAGCCGGCCCGAGATATGCGTCCAGGCCTCGGTACAGCTCACCGTCGTTCCGCCCTTGTCGGTCGCGGTAAAGACGGTGCTGAAGGTTGCAGGGCCCGCCATCGCGGCGAAAGCCGCTGGAAGATCGTTGCTGGTGCGGAAGAGCTGATCGTCGTCGATGCCATAGGCGGGAGAGACGCGCGCGACGGGATAGCATTGCCGGACATAATCCTTGATCGTTGCATCGAGGAAGCTGTCAGTCATCGGCCCTCGCGGGCTAACAGCGTTCAGGAACAGGTCGAAGCTGTGGCCGCCGGCGCCGAACTCGAGCTTGGCATTGGGATCGATGGTATTGTCGTCAATCGTCTCAGCGATCGCGCGCTCCATCATGTTGGTGACGCCCGCGACCAGCACGATCAGGTTCGGGACGTCGCCAACGGGCTGATAGGCGTTGCGGACCCGGTCGTAGACATGGACGGTGCCCGTGGTCGCGACCATGCCGACGAAGAGCCCGATGCCGACGAGCGTCTGAAAGCCGAAAGCGACGATCCCCATGCCGTTGCCGCGCACGCTCGCGAGTAGCGCGCCGAGCGCGATCCCGGCGACCGCGACGATGAGCACCAGCGTTTCGTAGCGCGGATCGGCAAAGATCATCGAGACGAGCCGGAACGCATCGACGGTCTCGTTGAACCCGTCATAGGTGTGGAAGCTGGTCTCGAGTGCGAGCGCGGGAGCGGGCAGCAGCGCGACCAAGGCGGCGGCGAGCGCGGAAAGCGAACTGACACGCATGGCCGTCAGCGATTGCGGTTGGCGGCGGCGCCGGCGGCGTCGCGCGCGTCGCGGTCGCGCTGGCGAACGAGCCCGGCGTAATTTGCCGATAGGTTCGCCTGGTTCAGCGACGCCATATAGGACTGGCGCATCTGCGCGCGCTGCCGCAGCACTTCTTCGCGGAGATCGCGGAGCTGCTCGATGCCTTTGGTAAGGATGCGCGTCTGACAGATATTTGCGTTGCCGGCGTCGGCGGCACCGGCGACCGACGTTCCGCGTTCGGCATTGGACAGCGCGAAGTCGATGCTGCGGGTGAGGTCGTTGAGCATCTGGTAGGCGAGGGTCAGCGCGACCAGCTCGTCGGTATCGCCAATCACCGCGTCCTCGACGCCTTCGCGCACGCCCCATTCGAGCATGCGGTAGATGGGGAGGGTCTTCACATTGGCAACGAACTGCCGTTCTTCGGCCGTCAGTGCGGTGCGGGTGCGGATCTTGGTGGCGATCGCCTGCATCCGTTCGCGCGCGAGGACGAGCGCGCCGCGGCCCGGCCCGTCGACCCTGCAGTCCGCGCCCGTCGGCGGCAGGTTGAGCGATCGGGCCGGTACCCGCCCGGTCAGGAAATCCTCGACGGCCTCGGTATCCTGGCGCGGGCAGGCAGGGATGGCCGAGAAGAGCGGCACCTTGTCGGCCTGATCCCAGCGCATGTAAACATCGCCGACCCGCGCGCGCATGACGTTGGTCCATTCGCCTGCACCGACGCGCGCCGCGGCATGCGCGAGCAGTGAGCCGGTGCGGAAGATGTCGGTGACCTCGCGCGGGCAGTTGGCGAGCGCCTCCTTCAGATCCTCGGTCGGGTTGTTGTTGTTCGCCTCGATCTTCTCGCGGCTCTGCTGATAGCTTTTGGCATAGCCCTGCTTGATCGAGCGGTAGCCGGTCATCTCCTCGATGATCCCCGACATATTGTCGTCGCCCTTCGCAATCTGCACCATGCGGTTCGCGAGACGGCAGTCGTTGACCTGGATCGAGTTCAGGAAGTTGGTCGCGGCTTCCATTTTCGAGATGATGTTGCCCATCTTCTCGTCAAGGGTTTCGAGGAGATACTGGAAGGCGACGGCGGGCGCGGCCTGCAGGATGCTCTCGAGCTTCTGGACGAGATAGTCGGGATCGAGAAACGACATGCCGCCGAGGAACATGTCGATGCCACCGCAGCCCGCGCGCACCTTGGGCAGCGTCACGCTCGTCAGATAGTCGTGGTGGACGTCGACGCGGCCCGAGAAGCCGCCCGCGGTCACATAACCGCGCGCCTGGTCCTCGAAACTACCGGGCGACGTGTAGGTCACATTGTCGAACCAGTGTTCGGCCCAGCTTTGGGCATAGGCTCCCGGCGCGCCGGCTCCGCAGGTTGACATGATGAGGGCGATCATAATGGCGCGGCGGCCGCCAAGCGAGGACATCAGCGTTCTTTCTCAGGGGCGGGATGTGGCAGGCTGAACCCACTCATGGTCGCTTGTGTTGACCTCTCGCGACAAGGACAGAGGCACGTACGCGCCTCTCAGAGGCAAGGTCCTTCCGCTAATATGTCCCACGCGAAATGGGCCACTGCCATGTCGATCATCGCCTCGTCCCATGTTTCAGGGTCGGCAAGATGCCGTGATGGATTGCAAACGCTTTCAAAGGATCGTATGTGTATGATCTAAGAAAAGGATACACATCATGCGGACCAACATCGTCATCGATGATAATCTTATGAACGAAGCTCTTCGCGCGACGGGTCTCAAGACGAAGCGCGAGGCCGTTGAACTCGGCTTGCGGACGTTGCTTCGGCTTCGCAAACAGGACGAGATTCGAAGGTTCCGGGGCAAGCTCACCTGGGCGGGCGATCTTGACGCCATGAGAACCGACGGGTGATCCTCGTCGATTCCAGCGTCTGGATCAATTACTTCCGGGGCGATGCCACACCGCAGACGGAGAGGTTGGACGCGTTGCTTGGCGCGGAACCGCTGCTGACCGGCGACATCATTCTGGCCGAGGTTCTGCAAGGTTTTACCAGCGATCGCGCCTTCAACGTCGCGCTAAGATTGATGGGGTCTCTCGACCAGATCGATATCGGAGGTCGTGACGTCGCAATCCAGGCGGCCCGAAACTTTCAGACCCTGCGCGGAAAGAGGATTACCGTTCGCAAGACAATCGATACGCTGATCGCCACGCGATGCATCGAGGATGGATTGTCACTGCTCTATAGTGATCGCGATTTTGAACCCTTTGTGGAGCATCTCGGACTGGCGTCGGCCATGTCGAGCGCACGTTGATGTGTGATCACTTATCCTTGCAAATCTGGACCGTGGCTCCAGATTTGCAAGGATAAGTGATCGGCCAACTTGGCCTCGTCGCCTTGAAGGGAGTCTCGAACCGGCATTCGATCGAAATTATGGCTTCGTTCGGCGCTGCAATGAGATGCCCGGCCCCTGAGCAACAATTCCCGTGAATTTCGAAAACGCCCGGACCCCGGCTTGCAGGGCGCATGCCGGTCAGTATCTTTACGGCGAGATATAAATTGCGCGCGATATTGGGCGCATGATTCGGTGCCAACGGCAATCGGAATGATCCGGTTCGTATCGTTCACCGGTCGGACTCATGCGGCCGGGTATCCGGATTCAGGATAGGCTGTTTCGCTGAAGCTCGTCCGATCAGGTCTCGACTGATTTCTCGGGAGTGGGCAACGAGATTGCGCGTCTTTTCGCGAAGCATGAGCTGGCCAATAATCCCTTCAACATAGGCGGGATTCGTTTTGTTGATGACTGCCAGAGCCGTTTCGCACCTCGCGCGGCCGCAATGCTCAATAGCCCCGACTACATAGTCGGGTCCAAAATGCTCGGCGACCGCTGCAAGGTCGAACATATCGCGCGGCTGGAAACTCCAACCGCGATAGAAGACCTTTTTAGCGATGATTTCCGCTGGCGTTTCAAGCGCGATGGCGTGACCTTGAACGTCGTGCGCTCGTGTTGGATCTGGAATGATGCTGTCGCAGCAGATGAAATCAATTTCGCCCAGATCGTGATAAGCAAGCTTCAGCATATCGGTGCCTGCCTGATAGCTGTCAGGAGCGTGATCGAGTTTGATGCCTTGCGTTTCCGGATTGAGAAATGGGAGGATTTGTGGATCGTCCAGAAACAGGTCGATGTCGTGACTTTCACGATGATCGATCTGCAGCATCAGTGCGGTTCCGCCGCCGAAGCTCCACTGAGGCGCGAAGCCGTTCGCCTTCCTGAAATGGTCAAGAATATCTACGGCGAGATTGAAAAGGACCGGCCATTCGCTCGGCCGCTTTGCAGACACGGCGTCAGGCCGCCAGCGGTAGCGTGTAGCCCGAAAGTTCGGAGATTTTATCGGCGACTTGGCTCGCTTGACTTGCGTCTACGCCCATCGCTGCCATGAACTGTTCCTGGACGTTCAGCGGCACTTCGGAGAAGAAAGCGAAAACCGGCGCGTTGCAGTCAATCGCGCTCTTCAAGTCGACGATCATGGCAGCAAGCTGATGTGCGGAAACGGCCGCCCCATAAGGGGCGTTCACCGTCGTCAGCACTTGAGTTACAGCGTTTGCCATCATTCCACTCATAACACGATCCTGTTTGGATCGTTGTTTTCATATAGTCGCGAGCGGTTATCAAAACAAGAATCTCGCTCAGGTCGCGTCCTACGCCCGACGCGAGGCAATAATGACAAGACCAGATTCAGCTTATGAAGCATGCATCATGGCTTTGATGTTTCAAGCAGATTCCGCGCCAGAGCTAAGAAAGTTCCGTCCGGCTTATCGCGACGGGCCCCCAACGATTCCAGTGAATTTCGAGAGTGCGCGGACGCCTACCGCTGGGCGAACGCCCGTCAGCATCTTCGCGGCGAGATAGAGGTTGCGCGCTAAATTGGGCGCATGATCGGTCCCGACGGCGATTGGAATGATCCGGTTCGTATCGTTCATCGGACGCACCCATGCGACCGGATGCCCGATCCAGGGCAAGCCGAGCCGGCCCGATCGCAGCATCGCTTCCTGCGCGGAAATGGCGCGGACCTGCCAGCCATATCGCCTTCCCAGACTTCCGAGCTTGGTCCAGAGATCGGCGCAGGGAACGCAGCCGGGCGCGGTGCTCATCTCGACGACGAAGGCCGAACTGCGTCCGCGCAGTTCCTCGGTAAAGTCCGGCGGGAAAGCGCGCGTCACCGGAACGCGCGAGAGCCAGTGGTTCATCGCCGCAGTTGTTCCGACCGGATGGATCGCGGCGCGCGCTGCATCCTCGCGGCTGACAGTCTGCGCCATGCCGGGCGAAATGACTAGGATGCTCATGCTCAGCGCGCTTGCACATCGCGCCAACATACTGAACTCGCCTTGCAGGTAAGGGGATTTGCTCTTACCTTGTGCTATTGAAAGGACTCGCCACATGAACGCTGTTACCATTACCGCGAAAGGGCAGGTCACGCTGCGGAAGGAATTGCTCAGGCATCTCGGCGTCCATCCAGGCGACAAGATCAGCTTTGACAAACTCCCCGGCGGTGAAATCAAGATTCGGGCCATCAGGCCTTCCGGAAAGATTGAGGATTTCTTCGGGTCACTCAAGCGGGAAGGCCAGCGGCCCATCTCGATCGAGGAGATGAATGAGGCCATTGAAAAGGGCTGGGCCGGACAGCTGTGAAAATTACTGCCGACACCAATATCCTCGTCCGATCCGCAACGCTGGACGATCCCGTTCAAAGCCCCTTGGCAAAAAAGCTCCTGAAGGAAGCAGAACTTATTGCTGTGACGCTTCCGGCCTTGTGCGAGTTCTGCTGGGTGCTCAGGAAAGTGTATCGCTATGAGGCGGCAAGGGTCGCTGCATCGGTCAGATTGCTTATCGACGCCGGCAATGTCGCAGCGGACCGACAGGCTGTTGAAGCGGGGCTTGCAATACTGGAGCAAGGTGGAGACTTCGCTGATGGGGTCATCGCCCACGATGGCCAATGGCTGGGAGGCGAGACCTTCGTGAGCTTCGATCGAGGCGCTGTTGGCCTTCTGGCAAAGCATGGGCAAGCTGCGATGAACCCCGATCAATCGAAAGCTTGATCCGACTGCGCGGCGCTGCGCGGCAATAGACGCTGTCATCGACGCGGCTCCATGCTTGCGCCCACCAAATCGCCGCCGAGTGCGCGCGGATCGGTCGCCGATACCGGCCCGTTGCCGAGCGCATCGAAGAAACCATCTTCCTCGCCCGCGCCGGTCAGGAACTGCTCGGGGCGGATGTCGCCGAGCATCAGCCGCACGGCCTGGTATGTGGTCTGCGCGAGATTGGGATAGGATTCGACACCCGACGCGATCACCATCCTTGCCGAGCTGTCGCGGCGGATCACCATCGTCGTCGGCGTGATCTCGACGCCGAAGCGCTGGCCGAGTTCGGGACGGCGCTCGAGATCCATCTGTGTGACCTGCCAGCCCGTCTCCTCGCGGAACCGTTCGAGGATCGGCCATTGCACCCGGCAATAGCCACAGGAATTCCGCGAGAACATGACGAGCGCGAACTGGCCTGCGTGGGCGCGGAGATACCGGCGGCGAACCGCTTCCTTCTCGGCACCCATCGCCGCGCGCGCGTCGCCGACGATCGGGTTGGCGGACTTGGCATTGAGTTCGGGGTTCTGGAGCAAGGCGATCTGAGTCACGCCTGCGAACGCACGTGCCTTGCGCCGCGCGAAGTCCTGCAGCCGCCAGAAGTCCGCGACCGCGTCGACGGTGAGCACGGTCGCGGCATAGTCGCGTTGCTGCTCGATCAGCTTGCGGATTTTGGGCGGCGTCCATGTCGCCAGTTCCGCCATCGGCGGTATCGCCGGCTTCATCAGCGCGTCGGGCTCGGCATCCGCATCTTCGACCGGCGGCGGTGCCTGATACCACCAATAGCCCTGCTTCGGTTCGCGGGTGGGTGAGGTCGGCTGCGCGGCGGCGGGGAAGGCCGTGATGAGCGCCGCGAGGAGGGCAGGGCGGATCACAGCAGCTTCTCCATGCGGGTGAGGCGCGCGATCGGCACCGGTCCGTAATAGCGGCTGTCGAACCCGCTCGGGTGCAGCGAGCCGACATAGATCAATCCCGGCGGGATCAGCCCGTGATCGGGCCGCCAATAGTCGAGCCGCTGGCCACCCCGGCCATAAGGCTTGGTCACGCCGAGCAGCACGCCGTCGCAATAATACCAGCCATCCATGGCATCGGGCTCCATCGAAGATGGCTTTTCGATCAGCGATATCCGTTCGCCCGGCATGCAGAGCGCGCGCTTGGTCACCTTGACGGGCTCGGAGCCGGCCAGCGGATGTGAGAGCATGAACAGGACGAGGTCGCCCTTGGCGATCGGCCCCGGCGCCGCGCGCACCGCCAAGGCGTCGATCGACGGTGACATGACGAGAATGGCTTGCGGGATCGCCCACCAGGTCAGCAGCGCGAGGGGCACGAGGAGCGCCGTCGCCTTCCAGAGCCGGTCGGGGCGTGCGGGTTCGCCGAGCCCCGGACTGCCGAGCGCAACGGCTGCGCGCCGCGGCAGTCCCTTCAAACCGATCGCCAGATGCTTACCGGCCTTCCAGGCGAGACTGAGCATCGCGCACCTCCTCTTTTCCGCCGAGGCGGGCAATTTCCTCGAGCAAGCCAGAAAGCGCGGCATCGCCATAGGCGACGTGCGCAGCGCGCGGGCTTTCGTCTTCGCGCTCGCAATAGGGGAGCACCGGATCGCCCGGGATCATGGCGAGCGCGGGCACGCGGGTGACGCCGTGCTGGCGAAAGACCAGCGGGTCGACGATCACCTGCACGTCGCGCATCACGCATGCCGGTCCCTCGCAGCCGGGATCGAGGCGGAGAATCTCGGCGGTGAGCTTCGCCATCGGCGCGACCTTGGCCATCCCGCCCGGCATGCCGCGGAACGCGAGGACACCGCGTGCCTTCTCGAGCTGCGCTGCATAGGTGCGCAGCGTTGACGTCGGCATCGACGAGGAGACGAACAGCACAGGCACCCA
Source organism: Sphingopyxis sp. BE235 (assembly GCF_031457175.1). Taxonomy (NCBI): domain Bacteria; kingdom Pseudomonadati; phylum Pseudomonadota; class Alphaproteobacteria; order Sphingomonadales; family Sphingopyxidaceae; genus Sphingopyxis; species Sphingopyxis sp. BE235. The sequence goes on from NZ_JAVDWC010000007.1 coordinate 44,597, forward strand.
GCCTTTCGCCGCCGGCGCCGGACCGGCATCGGCGACGGCCTTGATCTCGGGCGCTTCGAGCCCGAGTGCCTGGCCGAGCCGCTTCGCCATCGCCTCGCGCTCTGCGGCGAAGCGGTCTTTGCCGGTCTCAAGCGCATCGCGGGCGCGGGCTTCCATCGCTGGCGACTTGGCACGGTCGCGCATCGCCTCGAAGGCGCGCCGGCGTTCGACCTCGCTCGGCTTCGGCAGGTCAGATGGGCCGTTTTGCTGTTGGGCTTTGCGGCGCGACACCGCGCCCTTCAGCCGGTCCATCGCCGCTTCGCCCTCGCGTTCTACCTTCTCGCGCGCCGACGGGTTGTCGTCGATGCCCGGCGATATTTGCGCTGCGGCAAGGCCGGCGATGCCGGCTACGTCGGCGAGCGCCACCGCGAGTACGGCGCGGCGCCTAGCGGCCGATGGCCTGCATATAGGCATCGATACGATCCTTCATGTCTGACTGGATGTCGGCCTGCGCGCGGGCCTGAACTTCCGAATAATATTCGGAGAGGTCCATTCGGCTGAAGTCGAGCGCTTGGAACTCTTCGGGCGTGAACCCGCGGCAGTTCGGCGTCTTCACCGGTCCCCAGCCATCCGCGAACGACTTCAGCTGCGGGCGGCCCTGTTCCTGGATGATGCGGCCGAGCTTGGTATTGAAGCAGCAATGGCTGCGCGACTTCTGGACGCAGATGCCGAGGATCTTCGACGAGCAATAGGAGCCGACCTCGACGCACATGCCCGAGCCGCGTAGCATGCCCGTCTCCATGTCCTGCTGGTCGCAGGAGGAGAGGAGGAACTCGATCATGACGTTGACCGCGAGGCTGATCGCGATCGAGGTCGGATCGATGCCGACAATGATCGCATTGGCGCCCGCGCTCGCCGCCTGGCTTGCCGTCGCGCCCGCCTGGAAGGCGGCATAGGCGGCTTGGGCTCCGGTGAACACGCCCTTGGCGATCGCGATCTTCGTCTGCGTCGACGCGATCGACGAGCCCATTCCGTCCTTGACGATCTTACCCTTGTCCTTGCAGCAGTTGGAAAAGGTTGTCTTGAGGCCCGCTGGGCGGCAGCGCAGCGCGCGGCCGCCGAATATCTCGATGTTCCCGAGACAATTGCCGTCGGTGTCGACTTCGCCGTCGGCGGGCGCGCCCGGATCGTCGACGACGGGTTCATCCTCGATCGGGTTTGCCGCGGTATCGATGCAGGCGTTCGGCGAGCAACTCGGCACGCCGCCGCTCGCCAGCGTCTCGCACGCATATTGCGAACCAAGCGGGCAGGACGACGCGCCGCCGGGCTCGGGCGCGCACGATGCCCGTTCGATCGGGCACTGCCAGCTACCACCTTGCATCCCGACGCAGCTAGCGGTCTCGCCCGCGTCGTCGGCGTCACCATTGCCATTGAGGTCGACCGCGCAAATCTGCTGCGCCTGCGCTGCCGACGCGTAAACGGCGAGCGCGAAGGCGACGATGCCGAACAGGATCAGCGCGAGGCGCGACGGCCAGAAGAGAAAGCGGCCCATCATCGCGCTGTCGCCGTGCAGGCGAGATCGGCGCCAGCGAGCCTAACCGTTTGCATCATGACCACCGCCTCGGGAAAGGTATCAAGGCAGCCGCAGGGCGTGACGATGGTCTCGCCGGGACCGGCGGGACAGACATTGCCCGGTGAGCAGGCGTGATAGAAGGTGTCGAAGCCGGTCGGGCTGGTCTGCTGCGCGCCGACGACGCCCGCAGGCGCCGCGTCGGTATTGGCTTTCGCAGAGCGCGTCTTGCAGACCGCCTCGCAAGCTGGAACCGAGCCGCGATCGGGAAGCGCGAAGGCGCGCGTAGACGCGGCGCTGCCGCCGTCGGCCGTCCGAACGCGGTCGGCGAGCAGCGTCTCGGTCGAACGATCGATGATATAGGCGCCGCGCGACAGGTCGGGTTCGGGCATCGCGCCGGTGTCGATCGCGCATTTATAGGTCCGCTGGCGCAGGAAAAAGTCGCGGGTAAGGGTAGCGGTGCAACTGCCCGTGCCGAACTGGCGCGACCGCGGGAGGGGGCGAAGGCCGGTGCCGACGCCGTTCAGAAACGTCTGGACGCCATCGACGCTCTCGCTGTCGAGGCGGCACTTTTGATTGGCGCCAATATCTGCGCACTGGTCGACGAGCCGGTCGCTCGGTTCGCATGCGTCCGAAACGCGAATCTCGACGTCGACCAGTCCCCATTCGGTCGTGAGAGGCGCACCGCCGCCGCCGCCGCGCACGCGTGCCGACACCGTCGTCGGCCCCGCCCGCAGGTCGGTGGTAAAATCATAGGAGGTGTAATTGCGCGCCGCGCCGCCATCGGTGCGGCAGTCGCCTGAAGGCAATCCTGTCGTCAGCCACGGACGCGGCCCCGCGGAGCCGACGACGCGGCCGTTGATGCGGCCCTGGACCCAGTCGTCGGCGCCCATCTCGACGATCCGCGCCGACAGGAGCTTCGCGGGGTCGCTGACTTCGAAGCGCGCGGTGAAGATCGGCGGCGCGCTACTGCAATTGCCATCTCCGATGATGCGAAAGCGTCGGCAGCCTTCGCCGCAGCCCTGAACCGAATAGATGACGCCCGTCGCGGAGACGATATCCTCATACGCGAGCGGCCGCAGTGTGACGTCGCGTTCGATCGTGCAGGCGCGGACCTGTTCGGCCTTGCCGATGCCGGCGGGCGATCCCTTGAGGCTCTGGAACAGCGAGCTTCCGGCTGCGGTCGCCGCGGCGTCGCCGAGGATCGAAGTCGGACGGCCGCGATAGGCTGTTTGCGGAAGGTCCGGCAAAGCCGTGCAGGCGGTTGATTGCGCTCCGACATACTGGATCAGCGGGCCGTTGATGCGCGCCTCGGCCACGCCGACGCGGGGATCGTGGCTCGTGAGTGCGCCGATCGCGCCGCCGCCGAGATCCTTGAGCACCGACGGCAGATTGTCCATCACGAGATTCGCGCCGCAGCTATTGTTGATGCAATAGCAGCCCGCGAGTTCGGCCATTTCGGCGGCGGCGAGCCCCAGGTCGCCCGAGACATCGACGTTCCAACGATGATAGTTGCACGCGTTCCAGCTTCCGGGCTGGCAAGCGATGACGCCGTTGGCGCAGATGCCCGAGACGGGCACGGGCAAGGTGGACACGCGGTCGAAGCTGCCGTCGAGATCGGTGTCGCGGGCGATGCGGACGGTGTTGATGTCGCCCGTGCCGTCAGGCTGGATCAGGATTTCGAGGAGGCTCGATGTTTTCTGGCAGGCGAGACTCGGCGTAAAGCTCTGGCTGCGATCGACCGTCGCGATCGGCTGTCCGCTGAGGCCGGGGGTGAGGTAATTCTCCTGGATCGCCTTGCTGGTCGAGGACTTCGCGCGAGAAGCTTCCGCGGCTGCGCGCGCGCGGTCCTCGACTGACTGCGCCAGTGTGCTGGCGGAAGCCATTGCCGCCATCGGCAGCAACAGGAGAGAAACCGAGCGCTTCACGAACGATCACCGTCCACAGTGCGCGATCCATGCGCGAGCCGAAACAGGTCTCCCGCCCGGAAGTCATCGGATCCGGGCGAGAGGTGCCGATAGACGGCCTGGCCGTCGAACACCGTGAGCACCGCTTTTACCCGAGGACACGGCGGGATCAGGGCCGGTCTCGCTTGTGGCGATGGCAATTTACCCGTATCGTCTGCAGGTGGAGCGGCGCCCGAGAGGGGGCAGGGCGCCGCTCCCGCCTCGCGCGCCTGCCGGCAGCCACCGGGGCTGTGGCGGGCAGACCGGGCCGATTCCGGGCTGCGCACGAGACGATCGGGGAGTGCCGGGTCAGGGCGTCGAAATGCCGGCACAGCAGATCGCTTTCTCGAAGAGCATGAACTGGGCGTTGTCCTTGCCCGGCGCGTGTTTGCCGGAGGTCCAGAGCGCGCCGGGACGGCCGATGTTGACGCACTTGCCGCCCTTCACCGGCTCCATGAGCTGGAGTTTGTATCGGCTCTTGGTCCAGATCGGCTGCGGCTTGAACGAGCAGCCGTCCGCCGAATGGATGGTCAGCGCGCCGAGCCGGCCCATCATGAACGTGCCGCGCGCTGCCAGCCCCGCCCAGGCTTCGACGCGGTCGCCCATGTGAATGTCGCCGGCGACAGGATAGGTGCTTCCCCAACTGCCCATGCACCAGAAGAGCGGGTCGATGACCTTGCCCGCTGCCGCCGCGGCGCTGTCGGACATGCAGGCAAGGCCGGCCGCGGGATTGCCGAACAGGATGCCTTCGGGCTGGATGATCGCTCCCAGCGTCCCCGACTGCCAGGTCGGCATCACCTCGGTCATCAGCGCGACGTCGAAACCGTCATCCTCGAGGCACGGAAGATCGCTGAACATGTCGAGCATCTTCCAGACCGGCGCGACATAATAGTGCATCTGCGCGAACAACTTCGTCGTGTTCGTGCCGTCCGAAATCGACGACTGGCTGCCCTGGAGCTTGCCGCCGGTCGCCATGATGTCCGTGCCGAGCGCCATCATGCAGCCGGGTTCGGTCACCACGTCGATCATCCGGTTCGGAGTCCAGAAACTGACCTTGACACCGAACCAGAAGGTTGCACCTTTGCGGCACGCACACAGCGGTTTCGACGCCGATTGTGCGTCGAGCGCCTTGTCGAGCTTGTCGTAGCTGCCGGCGCGCACGCCGCCGATGGTGATGGGGAAGATGCAGTTCCAACGCACCTTGGTGATCGGGTTGAAGATCGTGTCGCTCGGACATTTGGATGCTTGCGCTGGAGCGGGGATGAAAGCGAGAACTGCGCCGAGCCCGACGGGTACCGCCCAGCGAAAGGACCGGCGCGTCTTCTTCGGCTCGACTTGGCGCCTGGCGCCGCTGCTCCCCGATGCGGAAGTCGCGCGCAAGTGTCGGCAAGCTGGCATGACTTCTCCGTTCCGCCAGGTAGGGCGCTGAAAAGGTTGGATGAGGCTTCGGCGCTCTGTATGGGCGATTGGCCTGCCCGAAGCGGAGATGGACCCGCCGACATGCTCGTCGCAACCAGATGGGAAAGGATATGCCGCGGATGGGCACATCGTTGCCGCTATCAGCGGTGCGGGGCCGGCTTCCGTGACGCTGAGGTTGGATTTGCCGATCAGATGTCTGCTCGCGGTCCCGTCGCGTCCTTGCGGACCAGACCATGGCGAAGGGAAGGCACCAAAGCTCGCTTCTTGCGAAGCGAGTTCCTCCAGGCATCAACGAAGTCGACGATCGGGCCAAATGGGACCCTGCGGAATCTTGCGAACTTCATCGAAGTAAAAAAAGACGCCCGTCCAGCCGAAGCCAGGCGGGCGTCAAGATGAAGAACTCTGTCTTCGTTTCCGAGTAGAGCTCCCCTGGGTCGCGGCGTCCGAATAGGCGGATGACCGGATTTGCGATTGGATGAAGGCGCCAAAAAAGAGCTGGCGAAATTACGGCGTGCTCGCCGAGCGTAGGATTTGGCTCGCGGGAGCCGGGCCTTTTCGTTCAAGCGCGAACTCGCTGACCTCGAGCTTTTGTCCGACCTGCGCGACTATGACCGGCGCAACGCGAAGATCGAGCCGCTCCTTCACGCGCTCTTCGAGAATGAACAGCGGGCGCGCAACCTTCTCTCCGAGTGCGATCGGGTCGGTCACCTCCGGGCCGCCCCCGGCGAGCAATATCCAGTCGCTCGCCCGCGCGTGGCCAAGCGCCCAGTTCAGGTCGCGCGAATGAACCACGATCAGGCGCTGCGGCATCGACACATAGGTGAGGGGGTTGAAGGTGTAGCCTTTGGGATAGAGCAGTTTGCCGTCGTCCAACCGGACCTCAAAATCGAGCGTGTGGAACGGCACGACGCTTCGTTTCCTGTTCGCGCGCGCAACGCCGAGTGCGGCTGACTGCATTGCGCTCCACTTCTCACGCGGACCGAAACGACCCGCGATGCTTTTCGGCTGCTGCGCAACGCGCGCCTCGATTTCAGAAAGGGCATCGGGTTCAGCGATCGCCCAGGTGCGCCCGACCGCCGCGGTCTGTCCACGCGCCGTGGCGGCGATGACGAATGCCCCAAACACGAGCATCAACGAGGTGCCAAACTGCCAGGCGGCCACTCGAATGCTACCGCGATCATGTTCCACGACGATATCTCCTCCATCTTTCTCGCGGATCGGAGCTGCCAACACCGATGATCGCACCGACAAGTGAAACCAACGAGAGAAGGCTCAGCACGACGATGAGCGATCGCGGCGAGTTCGCGATTGGGCCGGGCGCGGCGAAGAGGATGAGGGCTTGCGCCTGGCCGAGCATCAGGCCACCGACGGCCAACCTGACCGCGATGGGCGAAGGAGCGTGGGAGAGGAGGCCGTTCATCGTGTCCGCCGATGACCGCGCCACCGGAGCATCAGACCGCTCGTCACGGACGAGAGCCAGATCAGGAGCAGCCCGCTTGCGAAGCAAGCGATTCCGACCGTCACCGACGCCTGCGTAAACAGCGACGTCGGCTGGTCAACCAGCAGTCCGGCGATGAGAACGAGGCCAGCCATCATGACGGATTCGATCATGACGAGCCGGAACCGCCAACCCAGTGCCTGCCGCTCGGCCACTGCCGCAACGGCCGCGTCGAACAGCGCCCGATCGGCGGGCAACATGGCGTCGAGCTGCATCGCTAGCTCGTCGGGATGGAGCGAAGGCCGCTTCATGCCGCTGGCTCCGATGCTCGCGGCAAGTCGCGGCGATCGCCCAATATCTCGCGGGGATCGACGTCGGCGAGCTCGCACACAGCCTCGAGCGGCGATCGCCCGGCCCGGATCAGTGCTTCGAACGCCGCGACTTCGCCGGGCGCGCTGGTGTTGATCCAGTAGCTGAAGGGATCGACGACAAGCCGCGCGACCCCGAGCCCGAGCGGAGAGTCGATGAAGACCTCGCTATAGTTCGGCTTGTTGTTGCGGACCGATTTCAGGAGGTCGAGGACGAACCCGGAATAGTCAAGAATTTTGCTCTCGACAGCACGATCATAGGTGGAGCCTTGCAGGAGGAACCGCGTCGCCGCATTCTCGAGGATGACTTGGCCTGTGCCGCCGAACAGCGTGAGGTCGTTCATAGACTGGAGGACGATGCCGAAGCTGCCCTGATATTTGCGGGCACGGCGGTAGCCTTGTGCGAAGGCTTCAGCCAGCCGCGACAGATCCTGACCATCGCTTTTCGTCATGAACTGCGCTGCTTCGTCACAAAGCACGAAGCGGGGCCGGTCGCGCGCCGAGAGGTAGAGCTCCTGCGTCACCGCATTTACCACCACCATGACGATGACGTTGAACAGGTCAGGCATGGCTTTCAGCCGCTCGAGCTCGAGGACGACGAACTCGTCGGCGGAGATGTCGAAGGTCGACGGCCCGTTGAAGAAGTGCCCGTAAGCGCCATCCGAGCCGAAATCCCTGAGATTGAACGCGAGCTCGCGCGCGACCGGCTTCAGATGCTCGACACGGTCGAGATCGGCTGCGGCAAATTGCGGATAGGCACCGAGCCAGGCGCGGACCCAGTCGATGCCTTCATCGGCATAGCCCCCATCGATCGTCCACTGGACGGCCGACTTGATGAGATTCCATTCTGAGGTCGAAACGCCTTTGCGCGTCGCCGCGTTCGCCATCTCGGCAACGATCGCGACCGCCATCGCGATCGCCGAATGCTTGTCCTCGCCGTCGAGCGCGAGCCCGAGGTCGAACGGGTTCAGAACCAGCCGTTCCTCGCCGACGTCGATATAACGACCCGAGCAGAGGGTGCAGAGCTTGCGGTAGGAACCGCCAATGTCGATGATGCGGATGAGGGCGTTCTGGGCATAATATTGCCGGCAGAGATCGTTGAGGAGGAAACTCTTGCCCGCGCCGCTTTCGGCCGCGACCACAAAATTATAATTGTTGATGCGCGGATCGAAGAGGTCGAGTGTGACGAGCTGACCCTTGCGGCCCACATAGAGCAGGGCAGGGCGGCCGCCTCCGCGAAAGTCGGTCTGGATCGGCACCATCAGCGCTGCCGCCTTCACCGGCATCCGGAAATCGCGCTCGAGCATCTTGATCGTTCGGCGCTCGGGATAAAGGCCGAACGGCAGGCTCGCGGTCAGCAAGATCGGATTGAGGTAGGATTCTTCCTGCACCATCCAGGGCAGCGGTTCACTTTCCCAGAGGCGCTTGGCGCGCGCGGCCATCTCGCGGGCGTGATGGGAATCGCGGCCGAACACCCAGACGGTCGGCATGACCGAGACGAAACGGCTGTTGCCGGCCTCGTCGAGCACCCAGCCGATTTCCTCGATCTGTTTGCCGACCTCGACCGCAAAGCTGCCCGCCGCTTTCTGCGCCGACAATATCTGGGCGCGCTTGTGAATTTCGAACTGCGAATGGTCGAAGAGGATGTTGAGGCAATAGAGGAAGGGGCCGCCAATCTGGTCGCTGTCCTCGGCGCTCCCGCGCATCCCGCCCATCAGCCGGTTCATGCGTTCCGCGGTAACCCGCCTCGCCGGCGCTTTCGGCGTCAGGCAGCGTGCGACCTGGCCCCCGAGGAACACTTCGGGTCCGTCGAAAGCGAGATCGGGTCCGGCATCGACGATCTGCTTGCGGATCGGCGGGGCGGGGTGCCCGGCTGCACCGCTGGCGAATACGCCAGGAGCGTCCTCGAAGACGCCGTTGAAGATACGGCGATAGAAGGAGATCATTTCGTGCGGCTCGACGCGGCGAATGCCGAGCTTGGCAAGCTGCTCTTCGATCTGGCGGCGCAGGTCGCTGTGCATGGGGGCGCGCGTTTTGACAGCGAGGAAGGTCCGGAAATCACGCACCGGAATGCCGTGGAGCGCGCCAAGCCCGTCCCGGCCTTCGTTCAGATAAGCGTGCGTCCGGCGCGCCGATGCCTGGATCAGCGGATCTGGCCGGGTCTTGAGGTCGAGATAGGCGTCGAGCGCTGGCGCAATCAGCGGGTCGGCGAAGCTGATAAGCTGGACGACGCTGTTCTCGGGAAACTGGACGTTGAACAGGCCGAGCAGCGCCTGGTGAACATGCGCGAACATATAGGCGGCAGGGGTCAACTCCCAAGCATAGCCCCAGCCATCATCGATGCAGAGAAAGGCTTCCTCTTCCTCGACCCAGGCGACGAGCGGGAGGAAATCCGAATAGCGGTCGCGCGCAACGGCGCGGTGCAGGTCGGAGAAGGTAAGACCACCGCCGGTTCCGGGCGCCTTCATGGCCGCGGCTCCGCGCGCGCGGGCACAACCGGCGGCGTCAGTTCGCTTCCGGGCACCTCGCGGATCTGCTCGAGCACCGGCACGCGCGCCGCGGCTGAGACCAGCGGCACGAGATAGCCGCCGACGACCCAGGAGGGGGTCTCGAGCACCGAATAGACGAAGCGCGACATGTAGAGCCGGTCGGGCCGGTTCCGATCGGCATAGGGCAGGATCAGTGTTCGCACCGCCTGCGCCGGCCGCAGCATCGGCGTCTCGGGCGCCTCGATCAGCCCCTGAAGCTCCCGGTAGACGCTGTCGCGGTAATCACCATAGGCATCAGCATCGCTGCGTCCTCGGCGCGCGGTGCCGCGCTGGTTCGCCTTGAGCAATATCTTGTCGCGTGTCACCGCCGGGTCCGAACGCGAAGCCCGGCCCTCCGCCGCATCCTCATAGGCTTTCTCGGGATGGATGCACTGGCCGTGATCGTCGTTCTTGCAGCTGAACTTTTCGCTGTACGGCGACATCGCTGAGCCGAGCGTTGCGCACCCTGAGAGTGGCAAGACGCCGGCAAGCAAGAGTGCGGCTGAGCAGAGGCGCGCGCGGCGCCGGTTTGACATATCGGTCATCGATATTCCTCCGAGGATGGGCGGGGGCATCAGAACTTGCTCCCGGCGGTCGGCTTGATCTCGAGCGTGACGCCTTCCTGGATGACGACGACGACGTCCTTGGCGGCGCCCACTTCGACGATAGGTCCCGCCTGCCGCGCGAGATCGAGATAGAAGTCGGTGAGCTTGTCGGACGACTTCGAGAGGCCGCCGGCGATCCCCACCTTGGCGGCGTCGCCGACATCGAGCGTCCGCACCGAACCCAAGGCCGATGTCGACACGTCACCGACCGTGTTCTCGACCGTCTGGCTGATCCCGCTGATCGTGCCGGCGATGAAGGCGCGCGCGAGACTCGCGCCGGCGCGCGTTACCACCTTGCCCGACAGCCCCTTCTTGCCGTCGGTGTCGACGAAGAAACCCTTGATCGGCTGGTCGACCACCGAGCGTTCGTCGAAATCGACGCAGGACAGCGACACGAGCTGGACCTCGACCCGCTCCTTGGCGAGGCTGCCCGTTGCATTGCCGATGACGAAGCAGCCCGAGAGATTGGCCTTGACGTCATTCGGCAGCACGGCGGGCGCCTGGACGCGCGCAATCAGCGGTTCGGGGTTCGAGGTAGCATCGCGGCTCGCGAGCGCGTCGATCCCGGTCAGCAGCCGCGCTTTCATGAAACCAGGCGGCAAATAGATCGTCCGGGTCTTTTTTTTAGCGCCAGACTGTGCATTCTTGCCGTCGGCTGCGGCGCTTGTCCCGAGAGCGGTCACCGCGGTGCCGATCCCGCCGACGGCCTTTTCAACCGGGGGCGCAGGAGGAGCAGGGGGCGCCGCCGGTGGTGAAGGAGGTGGCGGGATCTCGCCTGTCGCGATTTCGGCATCGCCGGGCGCGGGTGGATAATCTGGTATCGCGCCCGGCAGAGCCGGGGGAAGCCCGGGGTCGCCGTCGGGAGGTGCGCCTGGCTTGCTGCCGGGCACGACCTTGCCCTCCTCGATCGCGGTGACGCGGTCGCCGAGCAAGGTCTGGCCATCGAGGATCTTCTTCAGGTCGCCTCGCAGCTTGGTCTCGAGGCTGTCGCCGCGCAGACCGGCGCCCATGTCGAGCTTGGTCGCCGCTGGCGCCTCGGGCGCCTTCTCATCTCCGCCTGTACTCGCCGTGTAGAGACCGGTTCCGAGCATCGCGACGACGCCCGCGACACCCAACTGCTTGGCGCGCAGCTTCTGTTTCGAACTCAGCGTCGCCCAGCGGTCCTTGAATGCGAGAAGAGCGGGGCCGCGAGTGGCCTCGGGCGGAAGCGGTTTGCCGACCTCGCCGAGATCGAGCGGCTCTTGTTCGGGCGTGTCGTTCATTCGCCGTCTTCCCGGCGGATCACGATCAGCCGCGCGTCTTCGCCCGCCTTGAGGCTCAGTCGGTCGAGCGTGACCGCGAAGATGTCGGTGCCGAGGGCGCGGTCTAAGAACTGCCGTTCCTCGAGAACGGCGTCGCTATCGCTGGCGAGACGATACTCGGAGACGGAAAGGCCGGAGCCTTCAATCGCGAGACGGCGCCGCTCGACCAGCTGCGCCGAAGGGATGGCGGCAATCGTGATCGTCCCCGACCGCGGCGCTATCTCGGTGAAGCTCGCCGGCACGCGGTCCTGAAGCATTGCCAGCGTGACCGACACCGCCCGCTCTTCTTCGACGAGCGGACCAAGCAGTTCCTCGTTCGCCCGCGCGAGCTGCGGCCGTCCGGGCGTAAGCGTGACCGTTTGCGCGGGAATCTCCGCGGGTTCGGCATAGAGCGGATAGATGGCGCCGTTGCAGTTGATGAAGAACTCCGAGGGCGTCGTCACATAGCTGCGCGTTACCATTCCCATGTCGTCGACCTCCTTGACGAGGAACTTGACCCATGCGTCGGAGCCCGCCCGCTCGACCGCGATCGCCTTTTCGGCCGAGAATTTCACATCCTCGATCTCGCCGCCGACGCAGACGATATGATTGACGTCGCGGTTTGAGAGGCGGATCGTGCTCATCTGGTCGGGAAGGACGGTGATGGCTTGCGCCGATGCGGGCGCGGGCAACAGCAGCGCGGCAACGGGCAGCGCCGCCGCGAGCCTAGCGAGGCTGGACATCGAATTTCTCCTCGGTGAGCGCGACGAGCCAGAAGCGGCCATTTTCGACGGCGTAGCGAATGCGAAGATCGCCGCGGAACTTGCGGATGACGCCGCCGATCACGCGAACCTTCTCGATTGGCACCAGGATGTCGCGGTCGGTCCACTGCACGGGCTGGTCGGGGCGGATGTAGGTCGCGATTGACAGCGTCGGATTGTTCGCGAGATCGTCCAATATGCTGTTCAGGCTGTCGCGCATGCTGTTGTACGCCGATGGGTGGACGATCGAGAGCAGTTCCTGGAACTGCCGGTCGGCCGAGTAGGCCGAATAGGTCCCGGCGAGCGCGACGATATTGCGCGTCATCGTGCGGATATAGGCGGCCGATGGCTTCGAGCCGGTCACATAGAGATCGCCGCCCGAACCGAACGGCACGACCACCGTGCGCTCTTTCTGGTCCGAGCTGTAAATCACCGCGCCAAGCACCGCGGTAATGCCGAACAGCCCGACGATCGCGAACTTGAGCAGCCGGTTCTCTTCGAAGAGGTTCGATGAGCCCTGAATGTAACGATGGATCCCGAAGCTGGCGGGTTTACCGAGCAGCGGGTCGACCGGCGCGCTTCGGGGTTTGCGATGACGCGAGAACATCTGCGGCCTCACTCGTAAAATCGGGTTTGGGTCGGACCCGGATAATGGCGAAAGTGAAGCATCCCCCAGCGCCATGCGAGATGGGCGAGGAAACCGCGCGGCTGCGCGCGCTTCCATGGCAGGAAAAGGAGAAGGGCCGCGATGAACGCCCAACCGACCAGTCCGCCGACGATGACGGCGACGAAGATGGTGGTGACCACCAACACGAACTCGTCCGATCCGAACCACAGGATCTGAACCGGCTTGTGCAGATATTGGGGCAAGCGTTCGTCCATCGACCCTTCTCCTCCTGCTACGGTCCTCACCAGCGAAGCAAATCGAAAGCGAGGACGAGGGTCCGGGAGCACTTCCTCCCGGTGACCGGAACGTGGGCGAGCGTGGAACCCGAATGCTTGCCCACGTTCCGATGCCGTCAGATCACCATGCCGAAGGTCTGAAGGATGCTGTCCGCCTTGATGAGGCAGACGGCAGCGACGATCGTCGGGATGCCGATCATGATATTGCTGAACAGTCGCGACACGCCGAACAGGAAGGCGGCGACACCCCCGACGAAGCCGAGCGGGCCTTTGACACCCTGGTTCACGACAATGTCGTAGATGTCGTAGCCGAGATCCCCCGCCACGGGCGCGGTAAAGGCGTGGACGCTTGCCGCGAGGAGCGACAGAAGCAGGACCGGTACGCCGACATCGGCGGCCGAAAGTACGGTTCTGGTAAGTTTTTTGACCATGGATGATTGCTTTCTTGGGCATTGGGCCGCCCTGAACTCTGCCTGCCGGCATCGATGGTGATCGTTGTCGGCCGACGGCGGTGCTGGACGGCCCGAAGGGGCGTCGCCGCCGGCATTCCGGTGCGTTGGGACCGAGAGCGATGATGCTCTCTGCGTCCGAGCAGCCGCCATGAAGAGATGGAATTCAGCGAGAAACACGGTTGGTCTTCGCCGAGGATAGGAATGCCTCGATCTCGGCCTGCTGAAATCCTGAGATGAGCTTGCCCCCCACGATCAAGGTCGGCGTCCCGCTGACGCCAGCGGCGCTGACCACTTTGGCGTGAGCTTCGACCTTTCCGCGGCCTTCAGCGCAGGTTCGCAGCGCTGTCGGGGCGGCACCCGAATAGATGGCTTTAAAGGCTACCGCCTTATCGACTGAGCACAGGATGTGCTCGGACTTTGCCGCGGCTTCCGGATGGATGCCGCTCACGAAGAATATGAGACGCCGGACCGGTTTTCCCTCGGCGGCCTTCGCTGCCCAATATCGATTAAGCGCGCGACAATAGGGGCAGTCGGGATCGGTAAATTCGATCACCGTCGGCGCATCCTTGGGGCCGATTTCAAGCGCCTGTGAGGAGTCTATCGATTTCAGACGGTTGGAGATGCCGGCTTCCTGCGCGAGGGCTGTCAGATTGACGCCGTTCTTGTCGAAGATCGACGCGAACAAGAGATGCTCGCTCTCGGGCGCATAATAGACGATCCGGCCGCCAGCACTCGCTTGATAGATCGCGCCTTTCACCGGCGCCGGTTCGAAATCATCGAACTGGAGATTTGTGAAGGTTTGCTTGAGTTGCTGCTCCGCCTCCGCTGCGGCTTTTGCCAGCAACACCTTCTCCGTCTTCTCTTGTGCACTAACGACCGGCGAGGCGAGAAGTGCGGCCGCCGCCAGTAAGACGGCAGGTTTCTTGAAGGGGCCGTTCGCCGATAATGACGATAACCGGAATCGAGGCGCAGCACGATCGTTCGCGGAATCGCATGACATGAGTCCTCCCTGGCGCGACGGCGCCCGTTCGATGTGGGTTGCGTGAACGTCCGATGAGGCAGCCAGTGATAAGTCAGCCGGTCGGAACGGAGGGATAGATGGACGCGCTGTGAGCCAGCGGCAATCGTGAGGGCAGGCGCGTTCCCCAAGGCGGCACGATTGTGCCGCAGCCGAGCATCGTGATTCCAACTTTCATATTGGAATCAATGAATTGAAGGGAATTGCGTCAGGCGCGACACAGACTGAAATCGTTGAAGATGAACGAAGCTAATAGACTGAAAGCATCTCTACTTGCTGTGTCGCTCAGCGATAGCCAGCCTCGCATGGAGCGCTAGCGCACCACATACTATTCGGACGGAAGCTCATGTCGGACACCAGGACATGCGAGAAGGGCGGCGTCGCTTCGCTGGATCAGCTCAAGGAGTTCTCTGGGCGGCGCATCGAAAGCGAGCGTCTTCGCCGTCGCTTGAGTCAGGAGCATCTTGCCCGCAGAGTTGGATTGAGCGTTCGTTGGCTACGAGAGATCGAGAGCGGTAACCCGGCCGTGGCGCTCGATGACCATTTACGTTGCGCAGCGGCGCTCCGTCTCGCGCCCGCGTTCGTCCTTCTTCCCTTGTTGGACCCTGACTACAGCCAAGCTTCGTCGATCGATCCAGCGCCATTCGAATGGGCCGACATCGAATATCTGATCTGGACTCATATCGGCAGACGAGCAGGATGGGCTGCACACCGCGGCGAATTTGAACGCGCCCAGGAACCTCTGCGCGCCGAGGTTCGAGTCCCTGCTGAAAATCAGTCAAGAACAGCACAATCTTTACCTGCTACTCAGGATAGGAGCTAAAATTGCTACTTCTGAAAATTTGTCAAGTGAACCAGGGACAAGGATTTGCGTACCCGAGTTGCATTGCGATCAGAACGACGAAGTTTGGGGCAAACCGACATCCCAGGATCGTCCAGAACTTGCCAAGATACTCGATGGCTTCTGAGCTGCTACCCGTTTCTGGACCGCCCTGCTGGCAGCCTTCCAGCGTGCTGACATCAGGGCGGGCCATGTGCCGCTGATGCCAACATGAGCGATATCGGTGATTTGTTCTCGATCGCGCTGTGCGGTCGTACCTCGTTGTAGTCCCTACGCCAAGCCTCGCATTTTCGCACCGCGTCATCCAGGCTCATGAACCAGTGGGCGTTAAGGCATTCCTTGCCGTTGAAGCTCTCGATGAACGCGTTGTCGGTGGGCTTGCCAGGCCGCGAGAAGTCGAGCGTCACGCCCTTCATGTAGGCCCACAGATCGAGCTCGCGGGAGATAAAATTCGCTGCCATTGTCAGCCCTGATCGAGGCGGGATAACCCACTTGCGCGCAGCCCCGTTCCAGCACCTCGAACACATCCGGTGTCCGGTGCAGGCGCGATTGCCGCTCGACGACGTGTTCATCGCGCTGAAGGACGTGATCCCACACCTGACACGCTCGTCGCTGCACCGTTGCCTGCAACGCCACGGGATCAGTCGGTTGCCCAAAGCCGATCGGGAGAAGCCGAAGAAGTTCAAGAAATATGAGATTGGCTACTTCCACGTCGATATCGCGGAACTGCGCTATGAAGGCGGAAGAGGCTTCCTCTATGTCGAAGTGGACCGCACCTCGAAGCTGGTGTTCGCCCGCATCTATCGCCGGGCGACCAAGCTTGCCGCGGCAGCCTTCCTGCGCGTGCTTATCAAGACGGTGCCATACAGGATCCGTAAGCGCTAATTTACCCCCACATTTTCGAATGTTCTGAGATCGTTATGTTGCGCGCCTTCTGTATCGGGAGCGTAACTAGCGATGGGCGATGTAACGACGTTCGAAAGTAGCTTCGAAAGCAACGGGAACGGTCGTGCTCGCCCGATGGAGGTGATCCCGGCGGGTCGCGAGCGTCGGCAGTGGACGCCGGAAGCGAAGGCCCGGATCATCGCCGAGAGTATGGCGCCGCGGGCGAACGTCGCGGATATCGCGCGCCGGAACGATATCCTGCCGCAGCAGCTCTACGCCTGGCGCCGGGAAGCGCGCGAACGGATGGAATCGGACGACGCGCCGGCCTTCGTTCCGGCGATGGTCGAGGAGCCGAAGGCGCAGGGCAGCGGCGCCGAGATCCGCATCAACATCAAGGGCATGACGATCCGCATTCCCGACGGCGTGACGGCCGACCATATCGAGCGGGTGCTGCTGGCTGTGCAGGTGTCGACATGATCATCCCGCCGGGACCGCTCAAGGTGCTGGCGGCGGTGAAGCCGGTCGACTTCCGCAAGGGAATGGTGGGCCTGGCGTCGCTCGTGCAGCACGAGCTGAACCGCGACCCCTTCTCCGGAATCATGTTCGTGTTCCGCTGCAAGCGCGCCGATCGGATCAAGCTGCTGCTATGGGACGGGACCGGCCTGGTGCTGGTGACGAAGCGGCTCGAGACGGGCACGTTCCGCTGGCCGCGCTTCGGCGACGGGGTGATGAGCCTTACCGCGGCGCAGGCTTCGGCGCTGATCGAAGGGCTCGACTGGGCGCGTGTTCATGCCCCGCGTGTGGCGCGTCCGGTCATGGCGTTATAGGCCGTGAAAATGACTCGTCTTGCCGC
Source organism: Sphingopyxis sp. BE235 (assembly GCF_031457175.1). Lineage (NCBI taxonomy): Bacteria > Pseudomonadati > Pseudomonadota > Alphaproteobacteria > Sphingomonadales > Sphingopyxidaceae > Sphingopyxis > Sphingopyxis sp. BE235. The sequence continues at coordinate 61,443 of NZ_JAVDWC010000007.1, forward strand.
ACAAAACGGGCAGAAAACCGCGAAATAATGTATCCATCCGCACCATGAGCGAGGGGGTGGAAGAGCTGCCCGACGACGTCGAGGCACTAAAGGCGATGATCATCGCCGAACGGCTCCGCTCCGCCCGGCTCCAGCACCTTCTTGATGTCCTCAATCGCATGCACTTCGGCAAGCGGTCGGAGAAGATCGACAGCGGCCAGCTCGCGCTGGCGCTCGAAGATCGCGACGTATCGATGGCCGAAGCTGAACTGCTGGTCGAACAGGGCGAGGAAGCCACCGGCATCGCGCCGCCGCGGCGCAAGCGTGCGGCGGACGAACCCGCGCCTCGCTGCCGGCGCATCTTCCGCGTCACGAGATCGAGATCGCGCCGGAGGCCGGCTGCTGCGCGGGCTGCGGCGGTGCGCTGCACCGGATCGGCGAGGATCGGTCCGAACGACTCGACATCATCCCCGCCCAATATCGCGTCATCGTGACGGTGCGGCCGAGGATGGTGTGCCGATCGTGCGGCGATAGCGTCGCGCAGGCGAAGGCTCCCGCGCATGTGGTGCCGGGCGGCCTGCCGAGGGAAGCGCTGCTCGCCGATATCCTCGTCAAGAAATACGCTGATCACCTTCCGCTCTACCGGCAGGCGCAGATGTTGGCGCGCCAGGGCGTGACGATCGATCGCGCGACGCTCGCGGGCTGGGTCGGCCGCGCGGCGGGCTATCTGAAGCCGATCGTCGACCGGCAGAAGGCGGAGCTTCTGAAGAGCGATCGCCTGTTCGTCGACGAGACCACCGCGAAGGTGCTGGCGCCGAGCAGCGGCAAGACGAAGACGGGCTACCTGTGGGCGATGGTCCGCGACGACCGCCCGCATGGCGGGGTCGATCCACCCGCGATCGTTTACAGCTACATGCCGGGCCGGGGCGGCATGTGGGCGGCGAAGCTCCTCGGCGAGTATCACGGCATCCTGCAGGTCGATGGCTATGAAGCCTATGGCTAGTTTGGCAAGGCGGGCCGTCCCGGCGGACCCTCGGTGCTGGCCTATTGCTGGGCGCATGTTCGCCGCGGCTTCTTCGACGCCGGCGGCAAGGGCGATGGCGCGCCGATCGCCACCGAAGCGCTGCACCGGATCGGGCTGCTCTACAACATCGAGCGCGAGATCCACGGTCGCACGCCCGAGGAGCGCCTTGCCGTCCGCTAGGCGCGGGCCAGCCCGATCGTCGACGAGCTGCATGACTGGCTCGACGCCAAGCGCCGGCGCATGTTCAGCGGCTCGCCGACCCTCAAGGCGATCAACTATGCACTGAGCCACTGGGCCGGGCTCGTCCGGTTCCTCGACGATGGCCGGATCGACATCGACAACAACCCGGTGGAGCGGTCGATGCGGCCGATCGCACTCCAACGGAAAAATGCGTTGTTCGCGGGCCACGAACTGGGCGCCGAGAACTGGGCGGCGATCGCGTCGCTGATCGAGACCTGCAAGCTGGGTGCGATCAACCCCGCCGCCTACCTGGCCGACGTCCTTGCCCGCATCGTCACCCGCGGCGACGGCGAGCCCATCGATGACCTGCTACCTGGGAACTGGGTCGATACAAAGGCCGCCGAAATGACGTTCGAAACGAGTGCCACCGCCAACGCCGCCTGAGCAAAGCACGATCGAAATTAGATACAACGAAATTAGGCGCCAGCTTCTAATCGAAGCCCGCGCCCGTCCGCCCCGCGTGGGGGAAAATTATCGCTTACCAGGATCCACACCATCCTGACAGATAACGTCCTATGTTAGGAAGGCGTAGCGGAAAAAGGCCAGCAGATCTCGTTGCGCCGAGGGTGATCGGCGCTGGTGATTTTATGATCCAGATGGCTTCCATCGTCAAGGAAAGCACTCTCGGCCATAGCAAACACAGGATCCATCGATTGTCGAGGTCGTGGTCCTCACCGTCCTTAAGATGAGATGCGCATGCCAGATGGAAGGCCCAAACATTATCTACAGGGTCGCGCCAAGAGATCTTGGCACGCCCTCACGGCACAGCAGAGAGGGGTCCTTCCATCTGGTGTCCGCCCGTTCAACGAACGGACGGTACTCGGTTCCCGTCTTGATGACGGCGTGCACGACGCGGGCCATCTTGGCGGTGAGAGCGGTCATCGCCTTGCGGCGTCGATCAGGATCGTCGGCATGCCCGGCAACATAGCGCCCGAGCTTGTCGCGGAAGCTGTTGTTGGGCTGCCGGATCGCAACCTGGGTCGCCATCCAGAAGGTGCGTCGCAATCGGGCGCTGCCGTACTTCGACAGCTTGGTTCGTCCGCGGAACAGGCCTGACTGTCGGGTGGCGAGATCGAGGCCGCAGAACTTTAGAAACTGGCGATGGTGGCCGAAACGGCGCAGGTCGCCGGCTTCCGCCAGGATCGTCAGGGCATTGATCGGGCCGATCCCCGGGATCATGCGCAGGAGTTGATAGTCGCGGTTCGCGGCCAGCGCATCATGGGCGATCCGCTCGATCTCGTTGCGCTGCCGAATAAGGGTGCGTGCCTGAGCGATGACCATGCGGAACATTTTGACGGCGGTGGAATCTTCGTCGATCGGCAGCGCCATCGACGCGCAGGCCGTCTCGTAAATGTCGTTGACCACCCGGGCCTTGGAAACCTTGCGACCGATCAGCGGCCAGACCTGTTCGGTGAAATCCTCGCGCCCGATCGAGGCGATGCTGCCCGGAGTCGGAAAGCGCTCGATCATTGCCAGGAACCAATCTGATCGGCTGTTCCCCGCGAAGCGCTCGATCTCCGGAAAATACAGCGGCAGATAATGCGTCAGAATCCGGTACCATGTCTGGGTCTTCGCCTTGGAAATGGCTTCGTGTGTCTTCGACATCTCCTGCAGATCGTTGATGCCCGCGGCCAGCGGATCGACATAGCGCTGGGTCGCGCCGATCCGCAGCATATGCAGGATCTCCTGCGCGTCCTTGGAATCATTCTTGTCCCAGCCATTGTGCAGGGCTTCTCGGGTCCGGGCCAAAGCAACCGAGGAAATCAGGCGCAGCTCGAAGCCGGCGGTCAGTAATCGATGCGCCAGCGTGCGGTGATAGTTGCCGGTCGCTTCGAATCCGACGATGACGGGCCGGCCGATTGCGGTCAGCTCGTCCGCGAGCCGGTCATAGTCCGCCTTCGTCGCCATCACGGTCATACGGCGACGGCGGCCGCCTTCCGGTCGCTCAAGGAGAATCTCCTGGCGGTGCTTCGCCATATCGATCGCTACCAGCACGGCATCGGGTGGAGTAGAATTACGCTTGGTCATGATCGGTCAGCCTCCAAAGGGTTGTGTCGACAACTTCTCTTTAGAGACCTGCTGGCCGATCATGGCTGCCTTGATGAAGCCGGCGGGCGCTACGCGCCCTTGTCTCCATCAAGGCATTGTGGCCCTTCGATAGGCCGCTTCCCAATGTGCTACGGCGTACAGTTCGTGCAGCGGGACCAAGGCGGCCCACTGGGATGGATCGGCCATATCTTCGGCCGTGTCTGCGAGCAGAACGGCATCGAGCATCGCCTCACCAAGCCCTATCACCCATGGACCAACGGCCAGGCCGAACGGATGGTGCGCACCATCAAGGAGGCCACCGTCAAATCCTTCCGTTACACGTCGATCAATGAACTGCGCCGCCATGTCCGCGACTGGCTCGTCGCTTACAACTTCGCCAAGCAGTTGAAGGCTCTGCGCTTCAAGACAACCTACGAGGCCATCGAAGAGCTCCGGAAATCCAAGCCAGATATCTTCAATATGAAACCACACCATCACATGCTGGGACTAAACACCTAACAGTCCACGCGGACCACTCGGTGGGGGCCGGTCAGATTCGAGGGGCAGGAGCCAATGTGCCTCCCATATCGCTCGCGCGAGACGCAAGTTTCCGCAGTGCGCACGCCGGACGTATCTCACACCAATTCCTCGCCCAAGACTGCAATTGGCGCATGAAATCGGCGTCGGAGGGCCTGCTACTGGCCCTCCGACGCCGCGATTTTCATGCGGTATAATTTTTCCCGATCGATTGGGACAGCTAAATCATTAGAATTTTGCGCCGATCGCGACACCATAACGCCGCGGATCAAGCGTGTAGATATTTGTAAAATTACCGGAAGATGCATCGGTGACATAAAGTCCGGTAACTGAGTTGCTATCGAAGATATTCTGAACGAACCCCCGGACAAACCAGCGCTCGTCGGCACCATTCAACTGCAAAACTGCATTAGCCTGTACGAAAGGTTGGATGCGATTAATCCTGCCGTTGAAGATATTGCCATATTGCTTTCCGGTCATGGAAATGTCGACGCGGGGGACGAGTGTCATACCATTCCCGACCTCTGCCGTGTACTGCACGCCCATCGAGACCTTGACATTCGGCGCTTGCGGCAATGTGTTGCCCTTGATGTTAACCTCGACGCCAGGACTCAATACCTGGATCCCGCTGTTCGCAGGGATAGCGCTCGCGAGGACACCGCAAATGCCGAACGCGCCGCTGGAGGCGATATTGCCGTCCGAAGGAAATTCCTGCGGTGCGCGAAGGCCGAGAGCCGCATTTACGCCCGCAACGAACGCATCAGCAACGCCAGGCGCAGGTCCCGTGACAGCGCAGTGCGCACCATTGCTGATGTCCTTGATAATCACGGCATCAGGATCCCCGCCGCCCGGATCACGCGGATTGGAGAAGAATTGATCGCCGGCGACCTTGGCATTGAGATAGCTGAAGGACAGATTGATAAGCCAGTTCGGGTCCGGCCTGATGACAGACTCCAGTTCGACACCCCAGATATTGGCGTCAACCGTGTCATTCACGGACGTTCTTGCCACGATGCGGCTGAGCTGCAGTCCACTATATTTGTAGTAAAATGCGGTGGCATTGAGTTGCAACGCGCCGTTTGCGAAGACGTTCTTGGAGCCGATCTCGAAGGCATCGATCGATTCAGAGCCGAAACTCTCGCTGACGGCGAAAATCGGAGAAAGCGGAGGATTGATCCCGCCGGATTTGTAACCCCTAGAATAAGATGCATAGAGTGAATTGTCCGGCGTAACCTCGAAGGCCAGAACTGCTCGTCCGGTAATTTCGTCGAAGCTTACTTCGCGAAACTGGGCGAGCTGTTGGCCCGGCGTCCCCGGGTCGGCATCGAAAAGCCCAGACGGCCCGGTGAGGGGCGTTATCGGGGTATCGAACGGATCTCCATCATTGGCATAAGGGTTCAGGAAACTGATCAGCGTCGTACGCGCCGTCACATCCTTCTTGTCATTGTTGTAACGCAGCCCCCCGGTCAACGTCAGCCGGTCGCTTAGATCGAAATAGACCTCGCCGAAAATGCCATAGCTCTCTAGATTCGATTCCAGCGAGTTGTTCCGATACATCGACGTCGCGAAATAGGATGGCGGAAGGCCGCCCGACAAGGAGCCGAATGAACCCAATACGGCACTGGCGTAATCGAGCGCAAACGAGTTCACATAATAGCTATTGTCGGTGGTTTTCGATTTCGCATAAATTCCGCCCAACAGGAAATTGAACGGCCCGTCGAAGTCACTCGTGAGGATGAGCTCTCCGCTCCACGATTCGCGTTGTTCCGAAGATCGATCGAAAGAAAGCGGCGTTTCGGAACACAGCGAGTTCCCTTCGAAAGCGCCTCTGCTTCCATCATCATTATCCGACGTGCACAGCACGCCCTGCGGACCGTCCGGGATTAGAGCGCCGGCAATCGGCGAAAAATAGGCCGAAGAGCCGGGAATGAAGGCTGGCGCCGGCGGAGCAAGACCTGTCGGTAATCCGTTAGCCGCAAAAAAGTCCAACGTATTGAGCGCCGGGGCGAAACCGGCACGGCTTTGAATTCCAAGAAAATAGTCCTGCCTGGAATCGACTTCAGTATCCTGATAAATGCCGGTGGCCGTCAGGGTCATCGCGCCGAATTTTTGCTCAAGGCGCGCCTGCACCTGTAGCTCTTCGGCAAAATAGAAAGGGGTATAGGCCGTGTTGACGACACGCACATCGCCAGGCTCCTGAAACCCGGAAAACCCATCAGGGCCATAAAGGCTGCCGAGGCCGAGCACGGCGGGAATGCCCTGAATGGCGAAGAACTCGGATGAACTGAGCGTCGCACCGACCGTTGAATTTGCGTTCGTGGTATCGAAATCACGTCGATTGTTCAGGCATCCGAGCACGCCCAATGGATCGCGTTGGCACGTTTGTTTCTGGTTTCTGAGGCGCGTGTCCTTTTCCCGGAAATAATAGCCCATGAGATCGATCGTCGTATCAGGACCGGGTTCGAAACGAAGGGAGCCTCGCAACGCATAGAGGTCCCGAGCGTCGATGTCCGATCCATCATAGAGATTCGTCGTATAACCGTCGCGGTTCACATATATGCCCGCCAGCCTCACGCCGATCATATCCCCGATCGGGACGTTGACCATGCCACGCGCTTCGATGCTGTTGAAATTGCCATACTCGAATTGCGCTTCAGCCTCGAAACGGGAGAGTTTGGGTTTCGCGGTCACAACATTCACGACCCCGGAGGTCGCATTCCGGCCGAACAGGGTGCCTTGAGGTCCGCGAAGGACTTCAATCCTTTCCAGATCGAAATATTCGGTCTCGAACAGGCGTGTTCCGAACAAGGGGGATCCATTGACATGGATTGCGGTCGCAGCATCGCAGGTGACGCCGACGCACAGGTCGCCAACGCCGCGAATAGTGAATGAAGCTGAGGTGAAATTGCCTTTCGAGAAAGATACATTGGGCAGCGTCAGCTGTAGATCCGAGGCATTTTCGATCTGCTGGCTTTCAAGCGCCTCAGCGCTGAATGCGCTGACAGCGATCGGTACGTCTTGCAAGCTTTGCGCCTGACGTTGCGCTGTCACGACGATGACATTGTCACCGCCATCTGGCTCTTCGGCTATGACTTCCTGAGCATTTGAGACCTGTGGCAACGCCATCACGACGGCGCTTGCCAACCAATAGGCTTTCTTATTCATCACCCTATCTCTCCCTGTCTCGATTTTTTCGTTTCTTGCGCGAACCCGTCCTTGTCCCCGATTGTCGATGTTCAAAAATGGGGCAGCTCGCCGAGCTGCCCCGAGTTTGAGGAGTGGCCAGAAGGAGATTTCCGGAGAGGAAAAGATTCTCGCCGCTCGGCTGGAAGATGAGCAGTTTTTCGGCATTTGGTAAAGAACTTTATTATGGCACTTTATTATTTTGCTCGGGGCGGTGGGAGGTGTGCCATCTCAGATCCGAAGATATCAGTTTATACATCCGATGCTTGCTGTCAGCGCTTCAGCCTTGGCGCGGTCGAGCGCGCGCCGACGACTTTTGGATGCGGCTGCGGTACGGCATGCCCGATCCGGAGCGCATGACCCGCGTGGTCGAAAGTTGGATAGCAGTGCAAAAGGCCGGGCTCTGATCCCGGCTGGTGGAAACCAGGGGGTCAGGTCAGTTCACCTATTCCTTCCCGTTCATTTTAGAGTCATCAAGATCGTATTAACCACGTCACGGTCCCTGCCGGGCAGGGCTTTCACGTGGGGGCATCCATGACCAGAACCAAACCATCCCTTAAGTCAGCTATCCTGTTGGCCAAATAGGATCAAGGCGACCGGCGCACCAATTTACCTCGTGACTGAGCCATGTGCGCGCGAAAACCGTCACCACTTCGATGGGGATTCGACATGACATTGCCATTTCACATGCCGTCCACAATCCGCCTTTCGGGTGTAGGTCTTGCCGCTTGTGCGATTGCCACGATTGCTGCCGCAAGTGCGCAGGCGCTACCACTATCCAGCTTCAAGGATCAGGGCGTCGACCATATCTTTGGCAGCTACGCCCCGCGCGGCGACTGCTCAAAGGAACCGCGCGTAACCATCGATGAAAAGGGCATGACGTTCCGCGCCAATGGTCGGGAAATAAAGCCCCCTCGGGTGGAATATGCTCTCACCTTCATGGGCCAGAGCTATGACGGCATCATGGCAGTATTTTTTCCCTTTCCAGTTAGCAGCAATGATTTTGGTCGGGTTCTCATGTATGTGAACGACGACGAGAAGCGCGGTGTCATCCGCTTTGAATCCGATCTGCCGCGCGGCCAACGCCCGGCTTCTTTCCATGCGGCCTTCACGGGTGGCGGCCCGTTCACGCTCTGCCAGGGCAGCGCTCTTGCTGGCACGCCACTGCCGCCACGGCCTGAGCCGGCGGTGGCCGTGCAAGGCATTCCAGCGGAATGGACCAATCTCGCCAGCCTCGTCGGCAAATATCCGGGAAGCTACGCCAAGGACAATATCGACCTGTTCGATAAGGGTACCTTGGCTGCGGCATTGAAGGCCCGGATGGGGCCGAAGATGGCTGCGCTGCGGACCAATCTCTCAGCCGTCTCGCCATTGCAGCGGGCTGGGAACTATTACTATCTTTCCGGCAATGCGCAGCATCAGGGCGGTGTGGAGCAGGCCTATATAATAATAGACCCGGCGCGCCGTGCGGTGCAGGTGGGCCTTTGGGAGCGCGGCAAGCTAACAGTTTATCCGTCTGCTTCGGGCGTTAGGCTGCCGATTGCGCCGGAAATCAAGACGCTGTTGGACAAAAGCCCGCCCGAAACGGCAGTGCCGCTTCCCGGTACACCCTGGGAAGTTGTACCGGTGCAAGGTCGCGCGCCCATGGCTTATGTGAGCGCCGCGGCATCGCCCAACATCGAAGCCCTCAGTCTCTATTGTGAAGGCGGAAAGCCCTACATGGCGATGCTGCTCAACAAGCCCTCCGCCGACAATGCGATGACGATGACGTGGAACTTCTCCGGTCGGCTCGTTAGCATATCCGTTCAGCGCGCCAATGCGAACGGCACTCAATGGATCGGCGGCGTGACGGGTACGCAACTTGTTCCCCTGCTCATGCAGCAAAGCGGGACGGTGATGCTACGTATCAACGGGCGGCTGGAAGGCGAAGCCTCGCTCAGCAATTCAATTGCAGTGCTGCGCGATACCCTGCGGGGATGCGTGCGGCTCTGACCTGTAAGAACGGCGCCGCCTCCATTTCAGGTGCTCTGCCACCTGAATTCTGGACCAGTTGCGGTTAGAGTTTTCCGCCGTAGATATCATTGGCTGGGCGAGGAGTTAGAGCGGGATGACATTTGGCTGATTCAAAGGGGATTCTTTTTTGGGCGGTTTTCTGATTCATATGTGGACGCCCCCTATGGCAAGGGCTTTGTGGTCGCGATGGCTTTGATCGGTTGCTTTCATATGTCCGGCCTGTTTGTGCGGCGTTTTGAGTGCCGCTGGCCTTGATGGAAATCCGCCGGTGAGGTCCCTAATCAAGTTGGCGCGCGGTTGAAGCGCATTGAATCAGACGGGTTGGTTTCACCATTGGCTCGATCGTTACTCATCATTGACTGCCACTGCCAATTCGGTTGTTCGGTATTCTGTTAGGTCGTCAGTTGATAGGGCCCATAGGCTTCCTTCCGGGTCAGCACGACCCAGGCGATCCGGGCCAACTTGTTGGCAAGCGCCACGGAGACGACCCTGAACGGCTTTTTCTCCGAGAGTTTCCTGATCCAGTCGGCCATGGGCGTTGGCTTATCCTTGATGTGGCGCATGACGGCGGTGGCGCCGACGACGAGCAGTCGGCGCAGATATCGGTCTCCCTGCTTCGAGATGCCATGCGGCCCGTTTCGATCACCGCCCGCTCGATTGGACCGTATCGCTCCAGCATCATGGCGATCGCCTCCGGAGAGCTCTCCACTTTCTCCGACACGACCTTCCGACCATTGTCATCAACGATGCAGACCTGCGTGGATTCCATCGACAGGTCCAATCCGGCATAGTGCTTCATGGCTGCTTCCTTCCTTCAGGATTCGACAACCAGAAGTGTGCGCCTCAACCAAGGTCCGAGGGAAGCAGCCGCAATTACACGATGACTCATTGATCAGAGCCAGAAGATGACGGTTGCGGCGAGTGCGACGGCGGAGAAGAAGGCCTTCGGGCAGCGATCGTAGCGTGTTGCGACCCGCCTCCAGTCTTTGAGGCGGCCGAACATGATCTCGATGCGGTTACGGCGTTTGTAGCGGCGTTTGTCGTACTTTACGGTCGTGTTCCGGATTTTTCGGCCCGGGATGCAGGGCGTGATACCCTTCTCCTGCAGGGCGTCGCGGAACCAGTCGGCATCATAGCCTCGGTCGGCCAGCATCCATTGCGCGTTGGGCAGACTGTCGAGCAAAGCGGCCGCGCCAGTGTAGTCGCTGACCGGTCCGGCGGTCAGGAAGAAGCTGATTGGACGACCATTCGCATCACTCACGGCATGAAGCTTGGTGTTCATGCCGCCTTTCGTCCGGCCGATCAGGCGTCCTGGACCCCCTTTTTTACCCGCAGGCTCGACGCCGTGCGGTGCGCTTTAAGATAGGTCGCGTCGATCATGATCGTCTTGCGCTCGGGAGCCTGAGGTGTCGCCAGGCCTTCCATCATGCGGATGAAGATGCCTTTGTCGCTCCACCGCTTCCAGCGATTGTAGAGCGTCTTCGCCGGGCCGTATTCCCTCGGCGCATCGCGCCACCTCAGCCCATTGCGGTTGACGAAGATGATCCCGCTCAAAACGCGCCGATCATCAACGCGCTCGCGGCCATGGCTCTTGGGAAAATAGGGCTGAAGCCGAGCCATCTGCTCGTCCGTCAGCCAGAATAAATCGCTCAAATTCAGGCTCCTTCGCAGCCGCCTGAATCACAGCCATCAGCGCAAATCAATGGGTCCTGACCCTAAGGCAAGAGCAAGTGAATAATATCCTTCTGAAACATATGTCTATGGTGAAGAAATTTTAGACTATGCGACAAGAAATACTGGGATAAAACAAGCCATTCCCCCAGTTACCCGGCTACGGATCGTAAGAGTTTGCGCCCGCTTGCTTGCTTCTATCTCAGCTGATAACTTCGAAGGCTGTGCCGTATCCCACGTCGGCGGGGATAGTGAGGATGTTCTTGCCGTCTCGCTGGATGACTTCTGGAAGGACCGGCACGATTTCGCGAGCCTTGGCCCGCGCGACGCAATCGTCTGCGCTCGCAGCTTCGGCTAGCAGTTGCAGGTTCAATCGCGTGGGAAAGATGATCGTTCGTTCACCGCTGACACCCAGTTTCAGGGCTTTGCTTGGCGAAAGCCATTCCGCATCAACGGTTTCATATCCATCACATGCTGCGATCTGGCGCTCTGGGGCGCGAACGACGAAGAAATGAGTGTCGAAGCGCTTTTGCATAAAGCTGGGCGTGATCCACCGCGCGAACTCGCTCAGGCGATCAAGGCGCAGTTGCACATCGGCCTCGCGCACAATGTCGAAAAATTCGCGCTCGCCTCGCTCGACGGCTTTGCGGCTTTCAAGATCGCAAATATCCTCGAACTCGCTACCGTCGCGATGATCGGCCAGCAGGATGCCTGCTTCCTCAAAGGCTTCACGAATCGCGGCAATCCGAAGGGTGCGCTGCGTAGGATCTAGCGTTTTCCAGCCCCTGCAATAATCGGCCCATTCAGGCGCTTCATCGGCAGCAGAAGGCTTTCCACCGGGAAAGACCAGCGCGCCGGATGCAAAATCGATCTGGTGATGCCGCATGACCATCAGCACCTGGAACTCCGGCTCGTCGCGAAGCAACAGCATGGTGGCTGCGGGGACCGGATCGACTGGCTTCTGCAGTGTCATCATAAACTCCAGTTCTCAGTTGGCCTGATATTGGACGCTGGCCCGTTCAAGCTGAGCAACGATCTTATCGCCATTTGCGCAGAAGAACCAACCCGGCAAGAGCCACTGCAACACTTGCAAGCACCCAGGATTGATTCGCAAGCAGCGCCGCGGAGACGATAAGTGCGGCCGCCACAGGACCTTTGACAGGCTGGCTCGCGCGGCGAATGGCTGCGAGCTTCTCAAAACTTGCCGGATCAATCTGGACAGGCACATGCCCGGACTTGGCTATAGCGGCGGCGTTATCGAGAAGGTCAGGCATGATCGCCGCTAGGGCGAGGAGTTGTCGGCGAACTTTTTTTAAATTGGCGCGATTCCTGCCAAGGGAGAATCTTTCTGCGAACAGCTCCAACATGATGGGGCGTGTTTCCTCCCCGATATTATAGTCAGGCGCAAAGGAACGCGCAAACCCTTCCGCCGTGAGCAATGTTCGAAGAAGGATCGCCAGATCAGGCGGAAGTGCGAGCTGATAGTCTCGCAGGAGATCGAACACGCGGCTGAAAATATGCGAGAACTCAATCCCCGAAAGGACCGTTCCCCTGAACTCACCGATCAGCTGGTCCAAATTCTGGGTGAGCCCATCACGGTCAACTTTCGGATCTCCAGCCCATTCGAGCAACACGTTCGCGACGTCTGCTGTGTCTTCGTCGGCTATAGCCATGACAAGTCGTACCAGTTCCTCGCGCCTCGCCTTTGTGAGAGTGCCGACCGATCCGAAGTCGATAAAGCCCACATCCTGTTCCCCGATAAGGAAAACATTGCCTGGATGCGGATCGCCATGAAATTCGCCATTCAGAATGATCATGCGCAGGACTGCATTCGCATATTGTCTCGCGAACGCCGCCACGCGTGGGTCGGTCGATTCGGCCTCGATCGCAGACGCGGGCGTTCCATACAGCCGCTCCTGGACGTTGACCCGTATCCCCGTCAGTTCCCAATGAATTGTTGGAGTCTTGATCCCAAGCGTATCAAGATAGCCACCGATACGCTCGCATGCACGAGCTTCTGCTGCCAGATCCATTTCCCAGGCAAGATTTCTGCCAAAGGTTCGCAGGAACTCTACGGGGCGATAGCGGGCGATTTCAGGGGATCGATCCTCGGCAACGGCGGCGAGGCGCGTCAGGAGCCGCACATCGGCCTCCATTCGCGCAGCAGTGCCCGGACGCCGCACCTTTATGATAACGTCGGCGCCGTCGAGCAGCGAAGCAGAGTAGGTCTGCGCTACCGAAGCCGAAGCCAGTGGTTGTTCATCGAATTGGGTGAATTCCCCTCGCCAGTCAGCTCCCCAGCTTGCGGCAAGGATGGGCTCGATTTCTTCGAATGGCACCGGAGAAACCTGATCGTGGAGCGTCGCGAAGGCAGCAATCCAGGACCTGGAAAACAGATCGCTGCGCGTCGCCAGCAGCTGTCCAAGCTTTATTCCGACCGGACCAATGTCGCGCAGGAGTGCGACGACCGCCGCCGGCCGCAATTCACCTGGATCGATTGACTTGGCCGGATGCGGAATGACTCCGAGAGCGCCCGCCAGGCTTTTGGCGCCGTGCCGGACAAGAATCTGTCCTATCTCGGCGGCGCGTGCGATGTCTCCTATCGGTTTATCTCGGAACCCAGGCATATGTCCTATTCCGCATCGGTCCGGCTCTGATCGAGATTCGACGCAATCCGCACAAGAATGTCCAGCAACGTCCGTTTTTCGTCGCGCGTGGCGTTCCGCCATAGGACCCTATGCAGCCCGTCCGCGGATTCTCTCAGTTGGGGCAACAACCTGTCGAGCTCCTGGGTCAGGATGAGCTGCCATGCCCGGCCGTCCGTTTTGGCTCGTCGCCTTTCCATCAATCCTTTCCCACAAAGGCCAGCGACGGCTTGACCGATCGTGGCGGATTCCAACTCTAGTCGCTTGGCAATTCCGGCCTGCGTCAACGATGGTTCGCGGAGAAGTTGTCCGATGATGCGCCACTGCGTCTGATTGAGGCCAATCTTGGCAATCCGTGCGTCATAAGCGCGCCTCGCCCCCCGACTAATCTCGTCCATCAAATATAGCATACGGTCGTCGTCGGTGAGGGCGCCTTCGCGAAGCCGTGGCGGCATTGTGTCGAGATTTGCGTTCATACCGCTGCCTAGTCCGTTTCGTGGGAATGCCAAAACGCAAATTACTAAACGATTTTACTAACCGGATGGAACGGTCTACGCCACGCCATGAAGCGACTTAGCACATGTCCAAAATCCTTCGAAAGAGGCAGATGACCGACGAACCAAATGAGCGGGAACAGGATCGCGCGCCCGCATCCAGCCTGAAATCGCAACCCAAATTTCGCCTCATCCTCATCATAGCCATCACTGCTGCGCTGATTGCAGGTGGTGGGTGGTATTACAGGCATGTCACCTATGGGCAGTACATGCAGTCGACCGACAACGCCTATGTCGCGGCCGACAGCGTTGTGGTTTCATCAAAAGTGGCCGGATACGTGGACGCGGTGCTCGTCTCTGAGAACGGGCGGGTCAGTCCCGGCGAGGCGCTCGTGCAACTGGATGTGCGAGATTATAGAGCCCAGGCGCAACAGGCGCGTGCGCAAATTGCGGCGACGCTGGCCGGCGCCGACACAATCCGCTCGCAAGTAACCGAACAGGACTCATCGATTCGGCAGGCGCGGGCCCAACTCGCCGCCAAGCGCGCGGCGCTCGACCTCGCCAATGAGCAGCTAGCGAGGTATCGCCCCCTTGCCGCGACCGGTGCGGAGCCGCGAGAAAAGCTTCAACAATATGAGACACAGGCGCAGCAAGCGCACGCCGACTTTGTTGCTGCCCAGGCAGCAGTCTCTGCTGCCAACGGTCGGAGGGCCACCTTGTTCAAACAGATCGACCAGACCGAAGCCCAAGCTGACGCGGCTCGCGCGCAGCTGGAAGCGGCCGACCTAGATGTCACATCGACTCTGCTGCGAGCCAGCAAGGGAGGTCGCGTTGGCGATCTAACAGTAAGGGTCGGCCAATTCGTTCAGCCCGGTCAGCGATTGATGACCGTGGTTCCGGTAAACGAAATCTACGTCATCGCTAATTTCAAGGAGACGCAGGTCGGCCTTTTGCGGGCGGGGCAACCGGTCAGGCTCGAGGTCGATGCTCTTCCCGACTTTGAGATTGCTGGACGCGTTGAGAGCATCTCGCCCGGAACCGGAGCAGAATTTTCGATCCTGCCGCCCGAAAACGCCACAGGGAATTTCACCAAGATTGTTCAGCGGATAACGGTTCGTATCGCGATAATAGCCTCGCCCAAAGTGCGTCGTCTGCTCGTCCCGGGCATGTCGGTTGTGGCAGTTGTCGACACGCGAAACGCTGCCGGAGAGCTGAAAGAGATCTCGAGTACCGACAAATGACCGCCGAGTTGGCATCGAACAGCGCCTCTGGTACTCCGACTGCAGAAAGGCGGAATGCCGATATCACCGCGTGGATAGCGGTCGCAGCGGGTGCACTTGGCGCCATGCTCGCAACACTCGATATCTCTATCGTCAATTCCGCGCTTCCGGTGATCCAGGGCGAAATCGGAGCCAGCGGCACCGAGGGCACTTGGATTGCCACCGCATTTCTCGTTGCCGAAATTGTGGTAATTCCGCTTAGCGCCTGGCTTGAACGCCTTTTTGGACTGCGAAACCTGCTCATCATTGCGGTTTCCGCGTTCACCGGCTTCTCAATTCTTTGCGGTATGGCGACCGACCTCACGACCATGATCATCGGTCGCACGGGTCAGGGTTTCATGGGTGGTGCGCTGATACCAACTGCGATGACCATCGTGGCGAAAAGATTGCCGCCCCATCAACAGCCGATCGGCATGGCGCTGTTCGGCATGACAGTGATTCTGGGTCCGGTCATGGGGCCGCTGATCGGTGGCTGGCTGACCGAAAATTTGAGCTGGCACTATGCCTTCTTTGTCAATGTTCCAATCTGCGCCGTACTGCTGCTGCTGCTATTCGTCGGGCTTCCTCACGAAGAGCCGAAGTGGGAGTATCTGACCGATGCTGATTGGGCGGGCATTGCCGGCCTGATTCTGGGGTTGGGCGCTTTGACTGTGTTGCTTGAGGAGGGGCATCGCGAGGAATGGTTTGAATCCGCTCTTATTCGCTGGCTGGCACTCATTGCCGTTATCGGTTTCGCTTCACTCATATACGGGCAGCTGAACGCGTCGAAGCCCGTCCTGAAACTCCGCCTCCTTCTCAATCGCCAATTCGGAAGCGTTGCGGTGATGGCTCTCGCCCTGGGAATGGTCATGTATGGTTCGACCTACGTCATTCCCCAATTTCTTGCGATCATATCCGATTATAACGCTTTTCAAACCGGGCTCGTTATATTTTGGATGGGTATTCCGGCTTTTGTGCTTATGCCGATCC
Organism: Sphingopyxis sp. BE235; assembly: GCF_031457175.1. Lineage (NCBI taxonomy): Bacteria > Pseudomonadati > Pseudomonadota > Alphaproteobacteria > Sphingomonadales > Sphingopyxidaceae > Sphingopyxis > Sphingopyxis sp. BE235. Next base: position 77,506 of record NZ_JAVDWC010000007.1, read on the forward strand.
TGCCCTTCATGATCCGCAGACTCCACATTCGCATTGCCGTCGGTGTCGGAATGCTTCTGATGGCGGCCAGCTGTTTCGTCAGCATAAGCCTCACCGCGGAATCTGGGGGCGCCGTATTCATCGAAAGCCAGCTTATTCGGGGTGTTGGCATGATTCTGGCCATGATGTTCCTGAACCAGGCTACCGTAGCCTCGGTGGCAAAGACAGATGCTGGCGATGCCTCCGGTATTTTTAACGCCGCTCGAAATCTCGGAGGATCTTTCGCTTTGGCCGGACTGGCTTCGTTTCAGGACAAGCGGATCTGGCACCATAGCCGGCGCATGGAAGAGACGCTGAATGCCAACAGTGCTTCACTCCAGATTTATCTTGATGAACTCGCGAAAAGCTTCGGCGGGATGGAGGGTGCCATGTCGATGCTAGGCCGGACCATCCAGCGGGACGCGTTCGTAATGACCTACAATGATGTATTCTTGGTGATGGGCGTCCTGACCTTGATGACCGTTCCTTTGGTCATCTTTTTGAAGCCGCTTCCCAAGAATGTTTCCCTTTCGATGCACTGAGCCTGACATGATAAGAAAATCTGTAATATCGCTTCTCGCCTCGTTTCTGCTGGCCGGTTGTGTTGCGGGCCCAGACTACGCCGGGCCTCCAGAAGTATTCTCGGCGAACCGAAATGACGGCTTTGTCCGTGCCGGCGGTAACATCATCGATACCGAGCCCGAGCTGGCAGAGTGGTGGCTCCTTTTGAACGATCCGGAATTGACCAGGCTTATCGAGGCTGCGTTATCGGACAATCCTTCGCTTCAGGCTGCGCAAGCGCGGATTGCGCAGGCGCGGGCATCCGTGAGACAGGAGAAGGCCGGAAGATTTCCGACGCTTGGAACCCAGGCGACGGCTATTCAGGGCCGCTTGCCGGGCCTTGATATTCAGAACAGTGCCCCGCCTTCGGCGAGCGCGCCTGTTAGTCCGCAGGGACAGGCGGATGATAGCCTCAGTGTCTACAATCTCGGGCTCAACGCTAACTGGGAGCTGGATTTCGCAGGAGGAACGCAGCGACGGATCGAGGCCGGCAACGCTCAGGCCGCGGCAGCGGTTGCCAATGTGGAGGATGCCAAGGTCCAGCTGACCGCCGAAGTTGCCAATGCCTATGTCAACCTGCGCGAGGCCCAGTTTCGAGCCAAAGCGTACCGAACCGAGTGCGAGTTGCAGCAGCAAACCCTCTCGCTAACCTATCAACGGTATCAGCAAGGCGTGTTGCCCCTGTTCCCTCTCGGCAATGCAAATGCCGAGCTCGAGCTGCTCAAGTCTCAGCTCGCCGAGGCCGAAGCTGACACGGCGGTATTGCTCGATGCGCTTGCCATTCTAGCTGGACAGATCCCAGGGACAACGGACGAAGCGCTGAAACAGATCTTCGATGTTCCCCTCCCGCCGGAACAGGTCGCCGTGGGCGACCCCTCCAACCTTGTCGCACGTCGGCCCGACATCCGCGCGGCCGAACGCAGCCTGGCGGCAGCAACGGCTCGGATCGGTGTTGCGGAGGCTGCACGATTTCCGAAGCTGTCATTCATGGGAATCTTGGGACTTGGCGGAACGTCGCCAGACGATCTCTTTGATGTGAGCAATCCGTCAATTCTCGCCATTCCACAGTTGCAGTGGAACTTCCTCGATTTCGGAAGGGTCGATGCCTCGGTCGATCAGGCGAGCGCCGTCCGTGCCGAGGCAGTTGCCAACTATCGAAAGACGGTGCTTTCTGCACTTCAGGACGCCGAGCGCGCGTTGTCGCGCTTTAGCCAGCAGCGCTCTGCCCTGGTGGCGTTCGCGCAGATCAAGTCCCAGGCAGATGGCGCAGCCGATCTTGATCGACAACGATTTGCCGGCGGAGTGATCTCGCGCGCCGACCTAAATCGCACGCTTCGCAAACAGCAGCAGGCGGCAACCGACCTCGTCCGGGGAAAGGCGGCGCTCACGCTGTCATGGATCGCCCTGCAAAAATCACTCGGCCTGGGATGGCAAGTGCAAGCAAAGATTTAATGTCACCTACGAGTGTCGTTAATATGAACTCTAAGGTGCGATATCGGTTCAGAAAGAATCTCATAGGGATTTCAACTGACAATTTTATCTAACCTTAGCAAGAGTATCCTGTGCTTATTCAAACGATCTGTCGGCCGATTTGTGCGCAGCATACTCCTTGCAAGCGACCTGATATAACGCTACGGTGACGTTTACATAATGCCATTGAGGCAAGGCGCGATGTGTGGATCGGCATGGTTAAATGTGTGGGGTCAGTGGTCCCGCTTGCTGGCATGATCCGCTCGATGACGGGTTATGGGAGAGGGAGTTGCCACGGTCGATCCGCTCTCCCGACACCGGTTGGAGACTTGCTGCGATGAATGCGCGCACAGCACCGAACATCTTCGTTCGCGAAGGAGATGGCATTTCAACGTTGGTCGTTGAAGGTGACTGGACAGCGATGTCGATCGCAGGCCTTTCCGGGCATGTTCTGAGTCCCTCGAACCTCTCCTTCTCAAGCGACTTCGGAAACCTGGGAAGGATAGACAGCGCAGGCGCGCTCGCCATCCTGACTCTCGCACCCAATGCGGCATTTACCGCAGACCTGCCCGCCAATCTTGCTGATCTGTTCGCGCTGGTGGGCTCGGCCATGGCCGACCGCGATGTCCCGCCAATCAAAACTCCCCCATTTCACGTGCGTCTTGGCCAAAAAGTTTATCGAGCTGTCCAGGAAATCGGCGCAAGCGCTCGATTTCTCGGCCAACTTGAGGTGGCGCTCATGAAATCTCTTGCACATCCCAAAAGGATGCGATTGATCGCACTGGCGTCGTCAATTCAGAAGGCCGGCTTCGATGCGCTGCCACTCATAGCGATCATGACATTCTTTATCGGCGCAGTGGTGGCTCTCATAGGAAGCGATCTGCTCAAGACATTGGGTGCATCGGAACTGGTCGTCGAACTGGTTGGCATATCCGTCCTCCGCGAGTTCGGCGTCCTCATTCCCGCGATACTACTTGCCGGTCGGTCCGCTTCCACTTTCGCGGCCCAGATCGGCGCAATGCGAATGAATCAAGAGACGCAGGCAATGAAGGTGATGGGCATCGACCTGTTCGACGCGCTGGTTGTGCCACGCGTATTGGCATTGCTTGTAATTATGCCCCTCCTGGCGATTGTTGCCATGCTGGCTGGTTTGGCCGGCGGGCTTGTCGTCAGCTGGGGCATACTCGACGTGAGCCCGACATATTTCGCCGAACGACTCTCGGCTGCGGTCGATATCCGACACTTCTGGGTTGGAATGGCAAAAGTACCGGTGCTGGCCATTGTGATTGCGCTTGCCGGATGTCGCCACGGCCTTTCGGTACGCGGAGATGTTGAGGATCTGGGCGGGCGGGTGACCGTCGCCGTTGTCCAAGCGCTATTCGCAATCATCCTTCTGGATGCCGCCTTTGCAATTCTCTTCAACGTGCTCGAAATATGATTTGCGATCCGGACATCGTTATTCGGGTGGAGAATCTTAAAACCCGATTTGGCGATCACATTATCCACCAGGATTTGAACCTAGAAGTCCATCGTGGCGAGATTCTTGGTGTCGTCGGAGGGTCCGGTAGTGGAAAATCCGTCCTGATGAACACCATTTTGGGCCTGATTGCGCCTAGCCATGGGACAATCGAAATCTTTCAGAAAAAAATTGGGAGTCGCTTTGATCGTACGGAAATTGATCACCGAATTGGCGTCATGTTTCAAAATGGCGCGCTTTTTTCTTCTCTTAGTGTGCAAGAAAATGTCGAGGCTCCTCTCATCGAACATACCCGTCTTAGAGAGCCGTGGCTCGAGGCCGTGGCTCTGATGAAAATCGGCCTTGTCGGACTCGATGCCGAGGTGGGCCGGCAAATGCCCGCTGAACTTTCAGGCGGAATGCGAAAACGTGTAAGCGTAGCGAGGGCCTTGGCGCTCGATCCAGAATTGCTGTTCCTTGACGAACCCACTTCGGGCCTCGACCCGATCGCCGCCGCCGAATTTGACCAGCTGATACGGACGCTGAGCGACACGCTGGGGCTTACTGTCGTGATGGTGACCCATGATCTCGACAGCCTGTATTCCATCAGCGACCGCGTGGCCGTGGTTGCGGATCAGAAAATTGTCGAGGTTTCGCCAATCGCGGAACTTGAGAGGTCTGACCATCCTTGGATCAGGGCGTTTTTGGGAGGGCGGGCGGAGCGCGCCAAGGAAAGGAACCGTTAATGGAACGCGACGCGAACTACGGTCTGATTGGGGGCCTGACGCTGGCTCTGCTAGCGGCGGCTTTCGGCTTCATCCTCTGGCTCGGTCAATCCCAATTCGCCCGTAATTTCGACGAGTATCGGATCATTTTCGATGGTCCCGTCCGCGGTCTTAGTGAGGGAGGCGAGGTGCAGTTCAACGGAATTCCGGTGGGAGAAATCACGCGTATTAGTCTTGATCCCAGAAATCCAAACAGGGTGCTTGCAGGGGTGCGCCTGCGCGAGGATACGCCTGTGCGCGTCGATTCTACCGCCGCGACGGAGTCGCAAGGCATAACCGGCGGAAGCTACATCCAGATCAGTGCGGGGACGCCCTCTAAGCCGTTGTTGAAGGAGGTTTCCAAGGAAACGCTCCCAGTGATTAAGGCGGAAAAAAGTTCGCTACAATCCCTGATGGATGGAGGTGGCGCATTGTTGGCGGACGCTTCGCAGGCCCTGGAAAGGGTCAACCGGACCTTGTCCGACGAGAATATCGAAAATGTTTCGGCTGCTATTGCGGATGTAAGAGCTACCACGGCGGAATTGCGATCTAGTCGCGGAATGTTCAGCAAGGCTGAACAAGCGTTTGCACGCCTGGACCGGGCGGCGGCCGATATCGAGGCCGCGGCCGCATCGGCGCGCACGGCGATCGATGGCGACGGTCGCAAGACGTTTGCCGATGTCTCGGCAGCTGCTCGAGATCTTCGAGAGGGGATCGCCGAGGCGAGGGTGGTCATTCACAGGCTTGATGACGCCGCGAGTGGATTGGCGGCGCCCGACGGCTCCGGGATTGCTGCAACTTTGAAATCGCTCGATAGCGCGGCGCAGGAAATCGAGCAGCTCGCCGGCCAGCTACGACGGACCCCTCGTGAAAGGAAGCTCTCCCAATGAAAACGATCTCTGCAAGAATGTTTTTGCTGACGGGCGCGCTAATTTGCCTTTCTGGTTGCGGGAATATTCTGGGAACTGGCGGCAAATCGACGTTGTACCGGATCAGCAGCACGCCCGTACCGGAGCGTGAAATTGCACGACAGTGGATTCCGGTGTATATTACGCGACCGACGCTTCCGCCTGGGGCCGATGGAGACAGGATCCTCACGATCGAGAATCGCGAAGTCACGTATCTGGCCAAAGCACGGTGGATGAGGCCTGCGCCCGAGATGATCCGCGAGGCTATTGCCGGAAGCGTAGCGCGCAAAATCGATCACGCATATATCCCTGTCCAGAGCGTGGCTTCCGATCATTACGTCCTATCCGCACGGCTTTCTTCTTTTGCAGCCTATTACGAGCAGGGGCCCGACGCGGCCCCGATCATTCGCATCGCCGCGCAAGTGGAACTAAGCCGATCCAAAGAATCGGAACCACTGGCAGTCACGCGCATCGTCCTTGATAGGACAGCAAGCGCAAACAGCGTTTCGAGTATCGTCGAAGCCTTTGATCGCGCGAGCCTTGAAATGGCCGACAAAATCGCGAGTTGGACGGCTGCGGTGATCAATTAGCGGGTAGCCAATGGAAACTTAGGTGTTTAGTCCCAGCATGTGATGGTGTGGCTCCATATTGAAGATATCCGGCTTGGATTTCCAGAGTTCTTCGATGGCCTCATAGGGTGTCTTGAAGCGCAGTGCCTTCAACTGCTTGGCAAAGTTGTAAGCGACCAACCAGTCGCGGACATGGCGGCGCAGCTCGTTGATCGACGTGTAATGGAAAGATTTGACGGTGGCCTCCTTGATGGTGCGCACCATCCTTTCGGCCTGACCGTTGGTCCATGGGTGATAGGGTTTGGTGAGGCGTAACCGGTGTTTTCAGGCTACGACGGTCCATGGCATGAGATCACCGACGCTGTTGGCGGGATAACCGTTGGCGAGGCTGGTGAGGGTTTCGGTCAGCCATTGGTGGGGGTTGATGGTGCTGAGCTTGCAACATTCGATGAGCGTGGCGATCACCGCCCAGTTGTCGCCGCCCTCGTCGGAACCGGCAAACAGGGCATTTTTGCGATTGCGAGCCAGCGGCCTGATCGATCGTTCGACGGTATTGGAGTCGAGGTCGATGCGACCGTCATCGATGAAGCGTGAGAGGCCGTCCCAGCGGGTGAGTGCGTAGCGGATCGCTTCGCCGAGCTTGCTCTTGGCGCTGACCTGGCGGCCACGGGCGGCAAGATATTGGTGAAGATCGTCGATGATGACGCGGCTGCGTCCGGCCCGAGCGGCACGACGCTGCTCGGCCGAGAGGCCGCGCACATCGTCCTCGATGGCGTAAAGCAAGGCGATGCGGCGCAGCACCTCGGTAGCGACCGGGGATGTATCAGCCAGTTCGTAGAATTTGCGACGCACATGCGCCCAGCAGAAAGCGAGCCTGATCTGCTGGCGCCGCCGGGCGAGCGCGGCGTAGCCGCCATAGCCATCGACCTGTAGGATGCCCGCAAAATCACCAAGATGGAACTGGGGACGCTCGGCCTTGCGATCTGGCGCATAGACATAGGCGACGATCGGCGGATCGCAGCCGCCCCATGGTCGGTCGTCGCGGGCATAGGCCCAGAGCTGGCCGGTCTTGGTCCGCCCGCGTCCGGGATCGAGCACCGGGGCGGTCGTCTCGTCGGCGAACAGCCGCTCGGATCGTCGTAGCTCGTCGAGAATGTGGTCACGCAAGGGGCGCAGATACCAGGCCGCTCGCCCGACCCAGTCGGCCAAAGTGGATCGGTCGAGCCGGATGCCCTGCCGGGCGTATATCTGGGCCTGCCGGTAAAGCGGCAGGTGATCGGCATACTTGGATACCAGCACCTGGGCGATCAGTGCCTCGGTCGGAATGCCGCCCTCAATGATCCGCGCCGGCGCCGGCGCCTGCACGATCGCGCTCTCGCACGAACGGCAGCCATAACGCGGCCGCCGGGTGACCACGACGCGGAAGGTGGTCGGCACCACATCGAGGCGCTCGGCGACATCCTCGCCGATCTGGTGGAGGGCGCCGCCGCAGCAGGGGCAAGCATTGCTCTCGACGTCAACGATCTGTTCGATCCGCTCGAGATGCGCGGGCAGCGAACCGCGGTTGGTCTTGCGCACAGGATCACTGCGAGGCCGTCCGGCCTTCGCTTCGCTGGCGGCCTCGGCTTCCGCGAGCGCCGTCTCGGCATCCTCAAGGCCCAGCTGCAACTGATCCTGATCGAGCTGCTCGGAACGGCGGCCGAACCGATGACGCCGAAAAGCCTCGATGATCGCCCTCAGGCGTTCGGCTTCCGCGTCGGCACTCTCGAGCTTGCGGGCCTGTTCGAGGACGAGCGCGCGTAACGCGTCAACATCGTCCGGCAGGTCCGCTTCCATGAGCATGGGAGCAGTGAATCAGTCTGGGAACGCCCCGTCAACAGGCAATCTGCGGGGCCTGCGGGCGGCGCCCGCCATGCACCCGGCGCCAATCCAGACCCTCCAGAAGCGCGCCGAGTTGCGCTGAGGTCACACGCATCACGCCGTCCTGGATGCCCGGCCACCGGAAGCCGCCGGACTCCAGCTTCTTGGCCATCAGGCACAGGCCAGTGCCGTCCCACCAGACCAGCTTGATCCGGTCAGCACGCTTTGCCCGGAACACGTAGATCACGCCTGAATATGGGTCGCCGCCATACTCGGCGCCGACCAGCGCGGCCAGGGCGTCAGGTCCCTTGCGAAAATCCACCGGACGCGTCGCCACCATCACGCGCGCGCCAGCGCCAGGTCCGATCATCGCGTTGCCTTGAGTGCTTCAATCACCGCTGCGATCACAGCCGCATCGGCCCCGCGTCCGATCTTCACCGCCACGCCGTCAATCTCCAGCTCGACAGCACTGACTGTGGGACGCCGACGGCGACGGCCGCGCCTGGCGACAGGGGCTGGATCACCCGAAGGGAGCGGTTCGATCACCGCCGGCACGAACGCAGGCGTCGCTGGAAGCGTCAGCCCTTGGTCCTCCAGCTTCTTGCGCAGATCCCGGCGCCAAGCGAATAGTTGCGACGGAGCAAGCCCATGACGGCGCGCCACCGCGCAGGCCGTCTCCTGACCCGAATAGCTCTCCGCGACGATCGACGCCTTTACCTCAGGCGACCACTCCCGACGCTGGCCCGCACCTGTGAAAACCTCAAAACGCCGAACCACGCTGGTGCCAGCATCATCACATGTCATCATCATAGCATCAGCATCCTCCAGCCTGATCGGGCTAGCGAAAATCGACGCCACGCTTCACTCCCGCAAGGTGGCAGGGAAACACCGGTTACGGTGAGGCGATGCTCGATGCCGTTCTGCTCGCAGACACGGCCGAAGATATGGCCGATCCATCCCAGTGTGCCGCCCTGGTCACGCTGCACGAACTGCACGCCGTTGTCGGTCAGGATGGTGTGGATCCTGTAGGGAACCGTCTTGATCAGCACGCGCAGGAAGGCTGCCGCGGCGAGCTTGGTCGCCCGTCGATAGATGCGGGCGAACACCAGCTTCGAGGTGCGGTCCACCGCGACATAGAGGAATCCTTTGCCGCCTTCGTAGCGCAGTTCGGCGATATCGATGTGGAAATAGCCGATCTCGTACTTCTTGAACTTCTTCGGCTTCTCGCGATCCGCCTTCGGCAATCGGCTGATCCCGTGCCGCTGCAGGCAGCGGTGAAGCGACGAGCGCGTCAGGTTCGGGATCACGTCCTTCAACGCGATGAAGACGTCATCGAGCGGCAGCCGGGCCTGCACCCTGAGCGCCACGATCGCGGCTTCTTCCATCGGCGACAGCACGGTGCTGCGCCGTTCCTTCGGCCCCACCGGCATGTCCTCGACCGACGGCCGGCTGCGCCACTTGATCACCGTCTTTTCGTTGATCCCGTACCGCTTCGCGAGCTGCGCGACCGGAGCTTGCGATCGCTGTAGCTCCGCTCGAACGGCGTGCGTGGTCTTGGCGCTGCCGTGTAGAAGCTGGCCCATAATCCCTCCCGCTGTGACGATGACAAGCTTACACCATCACATGCTGGGACTAAACACCTAGTCGTGACAACTGCCCAGCCCGAGATGAAGCGGGAATGTTATGGATGGCTCCCCTTCTGGGAGGGGCGGCAGCCGTACACAAATAGATCCACAGCTTGCCTCATTCGGGCTGAAGAGGTTTCATTGTGACTGGTCACTCCCACTCCAAGAGCGGCCCGACGAAAAGGTGACAAAATGACGCTGGATATAAACTGCTCCGCAGCAAAATTCGCGTCTGACACCCTGATTTCTCCCCTCTCCTCGGCTTTGCGCAAAACCTCTGCCACCAATCTCGTCGTGCGTCCTACGCCGAATTCGTAAAGGTTTCGCGCTAAAGCGGGAAAACGTGCAGCCTCAGCCATTACAACGCGTTCCAACGCGACATGAATGTCGGTAAGCATCCAGGATAGCAGTTCATCGGACAGCTCTTCAAGCTCGGGCCGAACGTCGCCATGTTCGGGAACGTGCTGTTCGAGGAAGGAGAGCCGATCCTCGATTTCCCTGAGTATTACCGCCTCGAAAAGCAGCTTTTTGCTCCCGTAACGGGCGTACAAAGTGCGCTTGGAGATGCCTGCTTTTGCAGCAATCCGTTCCGCCGTTGAACGACCGAATCCGTCGGCAAAGAAGACATCGCGGGCGACACGGAGAATTTTCCTCGAAAGTGCTTGCGAGGCTTGTCGAGTAGGCCTCCCTGTTCGTCCGGAAGCTTGTTCTTTGGTTTTTTGGGTCGACGTCATGCCTCATCTTGGCCATACCTTGTCCGCGCTGCAAGCGTAGAACGCTTTGCATTGTATAGCCCGCCCCCGCGAGATTGCCCGGGCTTATGCAAGACCCACGAGGCCCGCTGAACTTTGCCTGCCTGAAAGGATCGCTGCCGTTCGCAGGGAATGGACGCAGTGTGATCTCATCTAGGCGAGTTGGTTACGATACGCTTCGCGTAAGGCCTTTTTGTCGATCTTTCCCGTTGCAGTGAGCGGTACTGTCGCGAACAGGATGTCGTCCGGCAGCCACCAACGAACAACCTTCGTCTCCAGATGCGCGCGAATTGCGTCGGCTGTGACGGCTTGACCTTCATGCGTTTCAATCACGAGAAGGGGTCGCTCTTCCCATTTTGGATGATATACGCCAACGACCGCGGCGACCCGGACGCCGGGGTACCCAACCGCCGCATTCTCGATATCAATCGAGCTGATCCATTCGCCCCCGGACTTGATCACGTCTTTCGCGCGGTCGGTCAGCCGGAGAAAGCCGAAGCGATCGATCGTACCTATGTCCCCGGTGTCGAACCAGCCATCGCTCCCGGCGCCCTCAAAATCGGGGAAATAGCGATCGACGACCCACGGTCCGCGGACCTGGAGCGCACCCGCCTGCTCACCGTCCCAGGGGAGCGGCGTGCCATCGCCGTCGATAATGCGCAGTTCGATGCCAAATTGCATGCGACCCTGCTTCGTCAGCAGGAGATCGTTCGCGAAATCCTCGCCTTCGGCCATCAGGAGCGGGGAGGGCGTCGAAATCACGCCGAGAGGATTGGTTTCGGTCATGCCCCAGAGCTGGAGCACAGTGACACCATATTTGGCGCGGAATGTCTCGGCCATCGCCCGCGGGACGGCCGAGCCGCCAATCACGAGGCGCTTGAGATTGCCGACCCCCGTCCCCGTGGTGTCGAGATGAGCGAGGTACATGGTCCAGATCGTGGGCACACCGCCCGAAAAGGTGACGCCCTCTTCGTTGATCAGATCGGCGAGACTGGCACCGTCCATCCTGTCGCAAGGAAGCACTAGCTTGCAGCCGTTAATCGCTGCCGTGAACGGAAGTCCCCATGCCGTCGCATGATACATGGACGAGCAGGGCATGATGACATCAAAAGCGCTGAACCCGAAGGCACTGCTCAGACCGGCCGCCATCCCGTGGAGAACGATTGATCGGTGGCTGTATAGGACGCCCTTGGGGTCGCCCGTCGTCCCCGAAGTGTAGCAAAGAAATGCGGCTGCCTTTTCATCGAAGCTCGGCCAGGTGAGGGCCCCGTCCTGGCGTGCCAGCAACGCTTCATAGTTCAACGCGTCAGCAACATCTGGCGCGGTCGCTCCGCGATCCGCGAGAAGGACATAACGCTCGATACCTGGAAGGAGAGGGCGCAGCCGTGCGACGAGCTCGGCTAGATTGGGCTCGAAGAAGAGAATGCGGCTGCCTGCATGAGCGATAGTAAAGGCGATTTGCTCGTCGCTGAGACGCGGGTTGGCAGTGTGCAATACAGCGCCCATGCCCGGCGCCGCATAGAAGAGTTCGAGGTGGCGGTGCGTGTTCCAGGCGAGCGACGAGACGCGGTCGCCCGTTGCAATCCCGAGGACACCAAGGGCCTGCGCAGCCTGACGCGCACGCTGATCGCAGCGGTGCCAGTCATACCGCCAAACCGGCTCATCGACAGCCTTCGAGACGATCTCCCTCTCGCCGTGCGCGCGCGCGGCATATTCCAATATTCCGCTGATCAGCAGCGGCGCGTCCTGCATCAATCCCCGTAACATGCTGCATCCTTCTTCGCCCCACTGCGGCGTCGCGTGCAAGGTTCCGCCCCTCGGGTATGATTGCCGCGCGGGCTGTCAATAACCGTCATCATTTTGGTCCAGCGGCAAACTCCACGTGCCGCGTTTCCATTCGGCCAGCAATTCTCAATGATCATATTGCAGCGGCACGGCCTAGGTTCGATCGGCCCCGACATGTTTTCGGCCGCGTTTCAAATTAGTCACTCGCCGCTTTCAGCAACAGTGACAGGAACCGCCAATCGGACCAATCGCCTTTTTCCCCCGCCGCCAAAGCCGCCAGATCGAGTTTCGCCTGCCTAACGATTGTAAGCCGAAGCGACGGAATGATATAGAGGCGTTGATCGCCCGCGCCGGCGGCGACGACCATATCCGCCGGGAGTTCGTTGGCATGACTGGTGATATCGGTGGACCGGGTAACAATATCGACAGCCGGCGTGCTACGGGGCAACCACCAGGTGAGACCGTAGGCCGGATTGGCCTGGCTACCCTTGAACAGCTCGGCGAACGCCAGTTCATCGACAAGCGGCTTGCCGTCGAGCTTCCCACCGCCGCGGACGAACTCGCCGATCTTCGCCCACTCGGACGCTGCCAGCACGAGGCCCTGCGGCATGAGCGGTGCGCCATCGGGGCCGCTGCGCCAACTGCCTATGGTAACCCCAAGCGGAGTGAGAATGCGCCGCTCCACATAATGGCGAGCGTTGCCGTCTTGGCCCTTGGCAACGAGCTTGCGCCGCATGATCTCTCCAAAGATTTGCATCGGGGCGGGACCATATTGGAATTTGCTGCCCGGCGCCGCCGTGAGCGGTGCCTTCACCGAGTCCAGATACCCTTGGGCCCTGCCGACGGTCGATGCCTGGCCGCCCGTCATCGACAGCAATTGCCGAAGCGTGATCTGTTCCTTTTTGGGGTCGCCCCTCCATTCAGCGAGTGTCTCCGATGCCCGCTCGTCGAGGGTTAGAAGTCCATCCTGTGCGCCCGCCGCCGCCATCAGCCCGACAAGGCTCTTGGTGCCCGACCAGAGTTCCTGCGGCGTCGCGATGTCTGCCGATCGGCAGCGCACTTTGCCATCTTCAAGTATCAGCAGCGCAACGCCGGAATTAGCCTCAGAATAGGCGATCGCTTCGGCACAGCCGGGAAGAGGGGCGGGTTCGCCTGCCGCGGCTGGCTGTGCCGCAACCGCGGCTGCGAAAAAGAGGATGGTGCGCTTCAAGATCCGACTCCGATTTTCCGATGCTTGTCATTCTCCATATTATCGATAATAAATTCATTCGCAATCATCGATTGCTCGTGTGCGCTGCCCGATTAGGATGGCGCCGCGAGCAGGGAAAGCCGAACGGAGAGACATGGCCGCGACGAAGACCGACGACGACAGCGCGCCGACGCAGGACCGCGTGATCGCGCGCCTTTTGACCGACGACATCGTCGAATGGCGGATTCCGCCCGGATCGTGGCTGCGCGAGCGCGAAATCGCCGCGCGCTTCGGAGTGAGCCATGCGCCGGTGCGCGAGGCGTTCCGGCATCTCGCGCGGATCGGGCTTGTCAAGGTCGTGCCGTGGCGCGGCACCTATGTGATCGACATCGACGAGCATGCTGCGAACGAGGTCTATGAACTGTGGAAATCGCTGTTCGGCGTCGTTTGTCGCCTTGCGGCCGCCGAAATGACCGACCGCGACGGGCGCGAACTGATGCACCGGCTTGTCGAATATAAGGATGTCACCCAGCGCACCGACAATACGTTCGAGCATATCAAGGTCTCGAACCGCATCGGTCGCTTTATCGCCAAACGCAGCAATGCGCCGCTCGCGCTCGAGCTCCTCGATCGGGTCGCGCTGCTCGCGCGCTGGCAGCACAATGTCTATACTGACAGCTATATCGAGACGCATGGCAACGAGGCGGCGAAGCGATCGGCCATCCTCTACGACGCGCTTTGCCGCCATATCGTCGCGCGCGATGGCGATGCCGCCGATGCGGTGGCGCGCGATCTGATCGGGGTTACTCAGAATAGTTTTGGGCGCGCACTCGAGGAATATAAGGCCCGCCACGCAAAGCCTAAGCCCAGCCGCCGCCGCGCAAAAGTGACATGAGCCGTCTCCTGACCGACCGCCGCACCTTGCTTAAGGCGGGCCTCGCGGCGCCGATCGCATTGCAGGTTGACTCCGCTGCCGCTGTATCCCTGGATTTGACCATGTTCGGCCCCGAACGCCTCTTCGCCGACGTCCAAAGCTATGCCGAGGCCGGCAACAAGCAGTCGGGCGGCGCGGGCGATCGCTGGACCGCCGACTGGACAGCGAAGCGGCTGTTCAGTGCCGGATTCGAAGTGGATCGCCAGACGTTTGACGTGCCTTGGTTCGAGGCGTCGCATTGCGAACTTACGCTCGGCGACCACACGATACCGCTCGTCGCACAGCCGCTCGCCGTCGAAACCGGCGAGGCCGGTCTCGCTGCGCCGCTGCGCCTCGCAGAAATCCCTGAACGCCTCGACGGCGCGATCGCCGTCGTGCGCCTGCCTTTCCGCCGCTGGTCGAGCCTCGTAGATCGTGCAGTGCGCGAGCCGCTCGCCGATGCGCTTGCGCGCGGTGCGAACGGGGTCATTCTCATTACGACTGGGCCGACGGGCGAGGCCTTGCTCCTCAATGTCCCGGCCGGTCATCCTGTATCGGACAAGCCACTTGCCTTGCTCGCGCCGCGACTCGCCGCCCCGGTGATTGAAGCCGCGCGCCACGGTGCCGCGGCGAAATTAGCGCTTCGCGGGCGCGGTGGGATTCGGGCAGCGCAGAATATAATCGGGCGACGCGTTCGCTCCGGTCGCCCTTGGCTCGTCGTCTCTACGCCGCGTTCAGGCTGGACCGATTGCGCCGGCGAGCGGGGGCCGGGTATCGCGATGTGGCTCGCGCTTGCCGACTGGATGCCCCGAGCGTTTCCGCAACACAGCCTGCTCTTCCTGTGCAACAGCGGGCATGAATATGAGAATCTCGGTGCGAGCCATATCGCCGACAAGGTGGGTCCAGCCCCCGGCGAGACCGCTTTCTGGTTTCATCTCGGCGCCAATGCGGCAGCACGTGACTATCAGGAAATGCCGGGGCGCTTGCTGCCGCTGCCAAGCGCCGATCCCTATCGTTTTCTCATGACATCGCCCGAATTCGTGACGTGTGCGCGCGAGATATTCAAAGGCCAGCCGGGGTTGGAAATGGCCTATCCTTCGGCGGAAGGCACAGCGGGCGAACTCTCGGAAGTGATAAAGGCCGGCTACGTGCGTCATGCCGGCATCTTTGGCGCACACCGTCATCACCACGCTGTGACCGACGATTTATCGACGGTCACACCTGACCCCCTTGCCGCTACGGCGCGGGGCGTCCGCGACCTGCTGAGCGCCGTCGTCTCTTAGACCAGCGAACCACCTGCAAAGACATTGCGCTTTCCGGCTTGACTTGCCGACGGTTTTGCACAAAATTATCGATAATAATTGCGATAACAAGATGGGGAGAGTGACCATGGGACGCAGAGCGAACCTTCTTTTCTGCACGGCCGCGATTTGGGTAGCCGTCGCTCCGCCTGCTTTCGCTCAAGACGCACCGTCCGAAGCTCTTCCGGACGCGGCTGAAGCGGATGATGACGGCGCCATAGTCGTGACGGCGCGCCGCCGCGAAGAGCGGCTGGCCGATGTGCCGACCGCGGCGTCGGTCATCGATATCACGTCGTTCACCGATCGCGGCGGCGCCACGGGCAGCGGCGAACTCCTCGCCGATCAGCCAAGCGTTCGCTTCAACAATCTGAACTCGTCCGTCACGTCGGAGATCTCGATCCGCGCTTCGTCGACCGCGCGTGCCACCAATGGCGACCCGAGCGTCGGGCTCTATCGCAACGGTGCCTATATCGCCGGCGGTCCGGTGGGCGGTCGCAACTTCACGCGGCTCGACCTGCTCGACATCGGCCGCGTCGAGGTTCTGCGCGGGACGCAGGGCGCGCTGTACGGCCGCAACGCGGTCGGCGGCGCGATCAATATCATCTCGGCCGAGCCCGAATTCGATCTCTCGGGCTGGGCGAGCGCGCGCTATGGCTTCGAGAACAACAGCTTCCAGACGCAGGGCGCGATCAATGTCCCGCTCGCCGATGGCCTGGCGATCCGCATCAGCGGCGATCTCGTCGAGCAGGACAAGGGCTTCTTCTACAATCCCGACAACGACGTCTATTTCGACCAGCAGAAGGGCCACGGACTGCGCGGCCAGATCCGGCTGAAGCGCGGGCCGGTCGACGCGATCATCACGGCCGAGACCCAGCGGCTGACCACGCCGACGATCCATTACCAGATATCCATTCCCGCGGGCACGCCAGGCTTTCCCGGCGGTTATACGCAGGATCGCTTTCGCTACCCCTGGAACACCGCGCCGCGCGCCAGCCAGGACGTGGACGGCCTTCAGGCGCTCGTCCGCGTGGATCTGGGCGGTGCCGACCTGACGTCGACAACCTCCTTTCGCAAGCGCACGTCCGAATATGATCTCGACAATGACGCGATCAGCCCCGCCGAGCTGGCGCGTGCGCGCGCCGCGGGGCAGATCGGCGCTCTCACGCCGCTCGATGCCAGCACCGCGTCCTACGTCGTCGACACGACCGACAATTTTTCGCAGGATATTCATGTCAGCGGGGCGAGCGATCGCTTCACATGGCTGGTCGGCGCCGAAATGCTGTTGCTCGACAGCGATTTCTCGGTGGCGACGACGCGCACGCCGACGCTCGCCAATCCGTCGCCGGGCAATATCGCGCCCGCGCGGCTGCATTTCGAAAGCTATGCGGCCTATGGCTCGCTCGGTTTCGACATCACCGACAGCCTCAACCTGACCGGCGAACTGCGCTATACCCGCGACAGCCGGAGCATCTCGGCGCGGCTTTACGATTTGGGGACTGGCCTGCCCACCGGCGGGCCATCGCGGATCATCGACGACAGCATCAACGCCGACAATCTCTCCTACAATGCGACCCTCTCGTACAAGCTCACGTCGAACATCCTCGCCTATGGCAAGGTCGGCAGCAGCTACCGCGCCGGCGGGTTCAACACGCGCCTCTCCGATCCGCGCGCGCCGAGTCCTGTGCAGGTGCTGTTCGGCAACGAAAACAGCACGTCTTACGAAGTCGGCATCAAGGGCAGTCCGATCCGCCGCGGCTATTTCGCAATCGCGGGCTATTACACCGAGCTTGAAGACCTGATCGCGCAGGTCGACGATGGCTGCGCGCTCACCAATCCGGCGTGCCCGATCGCCGCGGTCGCCTATCTAACCAACGCAGGCGATGCGAAAAGCTGGGGTATCGAGGCCGAATATAGCCAGGGCTTCGATCTCGGCGAAGGCAATGGCCGCCTCGCCTTGAGTGGCTCGCGGCAAGAGGGCAAGGTCAAGAGCGGCCGCTATGACGGGCTGGACCTTGCGCAGGTTCCCGACTGGCTCGCCTCGGCCAACCTCAATCTGCGCTACCCGGTCACCAAGGATGTCGCGCTGACCAGCAATGTCCTGATCAGTGGTCAATGGGGCGGCAAACAGGAGCTGACAGCGACCTCGGTCGACCTCGATGATTATGTCCTCGTCAATCTTCGGGTCGGCGTCGACTTCGGCAAGATCAGCGTCAGCGCGTTCGCGAACAACGTCTTCGACAAGGTTTATTTCGTCGCGCAGGCGCCGACGATCAACCGGTACAGCCAGCCTCGCGTCGTCGGCGTCGAAGGACGCATTTCTTTCTAGGTCGCGCTCCCGTCCGCGGCCTCCAGCCGCTGGTCGGGAAGGGTAGGAGGGCGCAATGCGGCATTTGGTGATGGCAGCACTGTTCGGTGCCGCGATGCTGACCGGATCGGTGTCTGTCGCGGCGGCGGAGACGGCCCCCGCGGCGACAATCGCGCAGGGGCGCCTTGCGGGCGCGCGCACGGGGGACGTCGAGCGCTTTCTTGATATTCCTTTCGCCGCCGCACCGGTCGGCGCTCTTCGCTGGCGGGCGCCGCAGGCACCGCCGCGCTGGCGGGGCGTCCGCGATGCCGCAAAACTCGGCCCGGCTTGTCCGCAGACGGTGCGCCCCGCACTTGTCGCGGGCGGGGTAGCCGAGCATCAGTCTGAGGATTGCCTCCAGCTGAACATCTGGCGCCCGGCGGGGGCGCGAAAGCTGCCAGTGATGGTCTGGATCCATGGCGGCGCCCATGTGGTCGGTTCGGGCACCTTCCCGGTTTTCGACGGCACCGCCTTCGCGCGGCAAGGTGTGGTTTTGGTGACGATCAACTATCGGTTGGGCGCGCTCGGTTATTTCGCCCATCCCGCGCTCAGCGCGGCCAAGCCGCGCGGCGAGGCGCTCGCCAATTACGGCCTGATGGACCAATTGGCCGCCCTGCGGTGGGTGAAGAAAAATATCGCCGCATTTGGTGGCGATCCGCGCCAGATCACCTTGTTCGGCGAATCCGCCGGGGCGATCGGAGTGACGACGATCCTTGCCCAGCCCGAAGCCAAAGGCCTGTTCGCCAAGGCGATCGTTCAGTCGGGCGTTGGTCTCCTCGATCCGCGCCCGCTTGGCGAGCAAGAAGCGCTAGGCGCGGCGTTGGCAGCGCGCGCAGGTGCGCCGCCTTCAGCATCGCTCGACGCGCTTCGCGCGCTGCCCGCCGCCGCGCTCGTTGCCGCTGGCGAGGTCCGGACGCCGGGCGCGATGACCGGCCCCATCCTCGACGGCGACCTGGTACGCGAAGCGCCTTGGCGCGTCTTTGCGCGTAGCGAGCCGATCGACGTTCCGCTCCTCGTCGGCGCGAACAGCAACGAGGCGAGCGTCATCCTTGCCATGGGCGTGCCGCCATCCGCCGCGCTCGCCTATCTAGGGCGCGACCAGGCGGCGGGCCGGGCCGCCTATGGCATGGGGCTGGCCGATGATGAACTGGCGCGCCAGGTGTTGGGCGACGCCTGGTTCGTCGCCCCGGCGCGCTGGCTCGCGGCCCGGACGGCGGGGGGCGCGCCGTCGTATCTCTATCATTTCGACTATGTCGCAGCGGCGCGGCGCGACCGCGCCAAGGGCGCCGCGCATGGGTCTGAAATCCCCTATCTGTTCGGGACGCTCGACTATTTCGCGTCGGTCGCTGGCGCCGTCGGTGACGAGGATCGCCGCTTCGGCGAAGGCATCTCCGCCTGCTGGGTTGGCTTCGCCAAGACGGGCGTTCCTGGCTGCGCACTCGTTCGCGACTGGCCGCGTTACGATGCGGCAAGCGACCGTCTCGCAAAATTTACGCCCGAGTCTGGCGTCGTCGCCGGCTTTCGCAAGGCGCAGCTCGACCATCTGCTCAATGTTCACTTCGGGAACGGCCAGTCCAGGCCCTAGCCCGTCTGGCCGCGCTAGGCCCTCCGTTTCGACAATGTGCAACGAAGCTGGGAGAGAGAAAATGGCTGGAAGAATGAAATGGATGTCGCTTGCCGCCGGTGCAGTAATGGTTGGGGCTGCGGCCTTTGCGGCGCAGGGCGGGTTCGTGGGCAACGGCGGCGGCGAGGCGCGTCCCATGGTGCAGCTTCCGCCTGCGGCGCCCGCTGCTAAAGCGTCGACGTCGGCGGCATCGGCGCCCGCGGCCGCCAGCCTTTCGGCCACCGTCGGCGGATATACCTATGACTGGACAGCGTTACAGGCGGCAATCGACGCCGATACCGAGGTCGATAACGGCTATTTCATCGTCGGGAATGCTTCGGATCCCGACTATCTCTTCGCCTATGAGAAGGGCAGCTTCGGTATCGATCGGGTGACCCCGCTTGCGTCGGCCTCCAAATGGTTCGCCGGCGCGCTGGGGATGCGCATGGTGCAGGCGGGCATCGCGACGCTCGACGATCCGATGCGGCCGCCGCTTGCCTTCTGGACGACGATCGGAACGAAGAAGGATGTCAAACTCAAGCACGCGTTGTCGATGACGTCGGGCTTCAACGCGAGCCCGCTCGTTGGCGGATGTCAGCTGCTTCCGGCCATGACGCTCTACAATTGCGCGAAGAGCATCCACGATCTGCGTTACGACATTCTGCGCCCGGGTAACGCGCCCGGCGCGCAATATAGCTATGGACCGCATGGCCTTCAGGTCGCCGCTGCCTATCTGGAGGCAAAGGATATAAGCATCGCGCCCGGCACGTCACCGGCACGCCAGCGCAATTTTCACGAACTGTTCGCGCAGCATGTGACGACCCCGCTCGGGATGACGAGCACGACCTGGTATGACCCTGCGGGAAGCGCTCCCACCAACCCGTGGGTCGCGGGCGGCGCCTATTCGACGCCGCGCGACTATGCGAAACTTCTGCGTGCCTTCCTTGGCGGCAGCTTTATTACCGATATGACAAGCTTCACCCAGCAACGTACCGCAGGCTTGCCGCGCGTTTTCGTGCCGGCGAGCGCGGGCAATTGGGAATATGCGCTCGGCTCCTTTGTCGAATGCGACACGCCTTCGGCCTGCGCGACGTCCAAGATCAATTCCTCACCGGGTGCCTATGGTTGGACCGGCTGGATCGATCGCGAGACCGGCTATTACGCTTTGATCGCCACCGAAATATCGAGCGGAGGCGACCGGAAAGGCGTCGAGCTCGAACAGGTCATGCAGGATCTGATCGAGGATGCGATCGCGAATCGCACCCCGGCGCCCTGACCTGACCCAGCAGTCTAGTCACGCAGCACAGGAGAACTTGATCTCCATGCGCTGCGTGGCTGGCCTGTCGGACTAGGCAAAGTCGACGGCTCAAAGGCGAGCGGCCAAACCCGCGTGTGACCGGCAGGGAGCCGATTTGACTGAATGGCCGATGCGCGGCCGTCCGGTCGTGGGTTCGGCCTAGGGACACGTCGCCAAAAAGCGTGTCGCTGCCGCCACTGCCTCGGCTCCGAAAGCTGCTGGGCATGCATCTGGCCGCGCAGATTGGCTCGCCTCGGGCGGTTATCAGGCGACGTAGGCCCCTCTACCACTCGCCACCAAGGTTCCGTCTGCGGCTAGGATCCGGGTAGCCGCGACGTTTATCTGCCGCCCTAATTTCACCGGGCTGCCGATCGCGCGAAGCGGCCCCAGCTTGGCCGGTCGGTGAAAATCCACATGGAGGTCCGCCGTCGCCCGCGCAGCACCCCCCATCGCGATGATCGTATAGAGGCCGGTCAGATCGATCAAAGCCGATACGATGCCACCATGCGCCGCGCCGACCGTCGGATTTGAGATGATTTCGTCTCGCCAAGGCATGGAGATCACCAACTCGTTGGCGCCGACCTCAGCGATGCTGAGCCCGAGCCAGCGGTGAAAAGGGGCCAGCGCCAATAGGTCACGTAATTCCTCAAGCCCCGGGACGGCGGGGGCATTCATGATTTCATTTCCGCTTCATGGATGCCGAGCAAAAACTCTAGGATCGATTGCCCGAAAGCGTCGTTCTCGTCCCCCACCACCATATGAGTCGCATTCGCAATGTCGCTATACGCCATATGAGGGACAAGGCCCTGGAAATGCTTGACGGCTTCCAGCGAGACGAGATCGCTTGACCCGCCGCGGATCAGATGCACCGGCAAGGTCAAGCAGGCAGCGGCCGCGCTGAGCTCGGTGCGGCCATGGTCGCTGGAAACGCCGCCGCCCTGCTGCGTCACTCTTTCGATGAAGGCGGGGTCCCAGTGCCAATAGAAGCGTTCATCGTCCTTGCGGCGCAGATAGTGTGCTAGCCCGGCCGAAGCCTTCCGGCTGGGGCGATGGGGCAGATAGTCGGCAATGACCTGTGCGGCCTCTTCCACCGACGCAAAACCATCGCGCGCATGCGCCGCCATGAAACCGACCACGCGGGCGACGCCGCTCGGTTCCATCTGAGGTGTGACGTCGACCAGCGTCAGCGATCCGAAACTTCCCGGTGCGCATTTTCCCTCGGCGATGATCCCGGCCAGGCCACCAAGCGACGCGCCAATCAGCGCCGGTTTGCTCGCCGTCGCCGCAGCGATCTCGACGAGATCGGCCGCAAAATCGGAGATATCATAGGCTCCGTCGCTGGCCCATGCACTCTCGCCGTGCCCGCGCATATCGACTGCGATGGTCCGGAAACCATGGCTCGCGAGCCGGTGGGCTACCGCCCTCCATGCCCTTCGGGTCTGTCCGCCGCCGTGCGCGAGGATTACCGGTAATCCGAGTTCCGGGCCATCAACCGACGCTGCGATTTCATGGCCCGCTTTCCCGGCAAGCGTGATCGACTGATCAATCATTCCACGATCATACTATATCATATCTTACAGTAAAGGGTTTTCAGAATATGATGTTGGCTCTACAGTCCATGACGATGGTTGAACCTCGCAATACAAGCGGCTCTCCCGCGAAAAGTCTTCTGACGGCCTCAGACGAGTTTGTCTTTCTCATCGAGGAAGTGCCCCGCAAACTGCGTCGGATGTTTGATGCCTCAACGGCGCGCTTCGGATTGACGCGAACCCAGTGGCGCGCGCTCGTCTATATCTATCGGACCCCGGGCATGACCCAAACCGACCTCTCCAAATGCCTCGAACTGGAGCGTGCCAGCGTTGGCCATGTTGTCGACCAGCTGGAAAGAATGGTGCTCGCGGAACGGCGCGCTGCCAAGGGCGACCGGCGCGTCTGGGAACTTCATCTTTTGCCCCGAGCGATCGAAATCCTGCCTCAGCTGCGCGCCGAAGCCGACATGATCTACGCGCGACTGCTCCATATGATTTCCCCAACTGAGATACGCGCGATGCGCTCATTGCTGACGAAAATGTCCGGCAATCTCGAAAGCGGATCGGAAGACATGCCTCCTCGATAGGAGCCGTGGAAGATTTGAAATGGCCGACGCCATTCATCGTCAGCAAGCCGATATCCCCAACTGGCACCGCTCGCGTCTGAGGCGGCGCGCCGCGGCCGTTCTGCCCCCGCTGCATCAGGTTGCCAGCACTGACGGCTAACGAATTGCGAATATCGCGGCACGGAGCCCTACCTGCCTCCCGCCGTGTTGCAGAATAGTCCGATCGAGCCGGCAATCGTTCGGCGGTGAGCGCCCTCCCGCGAGGCGGGCCGCTCTTGGCTTCGCGTGCCAGCGCCAATTGACCGACGAGCTATTTCGTGCAACGAGTTGTCTACCAAGAAACGAACCTCTGCGTGGAGACCGACATGGCTCAACCCGAGCGCTTCATGTGAGGGCGGATTGCCGGTGCTGTCCGCCGTCAGCACCAATGGCACAGATTTGAGGTTGTGATTTAAGGAGGATTTGGGCTTCGTCGTAGTGACTAAGGAACGAGGATGAAGCCCAATCCTCCTTGAAAAAATCGGCGCCGAAGGCCCCTGCTGAGCGGCTGGTGAAGGACATACGGCGTGCGACGCGCCGGCACTTCTCTGCAGAGGACAAAATCAGGATCGTGCTGGAAGGCCTGCGCGGCGAGGACAGCATCGCCGAGCTGTGCTGCAAGGATGTCATCGCCCAGAGCTTGTATTACACGTGGTCGAAGGAGTTCATGGAGGCGGGCAAGCGGCGCTTGGCGGGCGACACCGCCCGTGCCGCGACCACCGGCGAGGTGCACGACCTGCGCCGCGAAGCCCGTGCCCTTAAGGAATGCGTGGCCAATCTGACGCTGGAAAACCGGTTGCTCAAAAAAAGCATGATCGCGGATAGGGCCGACGACGAATGAGGTAACCCGCATCCGAGAAGCTGGAGATCATTCGGATCGTCGAGCAGTCGCACCTGCCGGCCAAGCGCACGCTGGAGCAGTTGGGCATCCCGCGCCGGACCTTCTAACGCTGGTACGACCGCTACCTCGAGCGCGGGCCGGAGGCGCTGGAGGATCGGCCATCGGCCCCGAGGCGGGTGTGGAACCGCATCTGCGATGATATCCAGCAGCAGATCATCGACATGGCGTTGGATACAACCGACCTGTCACCCCGCGAGCTCGCGGTGCGCTTCACCGACGAGAAGCGCTACTTCGTGTCGGAAGCCACGGTTTACCGTATGTTGAAAGCCCATGACCTGATCGCCAGTCCGGCCTTCATCGTGATCAAGGCCGCCGACGGGTTCCACACCAAGACGACGCGGTCGAACGAGATGTGGCAGACCGACTTCACCTACTTCAAGATCATCGGCTGGGGCTTGGTGTACCTGTCGACCGTGCTCGACGACTTCTCCCGTTATGTCATCCTTTGGAAGCTGTGTACCACCATGCGGGCCGGGGATGTCACCGACACGCTGGAGCTGTCCCTCGAAGCTTCCGGATGCGCGTCGGCCAGGATGATCCACAAGCCGAAGCTGCCAATGGGCCCGGCCAGCATATTGCCCGCGCCCCTTAATTCGTCAGGGAAATGGGCGGCGAGGAATTGCCGCATTTCGGTGCGAAATGCGTCTTCGCTCGTCTAGACATCAGGTTCTAGCTGAGTTGGCACTGAAACCTCCGTTCAAAACTGAATTTGCGACGCCGCACGCGCACGACAGGGCTGCGCTCTGTCTGGTCAGTATTGCTGCTCGGGAACGTGCAAAATCAAACCTTCCACTCCTTCCACCATGGGTATCTGGCAGGCGAGGCGACTGTATTCGTTGGCACCTTCGGCAAATTGCAGAAGCTCTGCCTCCGCTGCCCCTTCGACCAGGCGACCAACCCTGTCGATCCAGGCCGGATCGACATGGACATGGCAGGTCGCACAGGCGCAGACACCGCCGCAATCGCCGTCGATGCCCGGTACATCATTGAAGAGCGCCGCCTCGCGTGCGGTTTCGCCCTCGGCAATTTCGACTTCCCGCCGCGTTCCATCGCTGGATACGAACGTCACTTTGACCATCATACACTCCGTATTTCTGCTTCAGCAAATCAGCGCGCGTGCAGCCGCACCGGCAGATTGGTGATCCCGCGCACAAGGTTTGAGAAAAGGCGCTCGGGCTCGCCGGTCACTTCGACCTTGGCGAACCGCTTGTGAATTTCTTCCCAGATGATCCGCAACTGCAGTTCTGCCAGCCTGTTACCCATGCATCGATGGATGCCATAACCGAATGACAGGTGATGGCGCGGATTCTTGCGGTCGATGATGAACCGGTCAGCCCGGTCGATGACCGTTTCGTCGCGGTTGCCCGACAGGTACCACATCACGACCTTGTCGCCCTTCTTGATCTGCTTGCCGCCAATCTCCCAGTCCTGCAGCGCAGTGCGGCGCATGTGAGTCAGCGGCGTCTGCCAGCGGATGATTTCCGGCACCATGCTGGCGATCAACGAAGGGTCGTCATTCAGTTTGCGATATTCATCGGGGTTCTGATTGAGCGCCAGCACACCGCCGCTTATCGAATTGCGCGTGGTGTCGTTGCCGCCCACGATCAGCAGCAGCAGGTTACCCAGAAATTCGAGGAAGGGCATATCCCGTGTCGCCGGGGAATGCGCCATTATGGAAATCAGATCGTTCTTCGGTTCTTCGTTGATGCGCTGCTCCCACAGTCCTTTGAAATACATCGCGCACTCGATGAGTTCTTCACGCCTCGCTTCGTACGATTCGACGATGCCGGTTTCAGGGGCGGCCGTTGTGACGTCGGACCAGCGCGTGAGCTTGCGGCGTTCCTCCCACGGGAAATCGAATAGGGTAGCAAGGGTCATCGTGGTCAATTCAACTGAGACCTTGTCAACCCAATCAAATTCCTCGCCTATCGGCAGATCATCGAGAATCTGACACGCTCGTTCGCGGATTGTCGGTTCGAGCAACAGCAAGTTGGACGGCGCTACAGCGGGGGTGACGGCCTTGCGTTGCTGGTCGTGCTTTGGAGGATCCATAGCGATGAACATTTCAAGTTCGAGCGCGCCTTCCACCGAATGCATGTCCTGAATGGCGATACCGCCGAGCTTTGCCTCCGACGAAAAGACTTTGTGGTTGGTGTCGACAGCCATGATATCGTCGAACTTGGTGATCGACCAGTAAGGCCCAACATAGCTTTCGCGGCAATAGTGGACCGGCTCCTCTTTGCGCAGCCGGTCAAAATACAGGCCGATCGTGTCCTGCTGAAAAAGACTCGGCCGTGCGACATCAATTTCGTCGATCGGAATGGCTGCAACTTTTCCGGCAGTATCCAGCTCCATCGTGTCGATGCTCATGTCTCGTCCTCCATCCCAGGCAAGCAGACTCACCTTGCTATCAAACAGGTAGATGTTTCGCAGGGTATGGTCAATAAAGCTTATAAGGATTGTTGCGACATTTGACCGCACTGCAGACTTCATAGACTGATGCTGGACATGTCATCCGATAAACTCTTATAAGGTTTTATCAGAGGAGCGATTCCCAGAGATGCAACCGAAGGTCGATGATTCGAGGAAAGCCAAGCGTGCGCTCACGCTTGCGCAGGATATCGTACGCGATATCGAAGCCGGGGCGCATGTTGCGGGCGACAGGTTGGCGCGCGAGGACGAAATGCTTGCGCGATACGATGTCGCCCGAGCGACCTTGCGCGAAGCGCTTCGCTTCCTTGAACTTCAGGGCGTTATCCATCTTCAGTTAGGTCGCGGTGGCGGGCCGGTGGTCGCACGCCCGCAGACTGGCGACTTCGCGAACAGCCTCTCGCTGATCCTGCATTTCATGGAGGCGGACTTGAGGGGCTTGCTCGAATTGCGCGAAGCGATTGCGGCGGATGTTGCAGCCTATGCCGCCCAGCGCGCGACCACGGGTGATCTGAGCGCACTTGCCGATTGCCTCAAAGAGCTGGAGCGAAACGAAGCGAGCAGCCAGTTCGAGGAACTGAATCGCCGTTTTCACGATATGCTCGGCTGGGCCAGCGGCAATCCGCTTTTCGGCCTTCTGACTTCCGCGTTGCATATGCTTACCCGCGAATTCTCGCTCTCGCTGGGGTATTCGGCGCAAGAGCGTGCGGTCCAGTTGCGTTTCTTGCGCCGCGTCCTTGAAGCTGTGCGCAAGGGCGATGCCGAAGGAGCGCGGCAGGCTATGGCGCGTCTCGTGGCGGGCTCCGCCTCCTATCTCGCACAGAGAAGCCCTGAGCTTGTGTCCCAGAAGGTCAGGTGGGGACAGACGTAAAAAACGGGCGCCGGTGGGTGGCGCTGGATGGAGAGGGTATTACGATGGCACTCAAGAGCCGCATATGCGAAATTCTCGGGATCGAATACCCGATCCTTCTGGCCGGAATGGGCGGGGCGAGTGTCCCCGCGCTCGCGGCCGCAGTATCGAATGCCGGGGGACTTGGCGTTCTTGGCGCTGCGGCCTGCTCGCCAGACCAGTTGCGCAGCTGGATCCGCCAGACCCGCGAACTGACCGATAAGCCATTTGGGGTCGACACCCTTCTGCCTGCCTCCGTCAGGCGCGGTTCGGCACCGCAGAGCGGCGCCTCGCCCGAAAACCCGATGGCACTGCTTGGCGAATATCAGCAGTTCACCCGCGATTTCATGGAACGCGAGGATCTGCCCGAAGTGGATGCCGCAATGGCCATGCGCGCGGCTGGCGCGCCGGAAATGGGCAAGGGCGGTCCGCAGCTGTTCACGCGGGAGTTTTTCGAGGCGCAGATGGAAGTGGTAATCGAGGAAAAGGTGCCAGTCTATGCCGCCGGCCTCGGCCATCCCGGACCGTGGATGGACCGCCTTCATTCCAATGGCACCAGGGTCATGGCGGTGATCGGCAAGGTCAAGCACGCCCAGCAGGTGGTCGATTACGGCATCGACATGATTGTGGCGCAGGGCCACGATGGCGGCGGGCACAACTCCCCGATCGGAACCTTCTCGCTGATTCCGCAGGTAGTCGACGCGGTGGGCGATCGGGTTCCCGTGATCGGAGCAGGTGGAATCTCCGATGGCCGCGGAGTCGCCGCAGCGATGATGCTGGGCGCTCTGGGCGCGTGGGTCGGAACGGCGTTCCTGGCAACCGAAGAGGCAGGGATTGAACGGTTCCAAAAGGAAGCAATAACCGACGGCGGCGATGCAGATACCGTCGTTAGCCGTTCGTTGACCGGCAAGCCTGCGCGCATGATCCGCAACAAATGGGCCGATGCTTGGGTTGCGGCGGGCAAGGAGCCGCTTCCGATGCCTTACCAGTCGATGATTTCAGGGCCGGTCATGGCTTCGGGCATAAAGGCTCAGCGCAAGGATATCATGCCCGGCTTCGCGGGGCAGGGAATTGGATTGATCCATTCGATCCGTCCAGCGGCAGAGGTCATGCGCGATCTTGTCGAAGGGGCCGAAAGGGCGCTGGCCGATGCCAGATTCTATTCCTGAATTGCGGCAAGACGGGTACGCTGTATGAACGCTTCGCAGACCTTATCCTTTGCCGACAAGGCCGCCATAACCGGTGTGGGCGAAACCGCATTCGTCAAGGGCACCGAACGGACTGCGGTGGACATGATGCTGGAAGCCTCGCGCCGCGCAATCTCAGATGCCGGGCTGAAACCTTGCGACATCGACGGCATGGTGCCGCCGCCGATCTATACGACCTCGGAGGAAATGGCCGCCAATCTCGGCATTGATGTGCTGCGCTATGCGGCCACCGTTCACATGGGCGGCGCCAGCCCGACGACGGCGCTGCAGAACGCGGCAATGGCGATCGCCAGCGGGCTTTGCGATCACGTGCTGGTGACGCTCGGTTGGAACGGCTATTCCGCCCTCAGGCCCAAGCCGGGTGCCCCGCCCACTCGGGCGATGAACATGAACACGCTGACCAATACCATCCAGGGCTATTACATCCCCTATGGTGTGTTCCTGCCGGTGCAGATGTATGCTTGGCTGGCGACGCGTCACTCGAAGCTTTACGGCGTGGGCGCGGATG
This sequence comes from Sphingopyxis sp. BE235, assembly GCF_031457175.1. Classification (NCBI taxonomy): domain Bacteria; kingdom Pseudomonadati; phylum Pseudomonadota; class Alphaproteobacteria; order Sphingomonadales; family Sphingopyxidaceae; genus Sphingopyxis; species Sphingopyxis sp. BE235. The sequence goes on from NZ_JAVDWC010000007.1 coordinate 105,991, forward strand.
CGATGGCAGCGGTAGCGCTAGCCTGCCGGCGTCACGCGCAGTTGAATCCGCGCGCCTTTACCTATGGGCGCGAACTCGACGCGGAAACCTATCATTCGGCGCGCTGGATATCCGAGCCCTTCCGCCTTTACGATTGCTGCCTTGAAACCGATGGGGCTTGCGCGGTTGTCATATCGCGAATGGATCGGGCCAGGGATATGCCGCATGTGCCCGTCAGCATCGCCGGTGCCTCGGAAGGTCACCCCTATCCTGCCGACGACATCCCCTCGCGGCCCGATCCCTTCAAGATTGGCCTCAGCTATGCTGCCCCGCGCGCTTTCGACATGGCGGGCGTCAAGCGCGAGGACATGGATTTCCTGCAGATCTACGACTGCTTTACCTATGTCGTTTTGCTGCAACTGGAAGCGATGGGGTATTGCGAACCGGGAGCACAGGCCGAATTCGTAGCCAATGGCCAGATTGAGCTGGGTGGCCGCTATCCGATCAACACCCATGGCGGCTTGCTCAGTGAGGCGCATGTCTGGGGACTCAACCACGTGGTCGAGGCAGTGCGCCAGCTTCGTCACGACTGCGGCGAGCGCCAGGTGCTGGGAGCCCAAACTGGTCTTGTGACCGGCTGGGGTGACCTTGGCGATGGAAGCATTGCCATTCTCAGGAGGTTTGCATGAGCAGCGAGAGCGATCTGCCTCCCAAAATGCGGCCCTCCGCGCAGGTTGCGCCGCCCAAACCGCGACCTCGCCCGCAAGACCCGGTTGAGCAGGAATTCTGGAAGCGGTGCCAGGACGGCAATCTCTATTTCCAGCGCTGCAGTGGTTGCGGCTGCTTCCGCCACCTGCCGCGCTATATGTGCGCAAAGTGCGGCGCGCCGGAATTTTCCTGGGAACGCAGCAGCGGCAAGGGCACACTGTTTTCCTGGACCGTTACCCACCAAGCCCTCCACCCGGCTTTTGCCGCCGAAATTCCCTTCGTGGCGGCGGTGGTGGAATTGGAAGAGGGCGTGCGCATGGCCACGCGCCTGATTGGTTGCGATCACGAGCGCCTGGCGCTCGATCTTCCGGTGGAAGTGGAGTTCGAACTGATCGGTGAGGACTTCCGCCTTCCTGTTTTCCGCCTGCGTGAAAGTTAGAAGCGTTATGGATCTTGATTACGGGCCCGAATACGATGTCTTCCGCAAGCAAGTGCGGGCTTTCATCGAAGCGCATAGCCATCTCGCGCCGCCTTCTGCTGACCGGGCGGCCCGACCTTCCTCCAAGGCGGTCGAATGGCAGAAGCTGTTGATCGAGCATGGGTATGCCGCGCGAACGATCCCGCAGGAGTATGGAGGCTATGGAGCCGAGCCGGACATTCTCCAATCGCGCATCATCGCAGAGGAATTTGCGCGGGCCAGGGTGGCGGGCGGGCTTGCTAATCAGGGAATCTCGATGTTCGTGCCGACCCTGCTCGAACTCGGCACCGAGGAACAGAAACGGCGCTGGATCGAACCCACGTTGAAAGGCGATATTGTCTGGTGCCAGGGCTATTCCGAACCCGGTGCCGGGTCGGACCTCGCCAACCTCAAGACCAGCGCGCACATCGAAAACGGCGAGTTTGTTATCAATGGCCAGAAGATCTGGACCAGCACCGCCAAGCAGGCAGACATGATCTTTTGCCTGGTCAGGACCGAGCCTGACGCACCCAAGCATGGCGGCATTTCCTACCTGATCTTTTCGATGGGCACGCCGGGCATCGAGGTTCGCCCCTTGAAGACGATGACCGGTCACGCCGAGTTCAACGAGACGTTCTTCACCGATGTGCGGGTCCCGATGCACCATATCGTCGGCCAGCGGGGCCAGGGCTGGTTCGTCGCGAATGCAACCCTTGGCCATGAGCGCGGAATGCTGGGCGATCCCGACGCGCTCGAAAACCGGCTGCAGGCGCTGATCGCACTGATGCAGGAAGAGCGTTTGGGCCAGGGTCGCGCGATCGACAATCCGGTACTGCGCGACCGGTTGGTGGCACTTCAGGCCGAAGTGGCGGCGATGAAATACAATGGGATGCGGATCCTTTCGAACAGCCTTAGGGGAGAGCCGGGCGGCATGGCGAAGCTGATCGTCAAGCTGCAAAGCTGTGAACTCGCTCACCAGATATCCGCGCTGGCAATCGACGCCATGGGCGAACTGGGCATACTCTATCACCACAGCCCGCGTGAGCGGGACGGCGGGGCGTGGCAATGGAGCTATATGTTCCAACTCGGTCTTATCATCGGCGGCGGGACCGCTCAGATCCAGAAGAACATCATCGCCGAACGCGGCCTTGAAATGCCACGTGAGCCGAACCCCGCGGACATGGCGCGTCAGAAGCAGGGAGCAGACTGATGGACTTTGGACTTTCGCAGGACCAGCAGATGTTGCGCGACGCCGTTTCGCGGTGCCTCGCCGATACCAGCCCGCTCAGTCACGTCCGCGAATGTGCGGAGCGGGACAATCCGTTGAGTGACCAGGTGTTGCGCGCCCTCCACGATCTGGGCGTTGCCGGAATGCTCGTCCCCGAAGAGCATGGCGGGCTCGGCATGACCTTGCTCGACGCGGCGGTGGTGGCGGAACAGCTTGGCTATGCGGTCGCACCGGTGCCGTTTCTCGCCAGTCAGGTTCTCGCACCGATCGCCTTGCGCGAAGCTGGCAACGAGGAGCAAAAGGCCCACTGGCTGCCAAAGATAGCGAGCGGCGAGGCGCGTGTCGGTGTCGCGATTTCCGAGACGATCGAGGTACGCGACGGCGCGGGAGTTTCCTCTGCCGGCGGGAAGCTCAACGGCACCGCCCTGTTCGCGCTCGATTTCGAAGGAGATGATGCCTACATTGTCGCCGATTCCGGTGGCAGGCTGCACCTTGTCGGTGCCAAGGCGTCGGGCCTGAAGGCTATCGCGTTGACTACCATTGATCGCACCCGCAGCGTCGGGGAATTGCGGTTTGACGGGGCCGAAGCGGAACCACTGGCTGATGATGGGGGAGTTGCAACGGCCCGGTTGCGTGATGCAGGCCGTGTTATCCTGGCCGCCGACAGTCTTGGCGCAGGTCAGGCGATGATCGAAAAGGCTGTCGATTATGCTGGCCAGCGCGAACAGTTCGGCCGCCTGATCGGCAGTTTCCAGGCCGTAAAGCATATGTGCGCCGAGATGGCCGCGCGTCATGAACCGTGCCGTTCGCTCGTCTGGTACGCCGCCCACGCCTTCGACGCGGTGCCGAACGAGGCATCGCTGGTCGCCTGCCATGCGAAATCGCACACGGCCGAGGTCCATCGATTTGTCGCACGCACTTCCACCGAAGTACACGGCGGAATGGGATTCACCGACCTGCTTGGCCTGCACTACTGGTTCAAACGGATCGGATTCGACCGGCAGGTCTTGGGTGGGCCAGAAGCGGTCCGGGCGGAGGCTGCGGCACTTCAGGGCTGGACCAAAGCTGCGTGATATTTCTTCCGGGGATAGCGCACGCCAGAGCCGCCCCGTTCGCAGAGGAGAACTGATGTGACCGACTGGAATCTCGGCGACATTCTCGACGCTTTCGAGCCTGTCATGCCAAAGGATGCGCCAGCCCTGATCCACGGTGACCGGATCATTACCTGGCCCGAAATGTCCGGACGTTCGAACAATGTCGCCCGCGCGCTTCGGCAGCGCGGAGCCGGCAATGGGGCCAAGGTTGCCTTTTATATGCGCAACCGACCCGAATACGGCGAGTTGATGGCAGCCTGCTTCAAGGGGCGCCTGATCCATGTGAACATCAATTACCGCTATGTCGCCGAGGAGGTCTTCTACATCTTCGACGATTCCGATAGCGAAGTGATCGTCTACAGTTCGGAATTCCGCGACTGTATCGTCGAGCTCAAGGATCGGCTCGAGAAAGTTCACACCTTTGTGGAAATTGGCGAGGCTTCGCAAATCGCGCCTTTTGCGATCCCTTACGAGACACTCGCGCAAGAAGGCGACGGATCGGCGCTCGGCATAGTGCGCTCTCCCGAAGATCAGCTCTTCATCTATACCGGCGGCACGACGGGCATGCCCAAGGGCGTGATGTGGCATCACGACCAAATGCGCAAAGCACAGCTCGAGGCCCAGAAGCTGCTCGCCCCCGTTCCTCAGACACTCGAAGAACACGTCGCGTTGATCACAAGTCAAGGGCCCGGCAACCGCACCCTGCCATCCTGCCCGATGATGCACGGGACCGGCTTCATCACCGCGATCGGCACACTTATGTCGGGCGGCGCCATCGTTACACTTGCAGACCCGTCCTTCGATGCGACGGAATTGTGGGAAACGGTTGATAAGCACAAGGTGCAAAGCATCGCAATTGTGGGCGATGCATTTGCCAAGCCGATGCTGCAAGCGCTGGACGAGAATCCCGGCCGCTGGGATACCAGCAGCCTCGTTACCATCGTTTCATCCGGCGTGATGTGGAGCAAGGAAGTCAAGGCTGGACTGTGCAAGCATATCCCCCAGGTGGTGCTGATGGACAGCTTCGGCGCTTCCGAAGGGCTCGGCTTCGGCCGCTCCATCACAACCGCGCAAGGGGGCACCAACACCGCAAAATTTGCGATTGGCGAATTCTGCGATGTCTTTGACGAAAACGACCGGAAAGTGACGCCGGGAAGCGGCGTACCGGGATTTATCGCTCTCATGGGGGCGATCCCGGCGGGATATTACAAGGATCCCGTAAAATCCGCCAAGACGTTCCGCACAATCGATGGGGTCCGCTATTCGATTCCCGGCGACTGGTGCATGGTCGAGGCCGATGGCAGCCTGACCTTGCTGGGCCGTGGCAGCGTCTGCATCAACACTGCTGGCGAGAAAGTTTACCCCGAGGAAGTCGAGGAGATTCTCAAGACCCATCCCGCCATTGGTGACGCGCTGGTCGTGGGCGTGCCGAACGAGAAATGGGGCCAAGCCGTCACCGCTGTTGTCCACCTCAGCGTCGACGCTCCGTTCGACGAGCAAGCCGTCAAGGATCATGTGCGGGGGCAGTTGGCAGGATACAAGACGCCGAAGGCCATATATCCAACGAATACCCCCCTGCGCGCATCGAACGGCAAGGCCGACTACGCAACGGCGAAGGCAATTGCCGAGAGCCTGACTGCCGCATCATGACGACCCAGACTTCGCCCGATTACGACGCCGTGATCGTCGGTGCCGGCTTCAGCGGGATCTACCTGCTCCACAAGTTGCGTGACGCCGGGTTCAACGTGCTGCTGGTCGATGCGGCGGCCGATCCGGGCGGCATCTGGCACTGGAATTGCTATCCCGGCGCACGGGTGGATTCGCAGATTCCGCTCTATGAATTCTCGATGCCCGAAGTGTGGCAGCCATGGACCTGGAGTGAGCGCTTTCCTGGCTGGGAAGAGCTCAGGGCCTATTTCCGTCATGTTTGCGATACGCTGAACCTTTGGCCGCTGATGCGGATGGGGTCGAGGGTCGAATGCGCCGACTTTGATGCGGGGGCGGGGCTATGGCACATACAGCTTGAGGGCGGGCAAACCATATCGACACGCTTCCTGCTGCCTGCACTCGGCTTCGCGTCGAAGCCGTATGTCCCGGACATCCCAGGCATTGAGGATTTCGAGGGCGAATGGTGCCACACGGCGCGCTGGCCGCAGGAAGGTATTGATCTGGATGGGCGCAAAGTTGCCGTGATTGGAACAGGAGCAAGCGGAGTGCAGGTTGCGCAGGAAGCAGCCAAACGTGCTGCGACGCTGACCCTGTTCCAAAGAACCCCGATCCTGGCCCTGCCGATGCGGCAAGAGCGGCTGACGCGGGAGGATCAGGAACGCGAAAAGCACAGCTATCCTGCCCTTTTCGAACAGCGCAGGCAGACGAGCGGAGGATTTGAAAGCCAGTCACTTGAAGTCTCGGCGCTCGAAGTCGACGAGATTGAGCGCAATGCCCACTTCGAAGATTTATGGCAGCGAGGCGGATTGAGGTTCTGGTACCACAACTTCGCCGACTTGCTTACCAATCGCGCAGCCAATCGCCACGCCTACGATTTCTGGCGCGACAAGGTTCGCGCGCGGATCGCCGATCCCGATCTGGCCGAGAAACTCGCCCCATCCGAACCGCCGCATCCGTTCGGCACGAAGCGACCTTCGCTGGAAAAGGGATATTACGAGATTTTCGCGCAGGACAATGTTGCGCTGGTTGATCTGAAGGCAAACCCGATCACCCGTGTCGGGCCGCACGCAATCACAACCGCAGACGGCGAGGTCGAATGCGATCTCATCGTTTTCGCCACCGGCTTCGACGCGGGGCGGGGCGGGTTAATCGACATGAACATCACCGGCAGGGGCGGCCTGTCACTGTCGCAAGCTTGGTACAACGGGCTGCGCGCCTATCTGGGAATGGCGGTATCGGGTTTCCCCAACATGCTGTTCGCTTACGGACCCCTGAGCCCCTCGGGTTTTTCCAACGGCCCGACAAGCGCGGAAATGCAGGGCGACTGGATCTGCGATTTCATGGTCTGGCTGCGAAACAACGGTTACGATCTTTTCGACGCCGATCCGCAAGCAGAGGCGGACTGGACCGAAATGGTCGCTCAGGTTGGCGCGATGACGCTCTTTCCCGAAGCGGACTCCTGGTACATGGGCGCAAACATCCCGGGTAAGAAGCGCCAACTCATCAATTTTCCAAGCGTGTCGACCTATGCTGCGATTTGCGGCGATGTGGCACGCGATGCCTACCGCGGCTTTGCCGCCAGCACACCAGCGAACAAGGACAGCGCAACCTGATGAATGAGATGTTCAGAATAAGTGACTTTCCAGTGGACATTGATCCTGTTTGGGCTGGCGACGGCTCACATCTGCCCGAATGGTTCGTTTCGGCGCTCAAGGTGCCCCGCGAAGAAGGTTATGTGGAAATAGATGGGGCCAAGGCGCACTATTTCCGATGGGGTGACCCCAGCAAGCCCAAGGTATTGATGACCCATGGCTTTCTGGCACATGCGCGCTGCTTTGCCTTCATTGCACCGTTTCTGGCAGAAGATTATGACGTGGTGGCGTTTGATCTGGCCGGCATGGGCGACAGCGACATGCGTGGGCGCGCCGACCTCTTGGCGAGAGGGGGCGAGTTTCGCGAGATTGCCGAGGCGCTGAATATGTTTGCGGATGGCCAAAAGCCGACAATCATCGCGCACAGCTTCGGGTCGGGCGCAGCCCTGACAGCCGTGACCCAGTGGCCCGAGGCCTTTGCCGGAGTGGTGGTTTGCGATCTCATGATCATGCGGCCCGCTCTCCTGGAAGAGTACTGGAACCTCAGGCGGTCAAGCCCTGGTTCCGGCGATCCGGACAAGCCCAGCAAGCGTTATCCCTGCTATGAAACGGCACGTAAGCGGTACATCCTTTCCCCGCCCCAGCCGGTCGGCGAGCCATTCCTTCTGGACTACATGGCCTATCATTCCCTGCGACAGGATGGAGACGAGTGGACGTGGAAGTTTTCAACCGAGGTCTTTCGAAGGAGCAACAAGCCCAACGAATGGCTCACCATGGGCGAGCGTCTGGTGCAGGCACCGGGCCGGAAGGCCATCGTGCACGGCGGTATGAGCCAACTCTTCACCCCGGAATCGGCCGAATACGTCCGCGAGCTGGGTGGAGGTGACATTCCGATCATCGCGGTGCCTGAAGCCCGTCACCATCTGATGCTCGATCAGCCTTTGGCCTTTGTAACCGCACTCCGCAGCATTCTTGCCCTTTGGGATACGCACACTGCACCGCCACTTGCAGCCTGATCCTGGTTGTCCTTCGCCCCGGGTTCCCGCAGGTGCGGTGCTTGCCAGACCTTGCCTGCCGGGAAAGGGAGCTACCACTCAGCGTTCGCCGGCCATGCCGTTGCGGCGTTCAAGCCATCGTTCGCGCCGCACCAGATAGAACGGGAAGGCGAAACAGTGCCAAGCAGCGAAAGCATGTAACCGGTGTTTTCAGGCCACGGTGGACCATGGCATGAGTTGGGCGAGATTGGTCTGCCTTGGAAAAACTGGTCCAATTCTAGAGAGAGCCGATTGTGGCGAGAGAATTGGAGAAAGTTATGGGACGTCAACGTTTACGCCGGAACAAATCATCGCGAAGCTGCGTGAGGCGGATGTGCTGGTCGGGCGGGGATCGACTGCGGTCGAGGCTTGCCGCCAGATCGGGATATCCGAACAGGCGCTGTATCGGTGGCGCAAGGAATATGGCGGCCTGAAGGTTGATCAGGCGCGGCGGATGAAGGATTTGGAGCGCGAGAATGCACGGCTGAAGCGGCTTGTCGCGGACCTCGCACTGGACAAGGCGATCCTGCAAGAGGCATCGAAGCTGACTTTTTGAGCACCTCCCGTCGCCGCGAGGCGATCGAGCAGGTCCGTCGTGCATTATCGGTATCGCAGCGACGGACCTGCCGCGTGCTCGGTCAGCACCGCTCGACACAGCGGCATCCTCCGAGAGATCATGCCGACGAGCGGCGCCTGACGGCCGACATTATCGCGCTGGTGAAGGATTATGGCCGTTACGGCTATCGCCGTATCCATGCGCTGCTCGGGCATGCCGGCTGGCAGGTCAGCCTGTCGGTGGTCGAGCGCATCTGGCGGCGGGAGGGTTTAAAGGTGCCGAAGAGACAACCGAAGCGCCGCCGGCTCTGGCTTGGCGACGGGTCGTGCATCCGGTTGCGCCCGCTGCACCGCGGGCATGTGTGGTCCTACGACTTTGTCGAGGATCAGACGCACAACGGCCGGAAGTTCCGGATGCTCAACATCATCGACGAGCACAGCCGGGAATGCCTGGCGATGGTGCCGCTGCGGCGGTTCCGGTCGAACGACGTCATCGACGTCCTCGCCGATCTGTTCACCGAGCATGGGCCACCCGAGCATATCTGGTCCGACAACGTCCTATGTTGGGAAGGCATAGCGTGAAAAGGCCGGCAGGTCTCGTTACGCCGAGGGTGATCGGCGCTGGTGATTTTATGATCCAGATGGCTTCCATCGTCAAGGAAAGCACTCTCGGCCATCCTGACCGGCGGCGAGGCTTCTGATTACACCGCTGCCGAACCGCTGATGGCGATCCCCGTCGCCACACCCAAGGCGCTGCTCGCGGACAAGGGCTATGATGGTGATCGCTTCCGGGAAAGCCTGCTGACCCGGGGCATCCTGCCGATCATCCCGCCCCGCTCGAACCGCAAGGTGCCAGAGCATCCCGACTATCGCCGTTACAAGGACCGCAACCGCGTCGAGCGCATGTTCGGAAAGCTCAAACAGCAACGACGCATCGCCACTCGATATGACAAAACCCTTCTCTCGTTCGAGAGCTTCCTAAACCTCGCCGCCACGCGGCTATGGCTGAAGTCTTTTGTCAACGCGGCCTAGCACTACTTTGGCAGAAGTTTGATTGTCTCTTCACGGAGGCGGTGACCGCATTGGGGGCAACAGGCAGGCGGCGGCCTGGATAGGTGATCAA
>NZ_JAVDWC010000008.1:0-77369 GCF_031457175.1 Sphingopyxis sp. BE235
AAAACCAGTCGGCCGACTAAATCCCCGGGATGAAGGGGTCCTTTTTGCACGCCGATCACCCCACGAAGGGGGTGCCTATTGCACGCTGATCCTCACCCTTTCTCGGGATTTTCGCTTCGATGCAGCTTTTGAACGGCCAAAAGAGCCTGCGGCTCAATCCGTGCTATGATACGCTTGTAATGGGGATGTTCGATGCGCTCGCTAAGCCTCGCTGTTTGCGGCCTTCTTCTCGCGGGGCCTGGCTTTGCTCAATCGCCGAACTGGTTGAACGCCCGGACGATCGAAATCGACATGAAGAATTTCGCTTTCGTTCCAGCCACGATCACGCTTCAACGCGGTGCTCCCTACCGCTTGCGCTTTGTTAACACGGCAGGGGGCGGCCACAATTTTGTCGCCAAGGCCTTTTTCGAGCAAGCCACTATTGACCCTGCCAGCCGGTCGACGATCAACAAGGGTGAGGTCGATCTGGGAGGCGGAGAAAGCGGGGACGTGCGCCTGGTTGTCAACCGGATCGGAACCTACGACGTGCATTGTTCGCACTTCATGCACTCGATTTTCGGCATGAAAGGCAAGATCGTCGTCCGGTGAGCGTCACTGGCTCGGCTCTCTTCCATGTCATGGCTGAGGACGTTCGGCGTAATGCAACGGCAAAGCCAACTCAGGCTCTGATAAGTGATCTCGTCGGGCTTCGTAACATTGCCGTAGTCCGTTTCGCTGGCCTCATATTTTAGAGAGCAAGCCAACGGGCCCGACAGCGACCACCCCGAAGGGCTATTGCGACGCACTCTCAAATCATCTATTGCGTTGGTTGAGAAAGATTCGCAAAAGGGCTGACTGTGAGAAATCTTGGTATCGGAACTGTGCTCGGCTTCGGGCTGCTCACCGTCCCGGCAATGGCCCAGGACCAGCTGCTATCGGGACCCGGCAGCACATCGCAAACGATCATCGTGACCGGCGTCCGGGACGGCTATCAGGTCGATGCGAGCAGCACCGCCACCCGCACACCGACCGATCTCAACGACGTCCCGCAAGCGGTCTCGATTATCACCGAGGCGCAAATCGACGACCAGGCGATGCGTTCGATCGCCGACGTGCTGCGCTATGTCCCCGGCGCGGTGATCTCTCAAGGTGAGGGCCACCGCGATCAGATCATCCTGCGCGGGAACAGCAGCACCGCAGACTTCTTCGTCGATGGCTTGCGGGACGACGTGCAATATTATCGCGGCCTCTACAATGCAGAGAGGATCGAGGTTCTGAAAGGTCCCAACGCGATGATCTTCGGGCGCGGCGGCGGCGGGGGCGTAATCAACCGCGTCACCAAGCGCCCTGTCGCCAACGCCTTCATCAGCGGCAGCGGTTCGGCGGACACATATGGCGCATGGTATGTCGACGCCGACATCAGTCAGCCACTCAGCGAGTCCGTCTCCACCCGGATGAACGCCGTTTACGAGGAGTTCCGAAACAATCGCGACTTCTATGACGGGCGCCGGGTTGCGATCAACCCGACCGTCGCGCTCTCGCTCGGCGGTGCGACTCGGATCGATCTGGGCTTCGAATATAACAGCGACAAGCGAACGATCGACCGAGGCGTCCCCTCGGCCGTTCAGGGCTCGCTGACGAGCCCGTCACGCCCGCTCACCGGCGCCCGCGACACCTTCTTCGGTGTGCCGGGATTCAACGTCAGCGATTTCGAGGCCAAGGTCCTGAATGGGCGCGTCGAGCACCGCTTCAGCGACAATCTGACCCTGACCAGTCGGGTCCTGTATGGTGATTACGACAAGCTCTATCGGAACGCCTTTCCGGTCACCCCGGTCACGTCGCGCGGCGGCGTCCAGAGCGTCGGCCTCGAAGCGTATAGCGATCCCACGACACGCAAGAACCTGCTCAACCAGAACGACCTTGTTTGGAGGGTCACCACTGGACCCGTCCGCCACGTGCTGCTCGCTGGCTTCGAAATTAGCGACCAGCGCACGCGCAACCAGCGGATCAACGGCTTTTTCGGGGGTGGTGATATCGTCAACGGGGGGCGGCGCGTCTTTGTCGGGTTGGCCGACCCGATCACGGTGCCGCCGGTCACGCTGCGCACCACTCCCAATACCGGCTACCGGTCAATCCGCACGAACGCCGACGCCGCCGCCTTCTATGTGCAGGACCAGATCTCGATCGGCGACCATGTCGATCTGATCGGCGGCGTTCGCCGCGACCGCTTCACGCTTAACGTCGACGACCTGGTTGCCGGGCAGAGCTATCGCCGGACCGACACGCTTTGGTCTCCCCGAGTGGGCGTGGTGCTCAAGCCGGTGCAACCTGTCTCGATATACGCCAGCTATAGCCGGTCCTTCCTGCCGCAGTCGGGGGATCAATTCTCATCGCTCGATGTCACCAGCGCCGCGCTGGAGCCGGAGAGGTTCGACAATTACGAGCTTGGCCTCAAATGGGATATCCGCCCGACGCTGAACCTGACCGCCGCCATCTACCAGCTTGACCGCACCAACACCCGCGCGGCCGACCCCAATGACCCCGCACGGACGGTGCTCACGGGCGCGCAGCGCAGCAAAGGGCTCGAACTCGGCCTTAGCGGCGCGATCACACCCCAGTGGCAGATCAGCGCGGGCTATGCGCTGCAGGACGCGACAATTCGCAAAACGACGAGTGCCGCCCCGGCCGGGCGCGAGGTTCCGCTGGTTCCCAAACAGCAGGCTTCGCTGTGGACCCGCTACGACCTCACCCCTCGCCTTGGGGCCGGGGTCGGGGTCTATCACCAGTCGAGGAGCTTCACGTCCATCAGCAACACCGCCATCCTGCCCGCCTTCACCCGCGTCGATGCCGCCGCATTCTTCAAGCTCACCCCCCAGATCGAGGCGCAAATCAACGTCGAGAACCTCCTCAACAGCAACTATTTCTCGTCCGCCTACAACGACAACAACATCATGCCCGGTGCGCCGATGACAGTGCGAGCGACGGTTAGAATGAGCTTTTAGACAAGGCGCCGGAGAGATGGATGTGAACACAGAGCGCGTAATCGAAGGCGCTGTGACGGGCGCGGCGGCGGGGTTGGTGGCCTCGTGGGTAATGTCCGAGTTCCACGAAGCCTGGAAAGCCGCTTCGGGCGATAGGGATGTCGGAGACGAGCCCAACACCGTCAAGGTGGCCGACGCTGTAACGGAAGCTACCGTAGGGAAACCGGTACCGGAGGGATATCGTGAGCCTGCGGGAGCAGCTGTTCATTACGGCTTTGGGGTGTTTCTCGGCGCTCTCTACGGAGCCGCGGTGGAGGTTCGCCCAGAGACCAGCGCTGGGTTCGGAACCGCCTACGGAGCGGCGGTGTCGCTGGTCGCCGACGAGATGGCGATGCCGGCGTTGGGCTTTAGTCCCCCCGCTTCGGAGGTCGCGGCTTCGACGCACCTGCGCGGCTTTGTCTCGCACCTAGTTTTCGGCGTGGCTCTCGAAGTGGCGCGGAGGCTCCTAATTGCGGGTGTCAGAGCAAAGATTGCCTAAAGCCGCACGCCCGCGACCTTCTCCGTACTCTTGCGTGTCAGACGCGTTGTCACTCTTCAGAAGTGACAACGGCGCGGTGGCCCGCGCCGTTGTGCATCCTAGTGGTTGTAACCATGCTCGTTGTACCGGCGCGCGTCGCGACGCGCATGACGTACTTCCCGGCGGTAGTCCCGACGGGCGTGCCGGTTCGAGGCGTAGCCATAGTTGCCGTAATTGGAATAACCGTTACCGTAACTGCTATGCCCTTGGCCTTGGTAAGAGCCGTAACTTCGGCCGTGACCCTGCGGTTCAACATAGCCATAGCCTTGGCTGTAGTAGCTCTGGTTCTGATACCCATGGCCGTTGGATTGGCCGGCATGGGCCGGCGGTTCGGCGAGGGCCGGTGCGGCTACGATGAGTGCCAATCCGGCGATCGCGAGCTTGAACATGTTCCTTCTCCACAACTACGCTCGTCGTACCGCGAGTGGCCGATCGGGCTGGAGAGATGTGTGCGCCGAACGTGCTGAACCGGGTTTGAATAGTCTCGGCAGCTCGCGTGAAGACGGGACGGAAGCACCTTACGCCGGGAACTCGTCTCAGCTCGGAAGTCGAAGCTTACCAGGCGCGCGGAGCCGTCCGCGGCACCCTTTTGCCCCTTTCCCCCATATCCTAAGCCGTTTCCCTCTCGCTGTCCTGCGGGCTTAAAGTCGGCTCCGCGGTCCGGCTTATGTACCTGATCCGGTGGCGGGCACCGGACGGGCTTTCCAGAGTCTTCGGGACAAACCCAGGCTGAGCACGACGGCGAATGCCGCCAGAACGCCGGGAAAGACGAACGACGCGACCCTCACCGTCAGGCCGGACTCTAGCTCCAGCTGGAGGAAAAGACGGCGGTCAGGGCATTTGAAATGTGGGGCGTCAAGGATTGCTCGGGCGCTTTTCGCAGGGTAAGTGCCGTCCCCTCAACGAGCTACCAGGCTCGACTCGGTGACGCGCTCATCCGTGCCCGCGCAATTTGAACGCTAACGTCATCGGAAATAGCAAACATCGCGCCGTCGCCCCAGCCCGTTCACTGGCCTCAGGCCGGCCTTGGGGGTGGGTTGATATCAAGGCGTGGCCGCCCGATTGGGCCGCCCTCATCGTTCTGAACGGGGGTTCTGCGACGGCGAGGCCGCGGAACCGCATCGATTGCCGGTCTGCGTGTCATCCGACCGATTTTGACCTCCCATAAAACAGGGAATTCGAACAGCGGGACGCGTTTGCCCGGCCTGTCTAGCGAGCTGCCAGCGATTGGACGCAATGGAAGAGTGCGCAGCCGCGTCCGGGGGGTGTGTGACATTCGCTCGCTTCGGACTCGAGGGGTGTTCACCGGCCGTGCGTAATGGATGTGAGGACGGCGGAGGAATGAACATGGACATGAATTTAGACAGCGCGTTGCGCCGCCTTGCCGAGCAACCGCTTCATCCACGGCTTGCTGAACTGGAAGGCGATGTCATGCGGTTGATCGCGGCGGAGCGGCGCGCGGGCGGCGGAGTTACGCTGCGATCCGGCATGCTGGCAGCGCTAGGCGCAGTCGCCTTGGGAGTGGTGGGCGGCGGATTGTCGTCCGCAGCGACGACTGCGCAGGTGCCGACGCTAACACCCTTCGGGCCTGCCATGCCGCTAGCGCCTTCGACCTTACTCGCGTTCCAGTGACGAGCGGCGCCCGGAGGACGATGCTGATCGCCATCGTCGCGTTCGTGGCGGCGGTCGCAGGCGTGTGGGCTGGACGTGAGTTATTCCCCTCCCCGCCAAGCCCGGGCGTTGAGCTTCACAGCTTGCTCCACGACGGGCTCGAGCTGGACGAAGCTCAACAGACCAAGCTCCAGATGCTGGAGTCTCACTTCACCGTTCGAAGGCGTGCCTTGGAGCTGGAACTCAGAGCCGACAACGCCCGGCTCGCCGCCGCCATCGAGGCCGAACATGGTAACGGGCCGCAGGTCGCGGCCGCCGTCGATCGTTCGCACGGCGCGATGGGTGAGCTCCAGAAGGAGACGTTGAACCATATGTTCGCGATGCGGCAGATCCTGCGGCCCGACCAGGCGAGGACGTTTGACCGCGCGGTGGTGAAGGCGCTGACCGCAGACGCGCGGTGAGCCTTGATCTCGCGGCCTGCACGGACGGCGAACTCGCCGCCTTGACGCTCGCCGGACGTCAGGCTGCGTTCGCTGAGATCATGCGGCGGCACCAAAGACCGGTCTACCGCCTGATCCGCTCGCATATCGGCGACGCCGAAGAGGCGCTTGACCTCACTCAGGAATGCTTCGTGGCCGCCTTTCAGAACTTGCGAAAGTATGACGGAGATCGGCCGCTCGCTGCGTGGCTGACCCGCGTGGCGATCAACAAGAGCCGCGACTGGCACAGGCGGCGGCGCATACGCCAGATACTATCGTTCGCCTCTTCGCTGCCGCCCGACACCATGGAGAGTGAGCGGGACGAGGCACCGGGTGCCGACGCCATCACCTTCGATCGCGCAGAGCTCGCGCGGCTTTCGCGCGCGGTGTCCGAGCTGCCGGCCACGCTCAAGGAGACGCTTTTGCTGCGGACCGTGGAGGGCTTGTCCCAGGCGGAAACCGCCGCCGCGCTGGGGATCAGCGGAAAGGCCGTGGAGACGCGGCTCCGGCGTGCGCGTGAAAGATTATCGAAAATTCTCGACTTCGCGTGAGGGGATGAGCCTATTTGCGCGTAATGAAAGATAAGGTCGGCGCCCCCCCCCCCCCCCCCCGCCGCCGGCCGCAAGCATTGAACTGGAGCGAAGGAAAGGCATGAGCCGCAATCTAAACCGGCGCGACGTAATGCGCGGAACCGCCATGCTTGGCGGCACGCTGGCCATGTCGGCCTACCTGCCGGCTTGGGCGCAACCTGTGTCGCGCGGCATCGCCAGGCCCCTGCCGACCGTGTCGGGCACAAACATCGCGCTGACGATCGACAGGATGAAGCTCGTCATGGACGGGATCACGACGCCGGCAATCGGCGTCAACGGCACCGTGCCCGCACCGCTCGTCCGCCTCCAGGAGGGCCAGAACGTCCGTCTCGCAGTGACCAACAATCTCGACGAGGATAGCTCGATTCACTGGCACGGGCTCATTCTGCCGTTCCAAATGGACGGCGTGCCCGGCATCAGCTTCCCTGGCATCAAGGCGCGTTCGACCTTCGTATACGAATTCCCGATCTTGCAGTCGGGCACCTACTGGTATCACAGCCATTCGGGCGAACAGGAGCAGGCAGGGCTCTACGGACCCATCGTGATTGATCCGGCCGGTGCCGACCCGATCGCGTTCGACCGCGAGCATGTGATCGTCCTCTCCGACCATAGCGAAATGACGGGCGAGGAAATTTTCCGCAAGCTCAAGCAGATGGGCGGCGCCTATTTCAACTATCAGCGCCCGACGCTGAGCGGGCTGCTCGCCGGCCGCGAGATGCGCCTCAAGGATCGGATGGAATGGGGCAAGATGCGCATGGACCCGGCCGATATTGCGGATGTTACGGGGTCGACCTACACCTTCCTCGTCAATGGCTTTGGCCCTTACGACAACTGGACGGGCCTCTTCCGACCGGGCGAGCGGGTTCGGCTGCGCATCGTCAATGCTGCGGCGCAAACCAACTTCAACGTGCGCATCCCTGACTTGCCGATGACGGTGGTGCAGGCCGACGGCCAGAACGTCCGGCCGGTAACCGTGGACGAATTCCAGATCGGCGTCGCGGAAACCTTCGACGTGATCGTGACGCCCGAGGACCGCGCCTACAGCTTCGTTTCCGAGGCGATCGACCGATCCGGCATGGGGCGCGCGACACTGGCCCCGCGCGAGGGCATGATCGCCCCGGTCCCGCCGCTCCGCCCGCGCACGTTGCTGACCATGACCGACATGGGCATGGACATGAGCGGGATGGAGGGGATGTCCGGTATGGCGGACGAGAACCCGGTCGCAAAGCGCGGGCCGGATCCCACGTTGATGCAGAATGCCTCGCGCAACCTGTGGAAGCTCACCGGGTGGAAAGAGCCCACCGATCACGGAACGAAGGCGGTAGGCGCTGCGATGGCCGGCATGGCTGGGATGGGGGGCGACCAGATGAGCGGCGCTATGCCAGGGATGGACCATAGCCAAATGGCGGCGGGCGCTGCCGGGATGGCGGGCATGGACCATGGTCAGATGAGCAGCGGCGGCATGGCCGGGATGGATCATGGGTCAGGCGGCAGCATGGACATGAACATGCGCAACCCCAAGAACGCGCCCGGCGTCAAGATGGGGCCGGGAGTGCAGACCATCTCGCCGATGCCGAAGGACCGCACGGGCGAGCCGCCGCAGGGGCTGGAGGACGCGGATCATCGCGTGCTCACTTATCGCGATCTTGTCGCGCTCGACCGCAACCCGGACGTTCGCGCCCCGTCGCGTCAGTTGGAGATCCACCTGACGGGCAATATGGAGCGCTACATGTGGGGCTTTGACGGCCAGAAGATGAGCGACCCTGCCGACCCCATCCCGTTCCGCAAGGACGAGCGCGCGCGCGTCACCCTGGTCAATGACACGATGATGCCGCACCCAATTCATTTGCACGGCCACTTCTTCGAGCTGGTGACCGGACATGGCGACTTCGCGCCTCGCAAGCACACGGTGAATGTGGCGCCCGGCGGTAAGATGACATTCGACGTAACGGCCGATGCGCCCGGCGACTGGGCGTTCCACTGCCACAATCTTTATCACATGACCGCGGGGATGATGCGTGTCGTGACGGTTCGCCCGATGGGCGAGGAGAACCGCGATGCAGCCTAAGTTCCTCTTGATCGCTGGCGGCGCGGCACTTGGCCTCGCAAGTCCGGTGGCCGCGCAGATGGACCATTCCAATATGCCGGGCATGAAGATGCCGCCGTCAAATACGCCAGCGGTGAAAAAGCCGGCCGCTAAAAAGCCGGCCGCCAAGAAGCCCGCAGCGACCAAGCCCGTCGCGCGCAAAGCGTCCCCAAAGCCCGCCGCTAGATCGACACCGCCCGCGAAAACGGGATCGGGGGCCAAGCCCGCTGCGAATCAGCCCGCCAAGCCTCCGGCCCCTGCAACGATCGTTGCCGATCCTCACGCCGGTCATGACATGACGACCATGCCGGGCATGAATACGCCTGGAGCCAACCCCAACCCCAATACCGCGCACGACATGTCGGCCATGCCAAGTGCCTCCGGCGGTGCCGCCTCCGGCCAGCCAAGCACCAGGCAAGGCATGGACCATGGATCGATGCCGGGAATGGGCCAGAGTTCGGGCGCGATGCAAGGCATGCCGGGACACGACATGGGAAGCATGCCCTCAGCCACGGGCGCGGCGATGATCGGCACCAACCTGCAGGCCGGCACCGCTCCGCCGCCGCCCATCCCGACGGATCGGGCCGCGGACCAGGTCTACTCTGCCGCTGCCATGGCGCATTCGCAGCAGCATCTGCGGTCGATGCACGGCGGGCAGAATTTCTCCCAGGTCATATTCAATCTGGCTGAAGTCCAGATCCGGGACGGTCGCGATGGTTACCGGTGGGACGGCAGTGCCTGGTATGGGGGTGATATCAACCGGCTGGTGCTCAAGACCGAGGGCGAAGGGAATATCGGGGGAAGTCTGGAAGCGGCGGAGGTACAGGCGCTTTATTCGCGCGCCATTGGCCCATACACCGATATACAGCTTGGCGTCCGCTACGATTTCAAGCCCAACCCCTCGCGCGTCTATGCGTCGGTCGGCTTCGAAACGCTGGCACCCGGCTTCTTCGATGTCGAGGGCGCGCTATTCCTGTCCAACAAGGGCGACCTGCTCGGGCGCCTGGAAGGCTATTACGATCAGCGGATCACGCAGCGGCTAGTCCTTCAGCCCCGCGCCGAATTAAACTTCGCCGCGCAGGACGTGCCGGAAATCGGCATCGGCTCAGGCCTTTCCACGGCCGAACTCGGTCTGCGTCTCCGCTACGAGATCAGGCGCGAGTTCGCGCCCTATGTGGGCATATCGTACGACCGCAGCTTCGGGGACACGGCTCGCTTCGCACGCGCCGAAGGCCAGGGGGCGGCGTCGACCAGCCTAGTTCTGGGCATTCGCACATGGTTTTGAGGCCGACTAGTCTTGTCGGGTTGGCTGAGGTCAAGAAGGAGAAGTCGATGTTCAAGACAGTAACACTTCTGGCTCTGGCCGCGACGTCGGCGAGCCCCGCTTTGGCTCAGCAGCAGATGCAGGGCATGGACCATTCGAAAATGCAAGGCATGAACCACGACAACATGCCTGGCATGAACACGCCTTTCATGCCCGCCGAAATGGCGATGCACGAAAAGATGATGAAGGCCAAGGGCGCTAATGCGAGCGAGACGTGGGTCCGCAAGATGATCGAGCATCACCGCGGTGCGATCGCCATGTCGCAGATCGTTCTCCGGGAGTCGCCCGATGCGAAGACCCGGCAAATGGCCCAGAAATCGATTGCCGAGCAGAACAAGAGCATCGGTGAACTCCAGGCGATGCTCCGGTCGATGGGCAAGCGTCCTCAGTAATAAGCCTCGTTCCTCCCGCCCCCAGCGAGGAGACGGGAGGAACGACCAAGGAGATTTTTCCATGAAGTCAGCGTTGCGATTTGCGCTTACTGCCGCAGCCTTGTTGGTTCCGGTTGCCGCCAGCGCGGCTACCCCGATCGTTATGCACCGCGACCCCGGCTGCGGCTGTTGCGCCAAGTGGGCGGCGCAGGTGCAGCAGCAGCTCGGCCGTCAGGTGCGCGTCGTCGATGATCCCAACCGCCCGGCGCTGCAGAAGCGCGCGGGCGTTCCCGCGGACGTCTCGTCCTGCCACACCGCAATCGCCGATGGCATCGCTTTCGAGGGCCACGTGCCGATCGCCGACATGAAGCGGGCTCTTTCGACCCGGCCCAAGGGCGTGCGAGGCCTCGCGGTCGGCGGCATGCCGTTCGGCTCGCCAGGAATGGAAGTGCCGGGCGTCAAGGCGCAAGCCTATGACGTGGTCGCCTTTGGTCCCAGCGGCCGCCGCCTGTTCGCCCGCCACGGCAGCTGATCGGTCGATGTTTTTTGGCGGAGTGGCATGACGCGGTCGCCGCAGCCAGCGTAGCTGTGGCGTCCAGTCCGTCTTGAAGAGCAGACGGAAAGTTTCACAAAGGAAGCTGGGCAGGTGAGGGAAGAAGGCGCGGCGTGCGTAAACTGGATTGAAACAACACGGTTCAAGGGGTTGGGTGATGGGCGGTAAACGAGGCGGGGCTTTCGCTCTACTCCTTGCGGTTGCAATCTCAGTAAGCACGTCGGCATCGGCGCACGAAGATCACGATGCGCTCGGGGCCGGTCCCGGGCCGGCCGCTAGCAGCGCAGCCGAGACGCAGAAAGCAGATGGGGCGGACGCTGGCGACGGCCACATGGGCATGGGCTCTATGTCGACCGTGGACATGAACATGGGCGGCCGCGACATCGCCGGCGACGACATGGACATGGGCGGCATGCACGAGGAGACCGCCAACAAGAACAAGACTTTCGGCGAACGGCTTGTGAGCTGGCTGGGCCGGGTGCATACCATGGTCATTCATTTTCCCATCGCCCTGTTCATCGGTGCGTTCGGGGTGGAGCTGTTCGGGTTGTGGCGCCGCAACCGGGATTATCAGCATGTCGCACACATAATGCTGGTCGTCGGCGCGCTGGGAGCGATCGTGGCGGCGTTCCTGGGCTGGTTCGCAGGCGGGTTCTACCTGACCGACCGCAACCCTATCCTGATGACGCATCGCTGGCTCGGGACATCGATCGCGGTCTTCGGCGTCGCGCTGGCTTGGATGGCAGCGCGCCACCGCAAGGGTCCCGAGCGGTCGCGGTCGTTGTATTGGGCGGTGCTTGGCCTGATGACACTCGCGATCTCAATCCAGGGGTTCCTCGGCGGAACCTTCATGCACGGCGGAATAAACCACTTGGCGTTCTGAGGGGCCCCGACGCTTAGTAGCCGGTCGCGTGTTGGCGCGCTGCGAAGGAGAATGCGACGAAATGCGGCAGCGCCGACCTTCGTGCCGTAGGCCTTTTCAAGCATAGCGTCGGATGCCGCCGGCGAGCCCGGCCCCGCTAGGGCGTGTCGAGCAACCCCCGACGCTGGTAATAGCACACTGTCTCGATGCACTCCCGCGCAAGCCTCGGGATCGTGGTGCGGGATCATCGAACGGAGGAAGGCCGTGTCGCCGATCGTCGTGTGGATACGAATAAGCGCGAAGCAGCCGAAGAAGATGACAAGCGAGCCGGCGATCAGCGCTTTGTTGGCGGCTTTCGCTCGGTGCACCGCCAGTGGCTCCCACTACGTCGGCGGTACGCTCCGAGCGGGATACAGCCCGGCGATGGCGGACGACAATCCGCTGTCGCGGTCGCGCAACAGATTATGGATTGCAGTCGCAGCGATTGCCGCTTGCCCGGCTGCGACGCTGATCTGATCGAGCCCTTCTACTACGTCGCCGACTGCGTACACGCCATCAACCGAGGTTTGTTGGTGGGCATCGGTCAGCACGCACCCTAATTTGCTGAGCTTCGCGCCCAGCAAAGTGGCAAGCCGCGTCCGAGGCGACGAGCCGAGCGCAGGGTAAAGCGTGTCGAATTGCAGCTCCAGGCCATTGGCCAACCGCACCTCGACACAGTCGCCAAGACGCAGCTGCTCGACAGGCGAGGGGGCGACATCGATGCCCTGCTGGTTCAGCTTGGCAAGTTCGGTCGGCCCGAGATCGAGCGAGCGCTCAGCCAGAAGCGTGACCTTGGCCCCATAAGCCCTCAGGAATTCAGCTTCTTCAGCGCCATGACCACTGCCGCCGAGCACCGCCACGTTCATCCGCCGGGCCTCATAACCATCGCAGATCGGACAATAGCGGAGAAGCCCACGCGCCACGCCGATGTCATGCATCGCATCGGGCATCTCGGGACGCCGGTTGAGGACACCGGTCGCGAGGACAACGGTCCGCGCGCGCAAGATGTTCAGTTCGCAGGTTGCCGAGAAGTGGTCGCCTAAGGCGACAATTGCGTCGATCTCACCGCTCTGGACCGTACCGCCATATTCGCGCAGCTGAGCCTGCAATCGCGCAAGAAACGCGACGCCGGAAATGCCTCCGGGAAATCCTGGCAGGTTGCGCGAGTGCGGGATGGAGGCGACGCGCCCTGCCGCCGCGTCATAGACGACGCAGCTCCTGAGAAACCGCGACAGATAGATCGCGGTCATGAGGCCCGCTGGACCGCCGCCCACAATCAGACAGTCGATGACCTCCTCGGGGTCGCCCGTCCAGCCTTGATCGGTCAATCGCAACCTCATCATTACCCCGCGCATGCGCCCGTCCAGGCCCGCGGCCACAGTTCGTCTCGAGAGGAGACGCGGTGAAAAGCGCCCCATGCTCCCTTCTGAATACGCGCCGCCACCGCCGGCCCCTCATCGAGAGCGGTGCGTCGGCACGAAAAAGATCGTGAGGGGTGACCCGCCCGGCTGCGTAATACAGGTGAACCCAATCGAAATGGAGATTACCCTGATGCGTCGCTTGTTCATCACGACTGCCGCCGCAGCCTTATTC
Source organism: Sphingopyxis sp. BE235 (assembly GCF_031457175.1). Classification (NCBI taxonomy): domain Bacteria; kingdom Pseudomonadati; phylum Pseudomonadota; class Alphaproteobacteria; order Sphingomonadales; family Sphingopyxidaceae; genus Sphingopyxis; species Sphingopyxis sp. BE235. The sequence continues at coordinate 13,046 of NZ_JAVDWC010000008.1, forward strand.
TTCGCAGGCGGCGTGGCGAACGCGCACCCGAAGCTGGTGTCCTCCAGCCCCGCCGCCAACGCGGCCGTCGCGACCCCCGAGAAGATCAGCCTTCAGTTCAGCGAGAAACTCGTGCCGGCTTTCTCCAAGGCCGACCTTACCATGGCAGCGATGCCGGGCATGGCGGCCATGAAAATGCCCAGCAGCGCCGCAGTCGGCGCCGATGGCCGGACGCTCACCATCACCCCGAAGCAGCGCCTCCCGCGTGGGCGCTACAGCGTCGGCTGGCAGGTCGTCTCTAGCGATACACACAAAATCACCGGCAGCTACAATTTCACGGTGAAGTGAGCGAATGCTCGACTGGCCGACCGTCGCCATCCGCTTGGCGTTGTACCTGGTCCTGGCGGCGCTGTTCGGCCTGTCGGCCTTCAGCCTCTACGGCCTTCGCCTTGGCGAGCGCGATGATGCAATCGCGCTGCGGCCTTGGCTCACGGCAAGCGCGGCGCTCGGGTTGCTTCTCTCGGCCGCTGGCCTGATCCTCATGGCCTCGGCGATGGCCGGATCTCCGTTCTGGCCGATCGATCAGGCTGCTGCGGCCGCGCTGCTCGGAGGGTCGGCGGTTGGCACCGCCTGGAAGGTGCGTATGGTGGCGCTCGTCATCGCCGGCGGTGCAGCCCTGCTGGCGCGAGGCAGAGCATCATGGCTGGCTATGGCCATGATTGCGGCAGCCGCGGCATTGGCGACACTCGCGTGGAACGGGCATGGTGCCGCGAGCGAGGGAAGCACGGGATGGCTTCACCTCACTGCGGACATCCTCCATCTCCTTGCTGCCGGTCTGTGGGTCGGGGCGCTGTTCGGATTGCTTCTCCTGATGGCGCGGCGCGCCGAGGAGATCGATGCTGCGCACCTTCGGCTGACCCATCGCGCCCTGCACGGGTTTGGCTCCGTTGGTACGCTCGTTGTTGTTACCCTGGTGGTAACTGGTTTGATCAACAGCTGGCTGCTCGTCGGCCCAGCCAATTTCGCGGCCTTGGGGACGACGCTCTACGGCCTGCTGCTGCTCGCCAAGCTGGTTTTGTTCGCAGCGATGCTGGGGCTCGCTTCGCTCAATCGGTTCCGCCTCACGCCGGCCTTCGAGCGCTCGATTGCCATGAACGACCATGGCGGGGCGCTTACGGCGCTGCGGGTCAGCCTTGCGGTCGAGACAGCCTGCGTGATCGGCATCCTGGCGCTCGTGGCATGGCTAGGCACCCTCGCGCCACCCGCGTCGGGCATGTAAGCGCTATGGACCAACCGTCCACGCAAGCGCCGCTCAGGCCTTCCACCTTCTTTTACCCACTTACGCGGCTTAACCCTCGCCTCCCAAGACACCCCCCGCTTGGACTGAGCTTACGTGTCCGACGCCCTAAGTCGCCCACAGGCGCTTGCGGGAAGGCCGCGTCGCGCTGCAAAGCTGGGCGTGCGAGAGGGTTGGTCCGGGTGGGCCTGTCAGTGTTTTCAGAGATGAATGAACAAGGGTGGCAAAGTCATGACCGATGGCAAACGCAGTGAAGCCGGCAGCGGCCAGGGTGGCGAAGTCGTCCTCATCACGGGTGCGAGCGGTTTTATCGCCGCAGCGCTGATTGCCCAGCTCGGCGAGCGCTACACGGTCGTCGGCCTTGATCGCGCCGGCCCTCCCGACCCACCGCCGCCCGCGGCGGCGATCGACATAGACCTCGGGTCAGACGAAGCGGTCCGAGTTGCGCTTGACGAGGTGCGCGCACGGTACGGCAACCGCATCGCCTCGGTGATCCACCTCGCCGCCTATTATGATATCACGGGTGACCCCAATCCGCTCTACGACAAGGTCACCGTGCAGGGCACCCGCCGGCTGATTGACGGGCTGCAATCGTTCGAAGTCGGACAATTCGTCTTCGCCAGCACGATGCTCGTTCATAAGCCGACCCCCACACCCGACGAGCGCATCAACGAGGACTCGCCGATCGGCGCGTCCTGGGCCTATCCGCAGTCCAAGGTCGACGCCGAGACATTGCTGCATGAGCGCCACGGAAACATCTCCGTCGTTTATATGCGCGCCGCCGGAGTTTACGACGACGACGGACGCTCGGCTTTTCTCGCGCAGCAGATATCGCAGATTTACGAGCACCGCCTGATTTCGCATTTTTATCCCGGCATGCTGTGTGCGGCGCAGTCATCGGTGCACCGCGACGACTTGGCTGACGCCGTGCTGCGTCTGGTCGATCGGCGGCACGAACTGCCGTCAGAACTGCCGCTGCTCATCGGCGAGCCCGACGCACCCGGCTATGCCGAGATCCAGGACATCGTCGGCGAGGCGCTCCACGGTGAGGGCTGGAAGACGATCCGGATTCCGCAGCCGCTCGCGAAAGCCGGGATCATCCTGCAGAACGAAGCGCTCGGCAGCGACGACTTCATCCAGCCCTGGATGATCGACAGCAGCAACGACCACTATATCCTCGATGTCTCCCGCGCGCGTTCGCTGCTCGGATGGGAGCCGAAGCACAATCTTCGCGACTCGCTGCCGACGATCGTTGCCGCGTTGAAGCGTCATCCCGGCGCCTGGTATCGGAACAACAAGCTCAACGAGAACCTGGTCGCCTGGAACGACAATCAAGCTTCCAAACCTGCGGAGCCGGACCACCGCCAAGCTGAAGCGGCAGTCGCCGGAATGGCCGGTATGGATCACGGCGGGATGGACCACAGCAAGATGGACCACGCGGCGATGGGGCACGAGACCGGCGGCGCGGGCGCGGCGATGTCGGGCCATGGCGGGCACGGCGATCACATGGCCTTGATGGACCGCGATGAGCGCCGTGCCCGCTGGGCGCTTTACGCCAACATCGGTCTCGGTCTGTGGCTCGCCTCCAGCCCGCTCATATACGATTCCGTGACCACGCAGAGTGTCGGCGAAGCCGCGCGCTTCGTAACTATTGATCGCGGGCTGCCGTCGATCGAGTGGCGGGCGAACGCGCTGGCCATCAGCGACGTCGTCAGCGGGTTCGCCATCGCGCTGTTCGGTGCACTTTCCCTGTCAGCCCGCACGAAGACATGGGCGCAGTGGGCGGTCGCGTTCGTCGGCATCTGGCTGTTCTTCGCCCCGCTGATCTTCTGGAGCCCGAGCGCCGCTCAGTACAACAACAACCTGCTCATCGGCTCGGCCGTGATCGCCCTGTCGGTGCTCGTGCCGATGATGCCGGGCATGAGCATGGCGGGCATGATGGACCCCAAGAACATCCCGCCCGGCTGGACCTATTCGCCATCCACCGACGCACAGCGGCTGCCGATCGTCGCCATGGGTCTGATCGGCCTTCTCACCTCGCGCATCCTCACCGCCTACCAACTGGGGCATATTGACGGCGTTTGGGAGCCGTTTTTCGCCGGCTCCCTGAGCGATCCACGCAACGGCACCGAGGAGATCATCACCTCGGACATGTCCAAGGCCTGGCCGATTCCCGATGGTGGGCTCGGCACGGTCAGCTATGTCCTCGAGATCCTGATGGCGGTAATGGGCACCCGCGACCGCTGGCGGACCATGCCGTGGATGGTGACCTTCTTCGGCATCCTTGTCATCCCGCTCGGCGTCATCAGCATCTATTTCATCATCAGTCAGCCCATCGTCATCGGCACATGGAGCACGCTGGCGCTGATCGCCGCGCTCGCCATGCTGATCATGATCCCCTTCGCGCTCGACGAGGTGATTGCGATGGGTCAGTTCCTTCTCTGGGCGCGCCGGCAAGGCAAACCGCTGATCCGCACCTTCTTCCAGGGTGACGCGATAGAGGCGGGAGCGGTGGACGCGTCGGACGCGATGGCCTCGCCAAGCACCTTCTGGGCGGACGCAAAGAAGGGACTGACCCTGCCATGGACGCTGACTGCGAGCATCGTCATCGGCGTCCTGCTGATGCTGACCCGAATACTGTTCGGCACGGAAGGCGGTATGGCGAACAGCGATCACGTTGTGGGTGCGCTGGTCATCACGGTCGCGATCATCGCCACCGCAGAAGTTGCCCGCGCGCTGCGGCTGATCAACGTCGCGTTCGGAGCCTGGCTTGTGGCCGCGCCTTTCCTCCTCGACGGCGTTGGTCACCTTGGGGCCGTGGCCTCGGTCGTAGCCGGCATTGCGCTCGTCGGCCTCAGCTTTCCAAGGGGAAAGCGCAGCGCCGAGCATTATGCAAGCTGGGACAAGTACGTGATCTGAAAGTATCTTCAATCACTGCTTAGCCTCATCGAAAACCTTGATCGTGCATCGCACACCGTCACGCGCCTTCGCTGCCGCTTTTCTACCCCCCCGATCGTCTCCGGGTTCGCGGTCACGATCTTGTCGCCGGAGACGATCGCCCGCCAGCTCTCCGGCGGCGATGTTCATCATCCTGCCATTGGTGGTCGCGCACGCTGCCCAATACTGCTAATGAGAGCTGTTCGCATAGTCCGCGACGAGTGAAGCTTGGAATCGATCACCCATATGCCGTCACCTCTGGTCGCGCTGGTCGCGTCGCTTATGCTGCTGTTGATCCCCGCTGCGGCGATGGCCGATACCCGCGATGTTCAAACTGCTTGGCGTCTGCTCGACTATATGGCGGTCGATTATGGCGGTGCGGTCGCCAACGGCGCGGTCATAAGCGCGTCCGAATACGCGGAGATGACGGAGTTCGCCGCTGGGGTGTCGACGCGCCTCCGCGCACTTCCCGCGACGCCTGAGCGGCAATCTCTAATCCAAAGCGCTTCGCAGCTCGAAGCCGTGATCGGCCGCAAGGGATCGTCCCGAGAGGTCGCGACACTCGCGCATGGCCTCGCCGCCGATCTGCTCAAGGCCTATCCGGTGCCGCTCGCTCCCGCCAAGGCACCCGACCCCGCCATGGGAACAAGGCTATACGTCCAAAGCTGCTCGTCCTGCCACGGCCTCACCGGCGACGGACATGGGCCTGACGCTGCCAGACTCGACCCGCCGCCGATCGCGTTCACCGACGCCGAACGGGCGCGCCAGCGCAGCGTGTTCGCGCTCTATCAGGTGATAAGCCAAGGCATCGACGGGACCGCGATGCAGAGCTTCGCCGATCTGCCGAACGATCAACGCTGGGCGCTGGCGTTCCGCGCTGGCAGCTTCGCCCTGACCGACGCGCAAGCGGTCGAAGGCGAACGGCTGTGGAAGTCCCAGCCGAGCTTGCGGGCGCGGATCCCCGATTTGAAAACCCTGGTCGCGCTCACCCCCGCCGCGCTTGCGGGCAGCATCGGGCAGGCGAAAGCCGACGCGGTGCTCGCCTATCTGCGGCGCCACCCCGATCAGGTGATGCAACAAGCCCCGGGCTCGCTCGCGGTCGCTCGCTCCAAGCTTGCGCAAAGCCTCGCCGCGTTCCGGCGCGGCGACCGGCGCGGCGCAAAGGAACTGGCGCTGTCCGCCTATCTCGACGGGTTCGAGCCGATCGAACCGACGCTCTCGGCGCGCGACCCGGCGCTCATGTCCAGGATCGAAGGCGCGATGGGAGAATATCGCGCCGCTGTGGAGAGCAGCACGTCGGCCGATGATGTGGCCGAACGAGTGGCAGTGCTGGGCGGCCTGTTCGATGATGCCGAGGCGGCGCTCGCGCCCGACGCCGCGACGCAGGCGTCCACCTTCTTGGGGGCCTTTACGATCCTGCTGCGTGAGGGGCTGGAAGCTCTTTTGATCGTGGTCGCCATGATCGCGTTCCTCCGCAAAGCGGAACGGCCAGAAGCCTTGCGCTATGTGCATGGCGGGTGGATCGGGGCGCTCATCGCGGGCGGGCTTACCTGGGCCGTCGCCACCTATGCGATCGGGATCAGCGGCGCGAGCCGGGAGCTGACCGAAGGGTTCGGCTCGCTGTTCGCCGCGATCGTGCTGCTCTCGGTCGGAATCTGGATGCACGGCAAGGCCCAAGCCGATCAGTGGCAACGCTATATCCGGGAGAAAATGTCACGGGCGCTATCGAGCGGGTCGGGATGGTTCCTGTTCGGGCTCGCATTCCTGGTGGTCTATCGGGAGGTCTTTGAAACGATCCTTTTCTACGCCGCGCTCTCGACACAGGGTAACACCGCGATGCTGCTGGCCGGCGCCGGCGCAGCGATCAGCCTTCTCGCCGTCATCGCCTGGGCCATGCTCCGCTACAGCCGGACGCTGCCGATTACGCAGTTCTTCCGCTACAGCTCGTGGCTGATGGCCGCTCTGACGGTCGTGCTGGCCGGTAAGGGAGTCGCTGCCCTCCAAGAGGCGGGGATCATCGACATAGCGCCGCTCGCCAGCGTGCCACGTATCTCGATGTTGGGCCTGTTCCCGACATTTCAGTCGGTGCTGGCACAACTCCTGATGCTTGCCGTGATCGTGATCGGGTTTGCCTGGAACCGCCGCGCCAAGCCGCGGGCGGGCGGGCCGCTAGCCTACTAGCGGCAGGGCAGACAACGCCCCTCTCTAAAGCGTTGCCGCAACCCTGACCGTGCATCGCACCGTCTCACGCGCCTTGGCTCGCAATGTAACGGGAGGGCGGCGGGGAAAGCGCCGCCCTCGGGCCATTTACGCGGCCATCTTGTCGCAAGCCTCGGCGCACTTGCGACACGCGGCGACGCAATCCTCCATGCCGTCCAGCCCTTCGCAGCTCGACGCGCACGCCCGGCAAATCTCGGCGCACTCGCGGCAGATATGCCGGTGATGCTCAGATTTCCGCGCCATGAAGTCGATCGCGACCGCGCAAATCTGCGCACAATCGGCCATGATCTTCATGTGCTGCGGCTCGGCATGTCGGCCTCCCGCCTCAAGGCAATGGTTCATCGCCATGTGGAGGCAGGTGACATGGCATTCGTGGCAGGCGTCCATGCACGCCTTCATCTCGGGATCGATCTGATGCATCATTCATCTCCAGCTGAGCCCCCGCCCATTTGAAAATACGCGGCGCGCGCGCGTACCCCTTACCTCAATCGATCAAGCCAGCTTGCTGGAGATGGCTTTGATCGCTTTCAGCCCCGAGCCGAACCGGGCGATGGCCTCGCGGTTTCTCTCCAGCTCGCCGTAGGGAAGATACGATATGTCGAGATCGGCGACGCGGCTGAACGCGGGACGCTGTAACTGCGCGCGGACATCCGCCTCGCGGGCGTCGGGTGCGACCAGAAACAGCCCTGCGGTCGCGTGGAGGTCGCTGCCGCTCAGCGCCAAGTCGAGCATGCGCACAATGCCCGAGTAGATCGACGTCGAATGCTCGACCTCGAACGCTGCCGCGACGTGATCGCCGCCGCGCTCAAGCCACAGCACGTCGATTAGACGGATGGAATCCGCCCCCTTGGAGGTTGCGATGGAGGCGGGCAGGCGCTCAAGGCACCCATGTCCCAACGGCGATCCATTGAAGGCACGGCTGCGGTCGTTCGATGCGATCCACACGTCATAGCCGAGCGCGAGTCCTAGATCGCGAAGCCATGCTTGGATTTCAGTATGGGTGCGCTCGTTCTCGCCTTCGCGTAGCGCCGCCTTGCTGAGCGTGCGCGCCTCCTCGCGCGCCGTCTCAAGCCGTTGTCCCCAACTTGCCAGCGCCTCGCCGCTAACATCGAGAGGAGGGGCCGGGTAGCGATCGAAGCCGATGTCGAACAGCAAGCCGCCAATCGCACCCAGGTCGTTCGATAGCAGGTCGCGGTGGCGATCGTTCAAGTCGAGTACACCCGACCGCATCGCCAGAAAATGCTCCCAGCTCCCGAGCTTCACCTTCGCGCCGGTCAGCGCGTTGTAGCCTTTGACGATCGCGGTGTTGAAGGGCGGCACCAGCGTCGGGTGAAGAAAATAGAGCAGGTTGGCGACCGCTGGCCCGAGCCCCTTGATCTTCAAGCGATCGATCGTGTGGATATGGCCAATAATTTCCTCGGCCGTGTCGCAACACGAACAGGCGTCGAGCAAGTGACCGAACGCCCGCTGGTTCTCCGGGTTTTCGTAGATATCGGGTATGCGGAGCTTCGGTTTCCAGAGAAAGGCGTGGTCGGCGCCTTTGAAAATTTGACGCTGCTCTGCGACGGAATGAACGACCGTTTCGAGCGACGATCCCCGGTAGGCGACGCCGAACGTGCCGCGCTCGATCTCACCAACGACCTGGCCAATACCACGCCGGATCGAGCGGAAGTTTTTCAACCGTTCGTCCCACAGAAACCAGCTTCGGTAGGTTGCGCCAGGATCGTCACGCCAACGGGCAATAAGACGACGAACGAGGCCACCGTGATCCTCTCCGGTAGTAATTTGGTCGGGTTGCGTGGCCATATTGTCAGTGTGATCCCCATTCGCTGAACCAAGACCTAAGCCCCTGGTCGGTGACCGTCGAGCTTCTTGATTCAGCATATCGGACCGCGAATGACGTGCTCCCCGTTTTCAGGCCGCTGATAAGTTAGCTTCGGTGTCCTCATTCCCCTGACGGGGGCGGTTGGTGAACTCGGCGGGTGCCATGCCGCCGAGGCTGCTGTGGGGACGCACGGTGTTGTACAACGAGACGACGGAACGCCCATAGGACCGACGTTCGCGAAGTTCTTTATCAGTGGCATCCCTGGACCGGGCTTCAGGTTTACATTCATGAAGTAGTCGAGCGCGCGGGGTGCGGCGTTTTCCGTTGCAGCATCGCAGGATCGGCGGCCGATCGCTGGCTCGAGATCCCAGCCTGGATGTTCGACCGCGCGGTTTGCAGCATGATGCGTGTCGACCACGCTCCCCGCGTCAATATTGGCGCGCTGGTTGCCTTGGTGAAGCTGCTGCAGGCGACGCGGCCGGTTTCGGCTTCATTGGTTTCAGGCGCAGCATCGGGCTCTCACGACTTACATCGGGGAGGTCTCCATGCCGCGCAAGTCCATGACGTTTCAGTTCGATCTGTTCTCCAGGCCCCACGGTTCCGGGATCGCGCAGACACCGCGTTGGCAGACTCTGCCCGCGCCGACGCGGCAGACGCTGACGCCATTGATCGTGCGCCTGCTTCTCGCCCATGCCGACGGCGGCCCCGTCGCGGAGCTGCAGGAGATGCGCGATGATCTTTGAGAAGATCGGGGCTCAGCATCTCGAGCGCAAGGCGATCCTGTATGTGCGGCAGTCATCGGCCTGCCGCTAGCGAGGTGCCGCCCATCAGCATCGTTACCGCGATTAGAAATACGGCAAAAGCTCTTTTGGCAACGTTGCTCTCCTGTTGAACGGTAGACGCTGCATAAACTCTTCAGAAGTGGGAGCCTCCGCCTACGCAACACTGAACTGGCCCATCATTCCATTATCCTCATGTTCAAGGATATGGCAGTGATACATGAAAGGAGCGCTCTTGGCCGGCTGATCAAATCGGATGAGAAGCTCCACCGGCTCCTTGACGACGACAGTGTCGCGCGGCCCCTGGTCGAGAACGTCAGGCTGACCGCCCCCACGGGTGAGAACATCAAAGTGGACGCCGTGAATATGGATCGGGTGGCGCATCATTTCGCCAGACACCTCCCATATTTCGGTGGAGCCTAGCTTCACCGTCTCATCGATGCGATTAATGTCGAATGGCTTGCCGTTGATCGTCAGGCCGCCACCGCCGTTTCCTGAGCCCATCATGCCGCCCATGCCCATGTTGAGGATCAGTCGGCGACGGCGCACCGCCTTGCTGGCATCGGGCCGAGTTCGTGATGCCAGAAGGGTCGGCACGGCGCCGCTGGCACGAGCCTGTCCCGACGGCCGCGGCTCAAACCGCAGCACGGTCGCTGGCGCCGCGGCATCGGTCCTCCCGGCGCCACGCCCCATCATGCCCATGCCGCCCATCATCGCGCTGTTGGTATCAGCCGCCGTTACCAGCGAGGCGGGCCTGCCGTCCGTGAAGTCCACGAGAAGCTCGCCGCGCTGGCCCGGCGCCAAGGTTATGGATTCCAATGCCACTGCTCGTTCGAGCAGCCCCCCTTCGGTTCCGATCCAGTAAAAGCTTCGTTGATCGGAAAACGACAGCTCATAGATCCGGGCATTCGATGCGTTGACGAGCCGCAGGCGAACCAACCGGTTTGGCACTGCCGCCAGCGGGTTTACCGCTCCGTTCACAAGGGTCGTGTCGCCGCGCCGGCCCTGCATGGCGACCATCATGCCGCCTGGCATGACGAGGCGACCATTTTCGAATTGGCGATCCTGGATGAGCAGGGGCAGGTCGTCCACGCCATATTCTGACGGGAGGCCCAAGCCCTGCTCTTCGTCATCGGTTATCAGCAACGCCCCTGCCAGACCTGAATAGACTTGCTCGGCCGTCAACCCATGGACGTGTGAGTGATAAAGGAGGGTCGCTGCCGGCTGCCGGATCGGAAGCGTCGGTCGCCAGGTCGCGCCCGGCGCGATGATCTGATGGGGGCCGCCATCCAGCTCTCCAGGGATCAGAAGCCCGTGCCAGTGCACAGTCGTGTCCGCCTTGAGCCGGTTGGTCACGGCAACCGCCACATCGTCGCCGCGACGCACTCTGATCGTCGGTCCGAGATAGCTGCCGTTATACCCTAGCGTGTCGCTCGGACGGCCCGGATAGAATGAAGTCGTTCCGGACTGGACCTGTAGCGCGAATGATCGTCCAGGCTGCGCATCCAAGAGCGGTGGTATCGGGAGGGGGTTTGCACCGCCCCCGCCGAGGGAAGACGTGGAGCGCGAGCAAGCGGCGGTGGCGAACAGTGCCGCTCCGCCGGCCAACAGTGAACGTCGATCGAGCATCTAAATCTGGCCCTGCGCGCAGCGCAGCTTGGAAGCGCCACCGGCAGCCTTGTCGATCGGCATTGGTCGCCCACGCTCTAGCGCTTCAATAGCGCGCAGGACCACTTTCCTCGAAGGATGCCGCGATAGTCTGGCGAAATAGTAGCGCACGGGAAATCTCCTAAGCTGGCTTGATCGAACGCTCATCCATCATATATGTTGCATATAAGATGTCTGGAGCAATCGTGCGACCTTCTCTCGTTAAGATGTCCCCAGAACTTCTGGAGGAAAAGGCCGGCGAAGCGGAAGCGTTCCTCCGTTCGCTGGCGAGCCGGCACCGTCTGATGATCCTGTGCAGCTTGCTCGGCGGGGAGCTGTCGGTAACCGAACTGGGCGAACGCCTCGGGCTGACACAATCCAATTTGTCCCGCCACCTTGCCACGCTGCGCGACGAGGGCCTGGTCGGCACGCGGCGGGAGAAAACAACGATCTTCTACCGCATCACGTCCGAACGCGTGCTGCCGATCCTGACGGAACTCTACGCACTCTTTTGTGCTGGCGCCGATCCTGAACAAGGAGAATCCTGACGATGGAGGGGTTCACCCCATTTTCGGCCATCGTGGGCGGCGCGCTCATCGGCCTCTCGGCATCCCTCCTGTGGATCGCCAACGGGCGCATTGCTGGAGTCAGTGGCATCGTCGGGGGCGTGCTTGCGCCCGTCCGCGGCGATGTGGCGTGGCGCGGAATGTTCCTGGTCGGCCTGCTCGCTGCGCCCTTGCTTTACCGGGCGGCGGGCGGCGTGCTGCCGGACCTCACGTCGCCGGCCCCAGTCGCCGGCGTGATCGCAGCCGGCCTTCTGGTGGGATTTGGGACTCGGCTTGGGAGTGGTTGCACCAGCGGGCATGGTGTCTGCGGGATAGCGAGGCTTTCGCCCCGCTCGCTTGCCGCGACCGGCGTCTTCCTCATCACGGCGGCTGCGACTGTGTACGTTGCCCGGCACGTCGTGGAGCTTTGAGACAATGAGGAAGCTGCTCATTGCGCTGGCCTCGGGGCTCATTTTCGGCTTCGGCCTGATCGTTTCCGCCATGATTAGCCCAGGCAAGGTGCTGGCGTTTCTTGATGTCGCCGCGCCGTCGTGGGACCCGAGCCTGGCCCTGGTACTGGCCTCAGCCGTCATCGTTTCCGCCTTGGGATTTGCACTCGGCCGAAGGCGCGAGGCTCCGCTTTTCGCAGCCACGTTTAATGGGCCATCGTCCCGGTCCCTGGACAAGAAGCTTCTCTCCGGCGCGGCTTTGTTCGGCGTTGGATGGGGCCTCGTCGGCTATTGCCCTGGCCCAGCCCTCGTTGCTTTGAGCCTCGGGGCGCCGGCGGCGCTGGTGTTCATCGTGGCGATGCTGGTGGGCATGGGCCTCTTCGCCATTCAGGAACACTATCGTGCGGCTAGGGCCGGAGCTGCACTATGACACTGGTCGACATCCTCACGCTCATATCCGGTGTCCTCGTTGGCTTCACCCTCGGGGTGATCGGCGGCGGCGGCTCGATCCTGGCCCTACCATTGCTGCTGTATGTCGTGGGCATGAAGGACCCGCACGTCGCGATCGGTACGAGCGCGCTGGCGGTCGCTGCCAACGCCTTCGCCAACCTGATCCAACACGCCCGGGCCGGAACCGTGAAGTGGCCCTGTGCCCTCGTCTTCGGGGCATCGGGTGTCGTCGGCGCTCTGGTCGGCTCCACCCTGGGCAAGATGGTGGCGGGTCAGCACCTCCTGGTGCTGTTTGCGGGCGTGATGATCGTGGTCGGGGTTTCGATGCTGCGGGGCAAGTCGGGCGGCGGCGATCCGGACGTGCGGATCACGCGGCCAATCGCTGTCCGGCTCGTGGTGATCGGCCTTCTCGCCGGCCTGCTGTCAGGGTTCTTCGGCATCGGCGGCGGCTTCCTGATTGTGCCCGGCATCATGCTCGGCAGCGGCATGCCCATCCTCAACGCGGTCGGATCGTCGCTGTTTTCGGTGGGAGCGTTCGGCTCGGCGACAGCCTTCAACTATGCCCTGTCAGGCCTCGTGGACTGGCGCGTGGCCGGCTTCTTCATCGCTGGCGGGGTCGCTGGCGGCATGGCCGGCATGCAAACGGCCATCCGGCTCGCCGATCATAAGGGCCTGCTCACCCGCATCTTCGCTTTCGTCCTGCTGGCCGTGGCCGCCTACATGCTGTTCCGCAGCCTGGGCGGGATCGGCAGCTAAGCACCATTGGAGGCCGATCATGATCTTTCGTCAGTTGTTCGAACCCGAGTCCTCGACATACACCTACCTCCTCGGCTGCCCGGAAACGCGCAAAGCCGTCCTCATCGATCCTGTCCTCGAAACGATCGAACGCGACCTTGCCGCACTTCAGGAACTGGATCTCGAACTGGCCTATACGTTGGAGACGCATGTGCATGCGGACCATGTCACCTCGGCCTGCTATCTGCGCAGCCTTACCGGCTCCAAGATCGCGTACCCCGCCATGGACAGCCTTCCGTGTGCTGACGTCGGCGTCGCCGAGGACCAGCCCCTGACCGTCGGCGCGCTCAAGCTTCAGCCGCTGTTTACGCCGGGGCACACCGATGCCCACCATACCTACCTGGTCGATCAGCCCGATGGTCTTCGCGCCTTCACCGGCGACGCCCTGCTGATCGACGGCTGTGGGCGGACCGATTTCCAGAACGGTGACGCCGCCACGCTCTATCACTCGGTCACGCAGAAGATTTTCACGCTGCCGGGCGACGGTCTGATCTTCCCCGCTCACGACTACAATCATCGCCACATCACGACAGTGGCGCAGGAGCGTGAGCGAAACCCGCGCCTTGCCGGCAAGACCGTTCAGGAATTTGTCGCGATCATGGCGGCTCTCGATCTTCCCTACCCGAAGAAGATCGACGTTGCCGTTCCGGCAAACAAGCTTTGCGGTGATTGCCCAACAGATTTGCCGGAGCGGCTACGCCAAATAGGCGGCAAGTCCGAGCAGGGCTGAGCGATCCGCTACAGGTTCATTTACAGGAGAAAGTCGATGCCAACACGCACCTCGAAGCAGCTCGTTTCTGAAGCGAATGCCCTTGTCGAAACTATCGCGCCTGAGGATGCAGCCAAACTTGTCGGCAATCCCGAGGTACGGTTCGTTGACATCCGCGAGCCAGGTGAAGTCGCGAAGTCAGGGCTGGTGTCTGGTGCGGTACATGTCCCGCGCGGCCTTCTGGAATTCCAGGTCGATCCTCAAAGCCCCACCCACAATCCCAAACTCGCCGCCGGATCGCGGTTGGTGCTCTATTGTGGGTCCGGCGCCCGCTCAGCGCTTGCCGCAAAATCACTCAAGGATATGGGCGTGGAGAATGTCGCCCACGTCCCCGGCGGGTTCGCGGCGCTCAAGGATGCCGGCGCTTCAATCGCACCGGAGTAATCCCATGGCGCGCTCGAGCACCCGTCCTCGCTGGCAGGATACAATCCTTGGATAGCCATATCGCATTTGCCAGCCTCGGATTGAGCCCGATTGCCATCTCCATAGGCCCGCTAGACATCCGCTGGTACTCGCTCGCCTATATCGCCGGCATTATTGCCGGATGGTGGTATCTGTTGCGGCTGCTGGCCCAACCCGCGGCCCCGATGAACCGCCAGCAGGCTGATGATCTCGTATTCTATGCGACGCTCGGCGTCATCCTGGGTGGCCGCCTTGGCTATGTAATCTTCTACGGTCCCGAGATGATCCTCCACCCCCTGCAAATCCTCAAGCTGTGGGATGGCGGCATGTCGTTCCACGGGGGTGCCGCCGGCGTCTCGCTCGCGCTGATCCTGTTCGCGCGACGACACGGCCTCGAATGGCTGCGGGTCCATGATTATGTCGCCTGCACCGTGCCGATCGGCCTGTTCTTCGGTCGTCTCGCCAATTTCGTGAATGGCGAGCTTTGGGGAAAGCCCACCGATGTGCCCTGGGCGATTGTGTTCCCCGGAAGCCATGATGGTCTCGCCCGCCATCCCAGCCAGCTTTACGAAGCCGGGCTGGAAGGGTTGGTCCTGTTCGCCGTGCTCGCCTTCCTGTTCTGGTTCACCGACGCGCGGCGCAAGCCGGGGATGCTCGTCGGGGTGTTTCTCATCGGCTATGGTCTGGCCCGATTTACGGTCGAGTTCTTCCGAGAACCCGATGCCCAGCTTGTCGGCTTCGCAGCCAGAACAGGGCTTCACATGGGTCAGTGGCTCACGGTGCCTATGATTGCGGCAGGGATCTACCTCGTTGCCGCAGCATGGCAGCGGTCAGTCGATCACCCGGCTCAAGTTACCCGAAGCCAGTGACGTGCTCGCATCGGGCAGATCTGCGCTCCGCTGGAATGGCAGCGATCAACCTACGCGATTGAACATCGATCGATTCAACCGTAGCTTCGCCCCCCGAACATTAGGTCCCTAGCGGCCAGATATCTCGCCTAAGCAGTAGCGCCAATGGCTGTGGGAGACGGCGCCAGGCTGGCGTCGGCGGCGTCCGCCCGCTCTAAGGTAGTGCAAACGGCGACACATATTCGTTATGTTTATCCTGCACGGGGCGCCATTTTCAAGATTATGGCAGAGATTTTCGAAGCTTTTCGAGCTTTCGAGCAACGCCGATTCGGGCATCGATGCTCAACGCCTTCTCATAAGCGTCCACCGCCTCCCGGATCGCGCCTTCCTTTTCGTACCATTCGCCCAAGAGCCGCAAAGCATGCGCTTGCAGCGTGCGCTCAGAACCTTGCGCCGCGACATGCAAGCCGGCCAAAAGTGCCTCTCGCATCCCGCGATCCATTGGCTTTTCTGACGCGAGGACCATACGAATGACATGAAGATCGCCAGCGCCGATGCGCTCGATCTGCCAGCTCTTGCGGTCGAGCATAGCCCCGTCGAAGTCATAGCCGACACGGCAGGCGTTCGTCCGTAACAAGTAGACGTGGCGACTGGTCGTATCGAACTCATAACCGTCCGCCCAACCTGTCTCGACCTCCCAGCGAGCGATTTCATCCCCCAGTTCGAGATCGAAAAGAATGTAGCGGCAACTGTCGGTGCTGCCGGGGGCATTTGCGGTCTGACAAATAGCGATGCGTCCATCGTCCGACAGGCCGTTGCTTATCAGATTGGCGCTCAGTTCCTTTTCGACCAGCTTTGCGCCGTCGGCCCCGAAGGCTACGAACCGACCCTTGAGGCCATCGCCGAACAAGCGGTCGTGGATGATGAAGCTGCCATTGTTCGCGGTCTTTCCATCCGCGGGACGCTCGAGCTGTCCCGTTGCGACAATTTCATCGCCGTGAAGCAGGGACCAGGAACCATGGCCTTCGCGGCGGTATCCGCCGACCGTACCTTCACGATTTCGATCCGCCCAAATCAGGTGAAAATCTCCATTGGGGGATGCGGCATGATGACCGAAAAACCCGATCGACTCGATCCGAACGAGGTCGTGCCCGAACTTCTGCATGCGAAGACCTGTTATCTTTGGGCGCGTGGGCAGCTCGCTTTGGGTTTCCGTTCCAAAGAGCCGCCGCAGAAATCTCTTCATCCCATACTCTCCGTCTCTGGGCGCGTTGCGACTTCAGAGCCGTGCAGGGGAGGCCCGCTCGACGCAAGAGGGCTCAAGCTCGCTGCCCGCCTTCTTGCCGATTGACTTGTCATTGGCGCTGCGCCAGATTTCTCGCAGGCCTTCAACAGGGGCCTGCCGTCTGCATTTGCGAAGCCATAATGGCACTGTTTTGATCACTGACCCATCGCATTTCGTGGCTTTGGGGGCGGTAGCAGGCGACGCCGGTCCGAAGCCCACGGAGACCTGCGATGATGTTTCAATATTCCACCCTCGCCGGGTTGAAATCGCTCGCCAAGCAAATCCAGGCGGAGCAATCGGTCCCTCGGCACGATGCGCTCGACCTCGCGGCATGTGCAGGCGGGTTCCAAGGCTATGTCGATGCGAAACGGAAACTTCCAAGCCGATCCACGCTCCACAATGTCATGGTTCGTCAGAACTGGTGGGGATATGAAACAAGGGAAAGCGGCACCGCGCACATTGATCTCAAATTGCGTGCGCCACTGACCGAGCTGGTACGGCGTCACCATCTGACGGGCTATCTGGGCGCCTGCAAGATCGAGGACTCGGTCTTTCTGGAGCGGACGGGCCAGCAGCGCCACGCCAATGAAATCCAATGGTATATTGGCCGGATCGCCCGTGCGCTGCAGTTCATGGACGCAACCGGTCTCAAACCCTCAAGCGCCCGCAGATGCTATCCGACGCACGAGTATGACAGTCGTCCGCCCGTCGCGGATCATGATCATTGCTGGTTCGATCCCGAAGCGCGGGTCCATATATTGTCGACAGAACCCTATCCCGGACGAACCGAACGAGGCGAACCCCGACAGATCGAATGGGAACGGCGGCATGGATGGAGCACCATCTATGTCAACTGGGGCAGCATTTATGGAAACGGCACTGAGTTCATCCTTTGTTGCCCCGCAGCCTACGCCGAAGTGCTTTCGGCCAAGGTTGAACTCCTCGAACGCTCGTCGCCAGCCGTCGAGGATGAAGCGGTCGTGATCGAGACATTTGATCCCGCCGCGCGCAAGGTCATCGTCTTCGATTAGGTTTGCCGGAAGGAGCGGGGCTGCGGGCGCGCTCTTTCCCGCCGGCCTGTCGGTCGGCTCCTGAGGGCGCGGCACCTGATGTATCGGGCCCCGCCGCACTCTGAACCGGCGGCATTTCCAAATTGCGGGCGTTGAAAGCCGACATGCCCCGGCTTTCCGCCCGCACTCATTGGGCACATGGCCGCCTTGTTGCAGGGTGCGCTCCATTGATCAGGCGCTCGCTGGGCGCTCGCGGTCCGTCAGCCACGGTTCGGCCTCGATAATGATTTCAGAAAAATACATCCAGATTTGGGGCCAGTTTCCATTGCGACAATTCCGGTTTCGACCAGAACATCTTGGCGCCTTATCAATACGGGCGTGTGACCGGGTTCCGTCACGTATGTCCAGGCGAAAGCTAAAGGTGACGGTATGCGCTCCCGACGCGCGTTTCCTTTGCGCGGTCACCTTTTTACCCTGATCGCACGTTCAGAAAATAAACGGATTATAAAATAGAGCAGCTTTTCGCTGTGGCTTAGCGTCGGACTGCGACTCATTTCGGTCGCGAATGATGAAAGGAAAAGCCATGGACAAGCGTGAAAACGGTATCGTCGATCTGGGCGATGCGCGCACCGAAACCCGCGGCCTCGGTGTCGAAGGTCCGATCGACCTTGCGACGCTCCAGCGGACATACAACGCCGGCATCCAGACCGACGACTGATGCACCGGGCGTGCGGCGCCTCGGTGCCGCACGCACGCATATATCTCATATGGCCTCCTACCGCCTCCGCTCCGACCTCAGATATTGCGCAATAGGCACACGGATAATTTGCCTCGATCTTTCGGCGAGCCGCTACTTCCTGCTGGAAGATGTTGCAGCCGAAGCGTTTGAGGCGTTTGCGAAGGGCAAGGCGAGTGAAGAGCAGACCGCTTGGCTGGTCGAACGAAATCTGGTCGAGGCTGGCGTTCCCACAGTCCCACCATCGCTGGCTCCTGATCCGACCGAAAGCATCTTCGATGGTCCAACCGGGGCATCGCACCCTTGGCTTATCTTGGAAGCCGTCGCCTCCCAATGGCGCGCTCGCCGCAACCTCGCAGCCCGGCAGCTTGGCACTCTCCTTATCCCGACGGGGCTGCCCGAAACTGGACTAGATCCCTGCAGACTCGTTGCCGCCGCCTTTGCCCGGGCATCGCGCTATCGCGATGCGACCGACCAATGCCTCGTCCGGGGGCTTGCCATGCGAACGATGCTTGCGCGCCGCGGACTGGGCGTCGATCTCGTCATCGGAGTGATGCTGCCGTTCGCAGCGCATTGCTGGGTTCAGGCAGGCTCTGTCGTACTCAGCGATCCCCTGGACCGCGTCCGGAATTTCAAGCCCTTGCTGACGGTGCGATGAGACTTGCCTTCCGCCTCGACATTGCGCCGTCGGGTCTTCCGCCGTCGCCTGCCAGCACCGCGACGGAGTGTCCGGTCTTCAGCTCGTCCGTTGCGCGGTTATGCAGTGCGGCGCCGTGTATCGATCTTGGGGAAAGGGGCTGCATCGTCGGGCCGCTCTTCCGGCGTGAAATACCATCGGGCCGCGTGACCGATCTCAATCGGGACGAACGGCAATCGATCGCCGAGACGCGCGGCTTGGCGCTGCTCGCTGGCTATTGGGGTGGCTATATTGCCATGCTGATCGGCGATGACGGAACAGTTTCCTTGATGCGTGATCCGTCCGGAATGATGCCATGCTATATGCGCCGCGCGGCGAGCGGTGTCGTGCTGGCCAGCGATATGACGGCCATCGCCGAGCCGGGACAAGTCGCCGTCGATTATAGCGCGCTGGCGCGCATGTTTGGCGGGATCGACTTCATCGGCCGAAAGACAGGCATCGATGGCGTCGAGGAACTGCTTCCCGGCGAGCGTCTCGTCGTAACGGCTGACGGGAACCGGATCGAGCAGGCATGGTCCCCATGGGACCATGTTCGCCCGCCTAAGGGCTGCGGGTTCGAAGCTGCGGCTGTCGCTCTGCGTGACACGCTCAAGGACAGCATCGGCGCCTGGTCGACCGGCTTCGACAACATCTTAGTCGGCGTGTCGGGCGGGCTCGACAGCTCGATTGTAGCAGCGGCGCTCGGCCCGCGCATACCAAGGTTCCGGTGTCTGACCATGGTCGAGCCCGGCACCGATGGGGATGAGCGGCGCTATGCTAAGGCCCTCGTCGATAGGCTCGGTGTCGGGCTTGATGCGCCGATCTTCGACCTCGGCACCGTCGACGTTACTAGGCCGGTCATGCGCCACCTGCCGCTGCCCATTGCTGCCCACTACTTCCCCGCCCTTCAGGCCGAGCATCGCCGACTCGCGCGCGACAGGCCGATCGACGGATATTTTTCGGGCAATGGCGGCGACAATGTTTTCTGCGCCCTGCGCAGCGCGGCGCCGCTTGCCGACCGTTTTCTTGCACAGGGACTTCACCCGGGACTGTTCGCTACCGCGCGCGACCTTGCCGACTTGACCGGCTCGGGCATGATCGACGTCGTCCGCGCAGGCTGGGAACGCATTCGGCGACGGAAGGGCGGGCATCGCAGGCGTATCGATCTTACGGGCCTCGGATCTACGGGCCGGGCCGCTGCTGTGGCGGAAGGAGATCGGCATCCCTGGTTCGCGGCGCCGCCGGGCGCGCTCCCGGGCAAGGCAGCGCATGTTGCCATGCTGGCCCGTGCCCAAAAGAGCATCGAACTCTATCCCCGTGCGATCAGCCCGCCCCAGATCACCCCTTTGCTGTCGCAACCGGTCCTCGAACTCTGCCTATCGATTCCGTCGTGGTTTTGGGTGCGAGGGGGCCGCGATCGTGCGGTAGCGCGCATGGCGTTCCGTGATCTCCTTCCCGATCTCATTCTCGAACGCAGGACGAAAGGCAGTCCCGGCGGGTTTGTCCGGCGCGTGTTTGACGCTCAAGGAACGATGGCCGTCGAAATGCTTCTGGAGGGCAAGCTCGTCGGCGCCGGGCTGATCGACCCCGACTGGCTTATCCGAGCAAGCAAGGAAGGCTGGCGGGACGATGGACGCGATCACCGGATCCTGACGTTCGCGGCGGCCGAGGCATGGACGCGCTGGTGGGAGGAGGGAGGCCGGGTCGAAAGCTAATGTCGGTTCTCATCGTTCGCCGTTTTGGCGCTGCAACTGCGCGGGGCCGCGTCACGCATCTTGTCCCATAGCGCGTAGCGGTCGGCGTGAGGCGATTGTGGATCGCGCTTGCCGAGGAGCCAATAATCGAACCACGCGATATTTTCCTCCATCGCAAGAATGCGGTTCGACGGGATGTGGAAGATGTGCGTTTCATCTGTCGCTGTGTTCTCGCCCGGATAAAGGCTGAGCTGCGCGGGAACACCGGCCTTGCGGAGCGCGGCGTGAAGATCAATCGACGGAATGAGCGGTGCCGCGACCTGTTGCAGCACCGCGCCGCAAACTTCGTTTGCACGAAGCGACGGAGAGAGCCGGCGATAATTTGCGAGCGCCGCCGGATCGGTTGGCGGCCCGCCGAACACCGTGCCGTAAGAACCTGCCACGTTGAAATAGAAGGCCGGTTCGAGATAGCCGCCGTCGCCGCTCGATGCCGCGCGGAACATCGAGCTGTTCGTGATCGTGACATTCGTCATTTGCGAGCCGAAGCTGTAACCTGCGATCCCAACCCGCGCCGGATTCACGATCCCTCGATCGACGAGCTCCTTCACGGAATCTTCGAAGGTCGCGACCGAGTTCAACCAAATTAGCTGCCTCAGCTTCTCTGGCGAAACCGCCTTCGTCTCGCTGACCCAGGCTTCATAGGCGGCATCGATTTCGGCGTTTTGGCGGGACGTCGGACTATTGACGAGCAGTACGACATAGCCCCGTTCGGCGAACAGTTGCGCCGGATATTCCCATTGATTTTCGTGCGTTGCAAAGCGGTCGTCCGCGTCCGATGCATGCGTAATGACGATCGCCGGATATTGCCGACCCTTTGTGTATCCGCGCGGCCAGACGATATAACCGGTCGCCTTGTAACCATGTCGATTGATCCAAGTTCGGGGTTCGATCCGAAGCGGCGCGATCCCTTCGTGATCGGCCGAGACCGATGCCACGCGGGTTATGCCGCCACTCGCAACGTCGACGCGCACCACCGATGGCGGCACCGTCTGCGATTGCGCGATGCAGGCGCCTTTGGTGAGCGAGACCGTAAAGTCGCAATAGTTGAGGCTGAGAGCGCTACTAATCGTTCGGACACGATCATTTTCGATGATTGCTAGCCCGAAGCGAGGATTGTCGATCGTGCGGAACCCCGCAATCGCGCGCCTTCCATCAGGCGACAGGAAGCCGCCGGCCGCGCGGGCATCGCCCACCGCAAAGGGAAAGCGTCCGAAGCTCCGCCGCTCGTCGCCGGGAATGGTTTCGACAAGCTCGCGCGTATCGCCGGTGCCTTCCGACGACAGCCGGCCGCCATGAAGGCCGGGGAGGCGCCAGTAACCGCGAGCGGCTTTGCCATCCACCACTCGAATTTTTTCCGATGTGAACGACCAGCCTATCGTCACAACCTGCTGCCCTCCGGCGGGGTCCGTTTCCATCACATCGAACCGCACCTCATCCTTCTCCCACTGGACGAAGCTCCTGTCGAAAAATGTCCGAAGGTCGCTTTGCGGACGCGTCGCGAGAAGAATGTCCCTGCCCTCAGGATCGCGGAGGTAGATCGAGGCAGTGGCCCGGCCGGGGGCGCGGCGCTGCGCGCGCTCGGCAGTGACCGCGTCGTCGTAGCGCATCGCTTTGACGAACGGTGCGGCGTCAAGGACGACATACCAGAGCCAGCGCCCATCGGGAGACCAGCTGTGCGCCCGCACCCCCGTAGCAAGCGGCGCATGACCATAGCCCGGAAGCACAGCACCCTCGGTATCGCCATAAATTGCAGTCGCAGGATGCGCGACGATCGGGGTTACAGCGCCGCTCGCCCCTATCCGATAGAGCTGGACGCCATCGCCCTTATCGAGCCGCGCGCTCCAGTCCCCCGTTCCGGGAATGCGCTTCAGCTGATCGATCCACGCGGCTCGCTGCAGCTCGCGGGTCGTGCCCTTTTCCAGATCAACATATCGCAGCAGCGCGACCGTCCGGTCGCTCTGGCGGTCGGCGATCCGCACGACATAGATCGCGCTCTTCGCATCCGCCGAGACCGCGAGATCCCGTACCTCGGGGACCGTCAGTTGATCGTCGATCGTCCAGCTGCGGCCGGCTTTCTGTGCGGCTGAGGCCGGCGAGGTCGGCAGCGCCGCGCCGAGCAGTGCCGCCCCTGCGAGCAGAAGAGGGCGGATCATGCTCACCACTCCTGCCGCACGGTGAGGCCGACGAAGCGCCCCGCCGGTGAATAATTTGTCGTATCGTAGGGCGTCTCGCTGGGCAGGGCGGTGACAATCGCCGTCGGCTTCGCATTGAACAGGTTGAGCGCGGCAAGCGACACGTCGGTCCGCTTGCCAAGGCGCACCCGCGCCGTGAGGTCGAGCGTGGTATAGGAGGGAATGCGCATGCGCACCGCCTGCCGATCGTCATCGAGCCCGCTCATATGGTTGACGAAGGCGGCGAGCGTGAAACGGTCGCCGCCATAGGTAACTCCGGCACGCCCGCGAAAGCGCGATGGCCGGAACAATGTGCCGGCGAGCGACGTCCAGGCAGCGCCGGGAAGGATCTGCTGGCGGCTCTTCAGGAAACTGCCCGCGGTCGAGAGCGCAAGCTCTTTCCCACCATCGAATTCAATGCGGTAGCGCATCGAAAGATCGACGCCCGAATAGCGCTGGCGCGCGATATTGCGGTCGCGTGCGTCGATGAAAGCAACGATGGTCGCAGGGTCGTAGGGCCGGCCCGTACTATTCTCCAGGCCGAGAAGTGCGCCGTCAATGATCGCGGCAAGATCGTTCGCATCGGGGTTTAGCGTAACAAGATCGGCATAGAGCGGATTATCGAGCACGCCGACGAGCGACGGGATCGGCGTCGCGACGCGGTCGGTGTAATCGATCCTGTACCAAGTGGCGGAGAATTCGAGGCCGCGCGCAGGAGTAAGCTGCGCGCTCAGCGTAATATTCTCCGAACGCTCGGGTCCGAGGCGACTGTCGGGGCCCGCCGCGAAGATGACGTTCGCGCTCGCCGGATAACCGTTCCCATAGCGGGCAGCGCGTCCCATGATCGCCGAATAGCCGCTATACTGCTGGTAGAGCGTCGGCATTTTGAACGAACGCCCCCACGAAGCACCGAGGCGGAGGATCTCCGCCGGCTCCCAAACGACGCTGAGCTTGGGGATCATAATGCTCGGCGCGTCCGAATAATCCTCGAAGCGGAGCGCGGCTGTGAGCGAGAGCGAGTGCAATCCCGCAATCTCTTGCGCGGGTGCCGTGACCGGGACCAGCAGTTCGCCATAGGCAAAGAGATTGTCACGCCGCCGCCGGACATCGCCCGTGGGGGACGCCGCGAAGAAGTGATTGCGCCGCGCCCCACCGCCGACGGCAATGCGCACGTCGCCCGCCGGCAGGGCGAACAGTGGTCCTTGGAAGCCCGCTTCAAGCGCGAGGTTGCGGTTGAAAAAATGTTTGTCGATGTGTGCGAGCAAATTTCCCCCGAAAAAGAGGTCGGAGAAGCCGCCCGTGCGATCGGTGCCGAAGAAGCCGCTCGCCTTGAAGCGCCAGTCCCCGCCGAGCTCCGCAGAGATGTTTGGGGCGATCCCGAAGGATTCCGAGGTACTGACATTGTCGAGCCCCAACTGGTCGGGGGCGAGCGCCAGGCTGTATCCGGTAACCGAGTGTAGCCGACTCTTCTTGTAAAGAAGGTCGGCAGCAAGCGTCACATCCGGACCGATCGCCTGATGTCCACTCAGGAGCAGCGAGTGCCGCCAGGTCGCGGGAAAGAGCATCGTTTCCGCATTGGCGGCGTCCGCATAATCGCGATCCCCCGCGCGGATCGCCGACGAACGGCTATAATCATAGGCTGCGAGCAGCCCGCCCGACGACCACGCCTTGCCGCCGAGCAGCCCGTACTGCTGCTGGACATTGCCGCCATCGGTCGATGCGCCGACGCGCGCCATTGCCGACGCACCGTCATAGTCGCGCTTGAGCAGGATGTTCACCACGCCCGCGACGGCGTCCGCGCCATAGATGGCCGAGGCCCCATCCGCGACGATCTCGATCCGCTCGACAGCGGAAACAGGGATGGCGCTGACGTCGATCACCGATGACACGCCGGTATAGGCGAAGCGATTTCCATTGATCAAAGTCAGCGTTGCATTGGGACCGATCCCGCGCAGGTTGAAGGTCGAGGCGCCGTTGACGTTGGCGTTCTCGTTTGGCGCTCCCTGGCCGTTGCCGATGCCGGGGTTGAATCCGCCGCCGAAATTCTGCGGGAGGCTGCGCGCAACTTCGCCGAGATCGGCCTGGCCTGCGTTACGGATATCTTCGCTCGTCACTCGGACAACCGGGGCTGCGGACGGGGCGCCCGCGATACGGCTGCCGGTCACCACGATGTCTTCTTGTGCCGGACTGCTCTCGGACTGCGCTCGCCCCAAAATGATGACCGAACCGCGCTCGAAGCGCGGGGTCAGCCCGGTTCCGCGCAGCAGGGTCTCGATTGCTTCGCGCGGAGTGATGTTTCCGTCTAGCGTTGGGGCCTTCCGGCCTGCGAGATCGGCACTCGACGCATAGAGTTCGATTCCTGCCTGCGCAGCCACTTTTCGCAGTGCCTCGTCGAGATCCTGCGCTGGCAGATCGAAGCTCTGGCGATCCTGCAACTGAGCCGCCGCGGCAACGGGATGCAGACAGGCCACACCGGCCATCAGCGACAAGCAAAAACGAGACTTTCCGGACATCATCATACTCCCCCTGGGTTGTGACCGGGTGCTTGGGCACACGGCCTTTGGGGGAGCGATGACGCCGGGTCGGCGACCGCCTTAGGGGAATGATGAAATAATTATCGGTGGCGCAGGTGGATGCCGTCGGCGCGCTTGCTGATCTCCAGATCGAACAATTGGGCGAGCCGCTCGGCCACTGTCTCGGGCTGGCTGATCCTGAACCGGCCCGACGCCTCGAGCCCCGCGGTTCCTGCGTCGTCGATGATGATCGGCTTCGCCGCGTAGCGATTGGCTTCGGCAGTGAGCTGATCGAGCCGGACCGAGCGATAGTCCGCCCAGCCCGACGGCCATTCGCGGCTGTCTTGCTGTGTCGGCGATGCGGCTGGTGGCTGCTCCTTGCCGTGCGGGCCGTAGGTCACGGACCGTCCCGATGACAGGACTTGGGCGTGCCGGGCGCCGGTTTCCGGGGCGCCGCCGAAGCGAATATCGGCCTCGCCGCGCAGCATCGTTACGCTGAGCGCGCCATTTTCCTCGAAACCGATATCGAATGCCGCATCCTCGGCCGTGACCACGCCGTCGCCGGCCTCGACGCGAAGCGGTTGTTCATTCTTGCTCACCGAAAGCCGGACGCGCCCCTTGGCGAGCCGCAGATGGCGTGTCGCTTGCGCAAATGAGACTTCGAGCCGGCTATCGGTGTCGAGCACTGCGGTGGAACCATCGGCAAAGCGGAAGCTGCGGATCTCCCCGCGGCGGGTGACCAGCGGCTCGGCCGCGCGCGCCGCGAGCGCACCGTCTCCGAGCGGACCGGAAAGCGGAGCGCCTCCGGCGCCGAAAGCCAGAAACACCACCGCAGCGGCGGCGATCACGGCTCCCGCCGACAGCCAGCGTCGCCCGGCCCGGCGTCGGCCGCTGCGCTGTTCGGTTTGCGCAGTGCCGTGACGCGGCGAGGATTTCAGGATCGCCGAGGCGGCGAGATTCTTCGCGATCCGTTCATAGGCCGCCTTGTGATCAGGCGAGGCCGAAAGCCAGGCGTCGAACTCGCCGCGGTGCGCATCGGGGTTCTCGCCGCGCATCTTCACGAGCCAGGCGTGCGCTACCGTGTCGACCGGATAGTCGTCAGACGCCTCACTCATCGGCCGCCGTCCACCACCTTTGCGATAAAGCCGAGCGCCCTCATCATATGATATTCCACCGTCGCGATGCTGATGCCGAGGCATTCATGTATCTCACGATAGCTGAGTTCGTCGACCCGGTGCATCAGAAACACCCGGCGTGTCTTTGGTGGCATGGCGTCGACCGCCTCTTCATAGAGCCGGAGAAGGTCGTCGGCTTCCATATTCCATTCCTGCTGCGGCGGGCTGGCGGCATCGCTTTCCTCCTGAAAGGAAAAGAAAAGCGCGGGGTTGCGCCGCTGCCTCCGGGCGCGGTCGATCAGCAGGTTCTGCGCTATCCGGCGAAGGAAGCCGCCCGGATTGGCGAGGCTGTGACGCTGCTCGCTGCCCGCCGCGCGCGCGAAAACTTCCTGCACGAGATCCGGCGCTTCTTCGGGCCCAGCCCTTCGGCGAAGAAAATGAAAGAGCCAAGGACCATGCGCCCGAAAAGCGTCATCGAGGTCGCAAGCGTCCGCCGGTGCCACGACGGGCCGGTCGTCGGGATGCGCGTGACAGGCCGACGACACCGAAAAGGGGTGGCGCTCCTGCGACAGTTTCTTGGCAGGGTATGATGACAATTTACACAGCCGATTGGCACGAGATCGCTGGCCGGCGTTTGCCCGGCTATCGATCTTCCAACGCTGTGCCGCCGTTTGGCCGCGTGGGAGCGGCATGGTCCGGAACGGCCGCCAGTCCGACAAGGACGGGCGTTCATAATGGCTGGCGAGAATATCGCGCGGGCGTTGCCAAATCTGTCCCGCACCCCGAATCATGTCAGCATGGCCGCGCAAAGACAAGGATTATGGGCAGAATCAGACGTTGGGCACCGGGTCTGGCACTATGACGCGCCTCCAAGCAGCCGCGCATAGCTGGCCGCTTCGCCGGCGCGGCGTTCGTGATAGCGGAGCAGAAGGTTGCGCGTCTCATGCGGCGGGCCGCTTGTCAGCGCGGCCGCGAGCGCATCCAGTTCGGCGACTGTTTCGCCGACAAGCTGTTCGTCGAGGTGCCGCGCCAGATGGAGGCGGTCGCCGAGCGCGGTGATGCTCGCGACCAGTTCGCCATTGCCCGACCGCGCTGCCATTTCGATGAACAGTCCGGCGGTTCGATCGGGATAGTCGCCATCCTGCGGAGCCGGCGTCGCGCGCCCGCGCGGGGTCGTCGCAAGCGCAGCGAGCAGCAGGATGAGATGGAGTTCGAGCATGTCGCGATACTCGGTCTCGGACAGGCGATGCGCGTGAAACCCGTCGCCATGGCTGAAATCGACCATGCGCTCGCCCGCCAGTCGGTAGAGGCAATCACGCACCGGCGTCACGCTGACCCCGAGCTGATCGGCGATCTTCGCCGATTCCAGCCGGCTGCCAGGCACCCAGCCGCCGGCCATCAGCCGGCGCTTGATCGCTTCATAAGTTGGCTCGACGACATGCGCGGGGCTCATGCGCCGTTCCGCTCGGCCGCCGCGAACTCTGCGAGCATCGCCATCTGGTCGGGACGCAGCCCATCGACCGCGCCGATATGCTCCGGGATATCGCCTCCGAGGAGTAACGAAGGGCATTGGCCTTCATAATTGCCGAGATTGGGACGGTGCTGGCGATAGCCCGCGAGCGCGGCAAGCTCGCGCGGGAAGCCGCGCGCGATCTCGGGGGGATAGGCGAGCCATAAATTCTCATAAGGTTTGAGCCAGCCGAGGCTGTAGCCGATCACGACACCGCGCCGCACCTGGTCGGTGATATTGGCGCCGGCGCCATGCGCGGTCGAGCCCAGAAAGCAGATCGCGGCGCCCGGGTCGCACGCAGCGATGATCGGCTCGCCGGGGTCGATCTTCGCCATGCCCTCCGCGCCATGGCTGTGAGGATAGATGTGCGTTGCGCCATTGTCCGCGGTGAAGGGGGTGAGCGGCCAGATGACATTGAGCAGATATTCGTGCGCGCCTTTTTCTCCCGCCCACATGTCATGGTCGCGGTGTGGAAACTGCCGGATCTCGCCCGGATGGATTTCGATCGCCTGCGCGACATTGAGCTGGATGCTCTCGCAGGCGTCGCCGAGAATGGATTCGACCGCCGCGAGGATTGTCGGTTCGAGCGCCAGTGCCTGCGCCCAGACCGAGCGCTTCATCAGGGCGCCGAATCTTTTGGTGCGGTGACCGTAGAAGTCGCCGCGCCCGAACGGTGTCGCGGCGAAGACCGGATCGAGATCGGCGTCGAGCGCCCCAATCGCATCCGGCGGCATCAGGTCGGGGACGATGCAGTATCCCGTCTCGCGCAGTTCCCGGGCAAGATCATCGGACGCAAGACCGGTCATGCTTCCGCCTCCCCATCGTCGTCGGCGAGGCGGAACGAGAGCGGCGCATAGACGCCGCCGCGCTTGAGGTCGTCGAGCACATGCGCGTCGATATGGATGTGCAATGCCATCAATCTCCCACCCGGATCCGCGGCCTTCGGCCCGAGCGCGTCGCATCTCCAGCCGAACTCCCGGACCTGATCGAACCAGCATAGGTCGGCGACGCCGGTATAATCGGTGATGCCTTCGCGCAGCGCATGCTCTGCAAGGGCGGTCACCAGCTGGTCGCGCGCGGCGCGGCGCGATGCTGCGTCCTGGTCCCGGTCGAGGCAGAAGCGGCTGATCTCGCACACGGTGGGGCCGCGCGGCACGTCGCCGGCGCACAGATGCGCAAAATGATCGCCAAGGAGATGTGCGCCCTCGGTCGGGAGCAGCCGCGCCGAGGCGCGGTGGCGGCCATCGGCGTCGAGCAGGATGAGATAGCGCGCCGCCGGCGTGTCGAAATGGTCGAGCTCATATTGGCCGGCGAGTACTGGCAGGTCCCATTTGAGCAGGTCGATGAAGACGCTCTTGCGCGCGGCGAACATGGCGCGCAGCGCCGCGTTCCCGGGCGCGGCGGGCGCCCGCGGGGTCGTGTCGATCATGATGATTCCTCGGCTGTTGGTGCCGGGAATCAAATCATTTTCCGTGGACTGCGCGTATCCCCAGATATGAGGATGATCCGCGCGATTCCAGAAGCTCTTGATAGTTGAGCCTGTCGCTCGTCGTCACGCGGGTGTCATCCGGACGATCAGCCGTGCGGTGTACCGGCCCGAAGCGTCTGGAGCAGCGGACAGGCGGGATCGTCGCCGGCCTCGCAAGCCCGTACCGAAGCGGCGAGGACACGCTCCATCCGCTTGAGATCGGCGATCTTCGCGCGCACATCCGCAAGGTGCGACGAGGCGACGTCGCGCACCTCGGCGCAGGCAGCCTGGCCTCCAGTCGCGAGTTGGAGCAGCGCCCGCACCTCGTCGAGGGTGAAACCGAGCTCTCGGGCCCGGCGCACGAAGCCGAGGCGCCCTACATCCTCCTCGCCATAGTTGCGGTAGCGACCGCGCCGGAGCGGAACGTCGAGGACGCCGATCCGCTCATAATAGCGGATCGTTTCGATGTTGCAGCCTGTGCGGCGCGAGAGTTCGCCGATCTGCATCGCTCTGGTTGCGGCCATCGCAAAAATACCTCTTGAGTCTGTAGCTGCTACAGATGCTACGGCGTCCCCTCACACCGCACAAGGAACCGATCCCAATGCAGAATCGCCCCAAGGGTATCGACGCCGGCGCGTTCACCTTAGCCGGCATCGCCGCGGCTTTCGGCGTTGCATCCTGTTGCGCGCTGCCCTTCCTGCTGGCCTCTGCGGGGATCGGAGCCGCATGGCTCGGCGGCATCGCGATGGTCGCCATGCCCTATCGCACGCCGCTTCTTCTGATCGGGGCGGCATGCCTCATTCTCGGCGCCTTCCTGCTGTTCCGCCAGCAGCGCGCGGCCGCGCGCTGTGGCCCCGGCGGTGCCTGCACGCCCCGCTGGGTGCGCATCCTGACGCTTGCCGGCCTCCTGCTTGGCGCGGCGCTGCTGTGGGCGGGCTACCATTATGTCTGATGCCGGCCCCGACCTTCGTTCGACGATCACCTGTCCGCAGTGCGGCCATCGCGAGACGGAAACGATGCCGACCGACGCCTGTCAGTTCTTCTATGACTGCAAGGGCTGCGGTGCCGTGCTGAGGCCCGAGCCCGGCGACTGCTGCGTGTTCTGCTCCTATGGAACCACGCCCTGCCCGCCGATCCAGATCGGAGGCAAGGGCGCGTGCTGCGACTGAGCGGCACGCCCTTGCCTCGGCTGTCATTCCGGGCGTGCCTGCCTCCTTGCTGAATTTCCGGACAAGTCGTCGTTGACGCGGTCAGCGCGCGTGCCACCAGTCATAGACGTCCCCGAATCCGATGAGGCCATCGAACAGCGCGCAGAGGGTCAGCATCTGGCCGCAATGCACGTCATAGCGGTCGCGCGCGGTCTTGAGATGCTGGACGACCGTCACTTCGCCGATCCCGAGAATGACCGCCACTTCGGCCGCGGTCTTGCCGCGTGCGGTCCATAATACGCACTCGCGCTGCCGTTCGCTCAGCGTCGCTTTGCTTTTTAGCGGCACGGCGCCGACGAGCTGGCGTGCCGAGACGATCGCGAGCGCGCCGATGATTTCGGCAATGCGGAGCATATCGTCCTGAAGCTCGCTTTGCGGGCGCAGGACGAAAGAGCAGGCGCCGCTGGCCTCGCCAGGGAGGTGGCGCGGCACCGTATAGCCGTCGGCGAGACCATATTCGCGGCCGACATGGAGCATTTGCCGGTCGCTGCGGGTCAGCGGGATGTAGCTTTCGATCTCGTCCCAGCGGAAGCCGGTCATCGACCGTTCGCCGGCGCGGCGCACCGGATCGGCACCGCCAAGATCGAAACCGACATAGACCTTGGCCCAGGCATCGGGGTAATTGTGAACCAGCAGGGATGCCGGCTCGGCATTGCCGCGCCGGTCATAGGCGAGCGCGAAATGGTCGAAGCCGAGGCGCATCGATGCGCGCGCGAGGGCTTCGAAGAGCCCGTCCTCATTCGTCGCCGTGGAAATTTCGAGGGCGAGTTCCTCCATCAAACAAAAATGCTTCACTGTGACCGTCCGGTCGCCGGCACGTTCCCAACCCGTCGATCCCGCGAGCCGCTCCCTGGGTCGCCGGTCCCGGTTCCTCTCCGGCACGGACGACAGATGGGACATTATGCGACTGGTCCCGGCCCTCGGCGAGGCGGGCTTTTGCCCTGGCCCCTGCTGCGCGACGGCGATCGCCTCCCGGTCCTAATCGATTGGCCGGAAACGGGAAAGGCGCGGGCCCCGGAAAATTGGCCCCAGATCTGCATCTATATTCCGGTCGCCGGACGGTGCCGCGGGGCGCCGGAAAGAGAGCGAGAGGAAGGCACGGGTCCTGGTGAGCGGATCGAAGGAGGCGGGAGTGGCCCTGCCTCCGGTCCGCCGCGGAGACCTTGCATGACATATCATCCCTTCTTCCTGCCCCGGGCGCTCGCGCGGCCCGGCGTCCGCCCGGCCGGCATGTACGCCCCAACCCTGGCGGGCAGGGCGGCGACATGAAACTCCTGACCCCCGATCTCGCGGCGCACCTGCGCGCCAACGACGCGGCCCGTCGTGCAGCCGTCGCGCGCGGCGGGCGCGAGCCCGATCCGGCGCCCGTCGTGCGCTTCTTCAACCCGGTGGGATCGGCGACCTGGCTCGCGACCGAGATGGACGAGGACGGCATATTGTTCGGCCTTGCCGACCTTGGCTTCGGATGCCCCGAGCTCGGCAGCTTCGCGCTGGCCGAACTCGAAGCGGTCCGGCTGCCGTTCGGCCTTGGTATCGAGCGTGATCTCGGCTTCACGCCGCATCATCCGCTCTCGGTCTATGCCGCGGCGGCTCGCAGCGCGGGCTCGATCCTGCTCGGCGAGCGGCGTTTGCGCGAAGCGGCAGCGCGGATGAGCGGGCGTGGCTGCCGGATTTCCGGGTGCGGATAGGTCCGCCTGCGGCGGCCCCAAAGGGAGAGGAGGGCCGGGTTTTCGTGACGGGCTTGAAAGCCGGGAGAGTGTCTCGCGGCGGCCCGTCATGGAGAATGGCCATGGCCAGAACTGCCGCCAAAATCACCCTCAGCCCGTCGCGCGACATCCCGCTCGACCGGCTGGTCCTGTCGCAGTCCAATGTCCGGCGTGTGAAGGCCGGCGTGTCGATCGACGCGCTGGCCGACGACATCGACCGGCGCGGGCTGCTCCAGAGCCTCAACGTCCGGCCGCTGCTGGGTGCCGACGGCCAGGAAACCGGCCGGTATGAGATACCGGCCGGCGGGCGCCGCCACCGCGCGCTGGAACTGTTGGTGAAGCGCAAAAGGCTCGCGAAGGATGCGCCGATCCCCTGCGTCGTGCGCGCTGCCGACAATGATATCCTCGCCGAGGAGGACAGTCTCGCCGAAAACAGCTTTCGCGAGCAGCTTCATCCGCTCGACGAGTTTCGTGCGATGCTGGCGATGGTCGAGAAGGACACCGGCATCGAGGAAATCGCCGCGCACTTCCACACCACGCCGGCCGCGGTGCGCCAGCGGCTCAAGCTCGCGGGTGTCTCGCCGAAGCTTCACACCCTCTACGCCGACGATGCGATGACGCTCGACCAGCTGATGGCGTTCACCGTGTCGGAAGACCATGCGCGCCAGGAAGAGCTGTGGGACCAGCTCGAACACAGCTTCAACAAATCGGCGGCCTATATTCGGCAGAAGCTGACCGAGAACAGCGTGCGCGCCGCCGACAAACGGACATGCTTCGTCGGTCTGGGCGCCTATGTCGAAGCCGGTGGCGGCGTCGTGCGCGACCTGTTCGAAGCCGACGGCGGCGGCTGGCTCACCGATCCGGCGCTTCTCGATCGGCTGGTCGACGAGAAGCTGAAGGCGGAAGGCGAGCGCGTCCTTGCCGAGGGCTGGAAATGGGTGACGACCTCGATCGACCTGCCGTGGGACGCCACGCGCGGCCTCCGCGAAATCGACCGCGAGGTGACCCCGATGAGCGAGGACGAGCTGGCGCGCGTCGCCACGCTCGAGGCCGAAGCCGAGGAACTCGAGGGTGAATGGGCCGATGCCCCGGAGGTTCCGGCCGAGGTCCACGCGCGTCTCGATGCAGTCGAGACCGAGCTCGGTACGCTCGCGGACCGGCCGGAGCTGTTCGACCCGGCCGAAATGGCGATCGCCGGTGCCTTCGTCTCGATCGATCGCGATGGTTCGGTGCGGGTCGAGCGTGGATTCGTGAAGCCCGAGGACGAGCCGAAGGCGGAAGCGTCCGAAGACGAAGCGCATTCGGCCGCGGACGGCGATGCCCGGTCCGCCGGCCCGGACGCGGGCGGCGAAGCCGCGGTGTCGGCGGACGCCGGGGAGGACGAGGAGGTGGAGACACTCCGGCCCCTTCCCGATCGGCTCGTGTCGGATCTGACGGCGTGGCGCACGCTCGCGCTTCAGGACGCCTTCGCGCAGGATCCGGCGACCGCCTTCGCTTCGGTTCTCCATGCCCTGGTGCTCGGCTGCTTCTATTCGAGCAGCAGGGAAAGCTGCGTTCAGGTGTCGCCGAACCGCGTCTATTTCACCAACGCGCCGACCAATTTGCGCGATTGCGGCCCGGCGCAGGCGATCGACGCGCGCGCGGCCGAATGGAAGGAGCGGCTCCCGCAGTCGGACAAGGAGGTGTGGGACTATCTGCTGACGCTCGATGGCGAGGAGCAGACGAAGCTGTTCGCGCATTGTGCGTCGCTCTGCGTCAACGCGCAGGCCGAGATCGTGCCCAAATATGACAATGGCCGCATCTCGGCGCATGGCGTCGAGCGCCGGATCGCGCACAGCCATGTGCTGGCGCAGGCGGTGGGACTCGATGTGCTCGGCGCGGGCTGGCGTCCGACGGCCGACGGCTATTTCCGCAGCGTGACCAAGCCGCGGATCATCGCCGACGTCGCCGAAGCGCGGGGCGATAATTTTGCCCGGATGATCGACCATCTCAAAAAGGCCGATATGGCACGCGAGGCCGAGCGGCTGCTCGAAGACAGCGACTGGCTCCCGGCGCCGCTGCGTAATCCTGACCTTGAGCCCGCTCCGGTTCCGGATGCGGCGAATGATGACGCCGGGGGCGCACTTCCGCCGGGTCTCGCCGACGCGCTCAATGACGATGTCGCGGGCGGCGATGTCGTCGCGGCCGAATAGCCGCCGCGGGCCAGGACGGCCCATCCCGATCCCAAATTTGAAAGCCCGGCCGCGTGCCGGGCTTTCCTTCTTCTGGAGAATTGAAATGTCCAATCTTGCCAATCAACTGTCACCGGTGACGATGCCGGGCGCAGACCATGGAGGGCGTCATGGCTGACCGTGTTCCAGTTTCGATTACGATCGGCGGCTATGCCGACCAATCGACCTTCGCCGAGCTTGCGGGCCTGATCGCCATGGAGGGCCTGTCGACCGAATGGGATGGTCCGTCCTTCGAGCCCGGCCATCGCACCGTCGGCGAGGCGGTGTCGCTCTATGCCCATGAGGTTGCCTGGGGCCGGGTCGAAGCCCTCGAAAGCTTCTGTGCCGAGAAGGGGCTGCCTTTTGTTCGCTGGTCGGGGAGCTATCCCGGCGAATGGAGCGCCGAACGGATCGTCTTTCGCGGTGCCGGCTCGATCGATTCCTACATGGTCGACGAATCCGACCGCGTCATGATCGACCACTATCTGGTGAACGAGCGCGGGAGCATCGAGGCGGTCCTCGCCTATTTCGACGCGGCGGCCTTTATCGTGCCGCCGCTGGTGGTCGAGGGCGATCCCCCACCGGTGGATGCGGCTGCTGTGGAGGAGGCGCGTCATGGCTGACTATTTCTCCCAGACGGTCATCCAGCCCGATGTCCCGGTCGCGGCGATGACTGTGCTCGAGCGCAGGATCCTTGGCGAAATCTTCGAGCATGAGGATATGGGCGACGACGTCTATTTCTTCGCGAGCGCGGGTCCGAACGACTTTCTGTTCCTGTCGGTCGATGAGGCGAGGGCGCTGCTTGCGGAAAGCGAGGGTGTTCAAAGCTGCGCAGCCGAATTGGTCGAAAAGGAACTCGGCGAATGCGAAGCGGAGGCGACCGAACTTGAGATCGACATGTCGATGTTCGGCTATGAGACCATCCTCCAGGACATCGTCCGGCGATCGGAGACACTCGATCATTTGCAGGTGATGATGGCCTGGACCTGTTCGAAGATGCGCCCCGACGGCTTCGGCGGCATGGCCATCTTCATCACCGCCGACGACATCGACACGATGTCGACGACGGGCTTCCTCGAGGAGGCGCTTGGCCGGCTTCAGAGCGACCGTCCTACGGGATGATCGATCCAGTGCTGACAAACCGACGGAAAAGCCCGGCTCTGTGCCGGGCTTTTCCTTTTTGGGGAGGTAGGTCCTTGTTTGGGAGGCAGGCGTGTCCGCCTCCCTTTTTCCCACCTCTTCGACCCGTTCAAAGGAGGCAAGCCCATGCCCGAGATTGTCGAAACGACCATATATGGTCTCGAAGAGCTTTCCGAGCCGGCAAAGGACCGGGCCCGTGCATGGTATCGCGAGGGCGGCTTCGATTATGATTGGTACGATACGGTTTTCGACGATTTCGAGCGCATCTGCGACCTTGTCGGCGTCGAACTGGCGACGCAGCGGGTCCGGCTGTTCGGCGGCGGCACGCGCGCGCGAAGCTGCATCTGGTTTTCGGGCTTTGCGAGCCAGGGCGACGGTGCCTGCTTCGAGGGTGTCTATCGTTACGCCAAGGCTGCGCTGAAGAATATCCGCAGCTTTGCGCCGAAAGACGCCGAGCTTCATCGCATCGCGGGCGCGTTGCAGGCGGTCCAGCGCCGCAACTTCTATCGGCTATCGTCGGTCGTCGTGCACCGCGGCCGATATCATCACGAATATAGCATGGCGATCACCGTCGAGCGTGATGACCCGAGGATGCGGGAGATGACTGCGGATGCCGAGGATGAGATTGGCGAAGCGCTGCGCGATCTGGCGCGCTGGCTCTACCGGCAGCTCGAGCGCGAGTTCGATTATCTGAACTCCGATGAAGCCGTCGACGCGGCGATCCTGGCCAATGGCTATGGCTTCACCGAAGCCGGGGAACGCTTTGGCTGAGAGGGAGAGACGGGCCGGAAGGGGATAGCCCCAGGGTTCAGGAGAGAGCGCCTGGCGGCTGCCCTTCAACGCCTCTCCAGGATATTCCCGCCATGCGAACCATTTTGCCCGACGCCGCAGCCGGCGCCGCCCCCATTTCCTCATCTCTTTCCTCACCTGCAGCCACCCCGGCGGCGCGGCTCTTCGATGCGGCCCAGCGCCTGCTTCCGCTGCTTGAGGACGGAACGCCCTTCGACACCGGGCAGATCCGGATCGCGATGACGTCGGCCTACGGCCAGAAGGATGCCGAGGGCGCATGGGACTGGAAGATGGCCTATGACGCGTGCGAGGCGGCGCAGGTCCTGCTGCTGCGCCGCTATGGGCGCGCGCTGGCCGCGCGCAGCCGCTCGCCGCAGCGCCAGCTCGCGATGTGGCAGCGCATCGCGGCGCGTGTCCCGACCCAGACGCGGCGCTCCGAGGAAGGACAGTCCTTCCAGCAATTCTCGACCCCGCTGCCGCTCGCCTTTGTCGCCGCCTTCGCTGCCGCGATCCGGCCCGGCGATTGCGTGCTCGAGCCCTCGGCGGGGACGGGCATGCTCGCCGTGCATGCGGGTCTTGCGGGCGCGACGCTCGCGCTCAACGAATTCGCCGAACTGCGCGCGGGCCTGCTCGAGCTGCTTTTCGCGCCGACACCCGTCAGCCGTCACGATGCCGCGGCGATCGACGACCGGCTCGATCCGGCGGTTGTGCCCGATGTCGTTTTGATCAATCCGCCATTCTCCTCGCTCGTGAATGTCGACCGCAAGATGAAGGGCGCGGCGCTTCGCCATATCGCCTCGGCGCTGGCGCGTCTGAAAGACGGCGGCCGTCTCGTCGCGATCCTCGGCGCCGGCTGCTCACCCGAGGCGCCGGCATGGCGCGACGCCTTCATCCGCTTGCAGGAAAGCGGCACGCTTCGTTTCTCGGCGGCGATCACCGGCCAGGTCTTTTCGCGGCATGGCACGACGATCCCTACCCGCCTCATCGTGATCGACAAGATTCCCGCGGGCGATCCCGCGCAGCTTCTACAAAGCCGCGGTGAAGCGCCCGACCTTTCCACATTGCTCAAATGGGTCGAGGAGGATCTGCCGCCGCGCCCGGCACCGCCCGCTTTGCTCGCCGCAACGACGACGGTCGGGCCGGCCCGTACGGTCGCGAACATTGATCGCGCATGGGCCCCGGCTTCGGCAAAGGCTGCGCTGCCCGCCGATCCCGGCGTCGAGCTTGGCTATGAAATATTGGACTGGATGCCGCCCGAGGGCCAACTCGGCGACACCATCTACGAGCCCTATGCGCTCCAGTCGCTCCTCATTCCCGGCGCGAGGCCGCATCCCACCGCGCTGGTCCAGTCGGCCTCGATGGCATCGGTCGCGCCTCCCAAGCCTGTCTATCGACCGCATCTGCCGGCGCGGCTGGTCAGCGAAGGCATGCTGTCCGACGCGCAGCTCGAATCGATCATCTATGCGGGTGAGGCCCATGCCGGGCATCTCTCGGGCGCGTGGACGGTCGATGCCACCTGGGACGTCGTCGGCGCCGCATCCGATGACGCGGAAGGCGCGGTGCAGTTCCGGCGCGGCTGGTTCCTCGGCGACGGCACCGGCGCCGGCAAGGGCCGCCAGGTCGCGGGCATCATTCTCGACAATTGGTTGAAAGGGCGCCGCCGCGCGCTCTGGATCTCGAAGTCGGACAAGCTGCTCGAAGACGCCCAGCGCGACTGGTCGGCGTTGCAGCAGGAGAAACTGCTCGTCACCCCGCTGTCGCGCTTCCGCCAGGGGGCGCCGGTGAAGCTCGGCGAGGCCATTCTTTTCACCACCTATGCGACATTGCGTTCGCAGGGGCGCGAGGGGAAGGCGAGCCGGATCGAGCAGATCGTCGAATGGCTCGGCCGCGACTTCGATGGCGTCATCATCTTCGACGAGGCCCATGCGATGGCCAACGCCGCGGGCGGCAAGGGTGAGCGCGGCGATCAGAAGCCATCGCAGCAGGGGCGGGCCGGGCTTCGCCTCCAACATGCGCTTCCCGAGGCACGCATCGTCTATGTCTCGGCGACGGGGGCCACCACCGTGCAGAATCTCGCTTATGCCCAGCGCTTGGGTCTCTGGGGCGGCAGCGATTTCCCGTTCGTGTCACGGGCGGATTTCGTCGCGGCGATCGAGGACGGCGGGGTTGCGGCGATGGAAGTGCTCGCGCGCGACTTGAAGGCGCTCGGCCTCTACGCGTCGCGGTCGCTCTCCTTCGACGGCGTCGAATATGAACTGCTCGAACATGCGCTGACGGGCGAGCAACGGCGCATCTACGACAGCTATGCCGCCGCCTTCCAGGTCATCCACAACAATCTCGATGCCGCGATGGAGGCGGCGGGGGTGACGAGCGCCGAACATGGCACGCTCAACGCGCAGGCCAAGTCGGCGGCGCGATCGGCGTTCGAGAGCACCAAGCAGCGCTTTTTCAACCATCTCATCACCGCGATGCAGACGCCGAGCGCGATCGCGAGCATCGCGCGCGATCTCGAGGCGGGCCATGCGGCGGTCGTCCAGATTGTCTCGACCGGCGAGGCCTTGCAGGAGCGGCGGCTCGCCGAGATCCCGGCGGACGAGTGGAACGATGTGTCGGTCGACATCACGCCGCGCGAATATGTGCTCGATTATCTGGCATCGAGCTTCCCGGTCCAGCTGTTCGAACCCTGCACCGACGGCGACGGCAATCTTTCCTCGCGCCCGGCCTATGACGGCGATGGCAATATGATCGTCAGCCGCGAAGCCTGCCGCCGCCGCGATGCGATGATCGAGAAGCTGGCGAGCTTGCCCCCGGTGCCGGGCGCGCTCGACCAGATCGTCCAGCATTTCGGGGCCGACAAGGTGGCCGAGGTGACCGGGCGCTCGCGGCGGATCGTGCCGCGGGTCGGCGATGACGGTGACCTCCGTTTCGCGGTCGAAAACCGGCCTGGCAGCGCCAATATCGGCGAGACCCATGCCTTCATGGACGATGAGAAGCGAATTCTCGTCTTTTCGGAAGCCGGCGGCACCGGGCGGTCCTATCATGCCGACCTTGGCGCGAAGAACCAGCGCCGCCGCATCCATTATCTGCTCGAGGCGGGCTGGAAGGCCGATGCCGCGATCCAGGGGTTCGGACGCACGAACCGCACGAACCAGAAGCAGCCGCCGATGTTCCGCCCGGTATCGACCGACGTGAAGGCGCAGAAGCGCTTCATCTCGACGATCGCGCGGCGGCTCGACACGATGGGCGCGATCACGCGGGGGCAGCGGCAGACGGGCGGCCAGAATATGTTCAGCGCGCACGACAATCTGGAATCCTTCTATGCCCGCGACGCGCTCCGCCAGCTCTACATGCTGATCGTGCGCGGCAAGGTGGAGGGCTGTTCGCTGCTCAGCTTCGAGACCGCAACCGGGCTGTCGCTGCTCGATGCCGAAGGCGGGATTCGCGACGAACTGCCGCCGATCACGACCTTCCTCAACCGCATGCTCGCGCTCACCATCGACCTTCAGAATATATTGTTCGAGGCGTTCGAGGCGCTCCTCATCGCGCGGATCGAGGCGGCGGTGGCGGCGGGCAGCTATGAGGTCGGTCTCGAAACGCTGCGCGCCGAGAGTTTCGTCGTCACCGATCGCCGGACGATCTACACCCATCCCGGCACCGGCGCCGAGACCCAGCTTCTGACCATCGACCGGAGGGACCGCGTCGTCCCGCTCTCGCTCGGCAAGGCGCTCGATCTCGCACGGACCGAGGACGCGGCGTTGCTGGTGAACGGGCGTTCGGGCCGGGCAGCGGTCAAGCTGCGCGCGCGCAGCCTCATCGACGACGAGGGTGCGGTGCATCGCCGTTTCCGCCTGATCCGCCCGATGGAGACAGTGCTGATCCTCGCCGAGCAGTTCGGGGCGAGCCACTGGACTATCGTCGATGCGGAGGCGTTTACCGCGGCGTGGGAAGCCGAACTTGGAGAGCTTCCCGACTATGAGACCGGAACACTGCACATGGTCTCGGGGCTCCTGTTGCCGATCTGGCGCAGCCTGCCGAACGAGTCGACGCGGGTCTACCGGCTGCAAACCGATGCGGGCGAGCGCGTCATCGGCCGCCGCGTATCGCCCGCATGGGCCGCGCGGATCGTCGATGACGGGCCGCCGAAGCTGTCGGCCGAACAAGCCTGGTCGACGCTGCTTGCGGGCGAAGCCGTCCTTCACCTCGCTGAGGGTCAGCGCGTCGCGCGCGTCCGCTCGATGAACGATTGGCGGATCGAGCTCACCGGTTTCAACGATCTGGGGATCGAGCGCCTCAAGGCATTTGGCTTGATTTCGGAGATCGTCTCGTGGAAATTGAAGCTCTACGTGCCGGCAGGGGCTGCTGGCGCCGATGTGTTCGCGAAGCTCGTCGATCGGTTTCCGATTGAACGGGTCAGCGACCGCAAGGCCGCCTGAAGGAGCCCCGCATGGAAAGTCCAGCCCGTGAACTCGCGCGCCGTCTCGGTGAAAATGCCGAGGCGGTGTGCCGTCACTATCTCTCGAACGGTCGCCGTGAAGGCCATTATTGGCTGGTCGGCGATGTGCATAATGCGCCGGGGCGAAGTCTTTATGTCCGTCTCAGCGGTGACGACGGCAAGCCGCGCGCTGGAAAATGGACCGATGCGGCGACCGGCGACCATGGCGACTTGCTCGACATCATCGCCGCGAGCTGCACGCATATGAGCCTCGGCGAAACGCTTGCCGAGGCGCGGCGCTTCCTGAGCCTGCCTCCGCCTGACCTGGTGAAGCGCAACCCGCGTCCGCGGCGGGCGAGCCCGGGAAGCAGGGAGGCGGCCGCGCGGCTTTGGGCGGCTTCGAAACCCATCGCCGGGACGCTGGTGCCAATCTATCTCGCGGGCCGCGCTCTTCGGCGGGGCGGGGATTTGCCGGCGCTGCGATATCATCCGCATTGCTATTATCGCCGGTCCGAAGAGGATGCCCCATCGGTCAAGCCGGCATTCCCGGCGATAATCGCCGCTGTCACCGATTTGGACGGCTCGCTCATGGGCGTCCATCGCACCTGGCTCGATCCGGCACGGCCGGCCAAGGCGCCGGTGGCCTATCCGCGGCGCGCGATGGGACATCTTTTGGGGCATGGCGTTCGCTTCGGGCTGGCGGGAGAGGTCATGGCTTTCGGTGAGGGCATCGAGACCATGCTGTCATTGCGCGAGGTCGCGCCATCGCTGCCGCTCGTCGCCGGCCTCTCGGCGGCGCATCTCGCGGCGCTCCTGTTTCCGACAGGCTTGCGGCGCCTCTACGTCGCGCGCGACGATGATCCCGCGGGGCGCGCCGCTTGGGCC
The DNA here is from genome assembly GCF_031457175.1 of Sphingopyxis sp. BE235. NCBI lineage: Bacteria > Pseudomonadati > Pseudomonadota > Alphaproteobacteria > Sphingomonadales > Sphingopyxidaceae > Sphingopyxis > Sphingopyxis sp. BE235. The sequence continues at coordinate 54,596 of NZ_JAVDWC010000008.1, forward strand.
GCGCTGAACGAACGCGCCTTGCCGCTGGGCATCGCGGTCCACGCGCTTGAGCCGCAGCGCGACGATTTCAATACCGATCTCCGCCGCGTCGGCCCGGCGCGGCTGGCAGAAGGGCTGCGGTCGCAGTTGACGCCTGTCGATGCGGGGAGATTTCTTGGACGATGATGCCTGACAAAAACCGTTCGGCTTGGAGCCCGGACGCTATCGTGCCCTTTTACGTATCGAGGCTCTTCTTTTCATAGATGGTCGTGATGGCCGTGCCGTCCCACATATAGCAGAGATGCCGTTCCTGCCGGCAATTGGACAGGAGGCGCGGCCGGAAGGCGGCGGCGCATTCGCCGCCGGGATGGCGGACGCTCTGGTAGCGGATACCGTCCGAACCCGCATCGCGGAGCTCCGCCCCGAGCCCTTGCGCATGGATATAGCTGTCCGGATCGTAGAGATGCGCATGGCTGTCCGCGAGACCGCGAATGTCGTGGAGACTGGCCTCAAGGTCGATGGCATAGACGCGCATGTCGATCTCCTGGGCAGGCTCGTCGGTCGCGGTGAGGAATCTGGTGCGGTGATGCCGCGTTTCGGCGATCGCGGTGTCGAGCGTGTGGCCGGCGTAGAAGACGCCGAAGCTGCCGTCGGTAAAACGGCTGCCCTCGGGATTGAGATGGGTGAAGGCCGCCATGATCGGTGTCGTGCCGGGGCCCGAAACACGGTCCTCGGGCGGCACCAGCGCGAGTATGCCGACTTCGTCGCGGAGGCGATCGTTGGTCATCGCCTCGATCTGGAAGACCGCCTCGAGATCGTCCGGATCGGCGACCTTCTCGAACAGGCCGATCGGCGGGAAGCGGCTGGGGATGATGCGGTAGCAGGGCGACCAGCTCGTCGCCGTGACCGGAATGTCGAGCGGCATGGGCTTAGCCGCGCTGCCCGTCGATATATTGCCGCACGACATAAAGGTCCGAGACATTGCCCGACACCATCCGGTCGAGGGCGGACTTGCCGGCGAAGCTCTTCGCCTTGTTCGGCTTGCGGACCCACTCGTCCGCGGTCTGCGGCACGAGAATCTGCAAGCCTTTGTAGATGCCCATGACATAGGAAATCCGCTCGAGCGCATCCTTCGAAAGCGCCGCGACCTCGCCGCGTTTCCAATTATGCAGCGTCGAACGGCTGTCGAGCCCGAGGACCGCCATCTGCTCGCTTTCGCTGAGCTTCCACGCCTCGGCGATGTTGAAAAAGGTGCGCAGCGCCGGGCCGGTAAGATCCTTCCGGTCGATCGTCTTCGCTACGGCTGTTGCCATGTCGGGCTCCTTTCATGGTCCATATGTTCCGTTATTGTGCTAAAGTCAATATTTATACCGAATAGGAACATTCTTGGCCATGAGATCCCAGCCGCAGCGATGGCGATGTCCGAAAAACATATAGGAATTTCGGACACATTCGATCTCGCCGTATCGCTTTGCCGAGTATCTGGCCGTGCGCGCAGGCGAAACTCCTAATGGCGCGGCACCCATCACATTCTGCGTGCGCAGGGCCGCAGCGGCACGAGCGGCTCGCCATATCCGGATGGAGGTACAGGGCTTTTGCTATCTTCTTCCGGAAAGCTGCACCTCCGGCCTTCGCTGGAGGGCGACTGCGGCAGCGCGCGCGGGCCTCGCAATGGCTTGGCGTGCGGCTATTTTCCGCCGGGGCTCTGCCCCTTTGCATCGCGAGGCAAAATAGCCTTCGCCCGCCATCCTTCGCTGCGCTTCGGCCGCCCGGGCTCTGCCCGTGCGGTGCGGACCCGCACCCGCCGCCGCGGAGGCGTCGCCGCGAAGGCCGCGAGAGGCGCGGCCGCCAGATGCGAGAGATGACATGACCGACCTGTCCGACCTTCCCGAACACGGCGAACCGCATGAACCCGGCGCCAGCGCTTATCTTCTTCAGGAAATGCAGCTTTATGGTCACCGTCCCTATGACGACGAGCCCGATGGCAGGCCGCTTCCCGACGACCGGCTCGCCGGCGGTGCCGTCGCCGACATCTTCGACGCAATGGCGGGTTGCCTTGTCGATACCCGCATCGAGCCCGATCTCGAAGACCTGCTCTGGAACATCGTCAATATCTTTCACCGAGCCGGCGAGCGGATCGAACGCGACCTCGATCGCAATGAGCAGGCGCAGCGCGAGCAGCAGCGCGAGCAGGACGGCAGCGAAATCCGCTCGGTCGAACTCGAGCGCAAGATCGCGGAAGGCATCACGATGATCGAGCGCCGCGATACGATGGAATTTTTCCGCGAATGCGCCGCCGAGCAGTTCCGCCTTCATGTCCGCAAGGCGTGGATGCCGCGCACTGGATCGCGCGCGCAGCACAAGACCTTGACCGCCTCGATGATCGACAGCCGCGATTTTCTCGACAAGAGGCTGCGCGAAAAGGCCGCAGCATTGATCCCCGAAGGCACCCGTGTCGCCTTCAGCGGTGGTCCCGGCTGCAACGATCACCAGCATATCTGGGCTGCGCTCGACCGTATCCACGCCCGCCACCCCGACATGGTGCTCATGCATGGCGCCACCCCCACCGGGGCCGAACGTGCCGCCGCCTGCTGGGCCGACACCCGCCGCGTGCCTCAGGTCGCTTTCCGGCCTGACTGGAACCGCCACAAGAAGGCCGCGCCCTTCAAGCGCAACGACCGGATGATCGACGCGATGCCTGCCGGGCTGGTCGTCTTCTCGGGCACCGGCATCCAGGACAATCTCGTCGACAAGGCGCGCGCGTTCGGCATCCCCGTCTGGGATTTTCGCGTGCCGCCCGAAACTTGACGGCAAATTTGACTGCAACACCGCTTGCCATCGGGCGAGCGGACTTACAGGGTGAGAATAGTTATGCGAACCGATGTCGATCATCTACCGGCGAACAAGCAGCGCGAGCTCGAGCGCGTGAAGGCGATCATCTTCGAGGAATTCGAGGATGCGATCGCACTCGCGACGATGAGCTGGAAGAAGAAGGGCCGGATCGAAAAGCTGATCCTTTACGGCAGCTATGCGCGTGGCGGCTGGGTCGATGAGCCCCATACCGCCAAGGGCTATCGTTCGGATTTCGACCTGCTCATCATCGTCAACGACAAGCGCCTGACCGAGCGGGTCGATTTCTGGCTGAAGCTCGAGGACCGGCTCATCCGCGAACTGGCGATCGACAAGACGCTGCACACGCCGGTCAATTTCATCGTCCACACCTTGCAGGAGGTGAACGACGGGCTCGCGCACGGGCGCTATTTCTTCATGGATGTCGCGAAGGACGGGATCGCGCTCTACGCATATGACGACAAAGAGCTGCACAAGCCGAAGCCGAAGACGCCCGAGCAGGCGCTGGCGATGGCGCAGGAATATTTCGAAGAGTGGATTCCCGGCGCGGCAGAGTTTTTAGAGGGATATAAGTTCTACATCGGTCGACGGAGTTACAAAAAGGCCGCATTCCTGCTGCATCAAAGCACCGAAAGTCTCTATCATGGCGTTCTGCTCGTCTGCACCTTCTATACGCCCTACGTTCACAATCTAGGTTTCTTGCGAACGCAGGCCGAGCGCATCGACATGCGTATCGTCAATGCTTGGCCACGCGAGACGCGTGCTGAGCGAGCCCGCTTCGAGAAGCTGAAGGAAGCCTATGTGAAGGCGCGCTATTCGAAGCATTATCGCATCACCGAGGAAGAGCTTCTCTGGCTCGGCAACTGCGTCGAGGAACTGGGACGCGCAGTCCATGCGATCTGCTCCGAGCGCATCGCGGAGCTCGAGGAGCGGTGCCGCCCGGCTCGATCGCCGGGCTAGTCGGCGGTGCTTTCCGCCTTTCGCAAGGCGTCGGCGATCATCGCGGCGAGCGATTCCTCGGCCTGGATGCGGGCGACATGGTCTTTTGAGTCCAAGTCGCGGCGGACCCATTGCGGAACCCGTTCGACAGCGCGCAGGACGATGCTGGTCAGTTCATCGGTCATGCGGGCGCTATATCGGAACGTGCCGGACTGGCAATCGCCAACGGTTAGGTGCGGCGATTGTGTCCTGGCTTAATCCTTGCCCAGGAACCGCTTGAAACGCTCGCGGCCTTCGACCGTCTGCACCGCGACGTCGGCGTTCGTGCATTCGTCGCCGCGCGTCGAGCCGGCTCGGCAGTCGGCGACGACCTTTCGCGCCTCGTCGAGATTCGCCTCGAAATATTGGGTGCTGCGCGGCTCGCTTTGGCCGCAGGCGGACAGGATCAACCCGAGTGACAGGATAGCGGAATGTCGCAAATTCATTCTCCAGCCAGAAAATGGGAAGGAGAATATACCCGCCAAGACCTTGGGCGAAAGGCGAACTGGAACCAGATCTGGTTCTATTTCCCCAGGTCGATCAGTCTCTTGGCCCGCCCTTCCTATGCCGCCTGCGCTTCATAGCCGGCTTCGCGGATCGCCGCGATGAGCGACGCGCTGTCCGCGCTGGTCTCGACGCTGACCTGTCTTTCGGGAATGTCGGTTTCCACCGTGGCCGCGGTATCGATGCCCTGGATCGCCTTGGTGATCGAGCGCGCGCAGCCGCCGCATGTCATCCCGGGGATATTGAAACGGATAGTCATAGTGCCTCCAAACTTCGATTGAAGCTCGAAGATGGGGCTTGCCATCGTGACAAGGTCAATGCCCCCGAAGTGCATTTTCTTCCTCTTGACCTTCCCATCGTTGGAAGCCCCACATTCCGGTCGAACGAGCAAATCCGGAGAAAAATATGATGTCCGATGTTATCGAGTTGAGGCGGAAGCGCGATGTTCCCACCACCGGGCCGGAGCGTCTGAGCGTCGCCGTCGCCGGCATGACCTGCGCCTCCTGCGTCGGCCATGTCGAAAAGGCGATCGGCAAGCTGCCGGGCGTAACCGGGGTCGCCGTCAATCTGGCGACCAACCGCGCCGACGTGACATTCGCTGGAGCGTCCGATCCCGGTGCCGTCGTGCAAGCAGTCGAGCGCGCCGGCTATGAGGTGCCCGAGGCCGATGTGGAAATCGGCGTCGCGGGCATGACCTGCGCCTCATGCGTCGGGCATGTCGAAAAGGCACTGTCCAAGGTGCCGGGGGTCAGCAGCGCCACCGTCAATCTGGCGACCGAAAAGGCCAGCATTCGTTATCGCGCCAGCATCGCGTCGCTGGAAGATCTGGAGGCGGCGATCCGTGGCGCCGGCTATGAACCGCGCCGGATTGAGAGCGACAGCACATCGTCCGACCAGGAAGCTTCGGCGCGCGAGCAGGAATTAGGCAGCCTGCGCCGTTCGCTGTTTCTCGCGGCGGTGTTGGCACTGCCGGTGTTCATCCTCGAGATGGGCTCGCACCTCATCCCCGCCGTCCATGATTTCGTCATGGGTACGATCGGGATGCAGACGAGCTGGCTGATCCAGTTCGTCCTCACCACATTGGTGCTCTTCGGGCCCGGGCTGCGCTTTTTCCAGAAGGGCATTCCCGCGATCTTGCGCGGCACCCCCGACATGAACTCGCTCGTCACTTTGGGGACGAGCGCCGCCTGGGGCTATTCGCTCGTCGCGACCTTTGCCCCCGGCGTCCTGCCGCCCGGCACCGCCAATGTCTATTATGAAGCGGCGGCGGTGATCGTCGCGCTGATCCTGCTCGGTCGTTATCTCGAGGCCAAGGCCAAGGGCCGGACGTCGGAGGCGATCAAGCGGCTGGTCGGGCTTCAGGCGAAAACCGCCCGCGTCATGCGCGATGGCACGGCGCTGGAAGTCGCGCTCGCCGATGTCCGGACCGGCGATATCGTCCAGGTGCGCCCGGGCGAACGCGTGCCGGTCGATGGCGAAGTCGTCGACGGAAATTCCTATGTCGACGAGTCGATGATCACCGGCGAGCCGGTTCCGGTCGCCAAGGCGGCAGGCGCAGCCGTCGTCGGCGGCACGATCAACAAGACCGGCGCCTTCACCTTCCGCGCGACCAAGGTCGGCGCTGACACAGTGCTGGCGCAGATCATTCGCATGGTCGAGCAGGCGCAAGGGTCGAAGCTGCCGATCCAGGCAATGGTCGACAAGGTGACCGCCTGGTTCGTCCCCGCGGTGATGGGGATCGCGGGACTGACCTTCCTCGTCTGGCTCATCTTCGGCCCCGATCCGGCGCTGACCTTCGCCTTGGTGAATGCGGTCGCGGTGCTGATTACCGCCTGCCCATGCGCGATGGGGCTCGCGACCCCGACATCGATCATGGTGGGAACCGGGCGCGCCGCCGAACTGGGGGTGCTGTTCCGCAAGGGCGAAGCGCTCCAGACGCTGCGCGACGTGACCGTCATCGCGCTCGACAAGACCGGTACGCTGACCAAGGGGCGACCCGAACTGACCGACCTTGAACCGGCCGCAGGCTTCGGGCGCGACGAAGTGCTTGCCTTGGTCGCGAGCGTCGAAAGCCAGTCCGAGCATCCGATCGCCGAAGCCATCGTGGCGGCCGCGAACGCGCGGGGTCTTGATGTTTCATCGCCCGAGGCGTTCGAAGCCATTCCCGGTTACGGCGTATCGGCAAGGGTTGGCGGCCGCGAGGCGCAGGTCGGTGCCGACCGCTTCATGACCAGGCTGGGACATGATGTCTCGGCCTTTGCTGCTAAGGCCCGCGAACTCGGGGCGATGGGCCGAACGCCGCTCTATGCCGCGATCGATGGCAAGCTCGCCGCGGTGATCGCGGTCGCCGATCCGGTCAAGGACACGACGCCCGAGGCGATCCGGGCACTCCACGCCCTCGGGCTCAAGGTCGCGATGATCACCGGCGACAATCAGGCGACGGCCGATGCCGTCGCGCGCACGCTCGGGATCGACGAAGTCGTCGGCGAAGTGCTGCCAGACGGCAAGGTCGATGCGATGAACCGGCTGCGTGCTGGCGGCCGCAAGGTTGCGTTCGTCGGCGACGGCATCAACGACGCCCCCGCGCTTGCCGAGGCCGACGTCGGCCTGGCGATCGGCACCGGCACCGATGTCGCGATCGAGTCCGCCGACGTCGTGCTGATGTCGGGTGACCTGCGCGGAGTGGTCAATGCGATCGCGCTGTCGAAGGCGACGATCCGCAACATCCAGCAGAACCTCTTCTGGGCATTCGGCTATAATGCGGCGCTGATTCCCGTCGCCGCGGGGGCGCTCTATCCGCTGAACGATACGTTGCTGTCGCCGGTGTTCGCCGCCGGCGCGATGGCGTTGTCGAGCGTCTTCGTGCTAAGCAACGCACTCAGGTTGAAGACCTTCCGGCCGGTGATCGCCGCCGACAAGGGAAAAGAAGGAGAGGCGGCATGAACATCGGCCGCGCCGCGAAAATATCGGGCGTCTCTCCAAAGATGATCCGCTATTACGAACAGACGGGTCTCATCCCCAAGGCTGCGCGTCAGGACTCGGGTTACCGCGACTATGACGACGCCGACGTGCACCGCCTGCGCTTCATTCGGCGCGCGCGCGATCTCGGCTTTACTGTAGAGCAAATCGGCGAGCTGCTTGGTCTTTGGTCCGACCGAAGCCGCGCCAGCGCCGACGTCAAGGCTTTCGCGCTCGAACATATCGAGCGGCTCAAGGAAAAAATGGCCGAGATCGAAGCCATGGTGCGGACGCTCGAGACGCTGGCGGATCATTGCCACGGTGACGACAGGCCCGATTGCCCGATCATCGAGGGGCTGGCGGAAGAGGGGGGCGCGACGCCGCGCCTCCAACCGCGCGAACCCCGGCGCTTCGGCAGGTCCGGCGGACAATCCGCCCGGCGCCATGCCTCGAGTTCATCGAACCGCACGCACTAGCCTGGCCTCGGGATCATTTGGCCCTTCCGCATGCGGAGGGGCCTTTCCTGATTCTTCGCGGGACATAGTCCTGACCAACGCAGTCGCCACACGCTAGATTACTATTACCGCTCGGCTCCGCCTACTAATAGGCGCGGTGTCTTCTACGGATTCATATGCATTCGACGCCGACGAAGAAAATCTCTTGACCCTCCAACGATGGAAAACCGCACCCCCCGAAATATGAGCTCGCCATCCATCCGGATCGGCGAGCAAGGATTCGGAGGTTGAGATGCGGAAATCGAGGGTCGCCGCGGCGCTGGGCGCGATATTGGCGACGGGGCTGGTGGTGCTTTGGGTGCGCGGGCCGGAAGGCGGCGAACAGGCCACTGCGCCGGGGCCGCCGATGGTGCTCGCCGCATCGGTCGTCGTGCAGGATCATGTGCCGCGTTCGACCTATACCGGTCGCTTGACCGCGGTCGAGACGGTCGATCTCAAGCCGCGCGTCTCGGGCTATATTGCCGACATCAGCGTTCCCGAGGGGCAGATCGTCCGGCGCGGGCAGATCCTTTTTCGCCTCGATAATGCGCCCTTCGCCGCGCGGCACGCCGCGGCGCGGGCGGCGACGCGTGAAGCCGAAGCGCGGCTGGGGCTCGCGCAGGCCGAGGATGCGCGTGCGCGCAGGCTGGTTGCCGAGGGGGTCGCCGGGCGCGAACGCTCGGACGTGACGACCGCGACCTTGCGCGAACGCGAAGCGCAGGTCGCGTCGGCGCGCGCCGCCGAACGGCTGGCCGCGCTCGACCTTCGCTATGCCGGCGTCGAGGCGCCTATCGCGGGCCGGGTCGGCCAGATTCTCGTCACCCGCGGCAATCTGGTCGCTGGCGGCGAGGCGGCGACGCCGCTCACCACCATCGTCTCGGTCGATCCGCTCCACGTCGAATTCGATGTCGACGAGGCGACCTATCTCCGCTCGCTCGCCGATCGGCGCGGCCATGGTGCCGAGGCCAAGGTCGGCGTCCGCCTCGAAGATGGAAGCACCCGAACGGCGCGGCTGGACTTCATCGGCAACCGCCTCGACCGCGCGACGGGGACGATCCGCGCGCGCGCGGTCCTGCCCAATCCGGGCGGACGTCTGGCGCCGGGCCTGTTCGCCGAGGTCGATGTCGCGACCGATGATGCACGCCGCGCACTGCTCGTCAGCGACCTCGCGATCGGCGTCGAACAGGGGCGGCGCTTCGTCCTCGTGCTGGGCGAAAAGAATATGACCGAATATCGCCCTGTGACACTCGGCCCCGTCGTCGATGGCCTGCGCGTCGTCGAGACGGGCTTGCGGCCCGGCGACCGCGTCGTCGTCAAGGGGCTCGCTGGCCCCGGCATGGCGGTCAAACCCCAGATCGTGCCGATGCCGCGCGGCAATGGCGTCCAGAAAAGCAGCGTCAAGCGGGAGGCCGCACGATGAACTTCCCCCGATTTTTCATCGACCGGCCGATCTTCGCGATCGTGCTGTCGGTGCTCCTGCTGATCGCGGGACTGCTCGCGCTCCTCCGGCTTCCGCTCAGCGAATATCCGGCGGTGGCGCCGCCGACGGTGACCGTCGTTGCGGCCTATCCGGGCGCGTCGCCCGACGTCATCGCCGAGACGGTCGCGAGCCCGATCGAGCAAGCCGTCAACGGCGTCGAAGGCATGCTCTATATGTCGAGCCAGGCCGCCACCGATGGCCGGATGACGCTCACGGTCACCTTCGCGCAGGGCACCGATCCCGACCTTGCGCAGGTTCAGGTCCAGAACCGGGTGTCGCGCGCGCTGCCGCGGCTGCCCGAGACGGTGCAGCGGCTCGGCGTCACCACGCAAAAGGTCGCGCCCGATGCACTGATGGTCGTGCATCTTCTCTCGCCATCGAAACGCTATGATCCGCTCTTCATCTCCAACTATGCGCTGCTTCAGGTCCGCGACGAGATCGCGCGCATTCCCGGGATCGCCGATGTGGTGGTCTGGGGCGCCGGAGAATATTCGATGCGCGTCTGGCTCGACCCGGCGCGGATCGCTTCGCGCGGGCTGACGGCGAGCGATATCGTGGCCGCGATCCGCGCACAGAATGTCGAGGTTGCCGCGGGCAGCGTCGGGCGTCAGCCCAACCCCGCCGCCGCGCAGCAGGTCGCGCTCGATGTCAAAGGCCGCCTCGCGACCGAAGAAGAATTTGCCGCAATCGTCGTCAAGACCGGCGCTGACGGCCAGCTTACGCGGCTGGGCGAGGTCGCCCGGATCGAAATGGGCGCCAATGATTATGCGCTGCGCTCGCTGCTCGACGGCGAACCGGCGATCGCGCTGCAGATTTTGCAAAGCCCCGGCGCCAACGCGCTCGACACCGCGGCCGAGGTCCGGACGACGATGGAGCGGCTCTCGGGCGAGTTTCCCGACGGGCTGGAGCATCGCATCGCTTATGACCCGACGATCTTTGTCGAAGCCTCGATCGAAAGCGTGATCGTCACGCTGATCGAGGCGACCCTGCTCGTCGTCCTCGTCGTGATCCTTTTCCTTCAAACATGGCGTGCGTCGATCATTCCGCTTGTCGCGGTGCCCGTTTCGTTGGTCGGGACTTTGGCGGTCATGTATTTGTTCGGCTTTTCGCTGAACACGCTGTCGCTGTTCGGGCTGGTGCTCTCGATCGGTATTGTCGTCGATGACGCGATCGTCGTCGTCGAGAATGTCGAGCGCCATATCGGGCTTGGCGAATCCCCGCGCGAAGCCGCGCGCAAGGCAATGGCGGAGGTCACCGGGCCGATCATCGCGATCACCTCGGTCCTCGCCGCGGTCTTCATTCCCACCGCCTTTCTGGGTGGTTTGCAGGGCGAATTTTATCGCCAGTTTGCGCTCACCGTTGCGATCTCGACCATCTTGTCGGCGGTCAATTCGCTGACGCTGTCGCCGGCACTCGCCGCGATATTGCTCAGGCGTCATGATGCGCCGCGCGATGGCCTCCAGCGCGCGATCGACAAGGGCTTTGGCTGGCTGTTCCGGCCATTCAATCGCGCCTTTGACCGCGGTTCGCTCGCCTATGTCGGCGGCGTCCAGCGCGTCATCCGGCGCGGTGCGGTCGCGGGGTTCACCTATGCCGGGTTGCTCGGCCTGACCTGGTTCGCCTTTGACAAGCTGCCCGCCGGTTTCGTCCCCGCGCAGGATAAATATTATCTCGTCGGCATCGTTCAGCTCCCGAACGGCGCGTCGCTCGACCGCACGCAGGCGGTGGCCGAGCAGGTCTCGAAGATCGCACTGGCCGAGCCCGGCGTCGAAAGCGTCGTCGCTTTTCCCGGCCTGTCGATCAACGGCTTCGTCAACGTGCCCAACGCCGCCGTCATGTTCGTGATGCTCGATCCCTTCTCGCAGCGCACGTCGCCGGACATGGCGGCGGGGGCGATCGCCGGGCGGCTGCAGGGCAAATATGCGGCGGTCCCCGACGGCTTCGTCGGCGTGTTTCCGCCGCCGCCGGTTCCCGGTCTGGGCGCCACCGGCGGGTTCAAGATGCAGATCGAGGACCGCTCGGGCGCGGGCTATGAAGCGCTCGCCGCGGCCAGCGCCAAGGTAATGGCCGCCGCCGCCAGGGAGCCCGCGCTCGCCGGGCTGATGACCAGCTATAATGTCGCCTCGCCCGAACTTTCGGTCGATGTCGACCGGACCAAGGCCGCAGCCCAGGGGGTCGCCATGACCGACGTGTTCGAGACGATGCAGGTCTATCTCGGCTCGCTCTACGTCAATGACTTCAACCGCTTCGGTCGGACCTATCAGGTCTATGCGCAGGCCGAAGCCGACGCGCGGGCGCAGCCCGATGCGGTCGGGCGGCTTCAACTCCGCAACGCGCAGGGCGACATGGTCCCGCTCGCGACGCTGGTCACCACCGCACCCGGCGCAGGGCCAGATCGTGTGATCCACTATAACGGCTTCCCCTCGGCCGATATCAGCGGCGGTCCCGCGCCGGGCTTCAGCTCCGGACAGGCGGTCGCCGCCATGGAACGGATCGCGCGCGCCGAACTGCCAGAGGGCATGACGTTCGAGTGGACCGACCTCACCTATCAGGAAAAGACCGCGGGCAATGCCGCGCTCTATGTCTTCCCGATCGCGGTGCTGCTCGCCTTCCTGATCCTCGCGGCGCAATATAACAGCTGGACGCTGCCGCTCGCGGTCCTGCTCATCGTGCCCATGTGTCTGCTCAGCGCGCTTGTCGGCGTCTGGCTGACTGGGGGTGACATCAACATCTTCACGCAGATCGCCTTTGTGGTGCTCGTGGGGCTGGCCGCGAAAAATGCGATCCTGATCGTCGAGTTCGCGCGTGCGCAGGAAAATGAAGGCCTCGATCCGCTCGCCGCAGCGCTCGAGGCCTGCCGATTGAGGCTGCGTCCGATCCTGATGACGTCGATCGCCTTTATCGCCGGCGCGGTTCCGCTGGCGATCGCCACGGGGGCGGGCGCCGAAATGCGGCAGGCCATGGGCCTCGCGGTGTTCGCCGGCATGCTCGGGGTGACGCTCTTCGGCCTCTTCCTGACCCCGCTCTTCTACGTCGCGATCCGCAAGGCCGTTCTGCGGCGCGAGGCGCGGCGCCCTTCAAGCCCGGACACCAAGCCGCAGGAATTGACCCTATGAAATCGATCGCCAAGCTTTCGCCCGCCGTTCTTCTCCTTGGTCTTTCCGGGTGCGCCACCGCTGGTTCCAACTATGTTCCGCCGCAGATCGAGGCACCCGGAGCTTATGCCGCGCAGCCGGTCGGCGTCGAAGATGCCGCTGTCGAGACCGCCTGGTGCAAACTGTTCGGCGACCCGGCGCTCGATGCCCTGATTGCCGAGGCGCTCGCCGCAAACCTCGATGCGCGGCTCGCCGTCGCGCGGCTCGACGAGGCGCGCGCACTCGCGGGCGTATCGCGTGCGGGACAGCTTCCCGGCGGCGGTGTCGATGCCTCCTATCAGCGTCGCCGTCTGGCCGATGCCGAGCGTCCGGGCGGTCAGGCGCGTGAGGGCGATGCATTGGGCCTCGGAGCGGAAGCGTCGTGGGAAATCGACCTGTTCGGACGCGTCCGCCGCGGGGTCGAGGCCGCCGAGGCAGAGGTCGGCGGCGGCGAGGCGCTGCTACGCTCCGCTCGCGCCGCGGTCACCGCCGACGTCGCCAGCCATTATTTTGAACTGCGCGGAAGCGAAGCCGCGCTTGCGATCGCACGCCGCCAGATCGAAACCCAGCGGCGCTCGCACGACGTCACACGCAAGCTCGAACGTGCCGGTGCGGGCGGGCGCTTCGACATCGTTCGCGCCGAGGCTGCGCTGTCGGCCGTCGAAGCGACGCTACCCGGGATCGAACAGCGCATCGGCACCGCGCATCATGCTCTTGCCGTGCTGCTTGGCCAAACACCGCAAAGCTTCGCAGGGCCGACCGCGACAACGACCAGCCTGCCGCAGATCGCGCAGATCAGCGTCGGCGCGCCCGCCGACCTGTTGCGGCGACGGCCCGATATCGCGGCCGCCGAACGCGCGCTCGCCGCCGCCACTGCACGGCGCGGCGTCGCCGAGGCCGAACTGTTCCCGACGGTGCGCCTGTCTGGCTTCATCGGACTTCTCGCCGGCGGGTTCGAATCCTTGTTCACTGGCGGCGCGCTCGCTTTCTCTGACGGCCCCAGCCTCGATTGGGCGGTGTTCGATATGCCGCGTCTGCGCGCGCAGGTCCGCGTCGCCGATGCCCGCACCGATGCGGCGCTGATCGACTATCACCGGACCGTTCTGATCGCGCTTCGCGATGTCGAAGATGCGCTGACGGCCTATGGCGCGATCCGGACCAGCCTAGCAAAGCGCGACCAGCAGGTCGGCGCCAGCCGCGAGGCAGCGCGGATGGCTTCGCTTCGCTTTCGCGAGGGCGAGGGGCAATATCTCGACGTTCTCGATGCCGAACGCAGCCTGTACGAAGCCGAAGCGACGCTCGTTGCGGCGCGCACAGACCATCTCCTGTCTGTGGTCGAAATCCACCGCGCTCTCGGCGGGGGCTGGGAGGTTTGTGAAGGGGCGGGCGGTCCAAATTGTACCGGAGGGCGTACATTCGGCCAGTAAATGTTATAATAGGAATGCGGCCGGTTTGCACCTGATCCAGCTCGTAGCAAGCCGCGAAGTCGCTGCCCGAAACCTGCCCTTCGAGCATTTCGAAGCTCCCGTCAGCAACGCGCCCGTTTTTAGTCGAACGCCCGGTAGGATCCCGGCGCACACCAGCGAACTTGCCCGGCGGTTACGAAGAAGTGGCTCTCGCAGCCAGTCGTTCGCCACACCGACGGGCGAAGCGACACGCGTCCTTTTCCGTCAGTCTCCAGCGTCCAACGCGGAAAGCGCTTGCCGAGAAAACGAAGGTGCAGTGTTTCGCCGCAGCCGCAAGGGCAGGCGAGATAACCGAAGGCCGGACCATCGGCGCCGCGGCGGACATAGAGGATGTTGCGCGCGAGCCGGGATGGCACGTCGCCGACCTCCTGTTTCACGATCGCGGGGCGGCGCCACCCGCCGATCTTCCAGCGGACCATGCCGAATGCTGCGAGGAGCCGGCAGAGCAGTTTGCGTCCGGGTATCACGACGGGCCGCCTAGGCGGGGCAGCAGCAGCGGCGGGTTGGTCGTTCCCAGCCCGACGTGGCTGGCGAGATTGGCGTCGGGTTCGCCGTCGGGGCGCAGGATGATGCGGCCGTGCGACATCGAGATGCGCTGGATGGCGAAGTCGCCGTTCGGACGAGTGCGGAACGGATGGAGGCGGGCGAGCAGCTCGTTCACGGCCATAGATGCGACCATGGTGTTGATGCTGATCACCGCGGGGCGATCGACGACGATGCCGCGCACATAGCCGCGGCGGACCTGATCCTCGTAGAAATCGGGATCGGTGCGGCGCAGCACATCGGCGTGCAGTTCGGCCTCCGAATAGACGCCGCGCGAGCGCAGGCTCGAGCCGCCCGGCTGAATATAGTGCACCACCCCCGACACCGCGTTCACCCCGCCGCTGCCATCGGCATCGATGCGCACGCCGAGATCGAAATAGGGCAGCGTATAGAAGGTCGCGATGCGGTTCAGCGTATCGCGGCCCTCGATCGAATCCATGCAGCCGAACAGGACATCGCACGTCGCTAAGCGGGCGATCGCTTCGGGGCTGTCGACGAAACCTTCGACGATTTCCACTTTCGTGCCGAGGCCGATGCGGTCGATATGGCCCTTCATCATCCGCGCCTTATTGACCTCGGCGACCGCGTGACGGCGGGTCGCGCCATAGATACGGTTGAGATTCTTCGCCTCCACATGATCGGGCTCGATCAGCACGATCCGGCGGACGCCGAGACGGACGAGCATCTCAACCGTCGGGCTCCCACTGCCCGACACGCCGACGACGCCGACGCTGAGCGAGCCGAGGCTTTCGGTCGTGTGATCGCCGAACATCTGGCGGTGACGAACGTCGAAGTCGGCGCGCGCCAGGCTCGGGCGGCCCGGCCAGATGAGGATATCGTCGCCGACCACCGACACGCGGTCGAGCATGCCGCGTGGCCCGCCGATGCCGACGCGGCGGCCGAAGATTGACCCATCGGGCAGCATTATCGCGCTCACATGCTCGCCGATGACCTTGAGGCCCACGGCGTTGAAGAGGTCGAGGTCCGAGGCATCGTCCTGCGAGGAGAACTGCCGGTAACCGCCCGGATGCGAGTGGATCTTGAGGATCGCCAGGTTGTTTGCGCGCGCCTCGGCGAGCAGCGCCTTGAGGCGGCACGTCGGCCAGGTGATGCGGTCCGGCGCCCGCAGACATTCGTCCGACGGGATTTCGACAATCCGGTGAACGACAAAGACGCTGCGGCCGTCGATCATGGCGCGGCCGCACAGGCCCACCACGATCGCTTCGAGGCCGGTGCCGTCGAACAGGTGGCTTGCGAGCGTCGCGTGCTGCGACTGGCTCAGGCGCAAGATGTGCATGACCCTTATCCTTCCTAACGCTTCTTGAATTCGTTCTTCAGCCAGGCGCGAACGCGGCGGAGATGGGTACAGAGCGAGTCGACCCCCTGCCGCCACGGGTAGTGGCGCGACCATTGCTGGAACGAGCGGTTGTCGATCGACAGCGCGCTGAGGTTGTTGATGACCTTGCCGTCGGCGCGGCTCAGCGGCGGGCTGAAATAGACCATGTCGATCATGCCGGCGGGATATGCGTCGAGACGGATCGCGACGTCCGCCTGCGCGACGTTATAGCCTTCGGGGATGGGGTGCTGCCGGAGGAGCAGCCACCGCGCCCCGCCCTGGGCGATGGTTTCCCAAGGACATCCGAGTGCTTCGAGCACCCGGATGTCGTCAGGACCGAGGTTGAACTCCCGGCGCATTGCGATCAGCCCTCGGTCTCGTCGAGCGGGAAGGTCTCGAAGACCTCGATGCCGCACTCGCCGAGGTCGACCTTTTCGTCGACGGCGATCGAGACATAGTGGCCGCCGTGGAGGCGCTTCTCGAGTTCGTACTTCTCGATGGGCGTCTTGCCGCCCGCGACGAGGATTTCGCGGCCGGTGACGAAGCGGCGATCGAACACGTGGTAGATGTGGTCGATCTTCACCTTGTAGCGGTGCGCGTGCGGCGGCGGCTGGTTGGCGCGGCCGCATTCCTCGACATCGACGATATCGACGATGACGATGTCGTGACCCTTCTCGTGCTTGATCTCGACGTCGACATCCGCGCCGGTGCGGTTGTTGATGATCACGATCTCGGGATCGTCGTCCTTGTGATCGCGGGGGTGGTTGTGGGTATCCATAAACAGATCCTTGTACTCAGCGGGCCAACAGCGGCGGCTGTGGTGCTAAATTGGCGAAGCAGTGCTAAGTTGTCAAGGGGGCTAAGATGTGCTTGACAAATTTAGCGCCCGCGCCTAGGTTCTTGGTCCCCAAAAACTAGGATGGGTGATTTATGACCGATGAAAGGACAATCGATGAGGAGGGAACTGATCTCGGGGGATTTCTGAAGAAAGTGCGCCAATCGCGCGGCCTCTCGCTCCGGGAAGTCGAGCGCTTGACGGAAGGCACCGTCTCGAACGGCTATCTCAGCCAGTTGGAGAATGGGAATATCGACAAGCCGTCGGCGATGATGCTGCACCGGCTTTCGAATGCCTATAAGCTCGATTATCACGAAATCATGAAGCGGGCCGGCTTCCTGACCGAGGCGGAAGAACCGCTCAACAGAATGGCCACGTCCGTACTGGGTGAACTGACCTCCGACGAGGAAGACCAGCTTCTGGCTTTCCTCGGCTTTCTGCGACGTCAGAAGAAATAATGCTGGCAGACGACTGTAGCGTTTCGCACGAACAACTCGTCGCCATCCGGGCCGCCGCCGACCGCGCCTTGCGGGACGGCGGCGCTCTCGGCATCTTTCCCACGCCCGTCGACGACATCATGGCCGCAGCCCGGATCGAAATGGTCCCGCTGGCGATCGACGAGGGCTATCTCGCGAAGCTGCGCCGCAAGGCGGAAAACGCCGGCAAGGCCTTGCTCACCGCGCTGTCGAAAGCATGGGGTGTGTTCGACCCCCGGTCGCGCATCGCCTTCATCGATCCCGAAACGCCGGACGCCAAGCTTCCCTTCCTGAAACTCCACGAGGGCGGTCACGCGCTGCTCGAATGGCAGAGCATCTTCGGCCTGTTCGAAGATTGCCGGATGACGCTCGATCCGTTCATCAAGGCGCAGTTCGAACGCGAGGCAAATGTCTTCGCCTCCGAAGTCCTGTTCCAGATGGACATCTTCGCCGAGGAAGCAGGCGACCTGACGTTCGGCATGGCGGCGCCGCTGCAACTCGCCAAGCGTTATGGCGCCTCGGTCTATGCCACAGCCCGGCGATATGTAATGGCGAGCGACCGCGTCTGCGCGGTCCTGATCTTCAATCCGCCGATCGAGGAAACGTTCGACCAATCGGTCAGCAGCCTGCGTCGCGTGGTCGCGTCGCCGTCGTTCGAAGCGCGCTTTCCAGCGATGGCCTGGCCGAGGGAAATCCGCTCGCGGGAAGCCTTTGCCCGGCTGATTCCCGATCGCCGGATGACGCGGCCGCGGACGGTCAGCTTTCTCGACGCGAATGGCGACCGTCAGGAGTTCATCGCCGAATCCTTTCGAAGCCGCCACCAGACGCTCGTGCTTCTGCACGCCGTTGCAACGCTTCAGCGCCGAGTCTACCTCCCCGCCCAGCACAGCCTCTCGCTTTTCTAGGCCATGGCACAGATTCTCGGCTATCTTTCGGACGGTGAGGCGAGCGCGTTCCAGCAATATGCCGCCGAACTTCGGCTCGATGTCACGGCGCTTGCCAATCTGCTGATTGTCCGGGAACTCAGGCGCGACCGGCTTGCTGTGCTTCGAGTGCTCTACGATCGCGACCTTGGCGGGCAGGGAAAGAAGAAAATAGTCGCGCATCAGTCCGACCACGAAACCAAGGTGGCGTTCAAGGCGCATGCAATCGCGCGTGATCTGAAACCAAGCCGCGCCGCGGCAATAATATTCCGCGCGGAACTTGCCGAACGCTGGCTCGCCGTCAGCATGGATCTAAGTCAATTTGACTCAGTTTGAGTCATTTACTATGCTGTAAGAACGGTCGTGCGAGATCAGAGCATGGTCACCGACCAACTGGAGAAAAGGGGCTCCTCGGTCATGCAGCAAAGCCTTGTATCCTTTTCGAAATATAGTCTTTCCAATCTGGCCCTGCGATCGATCGTCGAGCTTGAGCGGATGAATGCCGGGCTGGACAGCAACCCCGACGTCTTCACCAACCTCGCGACCGCACTCCGACAGAATTCGGAGCCGAGCGCCTGCACCCTCCAGTTCCGCTTCGTCGAACCCGGCTATTATGAGTCGTTCGAGCGACTGTACCGCATGGCCTCGAGCGCACCCGACGGCGAAGTCGAGAATATCCAAGAATATATGAAGACGGTCAGCCAGCAGCTGAGCGCGGTCGCCGAAGGCCAGGTCGATGCAGCCGCATCGCTCCTGCCGGTCTGCATAGCGCTGCATCAAGAGCTGATCCAGGAACTGGCGGGAGAAGATGGCTTTGACATCCACGAGCGGTCTCCCCTCAGCGAAGACACTTCGGCTGGCTTCCGCCCGTCGTAGACTGAGGGCGTTCATCGATCAGATTGCGGAGTTGGGCACATCCGATTTCGCCCATCTGGACGGCAAGGATGCCCTAACTTTCATCAAGGGATATTCGCTCGAGCTTCGCGAAGTGCTGGAGCGGTTGACGCCTGAAGCGAGCGAGGCGAGCGTCAATGAGGCATGTGCGCAAACCAGCCTCATGGTATCGCGATACACCGATATCCTCGGCTTCATTTTGCGCTCCACGAACGTGCGCAACGCGTTCGAGATGCACTTTCCGCTCAAGCGCCTCGTCGAAACGGCGGTCAGCCCTGACGCACGCCTGATCATGTCATCCGAATGGAAGTTCGTCCCCTTCACTTATCCAATGACCCTCGACTGGCTGCCCGGCTTCGCGCTCGTCGGCGGTCCCGCGCCGGAATCGGACAATGTCCTGATCGTTCCTCTCGCTGGCCATGAGATCGGTCACTCGGCGTGGCGGAGCAAGCAGCTCAAGGATCAGCTCATGGCGGATCTGGTGGCTGCGATCGCCCAGACGCTCGACGATATGCCTGCCGAAACAAGTTTGGTTTCCAACGAGCTCGGCGTTGACGGCGTCGCGCTCGCGAAGCTGCGCGACGCGGTGCTGCGGTCAGCTATCAAGCAGCTCGAAGAAATCTTCTGCGACCTATTCGGCCTGTTTATTTTCGGCCGGTCCTTTCTCTACGCCTATGAATACTTTCTCGCACCGGGATGGGGCATGCGTTCCGCTTATTATCCGTCGAGTATCGATCGGGTGCGCTATCTCATCGAGGCGGCGGAAGAGCTAGGGATCGCTCCAGAAGCCGATCTTTTCGAGGCTTGGGGGGACTCGATCCCGCTGAAGTTCGCCGACGGTGCGGTGATCAGGCTTGCCGATGCGGCGGTCGCAAAAATCTATCCGGCCCTGCGCGCGATCACGTTCAATATTCTGGCAGATCACGGCATCACCCCGCCGACGGCCGATGCAGCCGATCGCGTGCTGGCATCGCTGCGACAGCATGTTCCGGATGGCGAGGGTGCAACCTTGCCTGAAATCGTGACCGCGGGCTGGCTCCTGCTGCGCGAGCGTGGCGGTCTGTCGCTCGATCAGGACATTGCCGAATACAAGATCCTGAACGAGCTGATGCTCAAGTCGGTCGAAGTGTCCGAATTCAAGCTGAGAGTCGAAGCCCATGCTTAGCGCTGCCGAGATCGTCGGGGCTCTTGAACATCAGACCAAGGAGGAGCGGCTGACCGTCGTGCCCTGGCCCGAGCGCGACGAACTCCTTCGCAAGGGTGAAACCTCGATCGATCTGCGCCTCGGCCGGTGGTTTCGTTCGTTCAAGCAAACCCGCACGCCGTCAGTTTCACTCGTCGGCCGCATTCCGCGCGACTCTGACGAACCATCGGAAACGTCGCGAACCAAGCAACATTTTGTGCCCTTCGGGTCGAACTATGTTCTGCACCCCGGACGATTCGTGCTGGGGGTGACGCTCGAATGGCTGCGCTTGCCTGCGAGCCTGTCGGGCTATGTCACCGGAAAATCCTCGCTGGGCCGCCACGGTCTGGTGATCGAAACGGCGGCTGGCATCCATCCGCAGTTTTCCGGTTGCCTGACCCTCGAGCTTGCCAATGTCGGCGAGGTCCCTTTGGAAATCTATCCCGGCATGCCGATCTGCCAGATATTCCTGCACCGCACTCAGCCGGGTGAAGAGCGCGAGCCTGATCGCTTCTCCGGCCGCAGGAAGCCGATGCTGTCCCCGCCGAAAGCGGACGAGACCTTCATGCGGCTCGTCGACTCCCGGCCCGACGGGGCCTAGGATGGGCGTTATGCGTTGGGAAGCGTTGGGTCTAATTCGTTAGTTTGCGTCCGCTATTCAAGCTTTACTTCGAGAATCAGACTGTTTCCAACCGAGTATTGGAATCTACCTGATTACGCCGAAGCGGAATGTCGGCGGGCTTGACGAGGAATCGCTGCGCGTGGCTTGCGACCGCTCTTCGCCGGTTGGCAGGAAAAGGGCGGGGTGCGATACATTGCTGATCGAGGGCTATCGGCTATGCGGGGCTACATATATTTCATGTCGATACGGATTGCAGTGCGTCCATCCACCTGGAAGGCGACCTTTTTGTAGCTCGGCTTGCCCAGGTTCCAGACCGATATAGACGGGTTGTTGGACATCCCGCCGCCATCGGAAAAAATGTCGGTCTTTCCGTTGCCGTTGAGATCGTGCCTGACCGCGATCGCGTATCGACCCGGCGCATCCACCGGAATACAGAACCGCATGGTTCCTGCGGCTGCTTGGACATCGATCCGTTTTAGCCATCGCCCCTTTTTGAGCCAATCGGTTTTTGTGGCGCGGTAACTTTGGACACGCATGGTGCCTTGCGCCTGCTTGATCCCACGAACAGTTGCGAGCACCGCAGTACCATTGCCCGTACACCTTGCCATATCGTTGGGAATCTTCTCCCCTGCCGCGGCGGGCGAAGCGATAAGCAATGCGCCGCTTGCCACGGCCAGTGTCGAGCGAAAACTCACCCATTCTCTCCTTGCAAAATCACTGCGACGGTGGAGCACTCGCAGCCAGGGATTTGCGCACCGCTTCCTCGAATTGGCCGGCAGTAAGGTTTGTCGCCAACCCCGCTTTGGATACGAACAGCAGGTTGCGCGGAATTTTCACGTCTCCCGCCGTGGTCGCGAGCGTCGCCGAATTGTCGCCAACTTGCTTGACCGTGCCGAGCACCTTGCTCCCACCTGCGCTATGAACCTCGGCGCCCGCCTTGAGCGCGGAATTCAGCGCCGCAGCGTTTTCCTTGACCGATTGTTCGACCGACGCAAGGATTTCGGCCTTCGACGCGTTCAGGGCTGGACCCTTTTCGGTTTGAACCAATGCCTGGAGCGGCACGACGATGCCGTTGTTCCCGACGGCGACCGCGACCTTGTCACCCGCGATCTGAGCGACGGTACCGACTTGCTGGCCGGCATTGTCATACACTTTGGCGCCCGGGGCAATCGATGCGACGGGCTGCATCGAAGCCGACTGCTGGGCAAGCGCCGATGCGGCAGCTATCGGCACCGCTCCAAGGGCGCACAGCGTGGCGACAAAGCCAAAAGGCTTTTCCATAAATTTTCTCCTGATTTCCGGGTGCGCGCACAGTCGAGCCCCGCGCGTGATGTTTCAAAGTCGTTGTTGCCGAGTGGTGCATCAGGCAGGACGGGCCGTGCTGAACGGCGGGGGGCAGCACCGCCCAAAGCGCAAGCTGCTACGCCGGTGGCGCCGGGACCGGAATTTCAGCCGTTACGGTTGCCGCGTAATCGACCAGGTCGCCAAGGTTTCGTCGCGCGCCGGGTCTTCCATCCGGACGGTGTCGATCCGCGCGCCGATCAGGCATCGCGGCCGCTGCTCGCTGCCCCCTGGCTGGACGCAGCGAATGGGCGCGCCGCCCGCGATATTTTCGATGCGCCCAGTGACGCGCAGCCGGAACCCCTGCGAACCGTCGAAATCTTTGGTATCCACACGCTTCACAACGTCAAATGCCCGCCCGCTTCGCCAGCCATCGCGGTCCGCTTCGTCTCGGAAAATTTGGGCGATAGCCAATGACTGGCCGGGTAGCGTCACCGGATCGGCGCCCTGCACGGTGGCTTGATCGCCGCGCGGCTGGCATTTGTCGCCCGTTGACCATGGGCGAGCGATCCAGAACCCTTCGGCCGCATCGATTGCGGCCTGGTCGTCCAACCCCCAGTCGTCCGCCCGCCATGCCGTGGGCTTGAACGAAATGCGAAGAATTCCGTCGTCATCGCCTAGACTCCAACGCTCGGGAAGGTTGCTGTCGGCATCGGTCGGTCCCGCACAGCCGAATGGCAGAAGCTGAGGATCAGCGTGCAATAGGCACCCCCTTCGTGGGGTGATCGGCGTGCAAAAAGGACCCCTTCATCCCGGGGATTTAGTCGGCCGACTGGTT
>NZ_JAVDWC010000009.1:0-37373 GCF_031457175.1 Sphingopyxis sp. BE235
CATCGCCGACATCCTTCCAACGTCGGCTCCCTATGAATCACCCATCAACCAAAATGGGAATCCCCAAAATCAAACTTCTGCCAAAGTAGTGCTAGTCCAATGACGGGAACGGAATCCTGTCGACCGCGCGATGAAGCCCATTTCAGCAAGCTGTTAGTGCTTCCCCCTCATCCATATGAAATGTAAGCCTGCGGGATAGACCCGGATGGAGCGGACCGGCATGTGTCGCGTCCAAAGATCGTCAAACAGAGGACGCAGGGAAAGGTTCGAATGAAACGTTCTTCAAGAAATTATGTCGAGGGAGAGTCGCCGCGCGAGAGAATAGTCGATGCTGCTCGCAGATTGTTCGGTTCGAAGGGCTTTTATGCGACGACAACGGCGGAATTGGCGGAAGAAGCATCGGTCAGCGTCGGCCAGATATATCGACTCTTTACCGACAAGGACGACGTCATCCTCGCAATAGTAGAAGAAAATGTGCGCGTTCGCCTAGCCGAGATGCACTCGATTTTCGACGCTGTGGAACGGCGCGAGCTTGCGATGTTCGAGGCGATCAAGGCAATCGCTGCCAGTTCGTTGCACAATGAGGATAGCAGCCTGTTCTATGAGATTTTGGCAGAGGCTTGCCGAAATCCGACAGTCGCGGAGCGGTTCGAGACGCAGACCGCCTTTTACCGCGATGGCATACGCCGCCTCGCTGCGCTTGCGCGGCCCGATGTGCCCGCGGCCGAGCTCGACTCCTATGGAGATGTCATGATGGCCTGCTTCATCGGCCTCGGCCATCGCACGGCGATGTCGCCACCCGTCGATGCCGAGGCGACAAGCCACAGCACTGCTTGCCTGATGATGCGCGCGCTCGGTCTAGCGGGACTGGAAAGCGGTCGCGTGCAAGCCCAGCCGTGACGACTCCGAAATGCGCGCAAGGCCGTAAGCGGGGGAGGACCCATCGTGACATCGGTGACGGTAAAGCTTTTAGACCGCAGCCCTGACTTGCGGCGAGTATAAGCGATGATGCCGCTGGATTCAGCTGAGCAGCGGCTATCATCGGGTGATTGAGCTGTGTCCGCTGGGATCTGCCCTTTAAAGACCGGAAGCGCGAGGCGTATGATCGCAGGCACAGACGCTGACCAGAATTGAATTTACTGCTTGACCAGAGAAACGGGGTTGCCTATTGAAAATTGGAATGAGCGCTCATTCCATAATGTGCTCCGGAGAGATAATGGGAACTAGCGCATTCATTTCCCCTGTTGAAGTCGGCGCGGTCGCTCGCGATCGTGGCGTTCTCCGCGGCATTGTTTTTCCCGTTCGGTTTGACGGGACCGTTTGCGCTATTTCTCCCTAACCTAGGCGCCGGGTCCCGCCACCTGCCAGCCGGTATTCCCTGAACCGGCTACCATTGTCCACTGGTCGAAGCCCTTCGGGTCGCGTCGCGCCGGCTGGCAGGACCAATGAAAGCATCGTCCGTCGAGGCGAGCGCCGCGAAAGGCTGGTATGATGACCTTGGAAACACCAACGAGTGGCGGTCGGCGACCCATCCTTCGTCTCCGGGGCTGGCAGGACGAGCCGAACGGGGAAAACGAGCGGACCTCGGAGAGCATAAGCGCGGGCCCCCCTCGGCTACGCCTGAAAAAAAGCAGATCAAACAACCGCAACCGAATTGTATGTTCGGAAGAATAAAAGGAAGCACATGGGCAACCTATCGTCTTCAATCGTGTGGATGCTCGGCGGAATGGCGCTCGCGTCTACCGTTCTCCTGTCAGCCTGCGATAGCGGCACGACAAGCGCGAGCAACACAACCAACGTCGCGAAACCGATCGCTCCCGCAAAGCTGCCACCGGCAATCGAGAAAAGTATGACCTATCGCTGCCAGGACAACGGCATAGTCTCGGTGGATTTCCTGAATGACGGTCTAACGGCCACGCTCCGAACAGATGGCAATCTTGCCCAACTCAAGGCGACTGAAACAGGCGGACCGTTCCAAGGCGGCGGAGTGACCATGACAGTAGACGCAAGCGGGATCACCCTGACCGGGCCTGGAAAGAAAATCAGACAGTGCAAATGACCAGACGCGCATGTAGAGGATGCGCGGGAGAGACGACAGTCGTGCCTATGGACTGCCCGCGATGACTGGTCCGGTTGCATAGTTAGTTGGAGATCGCCTCCGATGCCAGCCTTGGCGGGAGGCGGAGCGCAGCGGAGCCGAGCGGCCAGGCTGGCATTTTGATCGTTTCGGGTGCTGGTGGTCGATAGACCGATCTGACGGCAAGCCTCGACCGCGGTCGACCCTCGCCCCACAAGCACATCCGCCTCACGCAGCTTCGAGATGATCTGTTTCGGCGTAAAACGTTGACGTCCCATAACTTTCTCCAATTCTTTCGCCACAATCGGCTCTCTCTAGAATTGGACCAGTTTTTCCAAGGCAGACCAAACCATGCTGATATGGATATCATAGGGCCTGTCCCATTCTATCAGCTTCCCCCGTCTGGCCCGGCGGAAGGCGTTTCCCATCCACCGCCAAGAGCGAGAAAAAGGCGGACACGGTCTGCGGCGATCGTGGCATTGGAGACGGCCAGAGCGGCTTCGGCACTGGCAAGGCTTCGCTCGGCATCCAGCAGTTCAAGACTGGACGTCAACCCACCCCGCGTCATCCGTGACTGAAGAGCCGCAGCCTTGCGGCTTTCATCCAGCCCGACCTTAAGCTTCGCATTCTCTTCAAGATCGCGGGCATAAGTGCCAAGCGCGGTCTCTGCTTCGCGGAGCGCTGACAGCACGCTGCCGTCGAAGCGCGCGAGCGCGGCCCGCGCTGTCGCATCCGATTGTGCTATGCGCGCGCGCGCGACGTTGCGATTGGGAAAGCTCCAGGAGATCAACGGACCGACACTGAACCGGAATGCAGAGCTGTCGACGAGCCCTTCAACGCTTCGCGACGTCGTGCCAAGCGAGCCTCCAAGGCTGACGCTGGGATAGAGGTCGGCGGTTGCGATCCCGACCCGGGCGGTTGCAGCGGCGAGTGCGCGTTCCGCTTCGCGGATATCGGGCCTGCGACGGATGAGGGCGGCGCCGTCGCCGATGGGCAGCGATTGCCGGACTGCAGGGATGACAGCGCATTCATCGAGCTGTGCCGGATAATCTCCAGGCGCCCGGCCGAGCAGGACGGCGAGGCTGTAAAGAGCAGCCTTACGGCTGCTTTCAAGCGGGGGCACGGCGGCTTCCAGTTGTGCAAGGAGGGCCCGGGACCGGGTTGCGTCGAGCGGTGTGTAGAGGCCTGCACGCATCCCGCGCTCGGTAAGCGCCAGGCTCTGTCGTTGAAGATCGACCGAGCGGGTCGCGACCGCAATCCGCGCGCCGGCAGCACACGCATCGCTGTATGCGCCGACGACATTTGCGGCCACGGTGATCCGCGCCAGATCATAAGCCGCCGACTGTGCGTCGGCGTCAGCCTGGGCGGCCTCGATGGTCCGCCTGATGCGGCCGACTACGTTGAGCTCGTAAGAGATGCCGATTCCGGCATCGAGCGTGGCATGCATGCCGGCCGGTGAGCCAATGCCGAGATTGGAGGTTTCGCCTACCGAAGCACCCCCGTCCAGCGAGGTCTCCACACCCGCTCGCGCCCGCGCCTCGTTCACCACGGCGCGCATCCGCTCAAGGTTGGCGGCGGCGACCCGAAGATCGGTATTGACCTTGAGCGCCTCCTCGACCAGCTCATCAAGCTGCGGATCGGCATAGAGTTGCCACCAGTGCGCCGGCAGGGGGGCGGGCGAATAGGCTGGGGAGCGCCCTTCCTTGAGGCCGGTGGGTGTCTCTCCGACATGAGCGGGAAGGGCGGGCGCTCTGTATTCGGGTCCGACCGCTGTACAGCCGGCAACGAGGCTGGCCGATACAAGCACGGTCAGCGCGTGAAACCGGATCGCTCTCACGACCGGCTGCCCCCTCCGATCGACAGGGCATCCTCCGCGCCCTCGACCGTCACGGTGACCGTGCGCCCGGCGATAAGATCGATCCCTGTCGGAACCTTGTCGATCGCAATGCGAACGGGGACACGCTGGGCGAGGCGGACCCAACTGAAGGTGGGGTTGACATTGGCGAGAAGGCTCCCCGCAGCGGTGGTCCGCTCGCGGTCGTCGATACCGGCGGAGCGGCCCTCGACATGCCCCGAGAGGGGCTGGTCCTCGCCCATCACGCGAATCGTGACAGGTGCGCCCGGATGGATGTGGGAGAGCTTGGTCTCCTCGAAATAGCCCGCGACATAATAGCTGTCGGAGTCGACCAGCGCCATCACCGGCTGGCCGGCGGTTGCATAAGCGCCAGGGCGCAGCGAGAAATTGGTGACGATACCGTTGACGGGCGCGCAGACGGCAGATCGTTCAAGATTGATACGCGCGAGGTCGCGGTCGGCGAGCGCCTGCGTATAACGCGCGCGCGCTTCTTCGGCCTGCGAACGTCGTTCGTCGCGCTGCTGGCCTGACACGATATCCCCGAGCTGCCGATAGCGTCTGTTCTCCCGCTCGGCCGCATCGAGCGTCGCACGCGTCACCGCGACGGCCGCCTCCGCCTGGGCCAGGGCATTGCGAAGACGCACACGATCGATGGTGAAGAGCAACTCGCCTTTGCGGACCACCTGATTGTCCCTGACATGCACCTCCTCAACCCGGCCGGACACATCGGCCGCCAGCGGCACTACGTCGGCGCGTATCTTTCCGTCCCGGGTCTGCGGCGCATAGGTATAGTAGGTGTAGAGATGCCAGAGCACGAGCGCGGCAAGGGCGGCGGCGAGGATGGTCAGTACCGGCTTGAGAAGGCGGAGTAGCGTGGCGCGGTTTAATGCTATCATCGATTTTCAACTATGGGTGAGCCCACGCAGCGCGAGGAAGGCCGCGCCGGTGAGGATGAGGAAGAGGGCGGTATCGAAGAGCGGACGCTGCCATATGGCCCGATAGAAACCGACGGTCTCAAGGAGGCGAGACAGCAGGATCCGGAGCACGAAAGCGACGGCCATGCAGAACAGCAACGGCGAGAAGAACACGCCGGCGAGGTTGATCTCGCCGATCACGACGCGGGGATCCATGCCGGTGCGCGCTCGAACAGCGCAATGCGCAGCCCGGCAAGCGAACGGATCGCCCGGGTCACCGGACTGCTTTTCTGGCTGTCTCGCCTGGGCCACAGCTGGTTGAGCGCCTCGTCGACCAGGGCAAGCAGTCGGGGTGATGGCTGCGCTGCATCGAACTCCCTGCGAAACTGCTCGAGCACCCGCACGGTTGCATCCCGCGCCGCGGGATCAAGCATGGTCCCGATGATCCGCAGGTCGGCAATATTAACGCCGACGCGCAAGCGCGCGAGCAAGGCAGCGCTGCGTTCCACCTGGCCGCTTGCGGCAAGCCGCATGGTCATCCCGGCAATGCGATCGAGAGCCCGCTGGATATAAAGGTCGCGCGCGCGCCGGGTTGCCGAATGGCTGAGTCGGGCAATCTCCAGTGCTTCCCGGCACAGGAAACGATGGACCTGATGCGAGACGCCCCATTGGCGGAACAGGCTCGCGCCCAGGAAGGCGACATACATGCCGATCAGGCTTGCGAAACCGACCTCAAGGAAGAAGGCAAAATCGTACGGCATATAGTGACCTTGCAGGTTGATGTTGCTGAGTCCGAAGGCAAGGACGAGAACGCCCATTGGGTTTGCCGCCGCCCACATGCCGATCGGAAGCATGAACAGGCCCATGACGATCAGGAATGTCGGAAAATCGTTGGCCAGGGGAAGCAGTCCATAGGCGAGAATGGCGGCAAGGAAGAGTGAAAGGACCGCAAAGCGGCCGAACGCGGCTATGGCCTTGCCCGGTTCATCGCCCCCTCCGAAGAAGGCCACCGCGACGGTTCCCATCAGCACCGCATTAGGCCCCTGGTGCCATCCGGTGGCCAGCCACAGGCCGCAGAGCAGAATATAGGCTACGAAAATGCCGGCGGCTGAGCGCGCTGCATGATCGACATCGGACGCCAGGGGGAATGCTGCCGTCCGCCGAACCTGGCCCGCAAGCTCCCGATCGAGCACGGCCCTGCCCTCAAGCGCCCTGTCGATTCGGCAGATCTCGCTCCAGAGCGTTAAGAGATCCATGAGCATGTCGGCGAGGTCATCATGGACCAGCTGCTGCCAGGGTCGTTCACGTCCGACCTCGAGCGGAAGGCTGCGCACGTCATCGGCCGGGCGCGCGGAAGGCATTGCTCCGGTTCGGAAAGTATCGCGCGCCTCGGCAAGATATGGTGCAAGCGCGGCGCGGTCCGCCTGAGTCAGTCCCGCTATGCGAGCGGCGATCGCGGAAAGGAGCGGCACCATGCTCAGCAAACGCTGTTGAATGGCGAGGACGTGGCGCAGTTCGCCGCGGTCGACGGTCGGATCGTAGCGCAACCAGGCCACCATCTGCGACAGGGCGGTGACGTCCGAAAGAATCTTCAAACGGTCATGTTCTTCCTGTGCACCCGTTTCGCGGCCATCTAGTACATCATTCGCCCAGCGTTCCATGTCGGGCAGCCAGCGGCGCAGGTTTGAGCGCATCAAGCCGCCAAGTGATCGAGGAGCAATGACGCTGTCGACAAATGTGGTCGCGAGCACGCCGAGACTGATCTCGGTAACGCGTGCGACAACGGTGTCGAACATCGTCTCGGGATGGTCCACGCCGGCAACGGCGACCAGCATCAGTGTCACCGCGAAGAGCTGGAACCCATAAGCCCGCGGGGTCCGATCGAGGAATGATACGCCAAAGGCGATCGTCGCAACGATACCCGACGAGATGATCAGTAGGAGCGGGACGCTGGCGAAAATGGCCACCATGCCGAGTGTCACGATGCCGGCGCCCAGGGTGCCGGCGACGCGATAGACCGCCTTGGAGCGGATCGCGCCTGTGGCCGGGTTCATCAGCACGCAGCAGGTGACAAGCGCCCAATAGGGCTGCGGGAGCCCGATCCGGACCGCTACCGCGAAGGCCAGCATCGCCGCGATGAACAGCTTGACCGAGAACAGTATCTGATCGGACGTGACTTTCACCGGTTGACGCGCTCCGCCTGCAGGAACGCGCCGATCCGTCCCTCGAACAGTCGCAGGACGCGCGTCGCGGTCTCTATGTCCTCGACCGGCAGATCGCCGAGAAGCGCCTCGCGCAGATCTGCGACAGCCGCTTCCATCTTTTCAGCAAGACACTGCCCCTTGGGAAGAATGTGAACGGTATTAACGCGCCGATCCTCGGCCGACGCACGTCGCTCAAGCAGGCCTGCCGCTTCCGCCTGGTCGAGAATCCGCACCATTGCGCCGGGATTAACGCCCACTTCCTCGGCGAGGACATTTTGCCTGATTCCCGCGTCGCCGCTGCGCGAAGCCAGGATGACGGCGGCGGTAAGCGAACTGGGCAGGCCGAACTCCGCAAGGACCGTCATGACCGCCTGCACCCAGGAGCGCCTGATCGGCTGCAGAGTGTCGGTGAGTGCGAACAGCGCGGTCGCAGCGGGGCTACCAGAGGTTACTGACATGGCGCGAGCATTAGCACTCTCGGCGATTTATTCAATCAGCAATAGTTGCTTTAGCAAACGCATTTGGCCTGCCCATTAACTCAGGCCGCCGGGTACGACCGTCGCGATCCGCCGACGCGCCTCCGCGGTCATGGCGCCCTGCGCCAACACAACCTCCGCTTCACGCAATGGTAGCCGGATGCTGCACGCACCGCTTCAGAAGGAGGGTACCAGGAACGGCTGCATATCACTTCACATCGTCGAGTATTGCGTGCCGACGGCTGACTGAAATGAGAGATGGGGCGATGGGCTGTCTTGACTGCCTTTCCTGGCAGGTTTACTCGTTCGATGTTGGAGTGAGGGCTCATTCCAACGAGAAATGAGGGAGGGTGTGAAGTGGAAGGAGCCTTCGGCCAGCTTCCGAATGCGTCGCGTGCTCAGGATGAATCTGCTCGCCGATTGTTCTTGCAGCCATTGTCCTTGGCAGGCGAAGGTTCCTGTGAGGCCTACCTCCTGTCTGCTAGCCCGTCAGTCGATGGCCCCGCAGGCGGGCTAGCCGACCGCGGGATTTCACTCTCCCTGTTGGAGCGTCGCGCGATTTGGATCGGCATGCATGATGCGGCTGCCGGTTATGGACCTCTGCCCTCTGGATCAACCTGGATCAGGCGACTTATCGGCGTTTTTGCCGATGGACCGCGCAAGCAAACCTTCAACCTCTCTCAAATCCCCGTCTTGAAGCCTTTCGGTGTCTTGGTCTGCAGTTCGGCCAGGACGCCGCTGATCTGATAGAGGACAACCGTAAACTGGAGGATCGTAACCCTTGTTGCCTATCTGGAGAGATATCGCCGTTTTCCTCGACGCCACGCCTGAGGGCGAGCACATAGGTCGCCGTGCGGCTGCGATCGCGCAACGTCATAATGCGCATCTGGTGGGCGTCTATGGCGTGTCCCACGAAAACGCGCATCCCACCGAAACCTATGCAAGGGGCACTGCGGCGATTCGAGACGTGCTGACGCGGCAACGGCTTGCCGACGAACAGAAAATTATTGCCGCCGCCCGCCATTTTGGAGAGCTGGCCCGCGAATATGGCATCGGCTCCGAATTCCGGATCGTGTGGCGCGATGACCTGCGCGACGAAAGCATGTTGCGGGCGCTGCACTGCGATCTCATCGTCGCGGCGCATCCCAAACCGGCAGACCTCCCGTCAGGCTGGTCGGCCGAGCGACTGTTGCTGGCCACCGGAATTCCCGTGCTGATGATCCCTGCGGGATGGGGCGGTGAGACGATCGGCGAAAATGTGCTGATCGCATGGAATCGCAGCCGAGAAGCGCGGCGGGCGGTGAACGACGCAATTCCGTTCATCAATTCCGCGTCCAACGTGACGATACTCACCATCGACAGCGGCCGGAACCCCGAACGTTTTGGAACAGAGCCTGGTGCCAATCTCCTTGAACATTTGTCCAGACACGGCGCACGTGTCGAGATCGCCAACATCACGTCCGAGGGCGCACCGGTGGCGGATGTGATCCTCGACCAGGCGGCGGAACGCGACGCAAACCTGCTCGTGATCGGGGCTTACAGCCACCCGCGCACCACCGAGATACTCTTCGGCGGTGTCACTCGATCGCTGCTGTCGAGCGCGCGGGTTCCGCTACTGATTTCCCGCTGACCAGGGCGTATCCAGCCTAAAGACGTTGGCAGAAGATTGGACGCCAAAGATGTTCGATATATCGGAGATAACCGCAAAATGAGCGTCGTAACCAGTGCTGCCGCTTTCCTTCTGATCGGAACGCAGCCCGAAGAAATAGGCGTTGTTCACCAGAATGAGCCATTGGTCCGGACAGCTCAAGCTCAGGCAGCTTCTGCCGAACCATGTCCGATGATTGTGGATTCACAGGGCGAAGTGCAGCCCCCTATCATGATCGGCGAAAGGCCGGTGGAAGCGGGACAATCGATCGATGTGCCGGCGGAGCCTGGAAATACCTCTGAAGCATCGCCGGACGAGATTATCGTAATCGCGCGGGGCGAAGCGCCGCCGGGCGACCCACTCCAGAATGTGAATATTGAGGCCTTCCAGGTGGCTCAGTCGGTCGACAAGGCGCTCGTTGGGCCGATCGCCAAGGGATATGAGGGGGGCGTTCCGAAGCCGATCCGTGATGGTCTTGGCAACGCCTTGCGCAATCTCAGTGAGCCGATAAATTTTGTGAACTTCCTGCTCCAGTTCAAGATAGGAAAGGCTTTGGAAACGGTCGGCCGCTTCGCGATCAACTCGACGATCGGCGCCGCGGGTGTTTTCGACGTCGCCAAAAAGGCGCCCATCAATCTGCCCTATCGATCCAACGGCTTCGCAAACACGCTTGGCTTCTATGGGGTGGAGCCCGGGCCCTATTTCTTCCTTCCGCTGGTGGGGCCCACGACATTGCGCGATATGGTCGGCGATGGCATCGACCTGCTCGTCTTGCCCGTTTCCGTTGGCAAGCCTTTCAACCAGACCGCCTATGCTGTCCCGACGACCGTCATCAACAGGCTGAACGATCGTGTCGCGCGGGACGCGGAAATCGAGCGTTTGCAAGAGGAAAGCGCTGATCCCTATGTGGAGACGCGCAGCTTGTATCTTGAGATGCGGCAGCGGGAAATTGACGTGTTGCGCGGCAAGGGTCGCGATCGGGCAGGCCAGCCCGAAATCGTCATTCCCGACACGCTTGTCGCACCTCAGGCTTCCGATCCATCAGCCGACACAGCGTCAGATTGTGCAAAAACCTTGAGCAGAGGCACGACCCTTCCGATCGAAGACTGAGCAAATTCGCGGCCAGCGACAATGCTCGGATGCTGCGGTCTTCGAGACGGAGAATTGTCGATCAGCGTCAGAGTGATGCCACGCTTCACGAAAGCATAGGCGTTGATTGTTATGCCTATACTGGCGCGTGTCGGGGTCCCGGGCGGCGCCTATCGGGACCCCGGTCAAAACCACCTTTTTACGATAATTCAAAATGATAGATCGTGAAAGAGGAGGGGCGCGCTCCAACACTGATCCACACTTGAAAAGCTGCGACTGCGATCGCGAGCGAATTGGCAACCAAAGATCGGCTTCCGATATCGTCCAGCCCAGGGGAATCGCTTCAGATTAACGGTTGTCGTTGAGTGACGAGTGTTTCGAGGTAATCCGGGTCGAGATTGGCACGTTTTCTGCGGACTTTGAGGCTGTGTTTGTCGTTTGGATTTCGCACCAGGTTCATGGCGATGTGTTTGACGACAGCCATATTCTGGGGTCCTGATCCGGTTCGCAGTCTTGTGAGGTCGTCGTGGAAGACGACGTCGAGCACCCAGTGGAGCCGGTTTTCGATGCCCCAATGGGCGCGGACTGCGGCGGCGAAGGCTTGGGCATCGAGTTTGACAGAAGAGAGGTAATAGCGCCGTTCCGAGCTTTTGCGGCCCTCCCGTTCGACGTGGTTTTCGACCATGGCGATCATCGCGAGATGGGGAAAATGGGGTTCATCAGGATAGCGACGATCGGAAAACAGCCATTGAGTGTTGTGACAGACGCTGTGGCGGCGTTCTTCGATGCGGCCATGATCGGCGTCGGTTGTCGTGTGCGCCGACAGGGTCATATCGGTGGGCGGATCGGCAAAGAACGCCACGACATCGGCAAACAGCGCCGGACGGTTGCCCTTCAGCGCGAGCAAATAATCTCCGCCGCGCGCCACGATGGTCTCGGCAATCGCGGCCTGTGTTCCGATCGCATCGATGGTGACGAGCGCACCGGTCAGTTCCAGCCGTTCGAGCAGCAACGGGATCGCGGTGATCTCGTTGGATTTTGCGTCTACCGCTTCCTGACCCAGCACCAGCCGCTGGCGCGACGCCCAGGCTGAAACCATGTGCAGCGGCGCGCGGCCTTTGCTCCTCGCGTGACTACGCCGCGACGTCTTGCCGTCAATCGCGATGATATCGGGTGCCTCGTCGCGCAGCGCCTCGACCCAGGTCGCAAAGCAGGTTTTGAACAGCTCGGGATCAAGCCCGTTAATGACATCATTAAGGGTGTCATGGGCTGGTATCCCGTGCGCAAACGGCAGAAAACGGTCAGAAAATCGAGCCGGTGCTGTCCCCACAGCCTGATCTCGACAAAATCTTCCATCCCCGAAAGCGTCGCGCAAAGCACTAAAAGCAAGACCTCGCGAAGCGGATACAGAACCCGCCACTGCTCCCGGTGATCACGAAGCGCAGAAAAATGATCGAGTATCGAACGCGACGATGGCAATCCAGACATCAATGGCTCCCAGGATATGGAGCATCGTCTGAATCATAACACTTCAATCAACACCAGTCCGTTCATCTGAAGCGATTGCCCTGTCGTCCAGCCCTTGCCAAATTGTGTGATGGTTTCTATGATGGTTTCAGCGGTATCTCGTTGTTGATTGCATCGGATTTCCGCCGCTTTGATGCCCAGTTCAGTTCCTCTTCTGGGCACCATTTACCCTTCTCAGGGCAATCGACAAAATCCCGGAAATCTGTTAGTTTTCCGTGGGTTTTGTTCCGAATTGTCCGAGGGTGTCTCACACAATCTCACCCCGAAACGGGCCATCAAAAAAGCCATAATGGCCCGTCTTTTTTGGAGTGAGTTTTGCTCGATGGCCCGTCCGCCTCAAGCGCCGTGATTGGTGCCGGTCCTAACCCTTTCAAAGGAGTTGAGCCGTGCCTCTTAGCGATGTTCAAATCAGGTCCCTCAAGCCGCGGGATCGCGTCTACAAAGTTTCCGATGCCCACAGCCTCTACATCGAGGTGCACCCGACCGGTGCGCGCCTGTGGCGCTTCAAATACACCATGCATGGAAAGCAGAAGCGCATTGCGCTTGGCGCCTATCCGGATGTCGGACTCGCCGAAGCCCGGCGCAAGCGCGACGAGGCCAAGCTGAAAATCCATGAGGGCACCGATCCGCTCGCGGAGCGGAAGCGTCACAAGCTCGTCGGCAAGT
This sequence comes from Sphingopyxis sp. BE235, assembly GCF_031457175.1. Taxonomy (NCBI): domain Bacteria; kingdom Pseudomonadati; phylum Pseudomonadota; class Alphaproteobacteria; order Sphingomonadales; family Sphingopyxidaceae; genus Sphingopyxis; species Sphingopyxis sp. BE235. Next base: position 12,457 of record NZ_JAVDWC010000009.1, read on the forward strand.
TCAAGGCCTCGAATTGTTTCGGCGATCTCGCCGAGGAATATATCGAGATGGTCACCAAGGAAGGCCGGAGCGAAGCGACGATCGAGAAAACGAAGTGGCTTCTCGAAAAGCTTCGGCCGATCGCCGGCACGCCCATCGCGGACCTGCAGGCCGTCGATCTCTTCGCGGTGCTCAAGAAAATCGAGGCGCAGGGGCACTTCGAGACGGCGCGTCGCTGCCGTTCCTTTGCGAGCCGTGTGTTTCGCTATGCTGCGGCCTCGGGACGAGCGGACTCCGACCCGACAACGCTTCTGCGCGGCGCGCTGATTGCCCCGAGGCCGAAGCACCACGCCGCGCTCGTCGAGCCGGAAGAGGTGGGTGGCTTCCTTCGCGCGCTAGACGGATACTCGGGCTATCCGATCACCTTGCTCGCCTGCAAGATATTGCCGCACGTCATGGCGAGGCCCGGTGAGCTACGGCTCGCGCGCTGGGCCGAGTTCGATTTCGAGAAGGCCGTCTGGACTGTCCCGCCGGAGCGCATGAAGATGCGCCGGCCCCATTACGTCCCGCTGTCTCGGCAGGTGATCGCCCTGTTGGAGGAGCTTCGGCCGTATGTTGGCGGCGAGGATTATGTCTTTCCGGCGTTCCACACGTGGAAGCGACCGCTCAGCGAGAATACGATGAACGCCGCCTACCGCCGCATGGGCTACGGGCCGCGAGATTTGACGTCCCACGGCTTCCGCGCGACCGCCTCATCGCTTCTTAACCAGTGCGGCAAGTGGAACCCCGATGCGATCGAGCGGTCGCTCGCGCACGCCGACAACAATCAGATCCGCCGCATCTATAACCGAACGCCCTATTGGGATGAGCGGGTACGGATGCATCAATGGTGGAGCGACTATCTGGATGCGCTGCGCAGCGATGACGAAGCTGCGATCTCTGCCTTGCTGGAGGACTGACCGTGGAGGGGAAAGACGAGAGGATGGAGACATCATCAGAAGCGCAGAGCCGCGTACTGTCTGAGGCGGTGGAGCACGTTGCTGCGCTCTGGAACATCGGCGACGACTTGCTTGGAGAGATACTCGGCATCGCGGGCAATCGCGCAGCGGACCTGCGTAACGGGACATTCCGACTTGCTCCACCCGAACCGGCCTTTCGGGCCGGTCAATATCTCGTGCGGCTGTTTCAGGAACTGGCTGTGCTGATTGGCGATGACAGGTCCGTCATGGCCTGGCTTCAAACGGAGAATACGGATCTGGGCGGCCGGCCGATCGATCTTGTCCGAACAGATCGCGGCCTGCGCGAGATACTCTCCTATGTGGAGACGAGGATGGAATCCTCCTGATTCAGGCGGTGCCGATCGACGACGCACAACGGCTCCCGGAGAAGCGCATCCGGCCTAAATCATTGAATTATGGGGTCGATGGTGCCGCTTACAGGACTCGAACCTGTGACCCCATCATTACGAATGATGTGCTCTACCAACTGAGCTAAAGCGGCAACGATGGGCGCCTCTATCAGCGTGTCTGGGTGAAGACAAGCATCGTCGCGCAGAATCTGTTTCCGCTAAATTGGCTGCCTTTACCCGCCCTGCGGAGCTTTTCCGGCCCGGCCGCGTCACATTTTCCTTTTGAAAATAGGCTTCTGCCATCGGGCGCCGCTTCGCAATCAATTTCAGGAGCTTATCACGATGCCCACAAGACTGGCAGAACGGCCGCCACTCGAGCCCGACATCAGTGCCGGGGCGAGCGTCCTCCGGCCCAAAAAGAAGCGTGGTCCCAAACCGAAGGCGGTTGTCGAATTTCCGGAGGCGTTGGAGGGCGAGTGGGTCGATCCACCATCGTTCCCGGAAGCGCTCGCCCTGCACATGAAGCGACATGGCGACAGCTGCAATCATCTTCATCGTGCGATTATCCGTCCGGGCGACAAGACCGATCGCAAGACGATCCAGACTTGGGTGGCGGGCCTGAAATCGCCCGGCACCATCGAAAGCCTTTCGGTCCTTGAACGGATCGAGCATCGCTATCGTCTCCCGGCCGGCTATTTCCAGGACAAGCTCGACCACAGCGGGCGCGCGGCAGCGCGGCCCGCCAGTTCGAAATTTACGGCCGCCGAGCGGCGGCGGCTCGCCTGGCACCTGCCTCGCGACTTTTCAAAGCGGCCCAAGCGGGAGCGCGAGGAAATCCTGGCATGGGTGCGGTCGGTCATCATTGAGGGGGCGACAGATTATCGTCGCTTTCAGCGCGAAGCGACGCAGCAGCGTTTTTCGCTCCGCTTTTCCGGGATCGAGAGCCGCGGGCGCGTCCCGCGCGACCGCGGCAGCGAAACTGTCGACGGGGGCGATCCAGCCGGTGGTTCGCGATCGGCTTGCCGTGATGCGCCGCCCAATCTTCAGCATGAGGTTGAACGCCTCATTGCGTTCAAGACGTCCAGTCTGGCCCCGTCGGGTCTGCTCCGTCAGGGCATGTGGGGCGAGGAAACCGCTTCGCAGAAGCTCGAGCATCTCGGCTTGTTGTTTGGTGCGCTCCGATCGTCGCCAGACAGCGAGGTAAAGGGGCGCTGCGTTCCGGTCGATCGGCTGTGCCTGGCTATGCTCCTCTTTCCCGCGGTGTGGGACTGGTATCTTCATTGGCGGGAAGATCGCCGCGGCTTCTACACGAGCTGGGAGATCAACATGCTCGACTTCGCGCTGTCGCTTGCGCGCGGCAAGACGGGATGGATGCGGCAGCATCCGGGTCTGGCGGACGCGCTCCATCCCGTTGAAGACCTGATTTCGGCGGAGGACATCAACAAGGCGCGGCGGGACTGGGATGCGGTTTGCGACCGCTTCACCATCTATGCCCTGAATCGGAAGAAGGATGTTCAGCGCGTCGCGAAAGTTCATCGCGATCCCTTCGACCCGATATTGCCCATCCTCGAGGCCGAGAGTCCCGTTGGCGAATATCGCAAGATCACCGAAGAGATACTGGAGCGGATGCCGAGCGCAAGCCGGTATCCCAAGGCGGCGGCCGAGGCAGTCCGCGCCTTCCTGATGTTGCGCTTTGGATTGCATCTCGGGCTGCGACAGAAGAATCTGCGCCAGCTCCGTTTCTGTGTTCGGGGCGGGCGCCACACGAGCGAGAAGCAGCTCGAAAGGCTGAAGTGCGGCGAACTCCGATGGAATGATCTTTCCGGCGGATGGGAGGTCTTCATTCCCGCGGTCGCATTCAAGAACGCGTCCTCGTCCTTTTTCAGTCGAAAGCCCTATCGGCTCCTGCTCCCCGATCTTGGGCGGCTCTATGAGTTCATGGACCTTTATCTTGAGCGCGACCGGCAAATGCTGCTCGGCGGTGCCGAGGATCCCGAAACCTTCTTCGTGAAGTCGGCGAAGCTGACCACGAAAAATGCCGCCTATAGCCAGACCGGTTTCTACGACGCCTGGCGACTGACGATCCAGCGTTACGGAATCTACAATCCCTACACCGGCCGGGGCGCGATCAAGGGGCTGTTGCCCCATGGCCCGCACAATGTGCGCGACGTCCTCGCGACCCATGTCCTCAAGAAGACTGGCTCCTATGAGCAGGCGGGCTATGCCATTCAGGACAGTCCGGAGATTGTGGCAAAGCATTACGGGCGATTTTTCCCGCACGACAAATCGGCGTTGGCAGCGGTGGTGCTTAATCAGGCTTGGGAAAGCTAGCTTGGCCGCCGGATTTCGAAGGATGCTGACGCGGGGCTGCTCAGCCGTCGCTAACAATGGCACTCCCGTTGCCCGAGCAATGTAACTGCGATTTCGACCTTCTTGGGGACGGGTATTGTAGTCGTTGCCATTTTGGACATAGTTTATCCTTGGAAAGCGGCTGCGCTTTGCGCAGATCGCCGTGGGGAGGGAATTTTATGGCTTTCTTGACCGAAGCGGAGCGTGATGCGCTCCGCATCGATCGCATGGTGTTTCACGTGGTCGGCCCGGATCTCGAAGATCCGGTCCTGCTGGCTGAATTTACGCCGCCCATATTTACGGAGTTCTTTATCAAGCGCATCAAGACTGCGCTCGGCGGCAACGCTTATCGTTTTCGTCCCGACTCGCCTGTTATGGCACAACTTCGGAGCATTGCCGCCGACGCCAAGGCCTTTTTGACGGTTTCCGAGCAACTGGCGCACGCTTTCCAACATGAGCATCGCCGCACCACGAGCGCTGGAGTGTTTTTCCTTTTTCTCCTGAGCACGGAAGAGGGAAAGCAGCTCTTTGCTCTCGTGAAATACGACAATGACCAAGTTCTAAAATACGACATCTCCGACAAGGACGGTCAGCGTAAGGCGATCCTCGAAGAGTTCACGCACGCATTTTCGACCAAGCGCGAGTCACTTCAGAAAATTGCTCTTGTCCGCTTTGGCAAGGAAGACGGGGTTCTCATGGTGCGCGACCGCTCGCGTCCCGACGGTATCTCGGAATATTTCGAAAAGTTCCTGCACGTCCGGCGTGATGCGACCCCTTCGGAATCGACGCGCCGCACCGAGAAGATGCTCAAGGAGGTCTTCAAGGAGCATAAGGCGGATCTCGATCCTGCAATCGCGAAGGAGGGCGCCCGCCGGATTAACGAGCAGTTGCGCAATACCCGAGAGTTCGGTCCTGAGACCCAGGGGCAATTGTTTGATGCAGTTTTTGGCCTGCACGATGAAGATTCACCAGTCCGCAAGACTTATGCGCGGAAACTTGCTGCTTATCGGCTCGATGAAGAGACCTTCAAGGTCGATGGGAGCGCAATCCCTCGCACGCGTCGGCGACGCATGGAAACCATCGAGGGCTTTCAGATTCTCTATGACGAGGAATATAAGGCTCTCATCAAGACTCAAAAGCTTGCATCCGGAGATACCGAAATCCGGATCACCACCGAGAAGGTAACTGTCGACGATGACGATCTCATCGGCCCTCGCGACAGCGCTTGAGGCCTCCGCGAAAGCGAAGGTTACCGAGCGACCTGGCAACGTTACGGTAGAAGGAAAGCTCACAGTCAAGGCGTTGACGGCATGGCGTGGCGTCGCCGCAGCTTGCCGACCGGCCAGTTGCAAATTGACCTGCCGCGACTCGATCGACGAAGAAAAGAAGCTGGCCTCGGCGGATTTGTCAGCGCTTGCCGCCGAGAAGGTGCGCATCACGGTGGAGGTCGCACAGCCTGTCGGCCAAGCGCTGATCGCTACACCTGCGGGTTTTATTCGGTTGCTCGCTGATCCTGATTCCTTTGAAAGGCTTCATACGGTCCGCCTTCTCGGCGCGAAATCTTTCGCAACGCTTGGTCCCCAAATTCTGGAATGGACGGATGATGAGGCCCCGCAGGTGCCCGTTTCTCCTTCCGCCCTCCCAAGTCCGCGACGCTTTTCTCGACACCTTTCCGGCGACCTTCGTGCGCCGTCCGCAATCGAGCCTTGGATTCTCGTGGGCGAAGCGGACGCGTCTGACCCATTTTTTGTCGCGTGGAGGCATGCCGCCGCCGCTACGATCGCGAGAGCACTCGCGAGCGAAACATACGAAGTCGATGCCAAGCTCCATGTGGTGCTTGCGGGTACGCCCACCCGCCGGATCGCTTTCGGCGAACTGGGTGTGCCCGACGACGAAACCTTCGTACTGCTCCAGCGCGCAGCGCGTTGGGTTTTCGCGGAGAGCCAAGACGTCGAGTTGCGGCACACGTTGTTGGTCAATGAACTCGCGCGCGAATGGCGGAACGACGAGGAGTTTTCTGTAGGACTGCCGAAGCGTCTTGAGACGGCGCTTGAAAGCGCCGGGCTAGCCTATCGTGCGCATGTCCAGCAGGGCAGCCGTGATACCATCAAGAGCCTGTCGGATCTTCGAAAGACATTGGCGGAAGAAATTGGCAAGGTCACGCAGCAGACGCGCGATCTTGCCGCATCGCTCTGGCGTGACGTCGCTGTCGCTATCGTGACCATTGCCTTCCGATTTTCAATGGATGCGTCGAAAGTTCCCAATGCCAAGGCAACTTTCGCAATCATCTTTGCCCTCGTTGCGACATATATCGGAGTCAGTCAGTTTGTATCGGTTAGCAGCAATCGCCGCTTTCTGAAGCTGAGTGCGGATTCCCGCATGCTTTGGCGACGTAAGGGCTACGCCTATCTCTCCGATGATGAGTTCAGCGACTTGGCTGAAAAGCCGCTCGGTGACGCGCGCGAAATTTACGATGGGGTCGAGAAGATCGCCAACAGGGTTGCCGGTTTGGTGGTGATCACATTGCTGGCAATTGCCGCCGTAGAATCCGGGTTTGCAGCTCTAATCTGGAATTACCTGTCCGCGCTTCCCTGTCTGTGCCGCTCCTGATTTATCAGAGGAAACGATGGTCGAAACGCAGCCCGTGCAAGATGTAAACTGGCTCCAGCATCCTGTCGGCCATGGTGGATTTCACACTGGCCGCCTCCAGTTTTTTCGGGGACCAAAACTGAACTGGATTTTCGATTGCGGTTCCCGGAGAACTAAAAAGTTCGACGAATATCTGCGGTCATGGATCACTCTTGGAAACGAAGAGGTCGACTGGCTCTTCATATCGCACTTCGACACCGATCATGTGAGCGGCCTTGAAGTCTTGATGGCGAACGCCGTGGTCAAGAATGTCATGGTTCCATATGTCAACGAGCGCGAGCTCCTAGGGCAGCTGCTGCAGATCATTGATGGCGGCGATACGAGCCGGTATATTTTCGACCTTGCGGCGGACCCAGGTGGATACTTCCTTTCACGTGGCGCTCAGCGAGTGATTTTCGTGGGTGGCGGTGGGGACGATCGCATACTGATCGAGACTGGAGACCCTTCCTCACCTGACGGTTCGGGCGATGGCATGAAGGAGTGCCGAATATTGATACGGCCCGCGCCGCGGTCGCTAAATTCGGGGCAGATCGTGGGTGCCGCGCCGAATGCAAAAGTGGAGCTGTCCGAACAAGGTTGCGAGATCGAGATTCATTCACTGGGTAGGCAGTTTCTGTTCAAGCCATTTCGCGCGCCTCTAGATCAGAGTGACGATGACAGCTTGCTCGTCGCGATCCAAAACCTGGTCGGCGACGCAAGCTTGCAGAATGGTCGACCGGGCCTTGGCGACCTGGCCTATGCGGTCGCTCGTTTCAGCCGGACCGCTGCAGGTCGTGCCAAACTGCGGCAGGTCTACAAGCTGCACGTCGGATCATCCAACCGATCGTCGCTGTCCCTCCTGAGCATGCCTCTTCCCAAGGATGCGGCTCAGTCGTATTTTGAAGTCGAAAGCCCGTCAAAGACGTCCATGTCTTGGTCGGTTCCCGCTTGGCTCAATACAGGCGATGCCGAGTTGAAAGCCACCCAGGATCTGCAGAGCTGGCGCGCGCACTATTCAGCTGAGCTCGGGCATGTTCGCGTGCTCGCTCTCCCGCATCACGGATCCGACCACAATTCCGATCAGGCGCTACACGATCTTTGCCCTCGGGCGATCCTCGCAGCTCATGTCAAATCGGATGCGACTAAGCATCCGGGAGTGGATACAATGCTAACGGCCGGAGAGCGTTTGGTGCGCGTCACGGAACAAGCGGGACACTATATCCGGATGCATTTTCAACAGCGAGAAGACATTTAGCTGCCGGTTCCGAGGAAATGCGCGCTGGACATTAAATCCTGACGGCGCGCGGCCGCAAATGGGCGCACACTGGCGGCGGCAGGCGCCGCCAGAGATCGCGCGCCTGCACGGTTGGCCGCGCAGCGCTCTTGTCTCGCTTCTTGGCGCCGCGGGCGCGCGGCCCTTGCGGCGGGTAAGCAGCGCGTGGCGCTGCTCCGGGCGCGGCGTTGCCACGCCCGACCCGCCGCCGGTCCGCGCACGCCGCGGTGCCTGCAGCTGCGACAAGGGCGCGGTTGTTCTCCGATGTTGACGCCGCGCTGATCGCGCGACGGCGCTGTGTGTAGCCGGCCACGGACAGCGGGGCAGTCGGCGCACGGCTGTGGGACCGCACGGCCGGTGCGCAAGCCGGGCGAAGCCCGGCTCCTCCACTTCGTTTCGGCCCTGCGGGTGCGCGCCGTCCTTTGGCGCGGTCCCGTCGCCTTTTCGCGCCGCCCGCCCCGCCGTCCGGGGCCGGGTGTGGTTGAAGAGAAGGAATACCATCATGAAGCTGGATTTCATTGAACTGGGCAAACTGTCCATCGCAGCCGCCAATATGCGCGGGAAGGGGAAAGACCCCGACGTCGCTGATCTTATGCCGAGCATCCGCGCAAGGGGCGTGCTCATTCCGCTGCTCGTCCGTCCGAACTGCTCGGAAGGCCATTACGAGATTGTCGCGGGGCGTCGGCGTTTTACCGCCGTCGGAGCTGTGGCGCGTGAGGGCGGGGCGGTCCGGCCCATTCCTTGTGCCATTCTCGACGAGGGCGATGACGCCGATGCGCTCGAAGCGTCGATGCTTGAAAATCTGGCGCGAGTGCAGCCCGACGAGGTTAGCCAGTGGGAAGCGTTCGTCGCGCTGGTGAAGGCAGGGCGCAGTGTCGAGGAGGTCGCCGACAGCTTCGGCTTCGAGCCGCGCGCGGTGAAGCGCATCCTTGCTCTCGGCAATCTGCTGCCGCGCATCCGTACTCTCTATCGCGGCGGCGAGATCGATGCGGGCACCGTTCGCCACCTGACCCTCGCATCGAAGAGCCAGCAGAAATCATGGCTCGCGCTGTTCGACGACGAATGCGCCTATTGCCCGACCGGCCATCAGCTGAAAGCATGGCTGTTCGGCGGCACGGCTATCGCGGTGAAGCACGCGTTGTTCGATGCCGGTGAAGCGAAGCTTGCTGTCGTGTCCGACCTGTTCGGCGAGGACAGCTTCTTTGCCGACGCCGATGCCTTCTGGTCGGCGCAGATGGCGGCCATCGAGGCGCGCAGGGCCGAGTATCTCGAAGCGGGGTGGTCCGATGTCGTCGTGATGGCGCGTGGCGACTGGTTCCGGTCGTGGGATTATGCCCATGCGGGCAAGCGCAAGGGCGGCCGCATCTATGTCGAGGTTCGCGAGAGCGGCGAGGTGACCTTCCACGAAGGCTTCGTCACCGCCAAGGAAGCGAAGCGGCTTTCGGGTGGCGGCGGGAGCGAAGACGACGATGCCGTCATGGCCAAGCCGGTGCGTCCCGAAGTGTCGGGTCCGCTGAATGCCTATATCGATCTTCATCGCCATGCGGCGGTGCGCGCCGATCTGGCAGGGCACGGTGGCGTAGCGCTGCGGGCGATGCTCGCGCATGTCATCGCGGGCGCCGATCTTTGGCGCGTCGATGTCGAGAGCCAGCGGGCGCCGAAGGAAGATATCGCCGAGAGCGTCGAGACGTCTTCCGCAGAGACGGCGTTTGACATCAAGCGCCGTGCTGTGCTGACGGTGCTCGGGTTCGACGAGGAGGCCCCGACGGTCACGGGAAGGCCTATGAACCGTCCCCCTTTTGCTCCGCTCTTTGCGCGCCTTCTGGAACTGCCCGATCCGGTGGTACTGGAGATCGTAGCGATCGTCATGGGCGAAACGCTGCAGGCGGGCAGCGAGGCGGTGGAGATGATCGGTCTCCATCTCGGCACCGACATGCGCCAGCGCTGGTCGGCGGACCCGGCTTTTTTCGACCAGCTTCGCGACCGCGAGGTCCTGCTCGCCATCACCGACGAGGTCGCGGGGCCGGAGGTCGCGGGAGCGGACGCCGGTGAGAAGGGCAAGGCGCTGAAAGCGATCATCGCAGATTGTCTTGAGGGTGCGAACGGTCGGACCAAGGCCGAGCCGTGGGTGCCGCAATGGATGGCGTTTCCGCCTTCGGCCTATACGACGCGGGGCGGGGTCGGCAGCGTCAAATCGGCGCGGCGGGTCGCGCACGAGCTTGCGGCTCCGCCAGCGTCCGAACCCGATGCGGAAGACGGACAGCCTTTGGCAGCATGAGAAGACGGCGGGCGGCTTCGGTCGCCCGCCATATTTTCTGCGGGCGCAAAATGACGCGCCGGCCTTGTGGGCCGGCGCGGCGCTCATGACTTGGGCGCGCCGCCGCCGCAAGCGGCGACGGCCCGCGGTTCAGCCAAAGAAAGAGGCGACGCGAAGTTGCCTTCGCGCCGCCCAGACGAGGATGCTGCATCCTTCGCCCCACCATCCTGACTTGCCGGGGTCGCTAATCGCCAAGCCCGGACGGAAGTTGGCGAGCCCGATAATATCGGTTCTGACCCTAGGATTGTACGAAAACGCCAAATCGCATGCCTTGGACATCGTTTTCTTGCCGCGCGGCATGCGCCGATAGGAAGACGGACTGCCAACTCGGGCGCGGCCGCTCTGATCGTAGCCACAGTTCGCGGTTAGATCGCATTTCTCACTCAAGTTTCTGCGTTTGATCGTTCACGCGGATAGCGCGGGCTCGCTCCACCTATTCTGCAGGTCCATCCCGGCGACGGGCGAGTTGACCTGGACCGGCGCGGCGCCCCGCGAAAGTGCGGCGGCGCGATTATTTCCCCGCGTGCTGCGCACGCTCCTCGCGGCCGCTTCGCTGCAAATAATCGCGCCGCCGCACTCCTCCGCTTCGCTGCGGCCCTTGCAGGTTCGCGGGGTCACCTCATGCGCCGGTCCTTGGTCTGCCCATGCCGCAGGGATGGTCCCGCGGCTTTCTCAAGGAGACGACCAATGGCAGCAATCGGCTTTGTGAACGGCACCATCGAAACGGGTTTCGTGGGCCAGCTGAAGACTCTCTCGATCCGCGCGGCGATCGAAATCCGGACCAACCGCTCAAAGAGCGGCGACGTCCAACCCGATTACCGGGTCTGGTCCGAGGGCGTCGAAATCGGCGCCGGCTGGATCCGCGTCGGACAGCAGTCGGGTGAACCTTATGTGTCGCTGAGCCTCGCGGCGCCGGAGTTCGGACCGCGCCGCCTCTATGCGAACCTCGGCCGCGCCGCCGGTCAGGACGGCGAAGACGGTTACGCTCTCATCTGGAATCCCGCCGACTGAGGCGAGCCTCCACCCCGCGCCGCTTCCGCGGCGCGGGGCTTTGCCGTGCTTCTTGTTTCAGGCGGCGATCGGCGGGAGGTCGGCGAGGGTAAAGCTAATGGGGTTGCGCTGCCAGATCGCGACTTCGGACTCGCGCCAACCGCAGCAGCGCTCGGCTAGCTTGTGCTGCGGCGGAAAGGTGCCGGCAGCGATCTTTCGGTAAAGCGTCGCCCGGCTGAGGCCGGTGCGGTCTAGAACGCTATCGAGACGGAGGAAGCGGTCGGGAGGGGGAAAAGACGCCATGCACATATCCTTCATTTACTGGCTGCGAATGATGCTCCCTGAGCGAAGAATGGATATTCATCGACCGGCGTCAATCCCCTGAGATTCCAGCCTTTGTCCAAGTCTGTCGTCCCATGTCGTCCGTTGTCGTCCGCTGTCGTCCAACATTGTCGACGGTGCGACGAAAAATAATTTGCACCATTCTGAGCATTTCGTCTCACGGGCTGGAAATTGAGACCGCCCTGGGCGGCCGCGTCCAGATTGCCGCGCCGAAAGCAGCGCGATCATCGTTCGAGTCGTTCGGAAATTGGCCAGCGGTCGCCGCTGCGCGGCGGCGGCGGTTGTCCCGGCGCGGCGGGGGCAGGGTGGGCGTCACTCGCCTTAGCCCCGCCCGGTCGGGCCGCAACCCGCTTCGCGGGTCCTCCTCTTCGTTCCGGTCCTTCGGATGCAGCCCGCCCGATGATGCGGGTCTGCCGGCTCCTTCCTGCCGCCCACCCCGCCCCCTTCCGGGCCGGGTGCGGTGGCTGGAGGAGAAGGATCATGAAGCATCAAAAAGTCGAACGGCAGAGCCTCTATGCCGAGGTCACGAGCCGGATCATTGCGGAGCTGGAAGAAGGGCGCCTTCCCTGGGCGCAGCCTTGGGACAGCGCGCTATGCGGATGCACGATGCCGCAGAATGCCGGAACGGCGCGCAAATACAGCGGCATCAATGTGCTGATCCTTTGGGCCAAGGTCATCGCCAAAGGCTATGCCTCGCAGCGCTGGTTGACCTACCGGCAGGCCGAGGCGGCGGGCGGCAATGTCCGGCGCGGCGAGAAGGGCACGGTCATCTGCTATGCCGACCGGTTCACGCCGAAGGCCGAGGCCGAGGCGGCCAGAGGAGAAGATCGCGAGGCGCGGCAGGTGGCGTTCCTAAAGCGGTTCGTCGTGTTCAATGTCGATCAGTGTGAGGCACTGCCCGAGGACTATATCGCGCCGATGGTCAGCCCCGATCCGGTGCTTGCGATCGCCGAGGCCGACGCGCTGATCGTGGCAAGCGGCGCGCGCTTCAACATCGGCGGCGCCGAAGCCTTCTACAGTCCGAGCCACGACTTCGTCGCCGTGCCCCCGCAGGCGGCGTTTCATGAGCCTGTGAACTGGTATCGCACGGCCTTGCATGAACTCGGCCATTGGACTGGTCATGGCAGCCGTTTGGACCGCGACCAGAAAGGCGGGTTCGGCTCGGAGGCCTATGCCAAAGAGGAGCTTGTCGCCGAGATGGCCGCGGCGTTCACCTGTGTTTCGCTCGGCATCGCGCCGACCGTGCGGCACGCTGATTATATCGGCTCATGGTTGTCGGTGCTCCGTGATGACGAGAAGGCGATCTTCCGCGCCGCGAGCGCGGCGAGCAAGGCCAGTGACTATCTGTTGGCGTTCGCGGGAGACGACCAATGAGGCGCCGCGATATCTCAACCGTCACCATCGCGGACGCCGAGCGCCGGATGGTGATCGCGCTTCGCAAGATGACCGCGCGGCAGGGCGATATCTTCCTGTCGGCCCGCTTCGACGAAACGCCCTATCCGGAGTTGGCGGAAAGGCACGGCGTCACCGTAGAGCAGGTGATCGCTGACTTCGCTGAGGCTCTCCTTATGTGGTCGCGCTGCCTTCATGCGCGCTTCCCGCATCTGGTCTGGCCGTGGCTTTGATCGGCGGCGGGCCGGATGGCGCTTGCCATCCGGCCCGCCGCATTTCAGGGTGAGAATGATGAGAACAGGTCTCGATCATCTTCCCCAGTCCAAGCAGCGCGAGCTTGCCGATGTCGTGCGCATCCTGTTCGAGGAATTTGAAACCGCGCACGCCCGCGGCAACTCGGACTGGAACCGCAAAGGTCGCATCTTCAAGATCGTCCTCTATGGCAGCTACGCGCGCGGCGACTGGGTCGACGATCCGGTTGGCGGCTATCAGTCGGACTATGACATTCTTGTCGTCGTCAACAATGAGCGGCTGACCGACTTTGAGCATTGGTCCGCCGCCGAAGATCGTCTCATGCGCGAGGTCACGATCAACCAGACTCTCACCGCGCCGGTCAGCTTCATCGTGCACTCGCTCAAGGATGTGAACGCGCAGCTTGAGCGCGGGCGCCCGTTCTTTGTCGATATCGTCGAGCAGGGGATCGGCCTCTACGAGGCCGAGGGATATGAGTTCGCGCAACCGCGCGAGTTGCCCGCAGACGAGGCGCGCATCGAAGCGGAGAAGCATTTTGAAAGGTGGTTCTCAATCGCTCAGCGGTCGAGAAGGACATCCAAGTTGCAACTCGCTGAGGGCGATGATGTCTATTGGCGCAACAAGGCGGTATTTGAACTCCACCAAGCGGTTGAACAACTCTATCACTGTACCCTGCTTGTTCAGACGCTCTACAGCCCTAAGTCGCATCGGCTCAATTTCCTCCGGTCGCAGTGCGAGCAGATCGCACCCACATTGATCGAAGCGTGGCCGCGCGACGACAAGTTCAGCCGCCGCTGTTTCGAGCTTTTGCGGCTCGCCTATGTCAACGCGCGCTACTCTCCGCATTACAAGATCAGTGCTGAGGAATTGACCTGGATCGGCGAGCGTGTGGCCGTGCTCGAAAGCCTCGTCGAGAAAATTTGCCGCGATCATATCGCGGCGCTGGACGAAACAAGTTTCTCCGGCGGGAATGCATCCGATGGAAAATGACAATCCACGACGCGTTGCGTCCGACCGTAAGATCGCGCTTCTGATCGACGCGGATAATGTGTCCCACGGGAAGATCGCGGCGATGCTTGCCGAGCTGTCAAAATATGGGACCGCAAACATCCGCCGAGCTTATGGAAATTGGGCAAGCCCGGGCTTGAAAGGCTGGAAAGACAAGCTGCACGATTTCGCGATTCGACCGATCCAACAGTTCAATTATTCCACCGGCAAGAATGCGACCGACATCGCGCTCGTGATCGACGCGATGGAACTACTCTATACCCAAAAACTCGATGCCTTCTGCCTCGCATCGAGCGACGCCGACTTCACCCCGCTGGTCATGCAGCTCCGCGCCAACGGCCATGAGGTTTACGGCTTTGGCGAACGGAAGACGCCGAGCCCGTTCGTCAATGCCTGCACGACCTTTCTATATCTCGACAATCTCGGCGAGGCTGAACCGGCAGCGTCGGTACCGGAGATGCCGGAAGTAAAGCCGACAAAGGCGAAGGCACCGCCCAAAGCCGCTCCGCAGCCTGCGAAGCCGGCAGGCAAACTGCTCGCGCAAGACACGAAGCTTGTGACCATCCTGCGCGGCGCAGTTGAGGCTGCGGCGCGCGACGACGGATGGGCGGCAATGTCCGCGGCCGGTAGCGCGGCGAAGCGGCAAGCGCCGATCGATCCGCGCAACTATGGCGTCAAGAACTTCCCGGCGCTGTTCGAGGCGACCGGCCTGTTCGAGATCGTAAAGGGCGAAGGCGGCCACAGCTATGTCGCGGACAAGAGGAACAAGGACCGCGCGCCCACGCCTGCTTCCTGATTTCTCCTAATCTTCCGCGAACGCGCGCCGCCCCCGGCGGCGCCAAAGTTGCGTTTGCTGTTCGCTAGCTTCGCTCCGGAGAGTTGCGGCCGCATCGATGAGCAAGCCCAGGATGACGGCCCGATCGTCGCCGGTCAGTTCGATAAGATCCGCCTTAGCGATCAGACCGCCAAGCTCGATCAATTGGCGCGTGCGCTCGCGGCGTTTCACCTGCCATGCCCGGTTGTCATGCCGCACCCGCTTCGCCTGAAGGCGATTGCGGGTCTGAACCGTTCGCCGGTGCGCCGCCCTCGTCCCGGTCAGCGCCCTTGCGAGCGCGGGCGCCGTTGCCGCGAAAAAAGGCCGCGCCGCTCTTGCGCCACGCCTCCTTTCGCGGCGCGTCTGCACCGACAACCTCAAGCAGTGCGCCTGCCAGCTGTTCGATCGACAGGGCGTCGGCGCCGGTTGCTATGACCAGCTCGCCGAGCTGACCTTGCTTCCTAGTCTTAAGCGCCTTTGCTTTGTGGGTCAGTGCCTGGAGTTCGGCGTCGAAATCACGCGGTTTGCGCACGGTGTGTCCTTCCGTGAAAAGAGGTCGGACGAACCAGCTATGCCGAGTCTCACGGCCCCGCAAGGCGCTGAAATCTCACGAGACGCTGCGATCCCGAGCGCGATGAAATCGTGTGAGGGCGCGCTTATACGTCGTGCCGACGTGCCCGTTTTGCCCTAAATGGATAGCCCTAATGGCGATCTATCATTTCTCGGCAAAAGTCATTTCGCGTGCGGTCGGCAGCAGCGCGGTCGCCGCCGCGGCCTATCGTTCTGCTGATCAGCTGCATGACGAGCGGCTGGGGCGCAGCCATGATTTCTCGAACAAGGCCGGCGTCGTCCACAGCGAAGTGTTGCTGCCGGAGGGCGCGTCCGAGGAATGGCGCGATCGCGAGCGGCTCTGGAACGACGTCGAGGCGGTCGAGCTTCGAAAGGACGCGCAGCTTGCGCGCGAGATCGAGTTTGCAATCACGCGCGAGATGACCGAGAGCCAAGGGATCGAGCTCGCCCGCGATTTCGTGAAGCACGAGTTCGTTGACCGCGGCATGATCGCCGACCTCAACGTTCATTGGGACATTGGCGCCGACGGCTTAGCCAAGCCGCACGCGCACGTAATGCTGACGATGCGCGAGATTCAGATTGGCGAGGACGGAACCCCCGAGTTCGGCGCTAAGGTTCGCGAGTGGAACCGCACCGAGATGTTGACCCATTGGCGCGAAGCCTGGGCCGACCATGTGAACGAGCGGCTGGCGTCACTCGACATCGATGCGCGTGTCGATCATCGCAGTCTCGAAGCGCAGGGTATCGACCTAGAGCCGCAGCACAAGATAGGCCCGGCGGCTTCGCGCAGGGCGGCCGAAGGGCTGGAGGCTGATCGGCTCGCCGAGCATATCGAGATCGCCCGATCGAACGGCGAGAAGATCCTCGCAAATCCTGGCATCGCGCTCGACGCGATCACCCACCGGCAGGCGACATTTACGAACCGCGACCTCGCCATGTTTGTGCACCGGCATAGCGACGGGAAAGGGCAGTTCGATGCCGTCATGGCGGCGGTCAAATCGTCGCCCGATCTCGTCGCGCTCGGGCAGGACGGACGCGGCGAGGACCGGTTCACGTCCAAATCAATGATCGAGACCGAGCAGCGGCTCGAACGCGCGACGGCGACGCTCGACGCGCGGCGTCATCATGGCGTTGCCGATCGTCATCGCGAACATGCCTTATCCCGCGCGTTGGAGCGCGGTCTCGATCTCTCCGCCGAACAGCGCGGCGCGCTCGAACATGTCACCAGTGCACGCGGCATCAGCAACGTCATCGGCTATGCCGGGACCGGCAAGAGCGCGATGCTTAGCGTTGCCCGCGAGGCGTGGGAGGCGGCGGGCTATCAGGTGCAGGGCGCAGCGCTGTCCGGCATCGCCGCCGAGGGACTCGAGCATGGCTCGGGGATCGGCTCGCGCACACTTGCGAGCCTCGAACATCAGTGGGCCAATGATCGCGAGCGTCTGACCGACAAACATATCCTCGTGATCGACGAGGCGGGGATGGTGGGGACACGCCAGCTCGAACGTGTCGTGTCCGAAGCGGAGCGTCAGGGCGCCAAGGTCGTCCTAGTCGGCGATCCGCAGCAGCTTCAGGCGATCGAAGCGGGTGCCGCGTTCCGCGCTGCGGCTGAGCGCCATGGCGCTGTCGAGATCATGGGCATTCGCCGGCAGCAGGAGGACTGGCAGCGCGAGGCGACGCGTGAACTCGCGACTGAGCGCGCTGGCGCGGCGATCGGGCGCTATGCCGAGGCTGGCTTCGTGCATGCAGCCGAAACCCGTGAGGCGGCGCGCGCCGAGCTGGTTGATGGCTGGGATCGTGATCGCCAGCATCATCCCGATGCCAGCCGGATTATCCTGACCCACACCAATGACGAGGTGCGAGCGCTCAACGAGGATGTGCGCGACCGGCTGAAAGCGAGCGGCGGGCTTGGCGCCGAGGTTGCCATTACCGTCGAACGCGGCGAGCGAATGTTCGCCGAGAATGACCGTCTGATGTTCCTGAAGAATGAGCGCGGCATTGGCGTCAAGAACGGCACGCTCGGAACCGTCCAGAATGTCGACCGGTTGCGCATGGCGGTGATGCTCGATGACGGGCGCAGCGTCGCGTTCGACCTGAAGGACTATGCCCATGTCGATCATGGCTATGCCGCGACGATCCATAAGGCGCAGGGCATGACCATCGACCGCGTGCATGTGCTCGCGACGCCGGGGGTAGACAGCCACTCGACTTACGTCGCGCTGTCCAGGCATCGCGAGCAGGTGGATTTATATTATGGCCGCGACGATTTTGCGACCCGGAACAAGCTCGTGCGCGCCGCCTCGCGTGAGCGCGGCAAGGATATGGCAACCGACTATCGGGCGCCGACACCCGCGAAGTCGACCGAGACAAAGCGCGGCATCTTCGACGGGCTGAAGCTGGATGTCTCGCGCGACGCGCCGGACCCCCCGCCGCGTGAACGGCAGCGCGCGGTTCGGCTCATGGAGGTCCGCGTCAGCGCCCGGTCGCTCGAAGCCGAGCCCGCACGCTCACCGCTCCACAAGGCGGTCGAGCGCTTCGCGGGCATCACGAAGCAGATCGTCGATGTCCGGCGAGCCGGCGGGAAGGAACTGCCGCACGAACTCAAGGCCTATCGCACGGCGCGGGCTGAGCTCGATGCGCTGCGTCCCGGAGGCGCGAACGATCTGCGCGAAGCATTCGGGAAGAGCTATCAGCTGACGAAGGAAGCGGCGGCGGGACGGACCGCAGGCGCTATGGCGGAGATGGATCGCCGAGACGCGGCGCGCGCTGCCGAGCGAGCTACGGCGGAGCGCGCGGCGCGTGAGCCTGTCAGGCTTGCTGCTGATGCCGAGAAGCGTGCCGAACTGTTCGTTACGACATGGAAGAAGGAGAGCGCGCGCGTGAAGGAAGCCCCGACCTATGCGGCGCGCGACGCGGCGCGTGCCAATCTCAACGATATGGCGAAGAGCCTGCACCGCGATCCGCAGCTCGAGTCGCTGCTCCATAATCGGCGCGCGCAGCTCGGGCTGGACGTTATGAGCACGAAAACGCTGTCTCAGGATCTCCAGCTAAGTCTAGGCCGTGGACGCGGCATGGGGATAGGGATGTAGACCACGTGCATGACCCAGAAACCAGCCCGCACCGCCCGGCAGCCTGCCGATGCCGCCACCGCCTTCGAAGATCTGCGCCGGGAGATATCGCTCCAGCGCACCGCGATCGAAGGCCTGACTTCGGCGAAGGACAAACTCCCCGATTATTCGCCCACGCTCCGCGACATGGAGACGCGGCTCGGCCAGTTGGAAAAGCACGTCGAAAGCATCAACGAACGCCCGGCGATGCAGCTTACGCCGCTGACGATTGCCACGGAAATGCACGAAGGGTTGATCACCTACCGGGCCGATGACCGCAAGATCCTCGTGGAAGCGAGCAACGCGCTGGCGCGCTCGCTTGGCCGGGTCGAGGGCATGATCAAGCAGAAGCGATCGAACGGCGAGCAGGACTGGTGGGTGACATGGGCCGCCACGGGCGGATTTCTATGTGGCGCACTGGCGGCCCTGACTGGAGTTGGTGTTGGGACGTAATCTCGCCGCCGACGAAGACCGGCAGAAGTTTTTGTAACACATCAAAGCTGGCTTTGTTCTTGTAACACGAAAATGCCTGAGCTACTCTGTTTTCGAATCACAACATCGAGGACATCATGGGTCGGCCAAAAGCGAATAAACCGCGCAGCGCAATCACCAATGTAAGGCTGACGGAGGAAGAGAAGGAGACGTTTGATGCGAAAGCGATCGAACTGGGCTTCTCTGCCGTTTCTGAGTATATCCGGTTTCTCCATAATCAGCATGTCGCGGCGAGCTGCCAGACTGCGACCATCGATGACCACAAATTGATCTATCCCAAAAAATTGGTTCGTTCGTTTCATCGGACCGAGATGGGAGAAATGATGTGGGGCGACAGCCGGGCCTATTTATTCAACGGCGCAAAGCCGGACAGTGTTGACCTCATTATGACGAGTCCGCCGTTCGGTCTGGTCCGGAAAAAAAGCTACGGCAACGAGGATGCGGACGCCTATTGCAACTGGTTCCGGCCCTTCGCCGAAGGCTTCAAGCGCGTTCTGAAGGACGACGGAAGCTTGGTGATCGACATTGGGGGGGCCTGGGTGCCGGGTCAGCCGACGCGCTCGCTCTATCACTTCAAACTGCTCGTGATGCTTGTCGAGGAATATGGATTTCACCTGTGCCAAGAACATTACTGGTGGAATCCGGCCAAGTTGCCGACCCCGGCAGAATGGGTCAACGTGCGTCGGGTCCGGGTAAAGGACGCCGTGAATACAGTTTGGTGGTTGTCGAAAACGCCTTTTCCCAAGGCGAACAACCGCCGCATTCTCGCGCCCTATTCCAAGTCGATGAAGGACCTGCTGCGAAATGGGTACACCGCCAAAATGCGCCCCTCTGGTCATGATATTTCCGACAAGTTCATGAAGGATAATGGCGGCTCGGTGCCGCCGAACTTGCTCGCAATCGCGAACACGGAATCGACCAGCCGCTATCAGGAGCATTGCCGGGACAATAATATTCCAATTCATCCCGCCCGCTTCCCGCCTCAGCTTCCCGAGTATTTCATCCGCTTCCTGACAGAGCCGGGGGACATGGTGCTCGATCCCTTTGGCGGATCATGCGTCACGGGCGCTGTTGCTGAGGCATTGGGGCGCAATTGGATCTGTTGCGAGATGTCGGAGGAATATCTGAATGGCGCACTTGCTCGCTTTGTGCCGCACGCTGTACCGCTTTTGAGGGATCGGCCTGCTAGTTATGAGATTGCACCGCCTTGCGCTGTTCCGGTTGATGAAGAGGCGATTCCGCTCTTTGCAGATGGCGGCGCTGCGCGGCCGCCTGCGATGCCCTCTAAGCCTGCGCTAGTGAAGTCAGTGAAGGCGAAGGTAACGGCTCGGCCACGAGGCGGGCAGCCCACACGGCGAGTTGCTTCTGCTTAATACCCTCGAAATCGATGCTGCCCGGAACCTCGGCAAGAAGATCGTCAAGGGCCGGCGCATCCCGGGAGATGGCCACAAGGGATCGGGACAGGATTGCGCCAATCGCGTCGGTTGGCGCATATCCCCTCGCATAGCGCACGACTTGATCGACGGCATCGCGAAATCGGGCAGGCGCTGTGTCGCCGGCAACATATTTGACTTCGATGATCGAGACGACGCGTTGCACGCTCTGATCCACGACCACCAGATCAGGCCGATCCGAGCCGATCGCGAGGTTGTAAGCCGCAAGAATATCGCGTGTGAGAACTTCCGAGGGTTCGGGAGCGGGGGCGCTATAGAAGGGCGTCCGCTGCTGCCAATAGACGGCAAAGCGGCCCGCGGTGGCAATCGGAGCGGCTGTCTCGGCCCCAAGGAGGCTCAGTGTCATGGGGGCGCCCGTTGCCTCGGCCAGCGCCTCGGCCACGCCTAGACCGACCGCAATCTCAAAACGTCGCCATTCTTCCAGTGGCCCCAGAAGAGCCGTTCGCGCCACATCCTCGATCGCGGAAGCCTCGCCGCGCTCAATACCTTGTAGCAGTTCGTAAGCTTCGACCGCGAGCCGGTAGACAAGTCGGCGGCTACGCGCTGCGACGCGCACTGTATTGGAACCTGGCCGCTGCCCGAGTGCAACGGCTCGAAGCGGTTCTCGCAGCGCCGTCAGCCGCTGGAGCGAGCGCATTTCTCCCTGTGCTCGCTCGATAATCTCGACATAGGGCGAAGAAGGACTTTGCCAGTTCGAGAGCCGGGCTGTATAGGTTGCAGCTTCGCGCAGCACCCAGGCAAGCAGCAGATTTGGTCCAGTCAGGAACGACCTGATAGGCTCCTGCGCGACAATTGCCGAAGGAAGCCCGGTTTGCAGGCGATAAAGCCAGGTCTGGCGCGCGTCGATACGCCCTCGTGCGACCGCGTCATCGGTTCTGGTGCGCAGCACAAGGAGGCTCTGCGCTTCGTGCGGATGGGACAGCAAATAGCTTACCAGCGCCCGAACCGGACGCGAGATCGACCAGTGGCCTCGAAGGAGATCGAGATCGCGACGATGCTCGACACGCGGGATATTGCCTTCCAATGCGTCCCCGCGCCGAAAGTAACGAAGCAGCAATGCGGCCGAATAATCGACAATAGCCGCGTCGATAGTCATCAGATCGCGACCGTTTCCAGCCTTGCTCTGACTTGCGCTGCTTGGTCGTCCTGCAAGCTGAACGCGGCGATCGTCTCGTCCGCAATGGTCATCGCATCTTGATGCGCGATGCCGTCAAGCATCGGCAGCAGAACCATATCCAAAGCATCGAGAACGGCGCTTCGCATTGCCGCATTCGCGGCGGCGAAGAAGGTCGCGTCCGGATCGAGAATGCGGATTGCCTTAATCGCGTCGATGATCGGAGCCGGTCCGATCACCCGAACCGAATTGATCGATGCCCACAGCGTGGCCAGTGGGCAGGGCGCATCGGCCGCGGGTGCTTCCTGGACTACCCCAACGTGGAGCAGATAATCGCGCACAAACCCTCTAAGATCGCGCGGCGCATCGACATAGACCCAGCCGAAACGCCGGCTGAGCGCATAGGACATCTGGTAAAGCGAGGCTTTGTCGATCGAGTTGATTGTGGCAATCAACCGCCAGCCCGGCCCTGGCGCAAACTCATGATCTTCTGCGCCCGGCTTGGGATTGGGTAGGATCACATATTGCTGACTATCTTTGTCATTGAGATCCGTCCGGTATGGGAGTGTCGTCTGCTGGCCGCTCAGCACCGTGAACAAGGGGCCGATCACCTTGTCGATGTCGCAACGATTCAGTTCATCGATTATGAGCGGCTGCCGAAAAGTTCTGAGCAGAATTCCGGGCACAAAATCGACGTCGCCGCCGCCGATTGGCTGGTATCCGCCGATAATGTCTTGCGAACTCCAATCGGACGACCCGGTGATCAAGGTCCAATTGCCGCCTGGCAGGCTTTCACCGATCCATCTCGCTAGCGAGGTTTTGCCGGTCCCAGGTGGACCATAAAGCATCAGATGCTGCTTGCCGGATTGCAGCATCGCGTTGATCTGCCGGTAGACGGCCGGGTCAATGCCGAGCAGGTCGGGGTTCTCGGGTATCTCAAGCGCCGAAAAGTCGAGTGCTTCTGCCTCTTCGTCTTCGTCCTCGTGATCGGTCACACCGGTCGCTGCAGCTGCCTGCGCGGGCGGAGGACCAGCATCGTCCCAAGCTTTGGCCAGATCGGTCTTGATCCGTTCGAGGTCGCCGCTGTCGGTGAGGTCGTAGACAGGGATCGGGCCTGCGTCTGCGCCTTGGGGCGCAATGTTGATCGCGGCCTGAAGCGCGTCCAACACCTCAGCATAAGTTATGAAACGCTCGTCGCCATCGACCGTCAGTTCGATCGCATCGCTGGCAGCCCGTAAGCCAAGCAGCCCGGCAAAAATATAGTCGACGGGCGTATTGAGACGTCGCATAGCGCCAGTTGCAGGATTGAACGAAAAGGCGTCCGACGAAGAGCCTTTCGGCAGTGCACCGTGAAACATGTAAATGACCTGAGCCTCAAATTCGTCGCCGCGTATGAACTCGCCGGCGCCGGTCCGAAACATCGGCAATATCCGAACCGCAAGGCCGGCCTTATCGGCCTGAGCGGTGTTTGAGCTGCCGATCCCTGCATCAGTCATATCTTCCGGGAGGGCGGCAACCGCCGGTTGATGCGTTACATCGACGGTGAAGATCCAGCGTATCGGCTTGCTCGAGGAATAGGTGACATTTTCCCAGTATCCAGTTGCCAGATCGAGCGCGTGGTTCCCGAAATTGTCCCCGCCCTTGAAGCCGGATTTGGAAAATTGAAGACCGCGATCCCTGAGGAAGGTCTTGAGCCATTTGTAAAAACCGTCTTCGGTCTTTGGCGGCAAAGCCATGCGATATTGCCCCTGCGTTAAACCCGTTTCTTCATTACCTGCTACCGCAGCAATGGACAGGATATTTCATAAGCGTCCATGCCATTATGCGCTGGCGGCGAGCGGAGCGTCTCCCTCGTCTCCAGCATCATTCTGTATGATATTGAACGAGACACGGAGCAAATGGTCCTTGAGCATCTTGACCGTCTCGGAGGTCATAGGCTTGTCCGACGTCCGCGCCCGGGCCTCGGCGACGGCGTCGTAAATGCAGTGTCGAAAATAATTCAGCACCGCATCCTCTCCCTCGATCTGAGTCAGCACGAACGGATGGTTCATGTTGATCACGATGATGACATCTTTCTCGACCGCAGAGTCGAGGATGACGTAGGGATCGTTAGGAGAAAGGTCCCGCGCCAGATAAACCACCACCCGCATTTTGCCGACCGTCGCGTTGATCGCGGGCTTGCTTTTCAATTTTACCTGCTCGGACGTATGCGCGAGCGAGATGCGCAGCATTTCAGGATCTGGCAAGTCCTCGAAATCAATGCCTTCGAGCATCTCGTCCGACGTTAACTCTCCCTCGATAGTCGTGACAGCCTTGTCGACATCTGCAGCCGACGGGCCGCCCGTTCCCGCGCCCGCGCCTTTGCGAAAGGTTTTTGCATGGCTGATTAGGTCGTGCATTTCCTTCGCTAGGGCCTCTTCGACGTCCTCTTCTTGAGTATTTTGCCAGTGAATATCGTCTTTGGTGTGGCTGACTTCGAACCCATCCAGATGTATCTCGCCGACGATGCGCTGGTTGACCAAGTCGTTGCGCGCATCGCCGAAAATTTCGTATGGCCGCCAAGCATCGGGCCAGCCCTTGATGACGCGATTATTCTGGAGGATCGAAAAGCCGGCGTCGGTACGCGAGCCCGTAAACAGGATACCGCCCCAGCCCTTGACCGTCTTGCCATCCACCTTGAATTCAAAGTCCTTCCGATAAGGTCGGCCTTCACGGTCGTTGAGCAGCTGTTTTTCGAAACCACCCCAAGCCAAAACTTCGCCTTGCCACCGAAGCGTCAATCCGAGGGTCTCGAAATCCTTTCGGTACATCGAAGAAAGACGGCGTTTGATCTTGGTGAGTCCTCGCACGCCAAACTGCCTGTAAAGTCCGGAAACCTCGATGACCGTGTGATGTTTTGAAGAGGCGACGCTATTGGTCTGAAGGTTGAGCGACGGGTCGCCCTTTTCAACCTTAGCCATGTCCACGGTTACGACATATTCCGAATCATCGCCCAGCCGGGTCGTCCGGATTTTCCACTTAGCGCCGAGCCAGCTCGCTGCCGTCTTCATCCCGAGCCCGTATTTCGAGCGGCCATTTGGATTCTCAGGCGGCAATCCGACGTTGAGTGCGCGCGTTAGCTCAACCAGATCCATGCCCATCGCATTGTCTGCGATCGTCAAAGTTTTTGCATGACGATCATAGGTTACGCTGACATCGAGACCGTCGCTATCCTCTCCATAGGCAGCATCGAGATCATCGCGATGGTTCAAATAACTTTGGGTCGAATTGTCGATGAATTCGGCGATCGCGTGCCAGGCGGTATAAGGTAACCGCTTGTAGGCGGCCATCGAGTTCAACCCGATCTTTAGTTCTATGTTCATCCGTCCCTCTCCCTTAGTTCGAACCGGCCGCTGTCTAGGGTTAAAACCCAATCAGCCTCTTGAAATTGCTTGTATGTATTGATTCAAAGGGCCTTCACCGCAGCGGGAGGCCCTTCACGATGTCGCGTT
>NZ_JAVDWC010000010.1:0-31280 GCF_031457175.1 Sphingopyxis sp. BE235
CGCGACATCGTGAAGGGCCTCCCGCTGCGGTGAAGGCCCTTTGAATCAATACATACAAGCAATTTCAAGAGGCTGATTGGGTTTTAACCCTAGTACAGGACTTCGCGCTCCCCGTGGCAACGGACACGATTAAGGCCATTTTGGGCATTGGAGATTGCGATAGCGACATTATCCGGCGTTTCACCTCTGATAGCGTGATATTTCTCGAGCCGATAAACGCCAAGGCTGAGGAGCTCGTGACGGCTGAAAGAAGTTACGACGAACTGTCGCGGTGCATTGCCAGCGTTCTGGAACGGATTTCAACGCCGGACGACGCGCTTTCGAACATCCGGGAAGCTATTGAGGATGGGACTCTATCGATCGAGGAGGCGATTTCGAACATCGCTTTTGTCCTGTCGGCTGGCATCGACACGACGGTCAATCTGATCGGTGCCGGCTTCAGCAACATCGTAGACAAATCGCTTTCCGCATCGGATCTGCATGACGAGAGGGTTATCAATGAACTCCTTCGGCTTTCTCCCTCGATTCATATGACCGGACGTGTGGCGGCCGAGGATATTTTACTTGGCGAGCATCTCATCAAAGGCGGAAGCATGGTAATCGCCGTCCTCGCGGCCGCAAACAGAGACCCCTGCGTCTTCGACAAACCGGACGAGATCGACCCTTATCGAAGAAGCCTCACGCCGTTGAGCTTCGGTGCCGGGCGCCATTTCTGTATTGGCGTACATCTTGCCAAGCTGGAAGCGCAGATCGCCTGGAGGCATTTGGCCCGTCGCCTGCCGTTCGGCGATGTTGCCGTCACCGAGATCGAATATGAGCGCAGGGCCTTCATCCGCACACCCCGTCGCATGATTGTCCGCCAAGCGAAGCGGCGGCTAGGAGCGTGAAAGACATCCGCCAACGATCGCGGCGCGTCGTCGGGTTCGCCTCTGCAACTATATTGATCGATCTCGCGGGGCTGGGCATCATTTTGCCCGTCATGCCGGAGCTAATTTTTGAGCTCACCGGCGCTTCAATCGGCGAAGCGAGTGCGATTGGAGGATGGCTTCTTTTTTCCTATGCTGCAATGCAGTTCCTTTTCTCTCCGGTTGTCGGACATCTAAGCGACAGGTTAGGGCGGAGACCCGTTCTGCTTGCTGCGATCGGCGGCTTGGCGGTCAATTACGCTCTTATGGCTATTGCGCCGTCCCTTTTGTGGCTCTTCGTTGGCCGACTGTTCTCCGGCGCTCTCGGTGCGACATATCCGGTTGCCGCCGCAAGCGTTGCCGACGTCACCGAACCGGAAGAACGGGTAAAGCAGTTCGGTGTATTGCACGCCATGATCGGACTGGGACTTATTTTGGGGCCATTGCTCGGCGGGCTCGCCGCAGGCCATGGGGTGCGAGCTCCCTTTTGGGTGGCCGCCTGCATTGCAACGGCCACGCTGATTGCAGGATATTTTCTGTTTCCCGAAACCCTCTCGGGCCACGATATTCGTCAAAACACAGATGAAGGCACCCGGAAGATTATGCGTTTCTCGACAAGTTTTATGTCATCGTCTGGATCGCTATTCATTGTTTTCTTTCTGGTCGAAGTGTCTTTCCAGGCGCTGCCGATCATATGGGCATTTTATGCGATCAATAATCTGGGCTGGAATGCTACGACAATCGGATATTCGATGGCTATCTACGGCGTTTTCATTGCTTTGGCCCAAATCGTCCTCCCGCGTCATATGGAGGGCCTGTTCGGATCTAAAGTCGCTGGCATTGCCGCACTTTCCTGCGTCACGCTTGCCTATCTGGGACTTTCATTTTCTTCAAACGAAACGCTGATATGGGGGCTAATCCTCGTCATGGCCGCGGGCACAACCATTTTTCCGATCCTTCAGGCTGTTCTTTCCAGGAGAACCGAGCGCGAATCTCAAGGCGCTCTGCAGGGATCGATGTCCTCTATCACTGCCGTCGCATCAATCGTGAGTCCACTCGTAATGACACAGCTTTTCAAGGCCTTTGTTGGAAGTGATCCGATTTTCGGCAGCGTGTCATGGCCAGGAGCGCCCTTCTTCGCCGCCGCGGTACTGAGTGGCTTGGCTCTGCTCATTTATGCCCGCTTCTTTATGTCGGCACGGACGACCGCCACCAACCACAAAGAACACGAGCATGGCTGATACGGGTGAAGCTGCGCCGGATCTCCCAGCAAGTTGCGATCTATTGTAAGCGAAATCTGGGCGTTAGCCAAACTTGAGCCCGCGTCGCCTCAATCAATCCGCAGCAACACAGCGGTTGCATCGTCCGACGTCTTCCACCTTGGAAATTCCAGCCCTGTACGATCACTCGTCTCCACAGTGCGTATTTCGTCGACGATGCTCGTCAGCCCCCTTTCCAAGGCTGCCGCTATTATCGAGGCACCAGTATACCGTGCATAGAGGTCTATAATCGTTGAAAAGCCGTCGGTCATCGCCAGCACATGCGCCGGTCGATCAACCGGCATGCGTTCGACGAATGCATTGTCGCCGCAAGCCGAGTCCAAACCAAAAACATGCGCGGCGCGGACGGACGCTATTCGCCTGCTTCGAAGGAGTTCAATCTGCGGCCGCTGCTCAAAATCGAGCTTATTGCGCGCCGTGACGCCGGCGCTTCGGACCGAGCGCTCCTCGTCGGCTTTGCTCTGGCTTGTGAATGAGCGAACGCCATTCGAATCCAAAACATACGCGGAGCAATCACCAAGCCGGGTAATCTCGATCGCGCCCTCGATCTCGCTGACCACCAACATGGTCGCAGACGGCTGGGCCCACAGAGGGATATCAGCTCCATCCGTTTTCGAGAGCCATTCGTTCGCTGCAGCATTGGAAATTTCGCGAATGACTTTCCTTGTGTCCGGCTCGGAATCCGACACAGAGAGCCCGGCGGTTGCGCGCTTGGCGAGCCAGGAGGCGTCGCTCGCCGCGCCAGAGAAAGGTGTGTCGACCAAATCCGTTGCCCCATCGACGACAAAGGCGCGACGGGGTGTAAACCCGAACATGTCGTCGTTCTGAGTCTCACGAGAACCGGCACAGCAAACCGCATCAAGCAAGGTCAACATCGGTCACACCTATGTATAACAAGTCGGAAACACAACTTTCAATCCACACCTTTAAAATGATCCAAGGCATGGGTGAATCTCTTTTCAAATATATCCAGCTCGTTGGGAGCTACGAATTCCTTGTTATACACTAAGTATGAGGTGGCCAAGTCCCCATCAATCACCACATGAAGGTGGATTTTCAGCCGTTCGTACAAAGCATCGATATATTGCGGAACTATTTCGGACTTCGACAAGACGTCGGTTTTGACCATCCCGGCAATCCGAAAACTGAACCCCGCATCCAGAGCCGGAAATCGGCCTTGTTGAGTGCTGTAGGCTTCTAGGATGAGATCAAGGGTTACATCAACATTCTGATAATGACGCATTGCCTGTGCAACGAGGAATTTACGCAATGCGGCCCTGCTCGAGTCAGCTCCTTCGGGGAAACACCAGATCAGATGGCGAAACATGCATCCGATTATCCGGGAATCTTCCGCCGATCGCCTGTTGTCTATAGTCGATATAATATTGCGTCTGCTTATTCGGGTTACCGCTTCCAGCCCTTCATAAAGTGCGCAAAGATGAGGAAACTGTGTAACCTTCCTCGATCCGAACATGCTTCTGATATCGCAAGAATGTATGACTTTAGAAAGGCAAAGACTCGCTTCCCTATCGATGAGGGAGGCATTGGATTCGTCTTTCGAAGAGGAGAGTAATCGCTCCCAATATTGCAATTGCCGCGATTGGACCAAGGGCAATCGCTCATCTTCGTTTACACATCGATCCAGAAATTCAAGCTGCATGCCGCTACACGACGGCACCCCCAAGATATAATCGTTCAGATATTGGTGCAGGATCGAAACCGATGTCGCGTCGCACATCGCATGATGGAAGCTCAGGCAGATAGTATACCCGTCTAACGGCGATCCAATAATCGAAACTCTTCGGGGTATCTCATCGTATAGAGCATATTCGATATGCTTGTTCCTGGAAACGACGCCGCTCACCAGATCGGCATGATTTCGCGATACGCCTCTCGTAGCATACCACTCCCGATAGTGCTGAAAGATGCTCTCATCCCCAATGAGGCTCTTTACCTCATATGAGGAATCTAGGTATTCAATGAAATTGTCAGTATCATCTATGGACTGATAAATGCATTCGTCTTGGGAAATTTCGAACCTAGCGTTCAGAGCTGGATGAAATGCCAGACATTTCGAGACACGGTTGATAACGATACTCGAATCCAGATCTACAGGGAAGTAGAGGCAGGCTCCGACATTCATGTCAGCACCGTAATTTTTTCGCCCAGAAACGAGCAGGCAGTATCTTTGGATAGGGGAGACGGGATATATTTTCATTTCCTGT
Organism: Sphingopyxis sp. BE235; assembly: GCF_031457175.1. Classification (NCBI taxonomy): domain Bacteria; kingdom Pseudomonadati; phylum Pseudomonadota; class Alphaproteobacteria; order Sphingomonadales; family Sphingopyxidaceae; genus Sphingopyxis; species Sphingopyxis sp. BE235. Next base: position 4,411 of record NZ_JAVDWC010000010.1, read on the forward strand.
GGCCTGAAGGACGCTATAACGCGCATAGATCGGACATCGGCGAACGGGAAACATAGTAACGATGTGCTTCCACGCATGAAATCGAGAGATGATAACGGTGGAGCCGCAAGCCCGCAAGGCACCCACGCCGTTCAGTCGGAGGCCCCAGCTTATCCCGAACATATTGATCACATCCACCAGCTTTTGCAATCGGTGGCCAGAACGGGACGATTTATGAGCAGATGTTACGGGGAGTCCATATGTCCAAATATGCTTTGAAGGTCGGGCAGTCAGCTGTCGAAAGGTTGGCCGTTCTTGACGAGATTCACGCGGTCACATCGTCGCATATCCTTTCAGGTGTTTCCTTGCCCGCACCGTCACGGATCCTAGACGTGGGTTGCGGTGTAGGGCACACCACGATCCGTCTCGCGCGCCACTTTGGCTCACAGGCGCACGTAGTCGGCATTGACCGCGAGCCATCGCAGATCGACACTTCTAAACGGGAAAATCCTTCTCCCAACATCGAGTATCGAGTTGGGGATCTCAAGGATTATCTGGAGCAGCTTTCCGGGTACGACCTGATCTACGGCCGGTTCGTCTTTGGTCACAATCGCGATTGCATCGATCTGCTGGGCAGAATTTTCGCCAACATGCGATCCGGAGCGCGCTTGATATTCGAGGAGCCCGACATCGGCACTGCAAGGACATTAGTGGGCACTGGAATTATCGAGGAAGTTGAGGATCTCTACCGAAAGCTTGGCGATTCGCTTGGCCAGAATTTTTCGTCGAGCCTGAACTTGGCGAGCGAGGCGGTTGCGCTCGACAGCGCCGCCGAGATCCGTTTCGTGCAGCCGGTGATTTCTAGGCCCCGGTACAAGCAGCTCTATCTGCTCGGCCTCAAGGAGGTCCGTGGCAAATATATAAGCCAAGGCATCGCCGATGAGTTGGCGCTAGACGATATCGAGCGAAGACTGGAGCGAGAGGTGAATGATCCGTCCTCGTTAATTGCCACCGCGCGTCTGATCCAGATTTCATTGCGAAAGTCCTAGCCATAGCGGTCGGCTGGTTGCTCGGCACACGATTGGTATTAACTCCACGTCGGCTTTTAAAAGCTCCACTTGCCGGCGCAAGGCCCATTGCATGACGAAACCGCCTGTCGGCGCGCGCGCGAACTCTGCTCTGCAGTCGAGGATTTCGAGGTGTTTTGAATGCTCGATCGCGAATCGGATCAACAGCGCAAATGATTTCGGCTGGCTATGGCCGCCCCCTTTTAGCTGCTGCCCACGAGGTCACGCCGCCGTTGTGCGGTACGCGGAATGAGGGCGCATCTGCCTATTGGTATTGAAATGGTATATAACTGTGTTATAGTCGGGATAACTTTGAAGAGGGGAGTGAGCAAAATGGGCCAGATAAAAGGCGGATTCCTGCGGTGCGGATCGGCGATAGCTTCATCGATTGCGCTCATGTCAGCAAGTGCCGTGTTTGCGCAAGAATCCGGTAGCGCAACGAGCGAGGCACGCGCGGAGTCGGATATCATCGTCACCGGAACGCGCGTCCGTACGCCCGGACTGACCTCCACCAGCCCAATCAGCGCGGTCGAGGGTGAGCAGATATCGCTTCAAAGGGCGGTCACGATCGAGGATTTCTCGGTCAAGATGCCGCAGCTCGCGGGCGGCGTGAACTCGACATCGGTTGGTAGCGACGCATTCGGTGCGCAGACCCTCGATTTGCGCAATCTCGGGCAGAACCGCACACTCGTTCTGATCAACGGGACTCGCGCCATTCCGTTCAGTTTCCGAAACGCGGTTGATGTTAACTCAATCCCGGCGCCCCTGCTCAAGCGCGTAGACGTGCTCACCGGCGGCGCGGCGGCGGTGTATGGTGCTGACGCCGTGGCGGGGGTCGTGAACTTCATCATCGACGATTCATTCGAAGGGTGGCAAGCGAACGCCAATTATCGCGCGGTGGCCGGCGGTGCTTCGCAGTTCGGCGGCCATGTAATGGGCGGTCTGTCACTGGGTGGTCGGGGAAATCTGGTCGTATACGGCGAATATACGGAGCGAGATTCGCTTCTTGCCGGGAACCGCGACTTCGCGCGCCGCGGCGTTGCGACGCTGCCGATCGGGGGCAACTTCACCGACGTCGCGAGCGGGCGGACCTTTTCCTACGACGCCTCGGGCAATTTCACGCTTACGCCGCAATCGACCGACTACACGCCCGATTTCCTGCTCGTCCAGCCGTTGCGGCGCATCAATGCGAGCGCGTTCCTGAAATATGACGTGCTCGATAATGTCGAGCTCTATGGTCGCGTTATGTATTCCGACCTGCGGACGCGCGGCGGTAGCCGGTCAGGGCAGAATCCTCCGACTACCGGAGCGAACGGGATCAACGTCCAGATTGCCGAGAATAATCCGTTCCTCGACCCTCAGGCGCGGGCACGACTGACCTTCGTGAACGGTTTTGCTACCGTTAACGTCCGGCGCTCGCTCGGCGAACTCGGCGTGACCTATGCGCAGAACAATCGCGAAACCATTCAGGGCCTGATCGGGCTGCGCGGTGACATCACGCCGGCGATCGGTTGGGACGCCTATTACCAATATGGTCGGTCCAAGGAATCGATCGTCGTCAAGGGCGACGGTACGCGTTCCGCCTTTGCCGGGCTCGTCAACACGACCGATATCTTCGGGCCGGGCGGCGACTTCACCAGCGTGCTGCGCGATTTCAACTTTGGCGACCGCAAGCGAACGCAGCAGGTGGCCTCGGCATATGTTTCAGGTGATACGAGCGACTTCTTCGCTGGATGGGCCGGGCCGATCGGATTCACCGCCGGCTATGAATTCCGACGCGAAACCGGCCGGTTCGTCTACGGTGCCGACCTTGGAACATCGTTCAACCAAGGCACCGAATCGGCGCCACTTGTCCCGCCCTTCGTCAAGGTGAATGAACTGTTCGGCGAATTGGTTGTCCCGCTGCTGTCGGATTTGCCGCTGGTCCAGAAGCTTACCGTCGAAGGTGCATATCGCCGATCCTGGTATGAAAAATCGGTCGGGGACGACAGGCGCTACGATACCAACAAGCTTGGGATCAATTGGATTGTCTCCGACGACCTGCGGCTACGCGGTACGCGTCAGACCGTCATCCGGGACGCCAATATCGGCGAATTCGCCAACCCGGTCTTTTCGATACCTTTCGCCAACCTGCGGACGGTCGCCCGTCTTTTCCCGCGTTATGCCGGGGATCCGTGCGTGGGTGCGACCAATTCGGCGACGATCGCGCAATGTACCGCGCAAGGGTATCGGGGCCCCTATGATTCCAACAACCCCGCAAATCTGCAGGGTGGCTATTTCTTTGGCGGCAACGCAAACATCGAAGCCGAACGAGGCAAGACATATACCCTTGGCGGCGTCTTCACCCCAACCTTCCTGCGCGGTCTCAACCTATCGGTCGATTGGTACAAGATCGATATTCGGAATGCGGTCGGCCAGATCCAGCCCGTCGACGCGCTCACGAGCTGCTACATCACCGACCCGACACCGGGCAATCCGCTGTGCGCCGCGGTGACCCGGGATCCGACCACTGGTTACATCTTGAATGCCTTCGTCGATGATCGAAATCTTGCGCTCATCAAGCAGCAGGGCATCGACATCGATTTCCGTTATGGGTTCGATCTCGATTTCGGCCCGCCGGAGAGTCGGCTCACTCTCGGTTATACGGCGAGCATCGTCACCAAATATTCGATTCAGCGCAACGCCGCTCTGACGCCCGTCAATTGCAAGGGGACCTATGGAGCCGCCTGTTCGTCGGACTTGGTGACGCTAGTTGCGCCTGACTTCCGGTCGCGTGCTACGATTACCTGGGATAGCAAACCGTTGACGGTCCAGTTTGGATGGAGGCGTATCGGATCGGTTCGCGATTCGACGGCGGGCAGCGTCGGCCGGATTCCCGCTTATGATTATTTCGACCTGAACTTGGCAGTTCGTCCGCCCGTGGAGGGGCTGACCCTAGCCTTTGGTATCGACAATCTCTTTGATAAGAAGCCGCCGCTGCCGGTCAATCCAGGAGCCTATAATACATTCCCGGACACCTATGACGTACTGGGAACCACCTTTGGCTTCTCTGTGACCCTGAGGCGGTGAGGGCGTGATTGGAGGCTTTATGGACACTTAGCCTCCATGCCAGCAGGACGACTTGCCCGGGGCGCGGTTCCTCAGACGGGTACCTAGGTCTGATAATCGCGCCCATTGGCGCCGGGGGACAACATGCACACGCTACAATTCACGTCGCTGGATTGGTCGATCCTGATCGGATATGTCTTGGTCCTCGCCATCGCTGGCTATGCGTCAACGCGGCGCAACATGGAAAATGCGGACGACTATTTTCTGGCGAGCCATCGTGCGCCGACCTGGCTTGTAGCGGTGTCTGTTCTGTCCACCGTGCAATCGACAGCCACCTTCCTTGGCGTTCCAGACAATAGCTTCCGGGGAAATTACACCTATCTGACCAGCGTGATCGGCGCGCTGATCGGCGCTTGGCTCGTCGCCGCCATCCTGATGCCGCGCTTTTACGCGATGGGCGCCACCACCGTCTACGAACTGCTCGAGGCCCGGTTCAGCCCGACCGCGCGGCGCGCGGCCGGGGCGATGTATCTGGTCGGGCGCGTGTTTGCCAGTGGGGCTAGGCTCTATCTTGCCGCGATTGCCGTTTCGATGATCCTATTCCTCGACGTTGCGCCCGAGCATATTATCGTCGCTTCATTCGTCTTGCTGGTCTTCGGCCTTGCCTTCACCTTCATGGGCGGCCTCAATTCTGTGATCTGGAGCGATCTGGTCCAGGTCGTGCTTTACGTCGGAGCGGCAATCTTCGTCGTCCTGTTCCTACTGTCTAAGATTCCCGCGCCGGCCACCGCTATCTACACTGCGCTTGCATACCCTCCCTCCGGAGCGAGCAAGTTGCAAGTCCTTGACTGGACACTCGATCTCGCCACGCCCTTTTCGGTTCTGGCAGCGGTGACGGGAATGGTCCTGATTAACGCGGCGAATTCGGGTCTCGACCAAGATACGACGCAACGCTTGCTCGCTTGCGATTCGGCGAGACAGGGCAGCCGCGCCCTCTACTGGTCTGTGCTGGCATCGATCCCTGTCATCCTAATTTTTCTCTTCATCGGCTCGCTGCTCTACATCTTCTATGAACGCCCCGACCTGATGACGACCATCCCGGGACAGATCGCACCGACGTTCCAAGGTGAAAAGATCACCGTCTTTATGAGCTTCATTCTGAGCGAAATCCCGCCGGGCTTGCGCGGGTTCGTAACTGTTGGTGTCATCGCCGCCGCCGCTATCAATTCCGGACTGATCTCGATGGCCGCCGTAGCGATCAACGATTTCTACCGCCCTTTCGTCGAGCGCAACGGACCGCGCAACGAACGGCACTTCATCCTTGCTGGGCGTCTTGCGACAGTAATTCTGGGCATTCTCCTCTTCCTGATGTCCATCGTCTGCTTCTATTGGCAGCGGTACAGCGACATTCCGCTGCTCGAATTTGTCCTCGGAGTGATGGCGTTCGCCTATTCGGGACTGCTGGGGGTCTACATCACAGCGGTGTTTTCAAAGCGCGGGTCGACGGCGTCGGTCATCGCGGCCTTGGCGGTGGGCTTCGTCGTCGTCATGCTGTTTCAACCGTTCACGATCGATGTACTAGGCCTGCCCGAAGCACTCAAGAAAATCGCCTTTCCATGGCACTTGTGCGTTGGCGTGACAGTTTCAACGCTGGTTTGCCTCATCGGCAACGCGAACAAGGAAGTTATAGATGCCGGGTACTGAAGCGGTCGACCCACGCTACGCCGAAATAGACGACTGGCCAACGGTTGATGCCGTAACCGCTATGATCGAAGGCCAACGCGAAGCCATCGAAGCCTTAAACAGCCAGGCAGGGGCGATTGCCACGGCGTGCGAAGCGGCCGCGCAAAGGCTTTTATCTTCGCAAGGGCGCCTGATCTATGTCGGCGCTGGAACATCGGGCCGCGTGGCAGTTCAGGACGGCGTCGAACTGACGCCGACCTTCGGCTGGCCACAGGAGAGGTTGCTTTATCTCCTCGCGGGTGGACTCCCGGCGCTCGTCGAGAGCGCTGAAGGCGCCGAAGATGATGTTGTTGATGCCGCGAGGCAGATCGCCGAGCATGCTGTCGACGCGACCGATGTTGTAGTGGCTGTGGCAGCAAGCGGGCACACTCCATTCACATTGCGTGCCATCGAGGATGCACGCGTCCGCGGGGCGCTGACAATCGCGATAGCCAACAATGCGTCGACTCCGGTCCTTCAGGCTGCGCAGCACGCCATCTTCCTCGGGACCGGAAGCGAAATCATCAGCGGATCGACGCGCATGAAGGCAGGCACGGCCCAGAAAGCTGCCATCAACATCATCTCGACGACGATCATGTTGCGGCTCGGCAAGGTCTATCGCGGCCAGATGGTCGACATGGTCGTCTCGAACGCGAAGTTGCAGCGACGCGCGGCCGGAATCGTGCAGATGCTTACAAAATGTTCCGAGGATGATGCCGTGGATGCCCTGGAACGGGGCGAAAACAGTATCTCTAGGGCGGTCCTCATCGCCATGGGCAATAGTCCAAATGAGTCCGCCAAACTTCTCAAAGATCACGGCGGAATATTGGCCAAGGCAATCGCGGCGCTCGGGTAGGAATGAAATGGCCCGATGTCACGGAGCTGCCTGACACCATGCGTCGGCTCTGACCGACGGGCGCCGTGACTCAATCGGCGCGCATCCGCGACCTGCCGCTCGATTTCCTGCGGGGAGCAGATGTGATGCTGATGTTGCTTGTCAACTTTCAGACGGCCGCGGGGCCCGCGATCCTCCGACATGCCGCTTGGCACGGCCTGACGCTTGCTGATATCGTCTTTCCGATTTTCCTGCTCATTGTCGGCATTTCCACATCGCTGGCTCTTGATGGACGTCGGCGGCCGATGGCATGGGTCGCGGTTGTCCGGCGCGGCGCGATGCTCTTTGCGATCGGCGTCGCGCTCAACTGGTGCCTGCGCCCCGAACTTGACTGGGGGCAGTTGCGATGGACAGGCGTGTTGCAGCGCATCGCCATCGTGTACCTCGCCTGCGCCGCAATCATCTCCATTGGGCGCGGTGCGCTCATTCCGCTCGGGCTCGCGTTGGCAGTCATCGCGACGCATACTTTCGTGCTGCTGGCTACAGGTGCGGGAAGCAATGTTGCCAGCCTCGCTCCCGGTACGGGAATTAGCGGATTGCTGGATCGGCAATTCCTCCCGGGACTGATATTGCGCGGCAGTTGGGATCCCGAGGGTGTATTGTCCACGTTGCCCTCGATGGCGAGCGGTTTCTTCGGCATCGCGCTCGCGCGTTGGGCCGGTGCACCAAGGCACATCCGGCGCCTCGCGTTCGCCGGCGCCATTCTCGTACTGGCCGGGCTGTTGGCGGCGACCATCGTCCCGATCAACAAAAATTTGTGGACTGCGAGCTTCGTGCTTGTGACATCGGGGATCGGCGCGCTGGCCTATGCTGTGGCCCACGCCGCATGGCCCCTGCTGCAACCGTATAATTGGGCAAACCAGTTCATCGCGGTCGGCCAGGCAGCGCTGACCATCTATGTGATCCATATGCTCCTGATCGCCCTGCTGCGCCTTCCGCCGGGTGGCGAGGAGCGGATTCGGGACCACCTGCTCGCGGGGCTTCAGGAGGCCGGTCTGTCGGCCATGTGGTCGTCGGTGCTATTTGCGGTTCTTGCGGTAACAATTTGCAGGTTGTTTCTGGTACCGCTTCAGCGCCGCGGTCTTTTGCTGCGGGTTTAGCACAGTCCGCATGATGCCGGCCTGGCCGTTGCGACCCAGCGGATGCCGCCGATCCACTCCCAGCCCGGTTGGGGCGGCCGGAATTATGCCGCAAATATCTTGCCGGGATTGAAGACGCCCTGCGGATCGAGTGCCTGCTTGAGTTGCCGCATGACCTCGACGGCGGCTGCGCCATTCTCTCGCAGCAATGCGTCGCGCTTGCCCAAGCCGATCCCATGTTCACCTGTGCAGGTCCCACCAACCGAGAGCGCGTGGTCTACCATGGCGTCGTTGATGACTGACGCCTTTTGCCACGAGAGCTTGTCGTCGGGATGGAGAATGAAGAACACGTGGAAATTCCCGTCGCCGACATGACCCAAAATCGGAGCGAAAAGTCCCGATTCCTCGATCATCGTTTGCGCGCGCGAAATGGCTTCGGCCAATCGAGAAATGGGAACGCAGATGTCGGTGATCCAGGCCTGCGCCTCGGGAATCATCGACCGCGATGCCCAAAGTAGATGATGCCGCGCTTTCCACAGCGCGTTTCGCTCTTCCGACGCTGTCGCGGATCTCAGCGTCCCGCCGCCGTTGGCGTCTCCGAGCATGCGAACGATTTCCAATTGCTCGGCAATGGCGGGACCGGAGCCGTGGAATTCCAGAAAGAGGGTCGGACATTCGGGAAGGCCGAGATGGCTCTGACGGTTGCACGCCATCATGGCACTCGTGTCGAGAAGCTCCATGCGTGCGATGGCGACCCCGGACTGGATGGTCTGGATCACTGTATCGACCGCACCCTTCACGTTGGCGAAATCCCAGCTTGCGGAAACGATCTGTTCGGGTTGCCCGTGAAGGCGCAGGGTCGCCTCCACGATCAGGCCCAGCGTGCCTTCGGATCCCGCGAAGAGATGCGTAAGGTCATAGCCAGCCGCCGATTTGCGGGCCCGTGTACCCGTCCGGATCAGCTCGCCGGTTGCCGAAACGACCTTGAGGGCCAGCAGGTTGTCACGCATGTTGCCATAACGCACGGTCGTCGTTCCGGACGCGCGGGTCGCGATCATCCCGCCGATCGTTGCGTTGGCCCCGGGATCGACCGGGAAAAAGAGGCCTGTGGCGCGTAGCTGTTCGTTGAGCTGCTCTCGCGTGACACCCGGCTGGACCACGGCGAGGAAATCTTCCGACGCAATCTCTACGATCTCGTTCATGCGCGAAAAGTCTATGACGAGCGTATCTGATGTGAGGGCAGCGGCGTTCCCCTCGAGAGACGTGCCGGCGCCATAGCCCACAACCGGGACGCCCTGCGCCGAGGCAGCTCGGACGAGCTGGCAAACCTCCTCGATCGAAACCGGCTGGGCCACCAGTGCCGGTAACTCACCCGGATGGTGCCCTTCGCTTTGTGTATAGGCGATGCGAGCGGTTTCAGCGGTGATTAGCCGGTCGCCGAGGAAATTCGAAAGCATGTCGCGCAGATGTGTCATGCCCGCGAATATATCTGGCTTGCGGATGGAGGTAAACTGGTATTATACAGGTATTAACATGCAGCCAGCCGCGCACCCCAGCTCCACCCTGATGTTTGCCGAGGCCAGCGAGGCAGGCCAGATCGTCGCCAAGCAATTGTCGGAAAATGCCGTGTTGGCGAAAGAACTTGCGAAGCTGCTAATGCGCCCCGCAACGCACACGATTTTCACCTGCGCCCGCGGCAGTTCGGATCACGCTGCCGCTTATGGAAAATTCCTCTTCGAGACGCGTCTTCGCAAGACGGTATCGTCGCACCCACCGTCGATGGGTTCGGTATATCGCGTACCTATGGAGCATATGGCGGAGCAACCGTTTATTGTCGTGTCGCAGTCGGGGAAGAGCCCCGATCTGCTGGCGTCCGCCGAGGTGGCGAGAGAGGCTGGGGCGATCGTCATCGCGATCGTCAATGACGAAAACTCACCTCTTGTACGTCTCGCTGACATCGTCATGCCGCTCCGCGCTGGACCGGAGCGAAGCGTCGCAGCAACCAAAAGCTTCATCGCGACGCTTGCAGCCTTCGCCCAAATCATGTCCGAATGCATCGACCGACAAGCATTTGAACCCGTCATTTCTGCGCTGCCCGATCAATTGAGCCACGCTTGGGCCGCGTCATGGGACGAGGCTCTGGCGCCCTTCACGCAGGCACGCAGCCTTTTCGTCCTGGGGCGCGGCCCTTCATTCGGGATCGGGCTCGAGGCGGCGTTGAAGTTTAAGGAGACATGCGGAATTCACGCGGAAGCTTTCAGCACGGCGGAGGTAGCGCACGGCCCGATGGCGGTTGTCGATCGTAACTTCCCTATTCTGGTCTTTCCGCCGCTCGACGAGGCCCGGGCAGGGATGGACGCCTTGCTTGGCTTGTTCGTCGAAAAGGGAGCGATCGTGGCGGGAGCCGGAGCGGTTGGAAAGGGTGCCATCGAGTTGCCCGTCGTCGCAGATATGCATCCGGTGACAGCGCCGATCGCGATGATCCAGTCTTTTTACCGCTTTGCCAATGCACTCGCGATTGAACGGGGATTTGATCCCGATACGCCGCCGTTGCTCAAGAAAGTAACCGAAACGATATGACAAGAAAGGCTCTGATCGGCGCGAGAATTCTCACGCAAAGCGGATGGCGAACAGATCACGCATTGCTGATCGACCGACCGACGATCGTCGATGTCGTATCCGATAGTCGCGTCCCGACTGGGTTTGATCCGGTTCGATTGGGCGGCGGCATGCTCGTTCCAGGCTTTATCGATACGCAAGTGAACGGCGGGGGCGCCGTGCTGTTTAACGAATCCCCGACGATCGACGGGATAAGGGCGATCGCGGAGGCGCACCGGGAATTCGGGACCACCGCAATGCTTCCGACCCTCATCAGCGATGATTTCGACGTGATCGAGCGCGGGATAGCCGCGGTGCGCGGCGCGATCGCGATCGGTATTCCCGGCATTTTGGGAATCCATATCGAAGGCCCCTTTCTGAATGTCGAAAAGAAGGGCATCCACGACGCCTCGAAAATCCGCAAAATGGACGAGCGGGCCGTGAATCTGCTTTCCTCGCTCGGTTTGGGGAAGACGCTCGTGACCCTCGCGCCCGAAACGGTCGCGCCCGATCTCATCGCCGAATTGACGGCTCGGGGCGTCATTGTCTCTGCCGGGCACACGCTGGCGACAAGTGAGGATATGGACCGCGCGATCAGCGAAGGGCTACAGGCTATCACGCATTTGTTCAACGCTATGCCACCGTTAGCTAGCCGCACGCCGGGTGCCGCAGGGGCTGGATTGGCGTCTTCGTTGATCTGTGGCGTGATCGCCGATGGGCACCATGTTCACCCGACTGCAATGCGGGCCGCTTTCCGCGCAAAGGGTCCCGACGAATTGATGCTCGTAACAGATGCCATGCCGACGGTCGGCACGGATATCGATACATTTTTGCTTGGCGAGACCGAGATTTTTCGCGATCGGGGCGCATTGCGTTCGAGAGATGGAACCTTGGCGGGCTCGGACCTCGACATGGCTCGGGCCGTTCGGAACGCTGTTTCGAGCATGCGCGTCGAACTTGCGGACGCCTGCAAGATGGCGAGCGCAACGCCGGCGGCTTTACTGGGGCTGGCTGGCACCTATGGGTGTCTGGCGCCGCACGCTCGCGCGGATATCGTGCACCTCTCCGAAGACATTGAGGTCGTTCGGACCTGGATTGGCGGCGAGTAGTGCGTGCGCCGCAGTCGGCTGATCTCACTTTAGAATTGTCAACGCCTCGTCGACCGCATCGGCCAGAGCGTCGACTTCAGCCAGCGTACTGTACATGGCGAACGACGCGCGGCATGTCGAACTGAAGCCCAGCATTTGATGAAGCGGTTGAGTGCAGTGCGCTCCGGCACGGACGCAGATGCCCTTGCCGTCCAGGATTGCCGCTATATCGTTGGCATGGGCGCTGGCAGAGGCAAACGTCAGGATCGGACCGGGCTTTTCGGTATCGCCAAAGACGGTGATGCCCGGAATAGCCGCGAATCGGGCCCGCGCGTGGCGACCAAGCGCGGCCTCGTGGGCCGCGATACTCGAACGTCCCACACTCTCGATATAGTCGAGCGCAGCGACAAGTCCGATCGCTTCGAGAATTGGGGGCGTTCCGGCTTCGAACTTGTGCGGCGCGGGCGCATATTCGACGTGATTGCGACCTACTGTTGCGACCATCTCGCCGCCGCCGAGCATTGGCGACATGCGCTCGAGCCAGCCTGGCTTGGCATAGAGAGCCCCAATGCCCGTCGGCCCATAAAGTTTGTGGCCGGTGAGAGCATAGAAATCGACGTCGAGAGCCGAGACGTCGATTGCGTGGTGTACTACGGCTTGGGTTCCATCTGCGAGCACAGGAACGCCCCTTTCATGGGCAAGCCGAACAATTGCCTCGAGTGGCGTCAATACCCCGAAAACATTCGACATGTGCGTGACCGCCACAAGGCGCGTGCGATGCGTGATGGCGTCAGCGAAAGCGGCGGGATCGAGATTGCCGAATGCGTCAGGATCGACCCAGCGCAAGACGATGCCACGCCGTTCCCGAAGCATATGCCACGGCACCAGATTGGCGTGATGATCGAGTGAGGAGACAATAATCTCATCCCCCGGTGCAACGATCGCGGCAAAGGCTGATGCCACGAGATTGATCGCCTCGGTTGCCGATTTCGTAAAAATGACCTGCTCTGCACCCGGAGCGTTCAAAAAGGCCTGCAGCCGGGCGCGCGCGCCTTCGTAGCTCGCCGTCGCGAGGCCGCTAAGCCGGTGGGCTCCACGATGGACATTGGCATAACGGGTGAATGCACCGTCGGTCATACTGTCCATCACGCTGCGTGGCTTCTGTGCCGACGCCGCATTATCGAGATATGTGATCCTTCCATACCCCGACAAACCCGCGATTAATGGGAAGTCACTCCTGATCGCATCGGGATTCCAGGCCTTTTGGGCGGGCTCGGGGTGCAGCATACTGAAACCTCCCTCAGATCCGCCCATGCTCCTCGAGCCGGTCGATGTCCGCGTCGGAATAGCCGAGCCATTCCTTCAGCACGTCTCCGCTATGTTCGCCGAGCCCTGGCGCACCGCGGCTGATTTCGGTCGGCGTGCCCCACATTTTGAATGCGGGCGCCTGAAAGGGCACTGATCCCGCGATTGGATGCGGCACATCGACGATCTGTCGGCGGTGAAGAACTTGCGGATTGGTGACGACATCGGCGATCGTCGCGACTTTCTCGCAAGGCACGTCCGCCGCGTGCAGCTTGGCGAGGATATCCGCGCTATCATGCTGTGCGGCCCAATCGTTGATCAGGATTTCCAGCGTGTCCACGTTGGTGTTTCGGGCAACGAACGTCGCATAGCGCGGGTCTTGCGCGATGTTGGGTTGGTCCATCGCGGCCGCGAAGCGGTGAAAATGCTGATCATTGCCCGCGACTACATAGACCCAGCCGCCGTCACGACCGCGAAAACAGTGGGAGGGCGCGAGATAGCGGTCGCGATTACCGAGCCGCGGAGGCAACTCGCCGTTCACGAGATATTCGGGAATGGCGGTAGTCATCAGCGCCAGGCCGCTATCCATGAGCGTTGCCTCGACCACCTGCCCGACACCGGTCTCGTCGCGCGCGCGGACCGCGGCCAAGGCCGCGATCGTCGCGTAGAGTGCCGTCGTATAGTCGCAGACGAACACGCCGGACATCGTCGGCGGTCCGTCGTGTTGACCCGTCATCGACATCAACCCGCTGATCGCCTGCGCTGCCCCGTCGAAACATGGATGCTGCGCCAACGGTCCGTCCTGTCCGAAACCGGTGATCCGGACCAGAATGAGACGAGGATTGCGGGCATGCAGGCTTTCCCAGTCCATGCCCATTGATTCCAGCGTCCCCGGGCGAAAATTCTCGACCAGGATATCGGCTTGCGCCGCGAGATCGGCAAGCAAGGCTTGACATTCGGGGTCGCGAAAATCGACGGCGAAGCCACGCTTGTTTCGGTTGGCAGACAGAAAGAAAAAAGTGTCTCCCGCGATCGCCTCGCCGACACGCCGTCCTTCCTCGCCGCCATCGATGCGCTCGACCTTCACCACATCCGCGCCAAGATCCCCCAGCAGTTGTCCGCAAAAAGGCCCCGCGATGTAGCGGGACATATCGATAACCTTAAGTCCGCTTAAAGCACCGGCCATTTAATCGCCTCCAATCGGAATATTTTAGTAAAAATTGGATGGAATCCTTTAAAAAATATGATAAAGTGCATATTGTTCGGATATATTGTGGCGTAACAGAGGGTTCCAGACATGAGAATCACCTATTTTTCATGGCTTAGATCCAAGACGGGATTGTCTTCGGAGGATATTGAGTTGCCAAATGGTTGTAGAAATATTTCCATGCTCATTGATATTCTTTCTGATCGCCATCCGGATCTCGCTGCGGTCGCCAACGCAGAAGGAAGCCTGCGTTTCACAGTGAACCGGCGTTATGTTGAGCGCGATCATCCGATTCAGCCGGCCGATACTGTTGGACTGTTCCCCCCGGTAACCGGGGGATAAGCTTCTTCTCCGCAGATGGGACATCCGGTTCGCCGCGGGAGTTCGATTTTTTCGATCTCACAGGCGAAGGCATCGTACATCGCCAAGGTGCCCGACAGACTGGGCGCGATTTCGAGCAATTCCTTGATCACCTCGATTGCCTGGAGCGAGCCCATAGCACCCACCGCGGGGCCGAGAACGCCGATCAGGGAGCAGCTTGGTGTAACCTCCGCGTTCGGCCGGTCGGGATAAAGGCAGCGGAAGCATGGGTTTTCGCCCGGCTCGTGCGATTTGAAGGTCGTCAATATTCCGCTGGTCAGCTGGATTGCCGCGCTGACGAGCGTCTTGCCGCTCCGCCGGCAAGCGGCGTGGACCGCGTCGCGTGTATCGAAATTGTCGCTGCCGTCGGCGACCAGATCATATTGCGAAACAAGACGGTCGGCATTCGTTGCGCCGATCGGCTCATCGTGCCGGATCAGTTCGATGTGCGGATTGATATTTGTCAGAGTCCGGATCGCGCTGGCAGTCTTCAGCGTATCGAGCCGGTCGATGCCATGGAGGATCTGCCTGTGCAGGTTCGAGGGTTCGACCACGTCGAAATCCACGATACCCAGCGTCCCTATCCCGGCGCCGGCGAGGTACATGAGGAGGGGAGACCCCAATCCGCCGGCGCCGATGACGAGGACCTTCGATCGGGCGAGCACTTGCTGTCCGAGCAGCCCGATCTCCGGCAGGACGGTCTGCCGCGAATAATATTCGCCAATCTCTCGCTGCGCATTCAAAGCGCTGCCTCCGCCGATTCGCGAATCCGCTGCTTCAACGAACGAAGGCCCGAAGCACGGCTGGGCGCGAGTGTGAGGATCAGAGTATCGACGGCCCCGGAGTCGTGCCGGACGATCTGGTCCGGGCGCTTCCCCTCGTAAATCTGGAGGATGACGGCAAGCAGTCCGCGCATCACCAGCGAGTCGGAATCGGCGCGAAACGTCATGATCTGGCCGTTGAGTTGGGCCTTGAGCCAGAGCTGCGATTGACAGCCGTGAATGCGGGTGACCGCGTTCTTGTCGCCGTCTGGTAAGCCATCGAACGCGCGCCCCATATCGATAAGGCGCGCGATTTGCCCCGACACGTCGCCGGCCGCTGCAAACTCGCACGTCAGCGCCCGTGCGGCGGCCTCGATCGGATTGCAGGCCGTGTCCTCGCTGGCTTCGGTCACGACACGCGCTCGGCTGCGGCGACGCGGCCGCCGGGCATTGGGTTCGGCACCCCCGTCGTTTCTGGAAAACTGATCGGAAGATCGTGAATCTTGCGCATCGCCAGAAAGGCAAAACATTCGGCCTCGATCGCATCACCGCGTAAGCCGACCGCCTCGGCGGCGAGGGCCTGGACGTCAGCGCGCCTGGCGAGCTCCGCCATCAATGTCGGATTTTTCCGACCGCCACCGCAGACGATCAAACGATCGGGCCGCACCGGTAGCATGTCTAGCGCCTTGCCCACGGTTCCGGCGGTGAAAGCGGTCAGAGTCATAGCGCCGTCGGCGAGTGAGAGCCCGTCGGCGAGCGCTCCGGTGAAATCGAACCGGTCGAGCGACTTGGGCCAAGTTGCAGAAAGGAAGGGATGAGCCAGCAGCGTCTGGAGCCGTTCCTCATCCGCACTGCCTCTAGCGGCAACCCGGCCTTCCAGATCCATTTCGCCGGCGCCATGCGCGGTGATCCAGTCGTTGATCGGCCCCACGCCAGGTCCAGTGTCGAAACCGATGACCTCGCCGTCCGTCCCGGCCCAGCTGAGATTGGCGACGCCGCCGAGGTTGATGATGGCCGTGTCCGAGCCCGCCCCCAAGTGCTTCAGGAGCGCGTGATGATAGGAAACAGATATGGGCGCGCCATGTCCTCCAGAGCGAATGTCGTCGGTCCTGAAATCATAGACGACATCGATGCCGGTGCGATCGGCCATCAATCGGCCATTCCCAAGTTGGCGGGTATTTCCCTTCCGGCCGTTGTCTGGCGCCTGGTGCAGCACCGTCTGGCCGTGGAAGCCGATCACCCGCACGGAGTTCCGCGCGATGCCGTGCTCATCGAGAAAACGCACCACAGCATCGGCTTGCGCCAGTGTCAGCGCCTCTTCCGCCTCTGCGAATATCCCGGGTTCGGCTCCGTCGAAGCGCCATGCGAGAGCAGCATCGAATGCCTTCGCTATCAACTCCTGCAGAGAGTCGGGATAAGGAGAGAGCGACCAGGGGCCAAATTCCGCAATGTCGCGCCCGTCGGTTCGAACCGCCGCAATGTCGATGAAGCCGTCAATGATCGTCCCGGTCATCAATCCGACTGCCCAGTCGCTTCTGTTCATACGATCAACTCCTCAGGCGATTTCCGTCAGCTTCGATTGTCCGCGCTGTTTGTGCTTCGGAAGCACGTCGCCTTCCGGCTTGCGACAGGTCGAGCAATGGCCAACGCATGCGCGCCCCGCGGATTCGAGCATGCGGCGAAATGCCACCGCGCGGTCGACCACGGCCTCGGGCGTCTCGTCGAAGAGATTGCCGACGACGCCCGCCCTGCCGTGACTGATGACACAAACCGAGACCTTGCCGTCGGGTGCCAGGCAAAGGGTATGGCCGGCCCAGAAACAGGACCCTCCGGGGACGGGTAGGTTCGGGTTGATGTCCTGCAACATCCGGTCGTAGAGGGTCTTGTCGCTTTCGAGGTCGCCGATTTCAGTCACATTGCTGTGCGCCCCGCCCGGAAGGAGGGGGGTAACCTTCACATAGTCGTCGACGCGGCCGAGCAGTTCGACAAACTCGGGGTCATAGGCTTCCTCGGTTTGGTTGAGATCGATCTGATACACGCCGATGGTCGCAAAACGGCGATCGTCGCCGCGCATGTCGAGCAACCGTCGGAGCCCGCCCATTGTCTTGTGGAAATTGCCTTGCCCCCGGTTCAGATCGTGCGAGCGGGCATTGCCACCATCAAGCGAGACGAAAATTTTGTGCGTGTAAGGGACCGCCAGAATCTCCTTCACGCGCTTGGCAGTGAGCATCGTGCCGTTGGTGTGCCACTGGAGTGGCGCGTCAGGAAGCAGCCGACGGGTTATCGCGAGGAGCTCGTTGAAACGCGGATTCATCAAGGGCTCGCCGCGCCAGTTGAGATGGATTCCCTTGACCTCAAGCGTATCTGACGCGGCGAGCCGCCCAAGCGTCTCCTCGAGTTGCGACGGCTCGAGATCGAGTTTGCCATGACTGAACTTTGTATAGCAAAGGCGGCAGGCGAGGTTGCACCGGCTGGTTGGATCGATCCAAAGCCAGATCGGATGCACCATGTTCGTCGTACTTCTGATATCCAGAACGTCACGCATGGCATTTCTCCTCGTTATTTATATAATATGCATTGGCGTTTTCTAACTAGGGACTTTGAAATATTTTGATGAATATAAACTATTTCGGATAGTATATTGGAACGCACCAATGATTATTAGTAGCCCATTCAGTGTTAGGAAGACTGATCGAAGAATCAAATATTTCATGGCATGGCAACTCATATACCCGACCCGTTGTCTGTGGTATCTCGTCAAATACGATATACTTATAGTATCCGCTTTCCATACCATTGGGCATCTGCACGCGATTTGGATAGCGCAAGTCCAGGACCTCGCGCGCGTATCGTTGTTTCCAGCTGACGATTTCGGGCATCCTGCGCATCTGCACGACACCGAGTGCGGCCCGAAATTCATCGAGCCTGTGGTTCATTCCTTGAATTTTATATCGCGAACCGCGCCCGTAATCGCGGAAGGATCGCACGTGCCGCTCGAGATCGGGATTGGCTGTGACCGCGACGCCGCCTTCTCCGGTCGAGATGGTCTTCGTCGCATAGAGCGAGAAGATGCCGGCATCCCCGAATGCGCCCGGCTTCACGCCGTTCCACTCGGCTCCGACCGCATGGGCGCAATCCTCGATGAGCGCGATTTGATTGGCCCGGCAATATTCGGCGATACGGTGAATATCGAATGCGATGTGCCCGCCGATGTGTACGATGTAAGCGAGCGCCGGCTTATGCCGCTCAGCCTTCTCGACGAAGTCCGTGTACGAACCGCACAAGTCTTCGCGATTGCAGTCGTAGAATTCGACACTTGCCCCGGCACGCAGCGCCGATCGCGGGGTCGCAAGAAATGTGTTGGAAGGACACAGGACGGTCTTGCCGGCCACCTGGAAGAAATCGAGAATGGCGGCCGCGGCGCCGGCCCAGTTGTCGAACCCAATCGCTGGCAGTTCGTTCCACGCTTTCCAGGTCGCCTCGAACTCTTCAAGTTCGGCGCCATGGCTCCAGTGATTTCCACGCAACAAGCCGCGCCAGCGACGGATCACCTCATCCTCGTCTCGCGGATCGAAAGCGACGCTAAACGGAAGGGGCGACGGGTGTGCGATATCGCCACTCATAGTAGACTGTCCTCCGCTTCCATGCCCAGCAGGCTCGCTCCGAGCGACTGCCCGAACGGCTGGAACTGATTGGCGGCGTGCTGCCGAGACGCTTGGATGTCGGCAAGCAGGCGGCCGAACGGCGCATCGGAGGTCAGACCGCTCGCACCCGCCGCGACAAAAATCCGGTGCATGAGTCGACAGCAGCGTTCGGCGGTGCGCGACGCCTGCAGCCGCAATATCATGCGGGTTTGGAGCGGGAGGTTTCGGCCCTCCGACGCGGCCGCCGACAGTTGGCGGATGCCGTCACGCAATATGCCCAGCATTTCTTCGATGTCCGTTGCGACTTCGCCGACCGTTAGGCGCACTTCAGGATTCCCGGCGACGCGTTGCCCGGTAATGTCCGTGCGTAGCGAATTATGGTCGATAAGAGCCGCGAGGCCGCTGCGTAGCGCTCCGATCGCCGGGACCGACACCACGCGGAAAAGCAGTTGCGGAAGAGGGATGCGATAGAGCGGCGCTCGATTGACCTCGAGCCCGGGGCTCATTCCAAGGAAGCGCTCTCTTATGCCGTGGATGCGATGGGTTGGGACGAAGCAGCGTTCGATTGACAAGTCCTGACTACCGGTTCCGCGCAATCCGGTCGCGCGCCATGTCTGCAGGATCTCGACATCGTGCCGCGGCACGAGGAAGATGACGGGCTCAATCTCGCCCGCCCGCTCAAGGCGGGCGCCGAGCAGGAACCAGTCTGCATAGTCGGCGCCGCTCGCGAATCGCCATCTGCCGCTCAGCTCGTAACCGTCGCTGGTCAATATTGCTTTTCCGGTCTGCATGTAGCTGCACGCCATGAGGGCGCCCGGGTTCGCATCCCAGACATCCGTTTGCGCCTTTGCTGGGAAGAGCGCGAGATGGAAAGCGAGGACGCCCATCACGCCGGCGAGCCAGCCGGTTGACATGTCGGTCGCCGAGATCTCGATTTGCTTGTCGAAAAATGCTGCGATGTCAGCTTCGCCGCCGCCAAAGCGCCGCGGCTGCAGGGTGCGAAACAAGCCCTCGCTCCGCATCGCATCGAGAATGACCGGACTGATGCGGCACAGTGCATCGCCTTCGGCGGCGTGTGCGGCGACGATCTCGCAAAACGGCGAAGGCGCGCTGGAAATAAATTCCGAAGCGGACCCTTTGTTTGTACCGCTTTCGCGGTCTCGACAAGTCATGGGCATCCATGTCCTCCGCCGATTTGTGCGCGTCGCGTCACAATGCTAGGCTAACCCCAGGTTAGTTACCACATTTGATACAACTTGTTACCCGGTCTATAAGTGGTATTGTTCTTTCGAGTCAAGCGGCGCAACTGCAGCTGACGCTCGCGAATCCCGCGACAAGGGCTTCTCATCCGGGTGCTTGCGGGTAGCGGAAGGATTTTCAAATGGTCGATTTTTCCCTGAAAGCCGCGGCCATCGACAAAGAGCAGCTCGGCGCTCGCGGTCGAGCCATGACCGAGCTTGGATTGCCCGTGAATCTCGAGCTGCATACGTTCGGCGCGCGCGACATCGACTCGCGTGACAGCTTCAAGACCGCGATCGCGAATGTGGAGCGGTTCAAAGCAGACCATTCGGTGAATGGACTCGTTGTCCACGTCCCGCTGCAATCCGTCGCCGTGGTGACCTCGCGGGACTTCGACGCCGACCAGTGCCTACGGAGCATCGAGTTCGCCGACCGGGTTGGTGCGGATGCGATCGTCCTCCATCGCTATTGGGGGCTGGTATTCGGCGAGGGCGCGCCGCGAGCCGTCGACAAGGCCTCCGCCGAAATAGCCTTCAACGAGGTCATCAGGGATCTGGCCGACGCTGCAAGCGGCAAGCGTCTACTTGTCGAGAATGTCGGCCACTATTCATTGCTGCCGCGCGATGGCAGGAACTATCTCTCTGGTCCCCTGGACCATTTTTTCCCTTGGGAGATCGCTCGCTTCCGCGACTTCGTGCGGCAGGAGGGTCTCGACAATGTGGAACCGTTCGTCGACGTCGCGCACGCCGCGCTGTCTTCGAACCTATTCAACCGAAAGAGGGTGGCCTATTCCTCGCTTCGGGATGACCCTAGGTTCGCGTGGATCAGCGAGGAAGACCTTCAGGAGGTCGAGTGGCTCCACCCCTTCGATTTCGTGGACAGTGACATGCCATATCTGCATGCTTCGGACGCGATCCTGCTCGACCGCGACCAGATCGCAAAGGATGCGCTCGACGAAGCGGTGTTGACGCGATCGATAGTCAGCGAGGGGCTCGAGGTCGGTTCGGGCTCGCTGCCCTTCGAGAGGCTCCCGGACCGCTTTGGCCGTACGGGAACTATCGTGCTGGAGGTCGATCCGGCGGTGGGAGAAAGCCATATCGAAAACGGCGCCCAGCGCCGATCATTGGGGGCGCTTCGGGAAATCTACAGGAAGCGGACTGGCGGCCAATGTGCGGGCGCAGAGATGGGCGCCGCCGTATCGCTCTGATCCGCATGGCCATATGACAGGGTGCAATAGCAGTCGGGATTTGCCGTCTGCGGCCGGTCCACCGCGCCGAGATTGCGGCTGACTAGGTCGAGCTGCAGCCGCTGAAACTTAGGGTCGAAACGGCCCGTCAGCCATCCGATTGCAAATCCGGCGGCGAGAGTTCCGGCGGTCGTCGTGATGTAGCCGACAGTGTCGATCTGGGGAATTGCTGACAGGATTGGGTCGTGCCGCACGCCCGCCGCGGCCGCCTTTGCAACCTGAGTCGCGGCGTCGAGACGCGCGCCAGTTGGAAGCAATTCCTGCTCGACGCGCAGCGGGGAAATCATCCCTCGGCAAACCGGACAAGGGTCCGCGGCCAAGAAGCGGACAATCTGCACCAGTTGGCCAGTTACGACGCCGTCGGCTCCCTCGATCAGCCCGCCGCAGTCAATCGCCGGTACAAGATAGCGGGAAGCGATGTCCGCAACGGCCATTCGGCTCGAATGTTGATCAGTGCAGCCCATCAGAAGGTCAGCCTCAACGACCAGGTCGACGATCTCGCGCTGAGGGAGGCGGCCGACCACGGCACGGACCTCACAATGCGGTGCGAATTCAGCAACTGAGCGTTTGGCGACAAGGGCTTTCGGGGTGGCCGCCTCAACGTCGGAGGGACGGCTGCCGTGCAAGCGTTCAAGATTAGAAATGGTGACATGATCGCCATCTATGACAATCAGACGGCCGACGCCGGCGCGGGCCAGAATTGGTATCGCCGCAGAGCCTGTGCCGCCAGCGCCGATGAGTGCGACGGTAGCACGGGCGAGGCGCTGATAAGCTTCCAGTCCGAACGCACTCGTCATCCGCGCCACGCTTTCCGGTGGCTGCGGTGGTGGGGCTGGCCGCTCGCCGCCCGGCCATGCGACGACTTGGGGCATCCGCTCGGCCGCAACGCGATCTATCGCGCGCCATTCTCCATCGATTAGAGCCCTACCGCCAACAGCAATATCGCTTCCGTCGTACGAAAGGATCAAGCTGACGAAGGGGCGACCAGTAAGAAGACTCCCCAGATAGTCCGCCAAGTAGGCGTCCATCTCTTCATCGACCTTGCTCGGCCGAGGCGGCAGACCTCGCGGATGGGAATGGATGAATCCGACCGCGAGTTGTCCGGATTGCGCCAGCTTCGCGACTCGCCGCAAGTAGGGATGATTGATCCGAACATTGCCGTCCCCCCAGCCGATCTCGCCGACCTCTGGAGCGATTAATTCGGCGAGGGTGAAAACAGTGGACGCCGCGGTATCGCGCATACCGAACAAGGCGAATGCGCCGCCTTCCAAGGGGTCGGGTGCATCGAGAACGGTCGCGATCAACCTTGCGAGTTCGGGTTGCGCTAGGCGGAGCAGCGCGCGTCCGTTCGCATGTATCATGCGGCGCCGCCCATGATGAATTGGCGCGTCACAAGAAAACTCAGTCCATCAGCTGCGGCCAATGTCTCTTCGAGGGCGACTTCTTTCAGTCCGGCTGGCGTCTCGAGTTCGATGACGACGTTATCCAGCGGGACCCCGGCCATCCTGGCGACCTGCGCGGCGGGTAGGGGTGCGGGGCCGATCTCGTGAGGGTGATTGTTAATATGGATTCGATACGTTTTTTCAGACGGCATGCAGAATCCTCCGTTCCGTCGGTCCATTCGACTGCTTTCGCACGTCCCGGATTGACCTAATACCAGATTGTAACCAATTTTAGCAGCGGCGCAATCCGTCGGAAATGCAGCGACGGCGACCGAACCACGATGGTCACGCCGCAAGATCCATTAGATGCGCCAGAATGGCCGGAACGGAAGGCGGATCGCATAATTGGCCCTTGTGTTGCGGTCCCGGGCCGGGCATCAGAATGGCGATGCGGGGCGCGAAAATCGACACAGTGGTATTTGACCTCGACGGGACGCTTGTCGACACGGCCCCCGATCTCATCGCTGCGCTCAATCATTCGCTGGAAGTCCTCGGCCGGCCGGTCGTCGAGCCGATGCTCGTTCGGTCCCTTGCCGGCCACGGCGCGCGCGCGTTGCTGTCCGCAGGACTCACGCTTAGCGGAGATGCACCGGAAGAACTGATCACACGAGCCATTCCGGTGTTCCTGGAACATTATGCCGACAATATTTGTACCTTTTCGGCGCCCTATCCGGGGCTGGAACTCGCGCTCGAAGAATTGCGAATCGAAGGCTTCAGGCTCGCGATTTGCACCAACAAGCCTGAGGAACTTGCCAATCATCTGGTCGAAGCGCTCGGCTGGGCCGGTATGTTCGACGCAATTATCGGCGGCGACACATTGCCTGTCCGAAAACCCGATCCGCGCCCGTTGCTCACCGCGATTACGCAGGCGAAAGGGGCCAAGGCCATTTATGTTGGAGATTCGGCGGTCGACGTCGAGACAGCGAGAGCGGCTGCGATGCCGTCGATTGCGGTAGGCTTCGGATTTTCCGACGTGTGCGCCAGCCAGCTTGGTGCGGATTTGCACATCGATCATTTCGACATGCTCCCCAGCGCCGTGCGGTCTATCATTGCACCCGCCAGGTCGAATGCACAGCGCGCAAGTTTCGACCTCGGCCCTGGTCAGGCGACTGTCGCCGTCTGAGCCTTGTATAGCTTTCCGGCCGCAGTCGGCCTTGGCGCGCCCGTCGTTTTTGGGAAGGTCACTGGCAACCCCCGAACCGAGCGCGCCGCGATGAATCCGATGGCTTCGGCTTCGATGAAGTCTCCGCGCAGCCCGAAATCGTCCGCGCTTTCGCAGTCGCCGAGGACCTCTCGCAAGGCCTCCATTATAACGGGATTATGTCGCCCGCCGCCACAAATGATCCAAAGTGCCGGTCGCTCGGGAAGCTGCTGTGCGCCCAGCGCCACGGACCGGGCGGTGAACGCGACCAACGTCGCCGCTGCGTCGGCAGCCGAGAGATCATTCACAATATCGAGTGGAAAGTCATAGCGATCCAACGACTTCGGCCCTTCACGTTCGAAATAGGGATGCGCCAGTAAATGGCTCAGCACAGTCTGATTGATCTCTCCGCTCGCGGCCAGCGCTCCGCCATCATCATATCGCCCAAGACCTCGTTTTTGGACGGTAAGATCGAGCATCCCATTGCCCGGCCCGGTATCAAGTGCGATGATTTCTTTATCGCTGCCGATGAATGTGAAATTCGCGACGCCGCCCACGTTGAGAAAGGCGATCGGGCCCGACTTGCCGATCTTCTGGGCAAGAGCGGCGTGATAGATGGGGACAAGAGGCGCGCCCTCTCCGCCGACGGCCATATCGGCTTGGCGAACGTCCGCGACAACGTCGACGCCGAGCGTATTGGCAATTTTTTTCGGGTCGCCAATCTGGATCGTCAATCCGCGATCGGGCCGGTGCAGGACAGTTTGACCATGATAACCGATTAATTCGATCGTACCGGCTCCGGATTTGGAGAGAAGTTCACGCGCACAGCGAACGTGCGCATCGACGATGATATCGTCGGCCTCCTCCAAAAGTTTCGATTCGGCCGTGCCGGTCGCTACAAACTGCTCGGTGGCTTCTTTGACGATGGCGCGCTCTTCAGTCGAAAAGGAGGTGAGGTGCGTCGGACCAAAGTCGTGAATCTCTTCGCCATCGGAGCTCAAAATGGCCGCATCGACGCCATCAAGCGACGTCCCGCTCATGAAACCAAGAATGCGCATCTCTCGCTCCCCTAACCGTAGTCGACGTTGCACGCTTGCTACCACTATGATACCACATCATCAAGCTACGATATCGGCCAGCGCGCACGAGGCCGACCGCACGTCTATTTAGTGGAGCCGAGATGTTCAACGTCCGTTTGGCGGAAACCCGATCCGGAGCAACGGCAAATGAGGATTTGGTGGGATATACGGACGCCGCGGCTTGGGTCATCGATGGAGCCTCTGGCGCTGGTGAGAACGTCGTCTCAGCAGTCAGCGATGCGCAGTGGTTCGCGCAGCGGGTCGATGCGGAGCTGCGCGATCTTCTGGCTAGCGAACCAACAATGCCCTTCGAGGATTTGTTCGGCACCGTGGTCGACCGCTGCCGGTTGGACTATTCAACGCTCGCGCGGCGCCCGCCCGCGGGGCGCCATGAATTGCCCTGCGCGGCGATAGCTTTTGTCCGCGCCCTGCCCGAAAAAGTTGAACTGGCAACGCTCGGAGACTGTCGGATTGCTTACCGGCCCCTTGGCGGCGAAGCATTCGCCGAACATGGAGACGGCGGCAATATCGGGCCTTTCGAGCAGCGCACCATAGCGCTGGCTCGATCGATCGTCGCCGAGCACCCAGGAATCTCCACGGCCGAGCTTTTTCAGGAGTTGCGGCCGCAACTTGTCCGAAATCGAGCTTTTATGAATGTCGATGGCGGCTATTGGGTGCTTGGTCTCCAAATGGAGGCAATCGAGCGCGCCGATCGCGCCGAATTGCCCGTCGACGACTGGGCGATCGCCTTAGCGAGCGATGGCTTTCTACGCCTCACCGATATGTTTGGCCGACTGGGGGTGTCCGATCTGCTTTCGATCAACAGTCGCGAAGAATTCGAGGAATACTATTCCCAACTTCGCACGCTCGAGCAAGTCGATGGGTCGCTTCGCAATCATCCGCGCGCGAAAATCTCCGACGACGCGAGCTTCATGCGGATCGACATGTATACCAATAGCGTGCCAAATGGTTGAAGCGAACGACCCAAAAATGCTAATGAGTGTTCATCGTTAGGGCCAGCAGCAACGGAAAAATGCGAGCGATTCTCTCATCGCCTGCTTCCTTGACAATGAACAGGAAAGGACTGGAAATGCGAGACAAGCTTGCCGGGTTGAAGGAGAGCAATGCACCGCTCTATCTTCAGTTGGCGCGCAATCTTCGCGAGCATATCGAAAGCGGAGGGGTGGAACCGGGCGAACCACTTCCATCCGAACGCGAATTATCGGAACGAATGGGCATGTCCCGGGTCACGATCCGGAAGGGCATCCAGAAGCTCATAGAGGAAGGATTGCTTTTTCGCCGGCACGGTTCGGGGACATATGTCACCGAACGCATCCTGGCACGCGGCGCAACGCTGACGAGCTTTTCCGAGGATGCGCGGTCGAGGGGCGATAATCCCGGCGTTGTGTGGATGATGCGCGCTTACGCCAGCGCCACCGACGAGGAGGCGGTCGCTCTCGAGATTCCGATCGCCACCAAGGTGGCTAGGCTCGCGCGTGTGCGTCTTGCGAACGGCGAACCACTGGCAATAGAGCATGCCGTCGTCCCCGCGGAGTTTCTTCCGAATTTGGACGCCGTCGGCGACTCGCTCTACGCAGCGCTTGAGGCCTCGGGGGTTTTTCCTGTGTCCGGAACACAACGTATCTGCGCCGCTCTAGCGACGCCAACCGAAGCTGGAATGCTTTCGATTGCGCAGAGTTCGGAAATATTGCGCATCGAGCGCCTGACCCGTGATGCGAAAGGGACGCCCGTCGAATTCACGAGGTCTGCATATCGCGGCGATCGATATGAATTTGTCACCGATATCGCCGCAAACGCTGCGCCGAAATCGCGACGCGACTCTACTGGACTTTCGTGAAGCACTGACAGGGCCGTCTAGCACTACTTTGGCAGAAGTTTGATTGTCTCTTCACGGAGGCGGTGACCGCATTGGGGGCAACAGGCAGGCGGCGGCCTGGATAGGTGATCAA
>NZ_JAVDWC010000011.1:0-2523 GCF_031457175.1 Sphingopyxis sp. BE235
TGAGGATCAGCGTGCAATAGGCACCCCCTTCGTGGGGTGATCGGCGTGCAAAAAGGACCCCTTCATCCCGGGGATTTAGTCGGCCGACTGGTTTTGATCAGTTGGCGAGAACGGGATGTTGATCGTGGAGACAGTGGTTCGGATTCGGCGTGAGCATGCAGCGGGTAAGGCGATCAAGGCGATCGCTCGTGACCTTCGTTTGTCGCGGAAGGTCGTCCGCAAAGCGATCCGGTCGCCGGAGGCGGCGTTCAACTATCAGCGCAAAGTCCAGCCGCTGCCGCGGATCGGTCCTTATCAGGATCGTCTCGATGCGCTGCTTGAGGAGAACGAAGGTCGCGGCCGCCGCGATCGGCTACGGATGACGCGTATCCATGACCTGCTGGTGCGCGAGGGGTTCGATGGATCCTATGATGCGGTGCGCCGCTATGCGGCGCGCTGGCGTGCTGCGCGGCGGAAGGATGCTGGCGAAGGCGCACCGGCGTTCATCCCGATGACCTTCCAGCCGGGTGAGGCCTACCAGTTCGACTGGAGCCACGAGGATGTGGAGATCGCCGGCAAGCCGATGCGGGTGAAGGTGGCGCATATGCGTCTCTGCGACTCGCGCGCACCCTATGTCCGGGCCTATCCGCGCGAGGGCCAGGAGATGCTGTTCGATGCCCATGCCCGGGCGTTCGCGTTCTTCGGCGGTGTGCCGCGACGCGGTATCTACGATAATATGAAGACGGCGGTGACGGCCGTGTTCACCGGCAAGGAGCGTGTGTTCAACCGCCGCTTCCTGATCATGACCGATCATTACATGGTCGAGCCGACCGCCTGCTCGCCGGCGGCGGGATGGGAGAAGGGCCAGGTCGAACAGCAGGTCCAGACGATCCGAGGCCGCTTCTTCCAGCCGCGACTCCGGTTCGCCAGCCTGGCCGAGCTCAACGGGTGGCTGGAGGCCGAGTGCCGGCGCTGGGCCGAGCATCATGCCCATCCCGAACGCGGGGATATTACCGTCGCCGAGGCGCTGGATATGGAGCGACCGGCCCTGCAGCCGATCCTGGCACCGTTCGACGGCTTCCATGAGAGCGAGCATGCCGTCACCGGCACCTGCCTCATCAGCTTCGATCGCAACCGCTACTCGGTCATGTCGACGGCCGCACGCCGGACCGTTCAGGTGCGCTCCTATGCCGATCGCATCGTCATACGCTGCGGCGATGCGATCGTCGGGGAGCATGAGCGCCACTTCGGTCGGAACCGCACGATATACGATCCCTGGCATTATCTGCCGGTCCTCGCGCACAAGCCCGGCGCGCTGCGTAACGGCGCACCGTTCCAGGACTGGGATCTGCCGCCCGCCCTGCACCGATTACGGCGAAGGCTCGGCACCGGGGACGAGGCCGATCGCAGGTTCGTGCGGGTCCTCTCGGCGGTGCTCACCGATGGCCTGGAGCCGGTAGAGGCTGCCGTGCGCGAAGCGTTGGCGAACGGAACGGCCAGCGACGAGCTGATCCTCAACATCCTCTCCCGGCGCCGCGAGCCGGCGACACCCCACAGCATCGTCACTTCGGAAGACCGGATGCTGCAGCATCCTCCGCTCGCCGACTGTGCCCGCTATGATCTGCTGCGAGGCTATGATGCAGCGGCATGATATGATCGACACGATGCGCGGCCTCGGGCTCAAGGGCATGGCGGCGGCGTTCGACGAGGCGGTCACCACCGGCCTCCAGCGCAAGCGCACCACCATGGAGATACTGACCGACCTGCTCCGTGCTGAGGCGACCCACCGGGATGCAGCCTCCATCCGCTATCGGATGACGGCTGCGAGGCTGCCCGTGGTGAAGGACCTGGAGCGGTTCAGCTTCGAGGGCACACCGATCAATGAGGAGATGATCCGCTCCCTTCACGATGGCTCCTTCCTCCCGCCTCGCCGCAATATCGTGCTGGTCGGCGGCACGGGGACAGGCAAGACCCACCTCGCCATCGCGATCACCGCCAATGTCGTGCGAAGGGGCGCTCGCGCCCGCTACTTCAACACCGTCGATCTGGTGACACGCCTCGAAGAGGAGACCCGGATCGGCAAAGGCGGGACCCTGGCGGCGCAGCTGTCGCGGCTCGACCTGATCGTGCTCGACGAGCTTGGATATCTGCCGTTCGCCCGCTCGGGAGGGCAGTTGCTGTTCCACCTCATCAGCAAGCTTTATGAGCGGACCAGCGTCATCATCACCACGAACCTCGCCTTCGGCGAATGGCCGACCGTGTTCGGCGATCCCAAGATGACCACGGCGCTGCTCGACCGCGTCACCCACCACTGCGATATCGTCGAGACGGGCAACGACAGCTGGCGCTTCAAAAACCGCAGCTGACAGCCACCTTCGGCGCCTTCAAAAATCTATCTTGCGCTGCGCGCGCCTCCGGTCGGGCTACGCCCGCCCTCCGCCGCACGCAGCGCAAGGCCATCTTCAACAAACCAGCATCATATTATCCGAAAAGGGGGTCCCTCTTCGACGCCGATCGGGGGTCCCTTTTGAACGCCGTTTGACA
>NZ_JAVDWC010000012.1:0-1440 GCF_031457175.1 Sphingopyxis sp. BE235
CTAGCACTACTTTGGCAGAAGTTTGATTGTCTCTTCACGGAGGCGGTGACCGCATTGGGGGCAACAGGCAGGCGGCGGCCTGGATAGGTGATCAAGGATGGCCTGCCGGACTGCGGGCAGACTGGGTTGCGGCGGTGGTCCTGCGATTCTTTTTTTTCCGTCCCGCCTGAGCGAGGCGGCGGGATTGCAGGTAGGCATATGCGATCATCGTCATGAGGGCATGGCGATGAAGACCTGTCCATGATCGCCCTTCAAAATGGTCGAGACCGAGTTCTTCCTTGAGTTGCTGATGGGCCTGCTCGCAGATCCAGCGCGCCTTGATGGCGCCGGCGATATCCCGGATCGGCGTATCTGCGGGCAGGTTCGAGAGATAATATTTGCGCTCGCCGCTGGAGCGATGCTCGCCGACCAGCCATGCTTCTTCCCCGGGCATGTGCTGCGCGCCCGAGGCGCCGATGCGTTGCGGCGGGCCGTCGGCGATGCGGACGCGCATGACGGCAAAGCGCGCGCTCAGGCGTCCCTTCGTTCCCCGACGCCAACTGATCTGTCGCCATTTTGCGTCGTCGAGCACGGCGTGGGCGGCGCGCGATGCGGTGTCCGGAACGTGGTGCTGACGGGGACGCCCGCGTCCCGCCACGGGGAAGATCAGTTGCACATCAGCGGGATAAACCTTCTGGTGCCGTGGGATGCCGACCGCCCAGTGCAAGCCTCTTGTGCTCAGCCCCTGGCGGAAAGAAGCCGAGAGGCCGTATCCGGCATCCGCGAGCACACAGCCAAAGCGCACCCCGGCGGCAATGACCCGGTCGATTTCCTCGATAGCGATCGCCGGCTTGGTGCGATACGGGCGGAAGGGCTCGGGCACGCCCGCCTTGACCATGCGCGCCTCGTCGCTCGTCCAGCTTTCCGGCAGGAACAGCCGCAAGCCCAGCATGATCGGCACCTCTCGCGACGCCAGCGTCACCGATACGAGCGTCTGGCAGTTCGCATTCTTGCCCAGCGCTGATGCATATTGCGGCGCCACTCCCACCGACGCCGTCCCTTTCTTCGGCAACGCGGTGTCGTCGATGATCAGCCATGCCTTGTCGCCGCCGACCAGCGCATCGGCCTGTTCCCACAGGGTCGCCTCAAGCGGACCGCTGTCCCAAAGGCCCGCACCGATGAAGTGATGCAGGCGATCATAGCCGACTTCGCCCGTCCGCGCCGCCATCGGCTGGATGCTCTTGCGATCCCCCGGACCGATCAGGCCCGCGACATAGGCCGGGCACATCCGTTGCCGAGCCTTGTGGCCAAGGCCCTCCAGATAGGGCGCCAGCCAACGCTCCAGATCAACACGCCAATCACCATCCATCGCCGACATCCTTCCAACGTCGGCTCCCTATGAATCACCCATCAACCAAAATGGGAATCCCCAAAATCAAACTTCTGCCAAAGTAGTGCTAG